>JBGUKX010000039.1:0-17232 GCA_045114695.1 Lachnospiraceae bacterium | reverse complement strand
TCCACGTATATCAGAGTGGCCAATGCCGGGAACTGATACCCTAAAGCTCTTTCACGATGCCTTCGGTTACAACAGAATAAGTTTGTGGTGATTCTTGTCAAGTTGCCTCTTGACAAAGGTCATTACATATCAGTTATTTGATTTAGATAACAGGTGGGGAAATTTTTCACAATTATACTTCTTCAATCAATTCGACTGGATTCGAACCGTGGAAAGGTCCACTGGACCTTTCCACCCTCTTCGTCCCGATTTCGCTCAAGCTGAAGCCGCTGGTCGAAATTCATGCGTATAAATTAAAAGAGGATGGGTACCTGTGGTACCCATCCTCTTTTAGTCGATGCGACTGGATTCGAACCAGCGGCCTCTGCGTCCCGAACGCAGCGCTCTACCAAACTGAGCCACGCATCGAAGCTGCTTCCGTACAGCAAAAGTAATTATAACTGTCCGTCGCCCGGTTGTCAATGAAAATTTCATTGAATTGGGTGACATGAGTATTTCAGAAAAAGACCGGCAGGATATAAATTTCACTAAACTGGTTTCACGAAAATAGAAATATGGGGCTCTGCGGCTCGAAGCGTCAAAAACCCCCTGCCCGCAGGCAGGGGATCGTTTCATGCGCCTGATTTGATTGATTGACCGGTTCTTCCGGCTGTCAGCCCACCAGATAGACGTCCGCGTACTGCATTCCGAAGGCCAGCGCCTCCTCATGGGAGTCCATGAAGATGTCCACGTGACCGTAGGGCGTGCCCCGGTCTTCGACCGTATAGACGGTGCCGTTGATCAGCAGCTGCGTTCCGAAATCGACGCCTCCCATGGCGACCGTGTGGCCGGACGTGGGATTCACGCCGCTCGCCGTAGGCTGGCCCGCGGAACCGTTGCACTGCGCGCACCAGCAGTAGGCGGTGAGGGTGAAGTTTCCGAGGTAAGTACCGTCGCTGCCGGACTCGTCGTCGTCATAGTCCTCATCCTCGTCGTAATCCTCGTCCTCGTCGTAATCCTCGTCCTCGTCGTAATCTTCGTCTTCGTCGTAATCTTCGTCTTCGTCGTAGTCCTCAGATTCGTCGTAGTCCTCGGATTCGTCGTAATCTTCGTCCTCGTACTCGTCGTCTTCGTTGTAATCCTCGTCGGCGTCGAAGTCCACCGGCTCGTCCTCGTCGTCATAGTCTTCTTCGTCCGAGTAGAAGTCCTCATCCTCCGAGCCGTACTCTTCGTCGTCGATCTGGCCTTCGTCCTCGTCGCCGGACTCATCGTAGTCTTCGGATTCGTCGTAATCCTCGGACTCGTCGTAATCTTCGGACTCGTCCGCGTCCTCGGAGCCGTCATAATCCTCGGACTCGTCGTAGTCTTCGGATTCGTCGTAATCCTCGGACTCGTCGTAGTCTTCGGACTCGTCCGCGTCCTCGGAGCCGTCATAGTCCTCGGAATCGTCCGCGTCCTCGGAGCCGTCGTAGTCCTCGGATTCGTCCGTGTCCCCGGAGCCGTCGTAGTCCTCGGATTCATCCGCGTCCTCGGAACCGTCGTCTTCGTCGCCGGATTCGTCCGCGTCCTCAGAGCTTCCGTCATCTTCATCCGAATCGTCGGAATCCTCTTCGGGCTGCTGCTCCGTGTACTCGTCGTCGGAGTCGTCCGCATGCGCCTCGGCGCGGGCCTCTTCCTCCGCCTCGCGCGCCTCGCGGGCGGCGCGGGCTGCCTCCTCGGCCGCGGCCTGCTGCTCGAGATCCGCCAGAAGTCCCTTGCTGTAGGAGATCTCGTCGGCCAGATTGGAAGCCTTCCACTCCTGTTCGCCGATGCCGGCTGTGTACTCGGCGATTTTGGCGTCTGTCGTGTTGGCCAGGGTCTGAACCTCGGAGAGCTTCGTCTCGTTTTCCTTCTTGAGAGTCCTGAGCTCCTTCTGGTCCGCTTCGAGCTCCAGCTGTCTGTTCACGACCGCTTCCTTGGTCGCCTTGTACTCGTCGAGCTTGTCGCGGTCGTATTTCGTGAGCTCCTGGACCTCCGCCGCCTTGTTGAGGAACTGGGTCACGTCCTTCGACTCCAGAAACGCGGTCATCAGGTCCGTGCTGCCGTTCTCGTACATATACTGGATGCGGCTCACCATGTTGTTGTACTGTCTGCGCTCATTGATCTTGGCCCGCTTCACGGCGGCGCGCGCCTTCTTGATGGCCGTCGTCTTCTCGGTGATCCGGGCCGAGATGCTCTCGATATCCGTCGACAGCGACGTGATCTGGGCGCCGAGCTCGTCGAGATAGGTGCTGAGGGCGCTCCTCTCCTTGCTCATCGCATCGATCTTGTTCTGGGTGGCGGCAAGCTCGTTCTCCGCCGCGTTCTTCTCGGCCTCGGCGGCCGCTATTTTATCGTATGTATCAGCCATCGCGGGGAGCGTCTGTACCGACGCGAGCGAAACCGCAATCATCAGGCCGACGATCTGCTTTCTGACCATTCGCATATTCTCCTTTCACATGGACGTCCTCTTTCCCATGAGGGCAGTTTTTCACATGTATGCAATACATAATAGCACATTGTGTAACATATTGAAAGGATTTTGTTTAAAGCCTGTAACATTTTTGAAATATGTAAACCGGCTCCGCCGTGGAAAATGCGGGAAAGGCACCACGTACAATAGAGGAAATGCAGCGCGGGAGATCCGAAGATGCTCTGCGGAAAATGCGGGAAATGCGCCGCGTACAATACAGGAAATGCAGCGCGGAAAATACCAGGCTCCGCGGCGGGAAATACGAAAAGACGCCGCGGAAAGGGAGGCGCCCTCGCCGGACGCCTCCCTTCTGGAGCTTCGCAATATTTAATTTACAGCAGTCCCAAAACCCGGTATCAGAACATTTCTCCGGAATCCTCCGCAAATACTTCAGCTTCCTCTCTCGCGACCGTTTCCTCATACTTTGTGAGGATGATGCTCTGAATCTCACTCCTTGTCTCTGAATTGATGGGATGGGCAATGTCCCTGTACTCGCCGTCAGCTGCTTTTCTGCTGGGCATCGCGATAAAAAGTCCCTTTTCCCCCTCTATGACCTTGATATCGTGAACGACAAATTCATCGTCAATGGTGATGGAGACCACAGCCTTCATCTTGCCGTCTTTGGAAACCTTGCGAACTCTGACATCTGTAATGTTCATAAAACCATTCCTCTCTGTTCTTGTGCAACGCTGAAAATGAAAGCGTTCCCGGGACAGGGATCCGCCTGCCGCGCCGAGGCGCGGCATATCCTTTTTAAATGACGTACCTTTCGTTCTTCTCGACGACGATCTTTATTCCGTTCTCACCGAAGTGTCTGGAATTCGCCCGGATCGTGTCGCGGCTTTCGACAACGCAGTTCTCGATGTGCGTGTTGTCTCCGATATATACGTCATTCAGGATAATTGAATTTCTGATGAAGCAGTTGTTCCCGATGAACACCTTCTTAAAGATGACAGAGTTCTCAATGGTGCCGTTGATGATGCATCCGGAAGATACAAGGCTGTTTCTGACCGAGCAGCCGGGATTGTATTTCGCCGGAGGGTTGTCATCGACCTTGGTGTAGATGGCAGGTCCCTGGTGGAAGAAATAGTCCCGCACTTCATTTTTCAGAAAATCCATGTTGGTACGGTAGTAAGATTCCACGGTGGAAATATTACTCCAGTAGGTATTGATTCTGTACCCGTAGATCCGCTTCAGATCCTTGTAGCGGATCAGGATGTCCTTAACGAAATCGGAGCGGTCCTCCTGGGCACATTTCTCAATCATTTCTATGAGCTGGCGTCTGCGGATCACGTAGATGCCCGTCGAGACCACGTTCGACTTCGAGACCATCGGCTTCTCGTCGAACTCCTCGATGCGGCAGTCCTCGTTCATCTTGAGGACGCCGAAGCGGCTCAGGTCCTCCCCGCGAAGCTCGGTGCACACGACCGTGACGTCCGCCCTCTTCGCGATGTGGAACTCGAGGACCTTGTTGTAATCCAGCTTGTAGACTCCGTCGCCCGAGGCAATCACCACATAGGGTTCATGGCACTGCCTCAGCCAGTCGAGATTCTGGGCGATGGCGTCCGCCGTCCCTCTGTACCACCAGCTGTTCTTTGTGGTTATCGTCGGGGGAAACAGGAAAAGTCCCCCCTGCTTTCTGCCGAAGTCCCACCACTTCGAGGAGCTGAGATGCTCGTTCAGCGACCTGGCGTTGTACTGGGTGAGCACCGCCACCTTCTGTATGTGGGAATTCGTCATGTTGGAGAGAGAAAAATCAATGCTCCGGTAGCTCCCGGCCATCGGCATCGCCGCGATCGCGCGTTTGCTCGACAGTTCTCTCATCCGGCTGTTGTTGCCGCCAGCAAGTATGATTCCTACCGCTCTCATCCGTTCTCACCTGCCTTCTCGTCTGTCCTGATGATGGTCCCTCCTCCGGGCAGTTCGCCGTTCGGATAGTCCTCGGCAAGGGTGACTCCGAGTATCGCGGTATTTCTGCCGATCCTGACATCGGACGGAATCACGGAATTCTCGCCGACCGTGACCAGGCCGAAGGAGTACACGCTCTGGTTCCACGTGTTGGGAGCGTCCTTCCCGAAGCCGAGCACCGCGTTGTCGCCGATGGCGACGTTCTGCGCGATCACAGCGCGGTTGATCTGCGAGTCCTTTCCTACATAAGTCTCCTGCATGATGATCGAGTCTCTGACGACCGCTCCCTCCGATATCCGGACGGCCGGCCCGATCACCGAGTTGTGCACCTCGCCGTGGATCTCGGCGCCTTCACCGATGATGCACTTGTCGACGACAGCGGTTTCTGCGATGTAATCCGGTGTGACAATATCTCCTCTCGTATAGATTTTCCAGAATTCCTCATAGAGATTGAATTCGGGAATTACGTCAATCAGCTCCATGTTGGCCTGCCAGTAGGAACCCAGCGTGCCGACATCCTTCCAGTAGCCGTTGAACTCGTACGCGAAAAGTCTCTTTCCGTTCTCCCTGCAGTAGGGAAGTACATGCTTACCGAAGTCGAGATTCATCTGATCCTTCAGCAGAACAAGAGCGTCCCGCAGGACAGGCCAGCTGAAAATGTAGATGCCCATGGATGCCAGAGTGCTGGCCGGATGCTCCGGCTTCTCCTGGAATTCCGTGATTCTGCCCGTCCCGTCAGTCACCACGATGCCAAAGCGGGATGCCTCTTCCATAGGAACCGGCATGACCGCAAGTGTGACGTCAGCCCTGTTCGCCTTGTGGTAATCCAGCATCACTTCGTAGTCCATCTTGTAGATGTGGTCGCCGGAAAGGATCAGCACGTAGTCCGGATTGTACTGCTCCATGTACTCAAGGTTCTGGTAGATCGCGTTGGCCGTTCCCGTGTACCAGTCGGAATTCCCGATCTTTTCGTACGGCGGAAGGACGGTGACCCCTCCGACGTTGCGGTCAAGATCCCACGGAATCCCGATGCCGATGTGGGTGTTCAGCCGCAGCGGCCTGTACTGTGTCAGAACGCCGACCGTATCAATTCCGGAATTGATACAGTTGCTGAGAGGAAAATCGATGATCCGGTATTTTCCCCCGAACGACACTGCAGGCTTGGCTACGTTGTCTGTAAGGACACCCAGACGGCTTCCCTGGCCTCCGGCGAGCAGCATTGCGATCATTTCTTTTTTGATCATAAGCTCACCTCACGCAGTTAAATTTAAGTGAAACAATTATAGCACACTGTTTCCGAATAGTGAACATCATTTACAAGACTTCGATGCAGTTCGAACATTTTTTGTATAAAATTGCAGTTCCCGTTCCCCCGTTTATGTCCGTTTTTGCCAAAGAATGACTAAAATCGGTCCGTGTTTCATTTCCTCTTTCTTTCCTGTTGCAATCAGGGCTTTATCGGGGCTAAAATAGAGCAGATTACGGCCGGATTTGAACGTCCGGACAAGAATTCATACGGAGAGGACATACCGGAATGTTTCAGATAAATTTTGACAGACCTGTATCACTTCATTTTATAGGTATCGGCGGAATCAGCATGAGCGGACTCGCGGAGATCCTGGCGGGACGGGGCTTCCGCATCTCGGGCTCCGACGCCTCGGCTTCCCCGCTGACGAAGCATCTGGAGGAGCTGGGCGTAAAAGTCTTCATCGGACAGTCCGCGGACAATATCGGCGACGGCATCGACTGCGTCGTCTACAGCGCCGCGATCCATCCCGACAACCCGGAGTTCGCGGCGGCGAAGGCGGCGGGCCTCCCGATGCTGACGCGGGCGGAGCTCCTCGGCGAGATCATGCGCTGCTACGAGGTTCCCATCGCGGTGGCCGGCACTCACGGCAAGACCACGACCACGTCCATGTGCGCCCACATCCTGATGCGCGGCGGCATGGATCCGACCGTGACGGTCGGAGGGATTCTTCCCTCCATCGGCGGGAATATCCGGGTGGGACGCTCCGGCGTGTTCGTCGCGGAGGCGTGCGAATATACCAACAGCTTCCTCTCCTTCTTCCCGAAGATCGAGCTGATTCTCAACGTCGACGCCGATCATCTGGACTTCTTCAAGGATCTCGACGACATCGCGGAATCGTTTCACCGGTTCGCCTCCCTTCTTCCGGAGGACGGGACGCTGATCATCAACCGCGGCACGGCGAAATACGACGCCGTCGTCGGCGGCATCGACCGCGAGATCATTACCTACGGCCTGGATTGCGCGGCGGACTACACCGCCGGGGACATCCGGTACGACGAAAACGGATGCGGCTCCTTTGTCTGCCTCGAGCGGGGCAATGAGCTCGGCCGCTTCGACCTCCGCGTCCCCGGCGCCCACAACGTCTCCAACGCCCTGGCCGCCATCGCCCTCGGCCGGAAGACGGGCCTTGATCCCGAGACGATCCGCGAGGGGCTCCTGAGCTTCACGGGGACTGAGAGACGGTTCGAGTACAAGGGCAGCGTGCAGGGCGCCGTCGTGATCGACGACTACGCCCACCACCCGACGGAGATCGCCGCGACGCTCGCCGCCGCGAGGAACCATCCTCACGACAGGCTGATCGTCGCGTTCCAGCCCCACACCTACACCCGGACGAAGGCCCTCCTGCCGGAGTTCGCCGACGCCCTCTCCGCCGCGGACGAGGTGGTGCTGGCGGACATCTACGCCGCCAGGGAGAAAAACACCATCGGCATCTCCTCCGACGACCTGCGGGCGGAGATCGAGAAAAGAGGCACCGCGGCGCGCTATTTCCCGACCTTCGGCGAAATTGAAAATTATCTGAAATCACAGCTCCGGGAGGGAGATCTGTTGATAACCATGGGGGCCGGAAACATCGTAGAAGTGGGAGAACATCTGATCTGACGCCCCGCCTGTCCACTTATGCACATTATCCACATCGGCCGTTTCCACACCGGAGGCGGGCCGATGTGGATTATTTTGTGGATGCGCAGAAGTCCCGTCATGATATACTCTCCTATATATGACGATTTCGAGGTTCCTATGGATACAATCAAGATCCGTTCCTGCTTCGCGCAGGACGTTACCGTGATATCAAACGAATTTCTCGACCGTTTCCTCCCCGAGGCCAACGGCGACTTTCTCAGAATCTACCTGTACCTTCTCCGGACCGCCGGAAAAAGGACAGGTTCCTTTTCGCTGTGCGGAATCGCGGACCGCATGAACTGCACGGAGAACGACGTTCTCCGCGCGCTCCGCTACTGGGAGCGGGAGGGGGTTCTCACCCTGTCCTGCGGGGAGGACGGCGAGGTCTCCGAGATCATGTTCTCCGGATACTGCTCGCCCGACGCCCCCGGAAAGGAGAAGGAGGAGGTCGGCAAGGCGTCGGACCTGACGTCCGAGCGCATGGCGGAGCTCGGGGAGAAGGAGGATATCCGCGAGCTTCTGTTCATCGCCCAGCAGTACCTGGGAAAGCCGCTCTCCCGCTCCGAGACCCAGAAGATCTGCTTCTTCTACGACTCGCTGCGCTTCTCGCCGGACCTGATCGACTACCTGATCGACTACTGCGTGAGCCGCGGGCACACGAGCTTCCACTACATCGAGAAGGTGGCGCTGGGCTGGAAGGATCAGGGGATCACCAACGTCCACGAGGCGCGGATCGCGGCCGGAAGCTATCACCGGGAGTACTATGACATTCTCAAGGCCCTGGGCATCAACAACCACCATCCGGTGGAGGCGGAGACCCGGGTCATGAAGAAATGGATCGAGAAGTACGGCTATCCGATGGAAATCATCACTGAGGCCTGTACGCGCACGGTCATGAACGCCTCCCGTCCCACCCTGAATTACACCGACGGCATTCTCTCGAAGTGGTTCTCCAGAGGAGTCCGCACCCTCGAGGACGTCGCGCGTCTCGACGAGGAGCACAGCCGCTCCGCGCCGGCCGTGAAGGAGGCGTCCGCCGGGCGGGCCTCCCGCGCGAAGAACTCTTTCACCGACTTCGATCAGAGGACCTACGACTACAGTTCTCTCGAATCGCAGCTCCTGAAGAAAAGCTGAAGGGGACATCTTTCATGGCTCTCAAAAACTCAGATTACGACGCCGTCATGCGCCACTATGACGAGATCCGCGAGAAGCACCTGCGCGAGCGCGACAGGAGGACCGCCGAGGTCTACCGGAACATCCCGGAGATCAGCCGGCTGGACGACGAGACCGCTTCCCGGTCCCTCGAGGCCGCCAGGGCCAGGATCGCCGATCCCGGCGCCGATCTTGCCTCCTATCAGACGGAGATGAAGCGGATCCGGGACCGGAAAAAGGAGCTGCTGGAGGCCCACGGCTATGCCGGGGACTTTCTTGAGCTCACCTACGACTGCCCTCTGTGCCGGGACACCGGTTACGTCGGCGGCCGCCGCTGCAGATGCTTCGACAGGGCCGCGGCCGAGATCGTCTACGGCGGCAGTTCCCTCCGGAATGTGCTGAAAAGCGAGAACTTCGACCGCTTTTCTTTTGATGTCTATTCTGATACAATTAAGGATGAAATCACGGGAATGACGCCGCGCGAGACGGCGAAGCGCGCCTGCGCCGAGGCCCGGGAGATGGCCTCCCGCATCGGCCGGGACGGCGCGAGCCTCTACATCTGCGGGAATACCGGCGTGGGAAAGACCTTCCTCGCCCACTGCATCGCGGACGAGGCCCTGAAGGCCGGCTGTTCGGTCCTGTGCTTCTCCTCCGCCGAGCTCTTCGATCTGCTGGCGGAATCGGCCTTCGGCCGTTCGGACAGGGAGAGCACCGGAAGGGGACTGATCGACAGCTGCGACCTGCTGATTATCGACGACCTGGGCGCGGAGCTGATGAACGCCTTCGTCGGCACGGAGCTCTTCCGGATCGTCAGCGGAAGGATCGCCTCCGGGCGGTCGACCGTCATCTCCTCCAATCTCTCTCTCGGCGAACTCTCTTCGAAGTACTCTGAGCGCATTTTTTCAAGAATCACCAGCCATTATTCCATCATCAGACTGACAGGCGGCGATATCCGCATCCAACAAAAGCTGAACGGAGGGCAGACATGAATCCTGACAGGCGGGACACTCAGCTTAAGCCGGTGCTCGACACGACACCGGAGGCACGACTCGGTATCATCGCGATGAAAAGCACCCTCGACATCGGCCGGAAGGTCAACGATTTCCTCGTCGAGTGGAGAAAAGATCGCGTCGCCCAGGGCATCGCCTCGCCGGACAACGGCTACGTCAGGGACTCGTTTCTGATCGAGGCCGATACGCCCCGGTTCGGCTCCGGAGAGGCCAAGGGCGTGATCAGGGAGTCCATCCGCGGGGACGATCTCTACATCCTCGTCGACGTCATGAACTACAGCGTGACCTACCGGATGTCCGGGTTTGAGAACGTGATGGGGCCGGACGATCACTTCCAGGATCTGAAGCGCATCATCGGCGCGGCGGGGCACAAGGCGCACCGCATCACGGTCATCATGCCCTATCTCTACGAGGGGCGCCAGATTCTGCAGACCGGCCGGGAATCCCCCGACTGCTCCAGCGCCCTGCACGAGCTCATCGATCTGGGAGTCGAAAACATCATCACCTTTGACGCCCACGACGCGAGAGTCATGAACGCGATCCCTCTCGAGGGATTCGAGACGGTCAGCCCGACCTACCAGTTCATCAAAAACGTTCTCCGCGCGGCGCCGGATCTCAAAATCGACAGCCGGCACATGATGGCCGTCAGCCCGGACGAGGGCGGCATGAGCCGCGCCATCTATCTCGCCAACGTCCTCGGGATCGACATGGGCATGTTCTACAAGCGCCGCGACTACACCACGGTCTATCACGGCAGAAACCCCATCCTCTCCCACGAGTTCCTCGGCCCGGAGGTGGAGGGGAAGGACATCATCATCATCGACGACATGATCTCCTCGGGGAACGCGGTTCTCGAGACCGCCGAGCTCCTCAAGAAGAGAAAGGCCGGCCGCATCTTCATCTGCGCCACCTTCGGCATCCTGACCGGCGGAACCGCTCCCTTCGACAAGGCCTACAAGCGGGGGATCTTCGATTATCTGATCACGACGAACCTCGTCTATCAGCCCGAGGAGCTTCTCGGGAAAAAGTATTACAAAAGCTGCGATATGAGCAAGTTCATCGCGCTCATCATCGACACCATGAACCACGAGTACTCGCTCTCCGGCCTGCTGAACCCCATCGACCGGATCAACAAGGTGGTCGAGAAGCACGCCAGAGGCCAGAAGGTCTGAACAAAAAACCAGCGGATGGACCGTCGTCAGGTCCATCCGCTGTTTTTGCGCTGCGTGATTATTGGCGTCCCGCGTTCTCCGCCCTTTTGATCCGGCGGCGCGCCGCGCGATTTTTTTGGCGTCCCGCGTTCTCCGCCGCACTGATCCCGCCGCGCGCCGGCAGCGCTGCGCGTCTTCCGCTTCGTCTTTTATTCTCTTCCGTCCCGTCCGGCGCCCGGCACGATGGTGCCTTCCAGCTCTCCGTCCGCCACGCCGATCCGGATCTCGTCTCCTTCGCTGATGCCGCCGCCCAGAATGAGCTTCGCGGCGATGGTCTCCACGCTCTGCTGGAGATAGCGTCTGAGGGGTCTCGCCCCGTAGACCGGGTCGTAGCCCCGCTCGATCACCAGCTGCTTCGCCTCGTCCGTCAGGGAGATGCGGATCTGCTGGGTCTCGAGTCTTCTGTTGAGTTCCGCCAGAAGGAGCTCGATGATGCCTCCGATATTGTCCCTGGTCAGCGGCTTGAAGAGAATCATCTCGTCGAGACGGTTGAGGAACTCCGGCCTGAAATGGGCCCTGAGCTCGCCCTGGACCGCCGCTCTCGCCTCCTCCCGGATCTCGCCCTCGGGCGTAATGCCTTCCAGAAGGTACTGGGAACCGATATTGGAGGTCAGGATGATGATGGTGTTCTTGAAATCAACCGTCCGCCCCTGGCTGTCGGTGATGCGGCCGTCGTCCAGCACCTGGAGGAGAACGTTGAAGACGTCGGGATGCGCCTTCTCCACCTCGTCAAACAGCACCACCGAGAAGGGCTTTCTCCTGACGGCCTCCGTCAGCTGTCCGCCCTCGTCGTAGCCCACGTATCCCGGAGGCGCTCCGATCAGTCTGGAGACGGAGTATTTCTCCATGTACTCCGACATGTCGATCCGCACCATGTTGTTCTCGTCGTCGAAGAGATAGGCCGCCAGCGTCTTCGCCAGCTCCGTCTTTCCGACGCCCGTGGGGCCGAGGAAGAGGAAGGAGCCGATGGGACGCTTCGGGTCCTTGATGCCCGCCTTCGATCTCAGGATGGCGTCCGCCACCTTGCGGACGGCCTCGTCCTGTCCCACCACTCTTTTGTGGAGCTCGTCCTCCAGCTTCAGCAGCTTCTCCCGCTCTCCCGCGGTCAGCTTCGCCACGGGGATGCCGGTCCACTTGGACACGATCCTGGCGATCTCGTCCTCCGTGACTTCCTCCCGGACCATGGTGAGATCCCCGCTGCCCGCCAGCTTCTCCGCCTCCTCGAGCTCCCTCTGGAGCTTCGGCAGCTCGCCGTACTGCAGCTCCGCCGCCTTGTTCAGGTCGTAATTCCGCCTGGCGATCTCGATCTGCTGGTTGAGCTCCTCGATCCTCTCGCGGTAGGTCTTCAGACCCTCAACGGCGTTTTTCTCGTTCTCCCACTGGGCCTTTTTGGCGTTGAACTCGTCCTGGAGCTCCGCGAGATCCTTCTCCAGATCCTCGAGCCGCTCCCTGCTGAGGGGATCCGTCTCCTTGCGGAGGGCGGTGGCCTCGATCTTCATCTGGGTGATCTTCCGGCTGAGCTCGTCCAGCTCCGTCGGCATCGAGTTGAGCTCGGTCCTGATCAGGGCGCAGGCCTCGTCCACCAGGTCGATGGCCTTGTCCGGCAGGAACCGGTCCGTGATGTACCTCTGGGAGAGGGTCGCCGCGGAGACCAGCGCGTTGTCGGTGATCTTCACGCCGTGATAGACCTCGTACCTCTCCTTGAGACCCCTGAGGATCGAGATGGTATCCAGGACCGTCGGCTCGTCGATCATGACCGGCTGGAACCGGCGCTCCAGCGCCTTGTCCTTCTCGATATATTCCCGGTATTCATCCAGGGTGGTGGCCCCGATGCAGTGCAGCTCGCCTCTCGCCAGCATCGGCTTCAGCATATTGCCGGCGTCCATAGCGCCGTCGGTCTTGCCCGCGCCGACGATCAGGTGGAGCTCGTCGATGAAGAGGATGATCTTTCCGTCGGACTGCTTCACGTCCTCCAGGACGGCCTTCAGCCTCTCCTCAAATTCGCCCCGGTACTTGGCGCCGGCCACCAGCGCGCCCATGTCGAGGGCGAAGATGTGCTTGTCCTTGAGGTTGTCCGGCACGTCCCCCTGGACGATCCTCTGGGCCAGACCCTCCACCACGGCGGTCTTGCCCACGCCCGGCTCGCCGATCAGGACCGGGTTGTTCTTGGTCTTTCTGGACAGGATCAGGATGGTCTGACGGATCTCGTCGTCGCGGCCGATGACCGGGTCCAGCTTCTGCTTTCCCGCCTTCTCCACGAGATCCTGGCCGTATTTCGACAGGGCGTCATAGGTCGCCTCCGGATTGTCCGTCGTCACCTTCTGATTGCCCCTGACCGTGGCCAGGGCCTGAAGAAACGTCTCCCGCGTGATCCCGAAGGTGCGGAAGATCTCCTTGACGGCGCGGTTGGGATAGCGGATCATCGAGAGAATCAGATGCTCCACCGAGGTGTACTCGTCTCCCATCGCCCTCGCCTCGTCCGGCGCCTTCAGCAGGACCTTGTTCAGATCCCCGCCGATATAGGGCGTGCCGCCCGACACCTTGACCCGTTTGTTCAGCGCCTCGACGACCGCGCTCTCAAAAGCCCCGTCGTCGAGGCCCATCCTGACGATGAGCTTCCTGACAAGGCTGTCCTCCTGGCTGAGAAGGGCGAAGAGAAGATGCTCCTGCTCGATCTCCTGATGGCCGTAATCGAGGGCGATCCTGTCCAGCTCCGCCAGGGCCTCCTTGGATTTCTGCGTGAATTTTTCTATATTCATATTCCATGCCATGCGCCGCCCCGGCGCATCACCGCCTCTTCTCCCGGCGCTCCGCGCGCTGCGCGGAGGCGGATCGGGCGGTGCTCCTTTCCCCGTTGATTGTGTTACTTCATCTATAACACAATACCAATGTAGCACCGATTATTAGCACTGTCAAGTGTCGAGTGCTAATTTTCTTCTGAAATCATCGTTCAAGGAAATTTCACAAAAAAACGGATTGCATCCGGGCACAAAATCCTGTTTTCTTATACAGAGAGCTTTTTTGTCCGGAATCAGACAGGGAGGAAACGCCATGCCCCCGCAGATGCCGAGAAACATGAGAGGCTTCCTGACAGAGGAAGAGATGAATAACCGTCCCAAGGTGACAGGATCCCTCATCCGGCGGATCCTGTCCTACCTGCGTCCCTACTGGAAGCAGCTCGTTCTGGTGCTCGTCTGCATCGCCGCTTCCTCGTTCTTCAACCTGCTCCCGTCGATCCTGACGGGCCGCATCATCGACGAAGGACTGATCGCCGGGGATCTGGGCATGCTGATCCGGCTCATCCTCCTGTCCCTTGGCGTCACCCTCGGCGCCAATCTCATCGGCGTGGCGGAGAGCTATCTGAACAACTGGATCGCCCAGCACATCACCTATGACATGCGCAACAAGATGTTTCTCCATCTGGAGCAGATGTCCCAGCGCTTCTTCACCTCCAGCAGCCAGGGCGACATCATCACCCGCATGACCAGCGACATCGACGGGGTCTGGACGGTGGTGGCCAGCACCTTCACCAGCATCATCTCCAATTTCATCACCCTCGTCATCGCGATGGCCGCGATGTTTGAGAAGAACTGGATCCTCGCCCTCATCGGGATCGTCATCGTGCCTCTCTTCGCCCTGCCCACCCGGGCGGCCGGGAAGACCCGGTGGATGCTGACCCGGGAGGCCCAGTCCTGCAACGACGAGATCAACGGCATCCTGAACGAGACCATGTCTGTCAGCGGCCAGACCCTGGTGAAGCTGTTCTGCAAGGAGGAATACGAGTACCGGCGCTACGAGGAGCTCAACCGGAAAATGATCCGGCTCAACATCCGCGAGAGCATGGCCGGCCGCTGGTTCCGCGTGGTGATCACGACGTTTGCCAGCATCGGTCCCATGCTGCTCTACCTCGTCGGCGGCATTCTCATGATGCGCTATGACGCGGATCTCACCGTCGGCGACATCACCGTCCTCGTGGCGCTCCTGGGAAAAATGTACATGCCCGTCAATCAGCTGCTCTCCTTCCAGGTGGAGTGGATCCGCTCGATGGCCCTTTTTACCCGCATCTTCGAGTACTTCGACATGCCGGTCGAGATCAGCAGTCCCCCCGACGCGGTCACGCCCGGTTCCGTATCGGGCAGCGTGGAATTCTCCCATGTGGATTTCTCCTATGAGTCGGAGCGCCCGATTCTCCGGGACGTCAGCTTCACGCTGAAGGCGGGGCACAGCGTCGCCATTGTGGGGCCCTCCGGCGCGGGAAAGAGCACCATCATCAATCTGATTCCCCGTCTCTACGACGTGTGCGGCGGGGCGGTTCTCTTCGACGGGGTCGACGTCCGCCGGCTCGATCTGGCGTTCCTGAGAAGAAACGTCGGCATCGTGACCCAGGACACCTATCTCTTCAACGGGACGGTGCGCGACAACCTGCTCTACGCCAGGCCGGACGCCACGGAGGCCGAGCTCATCGAGGCTTGCAAAAAAGCCAATATCTACGACTTCATCGCCTCGCAGGAGAAAGGGCTGGACACGCTGGTGGGGAACCGGGGGCTCAAGCTCTCGGGCGGCGAGAAGCAGCGCGTCTCCATCGCCAGAATTCTGCTGAAGGATCCCGCGCTGCTCATTTTCGACGAGGCGACCTCCGCCCTCGACTCCATCTCCGAGCAGGCGATCCAGGACGCCATCGACCCGCTGGTGCGGTCGCGGAGCAGCATCCTGATCGCCCACCGGCTCTCCACCATCCTGGCAGCGGACGAGATCCTCGTCGTGAAGGACGGGCAGATCATCGAGAGAGGACAGCACAAAGAACTGGTAGAGCTCGGAGGCGTTTACACCGAGCTCTACCGGACGCAGTTCAAAATCAACGAGGATGGGGAAACAGCTGAGGATCCGCCGGCGGCGGAGGATCAGGAAAGCCCGTCAGATCCCGCCTGATGCCGGCGCTTCCTCCGGCCCGGGAATCCCGTCGAGCCAGCACCGGTCCGGTCCGGGATCCGCGGCGAAGATCCTGCCGTTGTCCGCGGGATCTTTCGCCTGGTGATACTTGAACAGCATCTTCCCGCCGACGGGCCCGAGTATCTCGATCTTTCCGGTCACATGGGAAAGGACGTAGCGGAAGGCCTTGGACTGTCCGCTGCAGGCCGCCTTCGCCGCCTCGACAATGCGGTATCCTTCCCGGAGCGGAACCTGGAACTGTGTCATGACGCCGCGGGCCGGCCGGCACTGGAAGACGTAGTACGGCTCGACGCCGAAGGACACCAGGCCGTTCTGAAGGGCCGCCAGCACGTCCGGGTCGTCGTTGATGCCCCGCAGAAGAACCGTCTGGTTCCTGACGACGCAGCCGGCGCCGCGGAGCGCCCGCACCGCGCTGTGCGCCTCCGGCGTCAGCTCCTTCGGATGATCAAAATGGGTCACGACGATCAGCTGCTTCCTGAGGCCGTACCGCCTGAGTATCCCGAGCAGCTCCGGGTCGCCGGTGATCCGCTCCGGCAGCACGACAGGGGTTCTCGTCCCGAAGCGTATGAAGCCGAGGGTTCCGATCCCGGCGAGGGCCTCCAGATAGGCCTCGATCACATGGTTTTCATTGACGAAGGCGTCCCCGCCGGACAGCAGGACGTTGTTCACTTCCGGGTGGTTCTTCACATATTCCGCCAGCCCGCTGATCTGGCGGGAGACCTCGTCCGACGTGTAGCCCACCATTCTTTTCCGGAAGCAGTGCCTGCAGTACATGGCACACTGACTGGTCGTCAGCACCAGGACGGTTCTCGCGTACTTGTGCTGTACGCCCGTGAGCACGGTGTTGCTCTGCTCCCCGCTGGTGTCCTCGTGTCCCTCTCCCGACGCCTCGGCGCGGGAGGGTATGCAGAGCTTCCGGATCGGATCCTCCGGATCCGACGGATCGATCAGGCTGAGATAGTACGGCGTGACGCAGACCGGATACCGCTCCGCCACCTGGCTGACCCAGGCCGCCTCCCCGGGACCCATGCCCAGTCTCTCCCTGAGTTCCTCCGGATCACGTATACATTCCCTGAGAAGTTCGGACAGTTTGCTCATATTCCCTCCTTTCCGGCAGCGCCGCCGGCTGTCTGCGCCGGCAGGGCAGGCAGCGGTCTGTTTCTTTCATGGCGAAACAATCCCGTGTAAGCAGGTTTGTACAGGCAGGTCGGATTCCGAACACCGGCCGGAAGGGCCGGACGCGGCGGATTTGTCGCTTAAGAAATGAATCATAAGACCACTGTGAATAAGAAAAAAGTTATCCGGTCTCTCCTTTTGCAGTTTCTCAGGCAGGAAGGGAACAGATAACTTATAGAAAATAATATTAGATTTCCGTTCTCAAGTCAAGTCATTTCAGGCGAGCGGCGTTGTGTCCGTTTTTCCCGTCCCGAATCATGAACAGACGCGTAAAAAAGAATCCCGCAAACCTTGAGAATACTGAATTCTCTCGGAATTGCGGGATTTCTTTCTGACGGAGAAGGAGGGATTTGAACCCTCGCGCCGCTATTAACGACCTGCACCCTTTCCAGGGGTGTCCCTTCGGCCAGCTTGGGTACTTCTCCA
>JBGUKX010000038.1:0-63393 GCA_045114695.1 Lachnospiraceae bacterium | reverse complement strand
TGCTCATTTTTTATGCAAAAGAGTCTGAACCCCCAGTAAACAAAGGTTTTCTCGCGGCGGCAGCCGCGAATAAGTTGACACTACGATTCCGGGAGGAGGAAGATCGGCATGAATGTTACAGTATATCTGGGTTCCAGTTTCGGAAATGACCCCGCCTTCCGCGAGTCCGCGGTGGAGGTCGGGCAGTGGATCGCCCGGGACGGCCACCGGCTGATCTACGGCGGCTCGGGCGTGGGCCTGATGGGCGTCCTCGCCGACACCGTGCTGGCGGGCGGCGGAGAGGTGATCGGAGTGGAGCCGCAGTTCTTCATCGACGAGGGAATGCTGCACGAGGGGATCACTGAGACGATTCCGACGGAGACGATGGCGGAGCGGCGCCTGAAGATGATGGAGATGGGAGACGTCTACATCGCGATTCCGGGCGGCGTGGGCACGCTCGACGAGATCTCCGAGGTGATCGCCATGGCGGCCATCGACCATCACGGTAAGCCGTGCATTCTCTACAACAAAAACGGCTATTACGATCCGCTCAGGGAGATGTTCGACCGCATGAGGAGCGCGGAGCTGCTGACGGCGGAGGGACGGCGCCGGATCCTGTTCGCGGACTCGGTGGAAGAAATCCGCCGGATCTGCGAGGAGGCGTGGAGCCGGGGCTGACTTTGACCTTCCGCCCGGCCGGAAATCCGGCCCCGAAGAAGCATCCAAAGAACGGAGGAAGGACGGAGGAAGGACCGAAAGGGCGGAAGCGGAAAGCAGCTGAAAAGGTTGAAAAAGAGCAGAAAAGGCTGAAGAAGAGTGCAAAAAAGGCACAAAAAAGCGGGAGCCCGAGGACTCCCGCTTTTTCTGTGCTTTTGCGGAGGGCTGTTCCGCCCTGTTACGCCGCTGTGTCAGTTGTTTCCGGGTTCTCTGCCGCGCTGATGATTTCGGTACTCTCCGCATCGGCGCTCTGCGCGTCCGCGGCTTCCGTCTCCTCTGTCACGGCTCCCTGATAACCGACGATCTCCATGATCTCATTGATGAAGCTGGTGTCCAGCAGCACCACGTTCTCCAGTCCTTCGGACGGCAGCTCGCAGACTTCCCCTTTGTTGAGGTGGAAGAAGAGCTTGTCCGCCACCGCGTCCCTGTGGGTGATGAAGAACAGGAGCTTTTCGATCGGAAGACCGTTCTCCGGATAGTCTTCAAACTCTCCGCTGAGGATGGGAACGAGATCCGGTAAATCCGTAAGAGGTATTTCCTCCGCGGTCCCCTGGCCTGCCTTCATCACTTCTCCCAGATCGACCCATCTGCCGAACATGTAGACGAGGGCTCCGGCCGACTTCGGCGTCATATCCGAAGGCGCGAACTCCAGACGGAACAGGAGAGGCAGGGTCAGACCGGGCCTGGTTACCATGCGGATGGTTCTTCCGTCTTCCCCGGCCGAGGCGGTGCCGTGATAAATCAGATCCCCGCACTGTTCCTGGATCCAGCCGGCCAGCTCGGAGAGCATATCCTTCCCGGCGTCCGTTGTCTCCGGCGTGCTTTCGGTATCCGGCAGGAGATCCCCGACGACCGGGAGATTCTCAACCCCGCCCTTGATAATGTCAGCCAGTGCGTTGAAGGCCTCATCATACGGCTCGCCGGTTACCGTGAGGATCGAGCTGATTCTGTCGGCGATCCCCTTCACGTCGACGGTCATGATCATCAGAGCCCAGTTTCCGTCCCTGAAGAGTTCTGTATCCGGAAGCGTCAGCGTGACCATGGTCTGGTTCTCCGGAAGCTCCGGGACATCGCCGCTGCCGTCGAGCCGGACGGCGCGGATGGCGTCCTCCAGGGCCGATTCGTACTTTTCCAGACCGAGGTTCTCAAGCACCCAGGGAAGAAGGATGCTCAGCTGCGGGTAATCCGTGCCCGGCACCATGGAGCAGTCCACCGCGAACCAGAAGCTCCGCGCCTCCTCCATCGTCATGCCGCCGTCCGTGCAGAGGCGGTAGGCGATATTGTTGAGAAGAGAGGAGTTGGAGTGTACGCCGCCTCTGTCGTTTATATCAGTGGGCGTCTCCACGTCGTCCTGGTAATAGAGGTCCCAGGTGTATTCCGGCTGACCGTATCGGTGAGGATCGCTCATGCTTCGGACGGTGGTGCTGCTCATCTCTCCCAGCAGCCACTCCGTATCCGTGGTGGCGCCCGCCATCATCTCGCAGAGGTTGCCCTGAATGTCGCTCATCGCCTCATTGATGGCGCCGTAGTCGTTCTTGTAGGCGTTGTAGGTCATGACGGTTCCGGTCACGCAGTGGGTGAACTCGTGGGCGAGCACGTCCAGGGCCTGGGCGAAATCGTTGGCCGAGCTGGAAAGAAATACCTGCCAGCCGTAGTATTTTCCGGCGTAGGCCGCGTTGTCGATCGGAATGTGGTTCTTGTCGCAGTAATCCTTCAGGATGATGATGGGCGTCTCCAGTCCGTCGCCGCCCTTCCAGCCGATCTCGTTGTAATAATCCCACGCTCTTCCGTAGTTGTACAGGGAGAGCAGTGAGGTGCTGTCCCATCCGGTGTTGTCCGGGCTTGCCTCGAGCACGACCTTTCCCTTGTTGTACAGGAATTCGTAGCAGTCGGCCACGACGATGCGGCGGCGGATGTCTCCGAGATAGTACATGCCGGTCCGGCTGTCGCGCATCAACGTGACGCTGATTTCTTTCTCCGTGCCGTCGGAGAGAGTGACCGTGCCTGTGTAATCCGCGGGTTCCATGAACTCGAAGATATAGGAGGCGTCAAAGCCCGCGGAGCTCGCCTCGTCTCCGGGGAGAATGGTGGGCATGCTGTAGAGATATTCTCCCGTCATCGACACATAGTGGGCGAGGTAGGGAAGATCGGATCCCCTGGCGAAGCTGTCGTCCGGGTTCTCACTGTAGACGACCCATACGTAGCGGCTTTCTTCCTTTTCCGCCTCGAATTCCGGATTCAGCTCCAGCTCCACGGGAAGGATGATCTTGGAGGTGGCTTCCCCGATCAGGACGGGATTCTGCCTGCCTGCTTCCTCCTCATGCCGAAGCACCTGCGCCTCCGCCTCAGCGGCGGTGATGCCTTCGGATTCCTCCATGTCCGGCAGCTCGGATTCCACGCTGCAGACCAGGCCGATCATGTTGTCGTCGGCGTCCGTCACGACCTTGACGGCTCCGCCGGAGACCGTGGTGTCCATGTACATCTGGCGGAAAATATAGTAGTGGTTTCCGGACGTGTCCGTGATCTCCCGCCAGGGCTCAAACTGAGTGCTTTCGTCGACGCCGAATTCGTCGAGCATCGAAAGCAGGATCTTCTTCGCGTCGTCCATGCCGGTCACGGGATCTTCGGTGACGGAGCCTCCGATAAAGAAGAGGCTGCCCTCATCCTCCTCCGCCGCGGGATCTTCCGCCGTGTCTTCCGCAGAAACGGCTTCTTCCGCCGGCGCGGGCGCCTCTTCCGCGGAAACGGTTTCTTCCGCCGCGGGATCTTCCGCCGCTTCTTCCGCAGAAACGGCTTCCTCCGCCGGCGCGGGCGCTTCTTCCGCGGAAGCGACTTCCTCCGCCGCCGCTTCCGCGGCGTCGGCTGTTTCGGTATCGCCGAAGATCACTTCGGGGTCGGAGGCCGGATCCTCGATCAGCGAGGACGAGCTCTCCGCTATTTTCGCGATGATTTCCTCCGGCGTCTGTTTCTGAATCTCTGTCTGTACCGCGGGCGGTTCCGCGAAGACGGCCGTGGCGGCCGCAGGGACCGTCAGGGAGGCCGCCAGCGCTCCCGCGAGGATGGATCTGACTATCTTTTTCATGGTGTTTCTCCTTTTTATCTATGCTTATGATCGCTGTGCTGATTTCCTGTTTTCGGAAGGCTGTTTTCGCGACTTCAACCGTTTATACGAAGATAAGGGGACCGGGGTCAGTTTCGATGTGATTCCGGCGAAAAAAACGGGTCGCGCCGGAACGGGTCCCGGCGGAAGAAATCGGGCCGCGCCGGAACGGATCCCGGCGGAAGAAACCGGGCCGCGCCGGAACGGGTCCCGGCGCAGGGAGGAATCGGGAGGGGGCAGAAGAGGAGCCGTCCGCCGCATCCCGCGTCACAGGGCGGCGCGCAGATATCTCTCCGCCTCGCGCTCCGCCTCCGCGGCGAGCTTCTCCTCGTCGGTCCGGGCGAGCCGCCCGTTCCGGACGGTGATCTTCCCGTTTACGACCGTGTAGTCCACGGGGCCCTTGAGGCCGACGGTGCCGAGCAGGGACTTCGGATCGCCGCAGGCGGCCACGAGCTCCAGACGGCATCTGTCGATGAGGAAGAGATCCGCGCATTTTCCGGCCTCCAGGGAGCCGATCTCCTTCTCCCGGCCGAGAAGGCGCGCGCTTCCCATGGTCGCCATCCTGAGAATGTCGTATCCGTCCGGCGCCTCGCTGCTGGCGTTCAGACGGTGCAGCAGATAGGCGGCCCGGATCTCCTCGAGCAGGTTTGAGCCGTCGTTGCTGGCGCTTCCGTCGACGCCGAGGCCGACCGTGACGCCCAGCTTTTTCATTTCCGGAATCCGCGCGATGCCCGAGCTGAGCTTCATATTGGATACGGGGCAGTGGCACACGCCGGTGCCGGTCTCCGCGATGAGGCGGAGCTCCTCCGTGTTGAAATGGATGCCGTGGGCGTACCAGACGTCGGGGCCGGTCCAGCCCAGGGACTCCATGTAGGCCAGGGGCCTCATGCCTAAGCGCTCCAGCGTGTAGTTCTCCTCGTCCTTCGTCTCGCACAGGTGGGTGTGCAGCCTCACGCCGCAGCGGCGCGCGAGAGCGGCGCTCTCGCGGAGAAGGTCCGCCGAGACGGAGAAGGGGGAGCAGGGGGCCAGGGCGATGCGGCTCATCGAGGTGAAGGAGTTGTCCTGGAAGCGCTCGATCAGACGGGCGCTGTCCTCCATGATCTCGTCGACGGTCTGGACGACGCTGTCGGGCGGGAGACCTCCGTCCTTCACGGACAGGTCCATGGATCCCCGGGAGTAATGCATGCGCACGCCCAGCTCCTCGGCGGCGGCCCGCTGGGCGCCGAGCAGATCGCCTCCCCCGGAGGGAAAGACGTAGTGGTGGTCGAAGACGGTGGTGCAGCCGTTCTTCATCAGCTCGCCCAGGCCGGTGAGGGAGGACAGGCGCACGGTCTCCTCCGTCAGCCCCTTCCAGATCCCGTAGAGCGTCTTCAGCCAGTCGAAGAGCTCCATGTTCTGAACCTGGGGAAGATTGCGGGAGAAGATCTGGTAGAGATGGTGGTGGGCGTTGACGAGGCCGGGGTAGCAGAGCATGCCGGTCCCGTCGAGGATCTCCCCGCAGAAGCGGCCGCCGCCGTCCGCCGGCAGGGCGTTACGGTCTCCGGCTGCCGTTGTCCCGGCGCCGTCCGCGGGCAGGGCGCTCTGACCCGCCGCCTCCGATGTCCGGGCGCCGTCCGGCGCGCCCGACGGGCGGATATAGGCGATCCGTCCGTCCCGGCACAGGATATCCGTGCCGTGGAGGACGCGGTCCTCTCCATCGCAGGTCACGACGGTGTCGATATTTCTGATCAGAAGGGAAGATGACGCCATGGGAAAACTCCTTTCTGTGAGGCGGCTGCGGCCGTCATTTGTTCCATGCGGCCTTTCTGCGGCCGTTTCTGCCGTTTCGTGCGGCCGATTATGGCCGTCCTCTGTCATTATATATCACGGAGCGCGCAAAAAAAAGAAACCGCGGGTCGCCGGGAGCCGTTCCGGGAGCAGTTTGTGAAGCTGGCTTCTTTCTTTTCGCGGAAAAAGATGGTAGCATAGAAAGAGCGCGGCGTTCCGTCGTCAAAGATCCGCCGCGGTGTGGAGAATCATGATCAGGGACAAGGGTTTTTACAGAGAATTTTTTTCGCTGTTTGTCGTGCTGGCCCTCCAGAGCATCATCACGCTCAGCGTCAACCTGGCCGACAACATCATGCTCGGGGGCTACAGCGAGCCCGCGCTGTCGGGCGTGGCCGCCGTCAACCAGATACAGTTTATCTTTCAGCAGATCCTGTTCGCCTTCGGGGAAGGCGTCGTGATCCTGGGCAGCCAGTACTTCGGAAAGGGAGACGTCGGGCCGCTGAAGAGAATCTCCGCCTGCGCCATGCATTTCGCCGCGAGCTTCGCGGTCCTGCTGTTTCTGGCGGTGACGCTTTTCCCGAGACCGATCCTTCTGGCCTTTACCACCGACGAGGAGATCATCGCCCGGGGAATGGAATATCTCCGGACCGTGCGGTTCACCTACCTCTTCTTCGCGGTCACGCAGATTCTGCTCTCGACGCTCCGCGCCACGGGCACCGTGCGGATTGCCCTGGTGCTGTCCGTCTGCGCCTTCTGCATCAACTGCGGCATCAACTACACGCTGATCTACGGGCATTTCGGCGCGCCGGAGCTGGGCGTGACGGGCGCCGCCATCGGGACCCTTGTGTCCCGGATCGCGGAGCTGGCGATTCTGCTGCTGTATATCATCGGAAGCAGGAACCGTTTCGGGCTCAGGCCCGGCGATTATCTGAAGACGGATGCCGTGCTTCGCCGGGATTACGTCCGGGTCACCTACCCGATGCTGGTGGTGCAGGGGCTGTGGGGCGTCAATACCGCGCTGCAGACGGTGATCCTGGGGCACATGACGGCGAGGGCCATCGCCGCCAACAGCGTCGCCTCGACGCTCTACGGCATCGTGAAGGCGATGCCGGCGGGATCCTGCGGGGCCGCCGCCATTATCATAGGCAGGACCATCGGCGAGGCTTCGTCCGGGGCGGGAAGGAACGAGCGGGAGAGCAGGGAGAGGCTGAGAGCCTGCTCGGTGACCATCCAGGTCCTGTTCGTCCTCATCGGTATCGCGGCCGGCCTGACGCTGTACCTCATCCGCGTCCCCATCCTGTCCCTCTACAGGCTTGAGCCGGAGACGATGAAGATGGCGGATACGTTCCTCGTCATCCTCTCGGTGGTCGCGGCCACCATGTCCTACCAGATGCCGACGAACAACGGCATCATCAGGGGCGGGGGCGACACGAAGTTTACGATGAAGCTGGATCTGATCAGCATCTGGTGCATCGTTCTCCCGCTGTCGTTCCTCATGGCGTTTGTCGTAAAGGCCTCGCCCGTCGCGGTGGTGTGCTGTCTCAACGCGGACCAGGTGTTCAAGTGCGTGCCCGCGTTTATCAAGGTGAATTTCGGCCGCTGGGCCATCAAACTGACAAGATAAAAAAAGGCGGCCCGCTCCGGTGAGGGAGCGGCGCCGCGGGTGAAGGAATGAAAAAAATACTTCAGAATTACATCGTCGACGCGTTTCTTCTCATCATTCTCGGCGCCGTTCTCATCGTCCGGCCCAACGGGACGCTGAGCTTCATCTGCCGTCTCTTCGGGGTGATTTTCCTCGTTATGGGAACGGCGAGGATCGCGGCCTTCGCCGTCGGCAGCGGAAAGAAGTACGTCTCCTCCTGCCTGATCGGGGTGCTCCAGGTGGTGATCGGGATCGCGATCTTCGCGAACACCCGGTTTTTCCTGGGGATCGTTCCCTATCTCGGCGGCCTGGTGATCATCGTCAGCGCCGTCGTCAGCCTCGTAAGACAGAGGCGGATGAGAAGCACGGGCAAGTCCTTCCGGGCCACCTCGGCCCTGGCCGGGACGGCGATCGTCCTCGGCGTCGTCGTCATGCTGAATCCCGCGTCCATCGCGGCCCTCATCACCAGGATCATGGGCGCGGCGCTGATTCTCGTGGGCGTGACGATGCCGTTTTTCCCGCCGGAGGAGAGCTGAGGCCTTCCTCACAGTCCCGTCCTGTTATCCACGACGCCGGAGGAGAGCTGAGGCCCTCCTCACTGTCCCGTCCTGTCATTCACGACGCCGGAGGAGAGCTGAGGCCCTCCTCACAGTCCCATCCTGTCATCCACGATGCCGGAGGAAGCGAAAGCCTCGCAACCGCCGGCCCCGTGTCCGCAGATCCCGCAGAAAAACCGAAGCAGCGGAAGACCGCTGACCGTATCCTCCCTCTCATGCTCCAGGCACATTCTCTCGGGATGCCACTGGACGCCGTAGACGGGGAGCGATTCGTGGCGCAGCGATTCCGGCACCCCGTCCTCGTCGCACCGGCTGTCGATGACGATCCCTTCGCCGGGGCGGTCCACCGACTGGTGGTGGGAGCTGTTGTGGGAGAAGGATTCCCCGTATAATTCCGCGATCCAGCTTCCCCGGTCCGCGGCGCTTCTGTGGACCAGGTCGCCCGCCGCGCCCTTCGCGGCCAGGTGGCGGAAGGCGGTGGGGATATCCTGCTGCATCGTCCCGCCGAAGAAGACGTTGATGATCTGATAGCCCCGGCAGATTCCGAGCACAGGCTTCTTCTCCCTGACAAACCTTTCGAGCATGCCGAACTGGAGCTCGTCCAGCTCGTCCCGGCAGCCTCTGCAGGCAAAATTGTCCGCTCCGTAGCGCCACGGGCAGATATCCTCGCCTCCGGGGAGGAGGAGTCCGTCGTAGAATTCCATGCGGAATTCGGAGACGTCGAGATACTCCTGCTGGTGGTTCTTCTCCGAACGGGAGGAAATGACGACCGGGTCGGCCCCCGCCGCGCGGAGGGCGGCGGTGTAGTTCCGGACGTTCTGATCCATTTCAGGTACGGCGATTCTGGGTCTGTACATGGCTGTCCTATGCCTCGTCTTTCCGTATTTTTCAGTGATTCTCCAGCGAACTGAGGAAATCCCTCGCCCTCTGGGTTTCCGGATTTCCGAAGAACTTCTCCGGGGTGTTCTCCTCGATGATGCTTCCCCCGTCCATGAAAATTACTCTGTCCGCCACGCGCCGCGCGAAATTCATCTCGTGGGTGACCACCACCATGGTCATGCCATCGGAGGCGAGGCTTGTCATGACGTCCAGCACCTCGCCGATCATCTCCGGATCGAGGGCGCTGGTGGGCTCGTCGAACAGGATCGCCTCGGGGTGCATCGCGAGGGCGCGGGCGATGGCGACCCGCTGCTGCTGTCCGCCGGACAGCTGGGCCGGGACCTTGTGCGCCTGGGACTCCACGCCGACCCTGGCGAGAAGGGCGAGGGCCTCCGCCTCCGCCTGCTTCTTAGGGGTTTTCAGGACGTCCCTCGGCCCGAGGGTGACGTTGTCGAGAATGGTTTTGTGCGCGAACAGGTTGAAGGACTGAAAGACCATCCCGATCCGCGCCCTGAGGGCGGCCAGGTGCTTTCCCTCGGCAGGAATCGTCTCCCCGTCGATCAGGATCTCCCCCGAATCGATGGTCTCAAGCCGGTTGATCGTCCGGCAGAGGGTGGATTTGCCTGAACCGGAGGGGCCGATGATGACCACGACTTCGCCGCGGGACACCCGGAGGCTGACGTCCCTGAGGACGTGCAGCGGCCCGTAGTGCTTGTCGATGTGGCGGAGTTCGATGACCGGAACTTCGTTCTGTCCGGCGCTGCTGGATTCCAAAGACATGTGACGCTCCTTATGACTGTGAGGTCTGCTCCTGACGCGCTCCCTGCGCCTTCAGCCGGCCGGCCGCAAGATCCGAGAGACGGTTCAGCAGATAGTTGATCAGGATGTAGATGACGGCGACGACCAGATAGACGGAGAGCAGCGCGTCGTAATTGGAGATCAGGACCTTCGCGTTCTGCATGAGGTCCGGAAAATTGACGACGTAGGCGAAGGTCGTGTCCTTCACCACGATGACCAGCTCCGAGATGAGGGCGGGAACGACGTATCTGAGCGCCTGCGGGAAAACCACCTTGAGGAACACCGAGGCTTCCCTCATTCCCAGCGACATCGCGGCCTCGCGCTGCCCCTTCGGGACGGCGTTCACGCCGGAGCGGAGCACCTCCGCGACGATGCCGCTGGCGGAGATGGCCACGGGAATGAAGATCTTCCGGAACGCCGACATCCGGATGCCGAACTGGGGCACCACCAGGAAGAAGAAGTAGATGAAGAGCAGGGTGGGCACGCCTCTCGTGAACTCGATGAGGGCGGTGCTGATTCCCCGGAGCGCCCGGAAGCGGCTGATCCGGCCCAGCATCATCAGAAAGCCCGCCGCGAAGGCGAGGGCGCCGGCCGCGGCCGCGGCCTCCAGCGTTCCCAGAAGTCCCCTGCCGAGAAACTTCCACGTCGTTCCCCGGAGAAAGAAGGACCAGTATTTCGGATTCAGCTGGCCCGTCACCCGGAAGCGGTGGACGACGATCACGGCGAGGCCCGCCAGGGCGGCGAGGGACACGGCGGTTCCGACGCGGATCTTCCGCGCGGTCTTCGGCCCCGGCTCTTCGTACAGGGCGTCCCGGATGGAATAGACAGAACGGCTCATCGCAGAATCCTCACTTTCCGGTCAATCAGGCTGCCGATCTGTCCGATCACCACGGCGGTGGCGCAGTACAGGACGGCGGAGATCAGAAAGGCGGTCACGCCGCCCGCGGCATGGGTGCTGATGTGGGAGACCAGACCGGTCAGGTCCATCGGATTGAGGGGCACCTGGGAGGCGAGGGCCGTCGTCAGCATGGTCGCCACCAGAAGGTTCGTCATCGGCAGGACGCTGGACCGCAGGGCCTGCGGGATCACGATTCTGGCGATGATGTGGGAAAAGGTCATGCCGAGGGACCGCGCCGCCTCGATCTGGCCGACGTCGATCGTGTTTATGCCCGACATCAGGTACTCCGAGCAGAAGGCCGCCGGAATCAGGGAGGCGGCGACAAGAACACAGTTGAAGTAGGAGAGTATGATTCTGAGATAGGGTAGCGCGTAGACCAGCAGGATCAGCAGCGCGGCGCCGGGAATGTTGCGGAAGATCTGGATGTAGAGGCTGCCGAAGGCGCGGAGAGGCCTGACAGGGCTCACTCTCATGACGGTGACGGCGGTTCCGATCACAAAGGCGATCAGAAAAGCCAGCGCCGTGAGCTTCCATGTGGTGAGAAGTGCCGACAGATATTTATCGCCGTAGGAGGCCAGTAGATCTTGGATGCTCATGTTATCCTCAGGGACGGGAGACGAAGCGTAAAGTCCGCCTCCCGTCTCATTTTCTGGGGGAGGAAGCGCGTCCGTGAAAGACGACAGGACAGAGAGCGTCCTCTGTCCTGCCGTATTCCGCGCTGCCGCCGGGTATTATTCGCTGATGGCCGGTGCTTCCGGAGCCGTGTCGAAGCCCGTGCGGTCGCCGAGGCTGATCTGCCACAGCTTCGCCCAGGTTCCGTCTTCCTCGATCTTCCTGAGGAAGTCGTTGACAAAGGCCACGCCGTCGGAGCCGAGGGGAAGGCCGATGCCGTAATTGTCCTCGGGACCGAACAGATCGCCGACCAGCATGTAGGTGTCCGGATTCTTGACGATCGCGTTGAGAAGAAGCGTGTAGTCCGTCACGTAGGCGTCCACGCGTCCGAGCTCAAGGGCCGTGCGGGCCTCGAGGTCGTTGGCAAATTCCTGGATAATCGCTTCCGGAGCGTACTCGGCGAGAATGTCGGGGCCGGTCGAACCGGACTGGGTGGCGACGGTCTTTCCGGCGAGGCTGTCGACGCCGGCGATGTCCTCATTTCCCGCCTTCACGAGAACAGCCTGTCTGGAGGTGTAATACGGGCCGGCGAAGGAGATGAGCTCCTGCCTGGCCGGCGTGATGGAGTAGGTCGCGAAGACGGCGTCCACCTGGCCGCTCTGGAGGACGGACTCGCGGGTGCTGGAGTCCACCTGGGTCAGCTCATAGGCGCTTTCGTCGCCGAGAATATAGCGGGTGAGGAGCAGGTACAGGCCTGCGTCAAAGCCGCGGACGTGGTCGTCCGTCTCGTCGAGCTGGCTGAACAGGAAGGAGGTGCGCGTGCCGCCGATGCGCAGGACGCCCGCGTCCCTGACCGCGGAGGCCCATTCGCTGGCCTCGATGTCGGCGTCGTCCGCCGTGATGCCCGAGGCGATCAGTTCGTCGAAGGCCTCCTTGTCGATGGAGACGGCGTTCTCAAGGTCGTCGGACGCCAGGCAGAGAGCAGATGACGCGCCGGCCGTAAGCGCTGCTGCCAGCAGAATACCGAGTGTTTTCTTCATAATGGTTCTTTTCTTCATCCTTCTCTCCTTTAACTCTTGCGCGCTTCTGGCGCGGGGCCCCCGGGACGTGCCCGCAGGGGCGGTTGCCTTGATGGAGCAAATCATACAATTAAAAACATATTATGTCAATAGGAAATATATGAAACTATGGAAACGCTCCGCGCTGTCCGACGGCGCGAAAGACGGTTCTTCCCCGCTAGAAGAAGAGAATCAGCAGCTGGGAGACCAGCACCACGCAGATCAGCGCCACCGGATAGGTCGCCGCGTAGGCGGCGGCCACGTCCTCGCTTCCCGCCACCGCGATCAGCGTCCCCAGGGCGGGCGTGCTGGTCATTCCCCCGGTGACGGCCGAGAGGGAATTCAGGAGGCTGAGCTTCAGCACTCTGGAGGCGGCCAGATAGCCGCAGACCATCGACGCGGTCGTCATTATCATGCCGTAGAAGAAGTAGATGACCTGGAAATTTTCGACGAATCTGGCCCCGCCGCCGATCCCGGCGCCGGTCAGGAAGAGACAGAGGCCGAACTCGCGGAATACCTTGAGCGACGATTGGAACGGCATCAGGGACACCCTGCCGGCGCGCCCGAAGTGGCCGATCACCAGGGCCGACAGAAGACATCCCCCGGTGGTCGTCAGGGAGAAGGTCGTGCCGGACAGGCCGGCCCGCGAGAGGGGAATGCGGATCGTGCCGACCGTGATCCCGATCACGACGGCCGCCGCGAAGGGCATGACGCCGAAGGGATCCATGTGCAGCAGCTTCCGGTCATCGGCGCGCAGCTTCTCATAGCCGGGCGCGACCGGGTCGATCTTTTTCAGCTCCTCCTTCATGTCGGCGCGGAGAAGGGCGGGAATGATCTGGACGAACAGGACGACGCCGATCACGCCGTAGATGTAGGCGATGCCGTATCCCACGGACACGATGTCCTCGTAGGCCGCGTCGACGGACGCCTTGGCGGCGGAGAAGGCCGGCGTCGAGGTCAGCGCGCCGGAAAAGAGTCCCGCGACCATCGCCGTGAGTTTCCGCGGATCCGGTTCTCCGGCGGCCCTGCCGATCAGGAGGCACAGGAGCGCAGCGGCCCCGCCGCACCCGATGATGAGGGCGCCAAGGGCGGCGTAGGAACGGAAGTTCGCCCTGAGATTTCCGAAAAACTTCGGACCGGCGATGAAACCGACGGAGGTGACGAAGAGCACGAGGCCGATATTTTCCACCAGCCGGAGCGCGTCCTTCGTCATGATGCCCAGCTGGTCCTCGAGCCTGCCGTAGAAAAAACATCCGAAGAGAAGCGCGGCGATGAAGACGCCGGCTGTGCCCAGACTGAGTCCCCTGACGGTGATCCGACCGATCACATAGCCGGCCGCCGCCACAAGAAAAACGCAGAACAGGAAAAATGTGAGGCCGGAGATCGCGATCACTCCTCCGAACAGGTTCATAGGCCGTCTCCTCCCGGGAGCGGAAATCCCGCCCTCCGTGCGCTGCCGTGACAATGGAATTCCCTGTATTATAACACGGCATGCCCGGAAGTCCAGACGGAGTGCTTCCCAAACCGTCTTCCTGCGGGATTGAGTTGTGATATAATAGAAACGCGAAACGAAAACGTCCCGGAAAAACAGGGCCGGAAGCCGTCTCATGGGCTGACGGACGGATGAGGAGATGAGCATGACAGGAAAGCAGATCCTGAAAAGACCGGCGGGGCGGATCCTCTTGTGGGCAGCGCTGATGATTTCGATTTCAGCGGTGCAGGCGGCCGCGTCCGGTCTGTCGTCGGGAGGAACCGCTTCGGAAACCAGGAAGGTGTGTGAAAATGTCTCCCGGCCCGTGATCACAAAGGCAGACGATTATAAGGAGAACGAGCCCTCTCTGTGGCTGGAGACGACGTACTGCGATCCGACCGACGCGGGGGAGATCACGGCGCTCGTCACCGTGACCTACCGCGGAAAGGTAAAAAACATCCTGAAGATTCCCAAAGCCGAAAAGGTCACCCTGGCGGTCACCTGCCATTCCGGGCTGCGGATCAAAGGCGCGGGGAAGAGGAGCTGCTTGTGGCAAGGACCACGAAAAACCGGAACGAGAGGATCAGCGAGCCGTATCTGGTCACGTTGGAGATGTATGAGGATGAGGACGGGACCGTTGCGCTAAAAGACAGCATTCCCTTCACTTATTATTATGAAAACGACGGATATTACGGATGGCCGAAGCTTCCGCTGGGTCTGAAGACAGCGGAGACCAGCGCCCTGTACGCGGACATGAATCTGCTCCGGACTGACGGGGGAAGGATCCGGCTGCTGTGCGGGCTCCGTGACCTGGTGTGGGTCTTTGGCGACGGAATAAGAAAAGGTTACTGGGCTTTGGAGTATAAGGACGAAGAATTCCGGTACGTGATGTCCTTCGGCCAGACGGAGGGCGGAAGCAGCGGCTTTGTCTATACGGGCTATGAATTCTCGGAAGGCCTGTGCACGTACGCGGAAGTTTATTATGATGAAAACAGGGATTACCTGTCGTATGAGGACGAAACGGTCCCGATGACGGCCTATTTCAGGGAGCATGGCCTGAATGTGGTTCCCGGGCGGAAGGAAGGCATCTATGATACGGAGAAGGACGGCCGTATCTCACCAGCGTTCCTTCTGACCTGTATCCCTGAAAAAACCGGATCGAATACGTACTGGTTCCGGGCGGAGAATACATCCCGCGGGATCGAACGGTCCGGGGACGGGAAATAGTTTTACCAGGAGTTCTATTAATTATCATTTATGAAAGGAGTTGCGCAATGGATTTTGATCTCACTCAGGCAAAGGCAGCGGTGGAAAACGGAATGTCGGAGGCGAAGGAGCTGATCGCCAACCCGGAGAAGGCGAACGACCTGCTGGCCTCTCTCGAGACGAAGCTGAAGGACGTTCCCCTCGCCGGGGAGCTGCTGGCGGATGTCCCCCTGACGGTTTCCATGGTGAAGAGCTATATCACCGGGGAATACCGCAAGGTGTCCCCGAAGGTGGTCCTCACACTCGTGAGCGCCTTCCTCTATCTGGTGAAAAAGAAGGATCTGATCCCGGACCGCATTCCCGTCCTGGGTCTTGTCGACGACCTCGCGGTGCTGGGCTTCGCCATCCGGTTCTGCAGTCCGGAGCTCAGGGAGTTCGCGGCGTGGAGAGACGGCGGCGCGGAGCAGCCGAAGGATGAGGCCGGCGTGCCGATCGAGATCACCGGCGCGGAGGACGCCCCGGCAGCAGAGGATGCCCCGGAAGCAGCAGAAGTGACAGAGGACGCGGCAGAGGCGGCGGAGACAACGGAAGCGGCAGAAGCGGCGGAAGCGGCCGCGGCCTGGGCCGCGGAATGGGCCGCGGAAGGAGCGGCGGAGGAGCCGGAGGAATGGGCAGAGGACGCCGCGGAGCAGGCGGCCGCCGGAACCGGCGCGGACGAGAGCGAAGGCTGGGAGGACGTCCCGGAAAAAGCATAAGGCAGAACGGATCACACAGGCGCCGCGCGGCGCCTGCGTTCTTTTTGACGCGGACGGCGCCTGTTTCAGGCACAGACGGTATTTTTTTCCGGTCCGGCCGGACAGGACGCGTGTTCTTATGCGAACTGATTATTGACGGAATATCGATATTGAGATATCGTTATTGACGGAAACAGCAGGTGGGTCCCGGCCGGCGGAGCGGCGCGGAGCGAAAGGCCGCGGCGGACGCGGAAGCGGGACGGCAGGAAGAATTTACAGGGAGAACAAGATGGCAGGAAAGAAAGCAAAAGAGCCCATGATAATCGACAGCGTGGAGGCGCTCGAGGCCCGCATGAAGGAAATCCGTGCGGCGCAGGAGAAATTCTCCTCCTATACGCAGGAACAGGTTGACGCGATCTTCAGGGCGGCTGCCATGGCAGCGAACAAGGCCCGGATCCCGCTGGCGAAGATGGCGGTGGAAGAGACGGGAATGGGCGTGGTCGAGGACAAGGTGATCAAGAACCACTACGCCGCCGAGTATATTTATCACGCCTACGAGCACACGAAGACCTGCGGGGTGCTGGAGGAGGACCCGGTGTACGGAGTCCGGAAGATCGCCGAGCCCATCGGCCTGATCGCGGCGGTCATCCCGACGACGAACCCGACGTCCACCACCATTTTCAAGTGCCTGCTCTGCCTCAAGACGCGCAACGCCATCATCATCAGCCCGCATCCGCGCGCCGGGAAGTGCACGATCGAGGCGGCGAAGGTGGTCCTGGAGGCCGCGGTGGCGGCCGGAGCGCCCGAGGGCATTATCGGATGGATCGACGTCCCGTCCCTTGAGCTCACCCAGTACGTCATGAAGAACGCGGACTGCATCCTGGCGACCGGCGGACCGGGCATGGTCCACTCCGCCTATTCGTCGGGCAAGCCCGCCCTGGGCGTCGGCGCGGGAAACGTTCCCGCCATCATCGACAGCTCCGCGGATATCCTCCTGGCGGTGAACTCCATCATTCACTCGAAGACCTTCGACAACGGCATGATCTGCGCGTCGGAGCAGTCCGTGACCGTCCTCGCCGATGTCTACGACAAGGTGAAGGAGGAGTTCCTGAGGCGCGGCTGCTACTTCCTCAAGGACAGAGAGCTGAACAAGGTGAGAAAGACGATTCTGATCAACGGCGCCCTCAACGCGAAGATCGTCGGCCAGAGCGCCTTCACGATCGCGAAGCTCTCCGGGGTCAAGGTGCCTGAGAACACGAAGATCCTGATCGGCGAGGTGACGTCGGTCGAGCTCTCCGAGGAATTTGCCCACGAGAAGCTCTCGCCGGTCCTCGCGATGTACAGGGCGGAGACCTTTGAGGAAGCGCTGGACAAGGCGGACCGCCTGGTCAGGGACGGCGGCTTCGGCCACAGCGCCTCCCTGTTCATCAACCCGGCGGAGCAGGAGAAGATCGACGCCCACGCGGCGAAGATGAAGACCTGCCGGATCCTCATCAATACGCCTTCCTCCCAGGGAGGAATCGGCGATATCTACAACTTCAGGCTGACGCCGTCCCTCACCCTGGGCTGCGGCTCCTGGGGCGGAAACTCCATCTCCCACAACGTCGGTGTGATGGATCTCGTAAACGTCAAGACAGTCGCCGCAAGGAGAGAGAACATGCTTTGGATGAGAACCCCGGACAAGGTCTATTTCAAGAGAGGCTGCATGCCCGTCGCCCTGGACGAGCTGGGAACGGTCATGCACAAGAAGCGCGCCTTCATCGTTACCGACCAGTTCCTCTACAGGAACGGCAACACGAAGCCGATCGAGGAGAAGCTCGACCAGATGGGCATCGTTCACACCTGTTTCTCCGACGTGCAGCCGGATCCGACGCTGAAAAACGCCCTCGAGGGGACGGCCGCGATGCGGGCCTTCGAGCCGGACGTCATCATCGCCCTCGGCGGAGGCTCCGCCATGGACGCCGGCAAGATCATGTGGGTGCTCTATGAGAATCCCGACGCCAATTTCGAGGACATGGCGATGGATTTCATGGATATCCGCAAGAGAATCTACCGCTATCCCGAGATGGGGAAAAAGGCGTATTTCGTGGCGATCCCGACCTCCTCGGGCACGGGCTCCGAGGTCACGCCCTTCGCGATCATCACGGACGAGAAGGCAGGCATCAAGTATCCGCTGGCCGACTATGAGCTTCTTCCCGACATGGCGATCGTCGACACGGACAACATGATGACCCAGCCGAAGGGACTCACCTCCGCTTCGGGCATCGACGTCATGACCCATGCCCTCGAGGCCTACGTCTCGATGATGGCCTCCGACTACACCGACGGCCTGGCCCTCAAGGCGACGAAGCTGGTCTTCAACTATCTGCCGAGGGCCTACAGCGACGGAAGCGACGCGGAGGCCCGCGACCACATGGCCAACGCCTCCTGCCTGGCGGGCATGGCCTTCGCCAACGCCTTCCTCGGCGTCAACCACTCGATGGCGCACAAGCTGGGCGCCTTCCATCACATCGCCCACGGCGTGGCCAACGCTCTCGTTCTCACCTATGTCATGAGATACAACGCGAGCGAGACCCCCGCCAAGATGGGCACGTTCCCGCAGTACGGCTATCCGCACACGAAGGCCCGCTACTGCGAGATCGCCCGCTACAACGGACTGGGCGGGAAGAACGACGACGAGACCTTCGAGAACCTCATTCTCGCGATCCGGAAGCTCAAGAAGGAGATCGGGATCAAGGATTCCATCAGGGAATACGGCGTGGACGAGAAGTACTTCTTCGACACCCTCGACGAGATGGCGGAGCAGGCCTTCAACGACCAGTGCACCGGCGCGAACCCGCGCTATCCCCTGATCGAGGAGATCAAAAAGCTGTATACGATGGCGTACTACGGCGAGCCGGACGAAAACGTCACGTTTTAAGGCCGGGCGGACCGCGGGACGGGACGAGCCGGAACGTCCCGCCGGACGCAGAAACAGACAGTAGAAGGAACCCACTTTCGAAGGAGGTTATTATGACATTTTCCGAAAATGACGTCGTCGTCCGTCGTCCCAACAAGGTCGTCTATCACGTCGGGGACGATCTGATCAAAGTATATGAGCCGGGGCATCCGAAGTCCGGCGTTTTCAACGAGGCGCTGATCACCTCCATCGTGGAAGGCTGCGGCGTCAAGGCCTCGGCCGTCCGCGCGGTCGGACAGATCGACGGCAAATGGGCGATCACCCTGGAGTACGTCGAGGGCCGGACCATCGAGGAGCTGATCGCGGAGGAGCCGGAAAAGGCCGACGGGTATCTGAAGCGTTTTGTGGAGATCCAGATCGAGGTCACGAACCACCGCGCCTTCGGACTTCGAAACACCATCGACAAAAAGACGGCGGAGATCCGCTCGATGGAGGGAATCGATCCGTCCACGCGCTTCGAGCTGCTGCAGAGGCTGAACGGCATGCACCGGCACACGAAGCTCTGCCACGGGGATTTCGTCCCCTCCAACGTGGTCATTCTCCCGGACGGGGACTACCGGGTGATCGACTGGGCCCACGCGACCCAGGGCAACGCCGGAGCGGACGCGGCCCTCACCTATCTGCGCTTCTGCCTGAAGGATGAGGACGCCGCCGACCGGTATCTCCGGCTTTACAGCGAGATGTCCGGCACGCCGGTCCGCTACATCCAGAAGTGGATGCCGATCATGGCCGCCGGCCAGCTGACCAAGGGAGTTCCGGAGGAGAAGGAGCTGCTGGAGAAATGGGTCAGCGTGGCGGAATACCAGTGAGGCAGACGGACGATGGAACGAGTGAAAAAGAGGGCCTGTGAATCGGCCTCGACCCAGCAGTATCTGCTGCGGTCCGAGCATATCAACGGCTACGGAAGACTGTTCGGCGGGCAGCTGATGTCGTGGATCGACGAGCTCGCGGGCATCGTGAGCCGGAGACACTGCGGCAAGGTGGTGACGACCGCCGCCATCGACAACCTCAGCTTCCGGAAGGCGGCCTACATCAACGATCTGATCGTTCTTAAGGGGGAGGTCACCTATGTGGGACGGAGCTCCATGGAGGTCCGGGTCGACACCTATGTGGAGACGCTGGAGGAGAGAAGAAGCCTGATCAACCGCGCCTATCTCGTGATGGTGGCGATCGACGAGGACGGCAGGCCGATGGAGGTCCCGGGCCTCGAGCTGGAGACGGAAGAGCAGAGGCAGGAATGGGAGAAGGGCAGGCAGCGGTACGAGTACAGAAAGAACCTCGGAGCCGGCTGAAACTGGAAAGAAAGAGGAAAGACAGCACAAAGAAAAACCGGCGCCGCGGCGCCGGTTTTTCCTATATGCGGGGGGATCCTCATCCGAGGATGCCCTTTTTCGCGTTTTTGAGGACGGGGATTTCGGTATTGTCCTTGTCTTCGAGATGACTGCCGCTGTACTTCTTCGTCTCCGCCGCGATGACGCCGGAGAGGAGCAGCACGGCGAGAATGTTCGGTACGGCCATCAGGCCGTTCAGAAGGTCCGCGAGATCCCAGACGAGGTTGAGCTCCAGCACGGAGCCGATGAAGACGCCCGCGACCCAGAGCACCTTGTAGACCATGATGATCTTCTCGCCGAAGAGGTAGACCGCGGCGCGTTCGCCGTAGTAGTACCATCCGAGGATGGTGGAGAAGGCGAAGGTGATGAGGCCGACCACGAGAATCGGAAGTCCGATGTGCGGGATCATCGAGAAGGCCATGGAGGTCAGCTCCGCGCCGTTTCCGGACAGACCGTCGATGTGCTCGTAGCGGATGATGCAGGAGACCAGGACGAGACCTGTCATGAGGCAGATCACGACGGTATCCCAGAAGGTGCCCGTCATGGAGACGAGGGCCTGGCGCTTCGGATTGCGCGTCTGGGCGGAGGCCGCGACCAGCGGGGCGGAACCCATACCGGATTCATTCGAGAAAAGTCCTCTCGCGAAGCCGTAGCGGCAGGTGAGCGCGACCGTGCTTCCGACGAAGCCGCCGCCGGCGGCGCGTGTCGTGAACGCGGACCGGACGATGAGGCCGACGGCCTGGCCGAGAACGTCGCGGTTGATGATCAGGATGATCAGGCAGCCGAGGAAATAGAAGACCGCCATGAACGGAACCAGAAGCTCGGACACCCTGGTGATGGAGCGGATTCCGCCGATGATGACGAGAGCGACGAGGGCCGCGAGCACGACGGCGACGATCCACGGGGACAGGCCGAAGTTCTCGGTGAAGTTGGCCGCGACGGCGTTCGCCTGGACGGTGCAGCCGATGCCGAAGGCGCAGATCGAGGCGAGCACCGCGAAGATGATGCCGAGCCAGCGGGCGTGGAGCCCGCGGTCAAGGGCGTACATCGCGCCGCCGATCATGGTCCCGTCCTCGCTCTTGACGCGGTACTTCACGGAGATGAGGGTCTCCGCGTACTTGGTGGCGATGCCGAAGATACCCGTCAGCCACATCCAGAGAATCGATCCGGGGCCGCCCATGGCGACCGCCGTGCCGACGCCGATGATGTTTCCGGTGCCGATGGTCGAGGAAAGCGCCGTCGTGAGCGCGCCGAACTGGGACACGTCTCCTTCGGAATCAGGATCCTTGGTGACGGAGAGGCGGATCGCCTTGAAAATGTGCTTCTGAATGAATCCCGTCCGGAACGTCATGAAGATGTGCGTCCCGAAAAGAAGAATGATGAGAGGCCAGCCCCAGAGGAAGCTGTCGACTGTCGATACAAGCTGATGAAATCCCATGAATGAATAACTCCTTTCTGTCCGGACGGCCCGGGGGCAGCCCGGTGAAGACCGACGGACGCCCCCCCGCGCCGTCTCTCAGGAAAATATACGTGCAGTATTATAGCAGAAAACAGAGGAAAATCATATGGAAATTCTGAATTCAGGGGCCTTGGAACTGTCTTCCTTTTCGGGTGTTTTCGCGATTGTTTTCTGAACATTCCCGGCAGACACCAGGGGATGGCGACGCAGAAGAGGAGAGAAAATAAACTTTTTATAAAATTAGCACTCAACGCTTGACAGTGCTAACAGCAGGTGATATAACGTTTAACGTACGAGGAAGAACACGAGAGAGCCGAAGCGGAGCGATTCCTCGATCTGATAGATGCATACGACTGAAAAAGTTCTTTATATTGAAGGAGGATGGAAACATGCTGGTACCGAGTTTATTTACAGACAATTTTGTGAACGATTTTTTCAACGGAGCTTTTGACCGCACGCCGACCCTGTTCCACGCCACGGGAAGCAGCCTGATGAGCGCGGACATCAAGGAATTCAAGGATCACTACGAGATGTTCCTTGAGCTTCCGGGATACGACAAAGAGAACGTCACCGCCTCCCTCAAGGAAGGCTACCTCACCATCGAGGCCAGGCGCGAGGAGAACCGCGGAAACGAAGAAGAGGGAGAGGTCGACCTCGGCCGCTTCATCCGCCGCGAGAGATACGTCGGAACGCTCTCCAGATCCTTCTACGTCGGACCGGACGTAAAGCAGGAGGACATCAAGGCGAAGTTTGACAACGGCGTCCTCGCCATCAACGTCCCGAAGGTGGATTACAAGCCGGAGGTCGAGACCGCGAGAAACATCACGATCGAGTAAAGAAGCCTGAAAAAGAAACAATGAGAAACCGGACAGCCCGCGGATTCATCGTGAATCCGCGGGTTTTTCTGCTGCGCGGTATTCCTGCTGCGTGGTATTCCTGCTGCGTGGTATTCCTGCTGCGCGGTATTCCTGCTGCGCGGCTTTTCTGCTGCGCGTTTTTTCCGCTGCGCGGCATTTCTGCTGCGCGGGTTTTTCTGCCGCGCGGCTCTCCGGATGGATGCTTTTCCGCCGTGCGGCTTTCTTCCGCGCGGTTTTCCCGGCGCTGTCCCGTGGGGCGTCACCCGCCGGCCGGCCCCCGCCGTTGACTTTCCCGGCAGATGTGCTATAGTGGTTTGCGACAAAAAATGTCCGATACCGGCCTGAAAATTGTGGAAAACATATAAACTGATCGGCGGACGGAAGGAAGTCCCGGAGCAGGTTTCCCGCTATCTTCGGGGAGCAGGCTTCCCGGCGGGCCTCCCGTCCCGCGTTTTTCGAGGAACAGCGCCATGATCACCATAAAAGAGATCGCGAAAAAGCTGAATATGAGCCCGACCACGGTGTCGAACGTCATTCACGGCAAGACGGGCGAGGTGTCGCCGGAGACGACGGAGCGGGTGCGGAGATTCCTGGAGGAGGTGGAGTACGTCCCCAACATCAGCGCCAGAAACCTCGCCCAGAACCAGTCCAAGATCATCGGCGTCGTCCTGAAGGCCCAGGAATACAAGTACAGCAATATCTTCACGGATCCCTTCGTCGCGGAGATGATCGGGGGGATCGAGAAGGCGGTCCGGGCCCTCGGCTATTTCACGATGGTCTATATCTCCGACGACATCGCGGAGATCCTGAAATATGTCTCCACCTGGAACGTGGACGGGCTGCTTCTCTACTGCATGCTGGACGACGACGCGGTCCGGGTGAGGAAGAAATACAGGAAGCCCATCGTCTGTATCGACTCCTACATCAGCCGGGAGACCGAGGAGGCCCTGGAGGAGCCCTTCGTGAATGTGGGGCTCGAGGACGAGCAGGGGGCGTACGAGATCGTCCGGTTCCTGCTGGAGAGGGGACACCGGAGAATCGCCTTCCTGTCGGACAACCGGGAGGGGGTGGACCTCCGGAGGTTCAGAGGCTACCGGAAGGCGCTGGAGGAATACGGCGTCGAATACAGCGACAGAAACTTTTTCCTCCTGCGCCCCCGGAACGACGAGCTGGAGGAAAGCCTCTCCCGCCTGGTCAGGAAGGCGGGGGACTACACCGCGGTGTTCTGCTGCTCCGATCTCTACGCGGTGCGGATGATCAACGCCTGCGAGAGAGCCGGCATCCGTGTCCCGGAGGATCTGTCGGTGGCGGGCTTCGACGACAACTTCTGCGGCAGGCTCAGCCGTCCGGGTCTCACGACGATGCACCAGGACGCGGAGTACAAGGGAAAAATCGCGGCGGAGACGCTGATCCGCATCATCCGCGGGGAGGATCCGGGGGAGAGGCGGATCATCCTGAAGCCCAGGCTGGTGGTCCGGGAATCGGTGGCGGACCTCCGGAACGGCGGGGCGGAATAACAGCGGCGCCCTGCGGAGTGAGCGGCAGTGAGCGGAATAACAGCGGCGCCCTGCGGCGGTGAGCGGCAGAGGAACAAAACAGCGGAGGACGGCCGGAAACGGCGCCGGAGAAGGGCAGAGACCCGTTTTCGCTAATTGCACAAATTCCTTCCCGAAATATTGTCGAAAACACACAAACCTGCCATGATGTAATCGATCTCACACAAAAAAATCTTGCTTAATCTGCCGTGAGTGATAAAATCACTTTGTAGACTTTAGCGCAAAAGTTGCATGCTCCGCCCCTGGGCGGCATGCGGCCGCGGCGCGGTACATCGCTGTACAAATAAGGAGGATAATCATGAAGAAGCTTACCTATCTTTTGCTCGCCGGCGCCATGGTGGCCGGACTGGCCGTCCCGGCATCAGCGGATCTCCGTCTTGTCAACGGAAAGATCGAAGTTGACGCGGCCCTGAAGAAGGCTGCCGAGGCTTATCAGGCGGAGACCGGCGTGACCGTGGCCATCGAGTCCATGGGCGGCGGCGTCAATATCCAGGATACCCTCAAGGGCTACTATCAGGCCGACAATATGCCGGACATCTTCGTCTGCGGTTCCGACGCCGACTTCGGCAACTGGGACGGACTTCTTGCCGACATGAGCGGCGAGGAATGGGTCGCCGATACGGAAGCTGCCTATGTCGGAGCTGACGGAGCGGTCATCGGATTCCCGTACACCACCGAGGCGATCGGCCTTGCCTACAACGCCGACATCCTCGAGAAGGCAGGCATCGATCCGGCGTCCATCACGGGACCGGAATCCATGAAGGCTGCTTTCGAGACCCTCGACGCCGCGAAGGAAGACCTCGGACTGACCGCGGTCATCGGCTGGTGCTGCGAGGCCAAGGATCTCTACTGGTCCACCGGCTCCCACAGCTTCGCGAACTATCTCGACGCAGGCCTTGCCCGCGACGACACCACCTATTCCGATCTTCTCGCCGACGGCGGACAGATCGACCATGACCGTTTCCTCGCTTACGCGGAGATGGTCGGCCTCTTCAATCAGTATTCCGATCCGGCTCTTCTGACCTCCGGAACCTATGATCAGCAGATCCTCGGCTTCGCCTCCGGCAAGTACGCGTTCGTGACCCAGGGCTCCTGGATCGGCGCCACGATGACCTCCGACGACGCTGAGCAGTACGCCGAGGCCGGAAACTTCAAGGTCGGCATGATTCCGTACGCGTTCCAGGAAGGCATCGACACGATCCTCACGAACTCTCCGTCCTGGTGGGCCGTGTTCCAGAATGACAACACGGAAGACGCCCTTGCGTTCCTCAACTGGCTCGCAAGCGACGCCGGACAGGAAATCCTTGTCAACGACGCCGGCTTCATCAGCCCGTTCAAGAGCTGCGCTTACGTCGCTTCCGATCCGTTCGCCGAGACCATCTCCGCCTACACGGCGGCCGGCAAGACGTCCGCATGGCACTGGCTGAAGAACAAGGCTTCTCTTGACCAGAACGCCCTTGGCCAGCTCTATCTGGACTATGCTCTCGGCAGCATCCCGGATGCGGAGACCTTCACGCAGGTCGTGACGCAGGTCGTCGCCGACTACTACGCTTCATAAGTAATTCGGAAAGACGCATGTGACGATTTCGGGCCGCGGCACTCCGGCGGCAGGGACCGGCGCGCCGGGATAGGCGCGGTACCCCGGCCGGCCTTACGCGGCTGACTCATAAGCCGGAACATCATCACAGCAGCAACGAAGGGACGGAGGCTGTGGCCGCCGTCCCTTTTCTACATCCCGGACCGGCGGCTGCGGCCGCTTTAAAGAAACAATATCCATTCAGTAAGGGGGATCCTTTTCATGGGAGCTGCAAAAGCATCGAACAAGGCGCTCTCGGCGATACTTCTCGTCGCCGGCGTCGCGCTGATTCTCTTCTCGCTGATCCTTGCGTTCAGCGGAAGCAACGCTCCGTACCGCGGGGCGCTTCTGATCCTCGGGATTGTGGCATTTTTCCTCGGGCTCTATCTCTTCCCGAGCCTCAAGTACCACAGAAGGATCATCTACATCATCTTTCTTTTCCCGCTTCTTTTCACCTTCGCGGTCACGGTCATCATACCGCTGATCCTCGGTATCTTCTATTCCTTCACGGACTGGACCGGCATTCAGTTTACGAAGTTCGTCGGGCTTGAGAATTACATCTCGATGTTCAAGGATCCCCAGTTCATCTGGTCGATCCTGATGACCTTCGTATTCGTCGTCGTCAATATGATCCTCGTGAACCTCGTGGCCTTCCTGCTCGCGCTGCTCTGCACGTCGGGTCTCAAGGGAGACGGGTTCTTCCGGGCGGCCTACTTCCTGCCGAACCTGATCGGCGGTATCGTCCTGGGCTATATCTGGCAGTTCATCTTCAACAACGTTCTCATCAATCTCACCAAGACGTCCATGCTCGTCCAGACGAGGCCGGCTATGCTCGCGATCGTCATCGTGTATATCTGGCAGTACGCCGGCTATATCATGCTGATCTATATCACGGGTCTGACCCAGGTCCCGAAGGACGTCCTTGAAGCCGCCCAGATCGACGGCGCCAACGCGACGCAGACGCTCTTCCAGGTAAAGATCCCGATGATCGCCTCGACCTTCACGATCTGCACCTTCCTGACGCTGACGTCCGCCTTCAAGCAGTTCGACGTCAACCTCGCCCTCACCGGAGGCACGGGATCCGTTCCGAACTTCATGGGCAAGTACCTCTCCCAGGGCACGCAGATGCTGGCCCTCAACATCTACAACACCGCGGTGTCGAAGAATAATTACGCCCTCGGCCAGGCCAAGGCGGTCCTGTTCTTCATCATTCTTGCCTGCGTCTCGCTGATTCAGGTTCGCATATCCAATTCCAAGGAGGTGGAGCTCTAATGGTAGGACAGGAGAGAAGAACAAGATCCTATATTCTGACAGGCGTCGGCATCCTGATCGCCCTCTACGTGCTGTTCCCCTTCTACATGGTTATCATGAACAGCTTCAAGGCCCAGGCGAGCATCGTCGCGAGCCCCGTCTCCGCGAAGGGCGCGTCCTTCGGGCAGCTGGTCACCAACCTGAATTCGGTCATCAACAACTCGAACTTCCAGTTCTGGTACGCCTTCGGAACGTCGGCGGTGATCACGATCGTGTCGCTGGTCCTGCTCGCGGTCCTCGGCGCGATGGCCGCCTGGGTCATCAGCCGCAACAATAAAAAGGCGTGGGCGTCGGCCATCTACATGGTCTTCATCGCGTCCATGATCATTCCCTTCCAGGTCGTCATGCTTCCGCTGATCTCGACCTTCCGCGACGTCGGAAAATTCGTGGGAATCAGCATGCTTCAGTCCATCCCGGGCATCGTCTTCGCGTACTGCGGATTCGGCGGCGCCATGACGGTGTTCATCCTCACGGGCTTCATCAAGGGCATCCCCTATGACCTGGAGGAGGCCGCGGGAATCGACGGATGCTCGCCGGAAGGAACCTTCTTCCGCATCATCTTCCCGCTGCTGACGCCGGTCATCACCACCGTCACGATCCTGAACGGCATGTGGATCTGGAACGACTACCTTCTGCCTTCGCTGATGCTCGGACAGAACGGCAGGGTCAAGACCCTTCCGGTCGCGGTACAGGCCTTCGTCGGTTCCTACGTCAAGCAGTGGGATCTGATTCTGACGGCAGCGCTGCTCGCGATCATCCCGATGGTCGTCGTCTTCCTGATCGCCCAGAAGCAGATCATGAACGGCATGGTCGAAGGAGCGGTCAAGGGCTGACGCGAAATCAGCCGGTATTTTTTGGGGACCGTGCCATGGGCACCGGTCCCCTTTTTGAAGAAGAGAAGACACATGAATCACATTTTTGATATCGACGGTCCGCTCATGCGGGGCATGACGGACCTGATGCATCTGGTCGAGCTGAATATCCTGACGCTCCTTCTGTCCGTTCCCGTCGTGACGGGCGGAGCGGCCGTCTGCGCGATGCATTTCTGTCTGATGCAGATGAGGGAGAAGACGGACGGAAAGATCCTCTCCGTCTACTGGAAGCAGTTCAGGGGGAATCTGAGGACGGTGACCCCGGTGTGGCTCATTCTGCTGGGCGCCGGCGCCCTGCTGTATCTGGACTACAGGATGGTGGTCTCCTCCGAAACGGTTCCGCGGCTGGCGCGCGTTCCGTTCCTCGCGGGGGTGATCGTGCTGGCGGCGGTGACGGTCTTCGCGCTGCCTCTGATGGGGAAATTCTACAACACGCCCGCGGCGACGCTGAAGAACGCGGCGATTCTGGCCGTGGCCCGGTTCCCCAGGACGTTCGCGATGATCGGCATCTACTTCGCCTGCCTGTTCCTGTTTACGCAGGTCAGCTCGATGCTCCCGCTGTTCTTCCTGATGGGAATCTCCCTCCCCTCCTATCTGTCGTCCTTTCTCTACTGGCCGGTGCTGAAGGCGATGCTCCCGGAGGAGAAGGAGACGGAAGAGAGCGGGCCGGACGAGAACAGGCCGGAGGAGAAGGAGCGCAAGGAGCAGGAGACAGAGGCGTGACAAAATGCCGGGGAACCGGGACGAAGCCGGGGAACCGGGACGGAGCCCGAGAACAGGGACGGAACCGGAGGACCGGGACGGAACCGGAGAACCGGGCAGGAGCGGAGTGCCGGGACAGATGCCGGCGATCCATTGATTTACACCGGATAAAGGAGGAGCCTATGATACGCAGCGCTGGAATTCTTCTTCCCGTCTTTTCACTGCCGGGAAGATACGGAATCGGCTGTTTTTCCGAAGAGGCGTACCGCTTCGCGGACTTTCTCGCCGAGGCGGGCCAGACCTGGTGGCAGATCCTACCTCTCGGCCCGACGGGGTACGGCGATTCGCCGTACCAGTCCTTTTCGACCTTCGCGGGAAATCCGTATTTTATCAGTCTCCGGGAGCTCATACGCCGGGGGCTTCTGACGGAGGAGGAGTGCGCGGCCGCGGAACCGGAGGTGCCGGCGGACGGGGGGATCGATTACGGCGCCCTCTACCGCCTCCGCATCCCGCTGCTCAAGAAGGCCTGCGCGCGGAGCTCCCACCGGGGGACGCCGGAATTTGAGGCGTTCCGCAGGGAGAATGAGTTCTGGCTCCGGGACTACGCCCTCTTCATGGCGGTCAAGGACGCCCACGGCGGTGCCCCGTGCGACGCCTGGGAGGAGGACATCCGCAGCGGCAGTCCCGCCGCGCGGGAAGCGTGGACCGGGCGGCTGAGTGAGGAAATCGGATTCTATGAGTTCGTCCAGTTCGAATTCCTCCGGGAGTGGAAAGCCTTCCGCGCCTACGCCGCGGACAGGGGAATCCGCATCATCGGGGACATCCCGATCTACGTCTCCGCGGACAGCGCGGATTTCTGGGCGCACCGGGATCTGTTCATGCTGGATGACAGGGGACGGATCCGCATGGTGGCGGGCGTCCCGCCCGACGGCTTCTCCGCGGACGGCCAGCTCTGGGGCAATCCTCTCTACGACTGGAAGCGGCATGCCGAAGAGGGCTACGACTGGTGGCTGCGCCGCATCGCGAAGTGCAGGGAGCTCTACGACGTGATCCGGATCGATCATTTCCGGGGCTTCGACGAATTCTTCGCGATCCCGGCGGAGGACAAAACCGCCGCGGGCGGGCACTGGGAGAAGGGCCCGGGCATGGGACTTTTCGACGCGGTCCGCGAAGCCTTCGGAGAGGTGCCGATCATCGCGGAGGACCTCGGCTACGTCACCGACACGGTCCGGCAGTTGGTCCGCGACACGGGCTTCCCCAACATGAAGGTGCTGGAGTTCGCCTTTGACTCCCGGGATTCGACGGGAGCCGCGGAATACCTGCCTTACCGATACCAGCACAACTGCGCGGTCTACACCGGCACCCACGACAACGAGACCGTCAGGGGCTGGATCGACAGCATTCTCCCGGAGGAGCTGCGGATGGTGAAGGACTATCTGGGCGTCCGGACGGACGATCCGCAGGAGATCGTGGAGAGGATGACCGCCACGGCCCACGCCTCGGTGGCCGACCTGTGCGTCATTCCCATGCAGGATTACCTGGGACTCGACAACTCCGCCAGGATCAACCATCCGTCCACCAACGGCACGAACTGGAGGTGGAGGCTGAAGGGGGACGAGCTGACGCCTGAGCTGGCGGCGAGGATCCGGAGAATGACGGAGGTGTACGGCAGGGAAAGAGGCGCGGACAGTCCCCTGTGACAGGCCATCTGACAGACAGGACGCCCGGCCCCCCGGGAAGCCCCTGACAGACAGGACGCCCGGCCCCTGGGGAAGCCTCCGGCAGGACGGCGCCCGGTCCCCCCGGGAGACCTCCGGCAGGCGGCGCGGCCGCTCCCGCAGGACCCGCCGCCTGTTGGACAGACGCTCATTTTTGCGCTATAATGAAAACAGTTTATCGGCGGGCTTGCGGCGGATGAGGCAGAGATGCAGCCGGATGATACCGCCGCGGACGGTGGCGCAGGAGGAATGAGATGGCGAGAGACGGGGGGACGACGCGCAAGACGGCTAAATCGGAGCAGACGAAGAGGCACATCGTGGCCTGCTTCCTGACACTGATGAGATCGAAGCCGTGGGACCGCATTTCGGTCATCGAGATCTGCAAGGCGGCGGAGATCACGAGAGGCACCTTCTACCAGTATTTCGGAGACATCTACGATCTGATGGAGAGGCTGGAGCAGTCCCTGCTGGAGGATCTGAAGAACCGCTACGCGCAGTGCAGGAACGACGGCTACGTCAACTGGCCGGCGGAGAGCTTTCTCACGAAATTCAATTACTCGCCGCCTCCGATGTTTCTCGAGTGGTTCTGCTTCTGCCGCGAGCACCGGGACGCGATGATCGGGCTGCTGGACAGGAGATTCGGGGACGCCTATTTCGTGAAGAAGCTGACGACGATTCTCGAGGACGAGATCACGAAGATGATGGACCGCGACGGCACCGCGAACGACGAGCTGAGAAAGCATTTCGTCCACGTCTTTACGGAGCTTCATCTGCTCTCGGCCCAGACGTGGCTGGAGTCGGAAGAGGAGGAGGATTATCTCTCGGTCGACGACATCGTCAATCTGCTCAACACGATGCGTGTCGGCGGGAAATATCTGTCCTGGAAGAGGCAGTGCGATCCGGATTTTGACAAAATAATGGGAACGACACAGGAGAGCAGCTGACTGCTCTCCTGACTTTTTTTACTGCCGGGGCGTGGGCCTGCCGGCGTTCCGGGTCTGCCGGGCGTTCCGGGCCTGCCGGGGCGTTCCGGGCTGCCGGGGCGTTCCGGGGATGCCGGCGTTCCCGGCGCGCCTGTTCCTGAGGGGGAACCGGCGCCGCCGGCCCGGGCGCGGCCGGCGGGGATTCATAGCGGAAGAGGACGATCATGGCGAATATTCTGGTGGTGGAAGACGACAGAAATATGAGGCTGCTGACGGAGGCGAGGCTCTCCGGGCGCTATCACGTGTTGTCCGTCAGCGACGGACGGGCGGCCCTGGAACGGGTGCGGGGAGGCGGGATCGACCTCGTCGTGGCCGACATCATGATGCCGGTGATGAACGGATACGAGCTCCTCAGGACGCTCCGCGCGGAGGGCTGCAACGTGCCCTTTCTGCTGCTGACCGCGAAGGAGACCACGGAGGACAAGAAGAAGGGCTTCGAGCTGGGCGCGGACGACTATATCACCAAGCCCTATTCCGCGGAGGAGCTGATCTGGAGAATCGACGCGATCCTGCGCAGGGCCAATATCTCCCGGGAGAAGAAGATCATCTGCCGGGGAACCGTGATCGACTCCGAGAAGCACGCCGTCTACACGGAGCACGAGTACATCGAGATGCCGAAGAAGGAGTTCGACCTGCTGTTCCGGCTGATGTCCTATCCGGAGCACATCTTCTCCAAGGATGAGCTGCTGGACAAGGTCTGGGGCTACAACTCGGACAGCGGCGAGGAGACGGTGAAGACCCACGTCAGCCGCATCAGAAACCGCCTCAGGGACATCACGGATTTCAGGATCGTCACGGTAAAGGGTCTGGGATACAGGGCGGAGATCGATGAAGAAAACAAAGAGGATTGACAACCTGAAAATATCCGGGGCCAGGACGCTGTTCGGGCAGATGATCTTCCCGACGATCCTGGTCCTGGTGACCGCGCTGGGCTCCTGGATCCTGATGACCTGGATCGTCCAGGACAAGGCGGGCATCAACAGCACCTACAAGGCGGCCTGGATCGAGATCGCGGGGACCCTGGGCATCATGGCCCTGATCCTGGTGCCCCTCAATCTGGTCCGGTACTTCCGGAGGGTGCGGGAGCTGCGGGTTCTCTCGGAGGCCATCGGCAGCGTCGCCGACGGCAATTTCGGCTACCGGATCAACACCGGCACCTCCGGAACCCGGGGGAGCATGCTCCCGGTCTACCGCGGCTTCAACAAGATGTGCGAGGAGCTGGAGAGCGTGCGCATCCTGAAGGACGACTTCATCAACAGCTACTCCCACGAGTTCAAGACGCCCATCGCCTCGATCAACGGCTTCGCCGACCTCCTGCTCACGAGGGATCTTGGCGAGGAGGAGAGGGACGAGTACCTCCGGATCATCCGGGACGAATCGGCGAGACTGTCCAGGCTGACCCATGACACGCTGGTTCTCTCCCGCCTCTCGGCGCTCCAGATCATCCCGGACCTGGACACCTACGATCTCGGGGAGCAGATCCGGCAGTGCTCCATCATCCTGTCGAGGGACTGGCTCGAGAAGAAGATCACCTTCTCCGGCGAGTTCATTCCCGCGATGTACCGCGGAAACCGGGAGATCATGCAGCACCTGTGGCTGAATCTTCTCGGAAATGCCGTCAAGTACACCCCCTCCGGAGGCGAGATCTCCGTCGTCATGAGGAAGCGGCCGGACGGCATCGAGACCGCGGTGGCGGACACGGGCATCGGGATGAGCGAGGAGACGGCGGCGCACCTCTTCGAGGCCTACTACCGGGGCGACGAGAGCCACTCCGAGGCCGGCCTCGGCCTGGGGCTGGCCGTGGTGAAACGGATCCTCGAGCTCTGCGGGGGCACCATTTCCGTGGAAAGCAAGCTCGACGTGGGCAGCACCTTCACCGTCTTTCTCCCCGTCTCCCAGAAGAACGCCCGGGAGCCGGCGGCCTGAAGGTAAATTTTTGGTAAACGAATCCCCTCCGAACGTTCACGTTCCCTGAACCCGGCTCTGGTACGATAATCATGAATTATCATGCCGGAACGCGAAAAGGCGCCGCCCGCCGCGGGCGGAGGCGGCGCCCCCGCCGGAAGAATTTTATATAAAGACAGCAGGGCAGGAGGAGATCCTTTATGAAGTGGAGAATAGTCTGCGATTCAAGCTGTGATCTTAAGGAATACGCGGGAGACGGGTTCAGCTACGCCAGCGTCCCGTTCATCATATCGATCGGAAGCCGGGACTTTGTGGACGACGATACCATCGCCGTCGACAACATGGTCTGCTGCATGGAGAAGGAGACGGGCGTCGCCCACACGTCATGTCCTTCCCCGGGACTGTGGCACGAGGAATTCGTGAAGGCGGACCAGGTGATCGCGGTGACGATCTCCAAGGAGCTTTCGGGCAGCTACAACAGCGCCATGACCGCCAGGGAGATCGCCCTCGAGGAGGATCCCGGCAGAAAGATCGCCGTCATCGACACGCTGGCGACCGGCCCCAACGCGGTGATGCTCGTCCAGGCGCTGAGCGGCATGATCGGCAGCGGGATGGAGTTTGAGGAGGTCGTCGCGGAGGCCGAGAAGCTGGTGAAGGAGATGAAGATCGTCTTCACCCTGTGTTCCTTCGACAACCTGGTCAAGAACGGCCGGATGAACCGCATCACCGGATTTCTCGCGGAGAAGCTGAGAATGTGGGGCATCGGCATCGGGGATCCCAACGGCAGGATCGAGATCATCGGCAAGGCGCGGGGACTGAAGAAGATGTTCGCGCAGGTGCTCCAGGACATGGAGAGGCGGCGCAGCAGCATCCGCAAGGTCGTCATCAGCCACTGCGGCAACGCGGACGCGGCGGAGGCGCTCGGGCAGAGCATCCGGGAGAAGTGGGCGGACGCGGCGGTGGAGATCCTTCAGACCAGGGGTCTCAACAGCTTCTACGCCGAGAGAGGCGGGCTCATCATAGGCTACGTCTGATCGTTCGTGCCACAGGTCCCGGACATCAGGGACCGGGAGAAAAATGTCATACATACTGAGACAGGGGACGCGGGAACGCGTCCCCCTTTTTTGTGCCTGTCGGCAGGGGATGCGTCCCTTTTTTATGTCTTTCGGCAGGGGATGCGGAAACGCATCCCTGGAACGCGTCCCCTTTCTTCTGTCCGCGGCAGGGAGCGCGTTTTTTCCGGAAATTATTCCGATTTCGACACACCTCCCGGAACTGTCCTTTTTTTAAAAAGTCTTCTCGGGTATGATAGAAACAGAATCAAACCCGTATATCAGGAGGAAAAGAGTTTGGAGAAGACGAATTCCGTAAAGCTGAGAGTGTATATCACAATTGTCTGCATCTCGTTTCTGCAGGGACTTCAGTACGGGCCGTCCCCGGTCCTGAAGCAGATCGCGGAGCATTTCCCGTCGGTGAGCACGAGCCTGGTCCAGATGCTGATCACCGGACCGTCCCTCATCGGCATGGTCTTCGCCCTGGCCAGCGGCGTGCTGATCGTAAAGATCAGCAAGAAGCGGCTGCTGCTGATTTCTTCCCTGATCTCGGGGCTTTTCGGCGTCCTGCCCCTGCTCTCCGACAGCTTTCCGCTGCTGTTCGGCTGCAGGATGATCTACGGTGTCGCCCTGGGTCTCGCGACGGCTCTCAACACCGCCGTCGTGGCGGAATGGTTCACGGGTGACGAGCGCGTCACGGCCATGGGCGTCCAGGCCGCCAGCGTCGGCGCCGGCATGGCGGTGACCACCGCCGGAGCGGGCTGGCTCGGCGCGTCCGTATTCACCAATTCCTATTTTATCAATATCATCGGGTTCATTTCCTTTGCCCTGATCCTGTTCTGCCTGCCCGAGACCGGGCGCGCCGTCCAGTCGGAGGGCAACCGCATCACCGTGAACGCCAGGGTCATCGTCGTGGCGGTTCTGGGTCTGCTGGAATTCATGTTCCTGATCTCCTATACCACCAACATCTCGATGCATCTCCAGGGGAGCCTGGCGGGAAGCGCCAAGGCGGCCGGAAATCTGACCAGCATCTTCTCGATCGCCCAGATCATCATCGGCCTTCTCCTCGGGATGATCACGAAGGTGACGAAGAAGGCGACGATGCCCGCCGCGATGTTCTCCTTCGTCATCGGCGCGGCTGTGCTGGTGCTGTTCCCCGCCAGCTTCCCCATGCAGTGCGTCGGAGCCCTTCTCTGCGGCTTCTCCCAGGGTGTCTTCATCCCGACCGCCATGGTCGAGGTGTCGAACGCGGTGCCGCCCGTTGCCGCGGCGATGGCCTCGGGCATCTTTACCTGCGGCACCTGCACCGGACAGCTGATCTCCCCCTTCGTGCTGAACACCGCCGCGAAGCTCTTCCTGGGAGAGGCGACGACCTCCCATGTGTTTACGGTGGCCGCGGTGGGCATGGCGGTCTCCTCCGTCTTCTGCGCCTTCGTCATGCTGGGGAAGAAGAAGTGAAGGGACCGGGCGCGGAGAATGACGCGGAAAAATGATTTTTAGCACAGACCGCCGGGAAGTGTTCTGTTTTCGGAACGCGGAATGAGGTAGACTAAAATCACAGGATTCAGGATTTGATCATCGTTCAAAACGAGCATGTGAAGGAGGAAAAGGCGATGAGTTTTAATTTCTTCGTAAAGAGCAACATCACGTTCGGACGCGGGGCGGCCGAGAAGCTGCCGGAGATCCTCAAAGGCTACGGTCTCTCCAAGGTCATGATCGTCTACGACGGCGGCGTCAAGGCGGCGGGTATCGCCGAGAAGATCGTCGCCCAGGTCGAGAAGGCCGGCATCGGCTACGTCATCTTTGACGGCGTGATTCCCAATCCGACCAACGAGGTGGTGGAAGGCGCCGCAGTGACCGCGAAGAACGAAAAGGTGGAGGGCTTTGTGGCCGTCGGCGGCGGCAGCAGCATCGACCTCGCCAAGGCGGTCAACGTCCTGATGACCAACCCCGGCCGCATCGGAGAATACGGCGGAATGAACATGGTAAAGAATCCCTGCCTTCCGCTCATCGCGATTCCCACCACCGCCGGGACGTCCAGTGAGATCACCAACGTCAGCGCCCTCATCGACACCGAGAAGGTGATCAAGTACGTCGTCATCGACAACAAGATCGTCGCCTCCGACGTCATCGCCGATCCCGAGTTCACCAGGACGATGCCGGTATCGGTAACGGCCGCGACGGGCATGGACGCCATCACCCACGCGGTGGAGAGCTACATCTCCAACATGGCGACGCCGCTGACCGAGTACAACTCCGTCAAGGGCCTTCAGATCCTCTATGAAAACCTCCCGAAGGTCGTCGAAAACGGCGCCGATATGGACGCCAGGGAGCAGATGATGCTCGGCTGCATCATCACCGGCTTCGGCTTCTCCAACGCGAACCTCGGGTTTGTCCACGCCATCGCCCACACGCTGAGCGCCCATTTCGGCCTGGCCCACGGCATGGCGAACGCCTGCGTGCTTCCCTATGTCATGGCCTACAACGCGGAAGCCTGCCCGGAAAAGATGGTGGAGCTGGCGAAGGCCATCGGCCTTGAGACCTGCGGCGACATCGAGAAGGACAAGTTCCTTCTGGCCGACGCCCTCAAGGCGCTGTGCGTGCGCCTCGGCATCCGCACCCTGAAGGAGCAGAACGTCCCCGAGGACGCCTTCGACAGACTCGCGGAGGACGTGCTCAGGGAGCCGGTTCTCGGCTTCAATCCGCGCCAGGGAGTTACGAAAGAGGACGTCATCGAGATCCTCAGAAAAGCATATTGATCCAGACAACGGCTTCAACCAATAAGAAGGAGGTTTTCCCGAAATGAAAAAGAAAATGGCGCTTTGCACACCGATCTCCGAAGAACTGCTGGCCCCCATCAGGGAGCAGTGCGACATCACCGTCTGCGGCGAGCTGCTCCACGGAAAGGGCAACGTTACGGAGGAGATGACCCGCGAGGAATGCATGGGCAGCGAGCTCGTGGTTCTCGGCGACGAGTACGCCGGGGCTGACACCATCAAGGCGTGGGCCGACGCGGGCATGAAGTTCATCGGCGTCGCCAAGGGAACGCCGGCGACGGTCGATTTCGACGCCATCACCGCGGCGGGCCTTTCGCTCTCCTATACGCCGGGCCGCAACCGCGTCGCGGTCGCCGAGTACACCATCGGCCTGATGATCGCCATGGCGAGAAAGATCACCATCGCCGCCGCCGGACTGAAGAACGGCGAGCACACCAGCCCGGAATCCGACATCTACGACGTCCCGGACGTGAAGAACGTCACCTTCGGACCGCTGGATGAGAATCATCCGTTCATGGACTACGGCATCGGCTTCGAGCTCTACGGCAAGACCCTCGGCATCGCCGGCTACGGCGCCATCGGCCGCGAGGTCGCCGTCCGCGCCAAGGCCTTCGGCATGAACGTCATCGCCTACGATCCGTATCTCAACGAAGCGCTGGCGGCCGCCGACGGCGTGAAGGGCGTCGATCTCGACACGATGCTGGCCGAGTCCGACATCGTCAGCGTCCATCTTCCGACCATCCCGTCCTGCAAGGCGATCGTGAACAAGGAGTGGTTCGGAAAGATGAAGAAGAGCGCGTATCTCGTCAATACCGCCCGCGCCTACGTCATCGACCAGAAGGATTTCGTCGAGGCTCTTGAGAACGGCGACATCGCCGGCGCCGCCGTCGACGTCTACTGGAAGGAGCCGGTTCCGGTGAATCATCCGCTTCTCCGCATGAGAAACGTCGTCTGCACGCCGCATATGGCGGGTCTCACCACGGACGTGGACGGCTGGTCGGGCCGCATGATGGCCGAGGAGATCACGGCTTACCTCAACGGCGAGAAGGGGAAGTATCTCTGGAAAACCAGGAAGTGATGGCAGGAGGAAAGCATAATGGCAGAAAGATGCTGTGAAGGAAGAAAGCGTTATCCGCACCTCTTTGAGCCGATCCGAATCGGCAATATCCGGCTGAAGAACCGCATTGTCGCGGCTCCGACAAGCCCCAGCATGATCACCGCGGAAGGACACATGACGCCGGAGATGGCCGCCTATCTCGAGGAGAAGGCGAAGGGCGGCGTGGCCGTCGTCACCTACGGCGAAGCCATCGTCCACTCCGCGACCGGCAAGTCCCACAACAAGCAGCTGCAGCTTGACAGCTTCGGCGTGAAGCAGATGCTCGCCGAGACGACCCGCATGATCCACAACGCGGGCGCCTACGCCAACATCCAGCTGTCCCACGGCGGAAAGTACGGCGGTCTGGCCAGCGTCGGCGGAGACGTGGGCGTCTGCGCCACGGCCTACGGCCCCAGCCACGAGATGACGCCCGAGGGCGAGGTCTTCGAGATGCCCCGCGAACTGATTTTCGAGATCGTCGAGTCCTACGGCAAGGCCGCGAAGCTCTGCAAGGACTGCGGCTTCGACATGGTCCAGGTGCACGCCGCCCACGGCTGGCTGTTCTCCCAGTTCCTGTCGCCGGTCCTCAACAAGAGGACGGACGAATTCGGCGGCTCCCTGGAGAACCGCGCGAGATTCCTGATGATGGCTCTGGACGCGGTCCGCAAGGCCGTGGGGCCGAGATTCCCCATCGAGTGCCGCATCTCCGGCGACGACCTCACGGAGGTCGGTCTCAACATGGACCAGTGCGTCGAGGTGGCGAAGCTCATCGAGGACAAGGTGGATCTGTTCCAGGTCTCCTGCGGGAACCACGAGGATCCGGAGATGTTCTGCAGAACGCATCCCTCCTCCTTCTTCCCGAGGGGCGTCAACGTCTACCTCGCCGCCAACATCAAGAAGAACGTCAGCAAGCCCGTCGCCTGCGTCGGCTCCCTCAACGATCCCGCCCAGATGGAGCGGATCATCGCCTCGGGCGAGGCCGATATCGTCGAGATCGGAAGAGCGCTGCTCGCGGATCCGTACCTCGCCAGCAAGGCCCTCGCGGACCGCGCCGACGACATCACGCCGTGTCTCAGATGCTACGAGTGCTTCGGCGAGACGTCCAAGAGCGAGACGGTCAAGTGTACCGTCAACCCGATTATGGGCCAGCAGCTGAAGCAGAAATTCGGCGTTCCCGCGCCGGCTGAGAAGAAGAAGGTCCTCGTGGCCGGCGGCGGTCCCGGCGGAATGGAGGCCGCGATCACGGCCGCGCTCCGCGGACACGACGTCACCCTCGCCGAGAAGAGCGGGATCCTGGGCGGCAACCTCAGGCCGGCCGGCGCCGCCTATTTCAAGGAAGACATCTCCAAGCTGTGCGAGCTTCTGATCCGCAGGGTCAAGGCCGCCGGCGTGAAGGTGCTGCTCAATACCGAAGTGACCCCGGCGTACGTCCGCGAATTTGATCCGGACTTCCTCGTCGTCGCCATCGGCTCCAACGAGCTGAAGCCCCCCATCAGAGGAATCGACGGGGACAACGTCGTCATGGCCATCGACGCGGAGCTGCATCCCGAGAAGCTCGGGAAGAAGGTCGCGATCATGGGCGGCGGCCTCGTGGGAAGCGAGGCGGCGATCGCCTTCAGCCACGAGGGCCACGAGGTCTCGATCATCGAGATGAAGCCCGCCGTCGCCGAGGAGGTCAACTCCTTCTACAGAGGCGGACTCCTTCCCCAGGTCGAGAAGGCCGCGACGATCTACGTCAACACGAAGGTCATGGAGATCGTGCCGGAGGGCGTCAAGGTCGCAAGAGACGGAGAGGAATTCATCATCAACGCGGATTCCGTGGTGTGCGCCCTCGGCTTCAGGGCCCCCTATGCCGCCGTCGACGCGCTCTGCGAGGACGTGTGCGATTACGCCATCGTGGGCGACTGCGCCAACGTCGGACAGATCTATCAGGCCATCAGCCAGGGCTACTACGCCGCGCTCCGGATCTGACGCGCCGGCGCGCCGGCGGGCACGGATCCGCGGCAGGGGCCTCACGGCCGTTTCCGCCGTCGGCGACGTTCCGCGGATGAGAGCCGAAAGAGAAGAATAACCGGACGGACCCGGGTTTTCTCGGAAGAAGAGAACCAGGGTCCGTCTCTTTTTGCGCCCCGTAAAAAACAGATGGTATTTGCGCGGCGTTTGGAGTATAGTTTAAAGTGGATTGAACTGCGACAGACAATTCCCGGCCCCGCCGGAGCGGGGGACGGGACCGTGCATAACGCCGGTGGAAATCCGGCCGAGGACAGACCGTGGATACACATAACCTGACCAAGAAACAGAGGTGGAAGATAGCGGACCGCATGGCCGAGGAGTACCTCGGGAAGGTCAACGAAATTCTCCCCGAGGTGACGCCGAGAAACAGCGTCTACACGAAATACGTGAAGCGCCTGCTGGACATCCTGATCTCCGCTCTCGCGCTGACGGTGACCCTGCCCATCAATCTCGTGATCGGCATCGTGACGTTTTTCGACGTGGGCCGGCCGATCTTTTTCACCCAGCAAAGAGCCGGCAGAAACGGGAAGACCTTCACCATCGTGAAATTCCGGAACATGAGGAACACGACGGACGAGAAGGGAGAACTGCTCCCGGCGGCCCAGAGGGTCACGAAATTCGGAAAATTCGTCCGGAAGACCTCTCTGGACGAGCTGCTCAATTTCTGGTCCGTGCTGAAGGGGGATATGAGCATCATCGGCCCACGGCCCCTGGTGCCGGAGTACGTGCACCGCTACAGCAGGCGGCACGCCGCGCGTCTCGCGGTGCGCCCCGGTCTCGAGTGTCCTCCCCGGAAGGATTCCGACCACGTGTGGACCTGGAACGAGCAGTTTGAGAACGACGTGTGGTATGTGGAGAACGTGTCGTTCCGGACGGACTGCTTCATGATCGGAAGGCTGGTGAAGTTCGCCCTGAACAGGAAGAGCGCCAACGCCAGGGCGACCGCGGCGAGGGGCACGTTTACCGGATACACGCCGGACGGACGCGCGATCAACATGGACGAGGTCCCGGAGTGGATCATCGAGGAATGTCTGAGAGAAGAGGACGAGACGAAAAAATGAAAAAATTCGAGGACAAGACGCTTCTGATACTGGGTTCCAACGTCATGGCGCCGGAGCTGGCGGATTACGCCCGGGCCAACGGCGCCCGCACCATCGTCGCCGACTACTATGACGCCGACCGTTCCGCCGCGAAGCGGAAGGCCGACGAGGCGGTGCTGCTGAGCACCGCGGACACCGAGGCGCTGAAGGCCCTCTGTCTGGAGAAGCACGTGGACGGCGTGTTCTCGGGCATCATGGAATTCAACCTGCTGCAGGCGGAGAAGGTGAGCCGCGAGCTGGGGCTCCGGTTCTATTTCGACCGTCATCAGTGGGACCTGATCGAGAACAAGGGCTCCTTCCGGAAGCTCTGCGAGAAGTTCGGCGTCCCCTGCCCGAAGACCTACTACTCCGGGCCGTGGCAGGAGGCCGGCGCGGCGGCGGAGGAGGTGCCTGCCTTTCCCGCGGTGGTAAAGCCGGTGGACTGCGCCGCGTCCCTCGGGGTGCACATCTGCATGAACCGGGAGGAAGTGAGGCGCGCGATCCCGGAGGCGGGAGAGAAGTCCGGCTCCGGAAACATCATCATCGAGGAGTTCGTGCGGGGCTATGAGTTTACCGCCCACTACACCGTCTGCCGGGGAAAGGCCGCCTTTGCCTGCATGGACAACCGCTATCCGGTGGCCGTCCACGAGGGAAACGTCACCACAATCCCCGTCGCCAGGGTCTTTCCCTCCCTCTTTACGGACAGGTTCAGGGAGCAGGTCGACGACAGGATGGTCCGCCTGTGCGAGGGCATCGGCCTCGAATACGCGGTGATCTTCATCCAGGGAATGTACGATCCGGACGCGGACTGCTTCCACATTTTCGAGGCGGGGCTCCGGAGCGCCGCCGAGGCCCCCTGCCGCTTCATGCAGCAGGTCACGGGACAGAACCACTACCTCATGCTCGCGGACTATATCCTGAACGGGGCATCCGACTACGATCTCTCCCGGGAGAAGCCGGATATGGACGGCAGATGCTGCGGCATCGTCTCCTTCGCGACGCCGGGCGGCGTGGTGGGCCGGGTGAGCGGCCTTGAGGAGGCCGTCGCGGCGACGCCCAGCGTGAGCGCCTTTGAGCTTCGCTACCCGGAGGGCTCCACGGCCCCGGACGGGGACACGCTGAGACAGCTGATGATCCGCTTCGTCATGAACTGCCCGGACCGGGAGGCGATGAAGCGCGACGTCGCGTATCTCAACAGCCATGTGGAGGCCTTCGACGCGGAGGGCCGGAACATGCTGGTGAAATTTGATCCGGAGAGGCTTGACAGCTGGCTGTAAAAGCCGCCGTCTGCCGCGTCTTTCGTGAAAATCATACAAAAGATGAGAAAATGTCCTTCAGCACGAAGGACATTTCTTATATACTGGGTACAGCAATAAAAGTAGTAACGCGGACACGGAAGCTGCCGCAGATATTTAAAAACACACAGGAGGATTTACCATGAACCGTGAAGAAGTCTTAGCCAACATGATCCAGTTCGCATCCCGCGCCTTCAGGAAGGGCGCTTCCGAGATCAACGAGAACACCAACATCGCCGAGGAGCTTGGCGTTCAGTCGATGCAGAGAGTCGCGATGAGCGCCTCCATCGAGGACGAATACGACGTCATGATTCCCGTCGCCAAGTTCGGCCAGTTCGAGACGATCGGCGATCTCGTCGATTTCGTGATGGAAGAGGCATAAGAAGCGCGAAACCACAGACGGTTTAGGAGAGGAAACAGATATGCTGACGAATGTGAAGCTTGGAAAGACCCTGCGCAGCGTGTCCATCGTGGGCATCGGCGCGACGCCCTTTTTCAACGGCGTCGAGAATCCGGCCTACAAGGGGATCACCCACGGCGAGCTGTTCGGCCACGCGGCGCTTGACGCCATGAAGGACGCCGGCGTCGAGCCGAGAGACGTCCAGTTCTTCTTCCACGGGATGGCCAATCCCCATATTTCGGAGAACTGCATCACCCCGAACCTCCAGGTGGCCGACTGGTTCGGCATGAGAGGCAAAGGCTCCCTGTCCCACTCCGAGGGATGCTGCACGGGCTATATCGCCCTTGAGGAGGCCGTCATGGCCGTCGCCAGCGGCATGTACGACATCGTGCTCTCCGGCGCCGCCGAGATGGGAACCGGCATTCCGGACGGAAATACGCCCGCTCACCTCCGCGGACCCCTGACCACCGAAGTCCTTTTCCCGGATCTCGACTCCATCTTCGACCGCGCCTACGGCCGTTACCTGGGCGGCGGACCGGGCATGAACCACGACGACTGGATCAACTACTACACCATGGAGAACGGGCTGTCGGAGGACGTGATCGACGACGTCCTCTCGCATCAGGCGTATCACTTCCGCCGCGCGGCGGCCCTCTGCCCGAGGGCGATCCGCAGGACCACGTTCGACGAGCTCGCGAAGGAAGCCGGCTTCGACGACGTGTGGGAGTATATGAAATCCCCCTACAATCCCAAGATGACCCAGTACCTGCGCACGGCCAGCGACTCCTGCGTGGCGGACGGCGCGGCGGCGTGCATCGTCGTCCCCACCGAGATGGCGAAGCAGTTCAACGCGAAGCCCGTCGAGGTGCTCGGCTGCGGCGCGTCCGTGCTTGACGCCATCGTTCCGCATCTCGAGAAGCAGGCCACGGCGGAAGCGGCGAGGCAGGTATTCGAGCTGACGGGCCTGACGGCCGACGACATCGATCTGCTCTACGTCAATGACTTCATCGGATCCTCCGCCTTCCTGGCGGCCGAGGAGATCGGCTACCTTCCCAAGGGAGAGGGCTGGAAGTACGTGCTGGACGGCAGGATCGCCTTCGACGGCGACAAGCCGATGAACACCAACGGCGGCCGCACCTCCTACGGACACGCCTTCGGGGCGTCCGGCATGGCCGATATCTTCGAGGCTGTCACCCAGATGCGCGGCGAAGCCGGCGAGCGTCAGGTGAAGAAACTCCCGAAGCACGTCTTCCTGAGAGGCTTCGGAGGAGCTCAGAACGTCCGGGCGATCATCCTGGAATCGAATTTCTGACCGGTTCGGCAGGGGAAAGGATGGATTGAAGACAGATATGATCACACAGAAGATTAAAACAGAGGAATTCTGGAATCCGGAGCACATCGTCGAGAAGTTCTGGAAGGGACTGGAGAACGGCACCATCTACGCCAGGAAATGCAAGGAGTGCGGCGCCATCGAGTTCCCGCCCCACCTCGCCTGCAACGTCTGCGGCTATCATGAGACGGAGTGGACGACCCTGAGCGGCAAGGGAATGCTGAAGAGCTTCGTCAGGACGGGCATCCTTAACGCCCGGCTCGAGCTTGAGGACAGAGGACTCAAGTACGTCTGCGGAGAGGTGCAGTTCGAGGAAGGACCCTCGATCAACGCGGTCATTCTCGGCATGTCCAAGAAGAAGGCCAGGGAGGTCCGGGAGAAGCTTCCCGTTCCTGTCAGACCGGTTTTCTACGATATGGGTAGATACACGACACTGTTCTTTGAACTTGATGAATAAAATGCCGAAGCGCGGCGCGTGCGCGGAAGCGGCGGCCGTCACATGATTCAACCCGGAGGGACCAGTTATGAGTGATTTCATTGCGAAAATGACAGAGAAAGCCAGAAAGAACCCCAAGAGGATCGCGTTCCCCGAGAGCGAGAGCGTACCTATTCTCAAGTGCAGCGCCCGCGTCATCGAGGAGAAGATCGGGACGCCCGTCCTCGTCGGCAGCCCGGCGGCCATCGAAGCGCTGGCGAAGGAGAACGGCGTCTCCACCGAGGGATTCGAGTATTTTGACAACACAGACGAAGCCGTGAAGGCGGCGTTCGCGGCGGAATACGTCGAGAAGGTCGGGAGCAAGGAAAAGGTCGTCATGAAGAAGCTGGCGTTCAACATCAAGGCGGCCATGCTCCTTCTCAAGGCCCACAAGGTGGACTGCGTCGCGGCGGGCAAGGAGTGCTCCACGGGCGACGTCATCATCGAGACGATGAGCATCGTCGGCATGCAGGAAGGCGTGACGTCCCCGTCCTCGCTGGGCATCGCCGAGATCCCCGGCTTCGAGGGACCGCAGGGCGAGATGCTCGGCCTGGCGGACTGCGCCATCACCGCGCAGCCCTCGGCGGAGGACCTGGCGGGCATCGCCATCTCATCCGCGGATACCGCCTCCGGACTGCTGGGCTGGGAGCCCCGCGTCGCCATGCTGGCGTTCTCGACGACGGGCTCCGCGGAGCATGAGTCCATCGACGTCGTGCGCGAGGCGGTGAAGATCGTCAACGAGAAGCGCCCGGACATCAAGTGCGACGGCGAATTCCAGCTGGATTCCGCGATCATCCCGAAGGTCGCCGAGCACAAGGTGAAGAGACCCAGCGAGGTGGCGGGCAAGGCCAACATCCTGATCTTCCCGAACCTTCACGCCGGCAACATCGGCGTCAAGCTGGTGCAGATCTTCGGCCACGCCAACGCCTACGGCCCCGTCCTTCAGGGCTTCGCGCAACCGGTCTGCGATTTCTCCAGATCCGCGCCGGTGGAGGAGATGCTCGGAAACGTCGCCATGCTCGTGATCCGCGCCGGAGCGGGCGAGCAGGCCTGAGAAAGCGTTCTGCCGGAAGCCGGCCGCGTCCCGGAAGAGGAGCGGCCGGGCCGGCTGATCATAAACAACTACCACACTGTTCAGAGGGAGGAACCTTTTCATGAAATACGAAAGAATCAGAAAGATTGTCCTTGAAGCCATCCAGGAAGCCGTCGCCGAAGGCCTTGTCCACGGCACGTCCGGCAACATCGCCCTCCGCGATGACGAAGACGACGTCGTCGCCATCACGCCCAGCGGCATCTCCTATACGGGAATGACGGCGGAGGACATCGCCATCGTCGATCTCAACGGCAAGTGGCTCGACGGGAAGTACAAGCCGTCTTCGGAGGTTCCGATGCACACGGCGGTTCTCCGCGCCAGACCTGACGTCAAGGCTACGGTTCACACCCACGCCATGTTCGCGACGATCATGGCCATGGGCGAGAATCCCGAGCTCAAGCCGATCACTCCTCCCCAGTGCGAGTTCGTCCCGGTCGGCATCGTTCCCTTTACGATGCCCGGCTCCGACGACGTCGCCGACAAGGTCGTCGAGGCCCTCGGCGAGAAGGGCCGTTCCGTGCTGATCAAGAACCACGGCATGTTCTGCTGCGGCAAGGACATGAAGGCGGCGATGCACGCGGCGACCTACACGGAGGAGATGGCGGTCACGACCTTCTACGCGAAGCTTCTCGGCGTCTATGAGCCGATGCCGGAAGAAGGCGTCGCGGCCATGAAGGCGCTGATCGCGGCGGATCAGGCGGTCTGATCCATCCGCGGAAGGGATGACTTTTCGGGCATCCGCACGGGAACGGTGCGGATGCTCTTTTTTATGCGCGGCTTCGTGCATAATGCATAGCAAAATGCGCGGTCATGTGATATAATTTGTTCAGAATATCCCCTCCCGCGCGCCGGACGGCCGCCGCGGCGAGTATTCCGGACGAATCGGGGCGCGGTTCACATGCAGAAGAAGAACTTCCAGCTGATTATCAGTGACGAGGCCTTTGACAGGGCACATTTTCATCAGGAGATCGAGCTGCTCTATATCCTGGAGGGATCCCTGGACGTCACCGTCGAGAAGAGGACTTCCCACCTCCGCGCGGAAGATCTCTTTATCATCAATTCCAACCGAGAGCATTCCTTTAAGACGCATCAGAATACGCTGATGGTGCGCTTTCTGGTGAGCTATCAGCTTGTCGCGGACGCCTCCGGCAACGGAGACGTGCTTTTCTGGTGCGATTCTTCCGTCTCGGAGAGCGGCAGATACCAGGAACTCCGGGAGCTTCTGCGAGGGATGATCCGCCGTTACGTGGGCAGCAGGGATTACACCTCCTCCTTCGGCTTCCTCGCGGAGAGCTACGCGATCCTGGAAAACCTGACGGCGAATTTCCTCATGAACATCGAGCCTTCGGGGAGCAGCGAGAACGGCCGGCGGTACGACGAGCGGCTGAGGCAGATCAACAGCTACATCAACAACAACTACGACCAGCAGATCAGCATGAAGGAGCTGTCGGAGAAGCTGTATCTGTCAAACGGCTATCTCTCGCGGTTCTTCAAAAAGAACTACGGGATGAACTTCGCGGGGTACCTGACCAACATCCGGCTCTTCCACGCGGCGGACGACCTCCTCTACACGGACGAGCCCGTCACCCGCATCGCCTACAACAACGGCTTCACCTCGGCGGCGCTGTTCAACAAGATCTTCAAGAAGCAGAACGGGATGACCCCCACCGAGTTCAGGAAGAAGAACCAGGAAAAGACGGTGAAGAGGGATCATCCCCACCGGGAAATCCTGGAGAAGCGCCTGGAGAAGATCGTAGAGCCCGGGCCGCAGGAGCCCGGAGAGGACGGGACGGCAGCGGTTTCCGCCGGGGGAGTGTATCAGGCCGGCCGCTACAGTCCTCTGAAAAACAGCTGGGCGAAGCTCATCAACTTCGGGACCGCGTCCAATCTCCTCCACTCCTCCGTCAGGGAGCACATCATCATCCTGAAGCAGGCGCTGGACTTCGAGTACGTGAGATTCTGGGGGCTGTTTACGGAGGAGTTCTTTATCAGGCCGGACCAGGAGGAATACAACTTCAGCCAGATCGACTCGGTGCTGGATTTTGTCCTGGAGCAGGGGCTCAAGCCCCACATCGAGCTGGGACTCAAGCCGGACGTCCTCCTGGAGGGCGTGGGCAGCGCCCACTACCGCAGCAGACATCTGATGGACGCCTACACGGCTGAGAGCTGGGGACGCCTGATGAAGGCTTTCATGAGGCATCTGGGGCAGCGCTACGGCCAGGACGCCCTGGACGACTGGAGGATGGAGCTGTGGTACGACGAGGACTGGCGGCTGGATCCCGCCAACGACGAGCGCTATTTCGCGTTCTTCCGCGCGACGCGGGAGGCCGTGAAGGCCTGCAATGAGAACATCCTTCTGGGCGGATACGGCATCCGGATGGACTCCGGCTCCGGGCGCAGGGAGAAATTTCTCAGGGACTGGAACCAGAGGGAGGAGAGACCGGACTATCTGTCCATCATGTACTACGCCTACGAGAGAGGCGTCGACGGACTGGACCAGTACGCCAAGCGCTCGACGGACAACGACTCCTTCATTCATCTTTTTTCCAGGGAGAAGCAGCTGATCGAGAACGCCGGCCTGGGCGGAATCCCCCTGGTCATCTCGGAGTGGAACCTGACGCCCAGCGTCAGAAACTATATCAACGACACCACCTTCAAGGGCGCCTACATCATCAAGAATATCATCGACCTCTACGGCATGGCGGACGTCATGGGGTACGGGGCCGGAAGCGACCGCCAGTACTCTTCCTTCGACACGGCGGAGCTTCTGTTCGGGGGCACGGGGCTCGTGACGCGCGACGCCATCATGAAGCCCGCCGCCTTCGCCTTCGACTTCCTGAACCGGCTGTATCCGTACTGCATAGGGCGGGACGGCAGCTGCCTGATCACCACCGACAGGCACGACAACTACGGCATCGTCTGCCACAATCAGCAGGTTCTGGGCTACAGCTACTACATGACGGATGAGAGGGAGATCGACAAGGCTTCGGTCTGGAAATACTTTGAAGGAAACCGGAAGCTGAAGCTCCGGATCCGCCTGGAGGGGGTGACGGAGGGACCGTACCGGATCAAGATCTACCGGATCAACGAGCAGAACGGGAGCGTTCTGAAGATCTGGGGCGACCTGGACTACGAGAAGGAGCCCTCCCGAAACGACATCAAATATCTGCGCCGGGTCTGCGAGCCGGGGATGACGATCCGGACCGCCGAGTCGAAGGACCGGGAGCTCGTCGTGGAGGAGGAACTGATGCCGAATGAGATCGCGTTCATCAGCGTCCGCTGCAGCCTGTGAGAAGACGCGAAACACCGCAGACAGATACGGGAGAGAATCTATGGACAGACAGATCGCGGATTCCTTTAACGGAAGGAACGAAAATCACATCCTGCCTTTTCTCTGGATGAGGGGCGAGGAGGAGGAGACCATCAGGAAGGAGCTCGCCGCCATCGCCGGCTGCGGGATCGGGGCGGTGTGCCTCGAATCACGGCCCCATCCGGATTTCGCCGGCCCCCTGTGGTGGAGGGACTTTGACGTCGTTCTCGACGAGGCGAAGAAGCGGGACATGAAGATCTGGATCCTTGACGACGCGCATTTTCCGACGGGAATGGCCAACGGTCTTCTCCCGAAGAAGTACCCGGAGAGGGCGAAGCAGTACCTGTCGGTCAAGCACTTCGACCTGACCGGCCCCGTGACCGGCGGGACCCTGGACGTCGCGGACGCGATGGTCAAGGCCTTCTCCTGGATGGACATCGGGAAGCCCGTCGAGAAGACCTGCGTGGAGGAGGAGAAGCCGCTGAGCATCGTCGCGGCGAGACTCCACGAGGACGACCTCGTCACGGGGGAGCCGGTGCTGCTGGCGGAGGACGACGGAAACGGAGGCCTCCGGGCCGTGGGGGACGCGGAGAGGGGCTTCCGGGCGGAGATGAGGGGAGGCACCCTGGTGCTCGACGTCCCGGAGGGCGTGTGGAGAATCTTCCTGACGCACACGACCTACGCCGAGGGAACGAGGAACGATTACATCAACATCATCGACGAGGAATCCGTGAAGGTCCTGATCGAGGCGGTCTACGAGCCCCACTACGAAAGATACGCGGAGGAGTTCGGCAGAACGATCGCCGGCTTTTTCTCCGATGAGCCGGGCTTCGGCAATACCTTCGGTTTCGGGATGGACGAGGCGATCGGCCGGAAGGAGATGCCCCTTCCCTGGAACGGCGAGGTGCCGGATATGCTGAGGGAGAGGCTCGGACAGGGATGGAGGACGAAGCTGCCGCTGCTTTTCTTCGACGGAACCAACCGGGAGAAATCCTCCGCCGTGAGGCTGGCCTACATGGACGTCGTCACGCGGCTCTATCAGAAGAACTTCTCGGAGCAGCTCGGGAAATGGTGCGCCGGACACGGCGTGGAATATATCGGCCACGTCATCGAGGACAACAATGAGCACAGCCATCTCGGCAACGGGGCCGGACACTATTTCCGTGCGATGAGCGGACAGGCGATGGCCGGGATCGACGTCATCGGCCATCAGATCGTGCCGGGCAGGCCGAATACGAAACGGCACGCCTTCAGCACCATCGACGGGCCGTTCTTCCACTACACGCTGACGAAGCTGGGGGCCTCCGCCGCCCTGCTCCAGACCGGCAAGAAGGGAAGGCTCATGTGCGAGGCCTTCGGCGCCTACGGGTGGAGCTTCGGCGTGCGGGACATGAAGTGGGTCGCCGACCACCTGATCTCCAGGGGCGTCAATTATCTGGTTCCCCACGCCTTCTCGATGGCCCCGTACCCGGACACGGACTGCCCGCCCCATTTCTACGCCGGCGGACACAACCCGGAGTATCCGTATTTTGCCCGGCTCATGAGGTACTGCAACCGTCTGTGCCACGTCTTCTCGGAGGGGGTGTGGCAGCCCGAGGTCGGCATCCTCTACGACGCGGAGCAGGACTGGATGGGAGACACCATGCGGGACCAGGTCCCGGCCAGGATTCTCTACGAGAACAGCATCGACTACTGCTTCGTTCCCGCCGACGCCCTGGAGACGGAGAGCGGGGACAGCGCCGGCGGCTACCGGACGGAGGTCCGGAACGGCCGCCTGACCCTGAGCGGCGTCCCTCTCAAAGCGCTGATCGTTCCCGGGGCGGAGTACACGGATCCCCGGGTGAGGCTGTTCGCGGAGAAGCACCCGGACGTAAAGATCGTCTTCGTCGGGCGGGCTCCGGAAAACTACGCCGCGGCCCGGGTCGTGCAGCCCGCGGACCTGGCCTCTGCCCTGGAGGAGATGGGGGTCGTGGGGGCCAGGACCAATCTCGGCTCTCCGTTGTCCTTCTATCACTACAGAAAGGAAAGCGGCGATCTCTGGATGGTGTTCAACGAGTCCGCCTCCCGGAGAAAGAGCGGCGAGGTCCTGGTGCGTCTGCTCAACGATTCCGACCGCGTGTGGCGGTACGACGCGATGAAAAACCGCATCTTCGCGGTGGACCAGATCGACGCCGCGGGCTTCGACACGCCGATGAGGATCTGCTCCGTCGCTCTGGAGCCCTATGAATCCGTCGTGCTGTTCTCCGCCGCGGAGGAAGAGGTCAGGGATCTTCTGACGCCCGACTCCCCGGCCGCGGAGACGGCCCCCGAGACGGATCTTTCGGCCGGCTGGGAGCTGACCGTGGCGCCCGCCTCGGACAATCCCGTGTTCCGGAGGGCGGAGGAACTGGCCGGGGAGACACCGGGGGGGACCCGGGAGAGCCTGTTCCCGCCGTCGGAGCCCCTGCGGCCCGTCTCGGACGCGCTGCCGCGGTTCTCCGGATTCATGCGCTACCGGAGGGAGATCGAGATACGGAATCCCGGCGCCTTCTATATCCTCGAGGCCGAGCACATCGGCGAGGCCGCCCGGGTCCTCGTGAACGGCGAGGAGGCGGACTTCCGCCTCTGCCCGCCCTACCGCTTCGAGATCGACGGTCTGTTCCGCAAGGGGACCAACGTCCTCGAGGTGGAGGCGGTCAATACGCCCGAGCGGGACGTGCTGAACTATGACCAGGGACCGTTCGGGCATGAGAAAGGCTTCTACGAGCCTTCGGGGATGTTCGGAAGAGTCGTGCTGAAGGAGTGCAGGAGGTAGGGATTTTCACGGGCGGACGCCCGCCCTGCCGTCCGCGGGACACAGGGGAGGTCAAAAAACTGCTATTATTATTGACCTGGCGTCTGAAAAGATTTTGAAGAGGTCATATACCATCACGGAACTTGTTCGTCCGGCGAGTGTAACATGGTCCGGGTGCGAGTAAACTGGAAGCGCTTCAAGAGAAATCCGACCGCTCTCATCGGTCTGGCGGTCGTGATCATTCTGATCCTCATCGCGATTTTCGCGCCGCTGATCGCTCCCTATGATTTCCAGGCGCAGGACTACACCGCGATGATGCAGAAGCCCAGCGCGGCCCATATCTTCGGAACGGACCAGTTCGGACGCGACATCTTCAGCCGCTGTATCTACGGCGCGAGATATTCGCTGCTGATCGCTCTTTTCTGCACGATCGCGGCGCTGTTCTCCGGCGGTCTTCTCGGAATTATCGCCGGTTACTTCGGCGGACGCGTCGACACGATCATCATGCGTATCATGGATATCTTCCAGGCGATCCCGATGATCATGATGGCGATGTGCATCGTCGCCGTTCTCGGCAACGGCATCCCGCAGCTGGTCGCGGCGATCATGTTCGCCTCGATGCCCACGATGGCGAGGAACAACCGGGCCGCGATTCTGAGAGTCCGCGGCGCGGACTACATCGAATCCTCCGAGGCGATCGGCGTCGGACAGGTGCAGATGATCATCAAGCATATGATTCCCAACGCCGTCGGCGTCATGATCATTTACTTCGTCGGCTTCCTTGCAGTTTCGATCATGATGATGTCATCGATGAGCTACATCGGCGTCGGCCTCGCGGCCCCCACGCCGGAATGGGGACTGATCCTCAACGACGGCAAGTCCTATCTCACGACGGCCCCGTACATGATGATGTTCCCGGCTCTCATGATCATGATTACCTGCTTCGCATTCAACCTGATGGGCGACGGTCTCCGCGACGCGTTTGACCCGAGACTGAAGTAAAGGAGGCAGGAGATGAGTCAGAACACATCATTCGGAAACGCAGAGAACAAGGTCCTTCGGATCAAGGATCTTGTCATCCACTATGAGACAGACGAGGAAGTCGTCGAAGCCGTAAACGGCGTCAATATCGAGCTGGAGAAGGGCAAGGTCCTGGGCCTCGTCGGGGAGACCGGCGCGGGCAAGACCACCACGGCCCTCGGCATCATGGGCCTCCTTCCCGCGAAGGTCGGACACGTCATCCAGGGCTCCATCGAGCTCGAGGGAGAGGATCTTCTTAAGAAGTCCGCCCGCGAGATGCGCTCCGTCCGCGGAAAGAAGATCAGCATGATCTTCCAGGATCCGATGACCGCCCTCAACCCGGTCAAGCCCGTCGGCGAGCAGATCGCGGAAGTGGTGCTTCTGCACAACCACTGCTCCAAGGCCGAGGCGATGAAGCGCGCGCAGGACATGCTGGCGATGGTCGGCATCGTTCCGGAGCGCTACAAGGATTACCCGCACCAGTTCTCGGGCGGCATGAAGCAGCGTATTGTCATCGCGATCGCCCTGGCCTGCGAGCCGGAGCTTCTGATCGCCGACGAGCCCACCACCGCCCTCGACGTGACCATCCAGGCGCAGATCCTCGACATGATGAGAAAGCTCCAGAAGGACAACGGCACGTCGATGATCCTGATCACCCACGACCTCGGCGTCGTCGCCGAGATGTGCGACGCCGTCGCCGTCATGTACGCGGACAAGATCGTCGAGTACGGACCGCTGGTGGATGTCTTCGACAATCCGAAGCATCCCTACACGAGGGCCCTGTACAAGTCGATCCCGTCCCTCGACAAGGACGTGGACAGACTGCACGTGATCCCGGGGCTTGTGCCGGATCCCGCCAATCTTCCGCCTTACTGCTCTTTCTATGACAGATGCCAGGAGAAGTGCGACAAGTGCAAGGACTTCGAGCCGTGGGCCGTGGAAGCGGCGCCGGGCCATGTCGCCCAGTGTCTCCAGTACACGCCGGAATGGCCGGCAAACGCGAAGAAGGGAGAGTAAGAGATGGCTGAGAATTTATTAGAGGTCAAGAACTTAAAGAAGTACTTCTCGACTCCCCGCGGAATGCTGCATGCGGTCGACAACGTCACCTTCAACATTGAAAAAGGCAAGACCATCGGTATCGTCGGCGAGTCCGGCTGCGGCAAGTCGACGCTCGGCAAAACTCTCATGAGACTGCACACCGCCACGTCGGGGCAGGTGCTCTACAAGGGCGCCGACATCGCCGCGATGCCGATCAAGGAGTTCAAAAAGAATTACAGATCCAACATCCAGATGATCTTCCAGGATCCCTACGCGTCGCTGGATCCCCGTATGAGCGTGCTCCAGCTGGTCGAGGAGCCGATCAAGGTCCAGAACCCGAAGATGTCGAAGAACGACGTCGAGAAACACGCGAAGGACATGATGGAGCTGGTCGGTCTCGCCTCGAGACTGGAAGGCTCCTACCCGCACGAGCTCGACGGCGGACGCCGCCAGAGAATCGGCATCGCGAGGGCTCTGTCCCTTCACCCGGAATTCATCGTCTGCGACGAGCCGGTCTCCGCGCTGGACGTCTCGATCCAGGCCCAGATCCTCAACCTCCTTCAGGATCTTCAGAAGGACAGGGGACTCACCTATATGTTCATCACCCACGATATGTCCGTCGTCAAGCACATTTCGGACGACATCGCCGTGATGTACCTGGGCCAGATGATCGAGAAGTGCGAGGCGAAGGAGATCTTCAAGGATACGATTCATCCGTATTCCCAGGCGCTGCTCTCCGCGATCCCGATCCCGAACGTGCATGAGAAGCGCGAGAGGATGGTCCTCAAGGGCGAGCTCACAAGCCCCATCGACCCGAAGCCCTGCTGCCGCTTCGCGGCGCGCTGCCCGTACGCGACGGACAAGTGCCTGGCGGAGGAGCCGGTGCTCCGCGAGCTGAAGCCCGGCCACTCCGTGGCGTGCCACTTCGCGGAAAAATTCATGAAGTAATAAAACCCCGCGGAAACAGGCGGGAGAGACGGAACAGGAAGCAGCGGCTGCTTCCTGTTCCGGCAGTTTCGAAACCGCGGACGGAGAACATCCGGTCCGTTTCATTCCAGCATGAAGCGAGGTTGCCTGCCGATGAGAAAAGTGATCAGAACCCCGGATTTTCCGGTGGCGGAGACAAAACAGGGAAAGCTGCACGGCTTTCAGAGCGACGGCGTGTTTCATTTTTACGGAATCCGCTACGGAACCGCGGAGCGGTTTGAACTGCCGGTCCCGGAGCAGGGCTGGGAGGGCCTGAGGGACGCCAAGTCCTACGGCTACGCCTGCCCGCTGATGCCGGACGCGACGGCGGTGATGGAGACGGTGCGGCACGATCCGGCCGACAGGACGAACCCGATGGCGTCGCCCTTTTCCTCCTTCGAGATGCCCCACGTGTACTGGCCGATGGACGAGCAGTGCCTGTACCTGAACGTGTGGACGAAACATCTGGGCGGAGAGGCGCGCCGGCCGGTCATGGTCTGGCTGCACGGGGGCGGCTATGCCGCCGGATCCGCGGCGGAGATCCCTGCCTATGAGGGGCACAGCCTCGCGGACTACGGCGACGTGGTCGTCGTCAACCTCAATCACCGGCTCAACTGCCTCGGCTTCCTTGATCTGAGCGGCTTCGGGGAAGAATTCCGCTATTCCGGCATCGCGGGCATGGCGGACATCGTCCTGGCCCTTAAGTGGGTCCGCGACAACATCGCTGCCTTCGGGGGAGATCCGGACAACGTGACCGTCGCCGGCCAGTCCGGCGGCGGAGGAAAGGCCGTCAACCTGCTGCAGATGCCGCCCGCGGACGGGCTCTACCGCAAGGTGATCAGCCAAAGCGGCGCCTTTCGGAACCGCCCGGGCATGACCGCCGCCCAGGAGAAGGCGCGCTGGCAGTCGCTGGGGACGAAGACGGCGGAGCTCCTCGGACTTACCCCGGAGACGATCGGGGAGATCCGGACGGTGCCCTACGGGAAGCTGTCGAAGGCGGCGGAGGAGGCCGGCCGCGCGCTGGGCTTCCCGCCCGGACTGATGCTCTTCGAGCCGTCGCCGGTTCCCGGATTTTTCGAGGGTCTGTACAACACGGTCGGCTTCCGGGACGAGGTGAAGGACGTGCCCGTGCTGGCGGGGACCGTGATGGGCGAGTTCTCCTTCATGCACTATCTCGGCGACAAGACGAGGTACAGCGAGGAGGAGAAGAAGGAGATCCTGCGCCGGCACTACGGAGAGGACACCGACCGGGTGATCCGCCTGTTCGAACAGTGCTATCCCGGCGCCGACATCCTCTACGCCCTGAGCGTGGACACGATCTTCCGGCCGGGAACCGTGAGATTCCTCAACGCCCGGTCCATGACGGCGGACGCCCCCTGCTACAATTACCAGATGAACTTCATCGTGCCCTATCTGGGCGGGCTCGCCCCCTGGCACTGCGCGGACATTCCCTTCGTTTTCCGGAACGTGGAGATGGAGCCGATGGCGTGCACGGGATACGGGTACGCCGACCGGGTGCAGGACGAGGTGAGCGGGGCGTGGCTCCGGTTCATGGCGGAGGGAGATCCGTCGACGGAAGAGCTTCCGTGGGCGCCCTTCACCCATGACGGGATGCAGCGGATGATCTTCGCGGAGGAATCCGGCATGACGGACGCCGACGACCGTGAGCTCATGGAGCTGGCGGCGCGGCACGCCGGGGGACCGGTCTGAGAAGGGCCGGCCGGCGGCAGGAAAAACATACGACTACAGGAGGCACAAAGTGACAAACAAGGAAGTGATCGCGGCGTTCTACAAGGAATTCTTCAACGACCACATCATCGAGAGCGCCGAGAAATACGTAAAGGAAGACTACATCCAGCACAATCCGGGCGTCACCCAGGGAAGACAGGGCATCATGGACGGCTTCCGGGAGAAGTTCCGGACGGAACCCACCTTCCACCTCGAGATCAAGATGATGATCGCCGAGGACGACATGGTGGCGGTCTATCTGAAGAACGTCGACCCCGAGGGCCGGACCAAGGCCCGCGTCGTCGATATCTACCGGCTGGAGGACGGAATGCTGGCGGAGCACTGGGACGTGCTGATGCCCTGCTGATTCCGCGCACACCGCCGCAGCGTAAAGGACCGATGCGGCGGAGGAAGCCGGATGACGCGTCACGGCAGGTCAAAATCTGAAAAATATTTTGACCACCTCCTTTTACCTGCTGTCCCGACGTCATTATTTTTGAGCGGAAATGGTGAAAGGACGGAATGTTATCCGCCTGTCCGGCATCTATAATAGAACCATTGGATGGATCCGCCGCGGCCTGTCCGCGGCGTAAGGAACCGGAGTTATTCATACTGATCCCGGAGAAGTCCGGAGAAAGAGGTCAACATGGCAGATTACGAAGCTCAGATTGTTGTTGTCGCCGGCGGTCCGGCAGGCCTTTCCGCAGCGGTCCAGGCCGCGGAGGACGGCGCTGACGTCATTCTCATCGAGAAGAACGCCGCGGTGGGCGGCGCCGCGAACATGGGCATGGGCCCGCTCGCCATCGGCTCCCACTATCAGAAGAGACAGATGATCGACATCACCGTCCAGAAGGCCCTCAACATGTTCATGGAGTACACCCACTACAACGTCGACGGCCGTCTGGTCAAGAGATATTTCGAGCAGTCCGCCGAGACCATCGAGTGGCTCGAGGATATGGGCGTCGAGTTCGAGGGCGCCTACAAGTACTTCACCAAGTGCGAGGCCACATGGCACATCGTCAAGACGGATCAGGGCATCGGCCCGCGCGCCGCTTCCTTCATGAACAAGGCGCTCTACGCCAGAGCCCAGGAGCTCGGCGTCAAGGTCCTCCTTGAGACGCCCGGCAAGAAGATCCTCCTCGACGACGAAGGAAAGGTCCGCGGCGTCCTCGCCACCGACAAGGACGGCAAGGAGATCGAGATCGCCTGCAAGGCCGCCATCATCGCCACGGGCGGCGGCGGAGCCAATCCCGAATTCATCAAAGAGCAGACCGGCTATATCTTCGGCGAGGACATGTTCAACTTCGCGATCCCGGGCAACGTCGGCGACGGCATCCGCATGGCGTGGGAAGCCGGCGGACGCAAGGTCCCGGTCAGAATCGAGCAGGCCGCGAATTTCGAGGGCATCGACGATCTGCCGCAGAGCGTCGCCAACGTCCTGATGCAGCCGAACCTTCTCGTCAACCTCGACGGAAAGCGCGTCATGGACGAGGAGCAGATGCAGAATACGACGTTCCTCAGCAACGCCGCCTCCCGCCAGAAGAAGCGCGTCCTCTACAGCATCGTCGACACCTCCATCGCGAAGTACTACATGAGGAACGGCGTCGATGAAATCAGCATGGTCCGCTTCAATCCGGACTGCTCCGACTTCGTCGAGGGCATCCAGATGGCGAAGGACACGGGAAACAAGGGCCTGTTCGTCGCGGACACCATCGAGGAGCTCGCCGAGCAGATCGGCATCAACGTCGACAATCTCGTCGAGACCGTCGACAACTACAACGACTACTGCGACGGCTACGACGAAGAGTTCTTCAAGAGACCGAAGTATCTCCGTCCGCTGACAAAGGGACCGTTCTACGCGGCGGCAGTCCGTCCGGGCGGCTACGGCACGGTCGGCGGCATCGACATCAACGAGAACTGCGAAGTCCTGAACGAAGAGTTTGACCCGATTCCGGGCCTCTACGCCGCGGGAGCCGACGCCTGCAACCTCTACGACGACAGCTACATGTTCCTGCTTCCGGGCAACTCCATGGGCTGGGCCGTCAACTCCGGCCGTATCGCCGGTATGGAAGCGGCGGAATACATCGAAGAGGACGAGGACTGAAAAACGAAAAGGACCGGCGCCCCGGGACGGGGCGCTCCGGGCGAAAAAACATAAACCAGTAAGCACGGAGGGAAAAAACTATGGCTGTGATTACAGTTGATGGTGTCAGACTCGAAGTGCCGGATGGGAAGAACGTACTTGAATGTGCACTGGATGCGGGAATTTATATCCCGCATCTGTGCCATCATAAGGATCTTCTACCGCTCGGCTCATGTCGCATGTGTATCGTCGAGGTCGAGGGCGAGGACAAGCCGGTTCCGTCCTGCAAGCTCGCCGCCCGGGATGGCCTTGTCATCAACACGCAGACCGACGAGGTCAAACGGCTCCGCATGCTCGCTCTGGAGCTGCTGCTGGCGGGGCATCCCGAGGACTGCTCCACATGTCCGAAATACGGGCACTGCGAGCTGCAGATGCTGATCCAGTACATCGGGCCGAAGACCGGCCGCCTCAAGATGAGGATGAAGGGCTTCAAGGAGGACGACAGGAACCCGCTGATCCTCCACGATATGAACCGCTGTGTGCTCTGCGGCCGCTGCGTGCGCGCCTGCGGCGATCTCCGCGGCGTCAACGTCCTGCAGTACCAGAAGAGAAAGGACCTCGAGGTCTTCACCGGCGCCCTCCACGAGAGACTGCTGAAGGACGCCAACTGCCGCTTCTGCCAGGCCTGCGTCGAGGTATGTCCCACGGGAACGATCCGCGACAAGCTCGCCGATTCGGAGGCGCTGAAGGAGGACGTCGTCGTTCCGTGCCGCAAGGGATGTCCCGCCCACATCGACGTACCGCGCTACATCCGCTTCATCAATCAGGGCGATTACGCGGCCGCCAACGCGACGGTGCGGGAGAAGGTGCCCTTCCCCCACTGCCTCGGCTACATCTGCGTTCACAACTGCGAGACCGAGTGCAAGCACCAGTATCTCAACGAGCCGGTCTCGATCCGCAACCTCAAGAGATACGCCGCCGAGCATGACGACGGCGAATGGAAGAAGCTGGCGTTCCACAAGGAGCCGACGGGCAAGAAGATCGCCGTCGTCGGAGGAGGCCCCGCGGGCCTCACGGCCGCGTATTTCGGCGCGAAGCTGGGACATTCCGTCACGGTGTTCGACGAGTCCGAGAAGCTCGGCGGCCAGCTCCGTTACGGCATTCCGTCCTACCGCCTGCCGCGCGAGGTCCTCGACAAGGAGATCGCCGACATCCTGGAGGCCGGCGACATCACGGTGAAGACCGGGACGAAGGTCGAAAACGTCCCGTCCCTTCTCTCCGAAGGATTCGACGCGGTCTTCGTGGCGGTGGGCACGCACCAGGGCGCGAGACTTCCGCTTCCCGGAAATGATCTCGAGGGCGTCCAGGTGAACACGGACTTCCTCCGGAAATTTGAGGAAGGCACCGCCTCGGTGGGCGAGCATGTGGTCATTCTCGGCGGCGGCAACGTCGCCATCGACTGCGCCGGAGCGGCCTTCCGTCTCGGCGCGAAGACCGTCGACATGGCCTGCCTCGAGGCCTACGACGCCATGACGGCCACGGACGAGGAACGCGCCTGGGCCGAGGAAGAGGGCGTCGTGCTTCACAACTCCAAGACCTTCCCCGAGATCAGGGGCGAGAACGGCCATGTGACCGGCGTCGTGATCAAGAGCGTCGGCAATTTCCGCAAGGAGAACGGCCGCATGATGTTCGACGTCCTCGAGGGAACCGAGGAGCTGATCCCCTGCGACACGGTCGTCTTCGCCACGGGCCAGAGGCCGACGATCCCGATGGATCCCGAGGCGTTCGGTCTGGAGCTGACCCACGGCAACTACGTCGCGGGCAAGGGCCCCAACGGCGAGACCTCCGTCGAAGGCGTCTGGGCGGCGGGCGACTCCCTCACGGGAACGACCTCCGTCATCAAAGGCATCGCCGGCGCGAGGGACGCCATCTCCGCCATTGACAGATATCTGGGCGGCGACGGCAATATCGATGAGCACCTGGCGCCCGAGCAGTTCAAGGATCCCTGCATCGGCGTGATCCAGGGCTTCGGCGACCTCCCGAGGACGGAACCGAGGGTGGTTCCCTCCCCGAAGCGCGTGGCGGAGTGGAAGAGCTGCGGGCCGATGGATCAGGGATTCGACGAGTCGCTCGCGAAATGTGAAGCGGCGAGGTGTCTGCAGTGCGACCTGAGACTGTGCATTTCCCAGCCGAGAACCTGGGGAGATTTCGCAAAGGAGGCCGAAGCATGAGACAGACGATCGAAACCGCAAGAAAGCTGGGGTTCGCGGCGCTCCTTGACAGGATCAAAGAGGCCGGCCTGGCCGAGTACGGCCTGGTCCCCGAACCTCTTGAAGAGAAGATTTACCGGGCCTGCGCGAAGGAAGGAGACCCCTACGTTCACGCCGGGCTCAACAACGCCGACGTGGACCGCGTCCTGCTGGGCCTTCTGAAGGAGGATCCGGAGAAGGTGCTCTCCGGCATCGCCGCGGCGGGCGAGCTGGTCAAGGCGGCCGCGTGCTTCCTGTATCTGCCGGAGGACGAGCAGGAGCTTGCCGCGGCGCTGAAGCCGAAGGCGGAGGAATACCGCGTCGTCCTCGTAAACGACATCATCAACGTCAGGGAGTCCGAGGGGGATCTGCTGCTTCACATCGTGACGGCGGCGGATCTGGCGGATCTCATCGACGGCTGCTACGAGCCCGGGGTCTATATCGCGGGTGAGGACGGCAGCCTCAGGAAGACCGCTCCCGGCACGCCGGTGACGGAGCTCGCCAACGGAGAGGACGCCAAGGCCTACTATCTCGGCTATCAGTTCTATACGCCCGCCGAGGCGGCGGAGCTGACCGCGAAGGACGCGGTGACGGGCTGCGTGCGGGTGCTGACCTCGAAGGACTGCATCGTCAGCGAGACCCAGAAGATCCTGCTGAAGTACAGAAAGGCGAGCTGCGGCCGCTGCGTGTTCTGCCGCGAGGGCCTGATCCAGCTTGAGTACATGCAGAAGGAAATCACGATGGCCCGCGGCAAGGGCAGCCAGCTGGACCTCACCCGTGAGATCGGCGAGGCGATGGTTTACTCCACCCTCTGCACGGTGGGACAGGAGTCCTCGAAGATCGCCCTGTCCGCCATCGAAAAGTTCGGCGGCGAATTCGAGGCCCATATCAAGAAGAACAAGTGTCCCGCGGGGGTCTGCGCGGCCTTCGTCCACATCTACATCGACCCGTCCGCCTGCACCGGATGCGGGGACTGCATCGACGTATGTCCCGCGGACTGCATCGAGGGCAAGTCGAATTTCATCCATATGATCGACGAGTTCGAGTGCACGAAGTGCGGAAAGTGCATCGAGGCGTGCGGCGACGACGCCATCCAGATGACCTCCGGCAAGCTTCCCAAGCTGCCGAACCGTCTGGTCAAGGTCGGAAAATTCAAGAAACACTGAGCAGCAGACAGACGGAGGCGGCGGGAATGATCCCGCCGTCTCTTTGGTTTGACGGAAGCGAAGGAGAGAACCGGATGCTGAAGGTACTGATCGCCGACGACGAACAGCTGATCTCGGCCATGATCAGAAAGATGATCCGCTGGAACGAGAAGGGCATGGAGGTCGCGGGCACCGCGGACAACGGCCTTGAGATTCTCCGGATGACGGAGGAGCTGCGGCCGGACATCGTGATCACCGATATCCGGATGCCGGGGATCGACGGCCTGGAGATGATCCGGTGCGCCATGGAGGTGTCGCCGGATACGGAGTTCATCATCATCAGCGGCTACAAGAACTTTGAGTACGCCCACCAGGCGCTGAACATGGGCGTGCGCCATTATCTGCTGAAGCCCATCGACCAGACGGAGCTGTCCGACACGCTGGACCGGATTCTGGAGGAGAAGGCGAAGAACCGGATCTCCGGGGAGGAGGAGAAGCTGCTCCACGAGACCCTGGAGAGCCGCCAGAGCATGAGGCGGCATTTCCTCAACTCGATCCTGAAAAAGACGGAGCTGGCGCCGGAGGAGGACGGGGAGGAGCCGGGGGAGCAGGAGCTCAGCTTCTCCAACAGCCTCTACCGGGCCTTCCTGGTCAAGATCGATTCCACGGAGAGCGGGGAGATTCCGACGAGCCTTCTCGAGATGCTTCTGGCGGTGGTGGAGGACGCCGAGCGCGGCTGGGAATGCGACTACATCAACACCCTCGCGAAGAACGGGATCGTATCGGTGGTCAACTACCCCCGGGAAGGGGAGGGGCTCAGCCGGGAGAAGACGGAGGCCCTGTATACCCGATGCCGGAAGGAGCTGGACAAGTTCTCGGGCTACTCCGTCACGGTGGGAATCGGCACGGAGAAGGACGATATTTCCCGCGTGCGGGAGACCATCGAGGAGGCGATCGGCGCCGTCAAGCTCCGGATTCTGCGAGGGATCGACCGCGTGATCCCCTACGAGGCGCCCGACGCGGAGGCGCCGGGGGCGGAGACACTGCTGACGGAGGAGCTCCGGCGGGGCATCGTCCGGGCGATCGAGGCGCGGGACGCCGACGCGGTGGTCAGCGACTACAGGCTGCTCATGGAGACGCCGGGGCACCGGCGCACGGCGGACGGGATCTTCTCGCTGACCGACGCCTATACCAAGATGATCCGCGACGCCTGGCGCCGGAGCGGGACGGACGAGACGCTGGTCTCGGAATTCCTGCTCGCGGTGGAGACGGTGCTGGACCGGAGCACGACGGAGGCACGCCTGATCCAGGCCTTTGAGGAGACGGTCCAGGAGTATTTCAGAAGGGTGATCGAGAGCGAACGGCAGAAGGGGCAGGCGCCCGTGAGGCTGGCGAAGCAGTACCTCTCGGAGCACTTTGCGGAGGGACCGGCGCTGGAGGAGGTGGCGCGGCACGTGGGGATGAGCCCCGCCTATTTCAGCACGGTCTTCAAGAAGGAGTTCGGCATCGGGTTCAGCGAGTACCTGATCCAGCTGCGCATCGAGGAGTCCAAACGTCTCATGCGGGAGACGGCCCTGCCGATCGGCGAGATCTCGGAGAGGGTCGGCTACGCCGACACGAAATACTTCAGCCGGATCTTCCGCAAATCCGTGGGCCTGAAACCCAGCGAGTACAGAAAAATCTACAGGTAAGGAATATGAAGACGGCCATCGTGATTCTGACAGCGGCGCTGGCGCTGTGTCTGATCTGTATCGTGAGGCTGCAGCAGCTTCTGAAGCAGGAGCGGGGCCGGCGCGCCCCGGCCCCCCGGCCCCCCCCGAATCA
>JBGUKX010000037.1:0-182669 GCA_045114695.1 Lachnospiraceae bacterium | reverse complement strand
CGGGCCGAAATGCCCGATTGACAACATATCTATTCATTCGTCTTATGTCAGTATTTTTGAGTTTACACAGACTTTGAAACAGTCTCGGTTTTTATAATAGATGCATTCTTTTTCAACGTGAGAAGCGTCTGGTAAACTTCTGCTAACATTGATGTGATCATAATCGTTTGTGCCAGAAATGTCGATCTTGAGATATCCGGTTGCTGGAACAACAACTTTATAAACATAATACCTTCCGTTGCCGGTATCTGAATTAAATGTTGGTGCTTTCTGCGTTATCCATTTACCGCTGGAGGATGAAAGCGCAATTGTCCTATACGACGCAGCTACCGGTGCTGAGAACATAAACACCATTAGAGCAGCAAACAGTAAGACGGATAATCTCTTTTTCATGGTTTTCCCTCCTTTACTATTAAATTTTTGCCAAGCCTCACCAATCCGGGGTTGCCTTATTATTAATCAAAGTTGAATATGCATTTAGCACCTGATAGACTTTTCATTTGTTGAGCAAGAGATCCTTTAAGACACTCATAATCATCACCGACCAATTCTCGCATTTCTTCAGAATTACGGCCTATACGAACAGATAATTCATAAGAACGATTTCCTCGAGTGTCTTTTTCAAAATTAACATTGATTTCTCCGTTTTCAACCGTGGTTTCTTCGGATTCAGAATATAACCAGTTACCCTTTAAATAGCATTTTAAAACAAAGCCGTCAGGAAGATTGGTCGTAGCATATAAAGTAAAACCGTCATCGGTTGATGAAAGGTTCAAACCTGTAATCTCTACCATAATATCTTCGCTTGTGCCCAGATTACGATGAGGGAAGGTTCCGAATGTGGACTCATATACTTCCTTCAATTCGTCAATTTGATCAATAATAAACAGATATGAAACTACTGGGCGGTCCCTGTTCCTGAGAAGAATGCTGACTTCTGAATTTTCAGATAGCAAATCACAAAAGTCTTTCCACGATTCTCTTAATAACATCACCTTCGAGGTGGATGCAGCTTCCGAGGCAAGAAAACTATGTTTTTCTCCTGCCTCGTCCAGAACGGTCACTGAATATTCAACAGCATGGCTATAGTTGTTTTTTACAAGCGAATCCTTATATTCATATAATTTGAAACAAACGCAACCACCCTGCTCAACAATCACAGAGACATCAAGAGGAGCGTCTGTCGCAGCCGAGTTACAAAATGTACCCTCGGATATAGCTACGATGTATTGCTCTCCCGTTGGTTGCTTAAACTCATCAACAAAATTCCCGACAGTCCATGTTTCTGTCTCAACGCTCTCTGTTGTAGTATCGGCAGAACAAAAAATCGAGCTATTGTAGAATGCACATAACGTGAAAACTAATAGAGCCGGAAAGAGAAAAGTCTTTGGATATTTCATGTCAAATACCTCTATGATCTTTTTCTGGTGATACATAGATCCTATTATACCACCAAGTATTATCTTAAACAGCGCTCATACATATTATTCATAGGATGGGTTTTTAATGAAGGCAGGCATCTTCGGATGTCTGCATCTTTTTTTCTAAAAACGTCAGATTTTACCTTCTCCCGAGGCTACCTAATAGAAGGGCAAGTAAAAGAACCTTCTGAAAGGAGTGACAGCACATGAAACACAAACTGAGAATCAGTGTTTCAAAACAGCCGCAGATCGGAGGAGTCGTCACCTGCCGGAATGTCTCAATAAGGGAAAGGCTCCTGTGTCTAATCTTCGGAGAGAAGAAGGGCGTTACGGTACTGATACCGGGAGACACCGTAGGGGAGATCGCCATCTGCGAGAAACAGGAGGGAGGCAATGAAGATGAAAACTGACGTAACTGAGAAACTGCTCAAGGTATCGGAGGCTTTGCGGGATCTTGCGGAAAGCCTGATGGCGGAAAGCACACCCTTCTCCGAGCCTGAGCCCGAGTCCATCCCGCTTGAAAAAGTCAGGGGCGTCCTCGCGGACAAAAGCCGTGCGGGGTTCACCGCGGAGGTACGGGCGATCATCGAACGGCATGGGGCGGACCGTTTAAGCGCGATCGACCCGAAGGAGTACCCTGCCGTGCTTACGGAAGCGGAGGCGCTGACATGAGGGCCCATGCCGTCCTGTCCCCGTCAGGATCCCACCGGTGGCTCAACTGCACGCCGTCGGCGAGGCTGGAGCAGGAATTCGAGGACAGGGAAACAGATGCGGCAAGGGAGGGAACAGCGGCGCATGCCCTGTGTGAGCACAAACTGAAAAAGGCGCTCAGGCGGAGAAGCAAGCGCCCGGTATCGGATTATGACTCCGATGAGATGGAAGAATGTACAGATGCCTACGTGGACTTCGTGATGGAGCAGGTCGAAGCGGCAAAGGATCCCATCGTCATGATCGAGCAGTGCCTGGATTTCTCCGAATACGTGCCGGAGGGTTTCGGTACAGGGGACTGCATCATCGTCAGTGAGGGGAAGCTTCATATCGTCGACTTCAAGTACGGGAAAGGGGTTCTTGTCGAGGCGGAAGAGAATCCTCAGATGAAGCTGTACGCACTGGGAGCCCTGGAAATCTACGACGCCCTTTACGACATCAAAGAAGTATCCATGACGATCTTCCAGCCAAGGCGTGAGAACGTCAGTACATGGACGATTCCGGTCGAGAACCTCCGGGAATGGGCAGAGAACGTCCTGAAGCCCAGGGCACAGCTCGCGTTTAAGGGAGAAGGAGATTACTGCCCCGGATCATGGTGCACTTTCTGCAAGGCCGCAGTACGCTGCCGCGCCAGGGCGGAGGAGAAACTGAAGCTCGCACAGACCGAGTTCAGGAGGCCGCCTCTTCTCACTGATAAGGAGATCGGGGAGATCCTGTCCGTCCTTCCCGACCTGACAAGCTGGGCGAACGAGATCACGGCATACGCAACGGACGCAGCCATGAACCATGGCAAAGAGTGGCCCGGCTTTAAGTTGGTGGAAGGCAGGTCCGTACGGAAATACCGGGATGAGGAGGCTGTCGCAGAAGCGGCCAAGGACGCAGGGTACAAGGACATCTATCGTAAATCACTCATCACGCTCACGGAGATGGAAAAGCTGATGGGAAAAGAGAACTTTAAAAAAATACTCGGCAGCTGCATATACAAACCGCCGGGAAAGCCGACGCTCGTCCCTGTGACGGATAAGAGGCCGGCGATGAATACTTTTAACGAATTCAAGGAGGAAAACTGATATGACGAACAGTAAGACAAGGGTTATCACAGGAGTTAACACACGACTTTCTTATTTCCACGGCTGGGAGCCGGTTTCCATCAACGGCGGGGCGGAGAAGTACTCCGTATCCGTCCTCATCCCGAAGAGCGATACAGAGACGGTTAATGCGATCAACGCGGCCATCGACGCCGCCATTGAGGAGGGAATCCATAAGTTCGGAGGAAAGAAGCCGAACAGGGCAGCTCTGAAGACCCCCTTACGCGACGGGGATACGGAGCGCGACGACGAGGCGTATAAGGGACATTTCTTCGTCAACGCCAACAGCAATACGCCGCCGCAGATCGTGGACAGGCAGGTGAGGCCCATCATGGACAGGAATGAAGTGTATTCAGGCTGCTATGCCCGCGTGGCGCTTAACTTCTACGCGTTCAACAGCAACGGGAACAGGGGCATCGCTTGCGGTCTGGGGAACATCCAGAAGGTCAGGGACGGGGAGCCCTTAGGCGGCAGGACGAACGCCGCGGACGACTTTGCTGCTCTTGACGATGACTTCCTGGGATAAGATCGTGTCCGGGGCGGTACGGAATCACATCCCTTCCGCCCCCTTATGGAGGAAACACATGCGAGAGTTAGCCGTGGATTTAGAGACGTATGCCTCCGTCAGCCTGTCAAAATGCGGCGTCTACAAGTACGCGGAAAGCCCCGATTTCGAGATCCTTCTCTTCGGCTACAGCATAGACGGCGGCCCGGTATCAACGGTCGACCTCGCATGCGGAGAGAAGCTTCCTGAAGAGGTTTTATCAGCCCTGACGGACGAAAGCGTGACCAAGTGGGCGTTTAACGTACAGTTCGAGCGTGTCTGCCTGTCACGATATCTGGGAAAGTACCTACGTCCGGACTCCTGGCGCTGCGCCATGGTGTGGTCTGCCTATATGGGCCTTCCATTGTCCCTGGAGAGAGTCGGAACCGTTCTGGGTCTTGAAAAGCAGAAACTGACGGAAGGAAAGGACCTGATCAGATATTTCTCCGTTCCCTGCAGGCCGACAAAGGCAAACGGCGGACGGACGAGGAACCTGCCGGAGCATGACCCGGAGAAATGGGAACGATACAAAGCCTATAACATCCGCGACGTAGAGACGGAAATGCAGATCCGGAAGCGTTTGTCAGCGTTTCCTGTACCCGAGGAAGTCTGGGACGAATATCACATGAGCGAGGAAATCAACGACCGGGGAATCCACGTGGACATGCCCTTTGTCAAACAGGCCATCGCCATAGACGCATTTTCCCGGAAGAGACTTATGGAGAAAATGAAGGAACTCACCGGCCTCGATAACCCGAACAGCGTAGTTCAGATGAAAGGCTGGCTGGCGGATCATAGCGTGGAAATGGAGTTCCTCAGCAAAAAGGAAGTGGCTGTGATGATGGGGCAGACGGACGGCGTTGTATCGGAAGTCCTGTCCCTCCGGCAGCAACTGGCGAAGTCGTCGGTGAAGAAGTATCAGGCAATGGAGAACGCTGCATGCTTGGATGGCCGGTGCCGCGGGATGTTCATGTTCTACGGGGCCAACCGGACCGGACGTTTCGCGGGGAGGCTTGTTCAGCTGCAGAATCTTCCTCAGAACCATATGTCCGATCTAACTGAGGCACGGGCCTTGGTACGATCCGGGGATTTTGACGCTCTCACTATGCTCTACGACGATATCCCGGATACTCTGTCTCAGCTGGTCAGAACCGCCTTCATCCCTGAAACAGGGAAGAAGTTTTTCGTTGCTGACTTTTCCGCGATCGAAGCCCGTGTCATTGCCTGGCTTGCCGGAGAGGAGTGGAGAAAAAGAGTATTTGAGGAAGGCGGGGATATCTACTGCGCTTCCGCAAGTCAGATGTTCGGCGTGCCTGTTGTAAAGAACGGTGTGAACGGACATCTTCGGCAGAAGGGGAAAATATCAGAACTTGCACTTGGTTATGGCGGCTCCATAGGAGCACTGAAAGCTATGGGCGCCATGGAGATGGGACTTTCCGAAGAAGAACTCCCGGGTCTCGTATCCGCGTGGAGAGCTGCGAATCCGAACATCGTGCGTCTCTGGTGGGATGTTGACAGGGCTGTGAAGAAAGCTGTCAGGGAACATGAATCTTCTGAAATGAACGGTCTGAAGTTCTGTTGGAGAAGCGGAATGATTTTCATCCGACTTCCTTCCGGCCGGACGCTATCCTATGTGAGGCCCAGGATAGAGGAGAACGGCTTCGGAGGAGAGTCTGTGACATATGAGGGCATAGGGGCGACGAAGAAATGGGAGCGACTGGAAAGCTACGGACCGAAGTTTGTCGAGAACATCACGCAGGCCACCGCGCGTGACATCCTGCTTTACGCCATGAAGACACTCAGGCACTGCCGCATCGTGGCTCATGTGCATGATGAGCTGATTATAGAAGCCGATCCGGCTATGAGCCTCGATGCCGTCTGTGAGCAGATGGGGAGGACGCCTCCCTGGGCGGAAGGGCTTGCCTTAAGGGCGGACGGATACATCTGTGATTTTTACAAAAAAGATTAGAAAGAACGTCAGATTTTATCACCTCCCAAGGCTACCTTATAGGAGGTGGTTTTTTTGATGGAAAAGTACGGAGCCTATCTAATCACGATGTATTATGCCTTCCATATGCTTACGAAGGGGTTTCTAACCGTGGATGAGTTCAGGCAGTTTTTTGAAGAAATGAACACGAAATATGGATATGAAGAAGGCCGGATTTTGTATCAAAGTAAGCTTGATATATTCCTCAACCAGAGCGTATATGGTGATACGAAAGGAGGGGCTGACCATGGAAATCAAGACAATACCGCCGAAAAAGATTGAGCTGAAACGTCGGAGGGTGGCCGCCTATGCCAGGGTATCACGTGACTCGGAAGAACTTCTGCATTCACTGGCAAATCAGGTCTCGTATTATACAAAGCATATTTCTTCCAGGCCTGACTGGGAACTGGCCGGGATCTATGTAGACGAAGGAATTACAGGAACCAGTACGGAACACCGGGATGATTTTTTGCGCATGATGGAAGACGCACGGCAGGGAAAGATCGACCTGATCATCACAAAATCCGTCTCACGATTCGCCAGAAACACGGTAGATCTATTAAAGAGCGTCAGAGAGCTGAAGAGCCGGAATGTTGAGGTGCGGTTTGAAAAGGACGGGATCAGCACCTTTGACGGAGAAGGGGAACTGATCCTTTCCCTCATGGCTTCATTTGCCCAGGCTGAATCAGAATCGATTTCTGAAAATGTCAAATGGGGAAAGCGGAAACAGATGAGAGAGGGCATTTATCATCATGCTTATCCCTGCTACGGCTACCGGTGGGAAGGCGACGTATATGCTGTTGTTCGGGACGAGGCGGAAGTGATTCGCTTTATTTTCCGATCATATCTTAGCGGAGTGTCGCCTAAGCATATCGCAGATCAGATCATGGCATCAGGAATGGCCAACTGCTCGTTTACGAGGTGCAAAGTTAAAGATATTTTGAAGAATAGGATCTATGTTGGAGACCGCATCCTGCAAAGGTTCTTTTCCCCGAAAATCAGGAAACGCGCTAGAAATTACGGGGAGGTACCTCAGTATGTCCTGGAGGACGTTCATGAAGCCATCATTTCAAGGGAAGAGTTTGACCAGGCCCAGAAGATCATGAAGGAGCGGGCGGAAAAGACACCTGCGAAGACCTTTACCTGCTTCAGCGGGAAAGTGAAATGCGGAGAATGCGGAAGATCATTCTGTCGTAGGAATTATCATGGCGGAAAGATCTGGAAGTGCCAGGGGAAAGAGTTGAGCAGGACTTGCAGTGTCAGGTCACTTTACGAGGAAGAGCTCCGCAGCATCACATTTTCTATTTTTACCGATGAAGAAGACTTCAAGCGAAATGTGAACTGCATACGGGTATTTGACGACAGGCTGATATTTGAAAAGACCGATGGGAAGTCAGTGACCAGAAACAGACCGGGAGGATGGAAATAGCATGCAGGGAAATAAAGCGGTAACGGTCATCCCTCAAAAGAAGGCACGTAAGCATGAGATCCGAAATGGACCCATCCAAAAACGAAGAGTGGCCGGGTACGCGAGAGTTTCGACAGATCTTGAACAACAGCAGAACTCATACCAGGCCCAGCTCAGCTATTATACGGATTATATCAACAGCAGGCCCGACTGGGAGTTCGCGGGAATGTATTCCGATGAAGGAATTACGGGCACAAGCACGAAGCGCCGTGAGGGGTTTAACCGTATGGTTGAAGACGCCCTGGCTGGAAAGATTGACCTCATTGTCACAAAATCCGTGTCACGATTTGCCAGAAACACAGTTGATTCACTCTCTACGGTGAGGAAACTGAAAGACGCGGGCGTAGAGGTTTATTTTGAAAAAGAGAATATCTACACTTTTGACCAGAAGGGTGAGCTGCTGATCACGATCATGTCGTCTCTGGCGCAGGAGGAGAGCCGGTCCATTTCAGAGAACACGACCTGGGGGCAGAGGAAACGGATGGCTGACGGACATGGCAGCATCAACTTTTCCTACTTCCTCGGATATGACCGGGGGCCGGACGGGGAGTTTGTGATCAATCCTGAACAGGCGAAGATCGTCAAAAGGATTTTCACGGATTACCTTGATGGAAAGAGTACCGTCCAGATCGCGAGAAGCCTGTCGCGGGAAGGGATCAGGACAGTGACGGGCAGGGAGAAGTGGAATCCGAGCACAATTTCATCCATTCTAAAGAATGAAAAATATAAGGGGTCCTGCCTGATGCAGAAATTTTATATTGAAGATTTCCTGACAAAAAGGCGCGTGAAGAATAAGGGGGAACTGGCACAGTATTATGTGGATAAACATCATGAGCCGATTGTTTCAGAAGAAGTCTTCGAAGCGGTTCAACACAGAATAGAACGCGCCGGAAATGTGAAACGGCTGACAGCCAACAGGGATTTTTCATCGATGATAGTATGCGGTGACTGTGGGGCGTTTTACGGGCCTAAGGTGTGGCACTCAAAAGAAAAGTATAGAAAGCTCATCTACCGATGCAACGAGAAATACAACGGAAAACTATGTACGACGCCGTCAGTTTCCGAGGATCGGCTGAAGAAGATGTCCCTTGAGGCGATAAACATCCTGATCAGTGACAGGGATGAGATCATAGAAAACCTTGAGCAGCTGAAGGTCATCAAAACAAAAAAGGATTTTGATGCAGCGATCAGGGAGGCAGCAGTTGACCTGGAACGGGCGGAGGAGGAATACCGCAGGCTGATCGAACGCCAGAAAGCCATGCCGGTTGATTATTCTGAATATCAAATGGATATCGGGGCTGCCAGCATAGCTTATGACGAGAAAAAGGCTCGTTTCGATAACCTGATGGCTGAGAGTCGGGCCTGTGACCGGGACGTATATGAGATAGACATCTGCATCGCCAACCTGAAGAAGCAGGAGAGCGTTGTCATGGAATATGACTTTGACCTGATGAAAAGGATGATAAGGGAAATCCGGATCAACCACGACGGCAGGGCCGTGTTTGAATTCTACGGCGGGACGGATGTGGAGATACAGATTTAAGTGAAACAAAGGTGGAGGCTTAGGCCTCTGCTTTTTTTGTGTTTAAAGACACTGAACCGTTACAATTAAGGAAGGCGCGGCCTTCTTTTTTTGGCTCTTCGGCGAATAGTGGGCGTCTTAAAGATGCAAAACCGTATCACTTATTCGAAGAAATGAAGGTGGCGCATCACGGATCCAGAAATTCCACGGGAGAGCGGTTTCTCGAACTGGCAGAGCCGTCCGTGGGCGTCATTTCCTGCGGGAAGAATTCGGTCTACGGGCATCCGCACAGAGAACTGCTGGAGAGACTGGAGGGAGCCGGCTGCGCGATCTACAGAACGGATCTAGACGGAGCCGTGACGGTGAAAACAGACGGGAAGAAGTACGCCGTCTCCGGGTATCTTGCGTGAGCGGAGGACAGGCCGGAACCGGGAGCTTCAGGAAAAGGCGGGGCGGACCGGGTCAGATCGTGACGCCTTTGAAGAATTCAGCGTAGTCGGCGTGCAGAATCTCGGACAGGGCAGCCAGCTCCGAAACTCTGACATTATAAGTGCCGCATTCCATCTGGGACAGAATGCTTCTGGAGATGCTGATTCCGTAGAGCTGAAGCCTTGCGGCAAGCTGCTCCTGCGTCAGCCTCTGTTCTTTTCGCAGTCTCCGGATGTTTGAACCCAGAGTCGGACTGCTCCGGATTTTCTGCTCTTTTGCCATAGCTCATTTCCGGGAATGATAGTTCACCGCTCCTTCGGGCTATGGTACATGAAATTATATCCTTAGATGCAATTTATAGATTGCAATACAAATTTTCGCGGATGAAATTTATCCGGCGCAGTCTCGTGCCGGATGGGCGGTCCGGGTTCCGGTTCTCAGAAGGAAAGGCTTTTCCGGAGGCTGCCTTTGTCAGGACATTGGCTGTCCTTCTTGTGTGAAAACGAGGTGAAAACCGGACCCGATTTCAACAGGCGGCCAGAAAACTGTGGTACAGTGATCTCAACCGAAGGGTACACGGATACAGCCGGCTGAGAAAGGAGACGTCTTTTCTTCTTCTCCCGTGTGCCGGGCGGCGGCCGCCTTTCTGATTCTGCTGCTGGCCGCAGGGACGGGCCGGCCCTGTGAGGCGGAGGACGGGAAAAAAGTGCAGGCGTTCCGCTGCGAGGAGGACCGCTCCGCCTGCGTGCTCCTGCAGATGGCCGTGGCGGGCGAATTTGATCACTTCGATCCCGGGGACGCGCTGTATCTCAGGGTCTATTCCGCGGTATTTCTGCAGCTGCGGGACATTACGGAGGAGGACGTCAGCCATTTCACCGGGGAATTCGATGAGGAGGCGGACGACGTCCGTTCCGCCTGGTACGAAGCCCTGTCCGCCTGCCTGCTGGCCCATATCCTGTACAGGCTGGACGACGGCGTGAGCCTCACGGATGCCGAGAGGGTGCTTCTGCTCTTTCTGCAGCCGGATTTCTACGAAGATTCGGAGGAGCAGATCCGGGAGATCAGGGCCGAAATCCGCCCGGAAACACTGTCGCGCATGGCGGACGACGAGGGGGTGCCCGGGGACTACGTGATGTGGCTGATACAGGGGGAGCGGGATGACGACTGACCGGCTGCGATTATCGCCTGTTACCGTGGCGAAAACGGCCGCGTTGTGGTATGATGATTCCGTACTACAATTCGCAGGCCGCGCGTGAAGGGCGGATGGACAGAGATGAAAGAGAGGTCTCACGATGGATTTTAAGAAGACATTAGACGATCTTAAAAACGGAGTCAACAACGTTCTCGAGATGACCGACATCGACGACAAGATCAAGGCCGGGGCCGAGGAGCTGAAGGCGAAGATCGAAAACGCCGGAATTGATGAGAAGATCAAGGCGGGCGCGGAAGAGCTGAAGGAGAAAATCGACAGCGCGCAGCTGGATGAGAAGATCAGGTCCGGGGCGGAGGACCTCAAGGGCAAGATCGAGAACTCCGGGATTGAGGACAAGATCCGGGAAGGCGCGGCCGGCCTGAAGAGCAGACTCGACGAGGCTCTGGAGAAGACCGACATCGACGACAAGATTCTCGAGGGGATCAATTCTCTGAAGGACAAACTTACCGGATCGAAGTGAACCCGGTCTTTCTTCGGGGGAGCGCTTCCGGAACCGCCGCCGGTTTTCTGCCGCCGCCGGTCCGCAAGACGGCCGTCGCGGATCCGTCAGACAGTCCGCGCAGGATGTGAAATTAACCGCTTGACAATCAAAGAGCGATGTCATAAAATAGCATCTGTGTGTTCCGCCCATGCCTCAAAACCGTGTCTCTATGGCTAAAGACGGAGCCGAGACAAGAAGCGAAGAGATCTGTTACGGAGGATATTGATTTGGCTAACATCAAATCTGCGAAGAAGAGAATTCTTACGAGCGCTAAGAGGGCGGCGAGAAACAAGGCGGCTAAGTCTGAGGTCAAGACTTATGTGAAGAAGGTCGACGCGGCGATCGCGGGCGGAGACAAGTCCGCGGCGAAGGCTGCGCTGTCGGATCTTCAGGGCGTTATGGGAAGAGCCACCGCGAAGGGTATCTACAAGAAGAATACCAACGCGAGGAAGATCGCCCGTATGTCCAAGGCCGTTGACGGCATGGAATAATTGAAAAGCTGAAGTGTTGGAAGACGGCCGCGCGAGCGGCCGTCTTTGTGTGCGAAAAAACGGGCGGAGGACCGGCGTCTCAGGCCGGGCCGTCCGCCCGTTTTCTGTGAGGATGAAGGGGTCGCCCCGCGTCCCGGACTTCCGCGCATGGCCGGGCCGACCGGCCGTGCGGCATCCCGCGTCCCGTCACAGCGTCTGTTCCGCGGGCTTCCCGCGGGCGCTCAGCTTGAGGATCAGAAGCTCCACGCACAGATTGTCCCCGATCCTTCCGTTCTTGACGTCTTCCTCGAGGACGGCGCAGAGCTCCGACGCCGCCTTCAGCTGTTCCGCGGTGTAGCGCTTCGCGAGGGGGAGGGATTTTCTGACGGCGAAGGGCTGCATGCCGGCCGCCGCCGCGATTCTGGCCTGGCCGAGGCCTTCGGAATCCAGCTCCCTGACCAGCAGGAGCCGGCGGTACTGCATCGCGATCAGGTACAGGATCCGCATCGGCGGCTCCCGGAGCGACAGGAGGTCCGAGTAGAGCTTCATGGCGTCGCGCTGACGGTGCTCCGTGACAGCGGTGATCATGTCGAAGATCCGGTTCTCGGTGCGGTCCGTCGTGACGGCGTCGATGGCCTCCCGGCTCACCTCCCCCGCGCCGCGGCAGTAGTGGATCAGCTTGTCCGCCTCGAGCCCGATGTGGGTCATATCCGGGCCGGTGCGCTCCAGAAAATACGCCATGTCCAACTTTCGGATCCGGAGATCCCCGGCGGACAGCAGCTGAAGGACCCATTTCTCGAGGACGGCCTCCGGCTGCTCGGCAAATTCCGCGCAGAGACCGTATTTCTGGACAGCCTTGTAGAGCCGGCCTCTCTTGTCGGGTTTATCCTCGGTGAAGACGATGGTGAGATAGTCCGGAAGGGACTTTATATAATCGGGGAGCAGCTCGGTCTGGCGCTCAAAGAAGCCCGTGTGGTCCAGCCGGATCACTCTCCGGTCGGAGAAGAAGGGAAGCGTCTCCGCCTGGTCGATGACGGCGCCCTCGGAGACGGAGGCCCCCGACCAGACGTTCAGATTCATCGAGTTTCCGTCGGGAATCAGGGCGCTGACCAGACGGTCCCTCCAGAGAAATTTGAGATAGTCCTCGGGGCCGTAGAGCAGATAGACTCTGCGGAAGCTGCCGGTTTTTATGTCGTTTATCAGTTCTTTCATGGCGATGCCGCGGTGGCCGGTTCCGGGAGTTCCGGAAATGCGTTTTCGGTGATATATCCCAATATAGCGGAGGACGGCTTATTCGGTCAAGGTCTGGCAGATACCCGGAAAATATGATATGATTATCATTCAACACGCTGACTGCGTCTATCAGGAAAGGGACATCCATGGATCAGAGCAAAATCCGAAATTTCTGCATCATCGCCCACATTGATCACGGCAAGAGCACCCTCGCCGACCGTATCATCGAACAGACGGGGCTTCTCACCGAGCGGGAGATGCAGGATCAGGTCCTTGACAATATGGAGCTTGAGCGCGAGCGCGGCATCACGATCAAGGCTCAGACCGTGCGGACGATCTACCGCGCGGACGACGGAGAGGAGTACGTCTTCAATCTGATCGATACGCCGGGCCACGTGGATTTCAACTATGAGGTTTCCCGCAGCCTGGCCGCCTGCGACGGCGCGGTTCTCGTCGTCGATTCCACCCAGGGCGTCGAGGCCCAGACGCTGGGAAACGTCTATCTCGCCCTCGACCACAACCTGGAGATTCTTCCCGTGATCAACAAGATCGATCTTCCGAGCGCCCAGCCGGACGAGGTGGCCGCGGAGATCGAGGACGTGATCGGGCTTGAGGCGGAGAACTGCCCCAGAATTTCGGCCAAGACGGGCCTCAACGTGCACGAGGTCCTGGAGTCCATCGTCCGGGAACTGCCGCCGCCCTCCGGGGATGAAGAGAAGCCCCTCAAGGCGCTCATTTTCGACTCCCTGTACGACAGCTACCGCGGCGTCATCGTGTTCATGAGGCTCTTCGACGGAAGAGTGTCCAGGGGAACGAAGATCCGGATGATGGCGACCGGCGCCGAGTTTGAGGTGACGGAGGTCGGCATCTTCGGCGCGGGAAAATTCATTCCCGCGGACGAGCTCACCGCGGGAATGGTGGGCTATCTGGAGGCGAGCATCAAGGACCTGAAGATGACGCGGGTGGGCGACACCGTGACGGAAGCCGCGAGGCCGTGCGGCGAAGCGCTGCCCGGCTACAAGGAGCCGCTTCCCATGGTTTACTGCGGCATCTATCCCGCGGAGACGCCCCGGTATCCGGATCTGAGGGACGCGCTGGAGAAGCTCCAGCTCAACGACGCCTCGCTCCGCTATGAGCCGGAGACGTCCACCGCCCTGGGCTTCGGTTTCCGCTGCGGATTTCTCGGACTTCTGCATCTCGACGTCGTGACCCAGCGCCTGGAGCGCGAGTTCGACCTCGACCTGATCACGACGGCGCCGAGCGTCATCTACAAGATCCACAAGACCGACGGGGAGGTTATCGATCTGACCAATCCGACCAATATGCCGGACGCCTCGGAGATCGACTACATGGAGGAGCCGGTGGTCGAGGCGGAGATCATGCTGACGAAGGAGTACATCGGCCCCATCATGACGCTCTGCCAGGAGAGGCGCGGCGTCTATGAGGGGACGGAATACATCGAGGCCACGAGGGCCGTGCTCCGGTACAGGATGCCCCTCAACGAGATTATCTACGATTTCTTCGACGCGCTGAAGAGCAGGTCGAGGGGCTACGCCTCCTTTGACTACGAATTCGCGGGTTACGAGAGAAGCGAGCTGACGAGACTGGATATACTGGTGAACCACGAGCCGGTGGACGCCCTGTCGTTCATCGTCTACGCGCCGAACGCCTACAAGCGCGGGTCGCAGATGTGCGAGAAGCTGAAGAAGGAGATTCCGAGACAGCTTTTCGACATTCCGATCCAGGCCGCGGTGGGATCAAAGATCATTGCCCGCGAGACGGTGCGCCAGGTGCGCAAGGACGTGCTCGCCAAGTGCTACGGCGGCGACATTTCCCGCAAAAGAAAGCTGCTGGAGAAGCAGAAGGAAGGCAAGAAGAAGATGCGCGAGATCGGCAGCGTCCAGGTGCCGAAGGAAGCGTTCCTCAACGTGCTCAAGCTGGACGAGGGGGACTGAGAGCTCGATGGACGTCGGACTGTACCTTCATTTTCCTTTTTGCTGGAAGAAATGCAGTTACTGTGATTTTCTTTCCTTCCCGGCGGACGAGGACACGAAGAAGCTCTATGCCTCCGCCATGATCCGCGAAATCCGCGGATACGCCCATACCCTGGAGGGCAGAACGGTCGACTCCGTCTTTCTGGGAGGAGGAACCCCCTCGCTGATGCCCGCCGGCGCGCTGAGGGATATTTTCAGAGCCCTCTGCGACTGCTTCGACATCGCCGCCGACGCCGAGATCACCATGGAGATGAATCCGGGGACCGTGAACGAGAGGATTGCCTCCTTTGCGTATGATTATGTCAACCGGGTCAGCCTGGGGGTGCAGTCGTCGGATGACCGGGAGCTTAAGGCTCTGGGCCGGATTCACGGAAGGGCGGACGCCGAGAAGAGCTTCCGCATGCTCCGGGATCACGGGATGCGGAACATCAGCCTCGACCTGATGACCGGCATTCCGCTCCAGACTGCGGACAGCCTGGAGCAGACGCTGAGATTTGCCCTGGAACTTGAGCCGGAGCACATCAGCGCCTACAGCCTGATCGTGGAGGAGGGCACGGAATTTCACCGGATGAGGGAGGAAGGCTCCCTGATCCTGCCGGACGAGGAGACCGAGCGGGACTTCTACCGCATGACGCGGGAGAGACTGGAGGCCGCCGGCTATCTTCAATATGAAATATCAAACTTCGCGAAAAGAGGCTTTGAGTGCTGCCACAACCTCCGGTACTGGAGGAGAGGGGACTACGTCGGCTTCGGGATCGGCGCCGCCTCGCTTTTCCGGCATACCAGATGGAGAAACACGCGGAACCTGAAGCGCTATCTCCGGGACAGCGCGGATCCGGGCAGGATCGTGCGGGAGATGGAGCAGCTGAGCCTGAGGGAGGAGGTGGAGGAATTCATGTTCCTCGGCCTCAGGACCAGGGAGGGCGTGTCCGCCGGCCGGTTCCGGGAGACCTTCCTGCTGGAGATGGAGGACATCTACGGCGAAAAGATCGCGGACTTCAGGCGGCAGGGATTGTTAGAAGATACGGGAGAAGACGGGATCCGGCTGACGCCGGCGGGAATCGACGTCAGCAATATTGTGATGTCCGGGTTTCTGCTGGATTAAGGGACGCGGACGGTCACAGGCGCCGCGCGGCAGGCGGGCGGAACGCGCCGGCGCGCCGCCCCGGTGCGGATCCGGAGAGGAGAATTCATGAGACGGGCTGTTATCACAGGGGCGACGGGCGTCGTCGGCAGCGCCCTCGTGCGCGAACTGATTCTGCGCGGGACGGAGGTCCTGGCGCTGCTTCGGGAAGGGTCGCCGAACAACCGGCGGCTCCGCGCGGCCGTGAGCGATCTGCCCGGCAGCGAAGAGCTCCTGAAGTTCCGGGAGTGTTCCCTGGATTCCCTCGCCTCCTTCGAGGATGACGCGTCCGGGAGGTGGGACGTATTCTACCATCTCGGATGGACCGGGACGAAGGGAAGAGAGCGTTTTGACGTCCGGCTTCACGGGAAAAACGTCGGCTACGCCCTTGACGCCGTGGATCTGGCCGCGAGGCTCGGCTGCAGGCTCTTCGTCGGAGCGGGCTCCCAGGCGGAATACGGGAGAACGGACCGGATCCTCACGCCGGAGACGCCGGCGTGCCCTGAGAACGCCTACGGCGCCGGGAAGCTGGCCGCCGGCTGCGCCACGAGAATTTACGCCCACGAGAAGGGGCTTGCGCATATCTGGACCAGGATTCTGTCGGTCTACGGGCCGAACGACGGGGAGAAGACCCTGATCACCTACATGGTGAACCGCCTCCTGGCCGGGGAGAGACCCTCCACCACGCGGGGAGAGCAGATCTGGGACTACCTGTACAGCGCCGACGCCGCCCGCGCCCTCGCGGACATCGGAGACGCGGGAAAGGACGGCCGCATCTACATGATCGCCTCCGGCGTGTCCCGTCCCCTGAGGAGCTACATCGAGGAGCTCCGGGACGTGGTGCGCCCGGGAGCCGAGATCGGGTTCGGAGAGATGCCCTACGGAAGCGGGCAGGTGATGCACCTGGAGGCAGACATCAGCGGGACGGTGGAGGACACGGGCTGGAGGCCGGAGGTGTCCTTCGCGGAGGGCGTCCGCCGCATGGCGGAGGAGGCCGCGGCCCGGAGATGAAAGCAGATGAGATCTCCTGATACGGCCCGGCAGCAGCTGAGATGAAATGACAGTGGATTTTTCTGACGGAACATAGTTCAATGGATAACAGGAAATACATACGAATCAGAGGAGCCAACGAGAACAACCTGAAGGGACTCAGCGTCGACATTCCGAGGAACGAGATGGTCGTCTTCACCGGCCTTTCCGGATCCGGCAAGAGCTCCCTTGCCTTCGACACGATCTACGCGGAGGGACAGAGACGGTACATGGAGTCTCTTTCCTCCTATGCGAGACAGTTCCTGGGGCAGATGGAAAAACCGGACGTGGAGAGCATCGAGGGCCTTCCCCCCGCCATCTCCATCGACCAGAAGACGACGAACCGCAACCCCAGATCCACAGTGGGAACCGTGACGGAGATCTACGACTACTTCCGTCTTCTCTACGCCAGGATCGGGATCCCCCACTGTCCCAACTGCGGGAGGGAGATCCGCCGGCAGAGCGTCGACCAGATGGTCGACCAGATCATGGCCCTTCCCGAGAAGAGCCGGATTCAGCTTCTGGCCCCGGTGGTGAGGGGGCGCAAGGGCAGACACGAGAAGATTTTTGACCAGGCGCGGAAAAGCGGCTACGTCAGGGTCAGCGTCGACGGCAGCCTCTATGACCTCTCCGAGACGATTGAGCTCGACAAAAACCAGAAGCACAACATCGAGATCGTCGTGGACCGTCTCGTCGTGAAGCCCGGGATTGAGAAAAGGCTCGCCGACTCGATCGAGACCGTTCTCGGCCTGACGGGCGGGCTTCTGACCGTCGACACGATGGACGGGGAGGCCCTGAATCTTTCGTCGAATTTCGCCTGCCCGGACTGCGGGATCAGCGTCGAGGAGATCGAGCCCAGGAGCTTCTCCTTCAACAATCCCTTCGGCGCCTGCCCGGAGTGCACGGGACTGGGCTACAAGATGGAATTCGATATCGACCTCATTATCCCGGACAAATCGCTCTCCTTCTCGGAGGGATGCGTTCAGGTGCCCGGATGGCAGAGCGCGACGGATGACTCGAGCTTCACCCACGCGATCCTGAAGGCCCTGGCGGAGGAGTACGGGTTCAGCCTTGACACCCCCTTCGGCAAGCTGCCGAAGGACATCCGGAAGATGCTGGTGTACGGCACCGAGGGCCGCGAGGTCAAGGTGCACTACCGGGGGCAGCGGGGCGTCGGCGTCTACGACGTCGCCTTCGAGGGGCTGATCCGGAACGTCGAGCGCCGCTACCGGGAGACCTACTCCGAGTGGAGCAAGGCCGAGTACGAGAAATTTATGAGAATTACCCCGTGCTCCGTGTGCGGCGGGGAGAGGCTGAAGCCTTCCTCGAGAGCCGTGACCGTCGGGGGAAAGAACATCATACAGATGTCGGACATGTCCGTGACGAAGCTCCTCGCCTATATGGACCGGATGAAACTCACAAAGCAGCAGCTGGCGATCGGGGACCAGATCCTCAGGGAGATCCGCGCGCGGGTGAGTTTCCTGCGGGACGTGGGCCTGGACTACCTGACCCTCTCGAGGGCGACGGGGACGCTGTCGGGCGGCGAGGCCCAGAGAATCCGCCTGGCGACCCAGATCGGCTCCGGGCTGGTGGGCGTGGCCTATATTCTGGACGAGCCCAGCATAGGACTCCACCAGAGGGACAACGACAAGCTGCTCGCGACGCTGCGGAATCTCCGGGATCTCGGTAATTCCCTGATCATCGTAGAGCACGACGAGGACACGATCCGCGCCGCGGATTACGTCGTCGACATCGGGCCGGGGGCCGGGGAACACGGGGGAAGGCTGGTCTGCGCCGGCACGGCCGAGGATTTGATGAACTGCCCCGAGTCCGTGACGGGCCAGTACCTGAGCGGAAAGCTCCGCATCCCCGTGCCCGCGGAGAGACGCGCGCCGAAGGGCTGGCTCAAGATCCGGGGCGCCGCGGTCAACAATCTCCGGAACGTCGACGTCGATATCCCCACAGGCGTCTTCACCTGCGTCACGGGCGTTTCGGGCTCCGGCAAGAGTTCCCTCGTCAACGAGGTGCTGTACAAGAGGCTCGCCCGGGACCTCAACCGCGCGATGGAGATTCCCGGAAAGCACAGGGAGATCTACGGGATCCGCAAGCTGGACAAGGTGATCAACATCGACCAGTCCCCCATCGGCCGGACGCCCAGATCCAATCCCGCCACGTACACCGGCGTTTTCGATATGATCCGAGATCTCTTCGCCTCGACGACGGACGCGAAGATGCACGGCTACAAGAAGGGGCGGTTCTCCTTCAACGTCAAGGGCGGCCGCTGCGAGGCCTGCCAGGGCGACGGAATCATCAAGATCGAGATGCATTTCCTGCCCGACGTCTTCGTCCCCTGCGAGGTCTGCCGGGGGAAGAGATACAACCGGGAGACCCTGGACGTGAAGTACCGGGACCGGAACATCTACGACGTGCTCGAGATGACGGTGGAGGAGGCCCTGACGTTCTTCGAGAAGGTGCCGAGAATCCGGAACAAGATTCAGACTCTGTACGACGTCGGGCTCGGCTACGTCCGCCTGGGACAGCCGTCGACCCAGCTGTCGGGCGGCGAGGCCCAGAGGATCAAGCTCGCGGCGGAGCTGTCGAGAAAATCGACGGGAAACACGGTCTACATCCTGGACGAACCCACGACGGGACTGCATTTCGCCGACGTCCACAAGCTGATCACGATTCTTCAGAGACTGGCGGAGCAGGGAAATACGGTGATCGTGATCGAGCACAACCTCGACGTGATCAAGACGGCGGATTATATCATCGACCTGGGACCGGAGGGCGGAGACCGCGGCGGGACCGTGGTTGCCTTCGGAACGCCCGAGGAGGTCGCGAAGGTGCCGGAGAGCTTCACGGGATACTATATCGCGAAGATGCTGGCGGACGGCGGAGCGCCGGACGAGGCGCCCTGAAAAAGGCCGGGAACGAAAGAGAACAGAGCGTACTTTGAGGCATTTCCATCAAGAAAGTATAGAGAGAAAGAGACATGACCTACACGGATATCGGAATTGATATGGGCACGTCGGATATCGTCGTCTGGTACAAGGGCAAGGGGATCATCATCCACGAGCCGACGATGGTCGCCTACGACAAGGAAGACGACAAGATGATCGCCTACGGTGAGGAGGCCAGGCAGCTCGTCACCAGGACGCAGGGAAATATCGTGGCCGTGCGCCCGTTCAAGGCGGGCGCCATCTCGGACTATTCCGTGACGGAGCGCCTGCTGAGGCACTACATCCAGCTTGCCATGGGGCGCCATATGTTCCGCAAGCCCTACATCAGCCTGTGCATTCCCAGCGGCGTGACCGAGGTGGAGCGCAGAGCGGTGGAGGAAGCCGCCTATCAGGCCGGCGCCAGGGACGTGACGATCGTCGAGGAGACGGTGGCCGCCGCCATCGGAGCGGGCATCGACATCACGAAGCCCGTCGGCAACCTGATCGTCGACATCGGCGGCGGAACCACGGATATCGCGGTGATCTCCCTCGGCGCGCCCGTGATCTATGACTCCCTCAAGATCGGCGGGGGCGTGTTCAACGAGATGATCACGCGGGCCGTCAGAAGGAACCACAATATTTTCATCGACAACGATCAGGTGGAGGACATCAAGATCCGGATCGGCACGGCCTTTAAGCGCCCGAAGCCGGATACCATGCAGGTCAGCGGAAGAAACGTCATGACCGGTCTGCCGAAGACCGTCTCCGTCACCTCGGAGGAGATCCGGGAGGCCCTTCAGGACGCCACGGGAAGGATCGCGGACGCAGTCCACGGCGTGCTGGAGAAGACGCCCCCGGAGCTGGCGGCGGACATCACGGTCAGGGGGATCGTCCTCACCGGAGGAGGCGCGCTGCTGGACGGTCTGACGGAGCTGCTGGAGGAGAGAACCGGCATCAACGTCATGGTCGCCGAGAATCCCTCCGAGTGTGTCGCCAACGGAACAGGGCGGTACCTGGAGCTGATGGACCAGATGGGAAGGATGCCTTACTGAAGCCATGATGGATTATGAAGCGGAGGTGGCGGGCGTCGTCCAGCACATCGTGTTCCGAAACGAGGAGAACGGCTACACGGTCTTTGAACTGCTCGCCGGGGGAGAGGAGCTGACCTGCGTGGGAAACTTCAGCTCCCTGACGGAGGGCATGCCGGTCGCCCTGTCGGGCCGATACACGGAGCACAGCGCCTACGGCAGACAGTTCCGGGTGGAGCATTTCGAGCTGAGGACCCCGGAGACCGAGGAGGCGGTGGAGCTCTATCTCGGGTCGGGAGCGATCAAGGGAATCGGAAGAGCCCTCGCCGCCAGGATTGTCAAAAAGTTCGGCAGGGACACTCTGAGAATCCTGGAGGAGGAGCCGGAGCGTCTCGCCGAGGTCAGGGGCATCAGCGCCGCCAGGGCCAGAGCGGTCGGCGCCCAGGCGGCGGAGCAGGCCGAAGCCCGCAGCGCCGTCATGTTTCTCGAACAGTTCGGCATCTCCATGCAGATGGGCGTGCGGATTTACAGGCAGTACGGCGAGGAGACCTACCGGATCATCCGCGAGAACCCCTACAGACTGGCGGAGGATATCGACGGCATCGGCTTCGTCAGGGCGGACAGGATCGCCGCCGCGACGGGGTTTGAGAAGGAATCCGAGTACCGCGTCCGGAGCGGCATCATGTACGTGCTTCTCTGCGCCGCGGGAGAAGGCTCCGTCTATCTCCCCGAGGGAGAGCTGGTGAGCAGGAGCGCCGCGCTGCTGGAGGTGGGGGAACCCCTCGTGCGCGACGCCCTCGGAGGCCTGGCGGTGGATCACAAGGTGGTCATGAAGCGGCTTCCCGCGGAAGAGAGGCAGGAAGAGACCGGAGAACGCCCGGAGAACGTCCGGGAGGAGGACGCCCTTTCGGACGGACGGAGCATCGTCTACGCCGGAAGGTATTATTATCTGGAGCTCAACTGCGCTAGGATGCTGATGGACCTTGGCACGCCCACCGGTGAGAAGAGAAGCGACGTGGAAGAGAAGCTTCGTCTCCAGCAGAAGAAAAGCCGGATCGTTCTGGAGGAGGAGCAGAAAGAGGCGGTGATCCGGGCCGCGGAGAACGGGGTGCTGATCCTCACGGGAGGCCCCGGCACCGGAAAGACCACCACGATCAACGAGATGATCCGCTATTTCAGGGGCGAGAGGCTCGACGTCGTCCTTGCGGCGCCCACGGGACGCGCGGCGAAGCGTATGACGGAGACGACCGGCTACACGGCGTCCACCATACACAGGCTGCTGGAGATCAGCTCCGCGGCGGAGGACGACGCCTTTGATATCCGGTTTGCCCGGTGCGCCGCCAATCCTCTGGAGGCGGACGTCGTGATCATCGACGAGATGTCCATGGTGGACATTTCCCTGATGCACGCGCTCCTTTCCGCGCTGACGGTCGGGACGAGGCTCATTCTCGTGGGCGACGTGGACCAGCTGCCCTCCGTGGGACCGGGAGCGGTCCTCAGGGACATCATCCGGTCGGAGGCGTTTCCCTGCGTGGAGCTGTCCCGGATTTTCCGGCAGGCGGAGTCCTCGGACATCGTCGTGAACGCCCACAAGATCAACCGCGGGGAGCCGATCCTTCTCGACAATCAGAGCAGGGATTTCTTTTTCCTGAAGCGGGACGACGTAAACCGCATCATCAGCAACGTCATCGAGCTGGTGCGCGACAAGCTGCCGGCCTACGTAAACGCCAGAGCCTCCGACATCCAGGTGCTCTCGCCCATGAGGAAGGGGCCGCTGGGCGTGGAACGCCTCAACAGGATCCTTCAGGAGTATCTGAATCCGCCCTCCGCCGACAAGCCGGAGAAGACCTACGGGAACTGCCTCTACCGGACCGGCGACAAGGTCATGCAGACCAGGAACAACTATCAGCTGGTCTGGGAGGTGCGCGGCCGGCACGGCATCGTCAGGGAGACGGGAGAGGGTATTTTCAACGGGGACATGGGCGTCATCCGGTCGATCAGCGACACGTTCCGCCAGATGGTGATCGAGTTCGACGACGGCAGATTCGTGGATTATCCCTATTCGGCCCTTGAGGATCTGGATCACGCCTACGCGGTGACGATACACAAGTCCCAGGGCTCCGAATATCCGGCGGTGGTTCTGCCGCTGCTTACGGGCCCCAGGATGCTGATGACGAGAAACCTTCTCTACACCGCCGTGACCCGCGCCAGGTCCTGCGTCGTGATACTGGGAAGCGGGGACACGGTGCGGGAGATGATCGGAAACCAGTCGGAGCAGCTCCGGTTTACGTCGCTGGATGAAAGGATTCGTGAACTTTGCGGATTATTTCGGGAGGAGTAAAAATCATCGCGGATCTGTTGTATCCGCCCAGATGCCCCGTCTGCCACGGCATCGCGCCGGCGGGGCGACCGATCTGCCCCGGCTGCGTCGGACGGCTCCCCTTCGTCACCGGCCCCCGCTGCCGGAAGTGCGGCAAGCCGGCGGCGGCAGCCGGCACGCTCTGCCGGGACTGCGCGGAGATTCCCCACGCCTACGACCTGGGCGCCGGCGTCTTTCTGTACGACGCCGTCATGAGAAAGACGGTCTCCTGGTTCAAGTACAAGGGAAGACAGGAGTACGGGCGGATCCTCGGGAGGATCATGGCGGAGGCGGCGCGGCCGTTTCTGATCCGGTGGTCCCCCGACGTGATCGTTCCGGTTCCCGTGCACCGGGAACGGAGGCGGCGCCGGGGCTACAATCAGGCGGAAATCCTCGCGGAGAGCCTGTCCGCCGCCACGGGAATCCCCGCTGTTCCGGAGCTTCTCGTCCGGACGGTCCGGACCGAGGCCATGAAGAATCTCTCGAGAGAGGAGCGCAGGAGAAATACCGCCCGCGCCTTTGCGGCCCCCGGGCGGCGGGAAATGCCCGGACGCGTGCTGATCGTCGACGACATCTACACGACGGGTGCGACGGTGGACGGGTGCGCCGGCGCGCTGAAGGCCGGCGGCGCCGGGAGGGTTTTCTTTCTGGCGATGTGCATCGGCGGAGGCGCCCTGTCGCAGCTCTGAATCCCCGCGGGTGACGCGGGGGCGATGAGGCAGGGCCGGGAGCCGGACGCGGGGCGGCGGCCGGGAGCGTCAAGGTTTACATCGGCCCTTGGTTTATGGTATCATTAAATGATTTGATAAAAACAAAGGAAGGCTTACCGGAGGAGCGGAATGATCAGTCCCCTGAGGCTGAAAGAGATGATATGCCTGGCGACGTTCGAGGAGAGCCGGGGCCGGAAGGATTTCAGGATAGCGAGCTTTGACAGAGGGGATTACATCGCGATCCACCTGATCGGAAGCTTCTTCCTGATCACGGCCGCGGACGCGATTCTTCTCGCGCTTTACGCCGTCTGGAATTTTGAAAATCCTTCGGAGATGGTTCTTCTCTCCCGGGCGGGCAAGATTACCGCGACGGTGCTGATCTTCTATATTCTGTCGGCCGCGGTCTATCTGGCGGTGACCTGGGCGGCTGCCGACCGCCGCTGGAAACAGGCGGCCGGAAGAGTCCGGGACTACCAGGAGCGGATCCTGAAGCTGGAGGAATTCGCGGACATGGAAGAAACTGCCGGAAGGGAAGACAGGGAAACGTGAGGCGGATATGGCGGCTGCGTTCGGTGAAAAACTGAAGAGCATCTACGCGAGGTGGGCGGTTTTTATCGATATGGCGGGAAGATTCCTCGCCGCGGCTGCCTCCTTCCTGTGGATCCGTTACGCGGTGGGATCGGAGGGCCTCTTTTCGAGCGTTCCGGTTCTCCTTCTGGCCGCCCTCGTCACTTCGATGATCGGCAACGGGGCCTCGGCCGTGTTCGCGTTTTTCCTCACGGTGATCCAGGCGCTGTCCGTATCCCCGGAGACCGGGGCGCTGACGGCGGCGGTCCTGATTCTTCTCTATATTCTGTTCCTGAGGTTTGTGCCGGAGGATTCCGTGTCGGCCCTGCTTATGCCGCCGGCCATGTTCTTCGGCCTGCCGGTCATCGTGCCGCTGATCCTGGGACTCAAGAGGAGGCCGGTATCGGTGCTCGGCGCCGCGTCCGGGGTGGTATGGTTCTATCTCTGCGCGGCGGTCCGGGAGGCCGCCCCCGGGCTGTCGAAGCTCGAGGCCTCCGATTACACGGGGCGGCTGGGAGTGCTGCGGGACAGCCTGCTTCTTCCCGAGATCTTCGTGTGTGTGACGGCCGCGGCGGGTACGGTGCTGATCGTCTCCATCATCAGGCGGCTGGAGATCAGCTGCGGCTTCAGCCTGGCGATCATCGCGGGCGGCGTCGTCTGGATGCTCATCATTCTGCTGGGCAACAGCCTTGCGGGAAGCCGCTTCGATCCGGCGTCCATGGCGGTCGGGACGGCCGCGTCCGTGATCGTGACCCTGATTCTGCAGCTTCTGTTTCTGCCTCTCGATTACCGGAGAAGCAGGCAGCTCAGGTTCGAGGACGACGACTACTATTATTACGTGACCGCGGTACCGAAGATCATGACGGAGTTGGACGACGCGGAGGATCTGGAATTCCCTGATTTCGAGCAGTTTCCGGCGGCCGGCGCCGCTCTGAAGCCCGAGATCGATCACGACGAGCTGGAGCGGAGACTGGAGAATTCGCTGGAGGACCTGTGAGTCCGAAGCGGGACGGAACCGGTTCATGGGCAGGCGGCGGCGCGGAAGGCGGACGGCCGCTTCAGGAACACTATACGACGGATGAGGTGAATTGAGAGGTGTCGACACTACTCGGCCATATCGGGCACTATCTTAGCAGCCTGTATTTCCCCAGCATCAGGTTTCTGGACATCGTTGAAATCCTGATCATCGCCGGGCTGATTTATTTCTTCATGGCCTGGATTCAGAGAACCAGGGCCTACACGCTGCTGAAGGGGATTCTGATCGTCGTGCTTTTTATCGCGGCGGCCAACATCTTTCAGATGTCCGCGATCCTGTGGATCACGGAGCGTCTTGCCTCCGTGGCTCTGCTGGCGCTTGTCATCATTTTCCAGCCGGAGCTGAGAAAGGCCCTCGAATCGCTCGGAAACAAGAGCATTCTCTATACGATCTTTCCGTTCGATTCGTCCTCGGACAAGGACGCCCTGTTCTCGGACAGGACGATCACCGAGATCGTGCGCGCCGTCAACGAGATGAGCGAGGTCCGTACGGGCGCCCTCATCGTCATGGAGCAGAACATTCTGCTGACGGAGTTCGTCAATACCGGCATCAATATCGACGCCGAGGTGTCCAGCCAGCTGCTGGTGAACATCTTTGAGCACAATACGCCGCTGCACGACGGCGCCGTCATTCTCAGAGGAAACCGGATCGTGTCCGCCACCTGCTATCTCCCGCTGTCGGACAACGCGAGAATCAGCAAGAAATTCGGGACGAGACACCGGGCGGGCCTCGGGATCAGCGAGGTCAGCGACTCCTTTACGATCATCGTCTCCGAGGAGACCGGCAGGGTCTCCTACGCCTACATGGGCGTCCTGACGACGGGCGTGACGGCCAGCGGCCTCCGCGAGCAGCTGCACCAGATTCAGAAGCGGTCGGCTAAGACCGGTGAGGACCGAAGGATCAGAATCCGGAAAGGGCAGAGGCGAGATGAAAAATAGCAAAATTTTCGCGAATCCCGGGCTGAAGATCGCTTCTCTCATCATCGCCTTCGCGATCTGGCTCGTGATCATGAATACCAGCAACCCGGAGGTGACCCACACCTATACGGGCATCAACGTAAATGTCACCAACGCCTCCTACGTCGAGAGCCGGCAGCAGATGTACGCGATGATCGACCGGATCCGGACGATCAGCGTCACCGTCCATACCAACAGGAAAATTATCGAGAGGCTCTCGCCCTCCGGCATCACCGCCACCGCGGATCTGACGCAGATCGAGGATTTCACCAGCCCGGTGTACGTGCCCGTGACCGTGACGGTCCCCGGCGTCTCCGCCGACGACGTGACGATCAACCCGCGGATGATCGAGATCACCCTGGAGGACATCGAGACCAAGGAATTTGTGGTGAATCCGACGACGGCCGGGACGACGCCGTCCAAGGGCTACGAGGTGGGCAAGCTCACGGCGAGCCCCGACAGGATCAAGATAAAGGGACCGAAATCCATCGTCGAGAAGATCGACCAGGTGAACGCCGAGGCCATGGTGACCGGCATCAGCAAGGATCAGACCCTGACGGCGAATCTCGCGATCTATGACAAGAACGGCGACAAGCTGAGCGATTCCCAGGAGAACTCCCTGACCATCGGGGACGGCTCGACGTCGGTCAAGGTGAAGGTGACGCTCTTCACCGTGGTCTCCGACGTGCCGATCGCCGCGGAGACCTACGGCGCGCCCGCCGCCGGCTTCCAGATCGGCGAGGTCTCCACGACGCCGGCCAACCTCAAGCTGGTGGGAGATCCGGACATCATGGAGAAGTTCCGGTCGGAAGGCGGGACGATCACGATTCCCTCCGCCTCCGGGGCCGTGGATATTCTCGGGGCCGACGAGGACCGGGATATCAGCATCGACATAACGGAATACCTGCCGCCGGACATCAGCCTCGCGGCGGATATGAGCGAGACGGTGGTGGTCAGCGTCAAGATACTTCCTTACAACAGCAAGTCGATCGAGATCGACACCAAGGGGATTCTGAAGAAGAATCTTCCCAAGAACTACACTGCGGTTTTCAATGACTCGAAGCTGGATATCCGGGTGACCGCCGACGACGCGGCGCTGGAGGAGCTCAGCGCGGAGGACATCGGCGCCTCCGTCGACCTGAGGGACGTGGAGCCGGGCGAGACCGAGGTGCCGGTGGACGTCATTCTTCCGGAGGGATGCTCCCTGGTGGAGCAGGTCACCGCGGGCATGTCCGTCAGCAGGGTAACGGTAAAGAGTACAGACAGTCAGAAATCTGACGACCAATCATAAAGGAGGATCCGGCCATGGTCAGCGGGAAAGCAGTAATCAGGAACGCGACGGGGCTTCATCTGAAACCGGCAGCGAGGTTCTGTGAAGAGGCTCTGAAATTCCGGTCAACCGTAACATTCACATTCGGCAGCACTACGGCAAATGCCAAGAGCGTCCTCTCGATCCTGGGCGCCTGCGTGAAATCAGGCGACGAGATTGAGATCGTATGCAACGGAGAGGATGAGCAGGAGGCGCTGGACGGTCTGCGCAGAGCAATTGATGAGGGTCTTGGAGATGAAATCTAACAGAGTGACAGGAACCAGAGGTTTGAGAAAAATGGCCGCCCGCGCCGGCGCCCTTGTGATGGCCGCGCTTCTGACCGCCGCCTGCGCCGTTCCGGCGTGGACCGAGGAGGCCGGGACCGACATCCCGGAAGCCGGGATCGAAGCTTCGGAAGACGGGACCGGGACGACGGAGACCGGGGGCATCACGACCAACGGCATCGAGAACTGGCCCGTCGCGGAGGACATCCGCTCGGATTACGGCTGCCTGATGGACGTGGTGACCGGCGCCGTGCTCTTCAACAAGGGGGAGCACGTCCAGACGCCGCCGGCCTCGCTCACAAAGATCATGACGGCTCTTCTCGCCATCGAGAACGGGGATCTTGACGCCCAGGTCACCATGACCGAGACGGGCGTCGCCTACGCCACGGACGGCAGCTCCAACCTCTACACGCAGGTGGGCGAGGTGTTTACGCTCCGCGACCTGCTGTACGGCACGCTGCTCAAGTCCGCCAACGACATGGCGACCCAGGTGGGGGAATATATCGGCGGCGGCTCGCTGGACAACTTCCTCGACATGATGAATACCCGCGCGAAGGAGCTGGGCTGCAAGAATACCCACTTCGCTAACGCCTGCGGCATGCCCAACGACGAGCATCTGACGACCTGCTATGATCTCTGCATGATCTGCAAGGCCGCCTATAACAACAAGACCTTCATGGAGATCATCGGGACAAACACCTACACGATCCCGGCGACCAACATGACCGGTGAGAGAACCATCGCCAGCCATCACCCCTTCGCCCGCTACGCGGATTACGCCTACGACGGATTCATCGGCGGCAAGACCGGCTACACGGACGCCGCCATGAACACGATGGCGACGTTCGCGAAGCGCAAGTCCACCGCCCTGGTCTGTGTGACGATGCACGGGGCCGGAACCGACGAGGCGACGGTGCCCGACGCGACCCAGCTGCTGAACTACGGCTTCGACAATTTCAAGCACCAGCGGATGGATCCCAGAGAGGCCGTCCTCGAGGGCGGAATCGTCTCTCTGCCGAAGGGGACGACCAAGGACGCGCTGACCACCGTCGTCAACGAGTCCGAAAGCCCTGCCTACGGGCCCATCGTCACCACGGCCTATCAGTACAACAGGCACACGGTGGGACGCACCATCATGGCCAAGGCGACCTACGACGAGCTGGCGGCGGCCGGCGCGGCTGCTCCGGCGGACTCCGGGACGGAGGCACCGGCGGCCGGAACGGTTTCCGCGCCGCAGGAACCGGCGGCGTCCGCCCCGGAGAGCACCGATTCCGTGACCGCGCCGGGTGAGACGGAGACGGCCTCCGTGCCGGCCGGCACCGGCATCATCGGATCCGGCAACTCCTCCGAGATCAACACGGCGGCCGAGGAGGTGGAGCTGCCCTTCGGAATCCGGATGAACAGAAACGCGTTTATCGCCATCACGGCGCTCACGCTGCTCATTCTGCTCGGGATCCTGATGATCATCATCACGCTCATCGCAAAGAGGGGCGAAGAATAAGGCGGGACTATGAAAACAGTCATACTTGCGGGAGGCTACGGCACGCGCATCAGCGAGGAGAGCCGTCTTCGTCCCAAACCCATGGTGGAGATCGGCGGCAAGCCGGTGCTGTGGCATATCATGAAGCTGTACTCGTCCTACGGCTATAACGACTTCGTGGTGTGCTGCGGCTATATGCAGCACGTCATCAAGGAGTACTTCGCGAATTATTTCCTCTACAACAGCGACGTGACCTTTGATTTTACCCACGGCCGGAGCGACATGACGGTTCACCGGGACAACGCCGAGCTGTGGAAGGTGTCGCTGATCGACACGGGACTTGACACCATGACCGGCGGCCGGATCCGGCGCATCAGGAAGTATGTGGGCGACGAGCCGTTCTTCCTGACGTACGGCGACGGCGTCTCGGACGTCCGGATCGACAGGCTCCTCGCGTTTCACCGGAGCAGCGGCGGACTCGTCACGATGAGCTGCGTCCATCCCAACAGCCGGTTCGGAAATCTCGATGTGGGCGACGACGGTCTCGTCGGCAGCTTCCGGGAGAAGCGCCTCGAGGACAGCGGCTGGATCAACGCCGGCTTCATGGTATGCGAGCCGGGGATCTTCGACTATCTGAAGGACGACGGCACGGTGCTGGAGAGAGAGCCTCTCGAGAAAATCGCCGCGGAAGGAAAGCTCCGGGCCTTCCGGCACGAGGGCTTCTGGCAGTGTATGGATACGCTCCGGGAGAAGGAGATGCTGGAGACGCTCTGGAGCAGCGGCAAGGCTCCGTGGAAAGTGTGGGCTGATTGAAAAGGCTGGGATATTACAGCGGAAAAAGAGTACTTCTGACAGGACATTCAGGATTCAAAGGATCCTGGATGTCCCGTCTTCTGATTCTCGCGGGAGCGGAGGTGACCGGCTACTCTCTGGAGCCGCCGACGGACCCTTCGCTTTTCGCGATGCTCCGTCTGGAGCGGGACATGAATTCCGTCCGCGGGGACGTCCGGGACTACGATCACCTGTTCCGCGTGGTGAGGGAGACGAGACCCGAGGTGGTCTTCCACCTGGCGGCTCAGCCCCTCGTCAGGGAATCCTACAGGATCCCGAGAGAAACCTATGAGATCAACGTGATGGGGACGGTCAATCTGCTGGAGGCCCTGCGTCAGGCGGGGGGCGCCGAGTCCGTGGTCAACGTGACGACGGACAAGGTCTACCTCAACCGGGAGGAGCGGAGAAGCTTCCGGGAAGATGACCCCCTGAACGGCTATGATCCCTACTCAAACAGCAAATCCTGCTCCGATCTGGCCACCCAGAGCTACTGCAATTCCTTCTTCAGGGAGGCCGGCGTCCCTGTCTCCACCGCCCGGGCGGGCAACGTCATCGGGGGCGGAGATTTCGCGAAGGACAGGATCGTGCCGGACTGCGTCAGGGCGGCGGTCCGGGGCGGGGAGATCGTTCTCCGCAATCCCCATTCCGTGAGGCCGTATCAGCACGTGCTGGAGCCTCTTTCCGCCTATCTGCTGATCGCGGAAAAGCAGGCGGAGAATCCGGGATACGCGGGGGCCTACAACGTCGGTCCCGACGAGAAGGACACGGTCACGACCGGAGAGATCGCGGATCTCTTCGCCGGCTTCTGGGGCGAAGGCCTCCGCCGGGTCTTTGGAAACAGCGGAGGACCTCACGAGGCGGGCCTGCTGATGCTGGATTCCTCCAGGATCCGGAGCGAGCTGGGCTGGCAGCCGGCGTGGGACATCCGCGAGGCGGTCCGGCGGACCGTGGAGTGGTCGAAGTACTGCGCGGCGGGCGGCAGCCCGGCCGATATCACCGACCGTCAGATAGAAGAATACTTCGGGTGAAGGAGCTCATATGCATAACTGGAACAGCGAGGCCGAGGCGCGCGCCGAGATCCTCGAAGCGGTAAAGGAATACTGCGGCCGTTTTCACAATCAGACAAAACCGTTTGAGCCGGGGGACCGGATTCCCTACGCCTCCCGGGTCTATGACAGCGAGGAGATGGTGAATCTCGTCGACTCCTCCCTTGACTTCTGGCTCACCGCCGGAAGGTTTACCGAGGCGTTTGAGAAAGAGTTCGCCGAATATCTCGGCGTGCGGTTCGTCTCGCTGGTGAATTCCGGATCCAGCGCGAATCTGGCCGCCTTTATGGCCCTCACGTCGCCTCTGCTGAAGGAGAGACGCATTCTGCCCGGGGACGAGGTGATCACCGTCGCCGCGGGCTTCCCCACGACGGTCGCCCCCATCGTCCAGTACGGGGCGGTGCCCGTCTTCATCGACGTCACGCTTCCCGAGGCCAACGCCGACGTCTCGCTTCTGGAGCAGGCGTATTCGGAGCGGACGCGCGCGGTCATGATGGCGCACACGCTGGGAAATCCCTTCGACATCGCGGCGGTCACCGCCTTCTGCAAAAAGCACGGGCTCTGGCTGATCGAGGACAACTGCGACGCGCTGGGAAGCCTGTATACCCTGGACGGCGAGACGCGCCTCACGGGAACCTTCGGCGACATCGGGACCTCCAGCTTCTATCCGCCCCACCACATGACCATGGGAGAAGGCGGCGCGGTCTATACGGACAATCCCCTGCTGCACCGGATCATCCGGTCCATGCGCGACTGGGGCCGGGACTGCATCTGTCCTCCGGGCCGGGACAATTTCTGCGGCCACCGGTTTGACCGGCAGTACGGGCAGCTTCCCGCGGGATACGACCACAAGTACGTCTACAGCCATTTCGGCTACAACCTCAAGGCGACCGACATGCAGGCGGCGGTGGGCGTGGCCCAGCTTCGGAAATTCCCCGGATTCGCCGCGCTCCGGCGCGCGCACTTCGCCTTCCTCGCGGAGGCGCTCAGGGGAACGGAGGACGCGTACCTGCTTCCGGCGGCGACGGAGAATTCCGATCCCAGCTGGTTTGGATACCTCATCACGGTGAGAGAGGGACGGGACCGGCAGGAGGTGGTAGGACACCTCGAGCGAAACGGCATTCAGACCAGGATGCTGTTCGCGGGCAATCTCACGAAGCATCCCTGCGTCGCGGACGATCCGCACATGGAGGGACGCTTCAGGACAGCAGGCGAACTGACGGTGACGGACCGGATCATGGAGAAGTCGTTCTGGGTGGGGGTCTACCCGGGCATGACGGAGGATAAACTGGCGTTCATGGCGGAAAAGCTCAGGGAGGCTGCGGGACTGAATGGGTGATTCAATCGGCGAGATGGCCAGATGGTCCGCGTTTTTTGCGCTCGACGCGCTGCGCGGCGGAACCATAAAAAAGAGATTCGACAGCGATTATGAGGCGATGCGCTACGGAACCTCCGAGGACGAGGACGCCGCGAGGGTCGCCTCCCTCATTTCGCATGCGGTGAAGACGACGGGCTTCTACGGGCGTTTTTCCGAAAACGCCGCGCTTTCCGACCTCCCCGTGGTCAACAAGGACACCTTCCGCAAGCACTACGAGGAGTTCCGCTCCTCGCTGTACCGCGACGCGAAGGATAACCGCATCATGACCACCAGTGGGTCCACGGGCACGCCCTTCGCGATGATCCAGGACCGCCGCAAGGCGATGTGCAACACCGCGGACAGCATCTTTCTCAGCGCCGTCGGCGGATACAGGATCGGGGAAAAAACGGCGTTTATCCGCGTTTGGGTCGACAACGTAAAGAAGAGCAGGCTCCGTCTGCTCGCCGAGAACAGCATCATGATGGAGAGCTCCTCTCTCTCCGACGAGGCCATCACGGAGATGCTGGACTGCATCCGCAGGGAGAAGGTCCGCTGCCTGACGGGCTACGCCTCCGCCCTGGGGGAGATCAGCCGTTTTATCGACCGGAAGCAGGTGGACATGAGTCCCTTCCGGGTCCACGCGATCCTTCCCATCTCGGAATCCATGCCGGATCCCGTCCGGGAGAGGCTGAGCGCCCAGTTCGGCTGCCCCGTGAGATCCTATTACTCCAACGAGGAGAACGGCATCATGGGGATCGAGAGCGCCGTGAATAATTCCTATTACATCAATTCCGAGAGCTACCACATGGAATTCCTGAAGATGGATTCCGATGAGCCGGCCGAGGAGGGAGAGCTGGGGAGAATCGTCATCACCGATCTGACCAACTACGCGTTTCCGATCCTCCGGTACGACAACGGCGACACCGCCGTGTACAGCCGCAAGAGGCAGAACGGGAGGTTCCGTCTCATTCTGACGGAGCTGTACGGGAGACGCAGCGACATACTCTACGACACGAAGGGCCGCGCGGTCACGCCCTATGTGATCACCAACAACCTCTGGGACGTGGACGGCGTCAGGCAGTACCGCTTCCTGCAGACGGGCCTTAAGGAATACGAGCTGCAGCTGAACGGCGACCGCGAGATGATGGACGTCGGCAACATGCTGGACAGGATCCGGCCCGCCCTCGGGGAGGACGCGGATATCCGGGTGACTTACGTGGACGAGATTCCCGTGCTTGCGTCCGGAAAGCGCAAGTATATCGAAAATCTCTGTCCGGAGTTTAAGAACCATGGCCATTGACGCAAAGAAGAAGAGAATCGCGGGGAATACCGCGTACACGATCGGAGGCGCCCTGGTACTCAACGGGGTGCTTCAGCTCCTGGTGTATCCGTCGCTCGCCGCTGTACTCGGTGCCGAGGCGAACGGCACCGTTCTCTATATCATGGCCCTCGTGAACATCCTCGGCCCGTCGATCGGGCAGGCGCTGAACAACAGCCGCCTGGTGCTCCGGCGCGACATGGACGTCACGAACGGCGACTACAACTGTACGGTGCTGGTCTACTCCGCCGTCGGCATCGCCGGCGCCTTTCTCTTCTCGCATATAAACGCGCCGGGGACGATCTCCGACGGCGGCTTCGCCGCCGTGATCACGGTCCTCATGCTGCTCACGATATTCCGGTACTACGGCGACGTGGAGTACAGGCTGTCCCTCAACTACCGGCGCTATTTCATCTACTACGCGCTGTGCGGGGCAGGCTGCGCGGCGGGGTACCTGGTCTTCCGGAAGAACGGATACTGGCCGCTGATCTTTCTTCTGGGCGAGGCGGCCGCCATCGCGTACGCGGCGGCAAAGGGATCTGTTTTCCGGCGGTTTTTCTCCGTCAGCCGCTTCTTCCGGCCGGTACTGACAAAGGGCGGCGTGCTCGTCCTTTCCTACTTCGTGACGAACCTGACGCTCAACATCGACCGGGTCTATCTCAAGAGCGCCCTCGGGGGAGAGGCGGTCACCGTCTACTACGTCGTCTCCCTGATCGGAAAGACCCTGGTGCTTTTCATCGCGCCGGTCAACACCGTGATCATTTCCTATCTCACGCGGGAGGAGACGAGGGTCACCCGCAGCCGGTTCCTGAAGTTTTCCGGGATCGGCATCGCGGTGAGCGCGGTCTTCTTTCTGCTGTGCGAGGCGGCGACCCCGATTTTTATCCGTCTGTTTTATCCGTCTCTCTATGAGGCGGCGGCGCCGCTCATCACGGTGGTCACCATCTCACAGATCCTGGCGATGCTTTCCGCCTATCTGTTTATCATCGCCCTGACCTTCACCGGGGAGAAGTGGCAGCTGCTGCTCCAGACGCTCCATCTGGTCCTGGTGGTCGTTCTGATCACAGCGGTCACGCCGCGAAGCGGCCTGATGGGTTTCAGCGCGGCCGTGCTCGCGGCAAACCTGATCCGGGCGGCCGCCGTGATCGTGCTCGGCGTCTGCAAGGCGGCACAAGGACAGGGGAACGGACCCGGACGGGTCCGCCGCAGTGAGTGATCCCACAGATTCCGCCGCAGGCGGAGAAACGGAGTGATAAGAGTATGAAGCAGGCAGGAGAAATTCTCAGGAGAGCGGCCTGGACCGCCCTCGACGATCTGCACGGAAAGCGTCAGCAGACGCTGAAAAAAGTCAACAAGAGGGAGATCCTCGAGGGCGTGACGGAGCAGTACCGGGACCGCCGGATCGCCGCGATTCTGGAATATGCCGCCGCGAACTGCCCGTTCTACCGCGCTCTTCCGCGCCACGCCGGCCTGGAGGACTTTCCCGTGATGACCAAGCAGGATTTCCTGGACCACTACGAGGAGATCCTCAGCGAGCAGTACAGAGGCAAAAGAGAACGCCTGCACCGCTTCTCCACCAGCGGCTCCACCGGAACGCCCTTTACCGTGCTGGCGAACGACGACAAGCTCGAGCGCGTCAACATGAATTTCATGTCCGTCATGGAGCTGAACGGATTCCGCCTCGGCATGAAGAGGGGAGAGTTCCGGGCCTGGATCAAGGGGAAGAACACGATCTCGGACCTGAGATCCTTCACCAACAATCTGCTCATGATCGATATCTCGAATATGAGCGACGCCAGCATCCGGGAGATCTTCAACCGCATTTTCGACGAGAGGATCCAGGTGCTGGTGGCCTACTCGAGCGCCATTACCGCCCTGACGGACTACGCGGAGCGGACGTCCCTCGACGTCAGGGGCTGGGACGTGGAGATGATCTTTACGATGGGAGAGGCTCTGCCCAAGGCCACGCGGGAGAAGGCGGAGAAGCTGTTCGGCATCGTGCCCGTCCTCTCCTACGGGAACAATGAGAACGGATTTATCGCCGTCAGCCTGAACGACGAGGACGACTATACCATCGACCTCTACAATTTCCACGTCGAGATCCTGAAGATGGATTCCGATGAGGCGGCGGCCCCGGGCGAGCTCGGACGCATCGTGATCACGGACTATTACAACCGCGCCTTCCCCATGATCCGCTACGATACGGGCGATACGGGCATCAAGGTGAGCGTCCCTGCCGCGGAGGGCAGGATCCGCGAGAAGCTGACCGAGATCTACGGGCGGCGCGGATCCCTCATCCGGAACACGAAGGGCGAGCCGCTCTCGATTCACGTATTCATGAACAACCTCCTCAATTTCGAGGGAATTCTGCGCCAGGGAAAATGCATTCAGCTCGATGAGAAGAAATACCTTCTCCAGCTGAACGCGGAGATCGGCGCCCAGGTCCGGGAGGACGAGGTCGTCGCCTCCTACCGAAAGTATCTCGGGGACGACGCGGAGATCGAGGTGGAATACATCGACGAGCTCCCCATCCAGCAGTCCGGGAAGACGATGGTCTGCGAGCAGAGGTGCGAAAAATACCTCTGACGCCCCCGGCGGGAGAGGGCCCGGCGCCCTCCGGCGCAAGACCCCGTGCTGCAGAGCGCTTCCGCGCATGAAAAAGACAGGCCCGGCCCAGCCCGGGAGAAAGGAACGGCCGGACCCGCAAGTCCCGTCCGGCGGGATTCGAAGGATGAAGGTATCGGACTATATCGTGAAGAAGGCTTCGGAAGCCGGCGTCAGGGACGTCTTCCTGGTCACCGGAGGCGGCGCCATGCATCTGGACGACTCCTTCGGGCACAGCCCGCTGATGCACTGCCTGTTTCAGCACAACGAGCAGGCCTGCGCGATGGCGGCGGAGGCCTACGCCAGGGTGAACAACCGCCCCGCCTGCGTCCTCGTGACCACCGGCCCCGGCGCCTCAAACGCCGTCACCGGTGTCCTCTGCGCGTGGATGGAGTCCATCCCCGTGCTCGTGATCTCCGGGCAGGCGCGGTACGCCACGACGGTGAGGAGCACGGGACTTCCCCTGCGCACGATGGGGGTGCAGGAGTACGACATCACGAAAAGCACGGAGGCCATGACGAAATACTCCGTGATGATCACGAAAAAAGAGGACGTCAGATACTGCGTCGAAAAGGCGCTGTTTCTGATGACCTACGCCAGAAAGGGCCCCGTCTGGCTGGACGTCCCCCTCGACGTGCAGGCGGCGGACATCCGCCCGGAGGCGCAGAAGGGCTTCGTCCCGGAGGAGGAGGGCTTCGCCCCGGTGCCCCGGATCAGCGGCGACGTCGTCGAGACGATTCTCGCGAAGCTGAAGGAGGCCTCCCGGCCGGTTCTTTTCGGGGGATACGGCGTCCGCGCCTGCGGCGGCATCGATCTCTTCCGCCATCTGGCGGAGCTTCTGGGCATCCCGGTGCTGGGGGGCATGTCGACGGTGGACATCCTGCCCGAGGAGCATCCCCTCTACGCGGGAAGGACGGGCATGACGGGCAACCGGGCGGGCAATTTTGCCGTCGCGGGCTGCGACGTCTTCTTCTCCGTCGGCAGCCGGCTGAGCTTCCTCCAGACCGGCTTCGACTATCAGGAGTGGGCCAGAGAGGCCTACACCATTCTCAACGAGCTGGATGAGAACGAGCTGAAGAAACCCAACGTCAGGGCAGACATGAGCGTCATAGGCGACGCCTACGAGCTGATGTCAAAGCTGACGGCCCGCCTGGAAGAGATGGGGGCGGCGCCCGGAAAGCCATGGTGCGAAAAGGCGGCGGGGTGGCTCGGCCGCTGCGTGGCGAGACGGAAGAAATACCAGCTGGTGACGGAGGCGGAAAAAGGCCCCCAGAGCGACGGCCTCGCCAATATCTACGCCTTCTACGACTGCCTTTCCGACCTTCTGCCGGAAGGGGCGCAGCTGATCGGCTCCTGCGGGACCTCCCGGGTGGCCGGCATCCAGGTCTTCCGCTGCCGCGAGGGGCAGCGGTTCTACTCGAACACGGCCACCGCCTCCATGGGATACGACCTGCCCGCCGCCATCGGGATTTCGGTGGGATCCGGTCGAGGGGAGGTCTCGCTGGTCACGGGAGAGGGAAGCATCATGATGAATCTGCAGGAGCTGCAGACCATCGCCACCAACCGCCTGCCCGTCAGGATATTCCTGATCTGCAACGGAGGATATCATTCCATCCGCCAGACCCAGAACGCCTTCTTCGGAAAGCCGCTCATCGGCATCGGCCCGGAGAGCGGGGACCTGGAGTTCCCGGATTTCGGAAAGACCGCCGACCTCTTCGGCTTCCGCTACGGACTCTGTGCCGCCAACGAGACGCTGAGAGAGGACATGGAGGCGGCGATGAAGCTTCCGCTGCCCGCCCTCATCGAAGTGCGGGTCTCGCCTCTCCAGAAGACGGAGCCCAAGGTTTCCTCGAGAAAGCTTCCCGACGGCACCATGGTGTCCGTCCCCATTGAAGATATGGCGCCCTTCCTGCCAAGGGAGGAGCTGGCCGCGAACGTGGAGATACCGCTGACGGAGAGCGAGCTGGCCAGGTAGGCGCGCCGCAGGCGAAGGGATCCGCCCCCACGGGGGCGCCCCATGCATAAGCAAGGAGATTGCCATGGAAAACAGGGAAAATGGCAGAAAACGGATCTCGGTGGTCATTCCGACCTACAACGAGGAGGACAACGTCCTGCCGATGACGGAGGCCCTGACGGATATCTTCCGGAAGGAGCTCCCCGGGTACGACTATGAGATCATCTATATCGACAATCATTCCAGGGACAGGACGAGGCAGATCCTCAGGGGCATCTGCGGCAGGGATCCCCATGTGAAGGCGATCTTCAACGCCCGGAATTTCGGACAGCTCCGCTCGCCGGTGCACGGGCTCAAGCAGGCCTACGGGGACTGCGTCGTGAGGCTGAACGCGGATTTCCAGGATCCGCCCGAGCTGATCCCGACGCTGGTCCGGGAGTGGGAGAACGGGAGCAGGATCGTCATCGGGATCAAGAGCAAGACCGAGGAAGGAAGGCTCATGGCCTGGGTCCGGAGACAGTACTACAAGCTCCTCCGGAAGATTACGGACATCGGCCACATCGAGAATTTCACGGGCTTCGGCCTCTATGACAAGGCCTTCGTCGACGTCGTCAGAAGCGTCCACGACCCGGTTCCCTACCTGCGCGGCATGATCGCCGAGCTGGGATACGACTACAAGACCGTGCCCTACGAGAGGCCGCAGCGCCGGGCCGGAAAGAGCAAGAACAATTTCTACAGCCTCTATGACGTGGCGATGGTGGGCATCACGTCCTACTCCAAGGTGGTTCTCAGGATGGCGACGTTCCTCGGTTTCTTCATCGGGTTCATCAGCATCGTCGTCGCCCTCGTGTACCTCGTCATGAAGCTGGTTCACTGGGACTGGTTCACGGCGGGCGTGGCCCCGCTCGTGATCGGACAGTTCTTCCTCGGCGGCGTGCAGCTGTTTTTCATCGGACTGCTGGGCGAGTACATTCTCTCCATCAATCAGAGAGTTCTGGACCGGCCCCTGGTGGTGGAGGAGGAGCGGCTGAATTTTGAGGATCACACGGAAGAATGATGCGTTGCGTCAAATCGCAAAGCTTTGATCCGTCTTACAACCTGGCGCTGGAGGAGGTTCTCTTCGGGCGCGCAGAACGCGGCGGGACCTGTCTGATGCTGTGGCGCAACGACCCCACGGTCGTGATCGGAAGATATCAGAACACGGAAGAGGAGATCAACGGGGCCTATGTCCGCGCCAACGGGATCCGGGTGGTCAGGCGTCTGTCCGGCGGCGGCGCGGTCTATCACGACAGGGGCAACCTCAACTACACCGTCATCACGGATCAGGAGGGGCACGACAGCTTCCGGTTTGAGAGCTTCGTGCGTCCCGTGATCCGGACCCTCGCCGCCTACGGCGTCCGGGCGGAGCTCACCGGGAGGAACGATCTGACGGCCGGCGGCCTGAAGATCTCGGGAAGCGCCCAGTACAGAAAAAACGGGCGGATCCTGCATCACGGATGCATCATGCTCAACACCGACCTCGACGCCGTCTCGGAGGCGCTGGCGGCAAAAAGCGTGAAATACGAATCCAGGGGGATCCGGTCGGTGCGCAGCAGAGTGACGACGGTCGGCCGCTGTCTGGGGCGGGTTGTCCCGGAGGATTCGTTCGCGGAGGATCTGCTCCGGCATCTCGCGCCGGAGGGCGGAATCACCGGGTATGCGCTGACGGAGGCGGAGCGGGCGGCGGCAGGCAGGCTCGCCGACGAAAAGTACAGGACATGGAAATGGAATTACGGGGCGTCTCCCATCTATAACCGGAAGCTGGAGCGGCGGTTCCCCTTCGGCACGGTCGCCGTGTATCTTGCCGAGAGAGAGGGCGTCATCGAGGCGCTCCGGGTCTGCGGGGATTTCTTTGGCGAGCGCGACATACGCGGACTGGAAAAGGCCCTGGAGGGCAGAAAAATCGCTCCCGGCCTGGCGGGAGCGGCGGAAGGCGCCGATGCGGCGGAGTATATCTGCGGCATGACGAACCGTGAACTGGAAGAACTGATTCTGGATGCGGCCCGCGGGGCAGCCGAAGCCCCCGCCGGCACCGGGAGCCGGTGACGGAAGTCCCCGGATGCCCGTCATTTTTCCCGCCGGCTCTTTCTCCGGAACGGCGGAAAGATCATCAGCACGAGCCATACCGCCGCCACGGCGCCGGAAAGAAGGAGACCCAGCCGGAAATGGGGAATCTGCCAGGTCATGACCACGTCGGATTTCCCCGGGCCGACCTCGATTCCCGTAAGACCTCCGTTTATATTGAGAACGGGGGTCTTTTTTCCGTTTACCTCGGCCGTCCAGCAGCCGGAGTAGAGAAGCGGCACGCAGAGAACGCCTTCGCTCTCCGCGTTGAGCGAGGCGGAGTAGGTCCCGCCCTTCATGGAGACGTCCCGGATGTCCGTCGACATCAGTTCGTCAAAGGCGCCGGTGAAGGCGTCGGATTCCATGAGAGAAAGCTCGGCCACGTTGGTGTCGATGTAATCCTCCGGGAAATCCAGGCGGATCTTTTCGACGTCGTCCGGAAGGATGAGACAGGTCTCGGGATAGCCGCGGCCGAGGAAAAACAGCCGGCTGTCCGCGGGATCCGGGTCTTCATCGGGGCTGCTCATGAAGAAAATCTGCATCTGCCGGACCTTGTTGTAATTGGCGCTTCGAAGCTTCAGGTAGAGCAGCCGCACGTTCCCCGGCCTGGAAGGACCGATCTCATAGTAGATATAGGGGTCTCCTCCGGTGGGGCGGAATACGATGCCAGAGGTCGTCTTCCGAAGCTTCAGATTGTTGGCGTCCTTTCCGGAGGTGAGGAGGTCCGTGGCCGTGAAATGTCCGCTCCTGGCGGCCTGCCCGCCGGGAGATTCCTCTTCCTGGTCTTCCTCCGTGGTGGAAATGCCGTCCGTGCGGTAGCAGGACTGCGTCATGGCGAGAATTCTCTCGGGCAGGGGCAGCTCCTTCGCCTCGGAGGCGGACATCTGCCTGGTGTAGAGATACCCGAAGGGAAGGGCCGTTGTGTTTTCGTAGACCGCCTTCGATCCGTCGGGCGTCTCGGCGGTTTTCCGGTAGAACGCCGAGGAGGGCGTGTCGGCCGACAGGCCTGTGTTGGAGGTGATCAGATACCGTCCGGCCAGGAACGACAGCTGTCCCGGCGCGTATCCGTCGGCGATGAAGTGATTCGGCGAGAGCTCGCAGGTCCCGTGGGCCTTGGTCAGGGTCGTAAGGGCCTGGGCGTTGGTGTTGTTGTAGACCGAGGCGGCAGGGAAGTCCAGAAGCATGCCCGCGTTGGCGCCGTCCGTGGTTCCGTTGACCGCGATCCGGCACAGCGTGTCATCTTCCGCGCCGCGGATCAGATCCACCGCTTCCTTCACGCCGTTTCCGTCGGCGACGGAGGCGTATTCCTCCGCCGTGACGAAGTCCCTCACGTAGAGCGTGTCGTAGTTCATGACGACGAGCTCTCCCATCATGAGGAGCAGGCAGAGGAAGGGGATGACCCCGGAAAAGCGCAGGTTGAGGGCATAGAGAACCAGAAGCAGGGAGAAGCCGGCGGCGCACACGGCGACCAGCTTCAGGGTCCGGATGTCCGTCCAGCAGTTGAAACGTCCGTCGTAGAGGGCGAGAAACAGCACAGAGGCCCCGCAGAGGGCCAGTGAGATGACCGCCGACCAGAACAGATGCATGCTGTACACGCGGGTCATGAGCGACCGGATGAATACGCCGACCGCGATGGCCTCCGCGAAGGCGATCATGAAGGCGTAGCGCCGGACGCCGATATTGAACTGGAGATAGGCGCCGCTGTTTTTGAAAAGGAGGACCGCGGCGCAGAGAAGGACGGACAGAATCGTCACGATCCGGGTGTTTTCCCTGGAGATGAGGTAGACCACGGCCGCCACCGCGAGGACGGTGGTCGACAGGGCGGCCTCCTCATAGTAGTTCATGGTTCCGACATAGGCGGCGCCGGGCCCCATCGTATTGACGGAGAAGAGGCGGCCGAGGAGGACAAAGAGCCCCCTGGGAGAGGTGACGGAGAGCTTCGCGCCGACGACGCTCAGCGCGTCGGTCCTGCCCGAGCCGGAAAAACCAGAGAAGGAGGGGAGCAGGGCGGCCGCGGCCATGAGGGCGGCGAAGAGCGCGGATCCGAGAACCTCAAGCCCGCTGACAAAGAAGGCGGTGACCGTCCTCTTTGTCGCGACGGAGTAGAAGATCAGGAAGAACAGCACAAAGTACGCCGACATGTAGCAGTAGTAGTAATTGGTGAGAAGGAAGAGCGCGAGGGCGAGGGACAGCAGGAGGAAGCGCCTCACCGTGGGCTTCTCCAGGACGGGCAGCAGGGCCGCCATCATAATGGTGAACATGGCCATGCAGCTGCCGGTGGTGAGATTCTGGCTCCAGAGGGTGACGTATCCCGAGAAGGTCCAGGCGAGGGCGGCGAAGAGGGCCGCCGTCCCGTGATCCAGCAGACGGCGGAAAAACAGCCAGGAGAAGAGCGCGATCACATTGGTCTGGATCAGGATTTCGACGATCAGTCCCAGGGGAAGACGCTCCCCGGTGAAGAACAGAAGGGGCAGCTTGACGGGGTTCAGATACTTCAGCAGGTAGGTGACGGTGGAGGATCCCAGCCCCGCCGTCAGGCTGAAGCCTGAAAAATCCCGCGATCCGAACAGACGCTGTACCATGGCGATGATCGGATAGCTGGAGTTGACCGAATCCGATCCGATGTCCGTGTAGAGGTAGACCGCCTCTCCCGTGAAAAACCTGAGATAGAGGACGAAAAAGACGGCGTTCGCCAGCAGGAGTACGATGATCCCGCCGAATCTGCGGTTGATTTTTTCCATGGAAGCCTCCCTGTGCCGCGCGGACCGCGCGGCAGAAGATATGACCGCCGGCGGCCGGCGGCCGCTGCGGGGTCCCCGTTACCGGTAGAACCGGGACAGGACCTCGATGACGGTATTGCGCTTTTCTTCGGTAAGACCGTAGTAGAGGGGAAGCCTCAGAAGCCTCTCGCTCTCCCTCGTCGTCCAGCGGTCTTCTCCGTGGAAACGGCCGAATTTCATGCCGGCAGGCGACGAGTGCAGGGGAATATAGTGAAATACCGACAGCACCCCGCTCTCGCGCATGTAGGCGATGAGCGCGGTTCTCTCCTGCAGATCGCGGGTCTTGATGTAGTACATGTGCGCGTTGTGCACGCAGCCCTCCGGAACGGTGGGCACCTCAAAACGGCCGGCCCCGGCCAGGGGGCGCAGCGCCGCGTCGTAGGCCTCCCAGGAGCGCATCCTGTCGTCATGGATTTTGTCGTATTCCTCGAGCTCCGCCCAGAGATAGGCGGCGTTGATGTCGCTCGGGAGATAGGAGGAGCCGTAGTCCTGCCAGGTATACTTGTCTATCTGCCCACGGAAGAAGCGGCTCCTGTCGGTTCCCTTTTCCCTGTAGATCTCCGCCCGCTCCCGGTAGGAGATATCGGGCAGAAGAAGCGCGCCGCCTTCTCCCATGGAGAAATTCTTGGTCTCGTGGAAGGAGAAGCAGTTGAAATGTCCGATGGTGCCGAGAGGCCTGCCTTTGTAGGTCGATCCGAAGGCCTGGGCGGCGTCCTCCACCACGAAGAGGGAGTGCCTGGCCGCGATGTCCATGATCGTGTCCATCTCGCAGGCGACGCCCGCGTAATGAACCACCACGATCGCCCTGGTCTTCTCCGTGACCGCGTCCTCGATCCGCTTCTCGTCGATATTCATCGTGTCGGGGCGGACGTCCACGAAGACGAGACGGGCGCCGCGCTGCACGAAGGCGTCGGCCGTCGAGCAGAAGGTGTAGGAGGGGAGAATCACCTCGTCTCCGGGCAGGATGCCGCAGAGAAGGGCGCTCATCTCCAGCGCCGACGTGCAGGAGGTCGTCAGATAGGAGGCCGGGACGCCGAAGCGCCGGTTCATCCATTCCTGGCACATCAGCGTAAAGGGCCCGTCGCCGCAGATCTTGTGGTTCAGGGCGGCCTGCTTCATATATTCCGGTTCCGTGCCCACGAAGGGCGGAACGTTAAAATCGATTCTGCTCATGGAGTCCTCGCGCTTCCGCATTTGCATGAAAAGTTCCCGCGGCTGTCATGAACCGCGGAACGACCGTTGGTGTCCGGAGACTTTATCCTGAATGCGCGGCCCCGGATCGGGACGCATTTTGTATATTATATCTGAAAAAATGCACTTCTTCAAGGGTCACAGAATGCCATTGACGGTCTTGTCAAAAGATTATATATTAAGTAACGGTTCCCGTCCGAAAACAGGGACGGGACAGGAGGGAATATGGCTTTATATTCGGTGGTAGTGCCGGTCTATAATTCTGAACATACTCTGGAAGAGCTGTATGAGAGACTCTGCGGCGTGTTCGACCGACGGCTCCGGGAGGACTTTGAGCTTCTCCTGGTGGACGACGGCTCAAAGGACCGCTCCTACGAGGTGATGAAGTCCATCCGCGAAAGGGACCGCCGGGTAAAGATCTTCCAGATGGCGAGAAATTTCGGCCAGCATCCCGCGATTCTGTGCGGGCTTCACTATGTGTCGGGGGATTTCGTGATCACGATGGACGACGACCTTCAGCATCCGCCGGAAGAGATTCCGAAGCTGATCGGCGCGCTCGAGGGCAGAGACGACGTCGACGTGGTCGTGGCGCGCTACGTGGGCAGACAGCACAACGCTGTGAGGAGGCTGGGAACCAGAATCTACGCCTTCGCCACGGCCCGCATGTTCCGGCAGGATCCCTCCCTGGAGCTCACCTCGTTCCGTCTGATGCGCCGCTTCATCGCCGACGCGATCAAGGACACCACCGTGCACAGACCCGTGATCGGAAACCTGCTGATCGCGACGTCGAACCGGATCATCAACGTCGACGTGGAGCATCACGCGAGGGCCTACGGGCGCAGCGGCTATTCGTTCCGCGCTCTCGCCAGCATGCTGTACTACGACGTCACGACCCACTCCGTGTTCCCTCTGATCCTCATGAGAAATATCGGCATCGCGACGTTCCTGCTGAGCGTCGTGCTGGGAATCGTCTATTTTGTGAGATATCTGACCGGACGCATCACGGTCCGGGGATGGACCAGTCTCTTTCTGCTCCTTCTCGCCTCGACGGGACTTACGCTTCTCGCGGCGGGCATACTGGGCGACTACATGATGCATGTGCTGGACGAATCCAAGAAGCAGCCCCATTACGTGCTGCGCCGAAAGGAAACGGACGGGCCCGGGGAAGAAGGAAGCGCCGGAGAGAACGGAGCCTTTGGAAAGAAGCATGAAAATGACTGATACGGAAAAAAACAGACCGGGCCTGATGGTGCTCGGCGGCCTGAGCGAATTCGTTCCGCTGGTCACCCTGGCGGGGCGCCGCGGGATCCGGACCGTCTGCGTCGACGGAAACCCGGACGCCCCGGCCAAGAAGCTCGCGGATGCCGCCTATACCGTCGACGTGCGCGACACGGACGGCATTGCCCGGATCGCGGAGGAAGAGGGAGTCAGCGCCATTACGACGGCCTACTCCGACCTTCTGCTGGAGTGCATGGTGCGCATCGCGGAGAAGGCGGGGCTTCCCTGCCATCTGAAGACGGAGCAGCTTCCCTGCTACCGGGACAAGCTGGCGATGCACGCTCTGTGCGCGGAGCTGGGAATCCGGATGCCCGCGTTCCGGATGATTTCCGGCGCGGACGACGGGGCGCTCCCGGAGCTGTCGTTTCCGATGATTCTCAAGCCGAGGGATCTCTACGGCTCGAGAAGCGTGAAGGTGGCGCGCTCCCTTTCGGAGGCGGAGGCGTATCTTGACACGTTTCCCGCAGGCGGCGTGCTGGCGGAGGAATATATCCCGGATCCGGAGTACAACGTGCAGTGCTGGGTCCGCCGGGGAACCGTGCGCGTGCTGGGAATCGCCGACCGGGAGAAGACGCCCGCGGAAGAAGGCAGAATACCGGTCAGCACCAGAAACGTCTACCCCGCCCGGAAAGTGAAGGAGCTTCTGCCCCTCGTCCGGGACGCGCTGCAGCGCTATATCGGGAGAACCGGCCAGACCGAGGGTCCCCTCTGCATGCAGTGCTACTACGGCGCCGAAAGAGGTCTCACCGTGGGAGAGATCGCGGGACGGTTTCTCGGATACGAGCATGAGCTCCTCGCCTACGCCTGCGGGATTTCCACGGAGGAGCTGCTGCTGGCCCACGCCTGCGGCACGCGCAGCATCGACGAACTGCTGGCCGGCTGCCGGCCGGAGGGAACCTGTTCCGCCGGAGTCCTGTATTTCCACGCCCGGGACGGCGTCGTGGCGGACCAGTCGCGGCTGAGGCGCGCGGCGGAGGAAGCGGACGCGAGGATGCTCCAGTGCTTCTACAGGGAAGGGGAGAGAATCGGCGATCCGCAGGCGCGGCCCTACGCCGCCCGGATCTACCTGGTTCTGCCGGACAGGGAATCCCTTGACCGCGTCACCGGCAGGGTCTTCGAAGACGCGTCCGTGACCGACGCGGAGGGACGGGAGCTGCTGTACAGAAACCGCATGCCCCTCGGCGAGACCGGGGACAGAGAGTGACAGGAGAACGCGGAATGGAAGGAAATGTCGCGGACAGGGGAAAATCCAGAGGTCCGCAGGGAATACGCGCGGCGCTGGTGATACAGATGGCGGTGGTCATCTTCACCCTGTCGTCGGTGTGCTCGAAATTTGCCGGAATGAACTCCGGAGAGACGGTCCTCTTCGGGATCACGGTTCACGGCCTGAACCCGGCCGGCTTCCGATGGCTCGTCCTTGAGGTGGTCTGCCTGGGATTCTACGCCATCTTCTGGCAGCAGATCATCAAGAGATACGATCTGTCCGTCGCCTACGCGAACAGGGCCTTCGCCATTTTCTGGACGTTTCTCTGGAGCGTGGTGATTTTTCACGAGGCGGTCAGGCCTGCCAGCGTGATCGGAATCCTGCTGGTATTTTTCGGAATTTTACTGGTGAATCAAGATGCGAAATGAATGGAACCCATGGGTGCTGCTGTTTGCCGCGGCATCGCTCATAGCTTCTTTTTCCCAGATGCTCCTGAAGAAGAGCGCCTCGGAGCGCCATGAGAGCGTGATCAGGGAATATCTCAACTTCAAGGTGATCGCCGGCTACGGCATGATGTTCCTGAGCATGCTGGTCTGCGTGTACGCCTACAGCAGACAGGTCAGCATGCAGAGCGGCGCCGTCATGGACTCCATCGGGAATCTGTGGGTGATGATCCTGAGCTTCCTGATCTTCCGGGAGCCCATCACGAAGAAGAAGCTTCTCGGCAATCTTCTGATCATCACGGGAATCGTGGTGACCAACATGTTCTGAGACCCGGCGCGTTCCGGCGTCCTCCTCTGTGAATCCGGCGTCTTCCTCTGTGAATCCGGCGTCTTCCTCTGTGAATCAGGCGTCCTCCTTCGTGAACTTCACGACCTTGAAGGGACCGTCGCCGATGAGCTCGGCTTCGGCGGTGATTCTGCTGCCTTTGAAGGCGGTCTTCAGATAGGCGAGGGCGACGTCCTCGGTGTCCGTGAGCAGATAGAAGGAATCCTCCGTCACGAGGCCGGAGATCAGGTTGTCCGGATCCTGGATGCCGAGTTCTTCGGCGATTCTGTAGTATCGGGGCGTGAAGCTGTCCCAGCTTCCGACCCGGATCAGGTGGCTGTAGTCGTCGATGGTCCGGATCCCGTTTACGGGGTGGCCGTAGTAGTACATCCTGCCGAAGCAGTAGCTGCTGGTGATGTAGATCCGCTCCGGGTGGGACCGCACTTCGTCGAAGAGGGGCTCCGCCGCTGTCTCGAAATCAGGATTCCGCAGAGAGAATACCGCGTTGTTGTACCCGTTCACAAACCTTACGCAAAATAGCACCAGCACAGCCGCCGCTGCGCAGAAGCCGGCCGCCCTCACGATGATCTCGGGGACGCCGCTTTTTTTTGCGCGTTTCCGGGCGCCGGGCAGCAGGATCATGTCCTCCGCCGTCTCTTCGGCGGCCCCCGTGCACATCAGCGTCACGTAGACGGTGACGATGGAGAGCGGGACGGAGACGCGCAGCAGGAAGCGCATGCGCAGGAAACAGAGCGCCAGGATCACGGCGCAGAGCATGAGAAATCCGAGAAAACCGGTCACAAACTGAAAACGCCGGTCGGCAAAGAGAAGCAGCAGGAACAGGACCAGCGGGATGAGCAGAAGGTAGCGGTTCGGGGACGCCTTCAGCGTCTGCTTCGTGTAGGCGGTGCGCCAGGGCTTCGAGTAGATATTGGACTGCACGGCGGCGATCTCGAGGAATTTCTGCCGGGAGAAGACTTTTTTCTCACAGAACGCCCAGCGGTAGAGCAGCTGGTACTCCTGGCTGGTGAAGCCGATCTCCCGGAAGGAGTCCTTCAGGATGTCGTAGCCGACCCCCGGGTAGTCCAGCACGTCGCTGCGGGCCGTGTTGTAGAGCTGGTACTCGGCCCACATGTCTCCGGAATAGGCCTTCTGCTCCCAGAGGCGGAGCCCCAGCAGAAGGACGAGGGCGGCGGCCGCCCCGCAGACCAGCAGGAGAAGGCGGCGGATCAGGAGAACCTGCGGATCGTCTCCCCGCCGGATCCGCCCGATGAGGCTGCCGGCCGAAGCGGCGTCCCCCGCGGCGCCGTTTCCGGCTTCCCTCCGTTTCCTGCCTGCCCGTATGACCTCGACGAGGGCCTTGAGGGCAAAAGGAGACATCAGCCCCAGCACCGGGACGAGGGTCGCCTTGCGGACCACGTAGCCCCAGATCATCAGCAGGACGCCGGGGATGATCGTCCGGAGGGCCTTTTTCCGGTAGAAGGACAGATAGAGCAGGGCGGCGCCGGCCCCCACGCAGAGGAAGGCGACCACCGTGAACGTGAAAAACAGAGGGACGGCGACGGCGTTGAGGACGACGGATGCCGCCAGAACGGGAAGATGGCACCGGAAGGAGGCCAGAACCCAGTGGAAGACGGCAAAGGAGACGGCGAGCGTCGCGGCGAGCAGGACGGCGTACCAGTTGACCGAACGGGTGATGCCGTAGAGCAGCTTCGTGACCGTGCCGAAGAGGATGCGCGGAAAGATGAGATGATCGCTGTATTCCGTCCCGTAGGACCCGTTGGCGATGTAGTTCATCAGATAGTCGTCGGCGTACATGTAATAGATTTTCGAGACAAGAAACGGAACGGCGGTGAGCGCCGACGAGATCAGAAGGCAGAACGGAAAAAAGCGGAAGCATCTGCGTAACGTCTTCATTTTGTACCCTTTCAAAGTCAATGATCATACATTATAATCAAAAACAGGAAAATACTCAACCGGATATGGACGGCGGAAGAAGGGCATGCAGGCCGGACACGGACGGCTGAAGAACGGCACGGACAGCGCTCCGCCGGACGGACGGCGGAGGAGAAGGAGGGCTGCAGATGGCACAGTATGTGATGGCATTTGACGCGGGAACGACGTCGAACCGGTGTATCCTCTTTGATCGGCAGGGCAGGATCATGAGCGTCGCCCAGAAGGAATTCCGGCAGTATTATCCGAAGCCGGGCTGGGTGGAGCACGACGCCGGGGAGATCTGGACGACGCAGATCGAGGTGGCCCGGGAGGCGATGGCGAATATTCACGCGACGGCCGCCGACATCGCGGCCATCGGCATCACGAACCAGAGGGAGACGGTGGTCGTATGGGACAAGACGAACGGGGAACCGGTCTCCCGGGCTATCGTGTGGCAGTGCCGGAGAACCGCCGAGTACGCCGACAGGCTGAGGGAGGACGGATACACGGACCTGATCCGGGAGAAGACCGGCCTCCTCGCGGACGCCTATTTTTCCGCGACGAAGCTCCGCTGGATCCTGGAGAACGTGCCCGGCGCCAGGGAGCGGGCGGAGAGGGGCGAGCTGCTCTTCGGGACCATCGACACCTGGCTCATGTGGAAGCTGTCCGGCGGCGCGATCCACTCGACGGACTACTCCAACGCCTCCCGGACCATGCTCTACAATATCAGGGAGCTCCGCTGGGATCCGGAGATTCTCTCCATCATGGACATCCCCGCGCGCATGCTGCCGGAGGTGAAGCCCTCCAGCGGCCTCTTCGGGTACGCGGATCCGCAGATCATGGGCGCGCCCATCCCCATCGCCGGCGTGGCGGGGGACCAGCAGGCGGCCCTCTTCGGACAGACCTGCTTTGAGAAGGGGGAGGTCAAGAACACCTACGGCACCGGCTGCTTCATGCTGATGAACACCGGGGAGACGCCCGTGTTTTCCGAGAACGGCCTCGTGACCACCATCGCCTGGGGGATCGGCGGCAGGGTGACCTACGCCCTCGAGGGCTCCATCTTTGTCGCCGGCGCCGCGCTCCAGTGGCTCAGGGACGAGATGCGCCTCATCGATTCCGCCCCGGATTCCGAATATATGGCGAAGAAGGTCAGCGATACCAACGGCTGCTACGTGGTGCCGGCGTTTACCGGCCTCGGCGCGCCCCACTGGGATCAGTACGCCCGGGGGACGATCGTGGGACTCACCAGGGGATGCGGCAAGTATCACATCATCCGGGCGACGCTGGATTCCATCGCCTACCAGGTCAACGACGTGCTGAAGAGCATGCGCGCCGATTCGGGGCTTCCGGTTCCGTCCCTCAAGGTGGACGGGGGCGCTTCCGCGAACAACTACCTGATGCAGATGCAGGCCGACGTCACCGACATCCCGGTCCTCCGCCCGTCCTGCGTGGAGACCACCGCGATGGGCGCCGCGTATCTGGCCGGACTCGCCGTGGGATTCTGGACCGACCGGAAGGACGTGATCCGGAACTGGGCGGTGGACCGCACCTTCAAGCCGGAGATTGCGGACGACAGGAGAAGAGAACTGATCCGCGGCTGGGACAAGGCCGTCCGCTGCGCCTACGGCTGGGCGAAGGAGGACTGAGTCCCCCGCGGCATGCTGACGGAAGACCGAGGCGGCCTGCGCGTCCGGGAGAATTAGAACAAAACCTCTTGTCAACATTTTGAGGATTCGATAAAATAAAAACAGCACAGCCCCCGCGGCAGGATTCCCGGAAGAAATCATGCAGGCGGAGGTGTGAGATGAATTATCACGACAAACGCATGGCACTTCGTGCCATGCTATTCGTATACCTGACGTTCGCGGCGCTTGCGTCTGCCGGCTGCGAGCGGAGATCCGGCGGTTACGCCGCGGTCTGTGAGACGGATTCGGTTTTTATCGCCGCCGCGGAGAGCGGTGACGAAGAGGCCGAGAACCGGGGAGACGCGGAAGGCCGGACCGGGGAAGACGGAGAAGACGCGGAGGGCCGGAACGGCGCGGGTGACGCGGAACACGCGGAGAGCCCCGAGGGGGCTGAGGCGGAGATTTTCGTCCACGTCTGCGGCGCGGTACGGAACGGCGGCGTGTTCGCCCTGCCGGAAGGGGCCAGGGTGTGCGACGCGCTGGAAGCCGCGGGCGGGCTTTCGGAGGACGCGGACCGGATCGGCCTGAACCAGGCGAGGATCCTCTCGGACGGGGAGCAGCTCGTCGTCCTCACGGAGCAGGAGGCCGAAGAACGCGCGGCCGGAGCGCCGGACGGCACCGGACAGGGCGCGGAGGAGACGCCGGAATCCGTACTTATCAACATCAACACGGCGGACGCGGAGGAGCTCCAGAGGCTCAGCGGCATCGGGGCGGCGAAAGCCGCCGACATCATCGCGTACCGGGAGGCCCACGGCGCATTTCAAAGAACAGAGGACATCATGAAGGTGACGGGGATCAAGACGTCGCTTTTCAATAAGATAAAAGACGGCATCACCGTCGGGTGATCCGCGGGAGTGAGGAGTATCAGATGGCGAAGAAAGTACTGGTGGTGGATGATGAGAAGCTTATCGTCAAGGGAATCCGTTTCAGCCTCGAGCAGGACGGATACGAGGTGACGTGCGCCTACGACGGCGAGGAGGCTCTTGAATACGCGAAGGAAACCGAATATGACATCATCCTTCTGGACCTGATGCTTCCCAAGGTCACCGGACTCGAGGTCTGCGAGCAGATCCGGGGCTTTTCCAACGTCCCCATCATCATGCTGACGGCCAAGGGCGAGGACATGGACAAGATCCTCGGGCTCGAGTACGGGGCGGACGATTACATCACCAAGCCTTTCAATATTCTGGAGGTCAAGGCGAGAATCAAGGCGATTCTCAGGCGCGCCTCGCGCCAGGAGGAGAGCCCGAACCAGCCGAAGCAGGTGGAGATCAACGGGCTCCGGATGGACTGCGAGAGCCGCCGCGTCTTCGTAAACGGGAAGGAAGTGAATCTCACCGCCAAGGAATTCGACGTCCTGGAGCTGCTGGTGTTCAATCCCAACAAGGTCTACAGCCGCGAGAACCTTCTCAATATCGTCTGGGGCTACGAGTATCCCGGCGACGTGAGAACCGTCGACGTCCACATCCGGAGACTCCGCGAGAAGATCGAGGCGAACCCCAGCGAGCCGAAGTACGTCCACACGAAGTGGGGCGTGGGCTACTACTTCCAGGGCTGAGCGCCCGGCGGGGCGTTTCGGACGCGGGAGCACTGTGCGCCCGCAGGAACGATCCGGCTTCATACAGCAAAAAGCTGCCGCGTGCGGCAGCTTTTTTTGAATGCTTTTTTCGGGCCGTCAGCCCATCGGACGCCTGTCGGTGGCGCGGTACATCTTGCGGAATTCGTTGGGGGTGGAGCCCGCCACCTGGCGGAACATCCGGGTGAAGGAGGCGTGGCTCGAGAAGCCCGAGAGATAGGCGACCTCCATGATCGTGTACTGGCCGGAGATCAGCAGCTCCTTCGCGTGGGCGATCCTCTTCTGGCTGAGATATTTGTAGAAGCTGGTGTTCGTGACCTGCTTGAAGAGGCGGGTGAAGTGGAATTTGCTGAAGCCGGCGATCGCGGCCACGTCCTCCAGGGTCAGGTTTTCCGAGAAATGGTCGTTTACATAACTGCACGCAGCCGTGATCTTGTCCACGTATTCCTTCTGTTTGTTCTCCGTCGCCTCGATGTCCCGCCGGGCGTTCTCGGAGTAGTCGTGGCCGATCAGCACCATCATCTCCAGAAAACGGGAGTAGATGGAGGACTCCAGGTAGGCCTTCCCCTTCAGGTAGTCGTCCCGGATCTCCAGCATCAGCTCATGGATCCTCCCGTGGATCGAGGGGTGGGTCTCCTCGGAGATGAGCAGGGCGGGGCTGATCATCGCCGTCAGGACCTCCAGCTCCCGGATGGCGAGGGGGGCGAGGGACGGCTGGAAGATGATGCGCACGCCTTCCGGAGGAGCGAACAGCTCGTGGAGGGTCCCGGGGCAGATCACCAGGATGTCCCCCTCCTCGAGGTTGTACTCGTTCTGGACGCACACCGCCCGGTACGTGCCCTCGGTCGGCATGATGATCTCAAAGGGCGTGTGCCAGTGGGGAGGGTAGTCCTCGTATTCGTCGTTGTTGTAGAGCCGGACCTGGGTGTCGGGCCGGTAGTTGACGGTTTCATGCATTCCGGAAAGATTTTCTATCATGGCGGGCCGCTTTCCTCGCTGTACAGCGATCATTGCTCTTTCTGAAATCCGATCCCTGCCGCTTCGCCGATCTGAGAAGCGCTTCTTCTCGAATTTCAACATAAATAATTGCGCCGGTTTTTGTGAATTAACTATATCAAAACGGCGGAGAAAGTGCAAATATTCGGCCCCGGAAATGTTTTCTTCCGGAAAATAATGGTGAAATGCACAAAATCCCTCAAAATATCTTGTGAAAATATAACAAATGTCGAAAACGCAGAAAATAAATCAGCAATTATTCAGTCAAGAATAGCAATAATTATAAAGAAACGTCTTTGCACTTCTGCTATGATTCGTTTATCGAAACACGCCACCACTTATCATCAGGAGGTATGAAATGAAGGGAAAGAAATTACTGTCAGTTCTTCTTGCAGGCTCTATGATTGCCACCTCGCTGTTCGCATCGGTCGCGGTTCAGGCGGACGACGCGGAAGTGCAGGAAATCACATGGATGTTCTGGGATGACCTGGATGCTTCCAACGACAACATCACAAAAGGCTTCGCGGACGTCATCGAGCGCTTCAACACGGATTATGAAGGCCAGTATCACGTAACGCCGATCACCACCTCTCTTGAAGAGTATTACACACAGCTGAACGCGCTGGTCGACGCGGGTCAGACCCCCGACGTCTTCATCGTCAGCCCGGGCCCGAACCTCACCGACTACGTCGCCCCCGGCGTCGCCGCTCCGCTTGACGAGTATCTCGAGGCCGACGGCTGGAAGGACACCTTCTCCAGCGACGCCGTCTTCGCCCAGCAGACCTATGACGGAAAGATCTACGCGGTTCCGCTGAATATCGCCGCTGCCTGCGTGTTCTACAACAAGGACATCTTTGCCGAAGCCGGCGTCGAAGTTCCGACCACCTATGACGAGCTCCTTGACGTCTGCGCGAAGATCAAGGAAGCGGGCTACACCCCGATCACGATCAGCGCCGGTACCGCGTGGTGCCTGTCGATGCTTGCCGGCTATCTCTGCGACAGAGAAGGCGTGGACCTTGCGGCCATCAACTCCGGCGAAGAGAGCTGGGTCCAGGACAAGACCATCGCCGCGGGCGAGAAGCTTCTTGAGCTGTCCCAGTACTTCCAGGAGACCGCCGCGGGCGACTCCAACGACGACGCCACGGCTGCCCTTTACTTCGAGGAAGCCGCGATCCTGATCCAGGGCTCCTGGGCGATCGGCCAGATGAACGGCGCGAATCCCGACTTCGAAGAGAAGTGCGGTGTGTTCCAGTTCCCGGCCATCGAAGGCGGCAACGATCCCAACAGAGTGATCGCGAAGTCCGACTCTCTGGCGATGAGCTCCACCACGGCCTCTCCGGAAGCCTGCATCGCTCTGATGAAGTACTTCACGGATGACACGGCTCAGAAGTACACCGCGGAAGTCGGCGGCAAGATCCCGGTCACCAAGGTTGAGTACGACGCCTCCGTCGCTCCGGCGCAGCTGGCCGACGTGATGGAAATCTTCGAAAACGCCACGGGAACCTTCGGATTCTACAACGAGTCCCTGGTCTCCTCGGATGCCGGCTCCACGTTCGACAATCACATGGTCGCCATCTTCCAGAAGGAAGAGACACCGGAAGAAGCGTTCCAGGCTGTGGAAGACTGGTATGCTGAGAACGGCTACAGGTAATCGGAAAAGGCGGTTATCGAAAGTAAATAATTAAGATAGGCCAAAGGCGGGACTGTCGTCGGGCAGCCCCGCCCTTTTTCTAAGAACAGGCCGGAAACAAGGAGAAGGCAGGACATGAATAAACTCTTGAGCAATAAGAAAGCGATCATCATTTTTGTCGCACCGGCGCTGATACTGTTTACGGTGATACTGTTCATCCCCATTGGGACGTCCTTCTATTATGCGCTGTGCGACTACAGCAAGGTGACAAGAAGCTACACGTTCACCGGCTTCAGCAATTTCATCAAACTCGCAAACGACCCCATCATGCGCAGGGCACTGAAGAATTCCCTGTTTTTCCTGGTGTTCTCCTGTGTCTCCCAGCTGATCATGGGACTTCTGCTGGCCGCTCTTCTGACCAACATCAACAAAGGAAGAAACTTCTTCAAGAACGTGATCTATCTGCCGTGCGTTCTTTCCTCCGCGGCCCTCGGTCTTCTGTGGGCGTTCCTGTTCCACGCGAAGGTCGGTATCAACAATCTTCTGGCGAACTTCGGGATCAAGGGGCCGGGCTGGCTCTATGAGACCTCCGGATTCATCACGCTTCCGATGTGGGTGATCGCGTTCGTGGCCTTGTGGCAGTACGTCGGCCAGTCCATGATGCTCTACATGGCGCAGATCTCCGGCATCAGCAAATCTCTCTACGAGGCCTCCTATATCGACGGAGCCAGCAAGGTCAAGGCGTTCCGCTACATCACGCTTCCCCTGGTCAAGCCCATGATCGGCACGGCCATGAGCCTCAACGCCATCGGCTCCCTGAAATTCTTCGATCTGATCTACTCCATGCTGGGCGACAAGACGGAGAATCTGAAGATGGATGTCCTGGCCACCTACCTGTACAGGACCGGATTCTCCAGCAAGGGCGGCAACCATTACGGAAAGGCCAGCGCCATCGGCGTCATCCTGGTCGTCCTGTGCCTGCTCGCCACGGTGATTATCAACAAACTCTTCAAGACCGAAAACTACGAGATGTGAGAAAGGCGGTGACATTCATGCAGAATAAAAAAACCATCAAGGTATCCACCGTACTGATTTACATCTTTTTCTGCTTCATGGTGGTTGTGTACCTGGCTCCGATCGCCTGGATCGGCATGACCTCCCTCAAGACCCGTCCGGAGATCTACAAGGATCCCTTCGGATGGCCCAAGGAATTCCAGTGGGGAAATTACGCGGTCGCCTGGAAGGCCGGCAAGCTGGGAATCGCCATGCTGAATTCCCTCTTCGTCTGTGTGATCACCCTGCTTCTGACGATGGTCATCGGCTCGATGGCCGCCTTCGCCATCGCGCGCATGCGCTGGAAGCTCTCCGGCGCGGCCATGCTCTACATCATGATCGGCATGATGATTCCGGTTCACTGCGTGCTGATTCCGCTGTTCGTGCGTTTCGCGAAGATCGGACTGAGCAACAATCTCTGGGGGCTGATACTGCCATACCTGACGTTCTCGCTGCCCACCTGCGTCTTTATCATGACGGGCTTCTTCAAGGGGATCCCCAATGAGCTCCTGGAGTCGGCCTGCATGGACGGATGCTCCATTTACCAGATTTTCTTCAAGATCTGCTTCCCGCTGGCGAGAACCGGGCTTTTCGTCACCGGACTGATGACCTTTATCGGCAACTGGAACGAGCTCCTTCTGGCGCTGGTCTTCATCTCGAACGACATGAAAAAGACGCTCCCGGTGGCGCTGACCAAGTTCGTCACCCCCTATCAGACCAATTACGACAGGATGTTCCCGGCGATCGTCATCGCGATCATACCGACCATCGTGGTTTACTGCCTGTTCAGCAACCAGATCGTCGACGGACTGACGCAGGGAGCGGTCAAGGGCTGATTTTACGGACAACAGAGAACTGACAGGAAAGGAAGGTGCATATGGACCGTGCAGAGGCCAGGCAAAGAGCTTCGGAGCTGGTCTCCGAAATGACCGTCGAGGAGAAGATCTCCCAGCTGCGCTACAACGCCCCCGCCATCGAGCGGCTGGGCATTCCCGCCTACAACTGGTGGGGCGAGGCTCTCCACGGCGTGGCCAGGGCGGGGCAGGCGACCAGCTTTCCCCAGGCCATCGGCATCGCGGCCACATTTGACCATGACCTGGTCCGGCAGATCGCCGAGGTGATCGCCGAGGAGGGGAGGGCCAAATACAACGCCTACTCCGGACACGGGGACAGGGATATCTACAAGGGGCTGACCTTCTGGTCGCCGAACATCAATATCTTCCGGGATCCCAGATGGGGCAGAGGCCAGGAGACCTACGGAGAGGATCCGTTCCTGAGCGGCACCCTCGGCTGCGCCTTCGTCAGGGGACTCCAGGGCAGCGGCGGGTACATGAAGGCCGCCGCGTGCGCGAAGCACTTCGCGGTGCATTCCGGTCCGGAGGCGGTGCGGCACAGGTTTGACGCCAGAGCCTCGAAAAAGGACATGGCCGAGACGTATCTGCCTGCCTTCGAGAGGCTGGTCAGGGAGGCCGGCGTCGAGGCGGTGATGGGCGCCTACAACCGGGTCAACGGGGAACCGGCCTGCGCGAGCAGCGCGCTGATGTCCGTCCTCCGCGGCGAGTGGGGCTTTGAAGGCCATTTCGTCTCGGACTGCTGGGCGCTCCGGGATTTCCACGAAAATCATCACGTCACCCGCACGCCCGAGGAATCGGCCGCGCTGGCGATCAACACCGGCTGCGATCTCAACTGCGGCAATACGTTCCTCTATCTCCTGGACGCCTGGAAGGACGGGATGATCCCGGAGGAGAAGATCACGGAAGCCTGCGTGAGGCTGTTTACGACGAGATTTCTTCTGGGCCTCTTCGACGAGACGGAGTACGACGAGATTCCCTACTCGGTCGTGGAGTGCCCCGCGCATCTGGCGGTGGCGGAGCGCTGCGCCGCGGAAAGCATGGTGCTCCTCAGGAACAACGGCATCCTGCCCCTGGACAAAAAGGAGCTCAAAACGGTCGGCGTCATCGGGCCCAACGCGAACAGCCGCGCGGCGCTGGTGGGCAATTATCATGGAACGGCTTCGGAGTACATCACCCCGCTGGACGGAATCCTTCATTATCTCGAAGGCAGCGGCGTCCGGGTTCTCTACTCGGAGGGCTGCGATATCCGGGACGACCGGATCGAGAAGCTGGCCTTTGAAAACGACCGGCTGTCCGAGGCGCAGATCGTCGCGGAGGAGAGCGACGTCGTCGTCCTCGTCGTCGGCCTGAACGAGACGCTGGAGGGAGAGGAAGGCGACACGGGAAACAGCTACGCGTCCGGCGACAAGACGGATCTTCTTCTTCCGCCGCCCCAGAGGGAGCTCCTCAGGGCGGTGCAGGAGACGGGAAAGCCCGTGATCCTCTGCCTGATCGCGGGATCCGCGATCGATCTTTCCTTTGCGGAGGAGTATTTCGACGCGGTGATCGGGATGTGGTACCCCGGCGCGCGGGGCGGGAAGGTTCTGGCCGAGATACTCTTCGGAGACGTCTCGCCGTCCGGAAAGCTGGCCGTGACCTTCTACAGCGACGACAATGAGCTGCCGGAATTCGAGGACTACTCCATGAAGGAGCGGACCTACCGCTACTTTACGGGACGCCCGCTCTATCCCTTCGGCTACGGCCTGACCTACGGGGACGTCGAGGTGACCGGCGCGCAGATCGTAGAGGACGGGAAGGCCGTCGAGGCGCGTTTCCGGGAGAACGGCAGAGGCGCCACCGGGGAAGTTCTGCAGGTCTATGTGAAGAGCGAGGATTCCCCCGACGCCCCGGTCAATCCGCGGCTCTGCGGCTTCGCGAGAATCCGCGCGGAGAAGGGCGGGGAAGGAAGCGTGAGGATCCCGCTGGATCCGGACACGTTCACCGTCGTCAACGAAGACGGGGAACGGGTGAGCGGAGGGAGGAATTACCGGTTCTATATCGGCACGTCCCAGCCCGACGCCCGCAGCGCCGAGCTCACCGGGCGCCGCCCCTGCATGCTTTCCTACCGGAAAAAGGATTGAGGACCCAAAAAGATTACTGTATGATAATAAGGCGATAATAAGCTGCCGGCGCGGTCTTTGACGCGCCGGCAGCTTCAGCGATAAGGCAGAACCGGGAGGTGCGGCAATGAGAGAAGAGACAAAAAACAGAATCAGGGACGTCATCCGCGAAGCGGTCCGGGACGGCGTGACGGCCGGCGCGGAATTTCTGGCGGTGAAGGACGGGGAGGAGCTTTTCTTCGACGTCGAGGGGTACGCGAACCTGGAGAGGGCGGTGCCGCTGCGGCGCGATCACATCATGCGCCTGTTTTCCATGACGAAACCGGTCACTTCCGCCGCCGCGATGATCCTGTTCGAGAGAGGTCTGCTCGATTTCGGGGAGCCGGTCAGGGAGCTGATCCCCGGCTTCGGAGCCGACTACACGGTGGAGAACGGGAAAAAGATCCCCTGCCAGAAGGAGATGACGGTTCTGCAGCTGCTCAACATGACCTCCGGACTCACCTACGGCGCCGGCCTCGATCCCGCCAACAGGGCGACCGCGGAGGTGCTCATGGAGTGCGGAAAAAGAAGAAAGGAAGGCAGGCCGGTCCCGACGATGGAATTTGCCCGGATGCTCGGGCACGCCCCGAGGCTGTTCGAGCCCGATTCCTTCTGGAATTACAGCTTTTCGGCCGACGTGCTGGGAGCCGTGATCGAGTCGGTCAGCGGAATGCGCTTCGGCGATTTCCTGCAGAAGGAGATCTTCGGGCCCCTCGGGATGAAGGACACCGGCTTCTACGTGCCGGAGGAGAAGCAGGACCGTCTGGCGGACGTGTACCACAGCCGCCTGGCGCGCGGGAAGGCGAAGAATAAAGGCGGGGCGGAAGGACGCGGAGGCGCGGGCCCGCAGCCGGAGACGGGCGGGAGCCGGACGCCGGACGCCGCCGAAGTCCTGGAGAAGATGTTTCCCTTCCGCGGCGACAACCTGGAGGTCCTCTACGACATGAAGACGAGGCCGGCCTTCGAGTCGGGCGGAGCGGGACTGGTGTCGACCATCGACGATTATATGCGTTTCCTGAGGATGATTCTCGGGGGCGGCTGCCTCGACGGGACCAGGATCCTGCAGGAGAGGACGGTGAAATACATGCTCTCGGGGCAGCTGACGCCGGAGCAGCAGAAGGGTCTCCGCCGTCACTTCGGCCTGGAGGGCTATACCTACTCCCATCTTTTCCGCCTCATGAAGGATCCGGGACAGTGCGCGGGCCTCACGAGACCGGGAGAGTTCGGCTGGGACAGCTGGACGGGGTGCTTCTTCGCGGGCTATCCGGAGGACGGCCTGGGGTTCATCTTCATGGAGCAGAAGGCGGAATGCGGGACGATTCCTCCGGTGAGGAAGATCAGAAATCTGCTGCTGCTGGATCCCGAGGTGTGATGCCGGAACAGAAAGAACGGTTTTCCGGGGACCCCGGACGCCCCGGGCGGCCGGCGCATCTGCCGACGACGGATATCGCAAAATCCGCCGTGTTATGGTAAGATATCAGAAATGACGACGACGGCGGGCCCGCGCGCCGGCCGAGGGAAAATGAGAGGACTACTGCCACGCTGAAGAGTATTCGATCCAGACTGAATTATATCAGGAGCCTCCGGTTCAGGATCATGGTGATGCTGATTCTGATCGGTATCGTTCCTGCGCTCACGGCGACGGCGATCGTCATCCGGAGCTACAAAAACCGCGCGGTCTTTCTCCGCACCAGCAATGTGAAGAGCCAGTGCGACATGCTCTGCAACGGCATTCTCCAGGAGGGCTACATGGAGAATCCCGGTTCGCGGCTCGTGAACGGGGAGCTGGCCCTTCTGTCCAACGTGTACAACGGCAGGCTGCTGATCGTGGATTCGGAGTACCGCGTGATCAAGGACACCTTCGATATCGACACGGGGAAGACCTCCGTGTCGCCGGAGGTGATCAGCTGCTTTCTGAACGGAAAGGGAGAGACCTACTACGACAACAGGAACGCCTACATCGAGGTGACCTCCCCGATCACCGATCCCGCGACGGAGGAGGTCCGGGGCGTGCTGGTGGCGTCGGTCTCGACCAACGAGATCGCCCAGACCGTCCGGGAGCTGGAGAACGAGGGCCTTCTTCTGGTGGCGATCCTCAGCCTCCTGGTCCTCATCGGAGGCTTCTTCATCGCGAATCTGCTGGTCAAGCCGTTCCGCGAGGTCACCCACGCCATCGAGGACGTGACGGACGGCTATGTGGACGAGGCGATCTCCGTGCCTGACTACACGGAGACCGAGCAGATCATCGGCGCCTTCAACAACATGCTCTCCCGGGTCCGCGCCCTCGACAATTCCCGAAACGAATTCGTGTCCAACGTCTCCCATGAGCTGAAGACGCCGCTCACGTCCATGAAGGTGCTGGCGGATTCGCTCAACGGCATGGACAACGTGCCGGTCGAGCTGTATCAGGAATTCATGGCGGATATCACCCAGGAGATCGACCGCGAGAACAACATCATCACCAGCCTCCTGGCCATGGTCCGCATGGACAAGAAGGCCGCGGCGATGAATTTCGAGAAGCTGGAGATCGGGGAGCTGCTCGAGCGGGTGATCAAGCGGCTGAAGCCGATCGCGGACAAGCGGGGCATCAGCCTCATCATGGAGAAGTACAAGCCGGTGGTGGCGGACGCGGATGAGATGAAGCTTTCGCTGGCCTTCTCCAACCTGATCGAGAACGCCATCAAGTACAACGTCGACGACGGCTGGGTCAAGGTCATGCTCCGCTTCGACACGAAGTATTTCTACGTGACGGTGGAGGACGGAGGGCTGGGAATTCCCGAGGACCAGATCGATCACATTTTTGAGAGATTCTACCGCGGCGACAAGTCCCACTCGACGACGATCGAGGGAACCGGGCTGGGCCTGGCGATCACGCGCAGCGCGATTTCCCTGCACCACGGCATCATCAAGGTCAAGAGCGAGGTCGACGTCGGGACGAAGTTCATGGTGAGAATTCCGCTGGAGCGCGATCTGTGAGACGGGGATCCGGCCGGAGATACACAAAGAGGTGCGAACATTGACGGGTTTTCTGAGACGACGGACAATCAGGAGAGCGGCAGCGGTCCTCCCGGCCGCCTTCTGCGCGGTCTCCCTGTGGGGATGCGGGCAGACGGAGTCCTCCGACCGCGGTTCCGGATATAAGGTGTACGTCAGCTATCTGAACAGCGAAGAGGACGGGATCTACAAGAAGGAATACGAGGGGAGCGCCGGGACGCAGGAGGAGCTCAGGGACGACCTGATCGCCCTGCTTCAGTACGCCCCGGAAAACGAGGAGTACACGACCCTTCTTCCGGACAGCGTGAAGCTCCAGAGACAGACCCTGGAGAACAAGGTGCTGACCCTGGACTTTTCTCCCGAGTACGAGGAGATGGACAGCACCCGGGAGGTGCTCGCCAGGGCGGGCATCGTGAGGACGATGGTCCAGCTGGAGGACGTCTCCGCGGTCTATTTCACCGTCGACGGCGAGCCGGCCCACTCGCCCTCCGGGGTCGAGCTGGGGGTGATGGACGCGGATTCCTTCGTGGAGGACGCGGGCAAGCAGATCAACGCGATCCAGCACAACGCCATCAACCTCTATTTTGCCAACGAGGACGGAACCGCCCTGCACCGGGAGGCCCGGTCGATCTATTACAGCGCCAGCAAGCCTCTGGAGTGGGCGATCGTCGAGCGCATCATCGCCGGCCCCAAGGTGGAGGGCAACTTCCCGACCGTCCCGGTGACGACGCAGATCATCAGCGTCTCCACGGCCGGCGGCATCTGCTACGTGAATCTCACCCAGACCTTTGTCACCAACGCCCTGAACATGGACGAGAGGCTCCCGGTCTACTCCATCGTGAATTCCGTGACGGACAACTGCCGGGACGTGACGGCGGTCCAGATCGCCGTCGACGGGGACAGCAGCATCATCTTCCGGCAGCAGACGGATCTGAGCAAGCCCTTCGAGCCGGATATGGATCTGGTGGAGGAATCGTAAAACGAAGAAGGACGGAGGAGGGATCCGGCAGGGAGGCCCTCTCCGGCCGCAAAGAGATGACATTTACAGGAGGTGCACGCGATGTATTATGCCGGCGGAAACTATGAGGCGTTCGCCAGACCCGTCAGGCCGAAGGGAGCGGAACGGAAGAACGCTTATATCATCGGAAGCGGCCTGGCGGCCCTTTCGGCGGCCTGCTTCCTGGTCAGGGACGCCCGGATGAGCGGCGGCCGGATCCACATTCTCGAAAAAAATACCCTGTCGGGCGGCTCCTGCGACGGCTACCGGTTCGAGAGTATCGGGTATGTCTCCAGGGGGGACCGCCAGCTCGACAATCACTTTGAGTGTCTCTGGGACCTCGCCCGGTCGATCCCTTCCCTCGAGGACGAGGAGCTGACCGTTCTCGACGAGATCTACAGGCTCAACAAGCGCGATCCGAACTACTCTCTCTGCCGCGTGACCCAGAACCGCGGGGAGGACGCGAAGCCGGGCAGGGAGTATGAGCTCACGGACGCGGGGGCCCAGCAGATCATCCGTCTCTTCTTTCTGAAGGACGAGGAGCTGTACAACCGGAAGATCTCGGAGGTGCTGGATTCCGACACGATGAATTCCGGCTTCTGGCTCTATTTCAGGAGCGTGACGGGGTTTGAGAACTGGCACAGCGCCCTGGAGCTGAAGCGCTATCTCCGCCGTTTTGTCCATCATATCGGCGGGCTGCCGGACATGAAATCCATGCGCTACACAAGGTACAACGAGTACGAATCCCTGATTCTCCCGATCATGTCCTACCTTGAGAAAAACGGCGTGGTCTTCGATTACGGCGTAAAGGTCGTCAACGTCATTTTCGACTGCGGGACTTCCAAAAAATACGCCAACCGCATCGACGTGATCAGGAACGGCGAGGAGGAGAGCATCGATCTCACGGACGACGACCTCGTCTTCATCACCAACGGGAGCTGCACGGAGAACACCGGCATGGGTTCGCAGACGGAGTCTCCCGTCTACAGCACGGAGATCCAGGAGGGCACCGGCTGGGATCTGTGGAGGAGAATCTCGGTGCAGGATCCTTCCTTCGGGAAGCCGGAGGTCTTTCTCAGCGCTCCCGAGCACACAAACTGGGTGAGCGCCACGATCACGACCCTGGACCGGATGATCATTCCCTATATCAAAAAAGTCTGTAAGCGGGATCCGTTTACGGGCAAGGTGGTGACAGGGGGCGTCGTGACGGTGAAGGACTCCTCCTGGCTCCTCAACTGGACGGTGGACCGGCAGCCCGTCTACCGGGATCAGCCCCAGGGGCAGGCGGTGATCTGGCTCTGCGGACTCCGCACGGACAAGCCGGGAGATTACATCGGAAAGACCATGAAGGACTGCAGCGGCCTTGAGATCTGCGAGGAGTGGCTCTACCATCTCGGCGTGCCGGAGGACCAGATCCGGGAGCTGGCGGAACATCACGCCAACACGGTGCCGGTGATCATGCCCTACGTTACGTCGATGCTCATGCCCAGGTCCCCCGGCGACCGGCCGGCCGTGGTGCCGGAGGGAGCCGTCAACTTCGCCTTCATCGGGCAGTACGCGGAGACGCCGCGGGACGCCGCCTTCACGACGGAGTACTCGGTCCGCACGGGAATGGAAGCGGTCTACACGTTGCTGGATATCGACAGGGCGGTGCCGGAGGTCTGGAGAGGCGAATTCGACATGGAGACGCTGCTGGACGCCCTGGTCAGGCTGCAGGACGGGAAGCGGCTGAAGGAGATGAAGCTGGGCTTCAGAAAGAGGATGCTCCTGAAGCAGCTGGTCAAGCGTCTCAGGAGATCGGATATCATGGAGCTCATGAAGCACTGCGGCCTGATGTGAGACGGCTTTTCCGGAGGACCGCCGCGGTTCGCAGGCGCGGGAAAGCGGAACCCGGACGGCTGCCGTACCGGAAAGAAGCGCCAACAGGTTTACATAAAAATAAACAAAAACGGCGTTTTTTACCAACGCGTTTTGCACTGTAACTCTGAAAATACCGGCCCCTGAGGGCCGGTATTCTTGTGGCTGTGTGTTTCAGACGGAGATACGGGTCAGTTCTCGTTGAACAGATCCGCCAGGATCTCCTCCACCGTCATGGAGGCGTAGCCGTCGGGATCCGTCAGGATTCCCTCGCCGCTCAGATCCCAGCTGAATTTCCCGGTGTTTTCCCCCTCGACGTTCGTCATGACGTCATAGCTTTTGAGCGTCGTCGGATAGCGTCTGCTCCAGGCGGGGTAGTAGGTCTTCATGTAGCGGTCCGCGATCTGATAGGCCTGGCATTTCTCCGAGGGCCCGATGGCCCCGATCTGGGGGCCGCCTCCCGGCATGCTGGTGTAGCTCAGGGAGGGCGTGGAGTGCAGGATCACGAGGGAGCCGTCGTCCATCGTCCCGATGCAGATCCACACGTGGCCGTCGATGCTGAAGATATCTCCGGGGAGGAATTCGCTGTCCGCCCGCTTTTTCGGCTTTTTCACCTCGCTGGTGATCGTTCCCCATCCCCTGGAGGCAAACGAGTTCGCCATGTTCCTCGAATTGGTCAGGAAGCCTTCGCCGCCGCTCTCCGTGTTGATCGTGTTGTAGACGACCCAGGCGATGTAGGCGGAGCAGTCCACGCCGGCGTAGTTGTACTCGTTGAAGCCGTAGTAGGGATAGTAGCTGTGCTCCGGATCCTGATTCTCGGGCAGGTCGCCGCTGGCGTAGTCGTGGGACTTGAAGGTGTAGTTGATGGTCTGGGCCTGGAAGAAGTCGATCCAGCTCTGGGGGACGCCGATCCGGGTCACCAGGCTTCCCGATCCCGTGTCCTGCCAGTTCCAGCCGCCGCCGAACATGTAGAGCGTGGTTCCCACCGGCCGGAAGGCAGTGGCGAGGAAATTCTTCAGCGTGGCGAGGCCCGGCGTATTTTTGACCGGGTAGACGACGTTGGTGGAGACCGGCGTCAGATACATGGACGTCACGGTGCCTTTGGCGGTGACGATGGCGCGCACGGTCTTGCCGGGGGTCGGCACGTCCTCCTCGACGGTGGCTCCGCCGGCCCGCCAGGTGATTCTCCACGTCCTGCAGAAGGAAGCCACCCGTCTGACCTTCGAATTGATCTGCAGCGATTTTGAGGCGACTCTGCCGATGATGCCGCAGACGACGCCGTCGTCGCCGTCCTCGATGGGGGAGGCGTCGATGACGGTGTGGTCCCTCACCGTCATGCGGTAGAGGTAGCCCTCCCGCAGCCGGTTCTGGATGTCGTAGGTCCAGGTGCTGTCGTGGCTGGGGTCGCCGTTGTCCATCAGATAGGTTCTCTTTTCCCCGTCGACGAAGAATACATACTCGAAGTTTTCCTTTGTCTTGGCATTGACCGGCGACGTCCCGTAATCCTTGACGCCGAGGTATACCGCGCAGGGAATGTCCTCCGGCTCGGCCGGCGGAGCCTCCTCCGGGTTTTCGGCGGCGGAATCCGTCCCCGGATCCTCCGCGCCATCCGCCGGCTCCTCCTGATACTCATCCGCGTGCTCCGCGCTTTCTTCCGTATACCCGGCCGTTTCCTCGGCCAGGACGGCCTGCCCGGATGCGGTCAGGATCAGCATGGAAAGCAGCAGACAGAATAATCTCTTCAATCTTTTTCCTCCGCTTTCGTGAACAGCTGCGTTCCCCGGCGCAAGCCGGCAGGGGAACGGCCTTATTATAATCTGTTTTGAAAAATGTAGCAACCGCGCGACGGGGGAGAGCCGGCCGGCGCCCCCGGCGCGAAATGGAAAAAAATCCCGCAACCCTTGAAAATACTGGATTCTCTCGGATCTGCGGGATTCTTTATGTGGAGATAGTGGGATTCGAACCCATGACCTCCTGAATGCCATTCAGGCGCTCTCCCAACTGAGCTATACCCCCAAACAACAAGCAGTATATCACAAAAAGTTTCGCGATACAAGTATAAAATAAAGTTCTTGCCTCACAAATAAAAGAAAGCTGCTGTTTCGCGGAATAAGCCTCCTGCCGCGTGTCTTCCGGGCCGCGGTTCCGTTTCCCGCAGGACGCTGCCCGGCAAAGAGGGCGTTGCGCCGCACTCCCGCAGAGGGTATAATGAATCCGGGTTTCCCGGTTCTTAGTAAGAGGCCTTAAGCCGCGCGGCACGGGCCGGTCCGCATCCAGTGCACCTATATGAGAAAAGTCTGGGAATGCGAGACCGCCGGGAGCTTTTTTCGTGCCCTTCCGCAGGCGGATTCCCGCGGCGCCGCCGGCGCCTTCCCCCGGACGGAATCTCTCCGTCGGACTCTTTCGCCCTCATTTTCCGACAAAGAAGTTAAAAGAGAAATATAAGTTTATGCTTCCCGACATTTTCGGGAACTTAAGCATGAACTTATAAAACTATGTTCTCAATGTGAAACAATTTAAATATTTTTTTTGAAAATATCGTCAAATCAGCAAAATTGTGATAAAGTAACAGTTGTGCGGTCCCTGGGGCCGATGTTGACTTGAAAAACGCGGATTCGAGGTTTACTGACATGTTGTACAATACTCATCTTGATACTTTGATCCGGGTAGTGGAAGCGGGCAGTTTCCGGCAGGCGGCCGAACAGATGAATATATCCCCTTCCGCAGTTCTTAAGCAGATCGGACTTCTTGAAAAAGAACTGGGAGTCCGGGTATTTGAACGCTCCAGAAAAGGCGTCTCCCTCACAAAGGCGGGGGAGTCCATTTACAGGGACGCGATCTTCATCGTCAAATTCTGTGAAGACGCGGCCGTCAGGGTGCGCGAGGCGGCAGGGAAAGACGTGCTGCCGGGCTCCTGAGGAAAAACGCGGGGCACGCCCCGTTCCGAAAAATGTGTCAAAAAAGCTGCCGGAAAAATAATTCCGGCAGCTTTCCTTTGGATTTCCGGACGGCGGCTCCGCGCTGTCAGACCGCTCTGCGGTTCTGCTTCCATCCTTCCGTGATATAGTGTATGTAATATTGCGCGTAGTTGTTTCCGAACTTCGCCGCCAGGTCCGGGTTGTACTTCTTGTAGGCCTTCCAGTCGAATTTCGGGCTGGCCCGGTGACCTCTCTTCATGGCGCTTGTCACGAAGTATTTCAGCACCGCCTGGTCGTCGTATTCGTATTCGCGGAATACCGCGGGATGCGTCCGGACGAAATAGTTGTAGTCGTAGACTCTGGAGTAGCTGGTCCCCTTGTAGATCACGGCGTACTGTCTCATCGTCGTCCTCCCGGTCGCCTTGTATCCGGCCCGGTAACCCTTCTGAATGTAGTGGAGATAATACTCCTTCCAGTCGTTTCCGAATTTCTGCCGCAGGTATCTGTATTCAAGACGGTAGGACACCGGATCGAATTTTACGCTTCCGCGTCTTCCTTCGGCCATGCCTTTGTGAAGAAAGTGATCGAAAGCGCCTTCTCTGTCGTGAAGGTACAGCTTGCGGAGATCGGAATTGTATTTCATGTAGTCGGCGAAGTTGTAGACCAGCCGGTAGTAGGCTTCCGAATTGAGATCCGCGTCCGTATCGTCATTCCGCGGGTTCTTTACGGCGTTGTAGACGAGATTGAAGTACTTGACGCTGCTCGACCGCTGATAGTGAAGACCGTCGCTCGTCGTCTCCAGATCCGTCAGCATCTTGCTGTAGATATTGACGTACGTCACGTCGGAGCTGAGCTGCTTCCGGATCCTGGCGTTCCACTGCCGGATGTTCTTGTTCTTCTCGTATTTGTCCTTCTTGTTGTCCACCGGGGTGAGCGACACGTAGTAGGTGTCGGCACCCTTGGCCTTCCAGGCCTTTGCCTTAGCGTTGATATACGACGCGTAGTTGTCCGTCTGCCAGAGGTCGAGTACATCGTTGACGCCCATCAGGATGACGACGGCGGTATTTTTCCGGATTTTGCTCTCGATCCCGGGTACGCCGGTATTCTTCATCCAGACGAGACCCATTCCCGACTTGTAGCGCCAGACGACGCCGCTCCTGGTGCCGATAAACTGGTGCATTCCCTCCGTCCTGGAATCTCCGATGAGAATGATGCGTCTGGCGGGGGTCGTTTCGGCTTCCGTCCTGACGGGGGCGAAGGCCGAAATCATCAGCGCGAGCGCTGCGGCGGCGAGAATGAAAATGCCTCTGAGGCCGCGGGTATTCTCCGTGCTTTTCATAGACATACCTCCCTGAATTAATAAAATCTTAACAATTTTGACTACAATTTTAACAATTATACATCAGAAAGGATCATTTGTCACCCTGATTCTCACGGGCGGGAGGCAGCGCCGTGTCTCACGCGCCCGCCGCGGGGGTTTACAAAACCGAGCCGATCCTGTAAATTAGGTAACTGTCCCGCCGGAAAAGGGCGGAACGGACGGGCGGCGCGCGGAATTCCCCGCGCGCGGCGCACCATATCACACGAAAATCCGGGAGGAATCATGGAAAAAAGCGATCTTAAGGAACTGCGGAAAGCGCTCAGACAGGACGGCGGATGCATCAGCTGGGTCTACGGCCTGTACGTCGATCCGGACAACAACCCCTGCTGGGAAGACGTCGTCCGGCTCGCCGACATGGAGGACGCCGAGAGGTTCCGGCACATCAGCCTCTTTTCGAGAATTCTGTCCGTGAAGCTGATGAAGGATTCCTTCCCCGTGCCGCTGGAGGCGCAGCAGGACGATCTTCTGTCCCTCCGCTCCGCGCCCGGGAGGGACGTGTCGGAATTTGAGGCGTTCCGCGACAGGCTGCTGGACAGCTTCAGCCATACGGACCCCTATTACGCGACCCTCGCCCGGGTCATCTATGACGTGCCCCAAAGATCGACGGACGGGGCCCGGCTGGAGGACGGGGACCGGGTCTACGAGGCCCTTCTTTTTGCGGTCAGCCCCGCCTCTCTGACGAAGCCTGCCCTGGGCTTCGACGCGGAGCGGGTGGCCGAGCTCGGGAGAAGATGGCAGATCGGGAATCCCTCCGGGGGATTTCTCTATCCTGCCTTCTCCGACAGGGGCGAGGACAGAAACCAGCTGCTCATCCACTCGAAGACGCCCGAGAGCGAGGACTACCTCCGGAGCTTCTTCGCGGTGTCCGACGAGGCGCAGCCGGTGGGGATGAAGGCCCAGAAGGAGATCTTTACTTCCCTGGTCGACCGGCTGGACATGAACCTGGAGAGCGCGGCCTCCTTTACGGAGAACGTCGCGCGGAAGGCCTCGGAGGCCGACGTGACCTTCCTCGCGAAGGAGGACGTCAGGAAGCTCGCTGAAGAGGCCGGGGTCGGGACGGAGGATCTGGACGAGATCTACGAGGACGTCGTCGGGGACGTCCCGCTCGGCGCGGCGGCGGTGGCGGATTCCTACGTCACCGTGAAAACCGACACCGTGTATCTCAGAATTCCCGCGGAGAGCGCCCAGCTCATCGAGACGAGACAGATCGACGGGAGGGACTACATCCTGATTCCCGCGGACGGGGCGGTGACGGTCAACGGGGCCTCCGTGACGGCCGGGAGGAGTCAGTGATGGAAGAGGGAATCGTCCGGAAAAAATGGTTCCTGTACCTGACCGGGTTCTTTGCCGGCATGTCGGTCATGGCCGTGGAGCTCGGGGCCAGCCGGCTTCTGGCACCCTACTTTTCCTCATCCCAGATCGTGTGGACGATTATCATCGCCGTCATCATGATCGCCATGGCCGCCGGAAACGTCTGGGGCGGCCGGGCCGCCGACCGGAATCCCGATCCCGGCCGGCTTTACGGGAGGCTCCTCATCGCGGCGGTGTGGATCGCCGCGATTCCTTCTGTCGGAAAATTCGTGATCCTGGGGGTGACCGGGATCACGGTGGCGGCCCTGAGGCAGAACTATCTGGTCTCGTCGGCCTTTCTCGCCTGTCTTCTGATTTTTGTATTCCCCTGCTTTCTGCTGGGAACCTGCACGCCGTCCCTCGCCCGCTACACCGTGACGGGGAAGGAGGTGAGCGGCCGCACCGTGGGCGCGCTCGAGGCCTTCAACACGGCCGGCAGCATCATCGGGACGTTCGTTCCCACCTTTGTCACCATTCCGAATGTGGGCACTTCCGCCACCTTTATCATCTTTTCGTGCGTGCTCCTGGTTCTGGCCGCGGTCTATTTCCTCAGCGCGGGCCGGCGCCGCAGGGGCACCGCCATGGCGGCGGTGCTGATCCTCCTGTTTTCCGCGGCAGGCACCCGGAGCGGGTTCGCCTTCTGGGAGGACGATCTTCTCTATGAAGGCGAATCGGTCTACAACTACCTGCAGGTCAGGGAAGACGAGGAGAACGTGATTCTCTCCACCAACGTCCTCTTCGGCGTGCAGTCCTTTCTGAAGAAGAACGGAGGCCTTTCGGGCATGTATTACGACTACGCCCTGGCAGCCCCCCTGCTGGCCGGCGCCCGGGAGAGGAAACGCGGCGCCGGGGCGGCCTCTGACGGAAACGCGGCGGAAGGCGCAGCGGCGGCCGGAAATGCGGTGAAAAGCGCAGCGGCGGACGGAAATGCCACGGAAGGCGCAGCTGGGGCAGGAAAAGCGGCGGAAGGCCCGGACGCGGGAGACGGCGCGGCGGAGGGCGTCAGCGTGCTCATTCTCGGCAACGGAACGGGAACCTTCGCCCGCCAGTGCGGTGAATATTTCGAAGTCTCCGGCATCCGGGGAGTGGAGATCGACGGGAAGATCACGATGCTGGGCCGAAAATACTTCGAGATGCCCGAAGAGATCAAAATCTCGTCCCTCGACGGAAGGGCCTTCATCGATCTGGACGACGGCCTCTATGACGTCATCATGGTCGACGCCTACCGGGACATCACGATTCCCTTTCAGATGTCCTCGAGAGAGTTCTTTGAATCCGTGAGGCGCCATCTTCTCCCCGGAGGCGTCATGGTCGTCAATATGAACATGAAGACGGACGAGCCGAAGGGGATCAACGCCTGTCTCTCCGACACGATCGCGTCGGTGTTCCCCTGTGTGAGCTGCGCGGACATAGAATGGAGCACCAACCGCATCCTGCTGGCCTCAGGGAAGGCCGTGGGAGGCGGGGAGCTCCGGGAAGCCGCGGGGCGGCTCTCCGATCCGGCGCTTTCCTCCCTCATGTTTCGGGTGGCGGACCGGCTGCGCCCCTATGAGGCGGGCGATCTGCTTCTCACGGATGACAAGGCGCCCGTGGAGCTGCTCGGGATGAAGGCGCTGGACGGGATCATCGACGCCGAGGTGACCTATTACAGAGACGTGTTCCGGGAAGGAGGCTTCTCCGCCCTGCTGAGGGAAATGCAGGGATAATTGCCTTTTGCACCGGTATCGGTTATGATCTTTAGGAGAACGGAAACAAGCTGTGACGGCGGAGCGGATCTTTCTGTCTTTTAGTTCAGAGCCGTCGTCGGAACGAGGACCTGCGATATGGACGACAGCAGAATCATAAATCTTTTCTGGGAGCGGTCGGAATCGGCGATCGCGGAGACGGAGAAGAAATACGGGCGGTACTGCGGGACGATAGCGATCAACATACTGGGAAACCGGGAGGATACGGAGGAATGCGTCAGCGACACATGGATGCGGGCGTGGAACGCCATCCCTCCGGCAAGACCTGTCGTGCTCAAAGCGTTTCTCGGTAAGATAACCCGGAACCTCGCCCTGAATATCCTGGAGAAGAACCGCGCCGGCAAGCGGGGCGGAGGTGAGGGCACGGCCGTGCTGGACGAGCTGGAGGAATGTGTCGCCGACGCGGGCGCGGCCTCCTGGTCGGCCGAGGGCTACGTCCTGAAGGAGACCCTTGAGGCGTTTCTCAAGGGGCTTCCGGAGGAAAAGCGCGTCATCTTTGTGAGGCGCTACTGGTACATGGACCCGGTGAAGAAGATCGCGGAGGATCTGTCCGTCACGGAGAGCAAGGTCAAGATGACCCTCCTGCGGACGAGGAAGGAACTCGCGGAAGTATTGAAGAAGGAAGGTATCAGACCATGACCGGAAACGATCTGCTCAGGGCTTTGAACGATATAGGTGATGACCTGATCCTGGAGGCGGACAAAAGCCGGGGCGCGTCCGGGCCCGCCGGGAGCGGCAGGGTGGTCCGGATCGACGGAGGGAGAACCACCCGGATGGGGACGCTCCGGAGGCTCAGCGCCGGACTGATCGGAGCCGCGGCCGCCGTGGCCGTGATCCTGCTCTCGGTCTCCCTGATACGGAACAGGGGCGTCGCCGTCACGCCCTCCGCGGTGAAGAACGCGGCTGTGGCGGAGGAGGACGGCAGTATCCGCCTGGCCGCCATGCCCGACGAGCCGGCGGAGGCGGACGCCGCCGGGAACGGGGAAGAGGCGGCGGTGACTGGCGGTTTCGAGGAAGAGACGGCGGATGCCGGCGCCTTCGGGGAGGATATGACGACCGGCGGCTACGCCGCGGAGGAAACGGCGGATCTGGCGCAGGCGGGGCAGCCCTCCGCCGCCAATCCGTTCCGTGAATACGAGTCGATGACGGAATGCGAGACGTCGACGGGATTTGCCCTGGAAGCGCCGGAAGCCTTTGCCGACAGCGTCTCGAGGGTGATCCGCTCCGACGGGTCCGGTCTGGTGGAGGTCATCTATGAGTCGGAGCTGGGTGATGAGCTGCTCAGGATCAGAAAAGGAACGGCAGAGGACGTCAGCGGCGATTACAACACCTACGCCTACGAGGACGACTCCCTCAAGGCGGGCGACGGGTGCTGCTTCCATGTGAGCGGGGACGCGGAGGACTGCCTCCAGCTGGTGACCTGGTCAAGGGACGGCTTCAGCTACTCCGCGAACGCGGGCGTCTACCTGCTCTCCGGGGACGACGCGCTGTCCCTGGTGGAATCCGTAAGATAAAAGGAACGACGGCTGCTTCTGTGATACAGAGGAACCCCGGCCGGTTTCGCGCGTCGGAAACCGCAGCCGGGCCTGTCGTGAACCGGCGGGAGTGATCCTCCGGACATTCCGCGGCTTGTGCCGGCCCTGAGGGGCCGGCTTTTTTCGTGCCTGAAATCAGGAGAAAAGCGGCGCCGTTCTACCCGCGGTCGCAAATACCGGCCGTTTTCCGTTCTGTGCCGCGCTACAGGCAGTTACACCGGAATCACTGCCTTCTGCAATGATTCCGTGTGACCGGCATAACTGAGCGCCTGCTCATCTCTTTTCGGCGTTCTGCCAGTGCAGAACCGGCTGATCTTTGTGTATTATTCCGACTGGCAAATCCCCCCGCGGGAGGCTATACTTGCCTTACTCTCCCAGAGGGAGAGAAGATTCACTTTTGAAACTGTCTGCAGCCAATCCGGGAAATTCTTTCCCGCAGGCCCGGCCGTCCGGCCGGGAATTTCAGCGATAACACGACATCCCCGCACCCGGGGCGCGGAGACGGAGAACAGGTTCCGTTCGCCGCGCAGGCACGGCTTTCTTTCGTGACGGCTTTTTTACGGAAGCGGCGCGGAAGTCGCGCCGCGGGAGTGACGGACGGGAGTACGCGCCGCTTAAAAAGACGGCGCGCCGGTACGCGGCGGGGAGGACGCCGTCCGGAGGCGTGGACTGCCGCTCCGCGAAAGGTCTGATGACCCCGGTCAGGCCGGCGGAGCCGCTGTTCATAGAATGACGGCGGGACGGGCCGAAGGCACGCCCGCCCAGGAAGGGAGGTGGAGAGATGAACGAGCTGAATGCCTTTATTGCTGAGGAAGAAGGAGTCGCGGTGGTCGAAATCGTCCTGATTCTTCTGGTCCTGATTGCCCTCGTCCTTGTGTTCAAGACACAGATGACAAAAGTGCTCAAGAACATTCTCAGCAAAGTCTCGTCACAGAGCAACAGTGTCTGACCGCTCTGAATCAATCTGAATCCAACCAGGGGAGGAAATGTATGGGGAGAGAAACCGGAGGACGTCCGTTGTCCGGAAGCATGACGGTGTATTTCAGTCTTGTGATGACCGTGATGACCGCGCTGATCTGCGCCTCGATTGTGTCCGTTAAAGTCAGTACGGGGAGGATGCAGTCCGCGAACGCGGTGGACCAGGCTCTTTTTTCACTGTTCGCACGATATGACCGGGCGCTTGAAGAGAAGTATAACCTGTTTTTTATCCATGCTCAGGGGGAACAGGGGCCAGACATCGCGGCGGTGTGCAGAGAAATTGAAGACGCGGCGGAATACATCCTCGATCCGGGCAAAGGGTGCCTCATCTCCGGAGGAAAGACGATCCTTGATCTCGATGTGGAGCAGTGCGGCCTGACCGGCTACACACTCGCCACGGACGCCGGAGGAGCGCCTTTCGCGGCGCAGGCGGTCCAGGCGGTGAAAGACACGGCGCTGCTGGAGAGCATTTCCTTCCTCAGAGACAGAGTAACCGAGTATGAGAGCGTGGAGGAGACCGGCAGCGCGGCGCTGACGGACGCGGGCGAGGTAAATCTGGCGCGCATCGAGCAGCAGGCCAGGGAGGCGCGGCGCGCCCGGGAAGAGGCCAGACGGGAGGCGGAGGAGGCGGGCGAGTCCTACGAGCCGCCCGTGCCGGCGGTTCCGCCGGGCTTCCGCAATCCGCTTCCGGTGCTGGAGAAGCTGAGGCGTTTCTCGGTGATGAAGCTCGTGGTGCCGGAACAGCGGGGCCTGTCCGGAAAGAAGGCCGCCCTCAATACCCTGGTGAGCGGGAGGGCGCTGGCCTCGGGCATGGGCGTCATCGACGCGACGGGTGGGGGCCTCCGGGGAGCGGACAGTCTCGCGTTCAAGGCGTACGTCTCGGGGTACTACTCCAGCTACACGCATCCTTCCGGGAATTCCTGTCTCGCCTATCAGAAAGAGTACATTCTTTACGGGAAGAAGAGCGATGAGAAGAACCTGAAGGCGGCGGTGACCAGGCTGATGGTTCTTCGCGGCGCCGCGAACATGGCCTGTCTTTACACCGACGACAGAATGAGCGCGCAGCTGTCCGAGACGGCTTTTCTGATCGGTTCCCTTATGCTGATCCCGGAGGCGGAACCGCTGATCAAGCTGCTTCTCGCGGCGGGATGGTCCTATGTGGAGAGCCTGATCGACGTGCGGGCCCTGCTGGAGGGAAAGCGGATTCCCTACGTCAAGAGCGCGGACAGCTGGCAGGCGGACCTGTCGGAGCTCATCGCGTCGAAGGGCAATATCGGGGAACTCACGAGGGACGCTCCCGGCGGCATGTCCTACGACGACTATCTGGCCGTCCTGCTGCTCGCCGCGTCGGGACGCAGGCTGGTTCCCCGCGCCATGGATATGACCGAATCCGAGATACGGGGGGCGGGGCGGCAGGAGTTTCGTCTGGACGCCTGTCTCTGCGCGGTGTCGGCGGAGGTGGTGGTGAGATCGGAGAACCGGGTCTCCTTCCCCGTGGAGGAGACCATGGACTACAGAAATCTATAGAGGAGGAGAAAAAATGGAGATCCGTGCGATTCACCGTATGCGAGGATCATGCGCGAAAGATCAGGTATGCCGGCGGATCCGGAAGGTGGAGGACGGATCTCTGACGCTGGAGTGCGCCGCCGTTCTGCCGCTCTTCTTCATCGCCTGTCTGACCCTGATCCTCTTCATGGACGCCGTCAGGATACAGGGCAGCAAAAATCTGGAGCTCTCGAACAAGGCCAGGCAGCTGGCGTCCGCGGCCGCGCTGGCCGGAGACAGCCTGGACGGCACCTGGATTGATCTTCGGAGCGTCGGAACCTACCGCTGGCTGATCTCGCTGCCCGGCATCCCGAAAATCCGCTATGCTCTCCGCGCCAGGGTCTACCCGTGGATCGGGAGCGAAAACGGCCTCCGCGATGACGCCGGGGAGGAGGAAGGAAGCGGGGACGATGAGCTGATCTATATCACCGACTATCAGTCCGTCTACCACACCGATCCGTCCTGCACGCATCTGGACCTCGCGGTGATCAGAAGCAGCACCTCCGAGATCGGCAGCCTCAGGAACGCCTACGGCAAAAAGTACAGGAAGTGCAGCGGCTTCCCGAAGAACTACAGAGGACCCGTCTACGCCTCCGTAAACGGAGACCGCTATTATCCCAGCGCGGACTACGGAGGTCTGACGAGGCATGTACACGTGGTCAGAAGAGGAGACTGCGAGGGTCTCGAGCTGTGCGAGCGATGTGCCGCCCGCAGTCCGCGCGGCGGGGACGGAATCCATGAAGCCGCGTGAGATCCTCCTGCTGCTTTTTCTCCTGGGCTGTGTGCTGACCGATCTCAGGGAGAGAAGGATCCGGCTCTTCTTTGCGGGAGCGATGGCCGCGCTGGGGGCAGCGGAACGCCTGATGACCGGAGAGATGACGCCGGGCGCGGCTCTTCCGCTTCTCCCCGGCCTGGCCCTGTCTGCTCTTGGCATCCTGTCGAGGGGCGCCGTCGGGGCGGGAGACGGGATCCTGCTCACCGTCTGCGGCATCTTTCTCGGGCCGGTACAGACGGCTGCGGCGGCAGGCCTCTCCTTCGCCGCGTCCGCCGTGTTCTCCGGCGTTCTTCTGGCGAAGGGAGGGAGAGGAAGCGACCGGTTTCCCTTCGCGCCCTTCCTGGCGGCGGGCGTGCTGGCGGTTCTGTTCTGCGGAGAATGAGAGGAAAGAAGGAAATGAGAAGAGAAAGGAACGAAAACCCGGGGCGGACCGGGATGCGGGAACGGCTGCCGGGGAAGGCGCGGCGCGGACTGCGCCGGGGGGCGGAGGGCTCCATGACGACGGAGAGCGCCCTGCTGATGCCGCTGATCATTTTTACCGTGCTGATGGCGGTCTATCTGACGGCCCACATACACAACACCGCGTATCTGTCCGCGGAGGCAGGCGAACAGGCCGTGACGGGGCGGGAGAAGGAGGATCCCGGGCTCTTCGCCTCGGGACCTGTGAGCACCTCGCTGTCGGAGACCTCTTCCCAGAGGACGGCGGAGAGCTCGTCCGCCACGTTCCGGTACGACGGCCGGGAGCTCTTCGGACTTCACGTTAAGCAGAAATTCAGGATATGGAAGCCGGTGCGGATGATCCGGGCGAAGAACGCCGTCTCAACGCCCGGCGGCGGAGACGGATGATGAGAACGGAGTACAGGAAAGAACTGGCGCACAACTACATGATCCTCTGTGAGGAAGGCGCCGAGGCGGAGGAGAATCACGAGCTGAGGACGATCTACGCCAACCGGATCGAGGGCCTGCTGCCCCTGTCGGTGGAGTACCGTGACGGCGAGATCCGGTGCCGGTACGAGATCACGGGGATGCTGTCCTTCGCCGCCTGCTGCGAGAGCATGAAGGTGACGTCCGATGATCTCAGGATGATCTATATGGGACTTTTGGATCTGCTGTCCCTCCTGGAGGATTATCTGCTCAATCCGGACCACCTGCTGCTGGATCCGGAGTATCTCTACATGGAGTGGAGCGCGCGGCGGGTGCAGGCGGCGTTCCTTCCGGACGAGCGGCGGCCGGTGAGAGAGAAGCTGATCTCGCTGACGGAGTACCTGATTTCCCGGGCGGACTTCCGCGAGCCGAGAAGCGTGCTGCTGCTCTGTGCCATTTTGAAGGAGCTGAAGGAGAGCGCGTCGCAGATCTCGGATCTGAGGAGAGTCCTCTCGGAGGATGCGGGAGACAGGGAAGAGGGGGGACGTCCCCGGGGCCTTTCCCCGCAGGGGTATGCCGCGCGCACGGCGGATGCGCCCGTCTTCGGAGGCGAAGAGACCCTGCCTGACTTTTCAGACGGCGGATTCGGAACGGAGGAGGATCCGGAAGATCCGGCAGAAGAGGCGGCGGACGCGGGCTTCGGAGGCGCCGGGCAGGACGCCGCGGGAAAGAGAGCCGGCAGGGAGAGCCGGAGAAAGAGACCCGGGGGTTTATTCGCGGAAGCGATACCGGAGCGGTATACCGTGATCCTTGCCCTGTTTATGGCCGCGGCGTCGGGCGTCGTGTGGACCGCGCTGCGTCTCCAGACCTTCTACCTCCTGAGCACGGCGGAGACGGCGGGCGGCGCGGCCGCGGGAGCCGCCCTGATTTTTGCCTGCGCCGCAATCGCCGGAAAGGCAGCCGGGCGGAGGAACGCCGGACGCCGCCGCGCGGACGATGCCGCTGCGGATGCGTGGCCGAAGGACGGTTACCCGGAAGAATACGGAGGAAAAGAAGGATATTTCTGTGAGGATCTGACGGACCCTTCCTTCCGCTTCCGCGGTGACGCGGCGTACCCGGGCACAGCCGGACAGCCGGATTTCCGGGGCCGCGATTACGAAAACGGCTCCCCGTTCTTTACGTGGGCGGAGGAGGAGGGAGGCTTTGAGGAGGACGCCGGGGGACAGACGGTGCTGCTGGACGAAAAGACCGGCGCGGGAGAAAAAATCCCCGCCTCCATGACGCCGGTCGACCGCGACGCGGGTCTGCCGCCCTTTGTCCTGGAGGACAGGGATCTCCTGATCGGAAAAAAGAAGTCTCAGTCGGACCGGGTGATCCCCGACGAGACGGTCAGCAGGATTCACGCCAGGATTGCCCGGAGAGGGGGCCGCAGCGTGATCTGCGATATGGGATCCAGAAACGGGACCTCAGTCAACGGCAGGCCCCTTGTGGGAAGAGAGGAGGCCGTGCTGTCTGACGGAGATATCGTCACCTTCGCGCGCTGCGCGTATGTGTTTCACGAGGGCTCCGCCTGACCGGAGGATCCGGCCGGCGCGGCCATCGCCCGCAGCTCCGCGATAAAAAGCTCGTAATAATCGTCCGCCCCGCTCAGCAGCGGGGAGTTCTCGCCGCCTCCGTTTGTGCTCCGGCGCATGCCGGCGTAGTATTCCTCGCCGGCGTTGATGAGATCCATCGGAAGGATGGGACATCCGAGGGCGGCGCTGACGCGGCAGAACGAATCCACCGGATTTTCTTCTTCGGAGGCGGCCAGAAGGCGCGCCGCAGCAGAGGGATCGCGTTTCGCGATCCCTCTCAGCATGGTCAGGGATTCGTCAAGAGACGGCATGGGAAAACCTCTCCAGGATGTCTTTTTTGTCCTCCTCCGTAAGAGTGCCCGGAACCCAGCCCGCGATCGGCGACGCGTCTCCGGCGTATCTCGGAATCAGGTGAATGTGAAAGTGGAACACGGTCTGTCCGGCCTCGCGTCCGTTATTCTGGACGACGTTGAGGCCGTCGCACTGCATCGCTTCCTTCAGGGCGGCCGAGGTCTTTCCCGCGAAAACCGCCGCCTTCGCCAGAAGGTCGTCCGGCATGCTGAAGATGTCGGCGAAATGCTGCTTGGGAAGAATCAGCGAGTGCCCCCTGGAGGCGGGCCCCGCGTCGAGGATCACCCGGAAATCGTCATTTTCCAGGAGCGTCGCCGTCGGGATTTCTCCGTTCGCAAGTTTGCAGAAAATACAGTCATCCATTTGAGTCAGTCCTCCTTTCGGGATTCCGGTAAATCAGAATGCACACGGCAAATCCGGCGGCCAGGCCGGAGAGGTGGGCGATGTTGGAAACATTCGGTGAGACAAATCCGAGGTAAAGAGAGAGGGCCAGCATGATCAGCATCTGCCGCATGCTCAGGCCGTCGGCCCGCCCCCGGTTCCTGAGGATGATCCACAGAAGAGCGCCGATCACGGCGAAGATCGCGCCGGAGGCGCCCACGGCCACCACCGATTTTCCGACGCGCTCGTACCAGCGGAACGAGACAAAGCCCGAGATGAGGCCGCCGGCGAAATAGAGAAGGGCGAACCGGAGGCGCCCGAGGAGGGACTCCAGGTGCATCCCCATCACATAGAGCACCAGCATGTTGTTGAGCAGATGACGGATTCCGGCGTGCAGGAACATGGAGGCGAAAAGCCGCCACCACTGGCCTTCCCGGATCAGCGGGACGTAAGCCCCGCCAAAGCGGATCAGAACGGACGTGTTCTCCGTGCTTCCCGCAAGAAGCTCGGCGAGAAGAAACACGGTGATATTGACGGCGATGAGCACGGCCGTGACGCGCGGAATGTCTTTTCTCATGCGGAACAACCTCTTCCTTGTGTGATCCTATTATACATCCCGGCTGAAAAATATGCTATAATGCATTGAATCGTGAAAAACGCAGGATCCTGCGGCAGGGAGAGATAAGAATGGAGTACGGACGGTCAAAGCTTCTGGGACAGTTTACAACGGGCATTTTCGCGGCGATGGACGAAAAAAAGGCCGCCCTGGTGAAGAGCGGACGAAAAGTGTACAATCTGTCGATCGGTACGCCGGACTTCAGGCCTCCCCGGCATGTCATGGACGTCCTGAAGGAGGCGGCGGAGGACCCGCTGAATTACAGGTACTCTCTGGTTGACGGCGAGGAGATGACGGAGGCGCTGATACGCTACTACGCCCGACGCTACGGCGTGAGCCTGAGCCGGGAGGAGATCGCGGGCGTCCCGGGAACCCAGGAGGGAATGGGCCATCTCGCGATGGCGGTCTGCGATCCCGGCGACGTGGTGCTCCTGCCGGATCCGGGCTATCCCATCTACGAGGCGGGCGCGCGTTTCGCGGGCTGTGAGATCTGCTACTACCGGCTCGTGCGGGAGCACGATTTCCTCCCCGTGCTGTCGGAGATCCCGGAGGACGTGCTCAGGAGAGCGAAATTCATCGTCGTGTCCTATCCGTCGAATCCCGTGGGAGCGGCCGCCCCGAGATCCATGTACGAGGAGCTGATCCGCTGCGCGAAGAAATACGGCTTTTTCATTGTCAACGACATGGCGTACTCCGACATCATTTTCGACGGGAGGGAGGGCTTCTCGTTCCTCTCCCTGCCGGGCGCGCGGGACGTCGGCGTCGAATTCTTCTCTCTCTCCAAATCCTTCAACCTGACGGGCCTGAGGCTCTCTTTCCTGATCGGAAACCCGTCCGTCACCGGCGCGCTGAGGCTTCTGAGAAGCCAGTATGATTTCGGCATCTCCTGGCTCTTCCAGAAGGCAGCGGCGGCGGCCCTCAGCGGGCCTCTGGACGAGGTGAGGAGACAGTGCGCGGAATACCAGAGACGGAGAGACGCTCTGTGCGGCGGTCTCAGAAGAAACGGCTGGGACGCCTGGGATTCGCAGGGCACCATGTTCACGTGGATCCCGGTCCCGGAAGGCTACACCTCGGTTTCCTGCGTGGAGACGCTGATGGAATCCTGCGGCGTCGTCGGGACGCCCGGGAACGCCTTCGGTCCGGCGGGAGAGGGCTATCTGCGCTTTGCTCTCGTCCGTCCCGCGGAGGAGCTGGAGGAGATCGCGGATCTCATCGGGAAACATTTCCCGATGAGAAACTAAGTCCGGTCAGTCCGCCCCGTTTTTCAGCCTCACTTCTTCGAGAAGCTCCGTGATGACGGAGATGGAATCCGTGTGAGCGCTCTCTTCCATGGCGCTCCTGAAGGAGTCCCGGCTCTCGTAGAGCCGGTCCACCGCTTCGATCAGCCTGAGGGTCGTCAGCTCCTCTTCCTCCATCACCATGGAGAAGCCCTGCTTCTCGAAGGAGCGGGCGTTGAGGATCTGGTCCCCCCGGCTGGCCTTGGCCGGGAGAGGAATCAGAAGGTTGGGCTTTCGGAGGGCCAGAAGCTCGCAGATGGCGTTGGCGCCGGCCCTTGAGACGGCGATATCGGCCAGCGCGAACAGATCGGGAAGCTCGGCGCTGATGTACTCGTACTGGACGTAGCCCTTCGTCCCCTCGAGACTTTCGTCCGTCTTGCCCTTGCCGCAGAGGTGGATGACGTCATAGGTCTTGAGCAGCTGGGGCAGGGCCGCGCGGATCGCCTCGTTGACGGCCTGGGCGCCCAGGGAGCCTCCGATCACCAGGATGACGGGACGTTCTCCGCCAAGGCCGGTGAAACGGATCGCGGCGTCCCGGCTGCCGGACAGGAGCTCCTGCCGGATCGGGGTCCCGGTCAGGACCGCCTTGCGCTCCGGGAGACGGGAGACCGTCTCGGGGAAGTTGCAGCAGACCTTGACGCACGCCGGGATGCACAGACGGTTGGCCAGCCCGGGGGTCATATCGGACTCGTGGCACACGACGGGGATGCGGAGGGATCTCGCCGCCTGCACGACGGGGACGCTGACAAAGCCTCCCTTGGAGAACACGACGTCGGGCCGGATCTTTTTCAGGGCGGCGGCCGCCTCGCGGATCCCGCGGATGACGCGGATCGGGTCCGAGAAGTTTTTCGGGTCGAAGTATCTTCTGAATTTGCCCGTGGAGATGCCCGTGTACGGGATGCCGCAGTCGGCGACTAGCCTCTTCTCGATCCCGTTGTAGGAGCCGATGTAATAGATCTCGTAGCCGAGTTCCCGGAGGCGCGGGATCATGGCGATATTCGGAGTGACGTGACCGGCGGTGCCGCCGCCCGTAAGTACGATTTTTTTCATGGAATAGACCTGCCTGATTCGGATGATGCGTCCAATGAGGACGCGTGCGGGGGAGAAACCGCTGCGGGACGTTTCCCTCACACAGCGAATACTATAAATCACCCGCAGGATAAAGTCAAAGCACAATCACACGGGACGGGAGTCCGCCCCAGCACACGGGATGGGAGTCCGCCCTATTACATGGGACGGGAGTCCGCGCCATCACGCGGGACGGGAAGTCCGCATAAGCACACGGGACGGAAGTCCGACGGGACGGGAAAACGCGCCCGCCGGAGGAGACTCCGCAAAGAAAGGAGCGGCAGGATGAAGCTGACGTTTATCGGAGCAGATCACGAGGTCACGGGCAGTTGTCACTACGTGGAGGCGGCAGGCAGGCGCTTTCTGGTCGACTGCGGCATGGAGCAGGGGAAAAACGTCTTCGAGAACGCGGAGCTGCCGGTCAGCCCCGGGGAGATCGACTTCGTGGTGGTCACCCACGCCCACATCGACCACACGGGTCTTCTGCCTCTCCTGGGAGCCAGAGGCTTCCGCGGGAAAATCTTCGCCACGAAGGCCACCTGCGATCTCTGCGACATCATGCTGCTGGATTCCGCCGGTATCCAGGAGTTTGAAGCGGAGTGGCGGAACCGCAAGGGCAAGAGAAAGGGAGAGGCGGACTACGTGCCGCTCTATACGACGGAGGACGCCCTCCGGGTCATAGACCTGTTTGTCGGATGCCCCTACGGGACGGAGATCGAGGCCGCCGAAGGAATCTTCCTGCGCTTCACGGACATCGGCCATCTCCTCGGCTCCGCCGCGGTGGAGATCCGGGTCATCGAAGGAGGACAGGAGACGAAGATCGTCTTCTCCGGAGACATCGGAAATAAGGATCAGCCCCTGATCAACGATCCGACGAAGATCGAGAGCGCGGACTATCTGGTCATCGAGTCGACCTACGGCGACAGGTCCCACGGCGGGAGGGCGGACTACAAGACGGAGCTGGCCGCTGTCCTCCAGAGGACCTTCGACCGCGGCGGAAACGTCGTCATCCCTTCCTTCGCGGTCGGCCGGACCCAGGAGATCCTGTATTTCCTGCGGCAGATCAAGGAGGAAAACCTCGTGAAGGGTCACGAGGGATTCCCGGTCTACGCGGACTCGCCCCTGGCGGTCAAGGCGACGGGCATTTTCAACAAAAATACCGCGGACTGCTTCGACCGGGAGGCCTATGAGCTGGTCTCCAGGGGCATCAACCCCATCACCTTCCCGGGGCTGAGACTCGCCCTGACCACGGACGAATCGAAGGAGATCAACGGCAATCCGGAGCCCAAGGTGATCATCTCCGCCAGCGGCATGTGCGAGGCGGGACGGATCAAGCATCACCTCAAGCACAATCTGTGGCGTCCGGAATCGACGATTCTCTTCGTCGGATACCAGGCGGAAGGAACCCTCGGCCGGGCCCTCGTGAACGGGGCGAAGGAAGTGACCCTCTTCGGGGAGGAGATCACGGTCGCCGCCGAGATCCGGACGCTTCCGGGCATCTCCGGCCACGCGGACCGGGAGGGGCTGATCGACTGGGCGGCCGGTTTCCGGGAAAAGCCCAGGAAGGTTTTTGTCGTGCACGGCGAGGACGAGGTGGAGAACATCTTCGCCGGTCTGCTCAGGGAGAGGCTCGGCTATGACGCCTGCGCCCCGTACTCGGGCACGGTGTGGGATCTGACGAACTGCGTGTGCCTGAAGGAGACGCAGGGCATTCCTTTCGTGAAGAAGGACGCGGACGGGAAGCCTGTGGCGGAGACAAAGGGGCAGCGGGCAGAGGGCGTCTACGGCCGCCTGGAGAACGCCCTTCTGACCTTGTCCTCCGTCGTGCGGTCCAGCCGCGGGCTCGCCAACAAGGATCTCGCGAAATTTACCGATCAGATCCTCGCGCTGGCGGACAAATGGAGAAAATAAAAAAGAGCCGGCGTCAGGGCCGGCTCCGGGCCAGGCAGCGGCCGCTGCCCGGTCATTCGTGAATCGCTGTGCGAAGCGCTTTCGCCAGCTGGTCGGGACATGAGGTGCTTCTCATTCCGCACCGGACGCCCTCCAGCTTCGAGATGACGTCGTGAACATCCATACCTTCCACAAGACGGCCGATTCCCTTGAGATTGCCGTTGCAGCCGCCGGTGAAGCGGACGTTCCGCACTTTGTCGTCCTCGAGATCGAATTCGATCAGCTGGGAGCAGGTGCCTCTGGTTTTGTACATCATGGAAACGATGTCTCCTTTCGAAAATATTTCAGGCCGCGCGGCCTGCTGAAACTATAAACTGATCTATTATACCATGTTTTGCAGGAGAATGACAAATATGGGAATTCTAATACGGAACGTACATCTTCTGGAGGCTCCCGAAAACGAGCGGACGGACGTCTACATCACGGGGGACCATATCTCGGGGATCGGCCGGGAGCCCTACCACTTCATTCCGGACGAGATCGTCGACGGCTCCTCGAAGACGCTGATGCCGGGCTTCATCAACTGCCACACCCACGCGTACATGTCCCTGATGAGGAACTACGCGGACGACCTTCCCTTTGAGGAATGGCTCTTCGGGAAAATCACGCCGGTGGAGGACGCCCTGACGCCGGAGGACGCCTACTGGGGCAACCTTCTCTCCATCATGGAGATGGTCCGCACGGGGACGACGACCTACGTCGACATGCAGATGTTTCCCCGCATGTCGGTCAGGGCGTGCGCGGACAGCGGCATGCGGGCCGTGATCACCCGCGGACTGGTCGGAAAGGACCGGAACGACGAGGGGGGAAGGCTCCGCCTGGAGCAGGCCTTCGACGAGATGGAGTACGGAAAGGAGTCCGGGGCGAACTGCACCTTCGGGCTCGGACCCCACGCCATCTACACCTGCGGGGAGGATTACCTGAGATATGTGACGGAGCTGGCGGCGGAGAAGGACCTGATGCTCAACATTCATCTCGCGGAGACGAAGCACGAGTACGACACCTGCCTGGCGGAGCACGGGTGCACCCCGGTGGAATACCTGTCGCGCCTGGGCATGTTTGAACGTCCGATTCTCCTGGCCCACTGCGTGTATCTTTCGGACAGCGACTATGAGCTCCTGAAGAATCCGAACGTCCACGTCGTCACGAACCCCGCCAGCAACATGAAGCTGGCCAACGGCTTCGCGCCGGTCCGCAGAATGCTGCAGGAGGGCGTGCAGGTCGCCCTGGGGACGGACAGCGCCGCCAGCAACAACGCCCTCAACATGTTCAACGAGATGAGGCTGCTCACCATGACCCAGAAGGGGGCCGGCCTGGACGCCCTGGCGCTTCCCGCCGACGAGACCGTCAGGATCGCGACGAAGAACGGCGCCGAGGCCATCGGCCGGGACGATCTGGGCTCCGTCGCGGCCGGAAAGACCGCGGACCTGATACTCATCGACGAGAAATGCCCGTCCATGCAGCCGCTGTGGAACAGAAAGGCGGCGCTGGCGTATTCCGCCTCGGGCAGCGAGGTCTCCGACGTGCTGATCGGAGGCAGGTTTGTCATGAAGGACAGGAATCTGGTCACCATCGACGAGGAGCGGGTCTGCTACGAGGTCGGGAAAATCGCGGACCGCTTCCGCTGAATCCGCGGAGGAGACACGGAAAACCGTCTCTGCTGAGCCCGCGGGGAGGGGAGACACGGAAAACCGCTTCCGCCGGGCCCCGAAGGGGGAGGCGCCGCGGACCGCGTCCGGGGAGACGTCCCGGGGAAACGTCCCGGGGAGACGTCCGGGAGAGAATCATTACCGCTGGAGATATCAGAGGAGCTGAAGTATGTACCCGGATACAAAAGCAGGAGGGCTGCCTGCTTCGCATCCGGAAACCGTAAGTCACATTCGGAATCTGTATTCCGGGAGGAGGAACATCCATTGAGCGAAATCAGAGACATCCGCCTGGCGGAGGCCGGCGGCAGGAAGATCGACTGGGTGGAGGCGCATATGCCCGTCCTGTCCAGCATCTGCAGAGATTTTGAGAAGACAAGACCCTTCGAGGGACTCAAGGCGGCGGTTTCCGTGCACCTGGAGGCAAAGACCGCGTACCTCTGCTGCGTGTTCAAGGCGGGCGGGGCGGAGGTCTTCGCCACGGGGAGCAACGTGCTCTCGACCCAGGACGACATCGCCGCAGCCCTGGTCAGCCGGGGGATCGAGGTCTTCGCGTGGCACGGGGCCACGCCGGAGGAGTATGAGCGCCACCTCGCCTCCGTCCTGGAGCCCGGCCCCAACATCATCATCGACGACGGCGGCGATCTCATCAACATGATGCACCACCGGTTCGTGGACCTGATCCCCGGCGTCATCGGGGGATGCGAGGAGACGACGACGGGCATCATCCGGCTGCTGGCGATGAATCAGGCGGGCAGGCTGAAGATCCCCATGATGCTGGTCAACGACGCCGAGATGAAGCATCTCTTCGACAACCGCTACGGCACCGGACAGTCGGTGTGGAACGCCATCAACAAGACGACCAACCTGGTGGCGGCCGGGAAGCAGGTCGTCGTGGCCGGCTACGGCTGGTGCGGAAAGGGCGTCGCCATGAGGGCGAAGGGCCTGGGCGCCCGGGTCATCGTCACCGAGATCGACCCGGTGAAGGCCATCGAGGCCGTGATGGACGGCTTTACCGTGATGCCGATGAGCGAGGCGGCCCCCCTGGGGGACATTTTCGTCACCGTCACCGGCTGCAGGGACGTCATCACCCCGGAACACATGCTGACCATGAAGGAGGGGGCGATCCTGACGAACGCGGGCCATTTCAACGTCGAGGTGGACTGCGCGGGCCTCGAGAAAACCGCGGTCCGCAAGGAGCTCCGGCGGGACAACATCGTCGGCTACATCCTCCCGAACGGACGATCCGTGAATCTCATCGGGGAGGGCCGCCTCGTCAACCTGGCGGCGGGCGACGGCCATCCGGCGGAGATCATGGACATGAGCTTCGCGGTCCAGGCCCTGGCGGCGGAATATCTGGCGAAACACCGGGGGGAGAAGCTCCCGATGATCAACAGGGTGCCGGCGGAGATCGACCGGGAAATCGCGGAGAGAAAGCTGAGATTCATGGACGTGAGGATCGACAGGCTCACCCCGGAGCAGGAGTCCTACATTCACAGCTTTGATGTGTAAAGAAGATGGAAATAGAACCCGGCATGGGCTATAATGATCCTGAGGCCGCCGGCCGGGCAGGGGGAAGCCCAAGGGCCGGAACGCGGCGCCGGACAGCCCGGGATTCCGGGCGGCAAAATCCCATAAAAAAAGGAGACAGTCATTTATGGAATGGAAAAATTTCTCTACGCTTCAGTCATACCGTAAGCTGCAGGAAAAGAAAAAGGTGGATATCCGGGAAGCCATGAGCGGGGAATCCGGCGCGGAGAGGGTCCGCTCGTTCCGCGCGGAGATGCCGTCCGGGATGGTCTACAGCTATGCCGCGAAGAACGTCGACGAGGAGCTGCTGGGCCTTCTTCAGGGGCTCGCCGACGAGGCGGAGCTGATCGGGAAGTACGAGGCGCTGTACAGCGGCGAGGTGATCAATACGGGAGAGAAGAGGCTGGTGCTTCATCAGCTGACCCGCGGGCAGCTCGGGAACGACGTGGTGGCCGACGGGGTCAACAAGCGTGAATTCTACGTCTCGCAGCAGAAGAAGGCGGCGGAGTTCGCGGAGAAGGTTCACGCCGGGCAGATCGTCAACGAGAAGGGCGAGAAGTTCACCACCGCCGTGCAGATCGGCATCGGCGGAAGCGATCTCGGCCCCCGGGCCCTCTATCTCAGCCTGGAGAACTGGGCGAAGGCCGGCGGTACGCTCAGAATGGACGCGAAGTTTATCAGCAACGTCGATCCGGACGACGCCTCGGCGGTGCTTTCCTCCGTGGATCTTTCCCGCACGCTTTTCGTGCTGGTGTCCAAATCCGGCACCACCCTCGAGACGCTGACCAACGAGGCCTTCGTGAAGAACGCCCTCGTCGGGGCCGGCCTTGATCCCTCGAAGCACATGGTCGCCGTGACCAGCGAGACGTCGCCTCTCGCGAACAACCCCGCCTATCTTGACTCGTTCTACATGGACGACTACATCGGCGGAAGATATTCCTCCTGCTCGGCGGTGGGAGGCGTCATCCTTTCCCTCGCCTTCGGACCGGAGGTGTTCGCCCGCATCCTCGACGGCGCGGCGGCGATGGACGTCCTGTCAAAGGAGCCGGACATCAGGAAGAACCCGGCGATGCTCGACGCGCTGATCGGCGTCTACGAGAGAAATTTCCTGGGCTGCGGCGTCACGGCGGTGCTCCCGTATTCCCAGGCCCTCAGCCGTTTCCCGGCCCATCTGCAGCAGATGGACATGGAGTCGAACGGAAAGAGCGTCAACCGCTTCGGCGAACCGGTGGATTACCAGACCGGTCCGGTGATCTTCGGCGAGCCGGGGACGAACGGCCAGCATTCCTTCTACCAGCTCCTGCACCAGGGCACGGACGTGATCCCGCTGCAGTTCGTCGGCTTTGAGCAGAACCAGATGGGAAATGACGTCGTGATCGAGGGCAGCACGAGCCAGCAGAAGCTGAGCGCCAACGTGGCCGCCCAGATCGTCGCCTTTGCCTGCGGCAAGGAGGATGAGAACCGCAACAAATATTTCGCGGGCGGAAGGCCTTCCAGCATCATCGCTGGCAGGCAGCTGACGCCGGAGGCCCTGGGAACGCTCCTCGCCCATTTCGAGAACAAGGTGATGTTCCAGGGCTTTGTCTGGAATCTCAACAGCTTCGACCAGGAGGGCGTACAGCTGGGCAAGGTCCTCGCGAAGAAGGTGCTCTCGAAGAACACGGACGGAGCGCTGACGGAATACAGCCATCTTCTCGGAATCTTCTGAAATAAGCGAAACGCCGGGCAGGTGCGCGGGAACATCCGCTCCCGTCACCTGCCTGGTTTTTTACCCGGGCGGACAGCCGGCGGCGCCGGTCTTCCTCAGGGAGGCACCCGGTGGATACGGACTTCAGTGACGGACAGGAGGCAGGCTCAATCATTTTCAGTTATAATTCGGAGGTGACTATGCAGGCACTGAAAATCAAGAAGGATCTGTACTGGACCGGCGTCCTGGATCCATCTCTCCGCGTCTTCGACATCATCATGGAGACCCGGTACGGAACGTCCTACAACTCGTATCTGGTCGAGGGAAGCGAGAAGACGGCCCTCTTTGAGACGTCCAAGCTGTCCTTCTTCGACGAGATGAAGGAATACATCGAGTCGGTGGTCCCGCTGACGGACATCGACTACCTGATCATGGACCACACGGAACCGGATCACGCGGGCTCCATCGAGAAGCTCCTTGAGGCCAATCCGCAGATGACCGTCGTCGCCACGGGGACGGCCATCCAGTTCCTGAAGCACATCCTCAACACGGACTTCAACAGCATCGCCGTCAAGGAGGGAGACGTGCTGAGCCTGGGGGACAAGACCCTCGAGTTCATGATTCTCCCGAACCTCCACTGGCCGGACACCATGTACACCTGGTGCCCCGAGCTCCGGACGCTGTTTACCTGCGACTCCTTCGGATCGCACTACGCGGCGGAGGGCGTCCTGAGATCCTCCGTGACGGACGAGGAGGGCTACGCCGAGGCCACAAAGTACTATTTTGACTGCATCATAGGCCCCTTCGCCTATCCGTACATGAACAACGCCCTCCGGCGGATCGGGGATCTCGATATCGAGACCATCTGCTGCGGCCACGGGCCCGTCCTGGACTCCCGTCTGGACCAGGTCTTCGGGTGGTACCGGGAGTGGTGCCAGGCGCCGGCAAAGAAGGAAAAGAAGCTCGTCGTCATGCCCTACGTCAGCGCCTACGGCTATACAAAGCAGCTCTCCGGGGAGATCGCCAGAGGCGTGGAGGACGCCGGAGCCGAAGTCCACAGATATGATCTGATCTTCGACGACAAGACAAATCTCGCGTCGGACATGGCGGCCGCCGACGGCTACCTGTTCGGCACGCCCACCATTCTGGGGGAGGCGCTCGAGCCGGTCTATGCGCTGACACTGGGCATGTATCCTCCGGTGTTCAAGGGGAGGCTGGCCAGCGCCTTCGGAAGCTACGGCTGGTCCGGCGAGGGCGTGCCCCACATCCTCGAGCGCCTGAAGCAGATCCGGCTCAACGTGCTGGACGGATTCCGCATCCGGTTCAAGCCGAGCGCGGACCAGCTGACGGACGCCTATGATTTCGGCTACAATTTCGGCTGCGTGCTCCTCAAAAAAGAGGCGAAAAAGACGGCGAAGGGGGCCAGAACCCTGGTGAAATGCCTCGTCTGCGGAGCTATCTTCGATTCCTCCGTCGACGTATGTCCGGTCTGCGGGGTCGGCCGGGAGAATTTCGTCCCCGTCGAGGACGAGGGCGAGATCGTCCTCAGGAACAGCGCGAAGAAGTATCTCATCCTCGGAGGCGGTATCGCCGCCCTGGAGGCAGCGAGGGCCATACGGGAGAGAGACAAAACGGGCGGCGTGACGATCATCTCGGAGGAAGAGCATCTTCCCTACAACCGCCCGATGCTGACCAAGGCCATGCTCTCCGATTTCTCCGAAAACCAGATGGCGGTCGAGCCCCTGTCCTGGTTCGAGGAGAACGGGATCTCCATCGTGAACGGCGTGAAGGTCACGGGCATCGACCCCGCGTCCAGGACCGTCTTCTGCGAGGGCATGAACCTGATCTATGACAAGCTGATCTACGCCCTCGGCGCCCGCTGCTTCGTGCCGCCCGTCGAGGGAGCGGATCTTCCCAAAGCGGTGACGATCCGGACCATCGAGGACGCCGCCAGGGTCAAGGCCATGATCCCGCACATCCGCACGGCCGCCGTGATCGGCGGGGGCGTGCTGGGGCTGGAGGCGGCCTGGGCTCTCCGCAGGGCGAAGCTGGAAGTGACGGTGATCGAGGGAGCGCCGAAGCTCATGGCGAGGCAGCTCAACGACGCCGCCTCCGACGTCCTGCAGAGGATCATCGAAAAGGCCGGCGTGCGCGTCGTCACGTCGGGCAGCGCTTCCCGGATCGATGAGGAAGGCATCCTTCTGGCGGACGGAAGCCGGGTGCCGGCGGATCTGGTGATCATCTCCACGGGCGTCCGCGGCAACCTCGGCCCGGCCTCCGGGGCGGGGCTGGAGATCGCCCGTTCCATCGTGGTCAACGATCACATGGAGACCAGCATTCCCGATATCTACGCCGCCGGGGACTGCGCCGAGTGCGGAGGCGTCAACTACGCCCTCTGGAGCCAGTCCGTCGCCCAGGGAAAGGTCGCCGGCGCCAACGCCGCCGGGGATGACCTCGCCTACGAGACCGTGGACGGGGCTCTCTCCTTCAACGGAATGGGGACGTCCCTCTTCGCGATCGGAGACGCGGGAAAGGATCCCGAGAAGGTCTACCGCACCGTGGAGATCCGCGACGACCGGAAGAATCAGTACGAGAAGTACACCTTTGAGAACAACCGGCTTGTGGGCGTCATTCTGATCGGCGACACCTCCAGGCTGGCCGAGCTGACCGTGAAGGTGAAGGAACACGCGAAGTTCAGCGACGTGATGAAGCTCTGAAGAGAGCCGTTGACGTGAGGAACGGGCCGGGGGCCGGGGCGGAAAGCCCCGGCCCTTTTTTCCTTGACGAAACCGCGCCGGCCGCCCTATGATAATCTCCGTGCGGCAGAGCGCCGCAGAACAGGACAGAGGCGGGAAAGCGATGAAGATTTGGGGAAAGCTGTGGAAGGACGGCCACCTTCTGCGCGACACGGTGGCAGAGGACCGGAGCGACGACACGAGGACGCACAAGGTATTCAACGCCCTCTGGCAGATCTGCATGGAGTTCGATCTGGAAAAGCCGATCTGGCTGGAGTCCAATATCCGCGATTTCAGGAGGCACGCCAGGACTCAGTTCCGGCGCGACAGCTTTATCGAGGATATCGATTTTGATTATCTTGAGATCCTGGTGATCGAGGAGTAGAGGGGGAAGAGACACATGTACGACAGACTGACGAAAAGCGATATCGAAAAGATCGAAAAGGAGATCAACCACAGAAGACTGGATCTCCGTCCCGAACTGATCGAGGCGGTGAAGGAGGCGAGGGCGCAGGGCGACCTGTCGGAGAATTTCGAGTACTATGCCGCCAAGCGGGAGAAGAATCAGAACGAGAGCCGGATCCGCTACCTGGAGAGGGTGATCCGGACGGCCCGGATCATCGACGACGACGCGGGAGCGGACGACGAGGTGGCGATGAACAAGAAGGTGGAGGTCTATTTCCCCGACGACGACGAGACGGACACCTTCCGCATCGTGACCACGATCCGCGGCGATTCCCTTCACAACCTGATCTCGATCGACTCCCCGCTGGGCCGGGCGCTGATGCATCGGAAGGTCGGCGAGACGGTCCATGTGAAGGTCGGGGAAGGCGGGTACGACGTCGTGATCCGCGGCGTCAGCGCGGCGGTCGACGACAGCGGCGACGAAATCCGGCAGTACTGAGCGGACGGCGCCGGGGCGGAAATGTCCTGCTTTCCGGCTTTGCCGGCGCCCGGCGGAGGGGCGGCCGGTTTTCGTCAAAATGTCAAGTCTGCCGGAAAATCTTTGTGACACTCGCACATAGAAGTCCCGCCGCCCGTCCGATATACTGTGACCATAACATAGTATACGGCGCCGATGCGGCCGTTCCAAACCAGGAGGTAATCATGGCAAGTCTTTCTCTGAAACATATCGATAAAACCTATCCGAACGGCTTCAAGGCTGTGAAGGACTTCAACCTTGAGATCGCTGACAAGGAATTCATCATTTTCGTCGGACCGTCCGGCTGCGGAAAGTCCACCACCCTTCGTATGGTCGCCGGACTTGAGGATATCACGGGCGGCGAGTTCAAGATCGACGGCAAGCTGATGAACGACGTCGAGCCGAAGGACCGCGACATCGCGATGGTCTTCCAGAACTACGCTCTGTATCCGCACATGACCGTCTATGACAACATGGCGTTCGGTCTTAAGCTCCGCAAGGTTCCGAAGGACGAGATCGACAAGAAGGTCCGCGAGGCTGCCAAGATCCTCGACCTTGACAAGCTGCTCGACAGAAAGCCGAAGGCTCTTTCCGGCGGCCAGAGACAGCGTGTCGCCATGGGCCGCGCGATCGTCCGCGCCCCGAAGGTCTTCCTCATGGACGAGCCGCTCTCCAACCTCGACGCCAAGCTCCGCGTCCAGATGAGAACCGAGATCTCCAAGCTGCATCAGAGACTCGGCGCCACGATCATCTACGTCACGCATGACCAGACCGAGGCCATGACGCTGGGAACCAGAATCGTCGTCATGAAGGCCGGCGAGGTCCAGCAGATCGATACGCCGCAGAACCTCTATGATCATCCGTGCAACCAGTTCGTCGCCGGATTCATCGGATCCCCGCAGATGAACTTCATGGATGCCAAGGTCAAGGTCAACGGCCAGAACGTCACCCTTACGGTGGGCGAGCATCAGCTCGAGGTCCCGGCCGACAAGGCTAAGGCGATCATCGACGGCAACTATGACGGCAAGACCATCGTTCTCGGCATCCGTCCGGAGGACGTCCATGATGAGGAAGCCTTCGTGAAGGCCAATCCGAATTCCACGATCTCCGCTCCGGTCCGCGTCTACGAGCTTCTCGGCGCCGAAGTTTTCCTGTATTTCGACTTCGCCGGAACACAGATGACCGCCCGCGTCAATCCGAGAACGCCCGCGAGAGCCGGCGACACCGTCACCTTCGCGCTTGACATGGACAAGACGCATTACTTCGACAAGGAGACCGAGGTCACGATCACTGACTGATCCCTCCTGCCGGATTGAGACTGCAAGAATTTTTCACATTCTCCTTATGATGTTGTTTCAGGGAAACGGGCTGCCTTCGGGCAGTCCGTTTCCCGCTGTTCAAGAAAGATTGACTTTCCCTCCCGTGTTGGTAGATAATAGAACGGCAGTGTTTCGGAAAAGCCGCGCCGCGGAACAGCTGTCCGCCGGGCTTTTCCGCTTCGCAGACAGAGGCGTCCGCTGAATTCCGAAGGATTCCGGCGCCGACGGGGGTGCTATGAAGGAAGAAGAAAGAATCCGGCGGTCGCTCGAGGAGCTGAAGCGCCTGACCGGCCTTACGCTGGAGCTGGCCGGGGACGGCGCCGACAGCCCTGAGGCGGGGGAGAAGCTGGCGGCTCTCGCGTCCGCCTACCGGGAGAAGTATGACCGGACGAATTTTATCCGCCATCTCCTCGCCGGAAATATCAGGGAGACGGATCTCTACGCCTCCGCAGCGCGCTTTCATATCAAGGAGAACGAGCGCCGGGTGCTCTACGTGGTGGAGTGCGGCGAGAGAAACGCGGAGACGGCGGAGAAGATCCTGAAGCACATGTTCACCTCCGACCGCAAGGACATTCTCGCGGTGAACGACGAGCGGCGGGTGCTCCTGATCCGGACGGTGAGAGACCAGGAGAAGGAGGAGCAGAGACTTTCCCTCTCCCATACCATTGTGGATACCCTGAATACCGAGGCGATGATCAAGGTGCGCGTAGGCTTCGGACGGGAGACGGCGGACCTGGTCGGTCTGCCGGAGGCCTTCAGGGAGGCCTGCCTCGCGCTGGAGGTGGGAAGGATTTTCTACGGAGGGGAGACGGTTCTCCACTACAACAGCCTGGGGATCGGGAGACTGATCTACGATCTGCCCGAGGAATCCGCCAGACTGTATCTCCGGGAGCTGTTCGGGGACGGCAGCCCGGAGGACCTCGACGAGGAAACACGCATCATCATCAACGCATTTTTTGACAACAACCTGAACACCTCCGAGACGGCGCGCCAGCTGTATGTGCACAGGAACACGCTCGTCTACAGGCTGGAGAAGCTGCACCAGGCGTCGGGACTGGATCTCCGCATCTTTGACGACGCTGTCGCGCTGAAGCTCGCGCTCATGATCAGCAGCAGCCTCAGGGCGGGGAAACAGACGAAGGGAGGATCCAGATAAATGATAAAGCTTCACGAAGGACAGGTATATCTCAGAGAAGGCAGGGAGATCTGCGCCTCATCGCCGGTGCCGGCGGAAGAGGCGGGGAGAGGCACTATCGCCTACGGGATTCTGAAGGACCACAACACGTCCGGCAGCATGGAGGACCTGAAGCTCAGGTTCGACGCGCTGACGTCCCACGACATCACCTACGTGGGAATCATTCAGACGGCGAGGGCGTCCGGTCTCGAAAAGTTCCCGGTTCCCTACGTTCTGACCAACTGCCACAATTCCCTCTGCGCGGTGGGAGGCACCATCAACGCGGACGACCACGTCTTCGGCCTGAGCGCGGCGCAGAAATACGGCGGCGTGTACGTTCCCCCGATGCAGGCGGTCATCCATCAGTACGCCCGCGAGATGCTCGCCGGCGGCGGAAAGATGATCCTGGGATCGGACAGCCACACGAGATACGGCGCGTTGGGGACGATGGCCGTGGGCGAGGGAGGCCCGGAGCTCGTAAAGCAGCTGCTGGGGAGAACCTACGACATCCGGATGCCGGGGGTCGTCGCGGTCCTTCTGACGGGGGAGGTGCAGCCCGGCACAGGTCCCCAGGACGTCGCCCTGGCGATCATCGGAGCCGTCTTCAGAAACGGCTTCGTGAAGAACAAGGTGATGGAATTTGTCGGACCGGGCGTCGCCGGCCTTTCGATGGATTTCCGCATCGGCGTCGACGTCATGACGACGGAGTCGACATGCCTTTCCAGCATCTGGCAGACGGACGAGAGGACGGAGGAGTATCTGCGGATCCACGGCCGCCCCGAGGCGTACAGAAGCCTCGCCCCCGCCGAGTGGGCGCTCTATGACGGATGCATCGAGATCGATCTGTCGAAGATCTCTCCCATGATCGCCATGCCCTATCATCCGAGCTGCGTCTATACCATCGACGAGGTGAACGACCATCCTTACGAGATCCTGAAGGAGGCGGAGGAGAGAGCGAAGGTGTCCTTCGGCGAAAAGGTCCGGGTGGATCTCGCGGGAAAGATCCGGGACGGAAGACTCGCGGTCGATCAGGGAATCATCGCCGGATGCGCCGGCGGCGGATATGAGAATATCTGCGACGCCGCGGACATCCTGAGGGGGAGGTCCATCGGCAGCGGCGCCTTCTCGCTGAATATCTATCCGGCCTCCATGCCGGTCTACCGCCAGCTGATCAAAAACGGTGTCCTGGCGGATCTCGTCGATACCGGGGCCGTCATCAAGCCGGCCTTCTGCGGACCGTGCTTCGGAGCGGGCGACACGCCGTCCAACAACGCGTTCTCCATCCGGCATTCCACGAGAAACTTCCCGAACCGCGAGGGGTCGAAGGTCCAGGAGGGCCAGATCGCCTCGGTGGCGCTGATGGACGCGAGGTCCATCGCGGCGACGGCTGCGAACGGGGGGCGTCTCACCTCCGCGGCGGAGTTTGAGGGGGAATACACCAGACCCGCCTACTTCTTCGACCGCACGATCTATGAGAACAGAGTCTACGACAGCCACGGCGTCCCGAAGCCCGGGACGGAGCTGGTGCTCGGCCCCAATATCAGGGACTGGCCCGGCATGGCCGCGCTGACGGATCACCTTCTCCTGAAGGTCACGGCAGAGATCCACGATCCGGTGACGACGACGGATGAGCTGATTCCGTCCGGGGAGACCTCCTCCTACCGGTCCAATCCGCTCCGCCTGGCGTCCTTCGCCCTCTCAAGAAAGGATCCCGCCTATGTCGGAAGGGCCCTGGAGGTGCAGAAGGGAGAGAAGGCGAGAGAAGAGGCGCTGGCGGACGGAAATGCCGCGGCCGGCGCGGGAAGCTCCGCGGAGAAAATGGTGCGGGAGGCGCTTCCGGAGGCCGGAGACGCCATGGAGAAGGCCGCGTCCGTGTGCAGCGGCGCGGGATACGAAAACACGGGGATCGGATCCGTCGTCTTCGCCAGAAAACCGGGTGACGGCTCCGCCAGGGAACAGGCGGCCTCCTGCCAGAAGGTTCTCGGGGGCTGGGCGAATATCGCCTTCGAGTATGCGACGAAGCGGTACCGCTCCAATCTTATCAACTGGGGCATGCTGCCCTTCCTGATCGAGGAGGGGGAGCTTCCCTTCCGGAACGGGGACTGGCTGTTTGTACCTGACATCAGAAGTGCCGTCGCCGAAAAGCGGAGCGGGATCAGGGCCTGGGCCTTCGGACCGGAGGGAGCGCGGGAATTCACGCTTTCTCTGGGAGACCTCACGGACGACGAGAGAGAGATCATTCTCGACGGCTGTCTGATCAACTATTACCGGAATCACTGAGAACACAGCGTCTCTCTTCTTCCGCCCGCCGGGCGGGGGAAGAGAGATAATTGTCTGAAAATGTTTTGGAAATTAAAACAATATATAAAATATCAGACAATAAATACAAATTGTGCGCAATGGGCGAAAAATATAATTTTAGAGCAAAAAATATATTGACAATTGCGGGGCGTTCTGGTATATTCATTACATCAAAAGACAGTTGATACAGACATCAGAAAGCACCATTTAACCGTTTCAGTCTTTCTGCCGGATGAAGCACACGGAGACGAGAAATCCGGTGCGGGACGATTTCGATCAGACGAAAAGACGAAGGAAGAAGCAGTAAAGAAGACTGAAACCACCGGAGAAAAGGAGGGCTGGTCCATTGAGAACATCAGAAGAACCGATCATCTCAGCTCCTCAATATGAAAACGGCAGAATTCAGCAGTTCCCGACGAGAAAGCCTTTTCCCACACATGAAAGTATTGTATATACTGCGTGACAGAGAGTCACAAACCAACGCGGAAAGGTATATCAGCTGAATCTTCATATTGAGTACCTGCCATCTTACAGCAGACCGGGCACCCGGAAAAACGATCCGGAACGCCGACGTGAAACTCTCTGCTGCAGGGACCCCTCAATGATCAGGGTAACAAAAAGTTCCGATCCAGGAAGCTTCACAGCGGAACGAGATGAATCTGACATTGAAAAATGGATATGAAATTTCTAAATCGAAAGATGAGCCGGGAATAAAAATAAAACTTTAAAATAGATTCCTGATGACTTCCGAAAAAACAGAGGACAAAAAAGGAATCCTCACCAAGAAGAATTGAGGTATAATATAATTGAATAACGGAGAATTCTAAGCGGTCGCCGTATTACGAACAGGTAGTATGACGACCGCTTTCGTGCGCTGGGAAGAAAGGGGAACGTGAGAAATTGCGGTGGAACGCTGAGGATCTGATCGTATATGAAGACAGGGACGTGGTCGTCGTCAGGAAACCGGCCGGCCTGGCCTCGGAGAGCGCCAGGGTGACGGAGACCGATCTGTACAGTATTCTGAGGGCGCGGTACGGAGAAATCTTTCTGGTCCACCGGCTCGACCAGCCCGTGGAGGGACTGATGGCGGCGGCGAGGACCGGCTCCGCCGCGGCGGCTCTGGGAGCCCAGCTGGCGGACGGGAGGATGAGAAAGCGCTATCTCGCCAGAGTGAGCGGCCGGATCCCGCCGGAGGGAGGGACACTGACGGATTATCTGGTCCGGGACGGACAGACCAACACGTCCCGGGTGGTGCCTGCCGGGGCGGCCGGCGCCTCCGGCGGCAGGAGACGGGCGGACACCCCGAAGAAGGCGGTGCTCACCTTCCGGAGGGCCGCCGGCAGAATGCTGGAGGTGGAGCTGGCGACGGGACGGCACCACCAGATCCGCGTCCAGCTTTCTCACGCGGGCATGCCCATCGACGGGGACCGGAAGTACGGGGGGCAGGAGGCGGAGAGACTCTGCCTCTGCGCGGCAGAGCTGTCCTTCTGCCACCCGGTGACCGGGAAAAGAATGGAATTCCGCACGGAGCCGTCCTTCCGCCCGGAATGAACCGCGGGGACGCGAACGCTCTCTGTCCTCCCGCTTCTTATTTGTCTCTTCAAAACCGACCGATTTCATAGTATTTTTCAAAACGGTATGTTATAATGTACCGCGAATATTGCCGTCCGAGGGCCCCGCAGGCCCTGTCTGTCCGGCCAGGGGCGCTTTTTGCGGCGGCCGGAGGGAGCGGGGACGATGCGGGAGACGCGGAAGATACGCCTCCGGGACGGCGGGATGGAAGGCGGTGAAACGATGATTGGAGACAATATCAACGCGGTCAGGGAAGCGGAGCGGAAGGCCGACGAGCTTGCGGCCGAGGCAAAGAAGAAGGCGGAAGAGATTCTCAAGGAGTCCGAGTCAAGGATCGCCGAGATGAAGGCGGAGGGAGCCGAGGCGGCCAAGAAGGCCGCGGCTGCCGTTCTTGACGCCGCCCGGAAAAAAGGAGAGGAGCTTCTCGGCGCCGCCGACGATCAGGCTGCCGCGGACGCGGCCGCGCTGAAAGCGGAGGCCGGAAAGAGGGCAGGCGAAGCGGTCGACGCCGTGGTTGAGACTCTCCTGGAGTGAGCCGCGGCCCATCCGGCGGCAAAGGGGAGGCGGGCAGACGCGCCCCGGAGCCCTTGAGACCGGGTCCGCCGCGGACAAGGCGGCGGAAAGAGGAAAGAACTGAGTTAAGGAGGTGGCTTGCATGGCCATTGTAAGTATGCGGAAACTCAGTATCTGCGCGAACAAGAAAAAGCGGAAGGCCATCCTCGAGACGCTCCAGAAGCTGGGAGCGATGCAGATTATCACGGATCCCCTGGCCGATGAGGACTTCGGGCTCAGGACCATGGATACGCAGTCTGCGAGGATGCAGTTCGAAAAAACCGCCGATTCCTTCGACAGGGTACTGAAGCTGCTTGCAGTCTATGCGCCGGAGAAACAGGCGGGGATCGCCGCCCTTTCTGGAAAGAAGGAGATTCCGAGATCCGAGATCGAGCGGGTCGTCAGGAACCGCGGGAAGTATCTGAGGGACGCTTCCGAGATCCTGAAGATGGACAAGGAAATCTCCGAGCGCAGAACAACGATCATCAAGGACGGCAATCAGATCGCCGCCCTGAAGCCCTGGATGCAGCTGGACGTTCCCCTGTCGACGACGGGGACAAAGAACACCGCCGTTCTCATCGGGACGCTGACGGAACCGCTCACGGCGGAGGAACTGCTCGCCGCCGCGTCGAAGGACGTGCCGGAGCCGGTCTGCGTCGACGCGGAGATCATCTCCTCGTCGAATGAGATGACCTGCGTGTCCGTGATCACCCACAGGAAGGATCTCGAGAAGGTGGAGGAGAATCTCCGCGCCATCGGATTCTCCCGGCCGACGGTGCAGACCCGGGACGTCCCGTCGAAGGCCGCCGCCCGGTACGAGGCGGATATCGCGAAGCAGAACCGGATTATCGGGGAGCTCGGCGGGAAAATTGCCGGCTACGCCGAACACCGGGCGGATTACGCCATCGCCGCCGATTATTTCAGGACCCGCGCGGAAAAGTACCGCCTTCTCGGCACGATTCCCCAGTCCGAATACGTCTTTTTCCTGGAGGGATGGGTTCCGGCGGATCACGCCGGTGAAATCGCGGAGCTTCTCCGCACCAGGTACGACGCGGTGGTGGAAGAGGAGGAGATCCGGGAGGACGAGATGGAGCCGACGCTGCTCCGGAACAACGCCTTCTCGCGGTCGGTGGAGGGCGTCCTGGAATCCTACGGACTCCCGACCAGGGGGCATGTGGATCCTACCTTCGTGATGTCGTTCTTCTACGTCTTCTTCTTCGGCATGATGCTTTCCGACGCCGGATACGGGATCCTGATGTTCGTCGTCTGCGCGATTGTGCTGGCGAAGTTCAAAAAGATCGAACCAGGCCTTCGGAAGATGCTGCAGCTGTTCTTCTGGTGCGGCCTGTCCACCGCCTTCTGGGGCTTCATGTACGGAGGATTTTTCGGAGACGTCATCGACGTCGTGGCGCAGACCTTCTTCGGCTACACCGGAGGGCCGATTCTCAGGCCGCTCTGGTTCGCCCCGCTGAAGGATCCCATGAGGCTGCTCATGTGGTGCATGCTGTTCGGCCTCATCCATCTGTTCGCGGGACTGGCGCTGAAGGGCTACGAGTATCTGAGGAAAGGCGACGTGGTCGGCTTCATCTCGGATGTCCTCGCGTGGTACTTCCTGATCATCGGCCTTGTGCTGATGCTCCTTCCCTCGGATCTCTTCAAATCCATTTCGGGAATGGACATGCGCTTCCCGGCCTGGACGGGAATGCTCGCGAAGGTTCTCGCCGTCGCCGGCCTTCTGATCATCCTTGTGATGTCGGGCAGGGCGAACAGGAACTGGGGGATCCGGATCGCCCTCGGCGCATACGACATCTACGGGGTCACGAGCTGGCTCTCGGACGTGCTTTCCTACTCCCGGCTGCTGGCCCTGGGCCTCGCGACCGGCGTCATCGCCAGCGTCATCAACATGATGGCGGCCATGGTCGGAAAGAGTCCCCTGGGGGTCGTCGGATTCGCGCTGGTATTCATTCTCGGACACACGCTGAACATCGGAATCAACGCGCTGGGAGCCTACGTCCACACCAACAGGCTTCAGTTCGTCGAATTCTTCGGGAAATTCTATGAAGGCGGCGGAAAGGCTTTCGCCCCCTTCAGAACAGCAAATAAATACATTGAAATCAAGGAGGACAAATCATTATGACACTCGGTATGGTATTGGCACTGACGGGAGCGGTACTTTCCACGGCACTTGCAGGCATCGGCTCCGCATGGGGCGTCGGAATCGCGGGCCAGGCCGCCGCGGGAGTGGTCTCCGAAGATCCGGAACAGTTCGCGAAGGTCCTGATCATGCAGCTTCTTCCCGGCACCCAGGGTATCTACGGACTTCTTGTGACGTTCATCACACTTTCCCAGATCGGCATCCTCGGCGGAAATGCGGTTACCGATACTCACACTGGCATGATGTATCTGCTCGCCTGCCTTCCGATCGCCATCGTCGGCCTCGTTTCCGCTTATCACCAGGGCCGCACCTCTGTCGCCTCCATCGGAATCATCGCAAAGAAACCGGATCAGTTCGGCAAAGCCATGCTTTTCCCGGCCATGGTCGAGACCTATGCGATCCTCGCCCTCCTTATCTCCATCCTCGTCATTACCAATATTCACTGATCGCGGAGGAGAGAGCGTAGATGGCAGGAATTGAGAATATTACAGAAGAAATCCTGCAGGAAGCGAGAAAACGCGCCGACGGCGTGATCGGCGAAGCCCGCAGAAAGGCGGACGAGGCAGCCGCGAAGGCGGAGGAGGAAATCCGCGCGGCGGCCGGGGAATCCGAAGCCAGGGCCGCAAGACAGGCGGCCGAATACGCGAAGCGGATCGATTCGCAGATCGCCCTGAGGGCGAGACAGGCGATTCTCGCGGCGAAGCAGGAAGTGATCGACGGAGTGATAAAGGCCGCGGAGCAGAAGCTCGACGGCCTGGATGACGCCGGCTATTTCGCCCTGATCGAGAAGCTGATCGGGAAGAACGTCCGGCCGTCCGAAGGAAAGATCCTTTTCTCGAAGCGCGACCTCGCGAGACTGCCGGAGGGCTTCTCCGGGAAGATCGCGAAGATAGCGGAAGGTGCCGGCGGCACCCTCGCCGTGTCGGAGGAGGCCGCCGACATCGAGAACGGATTTGTCCTCAGATACGGCGGAATAGACGAGAACTGCACGCTTAAGGCTCTGTTCGCGGAGAAGAAAGACAGACTCCAGGACAGGGTGCGGGAGGTTCTTTGGTAAAGGAGAGACACGGATGGGTGATCTGAGTTATGTTTATGCTGTGGCGCGGATCCGTGTGAGGGAGAAATTCCTGCTCTCTGATATGGATATCGCCCAGATGGTCGGCATGAAGGACGACCGCGCGGCGCTCGGTTTTCTGCGCGACAAGGGATGGGGCGATCCCTCCGCTTCCGCGGCGGACGCCGAGGCGGTTCTCTCCGCGGAGGAGAAGAAGACGCTCGATCTCGTGAAGGAGCTGAAGATCGACCCCGCTGTCTTCGAGGTGCTGTCCTATCCGAACATCTATCACAATCTGAAGGCGGGCATCAAGGAGATCGCCACTTCGGAATCTCACGGTACGGCGTTCTATCCGGACGAGAAATACGACGCCGGCACTATGCTCAGAATTCTGAGGGACAAGGCCTACAAGGAGCTGCCGGAGCACATGAGGGCCGCCGCCGCGGAGGCCTACGACGTCATGACGGAGACCCGCGACGGGCAGCTCTGCGACGTGATCGTGGACCAGGCCTGTCTGGCGGCGATGGCGGAGGCGGGAAAGAAGTCCCGCAGCGCCCTGCTGAAGGAATATACGCAGATGACGGTCGCGGTGACGGATATCAAGATCGCCGTGAGAGGGCTCCGGACGGGAAAGAGCCTGAATTTCCTCAGGCGCGCCCTGGCGCCCTGCGACGGGATCGACGTCAGGGGACTCGCCCAGGCCGCTTCGGAGAATGAAGAGAAGCTGCTTTCTTACCTGGAGGCGCACGGATACCGGGAGGCGGCGGAAGCGCTGAAGGAGTCGCCGTCCGCGTTTGAGCGCTGGTGCGACAACCTGCTGATCCGGACGATTCAGCCCCAGAAGGCGAATCCGGTCTCCATGGATCCGGTGATCGCGTATTATCTGGCAAGAATGAATGAGATCCGGACGGTTCGCGTCATTCTCACCGCGAAGGCCAACGGTTTTTCGGAGGATGCCACGCGGGAAAGGGTAAGGGAGATGTATGTATAAGATTGCGGTCGTGGGTGATTATGACAGCATCTACGGATTCGCGTCTCTCGGCCTGACCGTATTCCCGATCGAGGACGACATGAGCACCGAGGAGGCGGCGAAGACCCTCCACACGATCGTCGGCAGCGAGTACGGCGTGATCTACATCACCGAGCATCTCGCCGACAGACTGTCGAAGGAGATCGCGCGCTACGACGGCCAGATCATGCCGGCGATCATACTGATTCCCGGCGTCAAGGGCAATACGGGCGACGGAATCCGCCGCGTGAAGAAGACCGTGGAGCAGGCCGTGGGGTCCGATATACTTTTCGGCAGCGAGTGAGAGACGAATTCAAAGACGGCGAAGCACCGCTTTGCCCTGTCAACTGATAAAGGATGGTGTGAGAAGTATGAGCACAGGTACGATATTAAAGGTTGCCGGCCCTCTGGTCGTCGCGACCGGCATGCGCGATGCCAATATGTACGACGTTGTTCGCGTGAGCTCCGAGCGTCTGATCGGCGAGATCATCGAGATGCACGGAGACCAGGCGTCTATCCAGGTATACGAGGAGACACAGGGACTGGGCCCCGGCGAGCCGGTGGAGTCGATGAACGTGCCCCTCTCCGTCGAGCTCGGGCCGGGACTGATCAGCTCGATCTACGACGGTATCCAGAGACCTCTTAACAAGATCATCGAGCAGACCGGAAGCAACCTCCTCTCCAGAGGCGTCGAGGTCGCCGCGCTGGACCGCGCCCGGAAGTGGGATTTCAAGGCGTGCGTCCAGGTGGGCGAGACCGTGGAAGCCGGCGACGTCATCGGAACCGTCGAGGAGACGCCGGTGGTGACGCAGAAGATCATGGTGCCCTTCGGAATCGAGGGAAAGATCCGCTCGATCAGCTCCGGCACCTACACCGTCGAGGAGACGGTGGCCGTGGTCGAGACGAAGAACGGGGACGTGGAGCTGACCATGATGCAGAAGTGGCCGGTCAGAAGAGGGCGTCCCTACAAGAGGAAGCTCCCGCCGGATATGCCCCTGATCACGGGCCAGCGTGTCATCGACGGCTTTTTCCCCATCGCCAAGGGCGGTGTCGCCGCGATCCCCGGACCCTTCGGATCCGGAAAGACGGTGACCCAGCATCAGCTGGCGAAGTGGGCGGAGGCCGACATCGTCATCTACATCGGCTGCGGCGAGCGCGGCAACGAGATGACCGACGTTCTCAACGAGTTCCCCGAGCTGAAGGATCCCCGCACCGGGGAATCCCTGATGCAGAGAACCGTCCTGATCGCCAACACCTCCGACATGCCGGTGGCGGCCCGCGAGGCCTCCATCTACACGGGGATCACCATGGCGGAATATTTCAGGGACATGGGCTACTCCGTCGCCCTGATGGCGGACTCCACCTCCCGCTGGGCCGAGGCGCTCCGCGAGATGTCCGGACGTCTCGAGGAGATGCCCGGCGAAGAGGGCTATCCCGCCTACCTCGGCTCGCGTCTCGCGCAGTTCTACGAGAGGGCCGGACGCGTGATCTCCCTCGGAAAGGAAGGCCGCGAGGGCCAGCTTTCCGCGATCGGGGCCGTCTCGCCTCCGGGCGGCGACATCTCCGAGCCGGTCTCCCAGGCGACGCTGCGCATCGTCAAGGTGTTCTGGGGACTCGACGCCGAGCTGGCGTATCAGAGGCATTTCCCGGCGATCAACTGGCTGACCTCCTACAGTCTGTATCTGGATGATATGGAGGAATGGTTCAATACCCACGTCCATGAGGACTGGATGAGCACCCGCCAGAACCTGATGAGCCTTCTCCAGGACGAGGCGAGTCTCAATGAAATCGTCAAGATGGTCGGTATGGACGCGCTGTCTCCGCAGGACCGCCTGAAGATGGAGGCCGCCAGATCGATCAGAGAGGACTTCCTGCACCAGAATTCCTTCGACGAGATCGACACCTACACGTCCCTCAACAAGCAGTACTGCATGATGAAGCTGGTTTACGCCTTCTACGAGGGCGGCGTGCAGGCCCTGAAGGACGGCGCTTCGATCAACAACATCGTGAAGATGGAGACCAGGGAGCGCATCGGAAGATTCAAATATACGCCGGAAAGCGACGTGGACGCTGAATACGCGAAGGTGCTCGGCGAGCTCAACCAGGAGTTCGCGGACGTCATCGGAGAGGAGGACCTGTAAGCTATGGCAAAGGAATACCGCACAATACAGGAAGTCGCCGGACCTCTCATGCTGGTTCAGGGCGTCGAGGGAGTCAGCTACAACGAGCTCGGGGAGATCGAGCTTGCCAACGGCGAGACAAGACGCTGCAAGGTGCTTGAGATCAACGGCTCCAACGCCCTTGTCCAGCTCTTTGAGGCCTCCACCGGCATCAATCTCAAGAGCAGCAAGGTCCGCTTCCTCGGCAGGGCGATGGAACTGGGCGTCTCGGAGGACATGCTGGGACGCGTCTTCGACGGCCTGGGAAGAACCATCGACGGCGGCCCGGAAATCCTTCCGGACAAGCGTCTCGACATCAACGGACTGCCGATGAATCCGGCCGCCCGCGCCTATCCGTCCGAGTTCATTCAGACGGGCGTCTCCGCCATCGACGGACTGAATACGCTGGTCAGAGGCCAGAAGCTTCCCATTTTCTCGGCGTCGGGACTTCCCCACGCCCAGCTGGCCGCCCAGATCGCCCGCCAGGCCAAGGTGCGCGGAACGGACGAGCCCTTCGCCGTCGTCTTCGCCGCCATGGGCATCACCTTCGAGGAGGCGAATTTCTTCCAGGAGTCCTTCCGGGAGACCGGCGCCATCGACAGGACGGTCCTGTTCATCAACCTCGCCAACGACCCCGCCGTCGAGCGTATTTCCACGCCCCGTATGGCGCTGACCGCGGCGGAATATCTCGCCTTTGAGAAGGATATGCACGTCCTCGTCATCCTGACGGACATCACGAACTACGCGGACGCGCTCCGCGAGGTTTCCGCCGCCCGCAAGGAGGTGCCGGGACGAAGAGGCTATCCGGGCTACATGTACACCGACCTCGCGACGATGTACGAGCGCGCCGGACGCCAGAGAGGAAAGTCGGGTTCCATCACGATGATCCCCATCCTGACGATGCCGGAGGACGACAAGACGCACCCCATCCCGGACCTCACGGGCTACATCACCGAGGGCCAGGTCATTCTCTCCCGCGAGCTGTACCGCAAGGGCGTCCAGCCGCCCATCGACGTTCTCCCGTCCCTCAGCCGTCTGAAGGACAAGGGAATCGGCGAAGGGAAGACGAGAGAGGACCACGCCGCCACGATGAATCAGCTGTTCGCGGCCTACGCCAGGGGCAAGGACGCGAAGGAGCTGATGGTCATCCTGGGCGAGGCCGCCCTGACGGAGACCGATCTGATCTACGCGAAGTTCGCGGACGAGTTCGAGACGAAATACGTCAACCAGGGCTACAAGACGGACCGGAGCATCGAGGAGACGCTGGATATCGGCTGGGAGCTCCTGAGAATCCTGCCCAGGTCCGAGCTGAAACGAATCTCGGACAAGATGCTTGATACCTACTATTGATCACGGAGACGGGGGAGATGTCCGCATTTCCTGACCGTTCCCGAAAGTACGGAGCGATACTATGGCACGAACACAGGTCACACCAACCAGAATGGAGCTGACCCGCCTGAAGCGGAAGCTGGTGACAGCCGTCAAGGGACACCGCCTCCTGAAGGACAAGCGGGACGAGCTGATGCGCCAGTTCCTTGACCTGGTCAGGGAGGATATGAGGCTTCGGGAGCAGGTGGAGCAGGGAATCTCGGACGCGAACCGGAATTTCGTTCTTGCCAAGGCCGGCATGTCGGAGGAGACGCTGCGGGAGGCGCTGATGGCGCCGAAGCAGGAGGTCTATCTGAACCTGACCACGAAGAACGTCATGAGCGTGGACATCCCGGTCTTCGATTATTCGACCAGGACCCCGGACGAGGGCGACATCTATTCCTACGGCTTCGCCTTTACGTCCAGCGATCTGGACGGGGCGGTGAAGTCCCTCGCCGACGTCTTTCCGGACATGCTCCGGCTGGCCGAGATCGAGAAATCCTGCCGTCTCATGGCGGCGGAGATCGAGAAGACCCGGCGCCGGGTCAACGCTCTCGAGCACGTGATCATCCCCGAGACGCAGGAGGGAATCCGCTACATCACCATGAAGCTGGATGAGAACGAGAGAAGTACGCAGGTTCGCCTGATGAAGGTGAAGGACATGATGCTGGAGGAAGCCCACAGGTACAGTGAGAAAGCGAATTCTTAAGTGGCTGCTCTACCTCGCCGTCTTTGTCGCGGGGGTGGCAGGATTTTCAAATCTTTCGTTATTGCAGCGTCAGCAGACGGTCAACGCGTCGGATCTATCTGATCCGACGCTTCCTGTCATGTGCATCGATATAAACGGGAACAAGGTCGACCGCATGTTTGGCAGCACGATGGAGATGGACGCCCGGAACATGCGCGGGCCGCTGATCCCGATGACGACGAAGCGGTCCGTCACCGTCTCGTACAAGGCCTACAGGAACAACATCCGCTCGGTCTCCTATGAGATCTCGGCGCCGGACACGGGCACCGTGATCGAGAACGCCAAGATCGGCAATTTCCAGAACGACGGCGACTACAGAACCGCCTCATTCACCCTCTCGGAGCCTCTTCTGATGAACCGGGAGTACCCGGTGCGCTTCACCATCCAGACGGAGGACGCGGACATCTACTACTACGCCAGGGTGCTGCAGCGGTCCGACCCGGTGACGGACAAATACGTCCAGTTCGTCTACGATTTCTACGAGGGCTGCACCAACCAGCAGGGAGCGTCGGACCTCAACACGTATCTCGAGACGGACGACACCATCACCAACAATTCCTTCACCAGCGTCAACCTCAAATCGACGCTGAAGCAGGTGACGTGGGGCAGCCTGAGCCCGCAGATCTACCGCAAGGCGGTGCCCTGCATCCGCGATATCTACGGGGAGACCTGCTCCCTCACGACGGACTACCTGATCTCCGCCGACGGCGACTACGGGCAGGAGATCTACCGGGTCCACGAGTACTACCGGCTCCGCTACTACAACGGCCGGATCATGCTGCTGAACTTCAACCGCGACGCCGAGCAGATCTTCAATGGGGGCAGGGGCAGCATCTCCGCCTCGGGCATCAACCTCGGGGTCGCCGGCCGCGATATCCAGTACATGACGAACGAGACCTCCGATACGGTGGCCTTCGTCCAGGACAACGAGCTCTGGGAGTACAACGATTCCGCCGAGAAGCTGACCCGGGTGTTCTCGATGCACGACACCGGGGAGGCGACGGACGAGAGATATGACAATCAGGAGTACGGGATCCGGATCATCCGGGCCTCGGAGGGAGGCGGTCTGGATTTCGCCGTGTACGGCTACTTCAGCCGGGGGAAACACGAGGGCAGCACGGGCGTATCCGTCTGCCACTACAACGCGGAGACCACCGCCGTCACGGAGAGGGCCTTCGTCCCCTATCCCAGGAGCTTCGAGCTTCTGAAGAACGACCTCTCCAGGCTCTGCTACATCAACGCCAGCAGCGAGGCGTATCTCTATCTCGCCAGGGCGGTCTACCGGATCGATCTGGCGACGCAGGAGGCGGCGGCGGTGCTGGAGGACATCAATCCCGACTGCTTCGTCGCATCCGGATCCGGGAGCGAAATCGCCTGGACGGAGGAGATGCAGAAGGACGCCTCCACCAGGATCACCCTGATGAGCCTGGATTCGGGGGATATCCGGGAGATCGAGGCGGGAGAGAACGAGTATCTCCGCGCCGTCGGATTCTTCAACCATGACTTCATCTACGGCGTCGCCGACCGGGAGGACGTGGTCCGTGGACCCTCCGGCGAGCCGGTGTTCGCGATGAAGCAGCTGAAGATCGAGGCGCTGGACGGAACGCTGGTCAAGGACTACAGCCCGGAGGGCTGCTACGTCACGGATATCGTGATGGAGCCGGGACTCGCGAGTCTCGTCAGGGTGCAGAAAAGCGCGGCGGGATACGTCGAGGCCGCCCCGGACAACATCATCAACAACCGGCAGAGCGCGGGCAGCGCCGTGTCGGTCTCGCTGGCCGCTTCCTCCCGGCAGGGCGTCGTCCTGACGCTGAAGATGCCGGGGGCCATCGGCAATATTTCGCCCATCGTCGGAAACTTTAGGATGCGCTATCTCGACACGGTGGACTCCGTCGCGGAGATCAGCGCCGTGGATACGTTCCCGCTGTACTACGTCTACGGCGGCGGCAGCCTGATCGAGGTCCTGACGTCCCCCGCCGAGGCCGTCTCCCTGGCCGATGAGAACGTGGGCACCGTCCTCAACCAGGAGTGGCAGTATATCTACGAGAGAGGAAACAAGCAGACCAAGAACGAGATCCACAACGAGGACATCCCCGAGCTCTTCCTGAGCGGCACGGTGGACGCCGGCGTTCTGGACGGCGGCCCGGATTGCGGCTACACCGTGCTCGATCTGACCGGCTGCACGCTGGACCAGGCCCTCTACCAGGTGTCCCAGGGGAGGGCGGTGGCGACCCGTCTCGCGGACGGCTCCAGCGCCGTGATCGTCGGCTACGACCGCTACAACACGCTGCTGTACAATTTCGCCAGCGGGGAGCACTACTACATGGGCATCAACGACAGCACCGAGAGCATGCTCGCCGGCGGGAACATTTTCGTCTCCTACATCGAGAAGCAGGCGACCATCAAGGAATCCTGAGCGGGGAGATTTCGTTCACGGCATTGACTTTATGCATATCGGATAGTATTATTTCTAATAATTGCAGCGGGCCGCGGCGGCGAAGGACAGAGCACTGAACTTCTTCCGGACGGAACGCTGCGGCAAATCACCAGCCGGGAGCTCTGTCCGGAGCTGCCGGACCGCATGAAAACGGAGGAGATTATTATGAAGATCAGAAAGATGATGTCCACAGTGCTCGCCGCTGTCCTGACAGCCGGCGTTCTCACGGTTCCCGCGGCAGCGGACGGCACGTTCAAGATCGGCGCCATCGGCCCGCTGACCGGCGCCGCCGCCAACTACGGTCTCGGCGTCGTGAACGGCGCGCAGATCGCGGTGGACGAGATCAACGCCGCCGGCGGCATCGCCGGATACCAGATCGAGTACAGGGGCGAGGACGACGAGCTTGACAGCGAGAAGTCCGTCAACGCCTACAACACCCTCAAGGACTGGGGCATGCAGATTCTCGTCGGCTCCACGACCTCCGGCTGCTCCATCGCCGTCTCCGAGAAGACGAAGGCCGACAACATGTTCCAGCTGACTCCCTCGGGATCCGCCCAGGACTGCACGAAGTATGACAACGTCTTCCGCGTCTGCTTCTCCGACCCGAACCAGGGAGCCGCTTCCGCCCGCTACATCGGCGAGCACGGCCTTGCCTCCAAGGTCGGCATCATCTACGACAGCTCGGACGTCTATTCCTCCGGCATCGAGATGACCTTCGAGGAAGGGGCGGCGGATCAGGACTTTGAGATCGTCGTCAAGGAAGCCTTCACGGCCGATTCCAACGTCGATTTCTCCTCGCAGCTTCAGAAGTGCAAGGATGCCGGCGTCGATCTGATCTTCCTTCCGATCTATTACACCCAGGCCGGAACCATCCTCACCCAGGCGGCCATGATGGGCGTTGAAGCCGTGTTCTTCGGCTGCGACGGCCTCGACGGCATGCTCGACATGGACAACTTCCAGAAGGAACTCGCCGAAGGCGTCATGCTTCTTACGCCGTTCGTCGCCGACGCGGAGGACGAGCTCACGCAGAACTTCGTCGCCAAGTATGAGGAGAGCTACGGCGTGACCCCGAACCAGTTCGCGGCCGACGCCTACGACGCGATCTACACGATCAAGGCGGCCCTCGAGGACGCCGGCGCCACGCCGGACATGTCCGTCTCCGATCTGTGCGACGCCCTCAAGGCCTCCATGCTCAACGTCGAGATCAACGGCCTTACCGGCACCATCACCTGGACGGCGGACGGCGAACCGACCAAGGATCCGAAGGCCATGGTCATCAAGGACGGCGTCTACACGGCCGCGGAATAATCCTTTGACGGCGGACCTTGGGAGTGAAGCGTCCGCCCCAGACACGAAAATGGCGAATCAGTCCGGGGAGGGACATCCTATGGATGTCCCTTCCCACTGTTTCAGGAGTGGGAGAGATATGGTCAGCTTCTTTTCAAATCTAATCAACGGGCTCAGTCTCGGGAGCATCTACGCCATCATCGCGATCGGCTATACCATGGTGTACGGTATCGCCAAGATGCTGAACTTTGCTCACGGCGACATCATCATGATCGGGGCCTACCTCGCCTTCACGGTGATCACCTCGCTGGGCCTGCCCGCGGGCGCCGGCATCGCTGCCGCCGTCCTGGGCTGCATGCTTCTGGGCATCTGCATCGAGAAGATCGCCTACAAGCCGTTAAGACACGCGAATTCTTCCCTGGCCGTCCTGATCACCGCGATCGGAGTCAGTTATTTTCTGCAGAATATCGCGCTTCTTATCTTCAGTTCCAACCCGAAGATGTTCACGTCGATCATTCCGCTGAAGCACATGACGATCCGGATCGGGGCGTTTACGATCCAGACCATCAGTATCGTAAGCATCGCGGTGGGAATCGTGCTCGTTCTGGTGCTGCAGCTTTTCATCAACCGGACCCGCCCGGGCCAGGCGATGCTGGCGTGCGCCCAGGACCGGGGCGCCGCCTCGCTCATGGGCATCAGCGTCAACGGGACGATCTCGCTCACCTTCGCCATCGGCTCCGCGATGGCGGGCGTCGCGGGCGTGCTGCTCTGTTCGGCCTATCCGACGCTTTCTCCCTATACGGGAGCCATGCCCGGCATCAAGGCCTTTGTCGCGGCGGTCTTCGGCGGGATCGGATCGATCCCCGGGGCGATGATCGGAGGCCTGCTTCTCGGCCTGATCGAGATCCTGAGCAAGAGCTACATCTCCTCCCAGCTGTCGGACGCGATCGTGTTCTCCGTGCTGATCATCGTACTTCTCGTGAAGCCTACCGGCCTTATGGGGAAAAAGATCCAGGAAAAGGTCTGAGGAGGATGAGCGAATGAGAAAGACAGAAATGATGACAAAGACCTCCAGGGACAACATCGTGACGGTCGCGATGATTGTCCTGGCATATATCATTATCATGATCGCGGACAGGGCGGGCATGATCAACGCCCACATCGGGGGACTTCTGGTGCCGCTGTGCGTCTACGCCATTATGGCGGTCTCCCTCAATCTGGTGGTGGGCATTCTGGGCGAGCTCTCGATCGGCCATGCCGGCTTCATGTGCATCGGCGCCTTCGCGAGCGCGTTCTTCAGCAAGGTGACCGAGCCGTACATGGGCACCTTCCCCAGGTTCCTCCTCGCGATTCTGATCGGCGGAGTCGTGGCGGGCGTCTTCGGATTCCTGATCGGCATCCCCGTTCTCCGTCTGAACGGCGACTACCTCGCGATCGTGACCCTCGCCTTCGGCGAGATCATCAAGAACCTCATCAACGTCTTCTACGTCGGCAGGGATTCCAGAGGACTCCATTTCTCGATGCAGAGCCAGATGGCCCTCGGGCTCGAGCCGGACGGAGAGATGATCATCAACGGGGCGCAGGGCATCACCGGGACGCCCTTCAATTCCTCGTTTACGGTGGGGATCATCCTTCTCCTCATCTCCGTGATCATCGTCCTCAATCTGACCAATTCCCGGGAGGGCAGGGCGATCATGGCGATCCGGGACAACCGCATCGCGGCCGGCTCCGTGGGAATTCCCGTCACCCATTACAAGATGCTCGCCTTCACCCTGTCCGCGGCCATCGCGGGCTTCGCGGGGGCGCTCTATTCGCACAACATCGCTTCCCTGATCGCCACGCCCGCGAGATTCGGCTACAACATGTCGATTCTCTTCCTCGTGTTCGTCGTGCTGGGCGGAATCGGCTCGACGAGGGGCGCCATCATCGCCTCGGTGATCCTCACCCTGATTCCGGAGCTGCTCCGTTTCATGGCGGATTACCGCATGCTGATCTACTCCGTCATCCTGATCGTGATGATGATCGTCAACTGGAATCCGACCTCCAGGGCCTGGATTGAAAAGCACGTCACGGGACGCTTCAGACGGGCCGGACAAAGGAAGGGGGACAGATAAATGGCACTGCTGGAAATCAATAATCTGTCGATCCGCTTCGGAGGACTCCGCGCCGTCGACGATTTCCATCTCACGGTGGAAAAAGGGGATCTCTACGGTCTGATCGGCCCGAACGGCGCCGGAAAGACCACGGTCTTCAACCTTCTGACGGGAGAGTACAAGCCCGACGAGGGCGTCATCCTGCTGGACGGAAAGGATATCACGGGAAGGCCCACCATCGAGATCAACCGGGCCGGCATCGCCAGGACCTTTCAGAATATCCGTCTCTTCAGACAGCAGAGCGTGCTGGACAACGTGAAGATCGGCCTGCACAACCAGTTTGCCTACTCCCCGGTCGCCGCGGTTCTGCGCCTCCCCTCCTACTACAGGACCGAGAAGCAGATGAACGAGAGGGCGATGGAGCTGCTGTCCGTCTTTGACCTGGAGGAGGAGGCGGACACGATTTCCGCCAATCTCCCCTACGGAAAGCAGAGAAAGCTCGAGATCGCCCGCGCCATGGCGACCAATCCGTCCCTGCTGCTCCTCGACGAGCCGGCGGCGGGCATGAACCCCAACGAGACGGAGGAGCTGATGGAGGACATCCGCTACGTGCGGGAGAACTTCGGCATGACCATTCTCCTGATCGAGCACGACATGCGGCTGGTATCCGGCATCTGTGAGAAGCTGACGGTTCTCAATTTCGGAAGGATACTGACGGAAGGCGAAACAAAAACGGTGCTTCAGAACCCGGAGGTCATCAAGGCCTACCTCGGCGACGACTGACGGGGGGAGGAGAAGACAGATTATGGCAATGCTAAAGGTGACGGATCTTAAGGTGTTCTACGGCGTCATTCCGGCGCTCAAGGGCATTTCCTTCGAGGTGAACGAAGGGGAGGTGATCGCCCTCATCGGCGCCAACGGCGCGGGGAAGACCACCATTCTCCACACAATCACCGGGCTGGTTCAGGCCGCTTCCGGGACGATCGAGTTCGAGGGAAAGAATATCACCAGGACGCCGGCGCACAAAATCGTCGGCATGGGGATGGCCCACGTGCCGGAGGGACGGCGCGTCTTCCCCGAGATGACGGTGTATCAGAACCTGATGCTGGGCGCCTACACCAGGAAGAGCCAGGAGGAGAAGGCCCGGCTTCTGGAGGAGGTGTACGGCCATTTCCCGAGGCTCAAGGAGAGGGCGAAGCAGATCGCCGGCACGCTCTCCGGAGGGGAGCAGCAGATGCTCGCGATGGGACGGGCCCTTATGTCCTCGCCGAGAATCCTGCTGATGGACGAGCCGTCGATGGGACTCTCCCCGATCTTCGTCGCGGAGATCTTCAGCATCATCGAAAAGGTGGCCGCGCAGGGCAGGACCGTCCTGCTGGTCGAGCAGAACGCGAAAAAGGCGCTTTCGATCGCCGACCGGGCGTATGTTCTGGAGACGGGCAGCATTTCCCTGGAGGGATCCGCTTCCGATCTTCTCAACAACGACGATATCCGGAAGGCCTATCTCGGCGAGTGACGCCGGCAGCTCCGAAGGAGGCGGCAGTATGAATCAGAATATTGTTATCACGATCAACCGCGAGTACGGCAGCGGCGGAAAAGCCATCGGGGAGATGCTCTCGGAGGATCTGGGCATCCACTACTACGACAAGGAAATTCTGAAGCTCGCGTCGGATGATTCCGGGATCAACGAGGCTCTCTTCGGGAACGCGGACGACGGATTCCGCGGCGCGCCGCTCTTCAAGTCCCCCAGGGATATCTACTCCGGGGAGCTGCTCACGCCGGACAGCAGCCAGTTCACGTCCCGGCAGAACCTGTTCAACTATCAGGCGAAGGTGATCAAGGACCTGGCGGACAGGGAGGCCTGTATCATCGTGGGACGGTGCGCCGGCTTCATCCTCGAGGACAGAAGCAACGTCGTCCGGGTCTTCCTCCACGCCCCGGTGAAGTTCCGTCTGGCGCAGGCGGCCCTGAAGAAATCCCTGCCGCCCAGGGAGCTGGAGAAGTTCGTCGAGAGGGAGAACAGGATCAGGGCCGAATACGTGGAATTTCACTCGGGAAAGAAGTGGGACGACGCGCGCAACTACGATCTCTGCCTCGACTCCTCGAGACTCGGATTCGAAAAATGCGTCAAAATCATCAAGGGCTACATGAAGGTCCGCTTCGACGGGCTGGAGTTCTGAACGGGACGCCCGTGGTCATGGACAATTGAGAGCGTACGGGTTATAATGTGACGTAATCGCTCAGAATTCAGGAGAAAGCATATCATGCAGAAGCTAGTGACAGTCAGGGAAATCTACAGGAACAAAGAAGAGTATCTGGACCGGAAGATCAGCGTCGGGGGATGGGTGAGAAGCATCCGGAACTCGAAGACCTTCGGTTTTATCGTTCTCCACGACGGGACGTATTTTCAGACGCTCCAGATCGTCTTCCACGACGGGCTCGCCAATTTCGGCGAGATCGGGCGCCTCAACGTCGGCTCGGCCGTGATCGTCACGGGCACCCTCGTCCCCACGCCGGAGGCGAAGCAGCCCTTTGAGATCCAGGCGGACAGCGTGGAGATCGAAGGCGCCTCCACCCCGGACTACCCCATGCAGAAGAAGCGCCACAGCATGGAGTTCCTGAGGACCGTTCCCCATCTTCGTCCCCGCACGAACACCTTCCAGGCGACGTTCCGGGTGAGATCCCTCATCGCCTACGCGATCCATCAGTTCTTCCAGGAGAGGGGCTTCGTCTACGTCCACACGCCGCTGATCACCGGATCCGACGCGGAGGGCGCCGGCGAGATGTTCCGGGTCACGACCCTCGATCCCTCGGATCCGCCGAGGACGGAGGACGGCGCGGTCGATTTCACGAAGGATTTCTTCGGGAAGATGACCAACCTGACCGTGTCCGGCCAGCTGAACGGCGAGACCTTCGCCCAGGCCTTCCGGAACATCTACACCTTCGGACCGACGTTCCGCGCGGAGAACTCCAACACGACGCGCCACGCCGCCGAATTCTGGATGATCGAGCCGGAGATCGCCTTCGCCGACATCGAGGACGACATGGACCTGGCGGAGGATATGCTGAAATACATCATCCGCTATGTCCTTGAGAACGCGCCGGAGGAGATGAACTTCTTCAACAGCTTCGTGGACAAGGGGCTTCTGGAGCGCCTGGAGCACGTGGCCGGCTCCGATTTCGGCCGCATCACCTACACCGAGGCGATCGACATTCTTCAGAAATCCGGAAAGGATTTCGAGTATAAGCCGGAGTGGGGCAAGGAGCTTCAGACGGAGCACGAGCGCTACCTGACGGAGCAGGTTTTCAAGAAGCCGATCTTTGTGATCAACTATCCCAAGGACTGCAAGGCCTTCTACATGAAGCAGAACGACGACGGAAAGACGGTGGCGGCGATGGACTGCCTCGTCCCCGGCATCGGCGAGATCATGGGCGGCAGCCAGAGAGAGGACAGCTACGAGAAGCTGGCCTCCCGGATGCGCGAGCTCGGCATGAACCTCGATCAGTATGATTTCTATCTTGACCTGAGAAAATACGGTACGACGCGTCACGCGGGATACGGACTCGGCTTCGAGCGCTGCGTCATGTATCTGACGGGGATGCAGAACATCCGCGACGTCCTCCCGTTCCCGAGAACCGTGGGGAACTGCGAGCTGTGACCGTCCCTGCCGCACCGCAGGACTACAGGTTCCGGGCGGGCTGACGCCTGCCCGGAGCGTACTTTTCCGGCCGCCTGTTCTTTGCGTAGGGAGGCGGCCCGTAAACACGCAGCGCAGCGGCACGCGAATGGCCGCTTTACATCAGGGGAGACGTTTGGCGCAGATGAAGAAGAACCGTACCGGTCAGCGACTGACATATGAGCACATTCTCTGCGCTCTTGTGCTGCTCGTCTTTTTTGAGCCTCCGTCTCTCAATATCTTTGTCAGGGAGCACTTTTACGCCCGGTTTTTTTCCATGCTGGGCTATTATTTCACCCTCGGAAAGCTCGCCGTCTCCCTGTTCGTCATCTTCCGGGCCCTCAGGGAATTTGTCGTGAAGGGCCTTGACACGGATTATTTCGAGACCTTCCTGTTTCTGCACATCGCCCTGATCGCGGTCTCGCTGCTCGCGAACAGGGAATTCAGCGTGTCCGTGATCCTTCAGCTGGTGGCCCAGACCGGCATGCTTCTGACTGCCGCCTTCATGCTCAGGGAGCGCACGGATTTCTTTCTGCTGTCCCTGGTCCTTCTGTTCGGAGCGCTCGCCGTCTGCGGCTGCGCCTCCTTCTATCTGCATCCCAGGGGATACGTCACGTGGAATACCGAGGCGTACTACTACCTTCTCGGCGGCAAAAATACCGCCTTCCCCTACGAGCTCTGCTTCCTCATCAGCTGGATCCTGCTGAGGGTCTACCGAGGCCGCCGGCTGCCGCCTCTCATCCTGATCACGGCGTTTTTCATCGGAGGATCCCGGATCTGCGACTCGACGAGCACGACCGTGTGCCTGTCTCTGTTTCTTGCCGCCTATCTTGCGGCTCGTTTTCTGCCCCGCCGCATGGCGGTGCTCCGCCCCGGCGTATTTGCCGTCACGACGGCTGTCGTGGTGGTGCTGATCTATCTGGGGATGACCTTCAAGCCGCTGCTGGACCTGCTCGGACGCACGACCAGGTTCTCGGGGCGCGACGTGCTCTGGGCCCAGGCCCTGGCTTACTTCAGGTCGTCTCCTCTGTTCGGCTGCGGAAACGGCATCCGGTTTACGCTGGATACCGGTATCGTCACGGATCACGCCCACAGCCAGTATCTCAACAGGCTCGCGAAATTCGGACTGGTTCCCTTCTCCCTGTTCGCGGCCTCGATCATCGCGCTTTTCCGAAAGATGTCCTCATCCCGCAACAGGCTGCTCATGAGCCTGCTCGGCGCGCTGGTCTCCGTCTATCTTCTCCACATGGCGTTCGACGACTACAACTACACCTTTTTCATCCTCATCGTCACGGAGGCGGGCTTTTTCGCCAATTTTGCCAACGACGCCCCGGGCAGACTCTGTGTGACACCGGAAATCTGATCACTCTGTCCGGCATTTCCTTCGCTGGGAGGTGGAAATATGGCTCTCGGATTCATTACCGGCAGCGCGGGGGCGGGGAAAACCCGGACCCTGCTGGAAGAAATGATTCGGCAGTCGGCACAGGAACCTGAAAGAAGGTTCTTTGTTGTCGTGCCCGAACAGTTCACGATGCAGACCCAGCAGACGCTGGTGCGGCTCGCGCCGGAAAAGTGCATTCTCAACCTGGAGGTCACCAGCCTGAACCGTCTGGCTTACCGCGTCTTCGCGGAGACGGGCCGGGGCGGGGCCGATCTGATGGAGGAGATCGGGAAGAGTTTCCTGATCGGAAAGATCGCGCTGGAAAAGAGAAAAGAGATGGTCTTCTTCGGGGACCAGCTCACCAGGCCGGAGAACATCGCCGAGATGAAGGCGCTGATCTCGGAGCTGATGGTGTACGGCGTCGATCCCGGGATGCTCAGGGAGGCGGCGGAGGGCTCGTCGAAGCTGAAGCTGAAGCTCCGGGACATCCACACCGTCTACGCCGCTTTCCGGGAGAGGCTCGCGGGCTCCGCCATGACCTCCGAGGAGGTGCCGGAGAGGTTTGCCGCCGTCGCCGCGGATTCGGCCATGATCCGGGGCTCGGTGATGGCCTTCGACGGCTTCACGGGATTTACGCCGGTCCAGCTGCGCCTGATCCGGGCCTTCCTCCCGCTTGTCAGGGATCTCTATGTGACGGTGACCTATGACTCCGACAGGAGCGCCGTGGCGTCCTGCGGGAGAACCGATCTCTTCACCCTCAGCATCGAGACCATCCGTCTCCTCACCCGGGAGGCCCGGGAGGCCGGCGTGCCCCTTCTGGAGCGCCGGGTCGTGAGACGGCCGGAGAATGCCCCGGACCCGAAGGAGCCCTCCCTCGCGTTTCTGGAGAGGCACCTGTTCCGGAAAGAAGAGAGAGTCTTCGGGGAGACGCCGGAGGGAATCTCCGCCCGGAAATGCGCCAATCCCAGGGAGGAGATGGAGGAGGCGGCCAGGAAAATCTGCCGCCTTGTCAGGGAGCAGGGGTACCGCTACCGCGATTTCGCCGTGGTGACGGGGGACCTGTCCGCCTACGGCCCCTGCGCGGAGGAGATCTTCAGCGCCCACGGGATTCCCTTCTTTATCGACGAGAAGAGAAAACTGACGGGAAATCCCTTCATCGAATATCTTCGGGCCGCCTGCGAGATCTGTCTCGAGGACTGGTCCTACGAGAGCGTCTTCCGTCTCCTGAAGACCGGCATGACGGATTTCGGACAGGATGAGACGGACCGGCTGGAGCACTACGTCCTGGGATGCGGCATCCGGGGGCGGAAGAAGTGGTACGGAGAATTTACCGCCGCGTACAGAAACGAGGATCCCGCGGAGGTTCCGGCGCTCAACGGCCTCAGGGAGCGCGTCTGCGGCCTGATCGGGCCGCTCTCCGAGACCTTCTCCTCACGGATGAGCACCGTCCGGGAAAAATCCGCCGCCCTCTATGAATTCTGCGTCAGAAGCCGGGCGAAGGAGAAGCTGGACGAGTACATCGGCGTCTTTGAGAAGAAGAACCGCCCGGATCTCGTCAGGGAATACGCCCAGGTCTACCCCTACGTGTGCGGGTTCCTGGACAAGCTGGTCGCCATGCTCGGGGACGAGAGGATCTCGATGCGGGATTACGCCGCCCTTCTCGACGCGGGCTTCGCGGAGGCCCGCATCGCCATCATTCCCCCGGGCAGCGACCGCGTCTTTGTGGGAGACGTGGAACGGAGCCGCGTCCCGGAGGTGAAGGTACTGATCTTTCCGGGCATGAACGAGGGACTCGTTCCGAAGCCGGTCAGCGGAGGCGGCTTCCTCACGGAGCCGGACCGCGCGGCCCTCGCCGGGATGAACGTAAAGCTGAAGCCCACCTCCCGCGAGGCGGTCGTCACGGGCCGGTTCTACCTCTATACGGCCCTGGCAAAACCCACCCGCCGGCTTTTCGTCAGCTGGTGCACGAATCTGGCGGACGGCTCCGAGGCCCACGCGTCCTATCTGATCGACGTGCTGAAGCGGATGTTTCCCCTGCTTGAAGAGGAGAGGGCGGAGGAGGACGCCCTGTCCCTGATCGAGCGCCCCACCCACGGAATCGCCTATCTGGCGGACAGGATCCGGGGGATCGGCGCCCCGGGGCCGGACGACGCCTTTCTGCAGGTCTTCTCTCTGTTCCGGGGAGATCCGGACTACGCCGGGCAGACCGCCATGCTGCTGCGCGCGGCGGGAACGCGGAGAAAGCAGGACGAGATCGGCAGGGCCGCCGCGAAGGCGCTCTACGGCGAAGTTCTCCGCAATTCCGCGACGAGGCTCGAGCGCTTCTGCGAGTGCCGGTTCCGCCACTTTCTGGATTTCGGCCTCCGGCTGCAGGAGCGTCCCGCCTACGAGTTTACGGGAAGCGACTTCGGCACCCTGATACACCGCTCTCTGGAGATCTACGGAGAGAAGCTGATCGGGCGGGGGGACGCCGGCGAGGAGGAACACCTCCGGCTGGTGAACGAGGCCCTGGACCAGGCCGCGGAGGAGACGGGCCGGGATTCCGTGCTCTATTCCACGCCGCGGAGCAGGTACGAGCTGAGCCGGATGCGGCGGATGCTGGAGAGAACCGTGCGGACGCTGAAGGAGCAGGCCGACGCGGGGGACTTCAGGATATCCGGGGCGGAGGACCCCTTCTCCTCCTCCCTGGACCTGCATTCACTGTGCTATGACCTGCCAGGAGGCGCGAGAATGATTCTCACGGGCAGGATCGACCGCATCGACACCAGCACGGACGGGGACGTCGTCTACGTGAGCGTGACGGACTACAAGACGGGCTCGGTCACCTTTGATCCGAAGCGGATCTATTACGGCCTTCAGCTCCAGCTGGCGATCTACATGAACGCGGCGGCGGAGATGATCCGGAGAAAGGGAGGCCGCCCCTGTCCGGCCGGCATGTATTACATGAAGGTGTGGGATCCGGTGCTGGAGTACCGGGAAGGGGAGACGCCGGAGGCGTTTGAGGAAAGAAGAACCGGGGCCATGAGGCCGTCCGGCGTCGCCCTGGGCGATCCGGAGGTTCTCCGGAGGTACGACAGGGAGCTGCCTCTGAAGGGGGAATCCTCCGTCATCAACGTCAGAATGGGCAGGAACGGAAGCCTCAAAGGCGACGTGCTGGACGAGAGCGGGTTTCTCACCATCGGCCGCTACGCCGGGCGCAAGGCGGAGGAGACGGGCGCCCTCATCATGAGCGGCCGGGCGGAGGTGAACCCCTACCGCCTCGGGCAGGAAAACGCCTGTACGTACTGCCCCTACAGAACCGTCTGCGGATTTGATGAAAAAATACCGGGCTGCAGCTGGAGAAACCTCAGGGCCCTGAACGGCAGCGAGGCGGTGGCCCTGATGCAGGAGGATCTCGATGGAATGGACAGATGATCAGAAGCAGGTGATCAGCACAAGAAAGCGCAGCATTCTGGTGAGCGCGGCGGCGGGAAGCGGAAAGACCGCCGTCCTTGTCGCGCGGATCCTCGGCCTGATCCTTGATCCCGACGACCCCGTCGACATCGACGAGCTCCTGATCGTGACGTTTACCCGCGCCGCCGCCGGCGAGATGAAGACCCGGATCGAGAAGGCGCTGGCGAAGGAGAGAGAACACGATCCCGACAATCCGCGGCTGGCCGACCAGCTCTCGCTGATCCACAACGCGGAGATCACGACCATCGACGGCTTCTGCAGCCGGGTCGTGAGGGATTACGGGCATACCACCGGTGTGACCCCCGGATTCCGTGTCCCGAAGGAGGGGGAGGCCCTTCTGCTGAAGAGCGACGCCGCGAGACAGACCATCGAGGAGGCCTACGCGTACGAGGGCGGGGAGAAGGAACGCTTCGAGATCTTCGCCGACACCTTCGCCACCGGCAGAAACGACGCGGTGCTCGAGAGGATGCTGATCCGGGTGTCCGACGCCGCGGATTCCGAGCCCGACCCGGAGGAGTGGCTCCGCCGGTGCGGGACGGGCAGCGGGGACCCGTCGGGCGGTGGCTTCCTCCTGGAGTGCCTCCGCGAAATCCGCGAGAAGCTGGACCAGGTCCGCGCCGTCGCCGAGGAGAACGTCTCCCTGGCCTGCCTGCCGGAGGGACCCTCGAAGTACCTCGGGACGGCGGAATCGGATCTCGCCCTGATCACGGAACTGATGGAGACAGAGGATTACTGGGAGCTCCGGCGTCTGGCGGAGAGCCTGAAGATGACCAGGCTGCCCTCCGTGAAGGAAGGAACGGACGGAGATCCGATGATCCGCGCAAGGTTCAGGGACAGCCGGGAGCGGATCAAAAAAACGCTGAAGGCGATACGCGACGGAATGTATCCGGGCTCCCCGGAGAGGGCGGCCGGGATACAGGCGGAGAGCGGCCGGGTGATCGGCGTGCTGACGGAGCTCACCCTCCGGTACCGCGCCGTCTACGGAGCACTGAAGCGCAGGCGGAACGTGATGGATTTCGCGGATCTCGAACACGAGGCGCTGAAGATCCTCCGGAGGCCGGAGGGCCGGACGGAGCCGGCGAAGGAGCTGGCCGGACGTTACCGGGAGATCCTGGTGGATGAGTACCAGGACAGCAATTACCTCCAGGAGATGATTCTCACGGCGGTGAGCCGCATCCCCGACGGCGCGCAGAATTATTTCACGGTCGGCGACGTCAAGCAGAGCATCTACAGCTTCCGCAAGGCGCGGCCGGACCTGTTCATGGAAAAATACGCCGGCTACAGGGAGAATCCCGGGCGGGGCGTAAGAATCGACCTCCACCGCAATTTCAGGAGCCGGCGGGAGGTGATCGACACCGTCAACACGGTGTTCTCCGCTATCATGATCCCGGAGACCGGGGGCATATGCTACGACGAGGACGCCATGCTGGTTTACGGCGCCGGGTATCCTGACGGCGAAGGCTTCGAGACGGAGGTGATTCCCGTCCTCTCCGGGGAGAAGGACGAGGAGGGAATGCCGCTCCTCGGGAGCGGGGCGGATGAGAAGACCCTGCTCGAGGCGCGGGCGGTCGGTGAGAGAATCCTGGAGCTGGTCAGAAACGGCCGGATTCACGACGACGCGGCGGGGGGACCGCGGCCGGTGCGCTTCAGGGACGTCGCGGTGCTGCTGCGCTCCGTGAGGGGGACCGCCGACGCCTTCGTCAGCACCCTCATGTCCATGGGAATTCCCGCCTACGCCGACACGCGGACGGGGTATTTCGATTCCACGGAGGTCCAGGCGGTTCTCAGCTTTCTCGAGATCCTTGACAATCCCGGACAGGACATCCCCTGCGCCTCCGTTCTGCGGTCCGGCTTTCTGGGGCTGGACGCCGGAGAGCTGGCGGCCGTCGGGGCGGAGGCCCGGGCGGCGGCGCCGGAAAAGGGACGGATCTGTCTGTGGGACGCCGTGCGGTACTACGCGGAGTCGGGCACAAAGGCGGAGCTGAGGAACAGACTGGCGGATTTTCTGGCATTATACGGGAGATTGAGGGAGCGGATTCCGTACACCGCGGTACATGAACTGGTCGGCGTCCTCCTGACGGAGACCGGCTATCTTTCCTATGCCTCCGCGATGCCCGGAGGCGCCCAGAGGGAGCTGAATCTCCGGATGCTGGAGGATCAGGCGCTGGAATATGAGAAGACCAGCTACTCCGGCCTTTTCAACTTCATCCGGTATATCCGGAACCTCGAGAAAAAGGAAGCGGATCCGGGGGAACTTACCCCGCTGTCCGGCAGCGAGGACGTGGTGCGGATCTGCAGCATCCACAAGAGCAAGGGGCTGGAATTCCCCGTGGTGTTCGTCTCGGGCCTGGGCAGAAGATTCAACAGGAGGAGCGCCACAGAGGTGCCCCTGATTCACACGGATCTCGGGATCGCGGCGGATTACGTGGATCTGGACCGGCGGGTCCGGATTCCCACCCTCGGAAAGATGGCGGCCGCCTCGCGGATCCGCCGGGACCAGGTGGGAGAGGAGCTCCGCGTGCTCTATGTGGCCCTCACCCGCGCAAAGCAGAAGCTGATTCTGACCGGCGTGCTCTCCGGCGAGGAGGCCCTTGCCGGGCGGCTGGATCCTCCGGGATCCGGCGAAAGGATGACCGCCGGCTATCTGATCTCCTCGGCCTGCTTTTTCGATTGGATCCTTCCGGTGTGCGGCAGGGTGATGCGGGAGGCAGAGAAAAGCGGAATCCGCCCCTGTCTCGTGCTTCGGCCCGTGAAGCCCTCCGGGCTGGCGGAAGCCGAGATCACCGAAGAGACGGGAAAGGAGGCCGCGCTGGACGCGCTCCGGCAGCTCCGTCCCGGAACGGTTTTCGGCGGAGAGATCCGGACGGAGCTGGAGAGACGTTTTTCGTTCCGGTATCCGTACGACGGCCGGGAGAACATACCGGTGGAGATCTCCGTCTCCGAGATCAAGAGGAGGCTGACGGAGGACCCCGACGAGGAGCGTCCCGTCTCCGCGGAGACGGCGGAGCTGTACCCGGCGGAAAAAGAAGAAACCGTGCCGGCGTTTATCCGGGCCATGTCGGGCGGGACAAAGAAGGAGACGCACGTCCTGACCCCCGCGGAGAGGGGCACCGCCTTCCACAGGGCGATGGAGCTGCTGGATTACGGCGCCCTGCCGCCTGTTTTTGAGGCGCCGGAGGGCGGCGCGGAGGAGTCCGGCCGCGCGGAAGAGGCGCTTCTCCGGGCGGTGAGAGAACAGATCGCGGAGATGGCCGCCTCGGGCCGGATGACCGACGGGGAGGCGGAGGTGCTGCATCCGGAGAACTTCGTCACGTTTCTTCGAAGTCCCCTGGGGCAGAGGATGCGGAGGGCCGCCCTGGCCGGGACGCTTCGCCGCGAGCAGCCCTTCGTGATGGCGATGCCCGCCTCATCCATCGATCCGGCGTGGCCGGACGACGAGGATGTCTTCGTACAGGGAATTATCGACGCGTACTTCCGCGAGGACGGCGGTCTCGTCCTGGTCGACTACAAGACGGACAGGGCGGCGCCGGGACAGGAGGAGGCGCTGGCGCGCCGGTACCGGGTGCAGCTCCGCGCCTACAGGGAGGCCCTCGAAAGGGGGACAAAGGAGCGCGTGACGGAGACCTTCCTCTGGTCGGCGGCCCTCGGCCGGGAGATAAGAGCGGACTGACCGTCCGCGGCAAAAAAGCGCCGGGCGGAGGCGGGAAAGAAGCGCGGATCCGCCGCCCGCGGAAAGAAAATCCGAGGAAATCCGCCGCTTGTCAATGCGTGCTTTTTCCTGTATAGTTATTAGGATAATCCAAAAAGACACAAGGCAAACCCGTTTTCGGGCTGCGCGCCTCGGCGCGCGATGAAGAAAGAAGGTGAGACTATTGGTAGAACTGGACCCGATCAGATACGAGCTGAATTCCTACGACGAACCATTAGTTGAAATGAGGGATTCACTTTGACCTCGCTGTCAAAGAGAAACGAATTCAGGAATTAAACAGAGAGATGGAGGATCCCTCCATCTGGGACCGCCCCGAGGAGGCGCAGAAGAAGATGAAGCTTCTCGCGTCCCTGAAGGAGGACGTGAACGGCTATGAGCAGCTCGTCTCGGACCGCGACGACATCCGCGACATGATCGCGATGACGGACGAGGAGCCGGACGAGGCCATGATACCGGAAGTCCAGGAGATGTTCGAGGATTTCAGGACGAGATTCGAGACGATCCGGATGAAGACGCTGCTCTCGGGCGAGTATGACGGATGCAACGCCATCGTGACGCTCCACGCCGGAACCGGCGGCACGGAGGCCATGGACTGGACCGGCATGCTGTACAGGATGTACACGAGATGGGCCGAGGCGCACCATTTCCAGCTGGAGGTGCTGGACCTCCTGGAGGGCGACGAGGCCGGCCTGAAGTCGGTGACGTTCCAGGTCAACGGGGACAACGCCTACGGACTGCTGAAATCCGAGCACGGAGTGCACCGTCTCGTCCGCATCTCCCCGTTCAACGCCAACGGAAAGCGCCAGACGTCCTTCGCGGCCTGCGAGGTCATGCCGGAGATCGAGGAGGATCTCGACATCGAGATCGACCCCAAGGACATCCGGATCGACACCTACAGGTCCTCCGGCGCCGGCGGCCAGCACATCAACAAGACGTCCTCCGCGATCCGGATCACCCATTTCCCGACGGGAATCGTGGTGACCTGCCAGAATGAGCGGTCCCAGTTCCAGAACAAGGACAAGGCGTTCCAGGAGCTGAAGATCAAGCTGTACATGCTGAAGAAGGAGGCCAACGCCAAGACGCTGGACGAGATCCGCGGAAAAGTCACGGAGATTGCCTGGGGCAACCAGATCCGGTCCTATTTCCTCCAGCCGTACCAGCTGATCAAGGATCTGAGAACCGGCGAGGAACAGCCGAACGCGCAGAAGGTTCTGGACGGCGGCATCGATCCGTTCATCAACGCATATCTGAAATGGACTGCTCTGGGGAACAAGGACAGCACGGACAAGACCGGGAGCAGATGAGGAAGGAGATTCACAGAGATGGCATATGTGGCCGTAATGGGATACGGAACCGTCGGAGCCGGCGTCGTCAGCGTTCTTTCGATGAACGCCGGTGCGATCGCGAAGCGGGCCGGGGAGGAGATCGTCGTCAGGCACGTCCTTGACCTGCGGGAATTCCCCGGAAGCCCGGTGGAACCGATACTGACCCATGATTTCAACGACATTCTGAATGATCCCGAAGTCAGCGTGGTCGTCGAGACGATGGGGGGACTGCGTCCCGCCTATGAGTTTACGAAGCAGCTGCTGCTCGCCGGAAAAAGTGTCTGCACCTCGAACAAGGAGCTTGTCGCGGAGCACGGCGTGGAGCTGGTGAAAATCGCGAAAGAGAAATCCGTGAACTACCTCTTCGAGGCAAGCTGCGGGGGCGGCATCCCGATCATCCGGGTGCTCAACACGTCCCTGACGGGCGAGGAGATCGAGGAGGTGACCGGCATCCTCAACGGGACGACGAATTATATCCTGACCAGCATGACCGACGAGGGCAAGGATTTCGCGCAGGCGCTCAGGGAAGCCCAGGACAAGGGCTATGCCGAGCTTCACCCGGAGGCGGACGTCGAGGGGTGGGACGCCTGCAGAAAGATCGCGATCCTGTCTTCGCTGGCCTACGGCTGCCACATACCCTACGGCTCCATCAGGACCGAGGGCATCACGGGCATCGAGAAGGCGGACATCGAGTACGCCGCGGCCATCGGCTGCCGGATCCGTCTGCTGGCGACCAGCCGGCGCGAAAAGGAAGGAATCTGGGCCATCGTCACGCCGATGATGATCGGCAGGGAGAACCCGCTGACGTCGGTGGACGGCGTCATGAACGCGGTGATGGTCAAGGGCAACGCCGTCGGCACCACGATGTACTACGGCAGCGGGGCCGGCTCGCTTCCGACCGCCTCGGCCGTGGTCGGCGACGTGGTGGACTGCGTGAAGCACCCGGGCATCAACATCAGAAACGGCGGCGGCGACGCCGTCACGGAGCTTCTTCCCGTCGAGGAGATCGAGCGTCCCTTCTTCGTCCGCTACACGGGCAGCAGGGAGAGCGCGGAGAAGACCTTCGGCAGCGTCAGCAGCGTCGTCAGGCTCCCGGATTTCCCGGAGGAGATCGGTTTCCTCACGGCGATGACGCCGGAGAAGGTCTTCAGGGAGAAGGCCGCCTCCGACCCGAAGGTCATCAAGTGGTTCCGGAGAGGCAAGAAGGAAGAAGAGAACTGAAGAAGGATGCCGTCTCCCCGGCCGATTGTCAGGGGAGACGGAAATACAGCAGGAGCTGCCGCTTAAGCGGCAGCTCCTGCTGTATTTCACATCTTCCTGATTTGTGATTATTCCTGGGAGATGGCTCCGACCGGACATGCACCCGCGCATGTTCCGCACTCTACGCACTCGTCGGCGTTGATCTCATAATGGGAATCACCCTCGGAGATGGCTCCGACCGGGCACTCGCCTGCGCAGGTTCCGCAGCTCACACATTCGTCAGAAATAACATATGCCATAGTAATACCTCCTTGCTGTTGAGCACTGTTTTATGTCAAGATCATAAACTATTATTCTGACAAAAACAAGGGAAAAACGAATTGTTCTTTAAAAAACTAAATTTTCACAAGAAATTATGCAATTCTAACCGGAATTGAAAAATGTTGATGGAAGTTAATCGCTATAAACGCCGAGAAGAGAGTCACAGAGCCGCCTTGATCGCGGCCAGGAGCTCGTCGAATTCCTCGTAGGCGGGGAGCTCGGGATGATCCGCCCGGATCTGCTCTGTGCTCTTGAACAGGAATCCCGCCTTGCTCGCGGTGATCATGGCGAGATCATTGTAGCTGTCCCCGCAGGCGATGGTCTCGAAGCCGATGGACTGCAGCGCCCGGACCGTGGAAAGCTTGGAGTTCTCGGTGCGCATCCGGAACCCCGTGATCTCGCCTCCCTCGCCGACCTCGAGCGTATTGCAGAAGAGAGTCGGCCAGCCGAGTTTTTTCATCAGGGGCGAGGCGAACTGGGTAAAGGTATCGCTGATGATGATCACCTGGGTGATGGCGCGGAGCTCGTCGAGGAAGGCCCGGGCGCCCGGGAGCGGATCGATGCCCGCGATGGTTTCCTGGATTTCCCGGAGGCCGAGGCCGTGCTCGCGGAGAATGCCGAGACGCCAGTTCATCAGCTTGTTGTAATCCGGCTCGTCCCTCGTCGTGCGCCGAAGCTCGGGAATGCCGCTCGCCTCGGAAAAGGCGATCCAAATCTCCGGCACCAGTACACCTTCCATATCCAGACAGACAATATTCATAACACAGACTTCCCTTCGTTGATTGTGTGAACCCGCGCGCGGCGGCGTTCCGCGGCCTCCCGGCCGGGCCGGGGCGGAAGCGTCCGCGCGGACACCATAAGATGCAACCAGTATATCACAGGAGAGGGACGCAGATAAATGAATTTATTGCACTTTCCGTGGGGCGCCGGGGCGGAACGTCATTTACAATCCCGGTTCTTTGGGATATACTCTCAGATAGACGAAAACAGTGACAGTACCGGCAGACAGACGGATCAGGGACAACAGATCGGAACGATGAAGATAGAAAAAATCAACGACAATCAGATACGCTGCACGCTCACGAGGGCTGACCTGGAGGAACGGCACATCCGGCTGGGCGAGCTCGCCTACGGCACGGAGAAGGCCAAGATGCTGTTCCGCGAGATGATGAGCAGGGCCTGCCGCGAGTGCGGCTGGACCAACGAGGCCAACATCCCGCTCATGATCGAGGCGATACCGGACCGCGAGAACAGCCTGATCCTGGTGATCACCAAGGTGGAGGACCCGGAGGAGCTGGACACCCGCTTCGCGAAATTTACCGCGACGGACGTTCTTCCCGACGGGGAGGACGAGGTGAAGGTGGAAGGAGCGGACGACGTGCTGGACGTCTTCCGCAAGTTTTTCGACCAGAAGAAGAAAGGCGCCAAGGCCAAAAGCGGCGTGAAGGCCCCGTCGGGCCAGGGAAGGAATCCCCAGGGGCCGAAGAGCCAGGAGGGGGAGAACCGGGACAGCCTGGTGCTGACGCGGATCTACCGCTTCCGCGATCTCAACGCGGCCATCAGCGCCGCCGCCGCGCTGCGCGGTTTCTTCAGAGGAGAGAGCACCCTCTTCAGGACAAAGAAGGACGGCGGATACGTCCTGGTCGTGCGCCAGTCCCCCCACACGCCCGAGGAGTTCAACAAGATCTGCAATATCCTCTCGGAGTACGGCAGGGGAGAGAACTACACGCCGGCGCTGGAGGCCGGTCTCGCGGAATACGAGCAGACCGTCATCCGGAAGTCCGCGGTGCAGGAGCTCGCGGGAATCGCGGGAAACGACTGAATCCTTCGCCGGGGCGCGCGGGCCCCGTGTGTTTCCTCTGACGGAAGAAAACGGAATACAGGACAAAAAAGACGTGTGAGAAAGCATCCTTGGCTTCTCACACGTCTTTTTCACAGCGCTGTGTCTGACAGGGCCTTACTCGGCCGCCGCGTCCGCCTTGATCTCGGCGTCGACCTTTTCCTTGTCGAGCAGGTACTCGTTGACCGCCTTCGCAACGATGTCGGCGTCCAGACCGTGAACCATGGCCGCCTCTTCGAGGGATTCACCCTGGGAAGCGGGGCATCCGAGACAATGCATACCCATGCTCATGAGGATCGGAGCGATATCGAAATCGATCCTGAGGATCTCGCCGATCGTCATGTCTTTTGAAATCTGAGCCATAATAACCTCCGATGATACACTGATAGTATTACTGCAGGGCATATTATAATCCATCCCGGGGAAGGTTGGCAAGAGATTTCGCCGGGGACTTCCCGCGGGAGATCCCCGGGCGGAGGCGGCGGCCCCGCCGGACCGCGGCGGCGCCGGGGGCGCTCCGGTGCTTTCCGGTGCTTCCCGGGGCGGATCTGGCATTTTTTGATGAACTTCTGTCACTTTCCTTTGAACTGTCGCCGGGACGGTTGACCGCCCCGGGAAAGCGGATATAATCTGGATTCAAGGAAAGGCCTTTCCCGACGGCGGGCTCCGCCCGCTCCGTTTTACCTTTTTCTCACGGATGGAGCAGCTGATGACAAACAAAATCAAAAAAGCCTATCAGTCATATCGCAAGGAATTCAGGATGCTCCGGGAGAACGGCTGCAGACTGTACTGCCCGGAGGATGTGGAAGTGTCGCCGGACCGCCTGGCCAGGACCATCTCGCGCGACCTGCACGCCACCTATATGCGCGATATGATCTGTGACGGGGAAGGGAGGCCGGTCAGAATCAATTTTATGAGAGTAAACCTGTAGAAACCTGAAACAATCCTTAGACCCGAAATCGTATATTGTCCCGGAAGCCGTGTGGGGAATCTCAAAGTGCAGAGCGGCTTCCGGGATTTTTGCGCGCGCCCGGTTTTCCGGCCCCGCCGCGATACTTCGTTATTCACAAAATAGCCCGTTCTTGCTATAATCAACGGGAATGAAGGTGTTTGAAATGCGGAAAACGGCTGATAAAAACAGAATGGCCTTTCCGGCGCTCGCGGCTGCCGCGATTCTGCTGACGGCGGCCGCTGCCGCCGCAGCCCTTCTCCCGACCCGCCGCGTGATGTCGGAGAAGGAATACTTCGGCATCACGAAGGATTACGAGGTGGGCGTCGTCTGCGGAGGAGAGAAGGCGGGAGCGGCCGGCCGGGTGATCGACGGAGAAATCTATCTGGATTATGACTGCGTCCGCCGCTGTGTCAATCCCTCCGTCTACTACGACGAACCCGCGGAACGCCTGATCGTGACGAAGCCACAGGAGATCCTGACCGTCGATCTGTCCGGGGGGACCCCGCCCGGAAGGGAGGCAGGGTTTCTGGACGGCACGCTGTATATCTCCCTCGCCTATCTGGAGTCCGTGACAGACATGGAGACCGAGGTATACGACGATCCCGTGCGCCGGGTCTTCATCGACACGGAGTGGACGTACGAGCTGGCGGAGCTGCCCGGAAAGACGCGCGTCAGAAGCGGCCCCGGAAAGAAGAAGAAAATCCTCGCGGAATACGAAGCGGGTTCCCGGATCCGCCTCTCCCCGGAGGAGGGGGAGGAGCCGGACGCGAAGTGGGTGCGGGTCATCACCGACACCGGACTGGCGGGCTACACGGAGGCGCGCCGCCTGGGGGAGCGGACCGCGGTGGATCTCACGGACGCCCACAGCGACCCCGCCTTCACCTTCACGAAGCGGACGTATGACGGGACGGTCAACCTGGTCTTTCACCAGACGGACAACCAGGCTTCCAACGACGCCCTCCCCGCCGCCCTCGAAGGGGTGAAGGGAGCCGATGTGATCGCGCCGACCTGGTACTATCTGGACGGCACGGACGGCACGCTGAGGGACGTCTCCAGCCGGACGTACGTGGAATACGCCCACGCCGCCGGGATGGAGGTCTGGGCCGTATTCAACGATTTTGACGGCGCCTGCTCCTCCACGGACGAGACCGCGCGGTTTCTGGCGGACTGGGAGGCGAGAAGAAGCGCCGCCGAGGCCGTCGTCTCCTCCCTCGTGTCCTGCGGGGCGGACGGCCTCAACCTCGATTTCGAGCTGGTGCGGGACTACAGCGCGGAGACGTTTCTCGAGTTCGTCAGGGAGCTGGCGGCCGAGGCCCGGAAGGCGGGGCTCGTCTTCTCGGTGGACAACTACGTGCCGGCCTACACGTCCTACATGAACCGGGGCGAACAGGCCAGAGTGGCGGACTTTATCGTCACGATGTGTTATGATGAGCACACGGCGGGGTCCTCCGAGGCGGGATCGGTCTCGTCTCTTCCCTTTGTGGAGAAGGGACTTCGCGACACGCTGAAGGAGGTGCCGCCCGGGCAGCTGATCGCGGCGCTTCCGTTCTTTACAAGGCTTTGGACGACGGAAAAGGGCAGCGCCCCCGGGAGCAGGGCGCTCGGCATGAGAGACGCGGAAAATGCTCTCGCGGAATACGGCATGACAGCCTGGTGGGACGAGAAGACCGGCCAGAACTACGCGGAGATACAAGAAGGGAATATCCTGCGGAGGATCTGGCTTGAAGACGGGGAGTCCATCGCGGCGAAGCTTAAAGCCGCGTCGGAATACGGATGCGCGGGCTTCGCCTGGTGGAAGCTGGGTCTGGAGAAGTCCGAAATCTGGGATCTGATCAGCGGGTACTGCGCCTGACAGGTCAGGCGGAAAGGGGAAAAGGTAAGGGGAGTATGGATGATTATTCAATGTTCAAGCAGGCGCTGAGAGGCTTCGACAAGGACGAGGTCCTGGAGTACATCCGCCGGCAGGAGAGCGAGGCGGGCAAGCAGGCCGCCGCTCTGGAGAAGGATATCCGGAAGCGGGACAAGATCATCTCCGAGCTGAAGAGCCGGGTCGTCCTGAAGGACGAGCAGGTAGACCGCCTGGAGAAGGAGATCAGCACAAAGTATCAGAAGTACATCGACAATTACCGCCAGATCGGAGATCTTGTCTATGAATCCAAGGTGAAGGGCGACGAGATCATCGCGGCGGCGAAGAGCGAGGCGGAGCGGATCCTGGCGGAGGCCGACCAGGAGGCGAAGCGGCGCCTGTCCTCGGTGCAGTCCGAGGTGGACGCGAAGCTCAACGACGGCAAAAAGAAGTATCTGGCCGTACAGGACGAGATGAACGAGATCGTCGACATGTTCAACCAGATGCAGAAGAAATTCATGCAGTCCTACAAGGAGGTGCATGAGATCATTCAGAGCATGCCGGTGTCTCTGGACGACATCGACCTGGACGACGAGGACGACGACCTGGACGGCGACGATCTGGACGGCTTCGGCAGCTACGATGATCTGGACGACCTGGACGATCTGGACGACGGCGATCTGGACGCCCTTCTGGACTTCGATTTCGACGGAAGCGGCCCCGACGACGACGAGGATCCCGACCTCCGGGTCTGAAAGCGTGAAGAGGGATGAACACGGAACTTGTCAGGATCGATCCGGATCACATCGATCCGAGCGTCATGGCGCGCGCCGGCGGGATCCTGCGCCGGGGCGGACTTTGCGCGTTTCCCACGGAGACGGTCTACGGTCTGGGGGGCGACGCGCTGAATCCGGAGGCGTCCGGAAAAATCTACGCCGCGAAGGGACGGCCGTCGGATAATCCGCTGATCGTGCACATCGCGGATATGGAACATCTCCCCGCCATCGCCGCGGAGATTCCGCCGAAGGCGGAACAGCTGGCGGCGGCCTTCTGGCCGGGGCCCCTGACGATGATTCTCAATAAGACGGCGGCCGTTCCCCGGGAGACGACGGGCGGACTGGACACCGTGGCGGTGAGGATGCCCGGACACGGGACCGCCCTCGCGCTGATCCGCGCGGCAGGCGGCTATGTGGCGGCTCCGAGCGCGAACACCAGCGGAAGACCTTCCCCGACCTGCGCCGAACATGTCGTCAGGGATCTGTGGGGCAGGATCGACATGATCATCGACAGCGGGAGCACCGAGATCGGTCTGGAATCCACCATCGTCGATTTCACCGAGGACGCGCCGGTGATCCTGCGCCCTGGGTACGTCAACCGGCAGATGCTGGAGTCCGTGATCGGCGAAGTGAGGATCGATCCGGGCCTGATCCATCCGGACGAGAGCCGGGGCGTACGCCCCAAGGCGCCGGGCATGAGATACCGCCATTACGCGCCGAAGGCGCAGCTCTACGTCGTGGAAGGCGGAAGGGACGGCGTGGCGGCGAGGATCAACCGGCTCGCGGAGGAACAGAGACGCCTCGGGAGGCGCACCGGCGTGATCGCCGCGGATGAGACGGCCGGGCTCTACAGCGCGGACGTCGTCATGAGGATCGGCAGCCGGCGGGAGGAGACCTCGATCGCGAGACACCTCTTCGCGGTGCTCCGGTCGATGGACGACGAGGACGTCGACGTGATCTATTCGGAATCGTTTAATACCCCGGTTATGGGGATGGCGGTTATGAACAGGCTGCTGAAGGCAGCCGGACATCAGGTGATTGAGGCATAAAAACATTTCAAAGGAACGGAGGAAGACTATGGGCAAGGTTATTATTATGGATCATCCGCTGATCAAGCACAAGATCGGTATCATCCGCGACAGCAATACGGGGACGAAGGAATTCCGGGAGATGATCTCCGAGATCGCCATGCTGGAGACCTATGAATCGACCCGCGATCTGTGCCTGGAGGAGGTAGAGATCGAGACGCCGATGGCCCCGACGACCGTGGAGCGTCTCGCGGGCAAGAAGCTCGCGATCGTTCCGATTCTCCGCGCCGGGCTGGGCATGGTCTCCGGCATGCAGATGCTGATTCCCTCCGCCAAGGTGGGGCACATCGGCATGTACCGGGATCATGATACGCTGAAGCCGGTGGAATACTACTGCAAGCTTCCCGCGGATATCGAGGACCGCGACGTGTTTGTGGTCGATCCCATGCTCGCCACCGGAGGCTCCGCCGTCGACGCGATCTCGCAGCTCAAGAAGCACGGATGCAAGAATATCCGCTTCCTCTGCATCATCGCGGCTCCGGAGGGCCTGAAGAAGCTTCAGGAGGAGCACCCCGACGTGGACATCACCGTAGGCGCCCTGGACGAGCGCCTCAACGAGATCGGCTATATCGTTCCCGGACTCGGGGACGCGGGAGACCGCATCTTCGGCACGAAATAATCACGGCTGCATCAGGCGCGCCTGATCACATGGGATGACTCCTTCCGGCCGCGGCAGGTCCGGGTCCGGCGGGAGTCTGTCTTTGCGGAACGGGAGATTTCTGGTATGAGTTCAAAGAGAAAGGACTATCTCAGCTGGGACGAGTATTTCATGGGCGTGGCGTCGCTGAGCGGCATGCGCTCCAAGGACCCGAACACCCAGGTTGGAGCCTGCATCGTCAGCCCGAACAACCGGATCCTGAGCATGGGGTACAACGGCTTCCCCAACGGCGTGTCCGACGACGACTTTCCCTGGAACAGGGAAGGCGAGCCCCTGGAAAACAAGTATTTTTATACGACGCACAGCGAACTGAACGCGATCCTCAATTACAGGGGAGGAAGCCTGGAGGGGGCCAAGCTCTACGTGACGCTCTTTCCCTGCAACGAGTGCGCGAAGGCCATCATCCAGGCCGGCATCCGGACGGTGGTCTACGACAGCGACAAATACGCGGATCAGGACGCGTTCATCGCCTCCCGTAGAATGTTTGACGCCGCGGGGGTGAGATACTACCGGTATACGAGGACAGGACGGGCGATCCGGATCGACGTCTGAGAAAGAAGCGCGGCGCGTCCCGCGCCGCCGGGAAAGAAAAGATTTAACGATAAGGAGACCATTCCGATATGGCTGGAAAAGACAAGAAACTCGTAGAATCAATTACCTCGCGGGACGAGGATTTCGCGCAGTGGTACACGGACGTCGTGAAGAAGGCGGAGCTGACCGGCTACACCTCGGTCAAGGGGTGCATGGTGTTAAAGCCCGCCGGCTACGCGATCTGGGAGAACATCCAGAACGAACTCGACAGGAGATTCAAGGAGACGGGCGTGCAGAACGTCTACCTGCCGATGCTGATTCCCGAATCGCTCCTGAACATGGAGAAGGACCACGTCGAGGGCTTCGCCCCGGAGGTCGCCTGGGTGACGCAGGGCGGCGCCTCCGTCCTGCAGGAGAAGATGTGTATCCGGCCCACGTCCGAGACGCTCTTCTGCGATCTCTACGCGAAGGACATCCAGTCATACAGGGATCTTCCGAGAGTCTACAACCAGTGGTGCTCGGTGCTCCGCTGGGAGAAGACCACCAGGCCCTTCCTCAGATCCAGGGAATTCCTGTGGCAGGAGGGGCACACCGCCCACGCCACCGCGGAGGAGGCGGAGGAGCGCACCCTTCAGATGCTGAACGTCTATGCTGATTTCGCCGAGGAGGTCCTGGCGATCCCCGTCGTGAGAGGACGCAAGACGGACAAGGAGAAGTTCGCTGGCGCGGAGTCCACCTATACCATCGAGGCCCTCATGCACGACGGCCAGGCCCTTCAGTCCGGCACCAGCCACAACTTCGGCGACGGCTTCGCCAGGGCCTTCGGCATCCAGTACACCGACAGGGACAACACCCTGAAATACGTCCATCAGACCTCCTGGGGCATGACGACGCGCATGATCGGCGCGATCATCATGGTGCACGGGGACGACGACGGCCTGGTGCTTCCGCCCAGAATCGCGCCGACCCAGTGCGTGGTCATCCCGATCCGTCAGAAGGCGGAAGGCGTCACGGAGTGCGCCGCCGGCATCGCGGACGCCCTGAGGGCGGCCGGAATCCGGGTGAAGCTGGACGACACGGACAGATCCCCGGGATGGAAGTTCGCGGATCAGGAGATGCGCGGATTCCCGATGAGAATCGAGATCGGCCCGAAGGATATGGAGAACGGACAGTGCGTCCTCGTCAGAAGAGATACCAGGGAAAAGACGACGGTCTCCATCGCGGAAGCCGCGTCCGCCGCGGCCGCTCTTCTCGAGACCATTCAGAAGGATATGTTTGAGCGGGCGAAGGCATTCCGTGACGGGCATATCTTCGACGCCGCGGATTACGCGGAATTCTGCAGGACCGTGGAGGAGAAGCCCGGATTTGTGCGGGCCGCCTGGTGTGGAGACCGCGCCTGCGAGGATAAGATCAAGGAAGACACCAGGGCGACCTCCCGCTGCATCCCCCTGGGACCGGAGGGCGCGCCGAAGGAAGGCGCCGTCTGCGTGTGCTGCGGGAAGCCCGCGAAAAGCCTGGTGTACTGGGGCAGGGCGTACTGACCGAAGAGAACGTACGGATTACGGGAAGAGGAGAGGAAGCTCCGGCGCGGCCGCGCCGGATGAGTGATCTGCATGAAATTAAAGATCCCTCCGAAAGTAAGCTACATACTGGACATTTTACAGCGGCATGGGTTTGAAGCCTATGCCGTTGGCGGCTGTGTGCGCGATTCCGTTCTCGCCCGCGAGCCGAGCGACTGGGATATCACCACCTCCGCCAGACCGGAGGAGGTCAAGGCGTGCTTCCGCAGGACCGTGGACACCGGGATCGCCCACGGCACGGTGACGGTCATGCTGGAGGAGGACGGCTTCGAGGTGACCACCTACCGGATCGACGGCAGCTATTCCGACGGGAGACACCCGGACCACGTGACGTTTACCCCCAGCCTCGCGGCGGACCTGATGAGGCGGGACTTTACGATCAACGCCATGGCCTACAACGATACCCGGGGACTGGTCGACCTCTACGGCGGCATGAGCGATCTGCAGAAAAAGACGATCCGCTGCGTGGGCAATCCGGATCTCCGCTTCGGGGAGGACGCGCTGCGCGTCATGCGCGCGGTCCGTTTCGCCGCGCAGCTGGGCTTTTCCATCGATCCCGGGACGAGGGACGCGGTGCGCCGCCACGCGGAGAGTCTCGCGGCCGTGAGCGCCGAGAGGATCTCCGCCGAGCTCGTGAAGCTTCTGGAATCGGACCACCCGGAGATGACCGCCGAGCTCTTCCGGCTCGGGATCACGGCCGTGATCCTGCCGGAATTCGATCTCTGCATGGAGACCGGCTGCGCCGGTCCGATGCGTCCCGCCCGGGATACCGTGGGCGAACACACCCTGCGGTCCCTGGAGGTGATGCCGCCGGACAGGATCCTGAGGCTGACGGCCCTGATGCACGAATTCGGGAAGCCCTCCGTGAGGGAGACGGACGAATTCGGCTGGGATCATTTCCCGGGGCAAGAGGCGGCGGGCGCCGCGATCGCGGACAAGGTGATCCGCCGGCTGCGGATGGACAATGATACCAGGAAAACCGTGACGCTGCTGATCGCCCGGCAGGGGCTGGACCCCGGACCGGACGCGGCGTCGGTCAGAAAATGCATGCATCTGCTGGGCCAGGAGCACTTCGAGTCGTTTCTGGCGCTGAAATGGGCGGATCTTCTGGCGGACGGCGGGAACATCGACGAGGAGCTCCGGAAGATCAACCATCTGCACGCGAGGGCCGAGCTCATCCGCCGCCACGGCGATCCGCTGGAGATCCGGGACCTGGCGGTCAACGGCACGGATCTTCTGGAGATGGGCGTCTCCGGGAAGGAGATCGGGACGCTGCTCGGCAGAGCCCTGGAGCTCGTTCTCGACGATCCCGGAAAGAACAGCCGGGAGACGCTCCTGTCTTTCCTCTCGGCCGCGCATGCCGGGACAGCCGGCCGGACGGAGGAGGCACCATGATCGGAATCGTACTCCATGAACCGGAGCAGCCGGGAAACGCCGGCAATATCGGAAGAAGCTGCGTGTGCGCGGGAGCGTCGCTGCATCTCATAGAGCCCATCGGGTTCCATCTGACGGACCGGTACCTGAAGAGGGCCGGCCTGGACTACTGGGAGAGACTGGACGTGACGCGCTACATGAATTACGAGGCTTTTCGCGGCGCTCATCCCGGCGCGGTGGTCTGGTTCGTCACCACGAAGGGACAGAGGTGCTACGCGGACGTGGCATTCGGAGCGGATGATTTCCTGATGTTCGGCAAGGAGAGCGGAGGCATTCCGGAGGAGATCCTCGCCTCTGACCCGGAGCACTGCATCCGCATTCCGATGCGGGAGGGGGAGAGGTCCCTCAATCTCTCGAACGCGGTCTCCGTCGTGCTTTACGAGGCGGAAAGGCAGAACCGTTTCCGCGGTCTGCAGATGCGCGGAGGGCCTCCGGGGACCGGGAGGCAGGGGCAGGATTTATCCCATATTCCTTGACCGTCCCCTGAAAACCGTCTTATAATGAAAACAGGAAAAAACTGTACGGAACTGCTTTTTCACTGGTAACGGATTCACTTCAAAGGAGGATGAGGACTATGTATATGGATGAATACCGCCGCTGGCTGGAAGCCGATCTTCTCGACTGCGACCTGAAGACTGAGCTGATGTCGATCGAGGGGAACGATGAGGAGATCCGGGAAAGATTCGCCGTCTCCCTGCAGTTCGGAACCGCCGGCCTCCGGGGCACGCTCGGCGCCGGTACGAACCGCATGAACATCTGGGTCGTCAGGCAGGCGACGCAGGGCGTGGCGGACTGGGTCAAGACCCAGGGCGGCACCCAGACGGTGGCGATCAGCTACGACAGCCGTCTCAAGGGCTATACCTTCGCGAAGAACGCGGCGGGCGTCCTTGCCGCCAACGGCATCAAGTGCGTGATCTACGATGAGCTGATGCCGGTTCCGGCCCTCAGCTTCGCGACGCGCTACTACCACTGCAACGCGGGCATCATGGTGACCGCGTCCCACAACCCCGCGAAGTACAACGGATACAAGGCCTACGGCCCCGACGGCTGCCAGATGACCGACGACGCCGCGGCGGTGGTGTACGAGAGAATCCAGCAGACGGACGTGCTGGATGGCGCCAAATACATGTCCTTCGCCGAAGGCGTGGAGAAGGGCCTGATCCGCTTCGTCAGCGACGAGTGCAAGGAAGCCCTCTACAAGGCCATCGAGTCCCGTCAGGTCAGACCGGGTCTGTGCAGGACGGCGGGACTGAAGCTGGTCTATTCGCCGCTCAACGGCACCGGCCTTGTCCCTGTCACCCACGTGCTCAAGGACATGGGCATCACGGACATCACCATCGTACCGGAGCAGGAATACCCCAACGGCTATTTCACCACCTGCCCGTATCCCAATCCCGAGATCTTCCAGGCCCTCGAGAAGGGGCTGGAGCTGGCGAAGAACGTCGGCGCGGATCTGATGCTCGCGACGGATCCCGACGCCGACCGCGTCGGTATCGCGATGAAGTGCCCCGACGGAAGCTACGAGCTTGTCTCCGGCAACGAGGTGGGCGTCCTTCTTCTGGACTACATCTGCGCCGGAAGAATCGAGCAGGGGACGATGCCGGAGAAACCGGTCGCCGTCATGTCCATCGTCTCGACGCCGCTGGCCGACAAGGTCGCGGAGCACTACGGGGTGGAGATGCGCCACACCCTGACCGGCTTCAAGTGGATCGGCGACCAGATCGCGAAGCTCGAGGCGGACGGAGAGGAGGAACGCTTCATCTTCGGATTCGAGGAGAGCTACGGCTACCTCGCCGGATCCTACGTCAGAGACAAGGACGCGATCATCGGGGCGATGCTGATCTGCGAGATGGCGGCTTACTACAGGAGCATCGGAAGCTCCGTGAAGCAGAGGCTCGAGGAGATCTACGCCCAGTACGGAAGATATCTCAACAAGGTCGACAGCTTCGAATTCCCGGGCCTTTCGGGCATGGACAAGATGAACGGCATCATGGGCAGTCTCCGCGAGGAGCCTCTCAGGGAGATCGGCGGAAAGGCCGTGACCGGCGTCGCCGATTACCTGAAGACCGAGGAGACGGGCCTGCCGAAGGCGAACGTTCTGATCTACAGCCTCGAAGACGGATCGACCGTCGTGGTCCGTCCGTCCGGCACCGAGCCGAAGATCAAGACGTATTTTACGACCAGGGGAGCCGATCTTGGCGCCGCCGAGGCGGTCAAAGAGGAGCTTGCCGCGTCCCTCAGCCCGATTTTCGCGTAAAATTAAGGTTTTACGGGCTTTGAAAGCCCGATATTTCTTGACAGATGTTGCATTTCAGGTTATAACAAAATAGTCTATTATATTTTCTGTGCGATTCATTCGTAGGAGGTTATTATGAACAAGGTTGAATTAGCTGCAGCAATCGCCAATGAAACCGGTCTTGCCAAGAAAGACGCAGAAGCGGCTGTGAAGGCTTTTGTGGAAGTCGTCACGGAAGAGCTCAAGAAAGGCGAGAAAGTCCAGCTTGTCGGCTTCGGCACTTTTGAGGTCGTAGAGAGAGCTGCCCGCGAAGGAAGAAACCCGCAGACGGGCAAGACCATGAAGATCAAGGCCTCCAAGGCTCCGAAGTTCAAGGCAGGCAAGGGCCTCAAGGACGCCGTGAACGTCAAGAAGAGCAGGAAGAAAAAAGCCTGACATCAAAGAGCAGCGGATGTGATTTTTCGGGAGAGGAGATTCCTCTCCCGATTTGATTCGCGGCGAAAGCCGCGCGGCCTGCCCCGCAGGCCTTTCAGGGAAAGGGCATCGATGAGACTGGATAAATATCTGAAGGTGTCCCGGCTGATCAAGCGCAGGACGGTGGCCAACGAGGCCTGCGACGCGGGCCGGGTCTCCGTCAACGGAAAGACCGCCAAGGCCTCCCTCGAGGTAAAGGCAGGGGACGTCATAGAGATCGGCTTCGGCGAGAGGGTCGTCAGGGCGGAGGTGACGGCGGTCATCGAGACGACGAAGAAGGAAAACGCCGCCGAGATGTACCGTCTGCTGTAAATTGCCCCCCGGAGCCGGAGCAATTATTCTTGCGCGGCATTCCGGCAGGGTGTAAACTGAAACAGTCAGGATCGGAGAACAGCCGCCGGCTGTTCTCCTTCTTTCAACCGCGGCACAGGCGCATCCGCCGGGACGGAATGCGAAGGGCCGCTTTACCCGAAGCATGAGACGCGGCCGGTCCGGCCGCCCGGGGGGAGATATGAGTTCCAGAAGAGCCGCAGCGGAAAAAAATCCGGGGAGCGGAAACAGATCCGGGATGATCGCGATCCTCCTGGTTGTGTGTCTGCTGTTTGCGGTTCTTTTTTTTGAGGGAATACGCCTGAAGCAGCGGATCGGCGACAACGACATGAGACGCCGTGAGCTCGAGACGGCGATTGAGGAAGAAAAGCACAGGACGGAATCCATCGAGGCGATGCGGGAATATATGCAGTCTGACGAGTATGTGAAGGAGGCTGCCAGAGACCGGCTCGGCCTGGTGGAGAGCGGAGAGCTGATATTCAAGCCCAGGGACTGATGACGGCAGAAGAGAAGGTAAGAGATCTGATCGGGAAGACCGGAATGCTGAAGGACGGGGACCGCGTGATCGCGGCTGTGTCCGGCGGCGCTGACTCGGTTTTCCTTTTTTTTGTGCTTCTGGATCTGACCCATTCCATGAGGCTGGGTCTGACGGCGCTTCACGTGCATCACGGGATCCGGGGCGAGGAGGCGGACCGGGACGCCCGGTTTGTCCGGGCGCTCTGCGGGGCGCACGGAATTCCGTGCACGACCGTCGAAAGGGACGTCCCGGCGGAGGCCCGCCTCCTCGGGATGTCGGTGGAGGAAGCGGGAAGAAAGGCGCGATACGAGGCGCTTCGGGCCGAGGCGGAACGGCTGGGCGGGGCGAAGATCGCTCTCGCCCATCACAGGGACGACCTGGCCGAGACGGTCCTCTTCCGGATCGCCAGAGGGACCGGCATCAGAGGCCTGGCCTCGATGCGGCCGGTGAACGGGCCGCTGATCCGCCCGCTGCTTGGGGTCACCCGGGCCGAGATTGAGGAATCCCTGAGGCAGAGGGACATTTCCTGGATGACGGATTCTACGAACCGGGAGAACGACGCGGCCCGGAACCGTATCAGACACATCCTTCTTCCGCTCCTGGAGGAGCATGTCAACAGCCGCGCCGCGGACCATCTCGCGGATCTCGCCCGCCGGGCGGGGGAGGCCGCCGATTTCATCGCCGCCGAGGCGGCCGGGCGGCTCGGCCTTCACGCGTCCTTCAGCGGCGGCGCGTGCCTGCTGCGCGGCACGGTCCTTGAGGAATATCCCGCGGTCCGGAAGGAGATTTTCCGGATCTGCCTGGACAGGACCGGCGGCTCCGTGCGCGACGTGACGGAAAGACATCTCGAGGATCTCGGAGGTCTCTTCGGGAAGAAGACGGATGCCCGGCTTGACCTTCCCCACGGCGTGGAGGCGGTCCGGCGGCGGGAGGGCGTCGAACTGAAGAGGCGGGAGAGAACAGAGACGCCGCGGGAGGACGCCGCGCCGGAGCGCCGGCCCGGGATCGAAATCCCCGGGACGTTTCCCTTCGAGGCGGATTTCGGGGCCTGGCGTTTTTCCTGTGAAATCGAGGCCTTTCCCTCCCTTCCGGTTCCTCAAAAGAAGTATACGAAATGGTTCGATTATGATAAAATAAACGGTACGGCTGTGATCAGAACCAGAAGAAGCGGCGATTTCATCGCCGTCAACGCGGCCGGCGGCCGAAAGAAGCTTTCCGACTATTTTACGGATCAGAAGGTTCCTTCCCGCCTCCGGGACGGGATTCCCCTTCTGGCCGTCGGGAGCGAGATCCTCTGGGTGGTCGGAATGCGTGACAGCTGCGGATACCGGATTGACGGGACAACCGAGCGGGCCCTGCGTGTCCGCGCCTATTCCAATGACAAAGGAGCAGACTATGAATGAGAAGTTCAGCGTCATGATCAGCGAGCAGGAAGTGGAAAAGAGAATCGGCGAACTGGCGGAGGAAATCAGCCGGGATTACGCGGGAAAGACGATTCACATGATCTGCGTCCTCAAGGGAGGCGTCTACTTCATGACGGCGCTCTCCAGCAGGATCAGGGAGGACGTCCCCGTCACCCTTGATTTCATGTCTGTCTCCAGCTACGGGGACGACACCAAATCCAGCGGCGTCGTCAAGATCATCAAGGATCTCGACGAGCCCCTCGAGGGAAAGGACGTGCTGATCGTGGAGGACATCATCGACTCGGGCAGGACGCTTTCCTACCTGATCCAGATCCTCAAGGCGAGAAAACCGGCCTCCCTGCGTCTGTGCACCCTGCTCGACAAGCCGAGCCGCCGGGTCGCGGACGTCGGTATCGATTACAGAGGCTTTGTCATCGAGGACCGTTTCGTGCTGGGATGCGGCATGGATTACCAGCAGCGGTACAGAAACCTTCCCTACATCGCCGCTGTGGACTGAAACAGAAAACGGAGTGAATACTATTGCAGACCAGACCCATCAGAAGCCTGATTGTCTACGCGGTCGTGATATTCTGCTTCATGGCAGGATACCGGTACGTCACGAGACACACGGCGCAAACCGAAAACTACACCTACGCGGAATTTGTCTCCGACCTTGAGAAGAAGCAGGTCGCGTCCGTGACGATCCGGCCGAATTCGGAGGTTCCCACCGGACAGGTTTCCGCTGTCCTGAAAAGCGGCGTCTCAAAGAGCTTCTACGATACAGACGTCAACCTGATCCGCAGCCAGCTGGTTTCCGGCTATCCGGACGTGGAGCTGAAGATCAGCGACGTCGCCAAGGAGAGCATTTTTCTGACGACGCTGCTTCCCGTCGTCATATCGGCCGTGATGTTCCTCATCCTGATTTTCATGATGAGGGGCAGCGGGGGAGGCTCAAACGCCCAGATGATGAATTTCGGGAAGAGCAGGGCGCAGATCGCGGACGCGTCCTCCAACCGCGTGACCTTCCGGGACGTCGCCGGCCTTGCGGAGGAGAAGCAGGACCTGGAGGAGATCGTCGATTTCCTGAAGAACCCAGGAAAATACACAAAAACCGGCGCCCGGATCCCGAAGGGCGTCATCCTCGTGGGCCCTCCCGGAACGGGCAAGACCCTGATCGGGAAGGCGGTGGCGGGAGAGGCAGGCGTGCCGTTTTTCTCCATCTCGGGCTCCGACTTCGTGGAGATGTTCGTCGGCGTCGGCGCCTCCCGCGTGAGGGATCTGTTTGAGGACGCGAAGAAAAACCGTCCCTGCATCATCTTCATCGACGAGATCGACGCCGTGGCGAGGCGCAGAGGCGCCGGACTGGGCGGCGGGCACGACGAGAGGGAACAGACGCTGAACCAGCTTCTGGTGGAGATGGACGGCTTCGGCGTCAATGAAGGCATCATCGTCATGGCCGCGACGAACCGGGTCGATATACTGGATCCCGCGATTCTCCGCCCCGGCCGGTTTGACCGCAAGGTGGCGGTGGGAATGCCCGACGTGAAGGCCAGGGAAGAGATCCTGAAGGTTCACTCCGGCGGCAAGCCTCTGTCGGACGACGTGGATCTCCGCCAGATCGCCCAGACGACGGCCGGGTTCTCCGGCGCCGATCTCGAGAACCTGCTGAACGAGGCGGCGATCAACGCCGCGAAGGACAACCGGGCCTACATCGTCCAGGACGACATCCGGAAGGCCTTTGTCAAGGTGGGAATCGGAGCGGAGAAGCGCAGCAAGGTCATTTCCGACCGGGACAAGAGGATCACGGCCTATCACGAGGCGGGCCACGCGATCCTGTTCCATGTGCTGCCCGACGTCGGCCCCGTCTACTCGGTCTCGATCATTCCGACGGGACTCGGAGCGGCGGGCTATACCATGCCTCTCCCCGAGAAGGACGAGATCTTCAACACCAGGGGCAGGATGCTCCAGGACATCACCGTAAGTCTCGGCGGCCGCGTCGCGGAGGAGCTGATCTTCGACGATGTGACGACCGGGGCCTCCCAGGACCTCAAGACGGCCACCGCCGCGGCGAGGGACATGGTGACGAAGTACGGCTTTTCCGCCCGGCTCGGGCTGGTATCCTACGACGATTCCGGCGAAATCTTCGTCGGCCGCGACTACGAGAAGACCAAGTCCTTCAGTGAGAGCACGGCCGCCGAGATCGACGGAGAGGTCCGGGCCATCATCGACAGCTGCTACCAGGAGGCGCGGAGACTCATCGTGAAGTACAGAGACGTACTCGAGGCCTGCGCGGAGCTGCTGATCGAGAAGGAGAAGATCGGCAGAGAGGAATTTGAGGCCCTCTTTCATCCGGAGATGATCCCGGAAAACGACGAAGAGGAGACCGGCGGGACGGAGGGACTCATCCCGCGGGAGCTGCTCCCGGAGAGCGCCGGGGAAGAGAGCTGTGACGCGGAGGCGCTTCTCTCCCGGGAGATAAAAGCGGAAAGCGCCGAAGAAAAGACAGAGGAAACGGAAAGCGACGCGCCCGGCGGCCCTGACGGACCGGCCGAGGGGGCGCCGGAAGAGGAGGAGCGCTAGATCCTCCGGATCAGAACGGAAGGCGGGACAAACAGATGGGCACCAATCATACAGACAACGAGGGACGCATCCGTCAGTATATCACCCAGTTGAAACCGCCGTTCCGGAAAAATGCCGTCTTCAGCGATGAGACCGCTTACTACAGGACCCCGTTCGAGTGCCGGGAGGGCGACGACGTCACGGTGCGGATCCGCGTGATGCGGAACAACGCCGATTCCGTCTGGTTCATCAGCGGCGCGGTGCGGGAGCCCATGAGTCTCGGGGAGTCTGAGGGCGGCTTCGACTACTATGAATACCGGATCCGTTCCGTCTCGGAGACCGTGCTCTACTACTTCGAGATACAGCTCGGCAGAAACGTCTATTACTACAACAAGCTGGGCGTCACCAGGGATCTGTCCGAGAGAAATGCGTTCCGGATCGTTCCCGGCTTCCGCACGCCGGAGTGGACCCGCGGGGCCGTCATGTACCAGATCTTCATCGACCGCTTCTCAAACGGGGAGCGTAGCAACGACGTCAGATCCGACGAGTTCGCCTACCTGGACGGCCATTCAAAGCATGTCGACGACTGGTACCAGGTCCCGGAGAACATGGACGTCCGCAATTTCTACGGAGGAGATCTGGAGGGAATCGAGCAGAAGCTGGACTATCTGCAGGATCTGGGCGTGGAGGTGCTCTACCTCAATCCCATCTTCGTCTCCCCGTCCAACCACAAGTACGATATCCAGGACTACGACCACGTCGATCCGCATCTGGCGAAGATCGTCCGGGACGGAGGATGTCTTCTGGCGCCGGGGGACAACGAGAATGTGGACGCCGAGTGCTATATTCTCAGGGTGACGGATCCGGAGAACCTGGAGGCCTCCAACCGGTATTTCGCGCATTTCTGCGAAGCGGTGCACGCGCGGGGGATGAAGGTGATTCTCGACGGAGTGTTCAATCACTGCGGCTCCTTCAACAAGTGGCTCGACCGCGAGCGCATCTACGAGAAAAACGGCGGCTACGACAAAGGCGCCTTTATCTGCGCGGACAGTCCCTACCGCAGCTTCTTCAAATTCAACAACGAGCACTCCTGGCCCTACAACGAGTTCTATGACGGGTGGTGGGGCTACGAGACCCTCCCGAAGCTCAATTACGAGGGAAGCGAAAAGCTGGTCGAGTATATTCTGAATATCGGCAGAAAATGGGTCTCCCCTCCCTACTGCGCGGACGGCTGGCGGCTGGACGTGGCGGCGGATCTGGGGCACAGCAGCGAGTTCAACCATCACTTCTGGAAGCTGTTCAGGAAAGCCGTCAAGGAGGCCAATCCGGACGCGGTGATCCTGGCCGAGCACTACGGCGAGACGCACGACTGGCTGAAGGGAGACGAGTGGGATACGGTCATGAACTACGACGCGTTCATGGAGCCGGTCTCCTGGTTCCTCACGGGAATGGAAAAGCACAGCGACCAGTTCCGGGAGGATATGCTGGGCAACGGGGATTCCTTCCGGGACGCGATGGTCTACCATCAGGCCAGCTTCATGGGGCCCTCCCTGCAGTGCGCGATGAACGAGCTGGACAATCACGATCACTCGAGATTCCTCACCAGGACCAGCCATATCGTGGGCCGGGTGTCGGACCACGGCCCGGAGGCGGCCTCGAGAAACGTCTGTCCCGCCGTGATGCGGGCGGCGGTGCTGATCCAGATGACCTTCGTCGGGGCCCCGACCTTGTATTACGGGGACGAGGCGGGCCTCGCCGGCTTCACCGATCCCGACAACCGGAGAACCTATCCCTGGGGACGGGAGGACCAGAAGCTCCTGGATTTCTACAAAAAGGCCATCCGCCTGCACAAGAAATACAAGGTGCTGACGGACGGCTCCTACAAGGATCTGGGCAGCGGACGAAATCTGGTGGCCTACGGGCGTTTTTCACGCAGCGAATGTCTCGCGACGGCCGTGAACGCCGATTCCTCACCGATCAGAATAAGCCTCCCTGTGTGGGAGGCCGGCGTACCCAGAGATAAGGGCCTGGTCATGACGAGACGGCTGTCCACGTGGCAGGACGACTACTCGGACGAGCCGGAGACCGTGGAGGTGAACTCCGGCATACTGGAAATGGAGCTGCGGCCCCATGAGGCGGTCGTGCTGTATTACGGATCGGAGACCTGAACGCCGGGCAGCGACTCAAAGAAGGATGCGAGGGTCGTCAGAAGATAGGGGATCACCCAGATCAGGCTGATTCCGAAGGTGAGAAACGACAACAGAAGATAGCCGATAAAGGGCAGGAGCACTTTCAGCAGAGGAAGTCTCCTGCCTTTCATGACGTCTTTGGCCCGGCGAAGGGCGGGACCCGCTCCGAGCTGTCCGTCCTCCAGAAGATAATAGACGGAGGGCGCGAAGAAGATCCGCACGCAGAGCGAGGCGATCACGCCGGCCGCGGCGAGGACCGCGGCGGTCCGGACGCTGACGGCCGGGGAACCGGCCGCGGCTGAAATCAGGACCGGCAGCAGGAATGCGACGCCGGGGGCCGTCATCAGCAGCTCCACGATCAGAAAGCGGTCGGGCTGGGTTCTGAAGGGCTCGATCACGCGGCGCGGGTCGATGGTGTGCTTTCTCAGAAGATCCCTGAATACCAGGAGGCCTCCGTCGATCAGCACGGCGAGGAGGAGCTGAAGGATGAAGCCGGTGGCCAGACTCATCCAGGCGGCGGCGTCACTGTCGTTTCTCCCGAACAGCCCCGTGATGACGGAACAGAGCAGGGAGGCGCACAGAAGGACGAGCGAGACGGCGGCCGCCTGGTTCCAGTGTCCCTTCAGGGCCTCCCTCGCGGCGTAAGACGCCGGCATTCCCGTCGTGTCTGTGTTGTTTTCGCGGTTGTATCTCATAGAGCACTCCCCTCTGAGGCGGTTCCGCGGGCCGTTCCCGCAGACGCGTCATCGGCGTTTCCCGGGCGGAAGGAGATCGTCAGCGGCCCGGACGGGATGGTTTCCCCTCCGCCCGCGGACCCGCCTTCCGCTCCCGTGGCGCCGCTGCTTCCGGCTGTTTCAGGAGCGTCTCCCGTGGCGCCGGTGTTTCCGGCTGTTTCAGGGGCGCCTCCCGTGCCGCCGCTGTTTTCGGCCGCTTCCTCCCCGTAGTACTCCGCAAGGAGCGACTCGCGGAGCTTCTGCAGGACGTTCTCCTGAATCTCCGTGACCGCCTGGGGATCGCCGGGATTCGTCCGGGAGATCTCCGCGATCATGTAGTCCCAGACGCCGGTTGAGACGAGGAGGTAGAGGGAGACGGCGAGCATGACGCCGAAGGCGCCGATGCCGACCCCGCTGAGGATGGCGCCGGTGCGCGCCTGCCTGCTCATTTTTCTGCCCCTGGAGAGAAACGCGAAGGTCAGGCCCAGGGCTCCGAAGAACACCGAGGAGCCGAACAGAACGGAGAGGAGGGAGACAACGCCGCATACCATCGCCGCCTTCGACATGCCGGTGGAACGGTATTCCTCGGGGACCGGCCCGTAGCCCGGTTCGCCGGAGTGGCCGCGCCCGTGATCCGACAGAGAGAACCAGTACTCCTCGGGGGGAGAGGTCCCGTCTCCTTCGTCGTCCCGGTTCATGTTTTTCCAGTAGGATTCCGCGTCGAAGTCCTCATTCCGGTCGTCGCGCGGGTTTTCATCATTCATCATCATTTTGGAAAATCCGGTTTTACTGCAAATAAATGGGTTCTCTGGCTGAGGCTATTTTAGCACCAACCCGTGTGCGCCGCAAGGATGCCGTCCCCGGATCCGGAAGGTCCGGAAGGCGAGTGCTTTCTATTTGACACTCGCATGCGAAAGAGGGTACAATGAATCTGTACCGCAAGAACGGTTCCTGAAACAGGAGCGGCATTTCATCCATCCATACGGAGGTGACATTTATGAAACTGACCGGAAAAACCATTTCCGCTGCAATCGCTCTCTGCGCCCTGCTCCTGGCGGTTCCCGCCGCCGCGGAGGACACGGCCGTTTCCACGGCGGCCGGAGCCGCGGAAGCAGCCCTGCTCCCGGAGACGGAGATCACGGTATTCGCCGCGAAAAGCCTGAATTCCGTGATGGAGGCCCTGGCGGAGGAGTACGCCCGCCTTCAGCCCGCCGTGAAGATCACGGGCAGCTATGACAGCTCGGGCACCCTGATGACCCAGATTGAAGAGGGAGCGGAGTGCGACGTCTTCTTCTCCGCCGCGCTGAAGCAGATGAACGAGCTGGAGGAGAAAGAACTCCTCGTCCCCGGCACAAGGAAAAACCTGGTCAACAACCAGGTGTGCCTGGTCACTTACCCGGGCAGCGGGACCAAGGTGACCGGCCTGGACAGTCTGGGCGAGGCCTCAAGCATGGCGCTGGCGGACGGATCGGTGCCGGTGGGGAAATATACGAGAGAAGCCCTGATCTCGGCGGGCATCCTGCCGGAGACGGAGGACGCCTCCGCCGTCACGACGAAGGAAGTTTCCGAGGCTCTGGGAGGCCTTGAGATCAACGAGTGCGCCAACGTCGGCGCCTGCGTCGCGGCTGTCGCGGAAGGATCGAACGAGGTCGGCACCGTCTACTACTCCGATACCCATGGCTTTGAGGAGGATCTCGAGATTCTGCAGGTGATTCCCTATGAGCTGACCGGAGACGTGATCTACCCGGCGGCCAGGGTCGTCAATCCCGAGGCGGACGAAGCGCAGAACGCCGCCGCCGAGGATTTCCTCGCATTTCTCTCGTCCGACGCCGCGAAGGAGATCTTCGAGAGCTTCTACTTCGACACGGACGTGGAGCCCTGACGCAGGCGGGCCGCGAAGGAGATCTTCGGGAGCTTCTGTTTCGACACGGACGCGGAGCCCTGACACAGGCGGGCCGCGAAGGAGCGGCGTGCAGGAGGCGGCAGTTTATGGTATGATAGCAGGTGCCGCGCCGTACCGTGGAGGGAAGGCGCGGCACGACCGGCCGGAAGGAGGCCGGGGAGGACGGCCATGGAGCAGTTTGCAGCATTTCTCGCGGATACGGATTTCAGCCCGCTCTGGATTTCCCTCAGGACGGGCGTGGTGGCCGCGTTCATTTCTTTCTTTCTCGGCATCTTTGCCGCCCGAAAGGTCGTGAAGGCGTCCCCGCGGGTGAGAGCGGTGGCGGACGGCATCCTGACGATGCCCCTGGTGCTGCCCCCGACCGTCGCAGGGTTCATTCTTCTGCTGATTTTCAGTCTGAGACGCCCCCTGGGCTCCGCACTCTACGGCTGTTTCGGGATCCGGGTGGTGCAGACCTGGCTGGGGTGCGTCATCGCGGCCGTGGTCATCTCGTTTCCGCTGATGTACAGAAACGCGAGGGCGGCGATGGAGCAGATTGACATGAATCTCGTATACGCGGCCAGAACGCTGGGGATGTCCGAGACAAGGATCTTCTGGACGGTGATCCTTCCCGCGGCGAAGCCGGGGATCGCTGCGGGGACCATCCTGACCTTCGCCAGAGCCCTCGGGGAGTACGGCGCCACCTCCATGCTGGCGGGCAATATTCCCGGAAGGACGGGGACGATCTCCCAGAAGATCGCGATGGTGATTCAGGACGGAAACTACGTCACCGCCGGATTCTGGACCATCGTGGTCATCGTCATCGCCTTCGCGGCGGTGGTGCTGATGAATCTGGCGGCCTCGGGACGCATGAAGAAGATGGAGTAGCTATGGCTCTTGAAGTGAGGATCCGAAAGCAGCTCAGTGAATTCACACTGGATGTGGAATTCACCGCGGAGCAGGGGATCTTTTCCCTGTTCGGCGCCTCCGGCTGCGGGAAAAGCATGACCCTGAAGTGCATCGCCGGGATCGAAAAGCCGGATGAGGGGAGAATCGCCCTTGACGGAAGGGTGCTGTTCGACTCCCGCTCGCGCGTGAGTCTTCCGCCCCAGAAGAGGAAGGTCGGCTACATGTTTCAGGATTACGCCCTGTTTCCCAACATGACCGTGAGGAAAAACGTCATGGCGGGAATGGGGAAAAATCCGGATCCCGCCATGACGCAGCGTCTGCTGGAGAGATTCCGGATCGACGAGATCGCGGACCGGCTTCCCGGCGGCCTCTCGGGGGGGCAGAAGCAGAGAACCGCCCTCGCGAGAATTATCGCGCAGAGCCCGGACGTCATCCTTCTCGACGAGCCGCTCTCCGCCCTGGACAGCCATCTGAGGTGGCAGCTGGAAAGAGAGATGAAGGAGACGCTGGCCGACGCGGGCGTCCCGGTGATTCTCGTGTCGCACAGCAGCGAGGAGGTCTACCGGCTGGCCGACAGCGTGTGCTGCGTGAACCGCGGGAAGGTCGTGACGGCCTCTCCGGCGGAGACATTTTTCAGACAGCCCGTCAGCCGGTACGCGGCGGAGCTCATCGGCTGCCGGAATATCGCGCCGGCTCGGCCGGAGGGATCCCATATGGTCCGGATTCCCTCCTGGGACCTGTGCGCCGACGCCGGGGACCGAAACCCCGCGGAGATCCGATTCGCGGGGATCATGCCGCAGAAGCTTTCCCAAAGGCGCGGGGACGGGACGGACCTGGCCGTCAGAATCAGGGATCCGAAGCCGGTCAGGGAGCTCGCGGGCTGGACCGTGTTCTGCCGCTCGGCGGCGGACGGATCCCCCCTCGAGTGGAGAATCCCCGGCGGCGGGCATCCCGGCCCCGGCGGAGAAATCGACGGCAGCGCGGACTGCCTGTATTTCAGAAGAAGCGATCTGATGCTGCTTACCGACTGACGGCAGCGGCGAAAGCAATCACGGAGGACAGAAGATGAAACTGATCAGAACCGAGGACGCCGTCGGACACGTCCTGTGCCACGACATGACGCGGATCGTCAAGGACGTGACGAAGGACGCCGTTTTCCGAAAGGGACACATTGTCACGGAGGAGGATATCCCCCTGCTTCTGGAGATCGGCAAGGAGCATCTCTACGTCTGGGAAAAGGACGAGAGCATGCTGCACGAGGACGAGGGGGCGGAGATTCTTCTGAAGCTCTGCCGGAGCGAACATATGAAGGCTTCCGGACCGAAGGAAGGAAAAATCAACCTCCAGGCCGAGGTTCCCGGCGTGCTCAAGATCGACCGGGAGCGGCTGATCGCCGTCAATTCCTGCGGGGAGGTGATGATCGCGACGAAGAGGGGCGACTCCCTCATCAGAAAGGATCAGGTGTTCGCGGGAATGCGTGTGATCCCCCTGGTGATCTCCAAGGAGAAGATGGAGCAGGTGAAGACGGCGGCCGGCCCGGAGCCGATCTTCCGGCTTCTTCCCCTCAGGCCGAAGCGCTGCGCGATCCTGGCGACCGGCAGCGAGATCTTCAAGGGCAGAATCAAGGATACCTTTACGCCGGTGGTGGAGGAGAAGCTGACCGCTCTCGGGGCTTCGGTCATCGACCGGCGGATTCTGGACGACGACGCGGAGACGACGTCCCGCACGATCGTCCGGGAAATCGAAGAGGGCGCGGAGCTGGTCTGCGTGACCGGAGGCATGAGCGTGGATCCGGATGACAGGACGCCCCTTGCCATCCGCAGCACGGGCGCAAGGGTCGTCAGCTACGGCGCGCCGGTGCTTCCTGGCGCGATGTTCCTCCTGGCGTATTACAGCCGCAGAAATCCCGACGGCAGCAGCACGGAGATTCCGGTCGTGGGGCTTCCCGGGTGCGTCATGTACGCCGGAAAGACGATCTTCGACCTCATCCTTCCCCGCCTGCTGGCGGATGATCCGGTCACGGCGGAGGAGCTGGCCCGGATGGGAGAGGGCGGCCTTCTGTGACGGCCGGCAAAAAAGAGTAGCGGTCTTTCATATGCCATGTTATACTGTATTCGTTTCAAAAACGGGAAACAGGCATAAAAAACGATCAAAATTCCGCAGCGAGGGATCTTCGCGGGAAGACTCCGCTGCGGTTTTCATACGGACTTTACAGGTGATGGTATAGATGAAAGGAGGACAGGACACAATTCTGACGATCCAGGCACTCCAGAGGATGCCGTATTATCTGGAATATCTGAAGGAGGCGCGCCGCAGAGGGGACAGGAACGTGTCCGCCGCCGCGGTCGCCGCCGAGCTCGGTCTCAACGACGTCCTGGTGAGGAAGGATATCGCCTCCGTGAGCACCAGACAGGGACGGCCGAAGGCAGGCTTCGAGGTCGATTCCCTGATCGATGACATCGAGAACTATATGGGCTTCCACGAGACGAAGGAGGCCGTGCTGGTCGGGGCGGGATCCCTGGGAAAGGCCCTTCTCCGCAACGGCGAGTTCGAGAAATACGGATTCAGGATCGCCGCCGCCTTCGACGTGAAGAGAAGCCTGTTTCACAAGAAGGTGGACGGGATCGAGATATTCTCCGCGAAGAAGCTCAGCTCTTTCTGCCGCGAGCGCGGGATCCGCTTCGGGATCATCACGGTCCCTGTGGCCGCGGCGCAGCAGACCGCGGATCTTCTGGTCAGCGGGGGTGTGAGCGCGATCTGGAATTTCGCGCTGATCCGGCTCAGCGTACCCGAGGGCGTCTTCGTCCGGAACGAGGATCTTGCCTCTTCCCTCGCCATGCTGTCCCGATATGTGAAAAATGAAGTGAAATAAAGCGTTACAGACAGGCGCCCGGCCGTGAGGGAGACCAGGCGCCGCGGCATGGCCGGCAGCGCGGATCCGGGCGGGATCCCGGCGCGCTGCCGGCTTCACCATGTACGGAGGAGGAGGAACGGATGGAATACCGCGTTGAACATGATTCCATGGGCGAAGTGAAGGTTCCCGCCGACAGGTACTGGGGCGCCCAGACGGAGCGGAGCCGGAACAATTTCCGCATCGGCGCGGGCATCGAGACGATGCCCGCCGAGATCATCCACGCGTTCGGCATCCTGAAGAAAGCCGCCGCTCTCGCGAATCACGAGCTCAGGCCGGAGAAGATGACCGGCGAGAAGCTGGAAGCGGTCTGCCGGGCCTGCGACGAGGTGACGGAAGGGAAGCTGAACGGCCATTTTCCGCTGGTGGTCTGGCAGACAGGCTCCGGGACCCAGTCGAACATGAACGCCAACGAGGTCATCGCGAACCGGGCGAACGAGCTGGCGGGGAAGAAGCTCTGCCATCCCAACGACGACGTCAACATGAGCCAGTCCTCCAACGATACCTTTCCGACGGCGATGCACATTTCCGCCGCCATCGCCATTCTGGACCGGCTGATTCCCGCGGCCGGGCGGCTGACCGCCACAATGAGGGGGCTGGAGGAGAAGTATTCCGACATCGTGAAGTCGGGAAGAACCCATCTCCAGGACGCCGTGCCGATCCGGTTCAGCCAGGAGATCAGCGGTTGGAGGACGTCGCTTGAGAAGGACGTGGAGCTGCTGGAGCGGGCGCTGCCGCCGCTGATGACCCTCGCCCTCGGAGGAACGGCGGTGGGAACCGGCCTGAACGCCCCCGAGGGCTTCGACAGAAAGGTGGCGGAGCACGTGAGCGCCCTCACGGGGAGGACCTTCGTCACGGCGGAGAACAAGTTCCACGCCCTCACGTCGAAGGACGAGCTGGTGTTCGCCCACGGCGCGGTGAAGGCGATGGCCGCGGACATGATGAAGATCGCCAACGACGTGCGCTGGCTCGCCTCCGGGCCGAGGGACGGCCTGGGCGAGATCACGATTCCCGCCAACGAGCCGGGCTCGTCGATCATGCCGGGAAAGGTAAATCCCACACAGTGCGAGCAGGTGACGATGGTCGCGGTCCAGGTCATGGGAAATGACGCCGCGATCGGCATCGCCGCGTCCCAGGGCAATTTCGAGCTGAATGTCTTCATGCCCGTGCTGGCCTACAATTTTCTTCAGTCGGTCCGGCTCCTGGCGGAGTCGATCGAATCCTTCCGCGTCCACTGCGCGGAGGGAATCCGTCCCGACCGCAAGAAGATGCGGGACAACCTCTACCATTCGCTGATGCTGGTCACCGCCCTGAATCCTCATATCGGATACGAGAACGCGGCGAAGACGGCCCATCTGGCTTTTGAGGAGAACATTTCACTTAAGGAGGCCTGCGTCAGACTCGGCTTCCTGACGGAGGAGCGGTTCGACGAGGTTTTCAGGCCGGAGGAAATGGCCCGGTAGAAAGGCGGCGCAATGGACGACAGAGTGACCACGGTGGTGAAGCTCACCTACAGGGCGCAGGGAGAAAAGTTCTTCGGACCGGGGGTGGCCGAGCTGCTCGAAAAGGTGGAGCAGGAGGGGTCGGTCAAGGAAGCCTGCCGGAGCATGGGGCTGTCCTACTCGAAGGGGCGCGCCATTCTCAGACGGGCCGAGGAGTGGATCGGTTTTCCCCTGCTCTGCATCAAGCACGGAGGAACCGGAGGAGGCGCCTCCACTCTGACGCCGGAAGGGAAGGAGACGCTGGAGGCCTACCGGCGTCTTGAGGACGAAGTGAGCCGCTTCGCGGAGAAGCGGTTCCGCGAGAGCGTGCGGAAGGGAAAATGACACAGGAGATATACGGGTGTTTTTTCAGCCTTGTATATAAATAAGCGACGGCGTCAGCGTATCGACGTCCCATGAGTTTGAAGCCATCCTCATGTAAAACAAAACCAGGGAGAAACATGAAAGACAAAAGAGTTGAGTTCCTCGTCAAGGCGGCGGTGATCGCCGCGGTGTATGTTGTTCTGACGCTTGTCTTCGCGCCGATCTCGTTCGGACAGTCCGGCATCGACGTGAGAATCGCGGAGGCCCTGACGGTTCTTCCGATGTTTACGGCGGCGGCCGTTCCGGGCCTGGCCGTGGGCTGCGTGATCGCCAACCTCCTCGGGGGCGGAGTGATCTGGGACGTGATCTTCGGCAGCTGCGCGACGCTGATCGGCGCGGTGATCGCGCGGCGTCTGAGGGCGAACCGCTGGCTGGTGCCGATTCCGGCCGTCGCAGCCAACACCGTGATCGTGCCGCTCGTGCTCAGATACGGATACGGGGTCAATCTTCCCCTTCCGATGCTGATGCTCTCCGTCGGAGTGGGAGAGCTGCTGAGCGCCTACGTCCTCGGCCAGGTTCTCATCACGGTCCTGCTGCCCCGCAGAAAGGACATTTTCAAGGAGGACTGAAGGCTCCGGGAGGAGGTCATCCTGAGATCAGAAGGCACACGAAGCTGATCTCGCCGTCCTTCCAGGAGGCAGAGATGCTTCCCCCGTACTGCTGGCATATGCTCTCCGCTATGGACAGGCCGATGCCGTAGCCGCCTCGCTCCGTGTTGTGGGAGGAATCCTCGCGGTAGAAGCGATCGAAGAACCTGCCGTAATCGATATTGGCACCGTTTTTGTATGTATTGGAGACCGTCAGCCTGACGGTCTTTCCTTTTCTCAGCGGTTCCAGCTTCACCCGGACCGTGCCCTGATCGTCGCAGTACTTGAAGGCGTTGTCGATGAGCAGGGAGGTCAGCTGGCGGATCTTGCTCTCGTCCGCGGTCATTCTGACGTCCGGGACGATGTTGATCTCCAGTGTCTTTTTATCCTGCTGCGCCAGGGACTCGTAGGGACGGACCATCTCGTCCACCCCCCTGGAGACGTCGATTTCCTCCATGACGCTCCGGTCCTCCCGCTCCTGCGCCCGGGCGATCATGACGAGGTTGGCGACGAGGCCGCTCAGGCGGTCGACCTGCCGCATGGTCGACTGGGTCCACTCGCTGCTGCCGTTCATCATCTCCTCGATCTCGGTATTGGCCCGGATGACGGCGAGGGGGGTCTTGAGCTCGTGGCTCGCGTTGGTGATGAACTGCTTCTGACGCCTGGCGTTCTCGATCTCGGGGGCAATGACCCGGTTGGAGAAGAAAAAGACGAAGACAAAGGCGATCAGGAGACCGGCGGCGGTGATCAGCACGGTGTTGGTCAGAATCCTCGTGTTGGTGCTGATCTGGGACCGGCAGTTGAGGAAGGCGACGATGGTTCTGTCCGTATCCACGGATCTTTTCTCGTAGTAATAGTATCCGATTCTGCCGTAGCGGATCGGGGAGGCCTCCGCCCTGTCGGCCATGTCGTAGGCGTCGTTCCGGCTGATCTCGGAGATGTGATCCAGATCGGCCGAGAGGATGCCTCCGTCCTCGTCATAGAGGACCGTGAAAAAACGGGCGGAGCTTCTGAACTCGGGCGAGAAGTCCAGCAGGTACTTCTCGCCGTTTTCCCTGTCCCGGAGATCCCGGAGGAGAGAGCCGAGCCCCTCCTGTTCTTCCGGCGCGGATTCTTCCGGGGGGAAGCCGGCGCCGGGATCGTCCCCGGGCTGATTGTCCGCGTTGTCCAGCAGATAGGAGAGAACCGCCCGGATCTGCCGGCGCGTGGAGGCGGAGTTGATAAAATTGATGCTGGCCCCCATGAAGAGCATGACAAGCAGATAGGTGGCGGTGGACATCAGGATGAATTTCTTGCGGAGCGTCCGGATCGCTTTCAGGTTCATACTTTATCGCGCCTCCAGCCGGAAACTTCCGCCGCGCTGCCCCGTTATGACGGTTCTGGAACCCACCGCCTGCAGCTTTCCGCGGAGATAGGAGATGTAGAGCCAGACCGTATCGCCCTGGGCGTCCGGATCGCTGCCCCAGATGTGCTCCAGGAGATACGGCGTCTCCAGATCGCGCCCGGCGCCGGTGATCAGCATCTGCATCAGTTCAAATTCCCTGTTGGACAGCCGCACGGTATTTCCGGAGGACAGCTCGTGGCTCTCCGTGTTGAGGACGATGTCCTCAAAGCGGAGCTCCCGCACGGATGAAAACGCGGTTCTTCTCGTCATGGAACGGACTCTCGCCAGAAGCTCCTTCATGGCGAAGGGCTTGGTGAGATAGTCGTCGGCCCCCGCGTCGAGGCCGGTCACGCGGTCGTCGACCTCGGCCTTGGCGGTGAGGAGCAGGACGGGGGTCGTGATGTTTTTGGTTCTCATTTCTCGGAGAACCTCCAGACCGTCCTTTCCGGGCATCATGATGTCCAGGATGACGGCGTCGTAGGTTGCGTTCATGATCATCCGGAGCGCCTCGATCCCGTCGAAGGCGGAATCCACCTCGTAGTGCTCGTGGGAGAGCACGGCCGAGAGGGCGCGGTTCAGATCGCGGGTATCTTCAGCCAGAAGCAGTTTCATAAACAGAATCCTTTCATTCCAGTCAAAATACGGCCGGAACCGCGGCGTCAGTCCGGGTCCCGGCCGGAGAGAGGCTATTCCACGGATCCGAGGATCATATCCCGGATCGTCTGCATGGAAATTTCCGTGGAAGCGAGCTCGTCGGCGCAGCGCTTCAGCTCGTCGGCGATCAGCGTGTCCAGTTCGGTCTTGTTCTTCTTATATCTCAGCTGATGTTCGAGGGCTGCCCAGGTGTCCATCGAGAAGGTGCGCAGCTGAATCTCCACGTAGAAGCCGCGGACGAGAAGGATCATGTGGTAGCTCCGGTAGCCGTTGGGTTTCGCCCGGCGTATGTAGTCCTTTTCTTCCTCGATCTCCATGCCCGGATACGCGGCGATCCGGTCCCTTATCTTATAAATGTCACTCCGGAAGCCGCACACGAGCCTGACGCCGATGGCGTCGCGGATCCCGTACAGGGCGGCTTCGGTGGTCTCCGGAAGATGCCGGCGCCGGCATTTCTCCCGCATGCTCTTCTCGGTCTTGATCCGGGACAGGCAGTGGTCGACGGGGTCGTGCCCGGTCTCCTGCTCCAGACTCTTCCGGACGTCGGCGATACAGCCGAGAACGTCCTCCAGGGCGGCCTCCATCTCCGGGAGCCTGCCGCCGTATATGCTTTCCCCGCCGGTATCCGGAGCGGAAGACGACGGGAGTTTCTGCTGCGTATCAGATATCATGGCTGAACTCTTTCGGGCGCCGTCATCCGCGACGACGGCATGGTTTTTGTGCGACATGTTGATTATACCACTGTCCGGGGAGGCCTGTCTGTGAAAATTTGATAAAGAATGGATGACCGCCCGGTGAAATGCCGCGCGGCGCGCCTCTTCTGTTCCGTGGAATTCCGGGCGGCGTGACGCATCCCGACGCATGAATGCCCGATGGCCGGCCGGGGCAGGCTCCCGTCCCGCTTACGCGAGAAGGTCTTTCCCTGATTCCGACAGAATTCCGGTTGATTTTCCCGGAGTATTCGTTTATAATAGCCGGGTATGGAAACAGACGCGAAATTCATGCGGCAGGCGCTGAAACAGGCGCAGAAGGCGTACGCCCTGAAGGAGACGCCCATCGGCTGCGTTATCGTGCGGGACGGCAGGATCATCGCGAGAGGGTACAACCGGAGGAATACCGAAGGCAACACGCTCGCCCACGCCGAGCTGATCGCGATGCGCAAGGCAATGCGCAAGGTCGGGGACTGGAGACTTGAGGACTGCACGATCTATGTGACGCTTGAGCCGTGTCCCATGTGTGCCGGCGCCATCGTTCAGGCCCGGATCCCCGTCTGCGTGATCGGGTGCATGAATCCCAAGGCGGGCTGCGCCGGCTCCGTGACGAATCTTCTTCAGATGGACGGCTTCAATCACAGGGTCGCGATCCGAAGGGGCGTGCTGGAGCAGGAGTGCAGCAGCATGATGAGCACGTTCTTCCGTGAACTCCGCAGGGAGGCCAGAGAGAAGAAGCAGGAAGGCGCGCGTGTTTCCGACAACTGAATATACGGAGAGTTATCGAAGTGGTCATAACGAGCCGCACTCGAAATGCGGTCGTCCATTTATGGGCGCGAGGGTTCGAATCCCTCACTCTCCGCGAAAAATCCCGCGGATCCAGGAAAAACAAGTGTTTTCATGGTCTGCGGGTTTTTAATCTTCATTATCATCTTATTTCTTTTCGAAATACACAGGGAATATCATGATCGTGTCTTGAATCACTCTTGAGGAACAGTTCTCCGCCGTCAGGAGTTGACAGCACCTTCAATCTTTTTGGCGATTCATGTCTTTTTCTTTTGAATTGCTTTCGAATTCCTCTGTTATGGCTTCAATAATAGCCTTCTGCATGTTAGACTTCATTTGGAAAAAGATCTTGTTTCTACAAGTTTCATCAACCCGTCAAGTCAGAAGATTTATCGTACTCTGAGGCAGTCTTTTTCAATATCCACATCGATATAAAAAACAGGAACCCCTTTCGATGTTTATTATGTGTTACTGATGGATTGTGAGGTGACTTATGTATCCAGCACATTTTCGGATAAACATTGATAAAACTATAATTGCTGAACAGAGTGTCAGAGCTCACTGTAAAGGGACTGCCGCACGTGCCCGTGAGGCCTTGATAGATGTCGGCCTGGGTTATAACGGTGAGCTGGCAGGATGGCTTCACGACATGGGAAAGTGCAAGGATGAATTTAAAGATTACCTCATCTCTGCAACAACTGGAAAAAATGTCGAACGAGGTTCTGTGATTCATTCTTTCGCAGGAGTTCGATATCTTTTTGAAAAGTATCATGCCGCCGGAACAGAAGGATCAGCGGCTTGCTATACAAGTGAGATCATTGCATGTGCGATCGGATCGCATCATGGATTGTTTGACCTGGACGGACCTTCTAAAGTAAATGGATTTTCTCGTCGTCTGGAGGCTTCGAATATTCACTACGATGAGAGCAGGACGAATTTTATAAAAGAGTGCCTTTCTGAAAAAGAGATTGCGGAACTCTTTCAGAAAGCCACCCATGAAATGGAAGTTATCCTTCCGGCACTGAATTCCCTTCCGGCATGGGAAGATAAAGATACATATTATTGCAGCAATGAAGCCCAATTTTATGTGGGGTTGTTGACCAGGCTTCTTTCTTCTGCGCTTATAGAGGGGGATCGCTCCGATACAGCGTCCTTTATGTCAGAGGGGAGAGCCTCTTTTGAAAAAATAGCGGATGATTCGTTATGGGAAAAGTGCCTTTCGAGAATTGAAGAAAAAATAAACGGTTTCCCTTGTGAAAATCCAATAGATCAGATGAGACGGAAGATTTCGGACATGTGCAGAAAAGCTGCCGGATGTTCCGAGGGAGTGCTGAGATTAAATGTCCCTACAGGCGCAGGCAAAACACTCTCTTCATTGCGCTTTGCTGTTGCGCATGCCAGAGCCGTATCAAAAAAACGCATCTTTTTTGTATCTCCCTTATTAACGATATTGGAACAGAACGCGGCTGTGATCAGAAATGCCGTCGGAGATGACAGCATAATACTTGAGCACCATTCCAATGTTGTGAGGGATGGTGACGATAGCGAAACGGTCAGTGACAATGAACTTCTATGTGAGAACTGGCATTCGCCGATTGTAATTACCACAATGGTGCAACTGCTGAATTCTCTGTTTTCCGGGAAATCCTCTTCGATTCGACGCTTTCATTCACTCTGTTACAGCGTGATCGTGATCGATGAAGTTCAGATGATTCCGACCCATATGCTGTCTATGTTCAACTTGGCAGTGAACTTTCTGTCTGAAGTCTGTCATGCGACAGTAGTTCTTTGTTCGGCTACGCAGCCTTGCCTGGAAGAGACGGATCATCCGCTGGCGAAAGATATCCCTCAGCTGGTGCCATTCGACAAGTCCATGTGGCGTGTGTTCAAAAGGACAGAGATAATTGATGCCGGGGTGAAGGATTACAAAGAAATCGCAGCGTTTTCCAAAGACATTCTGGCAGAAAGACGCAGCCTCTTGATAATTTGCAACAAAAAGGAAGAAGCGGAGCAATTATTCGGCCTTTTTTCTGATATAGGGGTCGATCTGTTCCATCTTTCGGCATCTATGTGCCATAAGCATAGGGAGATCGTGCTGGAAGAGATAAAAAACAGTTTGTCAAAAGAAGGGGCGTGGAACCGAACCGTATGTATCGCAACCCAGGTTATAGAAGCAGGTGTGGATATTTCTTTTGCATGCGTGATCAGACTGACTGCGGGTCTGGACAGCATTGTCCAGTCAGCCGGGAGGTGCAATCGAAACGCTGAAGATACTGACCCGGCGCCTGTCTATGTGGTCAGGCTTCAAGGGGAGGATTTGTCTCGTCTTTCCGAGATCAGGCGTGCGAAAAATGCTTCTATAGAGCTATTGAATGCTTTTGATCAGAACCCGGAAAAATTCAGCAGCGATCTGATGTCCGAGGATGCTGTGGGATATTACTACAGCAGACTTTACAAAGAGATGGAGACGGGCTATCAGGACTATCCGCTGAAGCAATTCAGCACTTCGATTTACGGATTGTTAAGCGGGAATGAGCGTTTTCGAAGAGCGGATCATTCGTATTGTTTATGTCAGGCATTTCAGACGGCCGGAAGGTTTTTTAGTGTATTCGATGAGAATACAATGGATGCGATCGTCCCATATGGTGAAGGAAATACCATCATAGTGAATCTGCAGGATGAAGGCATAAGATATGATTATTTCCGGCGTAAGGAATTATTGGATAAAGCTAAGGGATATACGATTTCGCTTTTTGCTTATCAGAAGAGACGCCTCGAAGAAGAAGGCGGGATTTACTATATTTGTGACGGGACAATCGCTGTTATACAGGATGGTTATTACGACAAAAAAACAGGAATGACCCTGAAGAAAAAACAGATGGCATTTATGGAGGTGTGACAGTGAAAACAAAGCATCCAAATATTGTTGAATTTGAAGTGACGGGCGACTATGCGCTGTTCTCTGACCCAATCATGAGGGTCGGAGGCGAAAAGTGCAGTTATCAGGTGCCAACGTATGAAGCACTAAAAGGGATTCTTGCCTCCGTGTATTGGAAGCCAACGTTTATCTGGTATATTGATGCAGTTCGTATCATGAACCGTATTCAGACCGAGGTAAAGGGTATCAGGCCTATCAGATATTCCGGAGGAAACGATCTGGCTTATTATACTTATCTTAAAGACTGCCGTTATCAGGTGCGGGCACATTTTGAGTGGAATGATAATCGGCCCCTGCTGTCCGGAGATCGGAATGAGAACAAGCATCATGAGATTGCCAAAAAGATGGTTCGCAAAGGAGGCCGAAGAGATGTTTTCCTGGGGACACGTGAATGTCAGGGATATGTGGAACCTTGTGTTTTTGGAGAGGGAGAAGGGGCATATGATGATCTTCCTCAGCTGGCCTTTGGCACGATGTATCACGGCCTGACATATCCTGATGAAGGATATTCAGAAAAGACCAGAACACATCTTACCAAGAATCTTTGGCAGCCGGTCATGAAAAATGGCGTTATCAGCTTTCTTCGACCGGAGGAGTGCCCCCTGCATGAGCTGCTTCATGAAATGCCGGTCAAATCATTTGGAAAAGATGCCGGAAATTTCTCCGGATTAGATGAGTTTGAAGGAGGTGAGATAAATGGGACTCCTGCAGATGGCTTATGAGACATACGATAAAGCTGAAAAAGACTATGCCGGGCGTGTCCGAAGTGATATGCGAGAACCTCTGGCACCTGTTTCACATGCGGTAACTGCTGCCGGCGTCGAAATCACTATCGATCAGGATGGGCGTTTCGTGCAAGCCGATATCGTCGATAAGGATAATGCGAAGACGGTAATACCTGTCACAGAAGAGTCTGTGGGACGTACCAGTGCGCCATGTGCACATCCGCTCTGCGATCAGATTGGATATCTGAATCCGAGGAATTCCGAAAAATACAAACTGTATATTAGCCAGTTAAAGGCATGGATGGAATCCACATATACTCATCCGATGCTGAAGCCGATTTATGAGTATGTTTCCAGAGGGAACATTGTAGATGATCTTCTCAGATCCGGCTGCGTGAAGCCGGGAGACTCAGAAGGGACAGTTAAGGATGAGAAAATTCTTGTCAGATGGCGCATCATCGGTATTGGAGATGAGAGCGGTAATTGCTGGACGAACAGAAATTTGCAAAAGGCTTTCTCTGAGTGGTATTTGAGTACGCTTGATGAGTCGAATACAATTATTTGCAGCATCACCGGGGAGGAGTCATTACCTGCAAAACAGCACATTAAGGGCATTGTGGCACTGAATGGGAACGCCAAGCTGATCAGTTCAAACGATAAGACAAATTATACATATCGAGGAAGATTTCTCGATGATTCAGAAGCTGTTTCCATAGGCTACATTGCATCCCAAAAAGCACATAATACGCTCAAGTGGCTGATTGCGAATCAAGGCGTTCCTTTCGGAGGCAGAACATTTGTATGCTGGAATCCGGATATGAAGCCGCTTCCAACACCAACAGGGATAATGAGGCCGCCGACAGAAAAAAAAGGAAGCAATCCAGCTTTCCTGTTAAGCGATTATAAAAAGAGTCTTCGGGATGCATTGCAGGGCTGGGAGACTGATCTCCCTGTAGGATCTAAAGCAGTGATAGCATCTTTCGATGCTGCGACAAGTGGCCGGTTATCACTGAACTATTATAACGAATTGCAGGCATCAGATTTTCTTGAAAGACTTGCATGGTGGGATGAGACTTGCTGTTGGGTTAATGGTCCATATGGTATCCAATCGCCACCTCTTTACAAAGTAATACAATTTGCATACGGAACACTCAGATCAAATAGAATGGAGGTGGATGACAAGGTCTCCAGACAGATAATGATGAGACTTCTTTCGTGTCGCATTGATAAGGGGCTTATGCCATCCGACATAGTGAAGCGGCTGGTTGATAAATGTCAGAGTCTGGAGTTATTTGCTGATGACAAAGAGGGGGGATATCTTCGAAGTACACTGCTTCATTGTACATGTGCCGTGATAAGGAAGCATTACATTGATCATTTTAAGGAGGAATGGAAAATGGCTTTGGAACCTGAAAAAAAGGACAGGAGCTATCAATACGGGAGACTGCTGGCCGTTTTCGAAAAAATGGAGAAAGACACTTATCAGACAGGGGAAGGCAGGGAGACAAATGCAATCCGTATGCAGTCGATTTTCGTTCGAAGACCCTTATATGCTTCCCGTATGATTTATGAGCAGATTAATCGTGCATACGCACCGCGTTTGAAAGAAGGACGTCGCACTTATTATGAAAAGCTGATCGGCCAGATCATGGCTGTTATTAGTGATCTGCCTGACAGTGATCAGGACAAGACATTAGCTGATACCTATATTCTTGGTTATTGTCTGCAGAAGAATGAACTTTATGCATCTGTGAAAAAAGAAGAGAGCAATGAGGAGGAATGATTATGGGAACCCTGAAGCATAAGATCGATTTTGTGGCGGTTGTGACGGTGGAGATGGCGAATCCGAACGGAGATCCCTTAAACGGGAACCGACCTCGCACGGATTATGAAGGCCTGGGCGAAATTTCAGACGTTTGCATTAAGAGGAAAATCCGCAATCGCATGCAGGATATGGGACATGCGGTGTTTGTTCAGTCCGATGATCGCTGCGAGGATGGATATGAAAGCCTCAGTAAGAGAGCGGAAGGAAATGGATTTAAAAACATAAAAGATCAGGAGGAGTTCTTTAATAAGGCATGCAATACCTGGCTTGATGTTCGTGCTTTCGGCCAATTATTTGCATTTGGCGGACTTGCCTGTAAATCGGTCGGGATTAGAGGACCTGTTTCCATTCATCAGGCAGCAAGTGTCTCTCCTGTGGAAGTTATTTCTATGCAGATCACTAAGAGTGTCAGCGGGGAGAAGAAAAACGGTGAGAACCGGGCGGCAGATACGATGGGAATGAAGCATTTCATTAAGTTTGGACTCTACACTATCAAAGGTTCAATCAACGTTCAGTTGGCTGAAAAAACCGGCTTCACGGAAGAAGATGCCGGAGTGATCAAAGAAGCCCTCCGCACACTGTTCATTAATGATGCTTCATCAGCCCGGCCAGACGGTACGATGGAGGTGGTTCGGCTTTACTGGTTTGAGCATAATTGCAAAGATGGTCAATATTCTACCGCTAAAGTGCATCGTTCTGTCAAAATTGCTGTTAAAGAAGGAGTCGTTATTCCGACATCGGTTGATGACTATGCCATTTCTGTAGAACCTTTGGAAGGATTGGAGCCGGTTATCATTGAAGGAATGTGATGAAGAAAACTATCTGTTGATGTCTGGCATCCAGCATTTCTGCTTTTGCCGCAGGCAGTGGGCATTGATCCACATTGAACAGCAGTGGAACGAAAATGTCCGTACTGCCGCAGGCAGGGTAGAGCATATGAGAGCCCACGATGAAGATCAAATAGAAAAAAGAGGAGATCTTCTTATTGTACGCGGACTAAGAGTCGTTTCGCATGAGCTGATGCTGTCTGGCACCTGTGATGTAGTGGAATTTCGAAAAGATGAGATAAATGGTACTCCGATCAGGTATTGCAAGGGGCTTTGGATGCCTATGCCAGTGGAATATAAGCACGGACAGCCCAAAATATCAGATGCTGACAGAATTCAACTCTGCGCGCAAACGATTGCACTCGAAGAAATGCTTGCCTGTCAGATTCCAACAGGAGCAATTTATTACCATCAGACGCGGCATCGGGAGTATGTGAATATCACAGATGATTTAAGAAATAGAACTAAAGCTTATACGGAAGAAATGATTGATTATTACCAGAGAGGGTATACTCCAAAAGTTAAGACCGGAAGCTTTTGTCGTGCATGTTCCCTTAAAGATCTGTGCCTTCCGGTTTTATGCAAAAACAAAGATGTTGGCACTTACATCGATGAAGCTATAGGCGAGACTATATGAGACATCTTCTAAACACTTTATATGTTACATCGCCAGAAAACAGGTTAAATCTGGACGGAGGAAATGTGATTGTATCCAGAAAAAGCGAAGTAATAGCGAGAATTCCACTTCACACTCTGGAATCGATAGTCTGCTTTTCCTATAGTGGTGCAACGCCTATGCTTATGGGAGCTTGCGCAGAAGCGGGAATCGATCTGAGCTTTTTTAGTCCACAAGGTAGATTTCTGGCCAGAACTGTCGGAGAGGAACGCGGAAATGTCCTTCTTTGTATAGCACAATACAGGATTGCTGATTCGGATGAAAGAAGTTGCGTTTATGCCCGGAACATGGTTTTGGGAAAGATATATAATGCCAGAAAAGTTATAGAGAGAAGCCGAAGAGTTCACTCTCTGAGAATATCAACTGACAAGGCAGAAAAGATTTCCGGGCAGCTTGCGGAATCTCTGGGAAGAATCAGATTGTGTGATAATCTGGAAAACCTTCGTGGAATAGAAGGTGAAAGCGCACAGAGATACTTTGGCTTTTTTAATGATTTGGTATTGCAGCAGAAAGAAGAGTTTGCTTTTAAAGGCAGGTCTCGTCGTCCACCTCTGGATAGGATAAACGCATTGTTGTCTTTTGCGTATTCACTGCTGGCGGGAGAGAGTGCAGCAGCGCTTCAGTCTGTCGGATTGGACCCATATGTGGGTTTTATGCACAGAGCCAAGCCCGGAAGAAAAAGTTTAGCGTTAGATCTTATGGAAGAGTTCAGACCGGTCATGGCTGATCGTTTTGCGCTTACTTGTATTAATCAGAAAATGATACAGCGCGATCACTTTACGATCCAGGAAAGTGGTGCGGTCTATCTGAATGATGCAGGCAGACGGATAGTGCTCCGAGCATGGCAGGAGAAAAAGCAAGAGCAGTTGAGGCATCCGTTTCTTAATGAGAAAGTCGAGTGGGGACTGGTTCCTTATATTCAGGCGCTTCTCCTGGCCCGGACCATTCGCGGGGATTTGGAAGCGTATCCACCGTTTTTTTGGAAGTGAGGCGAGTATGCTGGTAGTAGTAACTTATGATGTCAATACGGAGACAGGAGCAGGAAAGGCGCGGCTTCGAAAAGTGGCAAAAAAATGTGTGGCATATGGACAGAGAGTACAAAATTCTGTATTTGAATGCCTTTTGGATGAAGCGCAGCTAGTCACATTTCAGGCTGAACTAGTCACTCTGATCGATCAAAAAAAGGATAGCCTTAGATTCTATAAGCTCGGTAACAATTACAAAAATAAGATCAATCATTTTGGGCTGAAAACAGACTATCCTCAAGATGAGATACTGATAATATAATTGAACTTGCGAACATGGAGCTCTCATAAAAAATAAGGGGGCTTCGCACCAATATTATTTGCTTGAAAGATTGACATGTTACTTCGTTCGAACTGTCAAATCAAAAAAGCAAGTATGCAAAGACAGACAAAGTGTGAATTGTTCCTAAAAAATAGTTCAATATTTTGTTTGTTTTTGCTGTCCCGCCCCCCGCGGGCGGGTGGATTGAAATTCGGACGGAACCCATGCCTTGCGCTGGTTGAGGACGTCCCGCCCCCCGCGGGCGGGTGGATTGAAATTGCGTCGGCGACAAATCCGAGCTCTTCGGAAACTGTCCCGCCCCCCGCGGGCGGGTGGATTGAAATTCCGCGGCGGCCTGTGCCGCTCTTGCCGAAGACGTCCCGCCCCCCGCGGGCGGGTGGATTGAAATCGTCGGACACGATCGGAAGTTTGCCGGAGAAGAGGACCCGCCCCCCGCGGGCGGGTGGATTGAAATACTCCGACCTGCGGCGGAGACGGCCCGCGGGAAGGTCCCGCCCCCCGCGGGCGGGTGGATTGAAATTACGCAGACAACGTGGCTTACTGGACTGGTATTGCCGTCCCGCCCCCCGCGGGCGGGTGGATTGAAATATGAAGAGAGATACGCTTGTCGAGTTTGATCGTGTCCCGCCCCCCGCGGGCGGGTGGATTGAAATTCAAAGGATACGGCCGAGCCGACGCCGTTTATCGTCCCGCCCCCCGCGGGCGGGTGGATTGAAATAGGCATTAAGCAGAATCAATTTCAAGCGTCTGCGTCCCGCCCCCCGCGGGCGGGTGGATTGAAATAATCTGCAGCCCGGTTCCGACCGCAAGCGAGATGTCCCGCCCCCCGCGGGCGGGTGGATTGAAATTCCAATTTTCATCACTGTATTTGCAGTCCTTGCAGTCCCGCCCCCCGCGGGCGGGTGGATTGAAATACGCACTCCGATGATGGCGGCAATCAGTGCCGCGTCCCGCCCCCCGCGGGCGGGTGGATTGAAATACGGTGTCCATGCCGATCAACGAGGCGGAGATCGTCCCGCCCCCCGCGGGTGGGTGGATTGAAATTACTGTTGCGAAACTCCTACTCCGTACGTTGGCGTCCCGCCCCTCGCTGCGGATGAATTGAGATTGAAGAGATTTATACTCTAACGAAAAAAGACTGGTCACCCCCACAAGAAATGGATGGCGGCAGTGGCTCTCATAAAAACCTGTTAATAGACATTCTATAATAATTCCGCCGCACAGGTTGACGCCCTGGGTGGCCAAATCACCTTCCCACTGCCAGAGAAAGCTGAGAGGAGAGCTGGAAGAAAGGCTTGTGTTCGACAGGATATTGCCGCATAATTGAGCCGTACGGGGATTTCTTTGATGCAGGCGCTGCCGCCGACGAGGAATCCACACGATACGAGGAAAGGTCAGGAGAAACGCATGGAAGACAGCTTCAGACAGAAGGTGACAATGGACCCTTCCGGCTTTGTGGTGCTGGCGGACTATGTGCCGGGCATCGTGCAGGAGATACGCTATTATTCCACCTACAATTTTATCGGGGACCGCATCGACGGCTACGAGGAGCCCTGCGCCCTGATCACGAAGGAGGCCGCCAGGGCGCTGAAGCTGGTGAGCGCCCAGATGAACGTGAGAGGATACCGGCTCAAGGTATTTGACGCCTACAGGCCCGCCGGCGCGGTGAAGCATTTCGTCATGTGGGGTGTGGAGGACCTGGATCTCCGGATGAAGCCGTATTTTTATCCCGAGCTTGAAAAACAGGAGCTCTTCGCCAAGGGATATATTGCCAGTCGGTCCGGCCACAGCAGGGGCAGCACCATCGACCTGACGCTGCTCGACATGCAGACGGGAAAGGAGCTGGACATGGGAAGCCCCTTCGACCTGTTCAGCGAAAAATCCCACCCGGACTACACCGGCGTCACGGAGGAGCAGTACGCCAACCGGATGATCCTGCGGGACGTCATGGTCAAAAACGGATTTGAGCCGATCGACTGCGAGTGGTGGCATTTCACCCTGAGAAACGAGCCGTATCCGGACATCTACTTCGAGTTTCCCGTGTCCTCCGCCTATCTGAAGCGCTGAGCGGCGGGCTGCGCCCCAGGCAGACGTCAGAAGACGGAAGACGAGCAGGGAAAATTGTATTTTTGTGCATACAGCACAAAAAAATGTTAAAAAAACTGTATCCGTTGTTTCAAATCAAAGGTTGAACGAACGGAATCCCGAGACTATAATAAAATTGCTTTTATAATTTTTTTAGAAACTGTTTGACGTTTCTAAGTGCCGGCCGAAGATCCCTCCGTCCGGCATCCGGGAACGGTCAGACAGCGGTTTTACGCACTACTCAATAAAGGAGGGGTTTGTCATGATTAGTTTTCTTCTCTGTCTCGCCATCATTGTCATCGGCTATTTCACCTACGGCAAAGTGGTTGACAGCGCTTTCGCTCCGGATGACCGCGAGACGCCGGCCGTCGCCATCAACGACGGCGTCGACTTCGTCGTTCTTCCCCAGTGGAAGCTTTTCCTGATCCAGCTGCTGAATATCGCCGGCCTCGGCCCGATCTTCGGAGCCATGCAGGGTGCCCTGTGGGGACCGATCGTCTTCCTGTGGATCACCTTCGGAACGGTTTTCGCCGGCGGCGTTCACGACTATTTCGCCGGTATGCTTTCCGAGCGTAACAACGGCGCTTCGATCTCCGAAGTGACCGGAACCTACCTCGGCCCGGTGATGAAGAACGTCATGCGTGTCTTCTCCGTCATCCTCCTGATCATGGTGGGTACCGTCTTCGCGGTCGGCCCGGCCGGCCTGCTGGTCAAGCTTCTAACGGAGAAGGGCGCTTCCGGACCTTTCGCGACGACGACGGTCTGGCTCGGCATCATCCTGATCTATTACTTCATCGCCACCTTTATCTCGATCGACGCGGTCATCGGCCGGATTTACCCGGTCTTCGGCTTCTGCCTCATCGCGATGGCGGTCGGCGTCTCCATCGGCCTTCCGATCCACGGATTCAAGATTCCTGAGATCTTCTCGAACTTCACGAATATGCATCCCGCCGGCACGCCGATCTGGAGCTTCATGTTCATCACCGTCGCCTGCGGCGCCATTTCCGGCTTCCACGCGACACAGTCTCCGCTGATGGCCCGCTGCCTGAAGAGCGAGAGACAGGGACGTTTCGTATTCTACGGCGCGATGGCCGCGGAAGGCTGCATCGCCCTTGTGTGGGCGGCTGCGGGCTGCGCCATCTACGAGAAGACCGGCGGACTCAGCACGGGTCTTCAGGAAATCCTCTCCGGCGGACAGTCCGTCGCCATCTATGACGTCTGCGTCAAGACGATGGGCCCGATCGGCGTGATCCTCGCCATGCTCGGCGTCATCGCCTGCCCGATTACCTCCGGCGACACGGCGTTCCGTTCCGCCAGACTGACACTGGCCGACTGGCTTGATCTGGATCAGGAGTTGTTCGTCAACCGTCTGAAGCTCTGCATCCCGGTGCTCGGCGTCGGCGCGTTCCTCGGCTTCGGCAATACCTTCGGCCTCCTGAGCTATCAGGTGATCTGGAGATACTTCAGCTGGTCCAACCAGACGCTCGCGATGATTGTCCTCTGGGCAGGCGCGACATATCTGGCCATGGAGAAGAAGAACTACTGGATCGGCGCCGTGCCGGCCACCTTCATGAGCGCGGTCTCCTCGACCTATTTCATGATGGCGCCCGAGTGCCTGGGCCTGATTCCGTTCTTCAAGAACAATTACGCGGTCGCTTACCCGGTCGGCATCATCTTTGCCGCGCTGCTGTTCATCGTCTTCAAGATGAACACAAAGAAGTTCCAGTAACACTGGTCTGTATCGGACAACAGGGCGGGATTCTTCCCGTCCTGTTTTTTTCAGAGACGACATGCCGGCATCCGGCGTTCCCGTCCGCGGACGGATCTTCGGGCGCGAAAGAGCGCCCGGGGCGGATGTCTCCCGGCCATCGGAAAGAGAAGGTTTTTTATCTATGATATTCGCACCGGTACCCATCGGAAAGAGAACGCTGTCTCCCGATTCGCTCAGCAGAGACAGGAAGAACTGCAGAAAAATCGGACCCTGCGCCCTCGGCAGAGAGGCGATGTACCTGAACAGCTTCTTTATTGACCGAAGATACTATGTCGTCTACGCCGAGGTCCGCCGCGTATTCAAGCGGGTGGCCATGTCGAAGGGAGGCTTTACGGGAAAGGGCGCCTTCGGCTCCATACCGTATCTGGTCGTCGAGCTCTCGGACGGGACGGAGAAGCAGTGCAACTTCAAGTATGAGGAGCAGGTCGACGCGTTCCTCGTCGCGGTCCGCAAGGAACACCCCGGGATCCGGACCGTGAGCGCCGCGGCTGAAAAGCGGCTGAAAGAGGAGCGCGAGAAGGAAGAGGCCCGTTACCTCAGGCAGCTGTCCCCGGAGGCGGAGGAAGCCGTGGCGCAGCTTCGCGCGGCAAAGGAATACCTCCTGCGGGAGCCGGAAATTCCGGAGCGCCTGTCCGGAGCCGCCAGGGACAAGCGCGTCATGGACAGAATGAACCCCGCCTACCGCTACGCGGCCGTCGCGGTGTTTCTGCTCTCACTGGGAGCGCTGGTGATCGGCGTCGTGTCGGTTTTCCGGCACCAGGGCTACGCGATGTACTTCGTTCTTTTCGGCATGGCATTTCTTTTCTATACGATGTCCTCCCAGATCCTCCCGACGGGGCGGAGAAACAAAAAGTACGCCCAGAAGGTCTGGACGGAGGCGGTGAAGCGCAGCCGGACCTACGTCGAAGCGTACGGGGAGGCGTTTCCGGTTCCCGCCCAGTACGCGCATCCCGCGGCGTTTGACCGCATGATCCGCGTCGTGAGGGAAGGAAAAGCACGGACGGTTCCCGAGGCATGGGACGTCATGAAGAAGGAACTCAAAGAGATCAATTCCTCCGTGACGGTCTCTCAGACGGAGTACGACGAAATCACCGCGATCAAGCCGATGTTTCTGATCTGCGACTACCGGGATGAAATGGAGATGAACGGATGACAAGGAACATACTGGAATTTCTGGAGGAGGAGAAGATCCATCCGGCCCTGCTGGAGGAGGTGCGGAGATTCCGGGCAGACTATCCCGCGGAGCATTCCCGCTTTGCCGCCCGGCGCATCGTCCCGGAGACCTTCTATTACGGAAAACAGGTCTGGGAGCAGGCGATCGCCGCGCTGCTTGCCGGAAAAAACCTGCTTCTTTCGGGGCCCAAGGCGACGGGGAAGAACGTGCTTGCCGACAGCCTGTGCGCGCTTTTTGACAGGCCCGCCTGGAACGTCTCCTTCCACATCGGCATGGACGCCTACGGCCTGATCGGCTCCGACACCTACGACGGGGAGAAGGTGGTGTTCCGGCCGGGCCCTGTCTATCTGACGGCCGTCGAGGGAGGCTTTGCCGTGCTCGACGAGGTCAATATGGCGAGAAACGAGGCGCTGGCCGTTCTGCATTCCGCCCTCGACCACAGAAGGGTGATCGACGTCCCGGGATATGACCGCATCGACGTCTCGCCCGCCGCGCGCTTCATCGGCACCATGAATTACGGCTACGCGGGGACGAGGGAACTCAACGAGGCGCTGAGCTCCCGTTTCGTCATTCTCAGCATGCCCGCCATCGGGGGAGAGGACCTGGAGCGGCTTCTCGCGCTGCGCTTCCCGCAGCTTAGAGAGAGGCTCCGCGGTCAGTTCGTGAAGCTGTTCCTGGAGATCAACGAGAAGGCGAAGCAGGGAGAAATCTCCGAGAGAGCCCTTGACCTGAGGGGCCTTCTCGACGCGATTGCCCTGATCACGTACGGCACCCGCGCCGGAGACGCGCTGGATATGTGCCTGGTGAACAAAACCTTTGACGAGTATGAGCGGTCCCTGATACACGATGTGATCGCGGCCAGGATCCCCGCGGATCTTACGGCGGGAGATCTGTAAGATATGATCAAAGAGAGCGAAAATCTGGCGTCCCGTAGGGCGCTCAATGTCATCTGGAACGCGGCCGGCCGGTATCATTTTGACCCGGGTTTCGCCGCGTTCTGTGCGGACGGCGCGTCCGACGATTATTTCAATCTCGTGATCGGGCTCACGGAGAAGTGGCTCGGCCTGGAACGGATGCAGAGGATCCTGGAGGGGGCCTCCGCCTCGGCCGGGGCGGAAGAAATCGCCGAGCTTCTGTGGCTCGGCGTCGAGAACTACGTCTATGAGAGGGAGCTTCCGGAGCGTCCGGCCATCCGCCGGCTCCGCCGCGCCAGGGCGGACGAGTTCTTCCGGGAGCAGCAGACGCTCTCCAGACAGCAGATGGCGATGCAGAGCATGCTGGTCTGCCGGCAGATGCAGTACCGGTTCGCCTCCGTGAGCGGAAGACCGCTGCCCCTGATGAATGAGCGCGGCCGCAGGATCGCGGAAGCGCTGCAGGTGCCCGGTTCATACACCCCGGAGGAGGCGGAGGCCGCCCTCCTGGCGTTTCCCGGCAGGTTTTTCAGAAGGAAGCCGGGCGGCGCCGGGAAGAACCTCGACGCCCTGCGGACGCTCCGGCGCCGCATCGCCTCCCACGCCTACCGCAGAAAGAAGGATCTGCTTCTGATCCGTTCCGGGGACACGGCGCAGGATGAGGAGCATCTGTTCAGCCTGAGATGGGAGAGCCGTTCGCAGCGGCGTTCCCCCGGGAAGGAGGCGGAAGATCTGGCCTACATCCGGAGCGAGTTCGGCCCCTGTCTCCTCTCCGGGGAACAGATGAGCGAACTGGAGAAGAAGGTCTGTACCGGCGAGGACCGGGACGTGCGTCTGTGGATCTCCAGCCCGAGGAACGAGAAGCAGTACGAAAAGAACCGCCGGTATCTGAAGGAACACGCGCGGATGATCGAGGGAGCGGTCGCCGGTCTCAGTGCCGAGATCGAGCTGCTCCTCATGACGTATCTGAAATCGCTGCCGGAGCCGTCCAGAAAGGGGACGCTCATGCCGGAGCGGGCCTACCGGATCCGCGCCGTGCGGGATCCGAAGGTCTTCCGGCGCGACGGGGAGGAGCGCGACAATCCGCTGGAGGCGGTGATCCTCCTGGACGCCTCGCGCTCGCGGTCCCACTCCCAGGAGCAGATCGCGGCGGAGACCTATGTGATCGCCGAGAGCATGCGGCGGAACCGCATCCCCGTCGAGGTCTGCGCCTTCCGCTCGCTGCGGGGCTTTACGGTGCTGGAGGAGCTGAAAAAGAGCGGCGACGGGGACTGCCGGGGCATCCTGCGCTATTACGCCGGAGGGTGGAACCGCGACGCGCTGGTGCTGCGCGCGGCCGGAGAGCTCTTCGGCGGGAACGGCGGCGGGGTTTCGGGACGTTCCCCCGACAGGCTCCGCGTGATGCTCGTATTGACCGACGCCAGTCCCAACGACTCCGCGCCTCTGTCGCTGTCGGGCCGGTCCTACGAAGGCGACCGGGCCGTCACCGAGGCGGCGGACGCGGTGAAGGATCTCAGGACGCGGGGCATACAGACGGCCGCTGTCTTTCACGGGGCGACGGCCCATCTCGAGAGCGTCCACAGGATCTACGGAAAGGAGTATGTCCGGATCCGCGCGCTGCAGCAGCTGTCCGGAGGCGTCGCCGACCTTCTCCAGATGGTACTGATGGAAAGAGGATGATGAAACAATCCGCCGGAGAGCGTCTGTCTCCCGGCGGATTGTCTGTGCGGTCAGTCTGTCCTCATCCTGGCGGCCCTTCGGGAGGCGTCCTCCATGAGGGACTCCGAAGAGGCCACTTCCGCGGAGAGCCCGGCTCTCCGGACCGCCTCCCGGGCGGCAGCGGCGTCCTCTGCGTTGACCCGGATGTAATAGATGTCATGATCGGCCCTGCCTTTCTCACCGAAATTTCGGGGATCCAGCTTGGCGCCGCATCCGCCGGCCATGACGGCGTCCTGAAGGTAGTGGCCGGCCCGGACGCCCCGGAAGCCTTCTTCCTTCAGCAGAGCGCGGATTTCCGCCCACGTCGCCCGGTCCTTCTTCTTGAAAATCGTTTCCTTTTTTTCAAACATGGAATGCTCCTAAACTGTCATTCACCGGTTTCCCTGTGTCCCTCGCCGGCGCGCGGACAAGGCCGCCGGCGCTTATACCCTCGGTCACAGGTAACGGCTGTTTTTCGTTCTGTGCCGCCGTACAGACCGTTATACCGGCATCACTGCCTGCGGCCATGATCAAGTGTAACGGGTATCACTGCTATTATAGTGGACGGGGAGCGGCACAACAAGCGGCAATTCCCCCGCCGGAAGCGGTTCCGCCAAGAAAATGCCGGGAAATGCCAAACCTGAGGTCGTCCGGACGGCCTGTGATATGATACAATCATGTCAGGGACGGTGAGCGTCCGCAAAGAGAAAAAGCCTGGAAATGCCGGCTGGCGGAGAGGAAGGAACTATGCCTGAAAAACTGATCCGGTCTGTCAAAAAGCTGATGAAAAGAATCCCGCCCGAGGTCATCGCCGCGCTGGCGGCGGCTTTCGGGGTCATGATCGCGGTGCTTCTGATCGGAAACGCCGTCTCCGGAAGAAGGATCCGGAGAGAGGGCGGAGCGGCGGCCCTTTCTTCCGCCGCGGCCGCCGGAGAGGTCCGGACGGAGACGTACCCGGAGCAGACGGCGGGGAATGAGGCAGCCCCTTCTTCCGGCGGAGAGGCGGGCCCCGCGGCCGCGCCGGCATCTGTTTCACCGGAATCCGCCGCGGCGGAACCGGCGGCCCCGACGCCGAAGCCCGCCCGCGAGGTGAGCATCACCGTCAGCGCCGCGGGAGACTGCACGCTCGGAAGCGACGAGAGCATGGATTATGACGTCAGCTTCTACGCGAAATATGAGGAAGTCGGCTATCCCGGATGGTTTCTGGAGAACGTCCAGGACGTGTTCGCCGACGATGACCTCACCATCGTGAATCTCGAGGGGACCCTCGCCTCGGGGGGCGAGCGGGAGGACAAGACCTACGCCTTCCGGGGCGATCCGGAATACGTCCGGATCCTGACGGAGGGCAGCGTGGAGGCCGTCAATCTCGCCAACAACCACAGCTTCGATTTCGGCTATGACGCCTATGAGGAGACCAAGCAGGTCCTGGAGGACGCCGGAATCGTCTCCTTCGGGTACGACAGGAGCCAGGTGATCGACGTCAAGGGCATCAAGGTCGGCCTGGTCGGCGTGTATGAGCTGGAGAAGGGCTATGACTGCGTATACGGCATGAGGGAGGAGATCGACAAGGTCAAAGAACAGGGGGCTCAGCTGATCATCGTGAGCTTCCACTGGGGGGACGAGGGGTATTACGAGGCGAACGATACCCAGATACAGCTCGCCAGGGACGCCGTCGACGCCGGGGCCGATCTCGTGCTCGGGCATCATCCCCACCGGGTCCAGGGCGTCGTCCAATACAACGGGAAATATATCTGCTACAGCCTCGGCAATTTCTGCTTCGGTGGGCACTCCTCGCCCTCCGATCTGGATTCGATGATTTTCACCCAGACCTTTACCTTCGTCAACGGGGAGCTGCAGGATACGGATGACCACCGGATCGTCCCGTGCAGCATCTCGTCCGCCGGCTCCTACAACAATTATCAGCCCACGATTCTCTACGGCGAGGAGGGCGACAGAGTGCTTCAGAAGATCGAGGAGCTCTCCTGAGAGTTTCCCGGCGGATGTCTTCTCCTTGTGTTTCGTCCCACCGTTTCATCCTTTTTTCACAGAATGGCTGAATTGTTTTAACATAGGGCCGTTATTGTGTACTGAAACACAAACGCAGATGAAAAAAGGAGGAAATGTCATGAAGAAGAAACTTGCGGCGGCGCTCCTTGGAGGCATGCTCAGTATTTCGATGATCAGCCCGGCGGCCGCGGCAGCGCAGACGGCGTCCGTCTCAGAGGCCGAAAGCGTGCCGGCCGGCGCGGAGGAAGCGGCGGTGGAAGACAGCGAAGGAGAGAAGACAGGTGAAGAAGCGGAGGAAAACGGCGAAGGCGGGACGGTGAGGCCGGAGGGCGTTCCGGAACCCCCGGAGGGCGGGTTCCCCGGCGGCGAAAAGCCCGACGGGATGCCGGACGGCCAGGGAGGTCCCGGCGGGGAGAAGCCCGACGGAATGCCGGACGGCCAGGGATTCCCCGGCGGAGAGAAACCCGACGGGATGCCGGACGGCCAGGGAGGGCCCGGCGGGGAGAAGCCTGACGGAATGCCGGACGGCCAGGGAGGCCCGGGTGGGGAGAAACCCGACGGAATGCCGGGCGGCCAGGGAGGGCCCGGCGGCACCGTCGAGCAGGGCACCGCGGCCGTGACGGTCTCGGAGGACACGAAGATCAGCGGAGAGACCTATACCTCCGAAGGGGACGACGAAAACGCGCTGAGAATCGAGGGGGCCGAGGCGTCCTTCGACGGCATCGTCGTCGATAAATCCGGAGGCGCCTCCTCCGACGTCGAGAGCGGCGACTTTTACGGCATGAACGCCGGCGTCCTCGCGACGGACGGGGCCGAGGTGACGATCACCCGCTCGGAGATCACGACCTCCGCCAGAAACGGCAACGGCGTGTTCAGCTACGGCAGCGGCACCACCGTCCACCTCTCCGATACCTCCATCACCACGACGGCGGACAACTCCGGCGGAATCCAGACCACCGGCGGCGGAACGACCAACGCGGTCAATCTGACGGTAGAGACCTCCGGAAACTCTTCGGCGGCGATCCGCTCGGACAGAGGCGGCGGAACCGTACGTGTGGAAGGCGGGACCTATACCAGCAACGGCTACAATTCTCCCGCGGTCTATTCAACGGCCGATATCTCCGCGGACGGCGCGGTTCTGACCGCGAACCATTCCGAGGCCCTCGTGATTGAGGGCGTAGTGTCAACTTATTCGCGGCTGCCGCCGCGAGAAAACCTTTGTTTACTGGGGGTTCAGACTCTTTTGCATAAAAAATGAGCA
>JBGUKX010000036.1:0-20545 GCA_045114695.1 Lachnospiraceae bacterium | reverse complement strand
TGCTCATTTTTTATGCAAAAGAGTCTGAACCCCCAGTAAACAAAGGTTTTCTCGCGGCGGCAGCCGCGAATAAGTTGACACTACGCCGCGGCGGAAGGGAGTAAAAATATGGAAATAGACAATAAGAAATTCAAGCTGGCACGTCTTCAGAACATGGAAGGCACGCAGCTGACGGGAACCACCTACAATCTGGTCATCGGGCTGGTCCTTCTCTGGGGCTTCGCCGTCAATATTCTGATGGCCCTCGCGCTGACGCGCTACATCGTCTCCATGAACTACATCGTGACGCTGATTCTCTACTTCGCCCTGAGTCTCGGCGGAATGTTCATCGTGTTCAAATCGAACCAGCCGGCGGTCAGCTTCCTCGGCTTTACGCTCCTGTCGATCGGCATGGGACTGGTTCTGACCTACTTCCTTACGATGTACGACGGCCGCTCGATCTACACCGCTTTTGTGATGACGGGGATCATCACGCTGGTGATGATCGCGGCCTCCATGATTTTCCCGTCCTTCTTCCTGAGCATCGGAAGGGCGCTGGGAATCGCCCTGATCGCGGCCATCGTGGTCGAGGTGGTGGGAGGCCTGCTCCTGCATCTTAACCTCAGCATCATGGACTATGTGGTCGTCCTGATTTTCGCGGGCTACATCGGCTACGACTGGGCCAAGGCCCAGCAGTATCCCAAGGTGCTGGACAACGCGATCGACAGCGCCGCGGACATCTACGTGGACATCATCAACATTTTTATCCGCATTCTCAGCATCATCGGCAAAAAGGACTGACGGATCGTTTCTTTCGTGTGACGGAGTGGTTTCCCGTCACACTTTTTTTACAGAAAGAATCTCGTTGAAACCGAAGGAACAAAGGAGGGACATTCATGAGGAAAATGCTGTTCGCGGTCTGTATGGCTGCCCTGCTCGGCGCCGCCGCCGCTCCCGCGTACGGCAGCGAAACAAAAGTCGTCACGGCGAGGACGGAGGACGCCTACGGAAAGAGCGCGGCCGCCCTGGTCGCCCGGCATCGGTCCGATTCCGTCAGCGCGAAGGCAGCGGCGGATCCCTATCAGTCGATGAGACTGATCGTGAAGGGGAAGAAGCCCCTGACCTTCGACGGGTACGGCGCGTCGGAAGTGGTCGAGGGGCCGGAGCACCGGTATCTTGTGCAGTTCCGGTCGGTTTCCGCCGCGAAGGAAGCGGACGCTAGGCTTAACGCGCTTCCCTACGTCAGCTGGTCCGAGCCGGACGGCATTATGAGGATCTGCGGCGAGGCGGTCCCGGAGAGCAAAGGCTTCTCGATGGCTTCGTATTCCTGGGGCGTCGCCCATATCAACGCGGCGGCCTACGCGAAATACGTCAAAAGCAGGACCACGAAATCCATCACCGTCGCCGTGGTCGATACGGGCGTCGCGTCCCATTCCTTCCTGAAGAACCGAATCAAGAGCGGCGGCTATGACTTCATCGGCAATGACTCCGATCCTTCCGAGGTGTCCGGGGGAACCGGACACGGAACCCACGTCTCGGGAACCATCGTGGACTGCACGCCCAATCTTTCGGTGATGATCCTGCCCGTGCGGGTGCTGGGAAAGGACGGAAGCGGCTCCATGAGCGCCGTCGCCTCGGGCATCCGCTACGCGGCCGATCACGGCGCCAAGGTGATCAACGCCAGTCTCGGCGGTCCCGCCAGCAATGAAGTCGACTCCGCCGTGAATTATGCGGTGAACAAGGGCGCCGTATTCGTCTGCGCCGCGGGGAATAACTCCCGGAATACCGCTGACTACAGTCCCGCCCGCGCGGCGAAGGCGGTCGTCGTCTCCGCGATCGACTCGGGCGATCAGCTGGCCTATTTCTCCAACTACGGAAACTCGGTCGACGTGGCGGCTCCCGGCGTCAACGTGAAGAGCTGCGTCCCCGGAGGCGGTTATGAATCCTGGAACGGAACCTCCATGGCGTCTCCCCATGTGGCCGCCGTCGCCGCCATGCTCAGGCTGACGAATTCCTCCAAGACGCCGGCGGAGATTGAAAAAATGCTCCGCAGCAAGTCGAAGGATATCGGACAGAAGGGTTGGGACATCTATTACGGCGCCGGCCTGGTGTACGCGGGCGTCCCGGAGGATCCCGGCAAAATCCCGTCGGATATCGTGCTCAACAAGAAGTCTCTTGCCCTGAAGCGGGGCGATAAATTCCGGCTGACCGCGACGGTAACCGCTCCCTCGGCGGCCAACACGGACGTGAAGTGGACCACCAGCGATCCGGATATCGCCATCGTCAGCGGAGCGGGCATGGTCTACGCCATGAAATCCGGAACGGCGGTCATCACCGCGACGACCGTCGACGGCTCCAAGAAGGCGTCCTGCACGGTCAAGGTGACGCTTTCGATCACGGGCGGAGCGGTTCTCAAGCACCTGAAGAGCAAGACGGACTACAGCGGCTATGACCTCACCGGCGACGGCGTCGCGGACAAATTCCGCTACAACCTGGATACGGCCGGCAAGATCGTCATCAAGCTGAACGGAAAGTTCCAGAACCTGAGCACCGGATCCGACACCGGACTCTATTACTACAAGGTGGACCGGGCCAACGTGTTCCTCCTCGAGCAGACCACGGTCTCCTGGGGGACGATCCTCCGTCCCTACCGGTATCAGGGCGGGAAGTTCGTCTCTGGCGGCGTCCGGATCGGCATCTACGACCACACGACGATTATGTCGCTGGCGGGGAACAAGTTGGTGGTCGCCTCCGGCCCCGTCGCGATGAAGAAGACCGACTCCTTCTCGGGCGTTTTAAGTGAGCCCTTCCGCTTCAGGGAGACCTACAAGGTCAACACCGCGACGCACAGGATCGCCCTCGGCTCAAGATACGGCACCATCTGGATGAAGAGGATCTATTACTACGCGGGCAAAAATAACCTGCGGCTTAGCACCAGCCCGACCTCCTGGAACAGCAGCGGGCCGGTCCTGAAGTACGGCACGGCCGCGCAGATCCTCCGCGTCTACTACTCCGGCTCGACGCCGGCCAAGGGACAGAAGTACTACGAAGTTCTGGTAAACGGCACGAAGGGCTGGCTCAAGGACAGCAAGGACGTGCCTCTCGTCGACAGCTGCGATCTCGTACAGTGACCCGGCAGCAGGATCCCGACGCGCCGCCGCCTCTTTGGGCGGCGGCGTTTTTTGTCCGCCCGCATTGAATTCCGGCCCGAAATACGTTATTATAAGAAGATATCACAGAGGCCGGCGGCGGGGGCGCCGTCCCGCGGTTTTCGCGGGGCGTCCCGGCGGTTCCGGCAGTTCACGGAGGGATTTATGGCGGACAAAGGAAAATACTACATCACCACGGCTATCGCGTACGCGTCCGGAAAGCCGCATATCGGAAATACATATGAGATCATTCTCGCCGACGCGATCGCCCGCTACAAGAGGATGGAGGGCTACGACGTCCGCTTCCAGACGGGCACGGACGAGCACGGCCAGAAGATCCAGGACCGGGCCGACGCGGCCGGGATGACGCCGAAGGAGTTTGTCGACAGGACGGCGGGGGAGATCCGCCGGATCTGGGACCTGATGAACACCTCCTACGACCACTTTATCCGGACGACCGACGACTACCACGAGAGGCAGGTGCAGAAGATTTTCGCCAAGATGTACGCGAAGGGAGACGTGTATCTCGGCGAGTACAAGGGAATGTACTGCAAGGAGTGCGAGTCCTTCTACACCGAGTCCCAGCTCGTGGACGGCAAGTGCCCGCTGGACGGCTGCGACGTGGAGCCCGCCTCCGAGCCGGCCTATTTCTTTAAGATGTCAAAATACGCCGACAGGCTGATCGACTACATCAACACGCACCCGGAGTTTATCCAGCCGGAGTCCCGCAAGAACGAGATGATGAACAATTTCCTGATCCCGGGACTGCAGGATCTGTGCGTGTCCAGGACGTCCTTCTCCTGGGGTGTGCCGCTTGATTTCGCCCCGGGGCACGTCAGCTACGTCTGGCTCGACGCCCTCGCGAACTACATCACGGGCTGCGGCTACGACGCCGACGGCGCTTCGACGGACGAGTACCGGAAGTACTGGCCGGCGGATCTCCACCTGATCGGCAAGGACATTATCCGCTTCCACACGATCTACTGGCCGATCTTCCTGATGTCCCTGGACGAGCCGCTTCCGAAGCAGATCTTCGGGCATCCGTGGCTCCTTCAGAGCGGCGGCAAGATGTCCAAGTCGAAGGGCAACGTCATCTACGCGGACGATCTCGCCGAGATTTTCAACGTCGACGCGGTGCGCTACTTCTGCATCCACGAGATGCCCTTTGAGAACGACGGCGTCATTTCCTACGATCTCATGGTGGAGCGCTGGAATTCCGAGCTCGCCAATACGATGGGCAACCTGGTGAACCGCACCATCGCCATGAGCAACAAGTACTTCGGCGGCGCGGTGAAGGACTGCGGCGTCAGCGGGGACACGGGCGTGGACGACGACCTGAAGTCGGTGATCGCCGGCACGGCCGCCCGCGTCACGGAGAAGATGGACCGGCTCCGCGTCGCGGATTCCCTGACGGAGATCTTCAATCTCTTCAAGAGATGCAACAAATACATCGACGAGACCGAGCCGTGGAAGCTCGCGAAGGACGAGGCCGCGAAGGACCGCCTGCAGACCGTGCTCTACAACCTGCTGGACGGGATCCTGACGGGCGCGTCGCTCCTTTCCGCCTACATGCCGGAGACCGCGGAGAAGATCCTCGCCCAGATCGGCGCCCAGGCGCCCGCCTTCGATGAGCTGTCCCACGCGGGCAACTATCCGAAGGAGAACAAAGTGACGGAAAATCCGGAGATCCTGTTCCAGAGGCTGAAGCTCGAGGAGGTCATGGAGAAGATCGACGACCAGCGCCGGGCGGCGGGGCTTCCGACCCTGAAGGAGCTCGAGGAGGCCGAGGCCGCCGAAGCGGCGAAGAAGGCGCAGGCCGGGGCGAAGGAGGAGGCTCCGAAGGAAGAGAGCGGCTCCGGCGCGCCGGACGGACAGGTGCCGGAGGGCTTCTACGACCACCGGGAGATCTGCACCTACGACGACTTCACGAAGTGCGAGTTCCGGGTCGGCGAGATCCTGAAGTGCGAGGAAGTAAAGAAATCCAAGAAGCTTCTCTGCAGCCAGGTGGACCTCGGAGACAGGACCGTCCAGATCCTCTCCGGGCTCAGGCCGCAGTACACGCCGGAGCAGATGGTCGGAAAGAAGGTCATGGTCGTCGTCAATCTGGCCCCGAGAAAGATGGCGGGACTCGATTCCCAGGGCATGATTCTCTGCGCGGAGATGCCGGACGGCACCCTCTCGCTCATGGTTCCCGAGAAGAAGGAGACCCCGGGAGGATCCGGCATCAGCTGACGGAGACGCGGGGAGCCGCCGTTCCCTCCGGGAGGAAACGCGCGGCGGGGACGCAGGGGGACCGTCGTTCCCTGTGCGATAAAACAGTAAAACGGGCAGGGCCTCGTCGGGGACGGGCTCTGCTCTTGTCAGATCAGAAGAGGCGGCATGATATTCGACACTCACGCACATTATGACGATCACGCGTTCGACGAAGACCGGGAGGAGGTTCTGGAGAGCCTTGCCGCCGGCGGGGTCGGCCGCGTCATCGACGTCGGATCCACGCCCGCCAGCCTCGCCCGCGTGAAGGCGCTGGCGGACCGGTACGATTTCGTGTACGGCGCCGCCGGGCTGCATCCGGACGACGTCGGAGGTCTTACGGAGAAGGTGCTCTCGGAGATACGGGAGATGCTGAGCGACCCGAAGATCGTCGCGGTCGGGGAGATCGGCCTGGATTACCACTGGGACGTGGAGCCCCATGAGGTCCAGGCGGACGGCTTCCGCCGGCAGATCGAACTGGCCCTGGATATGGGAAAGCCCATCATCGTGCATTCCCGGACGGCGGCCGCGGACACCATGGCCGTCATCGCGGAGAAGTACGGCAGCGGCCGGGGGAGGGAGGCCCCGCGGAAGGGCGTCATTCACGCCTATCCGGGCTCCCTCGAGCAGGCGAAGGTCTACCGGGAGATGGGCTTTTATCTCGGCATCGGAGGCGTGCTCACCTACGCGACCTCCAGAAAGCTGAAGAAGGTGGTCGCCGGGATGCCTCTTTCGGCGCTGCTTCTGGAGACGGACTGCCCCTACCTGCCGCCGGAGAGCCGGCGGGGCACGAGAAATACGTCCCTGAATCTCCCGGAGGTGGTACGGGCGGTCGCGAAGATCAAAAACGTCAGCCCGGAGGAAGTGGAAAAAGTGACATGGGACAACGCGGAGCGGCTTTTCTTGTAGGTTGCGCGTTCTGAAGGGCGGGAGCTGCCCGCCGAAGCTGCAGTGGGATCGGAACGAATCGCTTCAGGAAGGAGAAAGCGTATGAAGCTCGAGAAGTACACAGGATGCTCGCGCGCCGCCAGAAGGCTGGAGAAGGCGGACCTGGTCCTCCGGAACGCCAAGATCGTGAACGTATTTACCGACCGCGTCGAGGAGGGAAGCATCGCCATAAAGAACGGCATGATCGTCGGGATCGGGGATTTCGAGGGGGTCAGGGAGATCGACCTCAAGGGGCAGTACGTGACGAGCGGGTTTATCAACGCCCACCTCCATCTGGAATCCACGATGGTCAACCCCCAGGTCCTGATCGCGGAGGCCGCGAAGCACGGCACGACGACCTTCATCGTCGATCCCCACGAGGCCGCCAACGTCTCGGGAACCGACGGCATCGACTACCTCCTGGAGCAGACGAAGAACTCGCCGGCCCACGTCTACGTGATGATCGCCAGCTGCGTGCCGGCGACCTCCATCGACGACAACGGCTTCACCCTGACGGCGAAGGAGATGCTGCCCTATCTCTCCAACCGGAGGGTGCTCGGCCTGGGCGAGGTCATGGACTGCGGGGCGGTCATCAACGGGGATCCCGGGATGAACGAGAAGCTGGAGGCCTTCGACGGCAAAGTGAAGGACGGCCACGCGCCGGGCCTGACGGACGAGGAGCTCGCCGCCTACGTCATCGCCGGCATCACCACCGACCACGAGGGCACGTCCTACGAATACATCATGAAGGAGCGCGCGATGGGCATGACCTGCCATATCCGGGAGGGAAGCGCGGCGCGCAATCTGGAAGCCATCGTCAAGGGAATCGTGGAGAACAACACCAACACCGAGGGCTTCTGCTTCTGTACCGACGACAAGCACATCGAGGACATCACCCGGGAGGGCGACATCGACCACAACGTCCGCAAGGCGGTGAGCATGGGAATCAGCCCCATCGCCGCGGTGAAGATGGCCACGATCCAGCCGGCCAGGTGCTACGGGCTCCGCAGGACCGGGGCGGTGGCCCCGGGCTTCGACGCGGATCTCGTCGTCTGGGATTCCCTCAAGGATTTCAACGCCCAGATGGTATTCTACAACGGCATGCAGATCGACCGGATGCTGAAGGTGAAGCCGGAGCCGTGCCCCGCCCATCTGATGGACACGGTGCATCTGGGCCCGCTCGATCCGGAGAAGCTCCGCATCCGGAACGACGGCCGCCCGTTCCCGGTCATCCGGATGCTGCCGGGCGAGATCCTCACAAAGGCGGAGTACGTGACGCTGCCCGGAGAGGAGTACTTCGAGCCCGACGGGGATATCGACAAGATCGCGGTGTTTGAGCGCCACAAGGCGACCGGCCTCATCGGGGTCGGCGCGATCCGGGGCTTCGGCCTCCGGGGCGGCGCCATCGCGTCCTCGGTGTCCCACGACAGCCACAACATCATCGCCATCGGGACCAGCGACGAGGACATCCTGACCGCGGTCCGCGAGCTCGAGAGAACCCACGGAGGCCTCACCATCGTCGAGAACGGAGAGGTGTTCGATACGCTGGAGCTCCCGATCATGGGACTGATCTCGGACCGGAGCCACAGCTACGTCAATAAAAAGGTCCGCAGAATGACGACGAAGGCGCGCAGGATGGGCGTCCCGAAGGACATGGAGCCCTTCATCACGCTCTCCTTCATGGCCCTTCCCGTGATTCCGGAGCTTCGATGCACGCCGAGAGGCGTCTATTCCGTGACAGGGGGTAAATTTCTATGAAGGCCTTCAGACTTCCTCCCGACCTGATGCTGGGAGCGACCGGCTCGGCGGCCCAGATCGAGGGAGGAAACGTACACCACACCTGGAACAGCTGGGAGAGATGCGGCAGGATCCGGCCGGAGGGGGGCACCCTTTCCATCCGGCAGGCCGCCCGCCACTTTGAGAACTGGAAGGAGGACGTCGACATCGCCGCGGGTCTGGGGATCGAGACGCTCCGCTTCAGCGTCGAGTGGGCCAGGATCCAGCCGGAGGAGGGCGTGATCGACCGCGAGGCGGCCGCCCGCTACCGGGAGGAGATCGAGTACATGAAGCAGCGGGGAATCCGCCCCCTGCTCACGATCCATCACTTCACGGACCCGGTCTGGTTCGAGAAGAAGGGCGCGTTCCTGAAGCCCGCCAACGTCCGCAGCTTCCTGAAATATGTCGGCGTCGTCGTGAATCTCTTCGGGGATCTGGTCTCGGACTACGTGACCTTCAACGAGCCCAACGTGTACGCCCTCATGGGCTACATGGGCCGGGGCTTTCCGCCTGACAGGGACGATCCCGCGGCGGCGCGCCGGGTGCTGTCCGTCATGGCGGGCTGCCATATCCGGGCCTATGAGAAGATCCACCGCATGCGCGAGGCGATGGGCTACCGCGACACCAAAGTGGGCTTCGCCCTCCAGATGAGGAGCTTCGCCCCGCTGCACCCGGCCTCCGGCGCGGAGAGGACCATGGCCGATCTGAGCAGGTTCCTCTTCCAGGAGGTCTGCGCCAAGGCGTTCCTGCGGGGTGACTTCCGTTTCCCGCTGGAAAACCTCGGGGGCTTTTCCAAAGGGGAGTACGGCGACTACCTCGGCATTTCCTACAGCACCCGTTCCCATGTCGTGAAGATCGGCGACAATATCGTCGGGGAGGGCGCGCCCAGGACCGACTCCGGCCGGGAAATCTATCCCCACGGGCTGGAGGAATGCATGCGGGAGCTGTACGGAATGATGAACAGGCCGGTGTGGATCCTGGAGAACGGCTGCTGCGACAACACGGATTCCTTCCGCGCGCTGTTCATCTACGACCATCTCGCGGTGACGGCGGCATCGAAGATTCCCGTGGAGCGGTACTATTACGGCACGCTGCTGGACGGCTTCGAGTGGCTCGCCGGGACGGGAGAGAAGTACGGCCTCGTGGGGGTCGACCCCGAGACGGGGGAGCGCACCGTGCGGGAAAGCGGCCATTTTTACAGGGAAATCATCCGGCTCGGAGGCGTGACGGAGGAGCTCGCGGACCGGGTTCTCTCCGGGATGAAGTATCACACCTGAGAGGAAAAGCGCGTTTACACGCGCGGACGCAGAGGCTATAATGGAACGGGGCCGTTCACGGACGAATCCCGGCTCCAATCGCGGAAATGAAACGGGGGGAAGACTATGGAGAACAAATACAGATTCACCGAGATGGACCAGTATTACTTCGGCCATGCAACGCATTATGATCTTTACCGAAAGCTCGGCGCGCATCCCACGGTGATTGACGGCACGCGGGGAACCTGGTTCGCCGTGTGGGCTCCCAACGCGAAGAGCGTATCCGTGGTAGGAGATTTCAACGGCTGGAACACGGAGGCCAACGTGATCGGCGAGAAGGACGAGATCGGCGTGTGGCAGACGTTCATTCCCGGAGTGGAGGTCGGCGCTCTCTACAAGTACTATATCGTCGGCGCCAAAGACCAGAGGCTCTTCAAGGCGGACCCCTTCGGCAACCAGATGGAGCTGCGCCCCGGCACCGCGTCCATCGTGGCGGACATCGACTCCATCCGCTGGAGCGACAGCACGTGGATGAAGAAGCGGGAGAGCTTCAGCATCGACAAGGATCCCATGATCATCTACGAGTGCCACATCGGCTCCTGGATGAAGCATCCGGAATGCGACGGCAGGGTGGAGGGCTTCTACACCTACCGCGAGTTCGCGGAGCGCGCGGCGGACTACGTCATGGACATGGGCTACACCCACATCGAGCTCATCGGCATCGCCGAGCATCCATTCGACGGATCCTGGGGCTACCAGGTGACGGGCTATTTCGCGCCGACGTCCCGCTACGGCACACCGGACGACTTCGCCTATATGATCAACTATTTCCACCGCAAGGGGATCGGCGTGATCCTGGACTGGGTCCCGGCCCATTTCCCCAAGGACGAGTGCGGTCTCGCGGAATTCGACGGATACGCCCTCTATGAGCACGAGGATCCGAGGAAGGGCGAGCACCCGGAGTGGGGCACGAAGATCTTCAACTACGGGCGCCCCGAGGTCAAGAACTTCCTGCTGGCCAACGCCCTCTTCTGGGTCGAGCACATGCACGTCGACGGACTCCGGGTGGACGCCGTCGCCTCGATGCTGTACCTCGATTATGGCAGGAAGGACGGTGAATGGGTCGCCAACAAGTACGGCGAGAACAAGAACCTCGAGGCGATCGAGTTCTTCAAGCATCTCAACACGCTCCTGCGCGGACGGAATCCGGGCGCCCTGACCATCGCCGAGGAGTCCACGGCGTGGCCGAAGGTGACGGGCGACGTCGAGAAGGAGAACGGGCTGGGCTTCTCCATGAAGTGGAACATGGGGTGGATGAACGACTTCCTCGAGTACATGAAGCTGGATCCGCTCTTCCGCAAGGGCAATCACTACAAGATGACCTTCTCCACGTCCTACGCCTACAGCGAGAAGTACATCCTCGTGCTGTCCCACGACGAGGTCGTCCATCTGAAATGCTCCATGTGGAGCAAGATGCCCGGCATCTACGAGGACAAGTTCCACAACCTGAAGGCCGGCTACACCTATATGGCCGGACATCCGGGCAAGAAGCTGCTCTTCATGGGCCAGGAATTCGGCCAGCAGAGGGAGTGGAGCGAGGAACGGGAGATCGACTGGTTCCTGCTGGAGACGCCCCTCAACAGGCAGCTGCAGGACTATGTGAAGGCCCTCTGGAAGCTCTGCAGGAAGTATCCGGCCCTGTACGCGACGGATTACGACTACAGAGGCTTCGAGTGGATCAACGCGGACGACGCGGCGAGAAGCATCTACAGCTTTGTCCGCAAGTCCCCCGACAACCGGAACAACCTGCTCTTCGTCCTCAACATGACGCCGATGCCGAGGGAGGACTACCGGGTCGGCTGCTTCGAGCCGGGGCAGTACAGGCTGATCCTCAACTCGATGGATCCCAGGTACGGCGGCAACTACCACCTCACGAAGAGCACCTACAAGGCGGAGGCGTCGGAGTGCGACGGCAAGCCCTACTCCTTCGGCTTCAGCCTTCCGCCCTACGGCGCGATGGTATTCCTGTACAACGAGGAGAAGGCCGGAAGCACGGCCGGAAAGCCCGCGAAGAAAGCCGCGGGAAAGCAGGGAAACAAGAAGACCAAGTGAGCCGCCCCAAAGGGGAGCGTTTCGGGGAGCTTCCCCCGGAAATCCTTCCCGGGGGAAGTCCTGTAAGGGCGTCTTTATGAAACAACCTGGCTGCCCGACCGGTCCGGTCGGGCGGCTGTTTTTGTCGGATACAGCGGCCGGCACGCGGCCGCCGGAGGAACGCAGGCATGCACATCATCGCGGGGCTCGGAAATCCGGGCACAAAATACGAGAAAACACGCCACAATATGGGCTTCGACGTCATCGACCGCCTGATTGAGGAGTACCGGATTCCCTACGGCGGCGTGAAGTTCCACGCCATGACCGGGACGGGCATGATCGGCGGCGGGAAGGTTCTGCTGATGAAGCCCATGACCTACATGAACCTGAGCGGAAACGCGGTCCGGGAGGCCGTGGACTTCTACCGGATCGACCCGGAGAAGGAGCTGATCGTCATCAGCGACGACATCGATCTTGAGCCGGGAAAGATCCGGATCAGGAAGCAGGGGAGCGCCGGCGGGCAGAACGGACTGAAGCACATCATCTCCCTTCTGGGGACGGACCGTTTCACACGGATCCGCGTCGGCACGGGGGCGAAGCCGCCGGAATGGGATCTGGCGGACTGGGTTCTCTCGAGGTTTTCAAAGGAGGACCGGGCCCTGGCGGACGACGCGGTGATAAGGGCCGCGAAGGCGGCGGCCCTCATCGTCACCGAGGGCCCCGACCGGGCGATGAATCTGTACAACGGAAGCTGAGTCGGCCGGAAACAGTACACTGGCAGCGGAAGACGGCCGGGAGGTACAACGGCAGCGGAAGGCGGCCGGGAGCGGAACAAACGGCAGCATAAGACGGTAGAAGCATGGACAACACGATGTTTATCTCTCCTCTCCGGGAACTCCGGGAGTACGAGGAGATCAGAGGCATGATGCGGCGCAGGGAGGGGATCCTCTCCCTGACCGGATGCCTGGAAGCCCAGAAAGCCCACATGATCTGCGGGCTTTCTTTTGACGTGCCGGTCACGCTGGTCGTCAGCGAGAACGAGCTTTCCGCCAGGACGATCTTCGACAACCTGAAATTCTACGAGCCCGACGCGGTGTACTATCCCGCCAAGGACCTGCTGTTCTATCAGGCGGACGTCGCCTCGAATCTCCTCGACCAGCAGCGCCTCGCGGCGATGCGGTCGCTGATCACGGAGGAGCGGAGCGTGGTGGTGCTTCCCGTGACGGCGCTCATGGACTTTGTCACGCAGCGGGCCGCGATGGAGGCGGAGAAGCTGACCTTCCGGCGCGGCGAGGAAAATGACTTCGAGAGCGCCAAGAAGGCCCTCTCCCTGCTGGGCTACGAGCGGTGCGCCGAGAGCGCCATGCCCGGCCAGTTCGCCGTGCGGGGCGACATCCTGGACATCTGGCCCCTGACGGAGGACCGGCCCGTCAGGATCGAGTTTTTCGGGGACGAGATCGACTCCATGAGGTCCTTCGACGCCGAGACCCAGAGATCCATCGAGGAGATCGGGGAGACCGAGGTGTATCCCGCCCACGACCACACGGGCACCCTGGCCCCCTTCCTCAGCTGGTTCCCGACGGCCTCGACCCAGATCTTCCTGGACGAGCCGAACCGGATCGTCGAAGCCGCCAGGGCGGCCGAGACGGAGTTCCGGGAGAGCGTGGCCGCCAGGGCGGAGCTGTCGATGGAGAAGATCCCCGAGATGATCGGCACCGCCGAGCTGCAGGCCGCTCTCAACCGCATGCACTGCGTCAGCCTCTCGATGCTGGACATCCAGCGGGAGGGCTGGCAGATCGCCGATTCCTTCGGAATGACGGCCCAGTCCGCCGGGAGCTACAACAACAGCGTGGAATATCTCTCCGGGGATCTGGCGCGCTACAGGAAGCGGGGCTTCGGCGTCGTCGTCCTCTCGGCGTCCCACACGAGGGCGCGCCGTCTGGCCGCGGGGCTTGCGGAGCAGGAGCTGCCGGCCTATTACACCGAGGACCGGAGCACGCCCCTTCAGTCCGGCCAGATCGCCGTGATGTACGGCCACGCCAGCCGGGGCTTTGAATATCCCCTGGTCCGGTTTGCCGTCATTTCCGAGAGTGATATCTTCGGGGAGCAGAAGCCCCGCAGGAAGCCGAAGAAGCACGTCTCCGGCCGGCGCATCGCCAGCTTCTCGGAGCTCTCCGTGGGGGACTACGTGGTCCACGTCAATCACGGCCTCGGCATCTACCGTGGCATCGAGAAGGTGACGGTGGACGGCGTCCTCAAGGATTACATCAAGATCGAGTACAACGGGAGCAACCTGTACATTCTGGCGACGCAGCTGGACATGCTGCAGAAATACGCCTCCTCCGCCGCGGAGGGCGCGAAGCCCAAGCTGAACAAGCTGGGCGGCCAGGAGTGGAGCCGGACGCGGTCGAGGGTCCGCACCGCGGTGCGCAGCATCGCCAGGGAGCTCGTCGCCCTCTACGCGGCGCGGCAGAAGGACGACGGCTTTGTCTACAGCGCGGACACCGAGTGGCAGAAGGAATTCGAGGAAATGTTTCCCTACGAGGAGACGGAGGACCAGATCGCCGCGATCGAGGACACCAAGAGGGACATGATGAGCCGGCGGATCATGGACCGTCTGATCTGCGGCGACGTGGGCTACGGCAAGACGGAGGTGGCCCTCCGGGCGGCCTTCAAGGCGGTGCAGGACGGGAAGCAGGTGGCCTATCTCGTGCCCACGACGATCCTCGCCCAGCAGCATTACAATACCTTCTGCCAGAGAATGAAGAATTTCCCCGTCCGGGTGGATCTTCTGTGCCGTTTCCGCACCCAGGCCCAGCAGGCGAAGACGCTGAAGGACCTGAGGACCGGGCAGGTCGACATCGTCATCGGGACGCACCGGCTGCTCTCCAAAGACGTGAGCTTCCGGGACCTGGGCCTCCTCGTGATCGACGAGGAGCAGCGCTTCGGCGTGACCCACAAGGAGAAGATCAAGAAGCTGAAGCAGAACGTGGACGTGCTGACCCTCACGGCGACGCCGATCCCGCGGACGATGCACATGAGCCTGATCGGGATCCGCGACATGTCGATCCTGGAGGAGCCGCCCCAGGACCGGGTGCCGATTCAGACCTACGTCATGGAGTACAATCCCGAGATGGTGCGCGAGGCGATCTGCCGGGAGCTGGCCCGCGGAGGCCAGGTGTACTACGTCTACAACCGGGTGCGGGACATCGGCGAGATGGCGGCCAGGATCCAGGAGCTCGTGCCGGAGGCCGTCGTGTCCAGCGCCAACGGCCAGATGAGCGAGAGCATGCTGGAGTCCATCATGGTGGACTTCATCAACGGCAGGATCGACGTTCTGGTCACGACCACCATCATCGAGACGGGGCTGGACATCGGCAACGTCAACACCATGATCATCCACGACGCCGACCGCTTCGGCCTCTCCCAGCTCTACCAGCTCCGGGGGCGCGTGGGGCGGACCAACCGCACCGCCTACGCCTTCCTGATGTACAGGAAGGACCGGATGCTGAAGGAGGTCGCCGAGAAGCGCCTCTCCGCGATCCGCGAGTTTACCGAGCTGGGCTCGGGCTTCCGCATCGCGATGAGGGATCTCGAGATCCGGGGCGCGGGCAACCTGCTGGGCGCGGAGCAGTCCGGCCACATGGAGGCGGTCGGCTACGACCTGTACTGCAGGATGCTCTCCGAGGCCGTCAGCGAGGCGAAGGGCCTTCCCGTGGAGGAGGACTTCGAGACGGTGATCGACCTCAGCATGGACGCCTTCATCCCGGACAGCTACATCCCCATCGAGTTCCAGAAGCTTGATTTCTACAAGCGGATCGCCGGCATCGAGCAGGACGAGGACATCGAGGACCTGACCGACGAGATGATCGACCGCTTCGGGGAGCTCCCGAAGCCCGTGGAGAACCTGATGCAGATCGCCGCCCTCAAGGCGGCGGCCCACCGGGGCTCCATCGCCGAGATCAAGCAGAACGGGGACAAGGTGCGCCTCACCGTGACGTCCGGGCCGAAGTTCGACGTGACCGCCCTCCCGGCGATCATCGGGGCGAAGGGCGGCGAATTCTCCGTCCACAGGGGCCCGGATTCGGTGTATTTCCTGTACCACGGGGATCTGAAGGAAAAGATTCTGCTGAAAGAGCTGAAAACATTCGTCACGGAACTTGCCGAAACGAATGAAAAAGCATATAATAATTAGACGTGTGTGAAGACGGAGGCCAAAGACGCTCCGTCCGCGGGTCCGGCAGGGATCCGCCCCACGGGATAGATTAGGAGGTTCAGAAAGAAATGGGATCCGGATGGAAGAAAGCAGCCGCGCTTGTGACGGCGGCGGTGATGACCTGCGGCGCGCTGACAGGCTGCGGAAAGAAAGCGGAAGAGAAGATCGACGGCACGAAGACGCTGATGACCGTCAACGGCGAGACCATGAATCTCGGCGTCGGAAGCTTCCTCGCGAAGTATACGCAGGCCCAGACCTATAGAATGTATCAGCAGATCTACGCCATGTACGGCGCACAGCTGGGCAATGAGGTCTTCGACGGAGTCGTGGACGAAGAGTCCGGCGCCACCTACGGAGAGAATCTGAAGGAAAGCATTCTCGAGGATCTCAAGAAGTACATGGTGATCCGCCAGCACGCGGAGGAGTACGGCGTCTCCCTCACCGACGAGGAGAAGAAGGCCATCGACGAGGCCGCCGACGCCTACATCGCCTCCAACAGCGAGGAGGTTCAGGCGGTGGTCGGCGCGAGCCGCGACGACGTCGCCGAGCTGATGACGCTTCAGACCATCCAGAGCAGGATGATGGATCCGATCGTCAAGGACGTCGACACGGAGGTGTCCGACGAAGAGGGACAGATCTCGTCCCTGACCTACATCACCGTCAACGTCCCGGAGGAAGAAGACGTGACCTCGGGCACGTCCTCCGCCGAGGCGGCCGCGGAGATTGAGCCGGTCGCGGAGCCGGAGACGGCGTCCACGGCTTCCGGCGCGGAATCCGTCGCGGAAGAGGTGGAGGAGACGGCGCTCCAGCTGAAGGCAAAGGCCACGGCCCAGAGCGTGATCGACGCGATCCTCGCCGAGGGCGGGGACCTCGCGGAAGCGGATCTCGGCGCCGTCGCGAAGACGGTGGACGAGTCTCTTGGCGCGCTGGTCGGACAGTTCACCACCCACGACACGTCGGACGCGACGGTCGACGAGTCCGTCGTCAAGGCGGTCGAGGGGCTTGCGGACGGAACGCTGGTCGAGACGCCGGTGCTGAGCGACGACGGCACGAAGTACTACGTCGTCCGCTTCGACAAGGCCTACGACGAGAGCCGCACGGAGTCCAACAAGAGCTCCATCGTGAGAGAGAGAAAGCAGGAAGAATTTGACACCATCACGGAGCAGTGGGTCGAGGAGGCGGAGATCACGGTCGACGACAAGGCCTGGGCTTCCGTCACCATCACGGATCTCGCCCCGGTGGTCCTCGCGGCCGCGCCGGAGCCGGAGACGGAGAGCACGGCTGAGAGCATGGCGGAGAGCGTCGTGTCGGCCACGGACGTGGAAGACGTCGCCGAGCCGTAAACGGGAGCGGAGCGGTTCACGCGTCCGCGCCGCGGACAGACGGCGGAGCGGTTTGCGCGCGCCGGTGAAGCGGATATAAGGAAGCAGTACACAGAGGATTCCGGGACGGTCCCGGAATCCTCTTTTTCGTCAAAATGCCCGAAATTTGGGCATTTTTTGGAGCTTTCACTGATTGAAACCGATCTCGCAACGGTGTAGAATATCGATCACAGGATATCGGAAGATGTACACGACGGACGTGGAAAAGCTGAAGGAACGGTTCCGTGAGATTTACGGGGAGAGCGGCGGAGAGATCCGCCTGTTTTTTGCGCCCGGAAGAGTGAATCTCATCGGAGGCCATACCGGCCTCAACGGCGGCCACGTGTTTCCCTGCACCGTCGATCTCGGGGTCTACGGGGCGGTCCGGCCGAGGACGGACCGGGTCGTCCGCGTCTCCACACTCCTCGACGACAGGGACGTGACGGAGACCTTTTCGCTGGACGACGACGGCTTCGCCGCGAGGGACGGCCGGTGGTTCGATTACCCGAAGGGCGTCTTCGCCGCCCTGAAGAAGGAGGGCATCGAGATCCCGTCCGGCGCGGACATCCTCTATTTCGGGGATCTGCCCGTAAGCGTGGGGCTTTCCTCTTCCTCCGCCCTGGAGGTGCTGACGATCTACCTGCTGAGGGAGCTGTACGGGATTCCGGATCTGGATCCCGTGAGGATCGCCGGCATCGCGACGTCCGTGCAGAATGATTACATGGGCGTGCCGTCCGGTATCATGGACCCCTTTACCTCCGCCGTCGGCAGGAAGGACTGCGGCCTTCTTCTCACCGTGGATACGCTCCGGTGCGAGTACGTGCCTCTCAGGCTGGGGGACGCGAGGATCATTCTCACCTGGACCGGGCGGCGTCTGATGCCGGATCCGCAGGTCTATCAGGAGAGACGGGAGGACTGCCGGAAAGCGCTGACGAAGCTTCAGTCCATCGTGCATATCAGGCATCTGTGCGATCTCACCTGGGACCGCTTCGAGAGCTGCAAGGACGTGATCATGAACGACCGGTACACGAAGCGGGCGCGGCATGTCATCTACGAGGACGCCAGGACCATCCGGGCGGTCAGCTCTCTCCGCGTCGGCAACATCCGGCGCTTCGGGGAGATCATGAACCAGTCGTTTCTTTCGATGAAAGAGAACTACGAGATCACCGGCCCGGAGATCGACTATCTGGCTGAGACCTCGATGAACGTCCCCGGAGTGTACGGCTGCCGAATGACGGGAGAAGGCTTCGGCGGCTGCCTGGTGAGCATCGTGGAGGCCGGCGCGGAGGAGCTCTTCCGCGAGAAGGTCGGCGCGGCCTGCAAGGAGCGGTTCGGCATCGACGCGAAATTCCACACGGCCTCCGTCGTCGACGGCGTGCGCGAGATCACCGGCTGAGACAGGCCGGCAAGGTTTCCATAAGGAATCAACCGTAAGCGACTTATCCACATCAGAACCTCCCGTCGGGAGAGCGGTAAGTCGTATTTTCTTTAATATCTGCATTTATACACCGAGTTATCCACTTTTTCCACGGATTATCGGGGAACGATTACGTAAACCATGTGGACAAAGTGCGCCAATCCGTCAGCGGGAAAAACAGATCATGAGATTGAGAAATATACCGGAAGCGAAGGGAATCGTCGAGTCCAGCCGTTTCGTCGTGCAGGACCCGGAGGCGAAAAGAGGACAGTGGAAGCAGGATCCCGGGAGGAAGCTCCTGATCGAGATCGGCATGGGAAAGGGGCGCTTTATCATCGAGACCGCCTCGGCGCACCCGGAGTCGGATTACATCGGGATCGAGCGCTATCCCAGCGTGCTGTTCCGGGCGTGCGAGCGCATGGAAGGAATTCCCTACAGCACGCCGGCCGACAAGCAGGAGAGGGAGCTCCATCCGGACGCGGACAGGGACTTCCGGGCGCCCGGGAACCTGAAGTTTCTGAGCATGGACGCGCGTCAGCTCCCGGAGGTCTTCGCCCCGGGCGAGGTGGACGGAATCTACCTCAATTTCTCCGATCCCTGGCCCAAGGCCAGGCACGCGAAGAGAAGGCTGACGTCCCGGGAATTCCTCGCCGTCTATGAGCAGGTGCTGGCAGAGGGAGGGATCCTGGAATTCAAGACAGACAACCGGGGCCTCTTTGATTTCTCCGTGGACGAGATCCGTGAGACCGGGGGCTGGGAGCTCCTGAGCCTGACGTACGATCTGCACCGCGACCCGCAGCTTTGCGAGGGAAATATCATGACGGAATACGAGAGGAAGTTTTCAAATCTCGGAAACAGGATCTGCAAACTGACGGCCGTGTACCGGGGGAAGCGGCGGCTTTTCCGGTCATGAAGAACGGTACGGTCAGGTCATACTCCGCAGGTACAGCTTCTCCAGCTCCTCAAACTGCTTTTTCCGGCCGTGAAAGACGCCCATCTGAATCTCGGAGTTCCTTGCGTTGGCGTTCGCCTCGATCAGGACGCAGTCGTTCTCCCGTATGGCGAAATCCCATTCCACATACGCGAGGGGACATGCCATGGCGCATTCCTTTGTAAATCGAAGGACTTCCGCCCAGTTCGGCAGTGTCAGTCCGGAAATGGCGGCGCCGGTATCCGGATGCGCCGGATACGGATTCATCCGCAGATCGTACGCCGCGCCGAGGATCTCCCCGGTCTCGGGATTCACGCCGGCGGCCAGGCCGCCCCTCTCTATGTTGTCGACAAACGACCCGTCCCTGCCCATGCGAAACTCGGCGGCGACAAAATGGCATTCGTTTCCGATCGTCAGGGTATAGATCTTGACCGTGTTTACGCCGTCCGGATAGATGCGCGCCAGAGCGGGATGCTGGACCACCGGCTCGTCGAGGACGGCCGCCTGCGCCGAGGCTCTTCGGTACAGGACCCCAAGATCACAGCCGGCGGCGTCCCACCGTTCGATTCCGTTTCCGCAGTACGTGCGGTTCGGCTTATAGAAGGCTTTTCCGTGCCGCCGGAAATAATCCTCAAAGGTCCGGTAATCCTCCGGAGGGCAGAACAGCTGCTCCCTTTTCGTAAATCTGCCGAGGACACGGTACATATAGGTTTTGTCATAAAACTTCCGGTTGTTCTCCGGTCCGTTTACGCAGTTGATAAATCTCAGAGCGTGTTTTGAAGTGAAATAGGTTTTCCTCTCCCGGGGCGTTTTCTCAAAGAAACGCAGCTCGAAATAATCGGCGATATTTGTCCCGTAGAGCTTATGGCAGATCACGAAGTCCGCGGTATGGCGGATGACGGACCATGCGGAGACAGGGGTTTCCGGAAACGTCAGGGCAAGACAGCCCTTCACTTCCCGCATCACGTTGAGTAGTATGGTTAGTTTTTGGCGCATATTTACAATCGTCCCTTAAGATCAGCCTTTTTTAAAAATATGCTTGCATTTTTGCCGTTGCTTGTATATAATAACACTTGCGTCAAATAAGACGCAACAAAAGCGCTTCTAGCTCAGTTGGTAGAGCACCTGACTCTTAATCAGGGTGTCCGGGGTTCGAGTCCCCGGAGGCGCACGAGAATAGCGTAATCCAGTA
>JBGUKX010000035.1:0-97237 GCA_045114695.1 Lachnospiraceae bacterium | reverse complement strand
GAGAGGTATCGAAGTGGTCATAACGAGGCGGTCTTGAAAACCGTTTGTCCGCAAGGGCGCATGGGTTCGAATCCCATCCTCTCCGCTATCCGAAAGGCCCCGCAAATCCGAGAAAATCCAGTGTTTTCAAGGGTTTGCGGGGTTTTTCTTTTGCTCCAAATTGCCACATCTGGCACCCGAATTGCCACATTTGGCAGAAGTTTGTGGCTATTTTTGTGGCTATTTTTCCTGTCGTGAAATGACGACATTATGACGTTTAATGCGGGATAAATTCGGAAAAAGCTGACTGAACCGCAACGGCTCCGTCTCCCAAAGTGTGGCGATAATGTGTCACCATGACGCGGGATGTTTTCCATCCGCCCAATTTCATGATTTGAGCGTCCGATAATCTGAGGATTTCGTGACAATACGAAACGAAAAAATGACGGCAGTCGTGAAAACGGAAATGCGGCACGCCGGCAGCCCGCAAGAGATGCGGCCATGTGTCCGAAAGGGCTTTCGGTGTCGAGGGCCATGCCGTTCCCGCTTCCGTGATCCAGCCGGCAACCTGCTCCGGGATCAGGACATCACGAACGGATTGCGATGTCTTCGGCGGTTTGATATGGATGTGGCCGGCGTCATCCTGAACGGCTGCCTTCCGGATGTGGAGGACAGGGCCGTCGAGGTCGCTGGCAGTTACGGCGCATATTTCGCCACGACGCAAGCCGAACACCGCAAGGGCGACGGGGATCCTCATGCGCTCATATCGACCGACACAGGCGGCGGTGATCGCACGGATGTCATCAGTCTCCGGAACGACATACTGGACTGCCTCCGCTTTCGGCAGCCGAACGGAGGGCATCCGGCACTGTTCCGCAACCAGAACGGCAGAAATCAGGCCGAGGCGGTTCTTGATCGACTTGACTGTCCTGCCTTGCGCTGTCATGTCGTCAACGATGGCCTGCACGTCGCTGGATGTGATACGGTCGCACGGAAGGCCGCAGAACGCCGTATAACGTGATTTTAACATTCGGGCGTTAGAATGATAGCCTGCCAGCGTTGAGGGGCTTAAAACGGCGCTGGAGCGCGTTATATAGCGATCCAGTGCGTCACGGAAGGCCATTGACTCAACAAAGACCTTGTGCGTGTTCAAAAAATCGTTCGCAAGGTTCCTAACCTCGACTTTCGTCCGCGCCGTGAAGCGTTTAAAATGCCTCGCGCCACTGTCATCCCTGATAGTGACTTGAGCCGTGAATTTCCCTGATTTCGTCTTGGTTATTTTCATCATCCATCACCTGCATCTGATGTTATTCCGTGCGCTATCAGTTCCGCCACGTCTGCAATCCGATCCCGATCGAAGTCGTCGTTCTCGATGTGCCGAAGCTCGTGCATATAAGCGTTTAAGCGCCCGTCTTCGTCCAGATCGGAGTCGATCACAAGCGTGTAATAGTCTTCTGCTTGGTTCTTTACCACAAAGGCCTTCACCTTCGGCGGGCACTTCCTGATCACAACCTTGTAATCCCTGTCAATCAGCACCTTCATCCTGCATCCTCCGCACCATATCCATTACCAGTTTGGCGTCACGCGGGGACAAGCTCTTGTAAGCATCAAGCATGACGGACAGCTCCGGATCGTCATGCAGTTCCTGGGCGAGTCTTCTCGTCTCCGCATCGACATAATACGGTTCTGATTGTCCGTGTGTGGGGACAATGGAGGGATCTTCCCAGCCCATTATGACAGCGGGAGAAATCTGGAGGGCTTTGGCAAGCGCCATGATCTTGTCTCGTCTCATGTTTTCGATGTCTCCAGATTCCCAGCGCGAGATCGTTCCCTCGCTGACGCCTACTTTGTCCGCGACTTCTTTCATGGTGAGATGCAACTCTATTCGTCTGTTTTTAAGGATGTCTTTGATCGCCATAGTCATTCCCTCCGTACAACATATTATAAGGAACAGCTTGCATAATTGCAACTGTACCGAGTAATGTATACAAAAAAACTTGCGAAAACGCATTGACATAATATAATTATCGGTTTATAGTATACTTGCGGAAACGCAAGGGCGACATAATACAGAGAGGAGGTGAAACGGAATTGTTCGACAAGCTCAAATTCAAGGCGGCGACTGTCCTCGCAGGAATGACTTATAAGCAGGTCGCGGAACAGCTAGGGATAGACGAATCGACGCTGTATCGGAAGATCAATGCGAACGGAGCGTTTACGCGGGATGAAATCGGCAGGATCATCCAGATCCTTGGAATCACGAACCCTATGGAAATTTTTTTTGGCGAAGAACTTGCGGATACGCAAGGCTGAGGACGCAAAAACATGACGAAACAGGAACTCATCCGCAACGCCATGGACGCGGCCGGATACAGGGATCGTCAGGCGGACTTCTGCCGGATCGCCTGCATCGCGCGCCGGACGTTTGCGCGGAGAATCAGGGATCCGGACTCGATTACCGTGGGGGAGCTGCGGAGAATGGATCGGGTGGCGCAAATCGACATAGTTAAGCTGATAAGGGGGTAACGATGAATCAGGGGAGTAGCATCGAATTGATGGACTGGTACGAAGAGTACCAGGACAGGGAGTTGGAGATCAAACAGATGGCCCGCCGGAGCCGGAAGGCCGATCCGATTATCGAGCGGAGATCTTCCGAGATCTTCCGGAAGGCAATAGGATACACCATGCTCACGTGTGTGATCCTGCTGGTGGGGAGCATCGGCACGATCGAGATCAGCGAGGAGGTGCCTGTGGGTTCCGTCTGGATCGCCATCCTGAGTCAGGTGGTTTTGTATCTGCTGATTATTCTTCAGATGAAGGGAGGGAGGAAGAGTGAAAAATGTAAATAAGCTCGGCGATCTTCTAGCGGAGATGCCCGATGAGAGAAGAATCAAACTCGGGGCGGAATCCGGATTCTTTTTTATAGGCGCTTGCTCCGTATTGAAAGAGAATTATGCGGCTTATGACAAAAAAATAATTGCCTACTGGAAGGAATTAACAGAACGCTGGAAGGCCAAATATTACGCCAAACGGGATACGCCTCCGTCGACACTTTCATTTCTTAAGCGGTCCAATGTTAAGAGTGCGGATCTTGAAAAGCTGCATGAAGGGTATGTCAAATTTGTCGAAGAACACGCGAAGCAGTTAAGAAAATTATATAACTCATGGAAGACCGCAGATAAGCACAGAAAACAGCTGAAGCATCTTATGGATAGAGTTGTTTTAGAAACATACCCGGGCGATCCGATTGTTGACGACGCTCAGATTATTATCGTTGAAGGCTTCGAGCCCGGGCCGTTGTGGTTAAGATCTGAGGCTGAAGAATTGGGACCGTTTTACATCGCACAAGTAAGGGAGGAAGAAAATGACGATGAATGAAAATGCCCCCGGAGCTGTGGAAGAGCTGACGGAGGCTGGTGTCACCAATTTTTATCATAACACAATCGAGGACGCCGAGAAAGAGGCGGATCGCCAGGTAATGATCGCTATGGTGCGGAAGGCAGCTATTGACGCCGTGTATGGACTTCTGGATCCGGATTATTCCGTCCTCTTCGACTACGAGGGAAAACTGAAGTACGAAGGCGCCGAGGAAATCATCGCCTCGATCGTCTACGCGCTCTCCAGAGTCGAGCTTGGAGCTGAGCCATGATCGAGATCAGACCCACCTGCATGGTCTGTAACTGGACTGTACTGGAAGATTACTGTTACAGCCCGGAGCCGGAGAAAAGGGCGTGGGACGCCTGTATCTGCAAAGACTGCGTCAAGGCGGCGCGGGATTCCCTGCCGGACAATATTATCAGGGAAACATTTGAGGAGGACTGGAGCGAGCGGTGGATCAGGACGCCGTTGCTCTGGGAATAAGAGGAGGCACAATATGGCATTACCGATACCAGATTATCCGGGCTATCTGGCCTACGAAGACGGAAGGATCTGGAGTAATAAAACAAATATCTGGAGAAGGGAGGGATGACTTATTTCTTTACCAGTCCTTATTATTGGCCGGAGCGGATCCGGCAAAACATATTCTCTTAAAAACTTTCAGCCGGGAGAGATCGGAATCATCTCCGTGGAGAAGGGCCGGCTGCCGTTCAAGTCTGATCTGCCCGTGAAGCGGGTTCCCAAATACGAAAACAGCGCGGACATCAACACATACGCACAGGCGAATAAAGCCAAATATGCCTGGATCGAGCGACAGATCCAGAAGGCCACCGTGCCGAGCGTGGCCGTGGACGACTCCCAGTATTTACTGGTCAATGAGCTGTTCGACCGCGCGGCCGAAAAAGGCTATGACAAGTACACGGAGATGGCGCGGAACTTCCGTGATCTGATCCACTTTGTTAACGACCTGGAGGACGACAACAAGATCGTGTATTTCCTCCACCACTCTGAATCTGACGGTGACGGACGGGAGAAGTGCAAGACGATCGGGAAGATGCTCGATGAAAAGCTGAGCGTCGAAGGGTGCTTTGACATTGTACTCTACTGTTCCGACCACGAATTTTACACGCAGGGCGTAGGAACCAGCACCGCAAAGTCCCCGGAAGGGATGTTTGAGCAGAAGATTCCGAACGACCTGAAAGCGGTCGACGCGGCGATCAGGGAGTATTACGGAATGAGAGGTGCCGGCGATGGGACGTAAAAAGATCACGGAAGCGGAAATGATCGAAAGAGTGAATACCATTATCAACTGTTTAAGAAATGATCCGCGATGGCATAGTTCTTACGAATTATCAAAAGAAACTGAGATGACGCGCGGACAACTCGCAAGCGCGATAAAGTACAACCGCCGTTATTTCATGAACTCCCCGGAGAAATGCAAGGACCACTACAGCCTGTCCGGTCGCTTCGGTTATAGGATGCCGGAAACTGATGAGGACTATGTGGCGATGTACAAGTCGCTGTTCTCCTGGGGGAAGTCGGTACTTATTACCATCTCGCCTGTCGGGAAGTATCTGAGCGGCAAAGGGTTCGACATGAAGAGCATCAGAGAGGAAGCCATGGGGGGCAACGATGGTGAGCACTCCGAAAGTGACGAGATCGGAGGCGCTGAAAGCTGGCACGCTGAAATGTAAAACAATTATTAAGGAGGATAAATAATGAAATCTATTGATTTAACCAACGTCAACGAAGCATCCGACAGCTCAAGGCTCCCCGCCGGCGGCTATGTCTGCAAGATCCTGTCCGTCGAAGATGTGGCGGAAAAGTCATATCTGTTCATGACGTTCGACATCGTAGAAGGCGAATACAAGGGATATTTCACTGCCCTGCATGATCGCGCCGGCTTCTGGGGGCTGAAGGTCCGCAGATCCTACAAGCCGACAGCACTGCCCTTTTTCAAGAGGATGCTGTCCGCAATCAATAAGTCGAACGGGAACTTCGTCTTCGATGCGGCTGCTATCAACAACGATGAGCGCACGCTTGTCGGCAAACTGATCGGACTGGTCCTCCAGGAAGAGGAATACATCGGGAACGATGGCAAGACAAAAACACGCCTGAACGTGTACAAGGAATGCCCGATCGCCGAGATCAGGACCGGGAACTTCCGGACGCCTGGCATCAAAAAGCTGAAGGAAGAACTCCCTGATGCACAGAAGCCGAACCTCAACGAGTTCATGACGCTCTCGGACGATGACGACGATGAGCTTCCGTTTAACTGATGTGGATCATCGAGGACACACGGCAGCAGAAGGGAAAGCACGCCGCAAAGCATGAACATTTCGCCGCCAGCGGGACGCATCTGATTCACTGCGCGTTACCGTTCGGAGATTATGCGCTCCCGCCACTGGTGGCGATAGACACAAAACGAGACATGAACGAGATCGCGCAGAATATTCACGAGGGCGCGAAAGGGCGGCCAAGCGGTCATACACGTTTCGTTGATGAATGTATCGCGGCAAAGGAAGCAGGGTGCAAGCTGTTCATCCTCGTGGAGAACACGAACGGGATCAAATCAGTTGATGAAGTCCACACTTGGATCAATCCGGACTGCGTTTACAGACCGAAGTGCATTCAGGGTCCACAGCTTGAAAAAGCCATGAAGACCATACAGACACGATACAGTTGCACATTCCTCTTCTGCACGCCTGAAGAATCAGGGCGGATCATAGAACAAATATTAAGCGCGGAGCGTAAAGATGAATAAAGAGATATATCAGGCTGCGCGCGATTACGCACAGCGAGGGCTTGCTGTTTTTCCGGTAAAGAAGAACAAGCACCCGTACACAATGCACGGAGTAAAGGATGCGACCACTGATCTGACGGTCATCCGTGAATGGTGGAAGCGGTGGCCGGATGCAAACATCGGGATCGCGACCGGAACCGTCTCAGGGGGTTTGATCGTAATAGATCAGGACATAGACGACGGAACCGGCGTGAATGGAGTTATATCATTCCAAAAATGGTGCCGTGAAAAGAATGTAAAAGAGCCCGACTCGTGGCTGGCGATCACAGGCCGCGGAGGATACCACTTATATCTGAAGAGCGCGCACGCATCGGAATTTAAGAACAGCGTTGCCCTGCTCGAAGGCGTGGACATTCGAGCCGATGGCGGTTATGTGATCGCGCCACCGTCAGTTCATCAAAATGGCCGAGCATATACGTGGGAGTATCCTCCGGACGAGTACCAACTCGAGACCGTACCGGAAGAGATTGAGCGCCAACTTCTCGCAAAAAGGAACAGCGGACGCGACGGATCCGGAGAACCGGCAGCGGAATATGTGGTTCCGGCAATCATCAAAAACGGAGAACGGAACGAGGCACTATTCAAACTGACCTGTTCGCTCCAGGCGAAAGGGCTTCCGGACAAGGCGATCATCGCAGCAGTCGAAACAGTCAACACGACAAACTGCTTGGATCCACTCGATCGCGACGAGCTCCGACGAACAATCAACAGTGCGCTGAAATATCAAAAGGGGGCGATGAAAGAGATCGCGCGCGTCGCTGGAGAATGGCGGGAACCGGTGCTGAAAATGAGACATACAAAGGACGGCACGGACGTTCCGGTTCAATCCATCGAGAACTGTGTGGAGGCGATCGAATACGATCCGGAGCTGTTCGGGCATATCAGATACAACAAGATGGCGTTCTCTCCGTATGTTTACAGTAATTTGCCATGGGAGCACAAAACAGGGCTCGGGTATCGTGAGTGGTCCAACATCGACGACAGCAACCTGAAGTGTTACATCGAATCAAAGTACGGACTGAAGCAGTTAGATCGGATCATGGAAGGGCTCGTGATCGTTGCTCACCATCATCCATACAATCCGATCGAAGATATGCTATCCAGCTGTTACGAGAAGACGGATTACGGTCGAGGGTATATCCGCGGACTGTTGCCGAAGTATCTCGGCGTTGAGGATACGGACTATCAGGCGGAAGTCATGAAGCTGTTCATGCTCGGCGCTATATCACGAGCGCTTCGCCCAGGATGCAAGTTTGACTATATGCTGACGCTTGTCGGTCCGCAGGGCGCGGGTAAAAGTACATTCCTCCGCCGGCTGGCGATGGTGCCGGAATGGTACAACGACAACCTGAACACGGTCGAGGGTGACAAAGCGACGGAGAAGCTCCGAGGGAAATGGATCGTTGAGCTCGCGGAACTGCTGGCGGCAAAGAAGGCAAAAGAAGTCGAAAGCATTAAGGCATTCCTCACATCGCAATCCGACACATACCGGCCGCCGTACAATCGGAGGACGGAAGACAGACCTCGGTGCTGCGTATTTGCAGCAACAACAAACAGCAGTCATTTCCTGACAGACCGAACCGGAAACCGTCGGTATCTTCTTATATTAGTACGACCTCAACACGCTCAAGCGTCTCTATTCGAGGATACAGACGAGCTTCGGACCGACATCGTGCAGGCGTGGGGCGAGGCGATGCAGTACTGGTATGAAGCTGAAGAGCGCCCGAATCTCGTGCTGTCGAAAGAAAACCAGAAGATCGCGGAACAGATCCAAGGCGATTATCTGGAGGAAGACGGACGGATTGGAATCATCCAGGAATGGCTCGACAATCTGGACGTGCAGAAGGCTCCGCGAGTCTGCACTTCCATGATCTACCGGGAGGCGCTGGGCGAGATCGGAACACCGCCAAAGATGATTACAAACCAGATTGCGGACATCATGGACAGCGAAATAGACGGATGGCAACGGACAGAAAAGAAGGTGAGGATCGCCGGATATGGCATCCAGCGCGGTTATGAGCGCGTGCCGGTATTTAAACCGCTGCCGAAAGATGAAGAGATACCTTTCTGAAATGTTGCCGATGTTGCCGATAATGTTGCCGATAGAAAGTTTATCGGCAACACAAAAACCCTTATATTCTCTATGTTTTTTATACTTGTTGCCGATGTTGCCGATAAATGAGTAAAAGACTAGAAAAAGATAATTACAAAAAAGGGATTATATAGGGAAAAAGGGCAACAACGGCAACATGAGGGGTTGAAAATGCCAAAATTCCGCACGGTTGACACGTTTTTCAATGTTGCCGATAAATCGACGAACGGCAACACAAAAAAGGGGGGTTGAATGAACCAGAGAGAACAAACAGACGCCTGGCATGACCTGGAGCGCGACATGGCGGATCTGCCGGAGGACTACCTCGATAAGTGGGTGATCAGCACCCACGGCATTTACTACGTGGCTTTCTACGACCAGCATCTTGGTGTCTGGATCGGCGGCGGGAGTTTCGACCTGCCCGTGAGGGCGTGGTGCGAGCTGCCGAGATTTGAGGAGGGGGAGTTATGAGTTTGAGCCCGTGCAAAGACTGCGAAGACCGAAGCGTCTCGCCGAACTGTCACACAAACTGCACAGCCTATAAAAGATGGTGCTCGGAACGGCAGAAGGCGAGAAGCCGCGAGAAGGAATTCCTGATTCAGTTCCATGACGTCGCCGCGGAAAATCATGCAGAGTTCGGGAGGCGGAAGATATGACGATACTGGTGCCGTGCAATAACCCGGGCGAGTGCGATCACAGGACGCGGTACGGAAAATGCTACGCGAACCTGACCAATACGGAATTCGGCGACCGGGTGTGCCCGTTTAAACACATTGACGGGCTGATGCCTCACAAGTACGCCGCAAAGATGCTGGACGAAGGCAAGACGTTTGCGGAGGTCATGGAGATCACCGGATACACGGAAACACAGTTCCGAAAGATTATCAACAAATGGAGGCGAGAGCATGAAGTGGACTAAGACCGGACGGTGGGTCGGAAGCAACGGAGAGTCAACGACATTTTACGAGTCAGATGACAGGCGGTTCGGGATCGAATCACGGAAGCGGGCAATCCCGCACGCGAACAGGTCAGGCTACTGGATGCACACATCATACTGGTTAATCCCGGCAGACGGGGAGCCGAAAGAATACTGGTCACTGACGGACGCAAAGAAGGCGGCGGAGGGAATGGGATGACAGTCATCAAGCCGAACAGCCCGGAATCCTTCGCCATCTGCCGCCGTGTCGGCGAGGAAGACCGCCGGATCCACGGACGGCTGCCGGTGACATTCACGCCGCAAAAGGAACGGAAGCACAAGCCGTCATCGGAGTGAAAGCCACGGGCGGTCATCACTCCGGAGATCATCGCGGAGGTCAAGCGGCTGGCGAGGTCAGGCATGACCGTTCGGGAGATCGCGAAGGCGCTCGGGATCAGCAAGGCAACAGCGTCAAGGATTAAATCAAGAAGGGGGAAGTATGGATGGGAGAGCAAGTGATCAGCAAACGGGATGCTCTTGATGCGATTGAGGATATCCGCTCACGCATCTGGGAGGTTGATATCCCGAGCCCGACGGTGCCGGAATATGTTGAGCACCATAGGCAGATGCAGGACCTGATGAAGAACTGTGATGCTCAGATGCATAGAATCGAGAACCTGGCGTCTGAGAAGGATCCGAAGTGGATCCCGACATCGGAACGGCTTCCCGACGACGATTCGATGAAACTGGTCACGGCACAGCCTAAAAAGGGAGAACCGAATATTAACCGGGCGTTCTACATGGACGGATACTGGCACGGATCAGGAAGCATGTCGAATGTTACGGCGTGGATGGATCTTCCGGAACCGTACCGAGGAGGGGAGTAAATGCGCGACCTGATTGACAGGCAGGCGACGATTGATGCGAGAAGATATACATTCGGAAACGATGAGTTTAGCTTAGAAGCCGCATATCATGATTGCAAATTGGTTTTCGATGGAATTACAGATGATGATTCGTTCCAAGAAGCCGATACAGGGTTGATATTGTATTATGCGAACGAGATCATTTATGCATTACACGAAGCACTTGAAGGTAAGGACAAAGATGTTCCTATGAAAAGAATGAATGACTTGCCGTCCGCACAGCCAGAACCGAAGTGGATTCCGTGTAGTGAGAGGTTGCCGGATAAAATCAATAATACTTATTGGGTATGTCTTGAAAGTGGTGGTCAATGTCAATGCAGATGGACTAATGATATGTATGGTTTAGGCGCGAATGAATTTAGTGAATGGGGATGGCATATTATGGATAAACCGCAGTATTCCAAAGTAATTTCATGGCGTGAATTACCAGAGCCGTATCATGCAGAAAGGCGAGAAGATGACAAATGCTGAAGCGGTTAATTGGCTCATCAATATCACAGCCGATATTGGCAAGGCTGAACACAGAGACTTGTGGCACTATGAACAAGCACTTTATGAGATTAGAGAGATGCTTGAAGATGTTCCCGACATAAATGTCGGCGACATGATCAGCAGGCAGGCGGTGATTGATGCGCTTTACGATTGGAGCGAACATAGTATGACGGATACTGAAGCATGGCATATCAGACAGGTTATCGGGGATATAAAGTCACTGCCACCAGCTGAACCGAACTGTTCGGAAATTCCGAACAACTCAGATTGTGTCGGCCGTCAGGCGGCGATCACCGCTATACAGAAGGCATACGCCGATACGGAAGGCGGCACGGATAAGTGTGCGGTGTGGAAAAATGTTGGTCTTACTAATGCGTTGCATATCATGCAAGATTTGCCATCCGCACAGCCGGAGCGAAAGAAGGGGCGGTGGATTAGGAATGACAACGGCACGTATTCTTGTAGCGTATGTCAATCATGGATTCCAGAAGAACAACACTACTATGCGCGATATTGTTTATATTGCGGAACGGATATGAGGAGCGAGAACAATGAATGACTTAATCAGCAGACAGGCGGCGATTGATATAGAACGCAATGCGACCGTAGATACAAATCCATCGCATTTTGAAGCGCATCAGAAATTCACGCAATTTATGGATGATGCAGAAATCTCAAGTTTCGGAAGGTGGCAATGGTCGAACGGTTTTAACACAGCCCTTACGGCGGTTGGAATAGACTTGAAAAAGTTGCCATCCGCACAGCCAGAACCGTTGTCCGATGCCTATATGAAAACAGTATGGACATGGTTGCTTGACTACCAGATTAAGGCGGCAGAACTGAAAGGAAGATATACGCCGTATGAAGTGCTGTCGTGGGTGGCGAATGATTGGAGGAAAGAGCATGAATGACCTTATCAGCAGACAGGCGGCGATTGATGCGTTGCATATGCACCTTATGTACCGCATGGGAACGGATAGCAATAAAAAGCGGCTTGATGAATGGATTAATAATCTGCCGTCCGCACAGTCAGAACAGCGGTGGATTCCGTGCAGTGAGAGGTTGCCAGAGACGGATGAAATGATGCTCGTGACCGCACAGCCAAAAAAGGGAGCGCCAAACGTCAACAGGGCGTATTACATGGATGGCTATTGGCACGGGTCAGGAAGCATGAGCAACGTGGTTGCATGGATGCCACTGCCGGAGCCATATGGAGGTAAGCAGGAATGAAAATTGGAGATAGATGCTTTGTGCATGGGTACATTGACGAAATCCGCAAAGACACTGTTATTGTCAGAAACAAGGGCGGGTATTTTGGAACGGATCCCGGCGAAGTCATAACGGTCTATGACACGACACATCCGAATTGGATCTCACTCGAAGACAGACTCCCAGACAATAATGAGGATGTCCTGTTGCAGTTTAAAAGCAACATGGGAGTAGGTTTTTGGGAAGACGGTGACTGGGCAATAAATACTGGCGATGGGATATACAGTGCGATTGGTTACGGAGAGGAAACGCCTGTTGCGTGGATGCCATTACCAGAGCCGTATCAGGAAGGAAGGTGGGAAGAATGATTTTGTTTGAATTATCAATGCCGAATAAAGGCTCATGGAATGGCAAGTGGTCACAGGAAGGACAACTGTTTGTGCGAACACGGCGGGAATACGATGTCCCAAAAGAATATTGGAATAAGTCCTTTTACTACAGGTGGGATGACGGGTGGACTGCTTGTGTTACAACGACAAAAATGACGGCAAGCGAAGCGAGAAAGTTAGAACGAAAATCTAAAGGCTTTTGTGGATACGACTGGATGATTGAAAGCATTATTCGGCATGGCATTATCAGGACAAGAGCGGAATGGGCAGAAAGGCGGGAAGATGGCTAATATCTCAGTTCCGATACAAGTCAATCTGCCGGATGACTGGGTTGAGCAGATTGTGAACAGGCTTCGGAATGATCCTGAATCCGAATGGGTGGAAATCGTGCGGTGCAAGGACTGCAAATACAGTGATGAAAAATGGAGAAGGGTATCAGTTAAGTGGTTGCCGTGCATGGATATACGCCCGGGCAGTAACTGGTACTGCGGGAGCGCAGAAAGGCGGGAAGAATGAAGTGGATAGTTGAAGCCAAGAGTATTGATGACATTGTTCTGGGGCGATGCATAATCTTAGACAAGCCACTGACGGAGTGCAAGAATTGCAAGTGGCACAACGGAGAAATCGATCAGTGCAATGCTCAGATATGCGCATCGATGTGCGACGATGACTTTTGCAGTAGAGCAGAAAGGCGGGAAGAATGAGCGAGCTGACAAAAGGCGAAGCATACGCCGTTGCGGAGTTTATCGACATGAATCTTTTTGATGCGATCCGAAACGACACTGATTGGGACAGCGTGCAGAATCTGCGAAATCTGATCCACGCTTACGAGAAGTGCTGCGAAACAAGCGGTTATGTAGGGCTGTCGGAAACAGCAGAAAGGCGAGAAGAATTATGACCGCCATACTAGCCGGAATCCTGATCGGTATCGGAGACATTGCTAACATTACAGCGCAAAATAATGTTGTCGGCGCATTGCTCTTCTCCGTGGCACTTCTCAGCATCATCCGTCTGGGACTGCCGCTTTACACAGGACGGATCGGCAAGGTCATCGTGAACAGAAACCCTCTGGAGTGCCTCCGAATCCTCGGACTCAACGTGCTGGGTGTCTGGATCGTCCGCATCTATCCGATCGGGATCCGAAGTACGGCGGAGGCGAAGTTCAGCCGCGGCTACCTGGAACTCTTCGCGGCGGGGATCCTGTGCGGCGTCCTGATCCATGTCGCCGTCACAGCAAAGACGGAAGTTATCACAATCCTGTGCGTGATGGTTTTCATCCTCGCAGGATTCGAGCACAGTATTGCCGACTCGATGTACCTCGCGTACAACCTACCGAAATGGTTGGTAATACTTGCGGGCAACACAGTCGGCGGAATTGGAACAGAGCTATTGCTCGGAAAGGGGAGTGTATGAAATTAATTAACGCAGACTTATTAATCAGCGAACTGGAGACATCCATCGAGGGCGCGGACTCGGAACTGCCGAAGATGCTAGGCGAGGCGATCAAGGCGCTTATAAATCGGCAGCCGGAGGTTAAGATCCCTGAGGCCAGGGAGCCGGACAGAGAGACGCAGAGCGGCTACTGGTTCGATAAAGGCTGGAACGCCTGCAGGGAGGAGATGGTGCTTCATGGTTGAGGCAATTTTCTTCCTCGCCCTCGGGATCGTCATCGGACATTTGCTCGGCATCCTGTCCGCCGGGTATCTGATGGGTGACGGGGTTGACTGGAGCCGGCACGAGTGCAGGACGTGCAGGGACTGGCAGGACAGCCCGTTCGCTCCGACCTGCGGCGGAGACGGCCCGCGGGAAGGCGAGAGGTGCGAGGCGCGTGACCGATGCGACGCGTGGAGGGGAGGCGGTAAATAATGGGCGTACTGATTTTTATCGGCGGGATGCTGACGGGTGTCGGAGTTTTCGTGGTGGTGCTCGCGCTCCTGTCGATGAACGGAGAGGATAACGATGACCGACATCCGCGAACGGAACAGGGCAAAAAAGGATTACCTCCGTCAATATCTCTTCCTCGTTCGTGAGCAGGAAGGCCTGGAACAGATGCTTGCGGAACTGATCGAGGACTACGCAAGCCCAAAGTCGCCACAGCTTGACGCCATGCCGAAGGGCGGGGAGCCGCGTGACATGAGCGACTACGTCATCCGTCACAGCAACCTGCTTAAGCGCCTGCAGGATCTCAAGGCGGAGAAGTGGCTTGCACAGGAACGGATTCTCGGACGGATCGAGGAAGTGGACGACGCGAGGGAGCGCCAGCTTCTAACGCTCCGCTACATCAACGGATATTCCTTCCGCCGGATCGCGCGTGAGCTGTGTTGCTCAGAGGATTACGTCCTGCACATCCACGGCTCCGCGCTCAGCCACTTTAATGTCTAACGGAAACCTGACAGGTTTTAACAGGTCACTCCATGCTATTATGATAGTGGCAGAGCTGGGGCACAAGGTCATCATCTTACTGTTTCATACGTGTACCTCCTTTACTGAAGGCGGGGCTGTTTAACTAACGGCTCCGCTTTTGCGTTGATCAATATGGATCCATGGTATAAGCAGAGCAGATGGAAAGCTAAGCGTGAGCACATCCTGAGACGGGATGGATACATGTGCCAGCTGTCGAAGCGGTACGGAATCAACCGACCCGCGGACATGGTGCATCATGTATTCCCGCGCGATGAGTTTCCGGAGTACACATGGTCAGACTGGAATCTGATCAGCCTGACGAACGCGATGCATGACCGGCTCCATGACCGGAACACGCGGGCGCTCACGGACGAGGGCGTCAAACTTCTCCGGCGCATCGCACGGAAGAATAATATTCCGGTACCGGAACGTTATCGTGACCTCCCCCCGTCATCGTAATTTTTATTTTGACTCACAGGGCACCGGAGGGGGGCAGTTTTTCCAACTCTGAGGGTCGTTGAAGTTTAAGAGGGTTAACTGTGGATAAAAAAGAGTGGACAATACAGATCACGGAAGCGGCGAAAGCGGCAGGAACCTATCAGGTATTCTTCGACGCCGTGATCGACACTCTCGCGGACATCCTGGCTAAACGCGACGCAGCTCAGAAGGCGTTCGAGGACTCCGGATGCGAGTTGGTCGTCGAGCATACCAACAAGGGCGGCGCGACGAATATTGAGCAGAATCCCGCGCTCCGGGTGATTACGGTGCTTAATCGCGACGCGCTGGCCTACTGGCGGGATCTGGGGCTCACGCCGGCAGGGCTGAAGCGCCTGAACGAATCCGCTCTGAAGACGGAAAAGAAAAGAGGAACGGCTCTTGAAGAAGCTCTCGAGAGACTTGGCGGCGGCGCGTAACTGGCCGGAGGTGCTGAAGTACGCCGAGGACATAAGGGACGGAAAGAAAATAGCCTGCACCGAGACGCGGCAGATGGTCGAGCGGTTCTTTCGGGATCTGGAGAATAAGGATTATGACTTTAACCCGGCGGGCCCGGAGTTCTGCATCGGGATCATCGAGTCGACCATTAAGCATCAGCAGGGAGAACGCCTTGACGGAACACCGCTGAGGGGCGAGCCGCTTCTGCTGGAGCCGTTCCAGAAGTTCATCATCTATAACCTGCTCGGGTTCCGGCTGAAAGATACGGAGATCGTCCGATTTCATGAGGCGATGATCTTCGTCCCGCGGAAGAACGGAAAGACGCACTTCGCCGCGGCTCTCGCGTGGGCGCTGTCGCTGTGGTACCGGGCGTCCGGATCGAAATGCTACATTACCGCGGCGAGTTTGATGCAGTCGCTGGAGTCTTTCAACGTGCTTAACTACAACGCGGAATTGCTCGGCGAGAAGCAGGTGCGCGGCAAGCCCGGCGGAAGCATCAAGGTCATCGATAACAACAACGAGCACTCGATGTCCTGCGAGATCGGATCCGGATCGTTTTTCATCCGGGCACTCGCGGCGAACCCGGACGCACAGGATTCACTCAACTGCAATATTGCCATCGCGGACGAGATCCACGCTTATAAGTCGCCCAAGCAATACAATTTGTTTAAAGAGGCGATGAAGGCGTACACAAACAAGCTGATGATCGGGATCACAACAGCAGGCGATAATGAGCAGGGTTTCCTCGGGCAACGCCTGAAGTACTGCCGCGGGATTCTCGACGGAACGATCACGGATGAACAGTATTTCGTGTTTATGGCGTGCGCGAATCCTGATGAGAACGGAAACGTGGACTATACAAATCCTGTTGTTCATGAGATGGCAAATCCTGCGTTCGGGATCACGATCCGCCCGTCGGACATGATGGCGGATGCCCTGCAGGCCCAGAACGACCCGCAGCAGCGGAAGGACTTCCTGGCAAAGTCGCTCAATGTATTCACGTCCTCCGTCAGGGCCTACTTTAACATATCGGAGTTCCGCGCCTCCGATGAAAAATATAACTGGAGTCTCGAAGATCTGGCGAAGCTGCGTATCGACTGGTTTGGTGGCGCTGACCTGTCGCGGATGTATGATCTGACCGCGGCGGCGCTGTACGGGCAGTATAACGGAGTTGACATCGTCATCACGCACGCGTTTTTCCCGATCACGCAGGCCGCGGCAAAGGCGGAGTCGGACGGGATCCCGCTCTACGGCTGGCAGGATGACGGATGGCTCACGATGTGCAACAGCCCGACGGTCAATGTCGCGGACGTGGTCAACTGGTTCGTCTCGATGCGTGAGATGGGTTTTAATATCCGTTCCGTCGGACACGATCGGAAGTTTGCCGGAGAGGAATATTTTCCCGCGATGACGGCGGCGGGGTTCAGGATCATCGATCAGCCGCAGTATTACTATCTCAAATCACAGGGCTTCCGGCACATCGAGAAGGCCGCGAAGGACGGGCGGCTGTATTACCTCCATTCGGAAGCGTATGAATATTGCGTGAGCAACGTGGCCGCGGTGGAAAAGACCGACGACGCTATCCAGTACGACAAGATACAGGCGGAGCACCGCATCGACCTTTTTGACGCGTCGGTGTTTGCGTGCATCCGCGCCATCAACCAGGCGGAGAAACGGAAGAAGGCCCGCGCATGGTGGGGAGAGCAAGAAACATGAGCAGAAGAACGAAAAAACGGACGAGGGACTGCGGACAGAATAAATCATCTGTTGCCTACCTGATGGGCGGTGACTTTAATGATCTGTGTTGTGCCGGGTATACCTCGCTGGACAAAAACCCGGAGATCATGACGGCCTGTCGGAAGATTGCGGAGCTGATTGGGAGCATGACGATCCACCTGATGTCTAACACGGACGAGGGAGACATCCGCATCATCAACGAGCTGTCCCGGACGATCGACATCGCGCCGGATCCTCACATGACGCGGAAGACGTGGATGGAGGCAATCGTTATGACCTTGTTGCTCTACGGGCAGGGAAACTCCATTGTCATGCCGCACACGCACAACGGCTACCTGGAGAGCCTTGAACCGATCGCGGCGAGCAGGGTGTCGTTCCTTCCGGACGGATACAGGGATTACAGGGTATTGATTGACGGAGCCGCGAAGGATCCGGAAAGCCTGATGCATTTCACGCTTAACCCTGACCCGGTCTATCTCTGGAAGGGCCGCGGCCTCGCCGTCTCGCTCCGCGAAGTGGCAAATAACCTGAAGCAGGCGTCCGCCACGGAAAAGGGTTTCATGGCCTCCAAATGGAAACCATCCGTCATTGTCAAAGTGGATGCCTTAACGGATGAGTTTGCCTCGCCTGCAGGCCGCCAGAAGCTCCTTGACAGCTACGTCAAGTCGGCGGAAGTCGGCGAGCCGTGGCTGATCCCCGCGGATCAGTTCCAGGTGGAGCAGATCAGGCCGCTGTCCCTGTCGGATCTGGCGATCAAGGACACGGTCGAGCTCGACAAGCGCACGGTCGCCGCGGTTCTGGGCGTTCCTCCGTTCCTGCTTGGGGTCGGGGAGTACAGTCAGGCGGCGTGGAACAGCTTTATCTACAATACCATCCGTCCGATTGTCATCGGGCTCCAGCAGGAGATGACGCGGAAGCTGATCCTGTCGCCGAAGTGGTACATCCGTTTCAATGTCTGGAGCTTGCTTGACTACGACTTAGGGACGATCAGCAACGTCCTGCTCGCCGGATCCGATCGCGGGTTTGTCAACGGCGACGAATGGCGCGACCGTATGAATCTCGCGCCGGCGGGGCTTACGGAATACAGAGTGCTTGAGAATTATATCCCGTGGGATATGGCAGGCGCACAAAACAAACTTAACGGAGGGAATGAGTCATGAAATTAACTCTTACATGCCCGCACGCAAGCTATGACGCGACGATGCGGATCGTCTGCGCCAAAGACGGCGGCAAGCTGTGCGGAAATCAGCGTTTCCGCCCGTGCAAGGGCTGGTATGTATTGACGGACTGGGCGAAGGACTGCACGCTTCGGCAGGAAGCGCCGGCGGCAGCTCCAAAGAAGAAAGCCACTAAGGCGAAGGGGAAATAATCATGGAACAGAGATACATGCAGATGCAGGATGTAACGACACGTTCCGATGACAACGGAGAGATCTATCTTGAAGGTCTTTTCGCCGTCTACGATTCCGTTTACCATGTCTATCCCGGTGCGACCGAAAGCATCGCAAGAGGCGCGTTCGCGGAGTCCATTAACGGAGACGTGCGTGCATTATATAACCACAATTCAGACATCGTACTCGGACGGAAAGGTGCCGGAACCTTTGAACTCCGTGACACGGATGCGGGGCTGTGGGGCAGGATCAGAATTAACCAGAACGATGCCGAAGCTATGAACGCCTATGCGCGTGTCCAGCGCGGAGACATCACAGGATGCTCGATCGGGTTCGAGATCCCGGAGGACGGCCAGAGCGTCGCCGTCAAAGACGACGGCTCCGTCCACTGGACGATCACGAGGATCAACCCGCTTTATGAGTGTTCCCTGTGCGTGTTCCCGGCCTACGAAGCGACGCACATCAGCGCCCGCGGGAAGGACCTGGAAGACGTGAAGGCGCGTGAGCTTAAGGCATGGAAAGCAAGAATGAAAGCGAGGGTATCAAATGGCACTGAAAGCGTTACTGCTCCGGAAGAGGCTTGACGGAAAGCAGAAGGAACTCGAAGCGCTCCGTGCGAAGACGGAGGAATTCGAGACCCGCGAGGCGGAGCTGACGGCCGCGATTGAGGAAACCGAGACGGACGAACAGCGTTCCGAAGTCGAGGAGATGGTCGACAGCTTCGAAGCAGAAAAGGAAGGCCACGGCGAGGCGGTCTCCGCTCTTGAGCGCGAGATCGAGGCGATCGAGAACGAGCTCGCGGCAGAGGAAGCCGCACAGGACACCACGCCCGCTCCGGAAGCGAGAACAGCACCCGTTAACGAAACCAAAGAAGAAAGGAAGGCAACTGGCCGCATGAACACGAGAGCATTTGGAAAGATGTCCATTCAGGAGAGAGATGCATTTGTCGGACGCGAAGACGTCAAGGAATACCTCGGCGAGGTTCGCGCCGCTATTAAGGAAAAGAGAGCCCTGACGAACGTCGGTCTGACAATTCCGACCGTTATGCTCGGACTTCTCCGTGAGAACATTGAAAACTATTCTAAGCTGATGAAGCACGTCAACGTTATTTCCGTCGGCGGCGAGGGTCGTCAGCTGGTCATGGGCACCATCCCGGAAGCCGTCTGGACGGACTGCTGCGCGAACCTTAACGAGCTGTCCCTCGGGTTCTCGGATCTGGAAATGGACTGCTACAAGGTCGGCGGATATTTCGCCATCTGCAACGCGAACCTCGAAGATTCCGACGTCGCGCTTGCTTCGGAAATCCTGACCGCACTCGGACAGGCGATCGGACTCGCCCTTGACAAGGCAATCCTGTACGGACGCAACGCCGCCGGCACGCAGAAGATGCCGATGGGTATTGTCTCCCGCCTGGTCCAGACGGAAGCTCCGACCGGTTATCCCGCTACTCAGAGGGCGTGGGCAGATCTCCACACCTCCAACATCATCACCATCACGGCCGCGAACAGCACGGACATTAAGCTCTTCCAGAATATCGTGAAGGCTTTCGGCGCCGCTAAGGGCACATACAGCCGCGGCGAAAAGGTCTGGGTTATGAACGAGGCCACTTACACGACCCTGATCTCTGCGGCTATGAGCGTTAACGCGGCGGGCGCCATCGCAACCGGAGTCGGCGCGACGATGCCGGTGATCGGCGGCGACATCGAAGTGCTTAACTTCATTCCGAACAACGTCATTATCGCCGGTTATTTCGATCTTTACACGCTGGCCGAGAGACGCGGCGAGACGTTCGCTACTTCCGAGCATGTCCGTTTCCTCGCCGACCAGACGGTGCTCAAGGGAACGGCCCGCTATGACGGAGCTCCGGCCATCGCCGAGGCGTTTGTCGCCATCGGTATCAATGCCACGAGCCCGACGTCCGCGATGACGTTCGCGTCTGATACGGCCAATAGCTAATTAACTGATTGAGAGGTGCGGCATACATGGACAACGCAACGATACTCACCATGCTGAAAGTTGATCTCGGCATAAGGAACACAACGGCCTACGACGCGCGCCTGACGCAGTATATCAGCACCGCAAAACAGGCTATTACGCGGGAGGGCGCGACGCTTCAGCCTGTGGCGGAGGATATGCAGTTAATTGTCATGTATGCCGCATGGCTCTGGCGTCGGCGCGATTCCGGCGAGGGGATGCCGCGGATGCTCCGGTATTCCTTAAACAACAGGATTTTCTCGGAGAAGATGGGCGATGCTGAATGACGTACTGAAGCTGATCACGGAAACAAAGTCAAAGAACGAGCTCGGAATCTGGCAGAAAACCCGCACTTACACGGAAGTCTTCTGCGAGGTACGAAGCATTACGCGGGCGGAGTTCTTCGACGCCGGGCGAAACGGCCTTAATCCTGACATGTCTTTTCTGGTGTTCGCCGGGGAGTATTCGGGCGAGGCGCTTGTCGAGTACGACGGCAAGACCTACGCCATTTATCGGACATACAGGGATCTGAATTCGGATTATATTGAGCTGTACGCCCAGAGAGAAGGCGGGACGAATGGCAAAGCAGAAAGTCACGGCTGAGACGCTGTCGGACGAAATTAAGGCGATCCTTGAATCTTACGCGGACGACGTAAACGCCACGCTGAAAGAAGAGATAAAGGCAGTTGCCAAGGCCGGCGCGCAGGCGCTTAAGAATGACGCAAACGCGATGTTTGAGGACGTTCACCTGGAGCGCGGGCGGTATGGCTCCGGCTGGACATCTCGCGTCGAAGAGACCCGCCTCAATACTTCCGCCGTGATCTACAACAGCAAATACCCGGGTCTCCCGCATCTGCTCGAATACGGGCACGCGATGCGCGGAGGCGGGCGGGTACAGGCGCATCCGCATATCAAGCCCGTCGAGGATCAGCTGTCGGCCGATATTGTACAGGAGTTAAAGGCTAAGCTATGACACATCAGGACATCGCGCAGATGGTTTCCGGCATCGGAATCCCTTATGCCTACTATCAGTTTTCAAAGGACACGGCCGAGCCGCCGCCGTTTATCTGCTTCTACTACACGGGAGACAACGACGTCATCGCCGATAACATCAACTACGCGAGGGTCGACGGCCTGACGGTAGAGCTGTACACCGACGAAAAGGATTTCGCACTTGAGGCTCAGGTCGAGGGCGCGTTCCGGGAGGCGGGGCTGCCCTACTCCAGAGACGAGGCCTATATCGATTCCGAGCAGATGCATTTAACCACTTATTACACGGAGGTTGTAATCAATGCCCAATAAAATTAAATACGGTCTGAAGAACGTATACTATGCCGTCGCGACGATTGCCGCGAATGGCTCCGCTACTTACGCCGCACCGAAGGCCCTTCCGGGCGCGGTCAGCATTTCGCTCGATCCGCAGGGCGACACCACGCCGTTCTACGCAGATAATATTGCCTATTGGACTGGTATTGCTAATACCGGTTATGAGGGCGATCTCGAAGTTGCCATGCTGTCGGATGACTTCTACAAGGATGTCCTTGGAAACCTCGAGGACAAGGTCGGCGTGCTCTATGAAACCAACAACGCCAGCCCGATCCACTTCGCGCTGATGTTCCAGTTCGAGGGCGACGTCGAGGCGACCAGGCACATCTTCTATAACTGCACCGCGGCCCGTCCGAACATCGGATCCGAGACACAGGGCGAGACCGTCGAGCCCGGAACCGAGACCGTTACGCTTACGGCGAACTCGATTTACGTGCCGGATCTCGACAAGGATGTTATTAAGGCCAAAGCGACCAACAGCGAAAGCCCGACGGCCTACGCGGCCTGGTTCACGCAGCCGTATATCCCCGTAGCCGTTTCGTGATTTTCGCATAGAGGAGGAGCATATGCAGAAGGTGATACAGATTGGAGATCGTGAGGTCTCTTTCCTTGCCACAGCGGCCACGCCGATTCGATTCAATCAGATTTTCGCCGGAGAGGACTTCTATTCGATCATTACGGACAAGGGCCTCTCCGACGGAGCTGGGACGATCGCACTCACGAAACTCGCCTACACGATGGCGATGCAGGCGGAAAAGGCGGACTTCCACGCGCTCAGCATGGACACATTTGTCGACTGGCTTGACGGATTCGACTCGCAGGACATCAATGACAATCTGACCGAGATCGCAGACGTCTACATGTCAAGCAGAAAGGGCGTGACCAGCCCAAAATGAGATCCCGCCCGACCGATCGAGCCGACACAGTTCCTCTATATTGTTTGAGATGCCTCCAGATTGGGTTACAGCTGCCTGATCTGGAGCTTTTCGATATTGGATTTGTGTATGACATGATGACCGAGGCGGGGAACGACGAATACAAGGGATATAAGCAGCTGGCAACACAGGAAGACATGAGAAAATTCTAAGGCGGGCAAGACATGGCTTCGAACCGAATTAAAGGCATAACCATTGAAATTGATGGGAAAACCGACAAACTAAACAACGCGTTGAAGGCGGTCGATACCCAGCTCAGCAAGACAAAATCCGCGCTGAAGGATGTCACGAACCTCCTGAAGCTGGATCCGAAAAACACGGAGCTCCTCTCGCAGAAGCAGAAGCTGCTCGCGGAGGCGGTCAGCACGACGAAGGATCGGCTTACGACCCTGAAGGACGCGCAGGCCAACGTAACAAAGGGTTCCTCGGACTGGGATGCTCTCCAGCGCGAAATTATTGCCACGGAAAACGACCTCGAAGGGCTCGAAAAAGAGTTCAGCTCCCTGCAGGGGACTTCCAAGACGGCAGTTGCCGACCTCGGGACGCGGCTCAAGGGGATCGGAGACAACATCTCCAAGGCGGGCGACAAGATTAAGGGTTTCGGCAACAACGTCACCGACGCCGGGAAGAAGATCATGCCGCTTTCGGCGGCAGTCGCAGGCATCGGGGCCGCGGCCGTCACATCGGCGAAGGAAGTTGATGAGGGCTATGACTCCATCATCAAAAAGACCGGCGCCACGGGGGACGCGCTCGACGACCTGAAGGAACAGATGGACGACATCTTTAAGGATCTGCCCGTCGATGCCAAAACGGCAGGCGATGCAGTCGGGGAAGTCGCCACGAAATTCGGCTTGACCGGAGACGAGCTTGAGGGCGTCACAAAGCAGTTCCTCGAGTTTGCGGAAGTGAACGAGACGGACGTCGTGACCGCCATCGATTCCACACAGTCGGTCATGAAGAAATTCGGCGTCGACACGAAAGACACGAACCTCGTGCTCGGCAAGATGACGTCGACAGCCCAGAAGACGGGAATTTCCATGGACACGCTCGAAACATCCCTTGGGGCGAACGGCTCGACCCTGAAGGAAATGGGCCTGACGCTCGGCGAGTCAGTAGATCTGCTCGGCAGTTTCGAGATGAGCGGTATTGATTCGTCAAAGGCGATGACCTCATTGAAGAAGGCACAGCAGAAGGCCGTCAAAGAGGGCAAATCACTCGGGAGCACGCTGAAGTCGGCTGTCTCGCGGATCAAATCCGCCAAGACGGAGACGGAGGCCCTGCAGATTGCCACGGATGTCTTCGGCAAACAGGGCGCCGCGGAAATGACGCAGGCCATCCGCGAGGGGCGGCTCGCGCTGGATGAGATCGACGGAAGCATGACTCAGTACGCGAACACCGTCGAGGACACCTACAACGCGACGATTGACCCGTGGGACGAAATGAAAACCTCCGTCAACAATCTGAAGCTGGCAGGTGCAGAGCTCGCGGATCAGTTATTCAAGGTTTTAAAGCCGATCATTGATCAGGTGGTCACCTCCGTCAAAGAGTTCACTTCGTGGTTCAGCTCTTTATCGGAAAGTCAGCAGCAGATGATCGTCAAGATTGGCTTGCTGGTCGCCGCGGCGGGGCCGCTCCTGATTATCGGCGGACAGCTGATTTCCTCCGTCGGATCCATCGTGGACGGTGCGGGCAAGCTGATTTCGTGCGCCGGCAGTATCGTCAGCGCGATCTCTAAGGGCGGCGGACTAATCGCGACGATCGGTTCCCTGGTATCGTCCGCGGCTCCGCTCCTGATCGGCGGCGCGATCGTGGCGGGTATCATCGCGGCGGTCGTCCTGATCGTCAAGAACTGGGGCAAGATCAAGGCCGCGGCGAAGGCCCTGAAGACGAACGTAATCAACGCATGGAAAAAGATGACGGACGGCATCTCGAAAGCGTGGAAGAGCGTCAAGGAAGCGACCAGCAACGCGTGGAAGAACGTCAAGCAGACGGTCAGCAACGCGATGAAATCGGTTACTACCACGACCTCCTCGGCGCTGACGAAGGGCAAGCAATCCGTCAAAAACGCGTGGGAGTCGATGAAGACGACAACCTCGAACGCGATGAAGGCTCTGAAGAATACGCTTTCTACGGGATGGACTACCATCAAGAATACTACGTCAACCGCATGGACGAACGTCCGCTCGACCATCTCGAAGCAGTGGACGAACATCAGGAAGGGCGTCGGAGGCGCAGTTAGCTCCGTTAAAGAGTCGATGTCCCGCGGATGGGATGCGCTCAAAACGACGGCATCCACCAAGTGGGGAGCCCTGCGGGAGACGGTATCCAAGAAGGCGGGCGAGATGCGCGACAGCGTCAGGACTCGCATGAGGAACATCAAAGAGACCGTGACAACCGCGTGGGAGGACATCCGGACGAAGACCAGCACCAAGGTCGCGAGTATCAAGACGGGGGTCGAAAAGGGGTTTGCGACTGTCAAGGACAAGGTCAAGACCGCGTTCAGCGGCGTTTACAACGCGATCACGTCGCCGTTCCTCAATGCGTGGAATTCGATCAAAACGATCGTCTCCAATGTAAAAAATGCCTTCCGCGGCGCGAAGATCTCGTTTCCGTCCATTAAGCTGCCGCACTTTACAGTCACGTGGACGAAGTACGGCGACCTCCTGAAGCTCCCCCGTGTCAGCGTGTCGTGGTACAAAAAAGCCTATGACAATCCGATGATGTTCACGCGACCAACGGTACTGCAGACACCTTACGGCCCGAAGGGCTTCGGCGACGGAGCAGGCAACGAGGTCGTCCTCGGTATGAAGAAGCTGCAGGAGCTTGTCGGCGGAACAGGTGACGTCAATTCCGTAATCAATATTTATCCGACCGCCGGCCAGAATCCGAAGCAGATCGCGGCGGAAGTGCAGAAGGTACTTGTTAACCTCCAGGAACAGAAACAGGCGGCGTGTGTATGAGCAGAGGTTATCTGACATTTAACAATAAAGACTTACGCGATTTCGGCGTATACATCAGCGGCTCCGGGGTATTTAACGCTCCGGAGCGCGTTTATGATGCGATCGAAATCCCGGGCCGGAATGGCGTTCTGCTCGGAACAGAGCGGAGGATGAGCAACATCGACGTCACCTATCCGGCTTACATTTATGCGAATTTCAAGCAGGCCATGACGGGGCTGAAGTCGTTCCTGCTGTCGCAGATCGGTTATCAGAAGATTATTGACAGCTATTATCCGGATGAATACCGGCTAGGGTATTATGCCGGCGGTATGGAAGTTGAGACGATGCCGACACTGGACGCAGGGCAGTTCGAGTTGACTTTCAACTGCAAGCCGCAGAGGTATCTTATCTCCGGCGACACCGTGCAGACACTCACGGCAAGCGGGACGATCACAAACCCGACGGCGTTCGCGTCCGCGCCGCTCCTCCGTATCTACGGAACGGGCTCCGCAACGGTTAACGGAGTGACGCTGACGATCTCCGCGGCTGATGCTTATACGGACGTAGACTGCGAGCTGATGGAAGCCTACAAAGGCAGCGTCTCCAGAAATTCCTTCCTGTCGCTTTCGGGCGTGGACTTCCCTGTGCTGTCGCCTGGTGAGAACACAATCACGCTTGGAAGCGGCGTCACACAAATCCAGATTACTCCGAGGTGGTGGGTCGTATGATTCCGATCTTATACGAAAAATCAGAAACGCGCTTCGCGTCAAACGGCCTCGGAAGGCTTGTTGACTGCATCTCCTGCGAGGTAACGGAGGAGCGCAACGGGATCTATGAGTGTGAATTTCAGTATCCCGTCAACGGGCGGCATTATGAGGACATCATCGTGGGACGGATCATCTTCTGCACCCACGACGACACCCGCACGGGCCAGCCGTTCGACATTTATAAGCGTTCCGCGGTAATTAACGGCGTCGTCACGTTCAGCGCCTGCCATATCTCCTACCGTCTTTCGACGATTGTCGTCCGTCCGTATGAAGCGACGTCCTGCGCGCTGGCCCTGTCGAGGATCCGGCAGAACTCTCTTTCGGAAAATCCGTTCACGTTTACCACTGATAAACAACTTAATATCGTCTGGCGGACTAATGTCCCGATCCGGATCAAAGAGATGCTCGGCGGATCCGATAATTCGATCCTCGACGTCTACGGCCCCGGGGAGTATGAGTGGGATAAATTCGAGGTAAAGTTTAACCTGTACCGCGGTGAAGAGAAGGACATTGAGATCCGCTATGGGAAGAACTTGACGGATTTGACGGACGAGATCGACTTTAACAACACCTACAACGCTGTCGTGCCGTACTGGGTCAATCCGGACGGGAACGAGATGCTCGTCCTGCCTGAATACGTCGTCATGTCTCCGGAAGCCGTGGCGACTATCGAGCCGTGGACGGACGACCTCTCAAACATCATCACGGATCAGGACGGAACAAATCTTGAATTCGCGTATGCTGAGACGAAGGCGATCCCGCTCGACCTGTCGGAATACTTCCTTGACGGAAAGCCGTCTCTGGGGGATATGCGCGTCAAGGCGGGCCAGATCCTCGGCCAGCGCAAGGCATGGGTTCCGTCCGAGAATATCGAGGTTGATTTCGTCCAGCTGTGGCAGACGCCGGAATACGAAGACGTTGCTCCGCTCCAGCGCGTGAACCTGTGCGACACGGTGTCCGTGGTGCATCCTGACCTCGGTATCAATGTCCGGATAAAGGTCGTCAAGACGGTCTATGATGTTCTGCTCGACCGCTACTCCGCCATGGAGCTCGGGACGCCTCAGACGTCGTTCGCCGACATTATTACCAAAGGCGCATTGACGCAGGCCCGCGTGGAGTTCGCCACGGAAAGCAAGGTTCTGTCCACGGTTGAGCGTTTCGCGCAGGGCATCAGCGGCGCATATGGCGGCCATGTCGTCACGATCTACGATGAGAATATGCAGCCGATGGAGACGCTGTGGATGGACACGGCCGACACGGAGACGGCGCAGAACGTCATTAAGATCAACAAGCTCGGAATCGGATTCTCGACAACGGGCTATAACGGGCCGTACAGAAATGCGTGGACGATTGATGGGACGCTGAACGCGGATTTTATCCGAACCGGAACGTTGATCGCGGATTTAATCAAGGCCGGCAAACTGGAATCACTTGACGGAAAAACCGGATTTAATTTGGATACCGGCTACCTCAGCTCCAACAACGGCGAAAGCGGCGTATACATTAAAGGGCCTCGCATCCGTTTCCGAAACGCCACGCCGGATCCTGACGGAGTTTCTGTTAAGTCGGATATTATGGTTCTTAATGCGGCCGCCAAGGGTTATCCCACGATTATCTATGATGACGATGAAGACACAATACTGATCAGCTATGCTCGCATGGGCATGATCAAGATGCCGCGAGGGGATGATTTTTATATTGCGGGGGCCGATGAAAACGGAATTTCGAAATATATAATCCGCGCGAGGACGCAGTATATACTTGATGGCACTAACGACACGCTACGAAGGGTGGGCGTCGACATCAATGCGTCAACTTATATTCGCGGCAGATTTCAGGTTAAGGATCTTGCAAATTTTAATGGCCATTTAAATTCTAATACACGAACAAGGCTTTACGGCGAAACGCATCTGTACAACTCTACGACTGTAGAATCCGGCGGCATAACTGTCAATGGTGACTCAACGTTTAATAACAAATTAACCGTTAAAAACAAGGTGAAAGTTGACGGCGATCTGGAAGTAGTCGGCGATGCCAGTATGGTTGGTGCTGGCGTGAACACGCTGACCGTGTACACCGCCGACGTCTACAGTAATTTTCAAACGGGTCAAAACGCGACGTCAACATTTAACGGCCCCGTTACGTTTAATGGCGACGTTGAGATTACAAGTACATTTAACCTCGACGACGTAACGATGGACAATCTTACGGTGGACGGGTCTCTGACTTCCGACTTGATAAAGGTCGGATCTGACGGAATCAGGCTTTATGACAAAAAGGACAGCTCTAAATATTACGAAATTCGTGCCAGTGACAAGAAAATATACATCGACTACTGGAAAGGCGCGACATCAATTATTTATGGCTACAGCACCGACCTCTCACCTGTGCAGGGCTATAAACATCAATTCGAGGGAATGGTTTACGTCGAAAAGAACGTTAACTGCTCAAGCGTCACGCAACGTTCCGACGAGCGCCTGAAAAACTTCCAGGAGTGGGATGACGCCTATGACGAGATCCTCGACCATATCGAGCCGCGGCAGTTCCAGTGGAAGGACGAAGACGACACACGGACGCACATCGGTCTGTCCGCCCAGGAGCTCCAGAGGGCCATATCGGACGCAGGAATAGAAAATTGCGGGTTTGTCGAGGCGCCCAACAACGGAGATGGCCCGCTGTCCGTCAATTACAATGATGTGATGATGCTGATGCTCAGCCGGATCAAAAAACTTGAGGCGCGGATCGCCGACCTCGAAAGGAGACTAAATGCAGATACATGAGTTGACCATGCTGGCCTCGCCTGACAACAACGCCAACGTGCTCGCCATCGACACGGGGAGCCGGACTTATAAGATCACGTATGCCAATCTGGCAAAGGCGATTCTGGAGGTTTATACGGGGTCAAACCTGTACGGCACCGCGCAGTCGGTTAAGACGGCGTTTACACAGGCGCAGAACGCGCTCTCCGCGCAGAACACTGCACTCACAACCGCCATCAACGGACGTGCCGCGGTGTTCATCTCGCCTTCCGACACGACCGGGCTCGGAAACATTCCGGTAAATTCCCTCGGGCGCATTATGCTGTCGGACACAGAGTCGCCGCTCGGGACGTCGGCACTTTTTGACTATGTTTGTTTCGGCAACTCCTCCCGTACCGTGTTGATCGTGGCGAGACCCGAAACGCGGTCGGCGTGGATCAACTACAGTTCTAACGGCACCTGGGGGAAGTGGCAGTCGGAAGTCGCCGCATCCCTTGCGACCGTGACGCCGACAACCTTTGCGCCCGACAACGGCACCACATGGTCGACGCAGGGCGGATGTTGGTACTACAAGATCGGCTCCCGCGTTCATGTCCACTGTGCCGTGCAGAACATCACGGCGGACAGCAACCTGCAGATGATTTCCATGCCTTCGGGATACATTCCGTACAACGTTATTGTGGCAGGCGGGCGCGGATCCGCGGCGACATCCCCCGCGACGATCTGGATCAATTCGAGCGGCGTCGTGTCTGTGAGGTCTACGACGGCGTATGCGGCAGGCGACCTGGAGTATGACGCTTTTAGCTGACGGAGGGCACTGAATATGGAGACGATAATTGCGTCAAGCATCACCGCGGCGGTCACGCTGATCATCTGCCTGATCACGAATCACGCGCAGAGCCAGAAGACGATTGCCCTCATGGACTACAGATTGACGGAACTTACGAAGGCAGTGGAGAAGCACAACGGGCTTGTTGAGCGGACGTACAGACTCGAGCAGGCATCAGCGCTCCACGAGGAGCAGATCAAAGTGGCAAATCACAGGATCGAGGATCTGGAAAGGAAGGTGGAATGATATGAGTAAACAGATTTTTACGAGGGAATGGTTTGTTGCCGCAGGTATTAGAGCGTTGAAGACGACTTGCCAGACGGCGATCGCCACCATCGGCACAGCGGCGGTCATGTCTTCCGTGGACTGGAAGATCGTGGCATCCGCGTCCTGTCTCGCCGGGATTCTGTCCCTGTTAACATCCCTTGCTGGTCTTCCTGAGGTGAAGGAATAATGACGGTATACGCTTTTAAGGCTGAGTGCCTCGCGGGCGAAAAGGCAACGCTCGGTTTTCGCGGGGAATCGGGGCGCACTCAGGTAATTATTGACGCGACGGCGTGGATCGAGGAATTCGGCGAGGGCGGACTGCTCCGCCTCCGTCACGAACCCGACGAAGGGGAGGCTTACTCGCCTGCGAGCCAGACAGTCGAGAACGGCGTACTGACATGGACGATCGCAGCATCCGATACGGCAAGCGTCGGCTCGGGGCGTGCGGAAGTGTGGTACACCGTAAACGGCGTCGCGGTCGCCTCGGCGGTATTCCGCACAAGCGTCCTCTGGTCTATCACGGAGCCCGGCACGGAGATCCCGACGGGAATCGACGACTGGCTCACCCGCGCGGATGAGGCGCTGGCCACGATCACGGGCAAAGCCGACCAGAGCGACCTTGACGCGGAGATTACCCGCGCCACGGAGGCGGAGGGTGACCTGCAGGATCAGATCGATGAGATTATCGCCGGAGGCGGCGGAGGTGGCGGTGGTGCCGTCCTGTCCGTCAATGGGCAGACCGGGCACGTCGTCCTGACGGCGGCGGATGTCGATGCACTTCCGGATTCTACGCGAATCCCGGCGAAGACGTCCGACCTTGTGAATGACTCCGGTTATATTACTAATGCCGGAGTGACGTCGTTCAACGGGCAGACCGGTGCGGTAAGTTATTCGGCGCCCGTCTCTTCCGTTAACGGACAGACCGGAGCCGTGACGGGACTCGCCACTTCTGCGGAAGTTTCGACGGTGGTGAGCGGCAAAGCGGACAAGGCGACCACGCTTGCCGGATATGGGATCGACAACGCTTACACGAAGAACCAGACGGACGCAGCTCTCGCCGGGAAGCAGGACAAACTCACGGCAGGCGCCAACATCGCGATTGTCAACAACGTTATCAGCGCCACAGGCGGTCAGGGCGGCGGAGCAGTCGATTCCGTTAACGGAAAGACCGGCGTCGTGGTACTTGATGCGGAGGACGTCGGAGCCCTGCCGGACAGCACGGCGATCCCGACAAAGGTGTCCGATCTCATCAATGACGAGGGCTTCGGGACTTACTCCCTGCCCTCCGGCGGCATCCCCGCCACCGACCTCGCCTCTTCCGTGCAGACATCTCTCGGAAAGGCAGATTCTGCCCTGCAGAGCGCGCCTGTGACCTCCGTCAATAATAAGACGGGAGCGGTTACGCTTTCGGCATCCGATGTCGGCGCGGGAACATACAGCAAGCCCTCAGGCGGCATCCCGTCCTCCGATCTTGCCAGTGCGGTGCAGACGAGTTTAGGTAAGGCAGATACGGCGTTGCAGAGTTCCGCGATCGCTAATATGCAGACCACGGGCAATCTGGTCACATCGGTGTCATCGTCATCGACTGACTCGCAGTATCCGTCGGCGAAACTGCTTTATGATACTGTCGGAAACATCGAGAGCCTGCTTGCGTCTATTTAAGGGGGTGACTGCATGAGTATAGCATCAGAAATCAGTAGATTGCAGTCCGCCAAAGCCGATATTATTGATGCCATCGAGGACAAAGGCGTGACGGTTCCGTCTGGTTCTACATTGGACGATTTCGCCGATCTGGTCGAGGCGATCCAGACAGGCGGAGGCGGTGGAGGAAAGTATATTGAAGGATCATATACGCCAGCCGCAGCGACCAAGACATTTGCGGTCAGCGTGAATTTTCAGCCGAAATACGCTTATGCTTTCGTGACTAATTGGCGTGAACTCACACATACATCATGGTTAACTGGTTCTGTGGTTGGTGCGCTGAACGGCTCTTATCAACGTGGACGATTATTAACGAGAATAAACAGCGGGACGTATGGGTCAACCGGAAACGTTTTGAATGATACATTTTTTACCTATTCAAATGGGATACTTACATTTGATACGGCAAGCAATTCTTATATATTCCCGGCAGGGGGCGTTATTGAATGGTTTGCGGCGGGGGATGGAGGTACGGAATGAGATATTACAAGCAAACAGAAGACGGATACATTTTAGGGATTGGAACAGGCAACAGTGGTGAAGAGATTACAGAAACGGAATACGGGGAGATCATGACCGTCATCCGTAACTGCCCTGTCCGTGAGGGATACAGCTACCGACTCAAAACGGATTTAACATGGGGAGAATACGAGAATCCCACACCGCCGCCCGATCCTTCCGAAGAAGTCAGCGGGGACGAAGTACTTGACGCTTTGGAGGGAATCTTATGAGAAGAGACAAGCTCAACGCATTGATAAGCGCAATCCGTGCAGTCCGTGAGGCGGTCAACGATGACACAGCCTACGCCGTCAAAGACCTGTATCCCGCGTGGAGTGGTGACGGCATCGAGTACGCTGTGGGTGACCGTGTTCTGTACGGCGAACAGCTTTATAAATGCCTGACAGCCCACACATCACAGGCAACTTGGACACCTTCAGACGCTCCGTCCCTCTGGGTACGGATTGACGATCCTGCCATCGAATGGCCCGAGTGGGTAAAGCCTGTCGGAAGCACTGACGCATATCCTCAGGGAGCGAAGGTGAGCCACAACGGCAAGCATTGGGTTTCCGACATTGACGGGAATGTATGGGAGCCGGGCGCGTATGGCTGGTCTGAGGTGACGACATGACGAAGTACAAAATGACAGCTACTCAGCTTCAGAAACTGGCCAACCTGTGCGTACAGGAGCAGGGATCCATGGATGGCGTCAAGGCGGAGGCGTCCCTGATGGCGAATCTGCTCGAGACCTCTCCGTCAAGGCAGGCTAAGTACGGCATGGACGGAAGTGGCCTGTACAATTTCGTGCGGAATGGCGGATGGTTCTATAAGGCGGCGTACTTCATGGACGGCCCCAAGGTTGGAGCCAAGTATGTCGAGGCTGTCCGCGATGTCCTCGTCAACGGTAACAGAACGCTTCCGCAATATGTCGATGAACATGACTGCTTTTCGGACATCAAATCCATCAGCACGGGCTCTATCCGCAACCGCGCGGACTACATCACGGGCGAGACGATCATTAAAAACAAGATGGGGAGCACTTACACCTTCTACTCGTTCCCCGCTTCTGGCTCTGATCCGTTCGGCTACACGCAGGCGGCTTATGAGTATGTCATGAACCACGGCGGCGGCCAGCCGGAACTGATCAAAGTGACGGCGCACGTGCCGGAGCTCCAGAGGGGTGACTCGGGCAAGGCGGTCGAGGTCTGGCAGACGATTTTAGGCGTTAATGCAGACGGCGATTTCGGCCCGGTCACGCAGGCGGCGACGGGCAAATTCCAGTCGGCCAACGGGCTGGAGCCGGACGGGATTGTGGGCAAAGAAACGTGGGCGAAAGGGCTGAAATTTTAACTGACAGGGGCGGGAAACCGTCCCTTTATTTTTTTTGCATAAACTTAAATAAATGTTGTGTAAAGTATTGACATTTATATAAATGTATAGTAGAATGACATTATCAACAGAGAGGAAGCAAAGCACAGGAGGGAACGGAAAATGATGAACGTGGTCGCAGCGGGAAGCAAGATTGTTGAGATGTTCCAGATCGCAGAGATGACGCCGGAAGCGTTTGAGAAGGGCATGACCGAAGCAGGTTGGCAGTATGACAGCAACGACATGATCCGCGAGACGACCAGAACGTTCGCGAACGGCGCAGAACTGAAAGAGACTGAGAGAGTTTCTCTTTCCAACATCTGCATCGAGACAGAGATGAAGTATTCCGAGTACAAAGCCAATTACTCCGGATGCAAGACCAAGAAAGACAGCTACGACAAGGCAAGCAAGACCATCACTGTTTACGTTCCGGCGATGTAAAACACACAGAAAGAGGAGGAAAAATCATGAAGAAAGTCATTGACGGCAAGCGTTACGACACCGACACAGCGAAGAAACTGGCCTATGACAGCTACAGCAACCCGCGTGACTTTAATCACTGGGTGGAGGAGCTGTACCGTAAGAACACAGGAGAGTTTTTCCTCTACGGGTGTGGCGGCCCGATGAGTAGGTACGCGGTATCCACTGGCCAGAACGAGTGGTCAGGCGGCGAGAAGATCATGCCGCTGTCGATCGAGGCGGCGCAGAAGTGGGCGGAGGAGCATCTGGACGGAGAAGAGTACGAGAAGATTTTCGGAGCGGTGGAAGAGTCCGCCACGAAAAAAACCGTATCATTATCACTGTCGGAATCGGCGATTGAGAAGATCAAGCGAGGCGCTGCAGAGGCAGGAATGAGCATGTCGGAGTATGTTGAGAGCCTGGTAAAATAAAAAAGAGCCGCCATGAGAGTACCTAATAGGAAGAAACTCAAACGGCGGCTTTTTCTTAACTTTGTGGCTAAAATTGTGGCTATTCACTTAAAAAACCTGTCAACCGCGCGGAAAACTGGCACTTATCGCATGGGTTCGAATCCCATCCTCTCCGCTATCCGAAAGGCCCCGCAAATCCGAGAAAATCCAGTGTTTTCAAGGGTTTGCGGGGCCTTTGTCTGTTCTTCCAAAGGTCACAGTCACAGTTCGTAGAGATCGCTGTATTTTTTCTCCAGATAGTCGAGGAAGTCATCCGGCGTCAGGCTTCTGCCCGTGATGTCCCTGATCCATTCCTCCGGGGCCAGGAGATCCGCTTTTTTCCAGACGTGCTCCTTCATCCAGGCGTTGATCACGTCGAACCTTCCCTCCGCGACCGCGCCGTCCAGATCAAACTCGCTCCTCATGCGGTTCGCGTACATGGCGTTGTACATGTTTCCGAGGGCGTAGGCGGGGAAGTAGCCGAAACCGGAGGTCCAGTGCACGTCCTGAAGGATGCCGTTCCGGTCGCTGTCAGGCCGGATTCCCAGGGCGGCCTCGTAGGCGTCGTTCCAGAGACGGGAAAGCTCCCCGACGGAGACGCTGCCACCGACGATGGCCTTCTCCAGCTCGTAGCGGATCATGATGTGGAAGGTGTAGGTGAACTCGTCGGCTTCCGTCCGGATGAGGGAGGGTCGGACGACGTTGACCGCCTCATAGAATTCCCTCTCGGTGACGTCCTCCAGCACCTCGGGAAAGATTTCCCGCGCCTTCGGCCAGATCAGATGGATAAACGCCTCGGAGCGGCCTATGACGTTCTCATAGAAGCGGGAGACGGATTCGTGCTGCCCCATGGTCTTGAGGTCGGTGATGTAGTGCGTCCAGCTCTCGCGGGGCTGATTCTGGTCAAAGAGGCCGTGGCCTCCTTCGTGAATGATGCTGTACATATTGGAAATAAACAGATCCGGATAGTAATGCGTCGTGACCCGCTCGTCGTCCGGTCCCATGCTGTCCGTGAAGGGGTGCTCCGTCGTCGTGAGAGCGCCGCGGCGGAAGTCGAAGCCGATGGTCCGGAGAAGATATTCGGCCATTTCCCGCTGCGCCGCGTCGTCCACCGTCCTCGTGAGAAAATCGGTGCGGATCTTTTTCCCGGATGCCGAGATCCTGCGGAGAAGCGGCAGGAGACGGCTCCGGCAGCGTTCAAACACGTCGTCGAGGACGGACGTGGTCATGCCCCGCTCATACAGATCCAGAAGGTTGTCGTAGGGGATCGGCTTTCTCTCCTCCATGAGGTCGATTTTACGAAGCTCGGTGTCCCGGACCGCCGAGAGCGAGGGCGCGAAGAGGGAGTAATCCGAGGCCTCTTTTGCCCGGATCCAGTCGTCATAGGCGCGGTTGTAAATCCTGGAGAATTCCAGATCCTGCTCCGGCGTGATATTTTTCGTCCGGAGCTCTTCCCGGTGCAGGCTCCCGGCGAGAGCCCTGTCATACTCATCCAGTTCGCCGGCGTGCGCGTAGATCCACTCGGCGGCTTCCCGGAAGGCGGGATCGCGGCGCAGCCGGAAGATGCGGTTCGTGAGATAGGCGAGGGTGTCGCCGGCGTGCTTTCTGCCTTCGGGCGGGCAGAGCGTCTCCATGTCGAACTGCATCACATGGGCGGCGTGATCAAGAAGGCTTTCCTCCTCCAGCATCTCTTTCAGGCGGGAGAGCATTTTTTCTGTCATTTCAGTCATTTGAATCGTTCCTTTCCGCTGTATTACCGGGACATCACCGCGGGGATGTCCCGGGTCTGACGATTTTACTATAGCATACCGTCTCCCCGGATGACTAGGGGAGAGGACCTCGGACAGTTCGGCGCTGCCCCTGTTTCATGCGCATGCGGCGAAGCGGGACGCGGCTGCCTGCGGAAAGAAAACAGCGCGCAGCCCTTGACTTGAGCTGCATTGGTTGTTATATTACAGGTATAACATTATGACTGCTCGGGTATCCCCATGCCCGGGCGGCGAAACGGAAAAGAGGTGAGGCGCTGTGAAGACAGACCTTTACAAAGTACTTGGAGTGGAGAGAAACGCGGACGACAAAAAGCTGAAAGCGGCGTACCGGCGTCTCGCGAAGCGGTATCACCCGGACATGAATCCCGGGGACGGAGAAGCGGAGCGCCGGTTTAAGGAGATCGGCGAGGCCTACGCGATTCTGTCGGATCCGGAGAAAAGAAAAATATACGACGCCTACGGGATGGAGGCTTTTGAGAGCGGCAATCCGGAACAGTACCGGGACATGAGAGAGCAGTACGCCTCCGGAGGCTTCGGCGGGGCGCCCGGAGACGGCGCGTCCTTCCGTACCTTCCATTTCGACGGAAATGATGCGGAGGAGCTGTTCCGCAGCATGTTCGGCGACCTGTTCGGCGGGGCGGAAGAAGGCGGAAGACGAGGACGGGGCGGCAGAAGGATCCGCTTCGGCGGGGACGGCTTCGACGGAGGAGACTTCGGGGATTTCGGCGGCTTTGATGACGGCGGCCGGGAGGACTTCCGAAGCGGGGTGTTCCGCGGCGGAAGCGGATCCGGCCGTCCGGGAAGTGCTTTCCGGGAGGCAGACCTGAGAACGTCGCTGACGGTCAGCTTTGCCGAGGCGGCCCTCGGAGCGGCCAGAAAGATCAGGCTCCCGGCCGGGGAGGGCCCCGGAGAGGGCGGGATCCTGGAAGTACAGATTCCGGCGGGAATCGAGGAAGGCAGGAGCCTGCGGCTCAGGGGGAAGGGCCGGACCGGACCGGACGGCAGACGGGGAGACCTGCTGATCAGGATTCACATCGCGGAGGATCCGGTGTACAGCCGGAAGGGGGACGACGTCTATATCACCGCGGAGATCCCCTACGCGACGGCGGTTCTCGGCGGGGAAGCCGAGGTCCCGACGATTCACGGGAGAGTTTCCTGCCGGATCCCCGCCGGCACCCAGTGCGGCAGCACGATCCGTCTCCGCGGCAAGGGGATCAGGAGAAAAGGCGCTTCCGGACCTGCGGGAGACGAATATGTGAAAATCGGGATCGAGATCCCGAAGAAGATTTCTCCCGAGGCGGCAGGAAGGCTCAGAGAATTTGAGAGAACCAGGAACGGCGGACGCCGCGGCGGACACCGGAGGGAGGACAGTATCACGGCATGACCGGGACAGCCCGGCGGAGCGGCACTCCGCCGGGCTGATTCTGTGGTGCGCCGCGTCGGATCCCGTGTGCGGCGCCGGGCTGCTTCTGTGCATTTCCGCGTCGGATCCCGAGTACAGCGCCGCGGCTGATCCCCACTGTACAGCGCCGGACTGCTTCCGTGTGTGCCGCCGGGCTGCTTCCCCGCTTCTTCACGGGTCACCGCTTCTGTGATATACTTTCAGTGAATCTGACCCTGAGCATCGGAAGCGGCCGGGGCGTGACGCGGAAACTGGAACGCATAAAGGCGGCGTTCCGGGAAGGATGCGGTGCGGAGAATGATTGACAGGGAAGATATGCTCGAGCTGACCAGGAGAATGACGCTCACCAGAAACTGCTTCGGCAGGATCGCGGGAGCCTTCATGACGAGGGACGGCGAGATCGACAATACGTTCAATACCAGATTTCTCAACCTGAGCGCGGCGGAGAAGACGAAGCATCTGGGCATCGCGAAGACCGTTCCCTTTGCCCGGACGAATGAACAGCTCAGGGAGCACCGGTTCTCCGAGATGGGGCGGGACAGCTTCTGGCAGCTTCTGTACGGCATGCTGTCCGTGAGGCTTCAGAACGATATCCTGATGGAGACGTTCTACGAGCAGGCAGGCATCTTTTTCGAGGCGGATGGAGACTATGAGATCATCGTGTGCCACGGCACCTACGACGTCCCCATGAAATCCACCGACAAGGGATACCTCTACGAGTCCGAGGAGGTCTACGATTTCCTGGTCTGCACCATCTGCCCGCTCCTTGAGGACTACGAGCCGGGCAGGCCGCTCTACGGCTTCCTGTATCCCGCCTTCTCCTGGCGGAGCGCGGACAGAGAGGCGATCGACGTTTTTGACAGGGATCCGGAGCATCCCCAGAGGTTTCTGACGGAGGCGATTCTGGGCCGGCGGTGAACCCGGAGAAAAGGTCTTTCGGGTTTCAGCCGGTCCTTTTGCGTCTGATTTTGACCGCCGCAAGGATTGTGTGTTATAGTTAAAAGGCTGTTCAAAGTTACGGCGGGACCGCCGGAGGAACCGGCGGCCGCAGGCCGCCCGTCCTCATCCCGCCATTACCGGAAGGAATCCGCTGCACGGAGGCAGAAACCGACGTGGACAACTTAGAAAAGATGATGGAAAGATTCCGGGAGCTTACGAGGGAGGCGGACGCCCTTCCTGTTCCCGGGACTGATGCCGCAAAAATCGAGGCCGATCTGATCAGCCGCTATGAAGAGAGGTGCAGACGCGAGGCCAGGCGGTACGCGAAGCAGGGGTGCGTCAGAAACGGAAAGCTTCCCGATAAAAATGTCATCCATAACTACAAGAAAACAAGGGAGTACCAGAACCGCTACAGCGACTCTCTCGAGCGGAGCTCCTATTACCGGGAGATCCGGGACGGCACGATCCGGGAGAACCCGGTCTTTGCCGCCGCCCTGGAGGAGCAGATCCGGCAGGACAAAGAGGCGAAGAGGCGCAGCGCGAGACGCGATTACGCGAAGAAGCTCCGCAAGATCGCCAAGACCTATATCTATTCGCTGAATCTGGAACATTTCTTTGAAGAACACAGGGAAGAGATCCTTCTGAAGGAGAGGGAGATGGCCGACGCGTACATCCGCTCCGACAGGATGCACGCGGACGTGGTGGTGCCCTCCGAGGAGGGCCGGTTCCGCCTGTTCACGGAGGACCTTTCTCCCGAGAACTGGGACCTCTTTGTGACCCAGTGCCGGGGCGATATGGCCCACGCCATGCTCTTCGACCAGTTCATGACCGCCGGGATCTGCGTGTCCTCCGCGCTGGTCGTCGTTCTGTGCTCCTGTTATCCGTTCCTCGGCGAGATCGTGGCCAGCGAGGACACGGGGGAATCCGCCTCGGTGATTCTTACGCGGATCGCCGCCTCCCTGACGGAGGACGTCGACGAGGACGCCTTTATCCGGGAGAATTACACCTTTGACCGGATCTCGGAGCTTCTCGAGGAGAATGAGTATTACGCCCCCATCGTGCGGGAGGGAATGCTGAGACATGAGCGGCAGGGCCTGATCGCGATGGGAATCTCGGACGTGATACCGACCCATTATCCGGACCTGTTCCCTCTGGCGAGGGCGATGGAACGCCGGTTTATCCTTCACATAGGACCGACCAATTCAGGCAAGACCCACGACGCCATCGAGGCGCTGAAGAACGCCTCCAGCGGCGTGTATCTCGGTCCGCTCCGCCTTCTCGCCTACGAGCAGTATGACACCCTGAACAGGGCGGGGGCGGCGTGCACCCTGGTAACCGGCGAGGAGCGCCGGGTCGTGGACGGGGCGTATCTCAGATCCTCCACCATCGAGATGCTCGACTTCAAGAAGCGGTACGACGTGGCCGTCATCGACGAGGCGCAGATGGCCGCCGACGACGAGAGAGGCGGCGCCTGGACCGCGGCGATTCTCGGCGTCAGGGCGAAGGTCATCCACGTCTGCGCGGCTCCCTCCGCCGAATCCCTGCTGATCCGTCTCGCGGAGGAATGCGGGGACAGCTGCGAGGTGGTGCGCCACGAGAGGATGACGCCGCTGGTCTTCGAGCACCAGGTGTTCTCCTTCCCGGAGGACGTCCGGTCCGGCGACGCCCTGATCGTTTTCTCGAGAAGGGACGTCCACTCCGTGGCCGCGGATCTTCAGAAGCAGGGCAGGACCTGCAGCATCATCTACGGGGCGCTTCCCTACGACGTGCGCTACGAAGAGGCGAGAAGATTCCGGGAGGGCGAGACGGATATCGTCGTCGCCACCGACGCCATCGGCATGGGGCTCAATATGCCGGTGAGAAGGATCGTTTTCCTCGAGACGGAGAAGTTCGACGGCTACGAGCGGAGAGAGCTGCGACCCGCCGAGATCCAGCAGATCGCCGGACGCGCCGGAAGATACGGGATCTTTGACGAGGGGCTCGTCAACACGCTCTACGACGTGCCGCTGATCGAGGGCGCCCTGAGCGAGGAGATCCCCCAGGATCAGGAGGCGGTGCTGGCCTTTCCGGAGGAACTACTCAGAATCAGCGCCCCGCTCTCGGAGATCCTGATGCAGTGGACGGAGATCGAGGTGAGCCGCGGCTACCGGAAAAACCTGGCGGAGCGGGAAATTCTCCTGGCGAAGCTTCTGGAGGAGATCTCGGACGACAAATACCTGATCTACCGGTTTGTCACGATGGCCTTCGACGAAACCAACGAGGATCTTCTGGCCATCTGGAGAGAGATGTTCGCGTGCGAGAGCGCAGGGACGCCCTTCTCCTGCGACAGGTACCTTCCGCAGTATATTCCGGAGGACGGAAGCGCCAGGGATCTGCCGGACATGGAGGAGGAATTCCACGTCTGCGACCTGCTCTATTCCTACCTGGACCGCTTCGATCATCCGCTGGGGGTGCCGGAGATACTCAGGACCAAGGAGAAGCTGTCCACCGCCATGATGAAGATTCTGGAAAAGCAGGAGCTGACGGGGAGACGCTGCAAGGAGTGCGGGCGCCAGCTTCCGTGGAACGCCAGATACGGCGTCTGCGACAGGTGTCATTTCGCGCGAAGAAAGAGGAGGCGCAGATGAGGAGCGCCTGACGGGCTCAGGCCTCCATCCGGCCCAGCTCTCTTCTCAGGGTGAAAAGCATCGTGACGAAGCAGGCGGTGCCTCCGATCACGTTGGACACGGGCTCCGCCGCGAACACGCCGGCGGTCCCCAGCCCGAACACCGTCGGAAGAAGATAGGTCAGGGGAATCACGATGACGACCTTGCGCAGGATGGAGAAAAAGATGGCCTGCCTTCTCTTCCCGAGGGCCTTGAAGACGGTCTGGCCGCTGTACTGAAGCGCCTGAAAGACGAAGGCGAAGAAGTAGATGTGGAGGGCGGGCACCGCGCAGGACAGAAGAGAGGCGTCGCCGCTGAAGATCCGGATAAAGAAGGCCGGGAAGAGGCTGATCAGAGCCCAGACCGCCGCGGTGTAGGCGATGCCCGCCCCGGAGAAGATGCGCACGGCCTTCCGGATATGTCCGGGATTTCCCGCGCCGTAGTTGTAGCTGATCATCGGAGAGGCTCCGTCCGCGAAGGCGAGGACCGGCATATCCAGCAGCTGCCGCACGGAGGAGACGATGGTCATGACGGAGACGTAGACGGCCCCTCCCGTCTGCATCAGCATCTGATTGCAGGCGACCGACACAAAGCTGTTCGTGATCTGCATGACGAAGGAGGAGGAGCCCAGGCTTACGATGTCGAGAATCCGGCGCCCGCTTCCCGCCAGTTCCCGGAGGGAGAGGACGCGCAGCCTGAGCGGCGCCTGCTTTCCCGTCAGAAAGAGCAGGACGGAGGCGCAGGATATCGTCTGGGCGATGACGGTGGCGACGGCGGCCCCCTCGATCCCGAGGCCGAGGCCGAAGATGAAGAACGGATCCAGAACCGTGTTGAGAACGGCTCCGATCACCACGGAGCGCATGCCCACAGCCGGGAACCCCTGGGCGTTGACGTAGGGATTCATTCCGACCGTGGTCGCCTGAAACAAGGTTCCCGCCAGGTAGATCCGCAGATAGACGGAGGCGGGCCGCAGGGTGCTTTCCCCGGAGGCGCCGGCCAGGCGCAGCAGCGGGGCGGCGAAGAGCTCCCCCGTCAGCATGAGAACGACGCCCGTGAGCAGGATCATCGTATAGGAGGTGCACATGATCTTTTTCGCCTCCGCGCGGTTCCCCTTTCCGAGCTCGATGGCAAAGAGCGGCGAGCCGCCCGTGCCGTAGAGATTCGTAAAGGCGGTGACGATGACGATGAGCGGGAAGCACAGGCCCACGGCCCCGAGGGCTTCCGTCCCTGTTCCGGGAATCCGGGCGATAAAGATGCGGTCGACAATATTGTACAGCAGGTTGAAGGTCTGGGCGATCAGCAAGGGAACCGCTGTACGGAAGATGTTGGCTGTGATATGCTCATCTGCGAAATCGATCTGTTTCATGGAACGCTATTATAGCACATCGTGTGAGGAAAAGGCGCGTATTCAGGGAGAAGAAAGCATGAGAAAAATCAATATTCAGATGTATTCCTTTTTTGACAGAAAGCACAACGACGACCGCGAGAATTTCAGAACCGCGGCCAGGCTCGGATACGACGGAGTGGAGCTGTTCGGGCCGAACTACCGGATCCCGGCGGAGGAGCTTCGGGAACTCCTGAAGGAGCTGGGACTGGAGGCTGTCTCGATGCACGCGCCGGGCACGGAGCACGTCGAGGAGATGATCCCCTACGCCGTCGCGATGGGGCTTGGCTACATCGGAATCGGAGCCCAGTGCATGAAGGACGACGACGCGGTGCACGCCTTCGCCCGGGAACTCAACCGGATCGGCGCCGTCTGCCGGGAGCACGGACTGCGGCTGACCTATCACAACCACACCCAGGAATTCCTTCCCTGCGGCGACACGACCGTGATCGACGTCCTGATGCGGGAGACGGATCCCGGGCTGGTCAGCTTTGAGCTTGACGCCGGCTGGTGCGCCGCGGCGGGAGCGGATCCCGTGGAATTCGTGAAGCGGTACAGCGGCAGGGTGAAGCTCGTGCACGTGAAGGAGAGCAGCGAGGTCGTCGGGCCCCAGCCGCCCTTCGATCCGGGCGATCTTCCGAGGGACGCCGAAGGCGGATTCATCTTCCCGAAGGAGGTCATGGACCGTCTTTCCTATCTCGACAGGATCAACTGCGCTGCCTGCGAGGGACTCGTCGACTGGGCGAAGCTGGCGGAGGCGGCGGACGCCAACGGCGCCGAAGCCTATATCGTCGAGAGGGAGTATTCGGCGGGCGACAGGGTCGAGGCCCTGGCAGACGACATCCGTAAATACAGACAGGTACTTTGAGGACGCGGGACCGGAAGCATCCAGATGCGGGGAAGAACACATTTTGTCATAGGAACGGCGGCGGCGCTGTGGCTGTCCGCCCCGATGAATTTTCCCGGGCTTGCCGCAGGCGCGGCGGCAGCGGCGGCCGGAGCCGTGATCAGCGATCTTGACGAAGAGAGCTCTCATGCCGGCCGCAGGGGAGCCAGGACGGCGGCGGCGCTTGTAGCCGCCGCTGCCCTTGTCATGTTCAGCGATCTGTTTCTGCACACCGGCGTCTACGCGGGACTTGTCTCCCGGCTCAGGGAGGCCGGGGCGGCCGCCTCGGTGCTGATTTTCATCCTCCTGTGCGCCTTCGGGTACCTCACGGAACACCGGTCGTTCCTCCACTCGCTCGCGGGAGGGGCCGCGCTGACCCTGTGCGTCCGGGCGTTCTGTCCCGCCGCCGCCCCGTATTTTCTCACCGGCTTCGTCTCCCACCTCTGCCTTGACCTTCTCAACAGGAAGGGCCTTCGGCTCTTTTATCCTCTCAGGAAAAGGGTCTGTCTCGGCTGGTTCAGGGCGGACGGGATCGCGGATCTTACGCTCTTCGTTCTCGGCTCCGCGGCCCTGGCGCTCGAGGTGTGGCGAACGGCGCCGGTCAGGGAGCTGGCGGCGCGTCTCGGAGAGCTGGCGGCGCGATGACGCGGGCGCGCGAAGAGCCGGACGAGGCGCCGGCGGCCGGAGATGTTTCGGGCCGCTTTCCCTTGAAAAAGTGCCCAGGGAGTGATATGTTTTGCTTTGCAGGTCAATTACGAAACCGGAGATAACCCATGCTGGTACTGTTTTTTGTTCTTTGGATCATTCTGAACGGGAGGGTCACGCCTGAGATCCTGATCATCGGCGCGGTCCTCGCTTTTGCTGTCAGCGTCCTCGGCTACCGTCTCTTCGGCATACGGCCGGAGGACGATCTCCGCATCCTGCGGAACGTCCCGGTCATTATCCTCTATATCCTGAATCTCATCGTCGAGATCGTGAAAGCGGCGGCGTCTGTGATCGCGGTGGCGCTGAATCCCCGCAAAAAACCGGAGCCGGAGATCATAGAGTTCCGCTCCGGGATCCGCTCGGAGATCCGCAACGTGCTCCTGGCGAACTCCATCACGCTGACGCCGGGGACCTTCACTCTTTTCCACGAGGGCGATTATTTCGTCGTGCACTGCCTCCGGAAGGAATACGCCGAGGGGATCGAGGATTCCTCGTTTATCCGGCTTCTTAAAAAGCTTCACTGAACAAAAAGGAAAAGCAGGCCGGCGCGGCCTGCCCCTGCCGTCTTTTCCCGCGCAGCTGAAACGGAGTAGTATGGATATCGATAAAGCCTATCAGATGTTGTATTTGTCCGCCCTCATCGTGCTGGCGGTCCTCATCGGCGTGATGCTGATCCGCGCCGTGGTGGGGCCGCGCATCACCGACCGGATCCTTGCGGTCAATATGATGGGGACAATGGTCATCTCTTCCATCGCGATTCTTTCGCGGCTTCTGCGGGAGAGCTACCTGGTCGACGTGGCGCTGATCTACGCCATGATCAGCTTCGTCGTCGTGCTGATCCTGGCGACCGCCTACCTGCCGGCCCGACCGGGCGGTCCGGACCGGCCGCGCACCGGAGCGGGAAATGCCGGAGAGAACGGCGGTGAGAGCCGTGGGAGGAAGGAAGAATGATGGAATGGATCCGTTTCGGAGCGGTGGCCGTCCTGCTTTTCGCGGGCCTCTTCGGCTTCGCGTCGGCCGTGATCGGCGTGTACCGCTTCGGATTTATCATGAACCGGCTTCACGCGTCGGGAATCGGGGACACCCTGGGTCTTTTCGCGGTTGTCGCCGCCCTCGTCGTCTCGGCGGGGATCTCCATGGATTCCCTGAAGCTGGCGCTCCTGGTGTTCTTCATGTGGTTTACGTCGCCGGTCTCCACCCATTTCCTCGGGCAGGTGGCTTACTACACGGGCGCGCGTCTCTACGGCGGAAACGGAGAGAGAGAGGAGGAAAAAGATGGCTCTTACGATGACTGAGGTGCTGAAAATCATCCTGCTGATTCTCCTGATCGTCTGCGCCGTGAGCGTCAACCTGACGGGAAGCCTGCTGCAGGCGGTGATCGTTTTCATGTCCTACAGCTCGATCATGTGCGTCCTGTGGGTCCTGATGGAATCGCCCGACCTGGCGATCACAGAAGCCGCGGTGGGAGCGGGCGTGAGCGGCACGCTGTTCCTGATGACACTGAGACGCATCCGGGAGGCTGACCGGACGGGGAAGGACTCAGAGGATGTTCTGTGAGCTTCCGCGTCCGCGGGACAGGAGGAATGAGATCCATGAATGAAAAATTCAGGCGCTGGCTGGACGGCGAGACGGACGTGATGGAGCACATCCTGGACTCCTTCGACGAGCCCTACAGCTCACGCGAAGAGGTGAAGCGCCGGATCCGGGGGATCAACCGGAAGCTCGGTCGTTCCGAGGGCATAAGACGGCTGGCCCGGGTGGAAAGAAAGGGCTTCTACGCCGCCTACCGGATCGTCTCCGTCGTCAGCTGCGTGCTCCTGATCGGGGTGCTTCTGTTCACCATCGCCCATCTTCCCCGCTACGGCGTCGAGAATCCCCGGACCACCGAGGTGGTCGAGCGGTATATCACGAAGGGCGTGGAGGAGACGGGCGCCATCAATATCGTCTCGGGAATGATCCTGGATTACAGGGCTTTCGACACGCTGGGGGAGTCCCACGTGCTGTTCACGGCCCTGATCTGCGTGATGATTCTTCTCCGCATCGACAAGAAGAACATGAGGACCGGATACGAGGACTACTATCGGATCCGTGACGACCGGTTTTTCGAGACCTCGGCCGACAGCATCATGAGGACCGTGGGCATGATCCTGTTTCCCTGCATCCTGCTCTACGGAATATACATCCTGCTGAACGGGCAGAACTCCCCCGGCGGCGGATTTTCCGGCGGCGCGGTTCTCGGGGCGGGCATGATCATCTTCACCGCCTCCTTCGGCTACGAAAAGGCCGACCGGATCCTCACGCGGAGCAGGATCATGACGATCACCTTCATCGCCCTTTCGTTTTACAGCTTCGCGAAGGGCTACGTTTTCTTTACCGGCGCCAACGGGCTGGAGAACCACATCCCCAAGGGCGCTCCGGGAGCGATACTCAGCGGCGGCCTGATTCTCCCTCTGGACATCGCGGTGGGAATCGTGGTCGCGTGCACCATGTTCGGATTCTACAGCCTCTTCAAGAGAGGCAGCATCGGCGGAGAGAGTTGACATGATTGAGAACCTTCTGGCGAATTATGAGGAAGCGGCGGCGGTCATCCTGTTCGGAATCGGCTTTACGACCCTTCTGTTTCAGAGAAACCTGATCAGAAAGCTGATCGGCATGAACATCATGGACACTGGGGCCTTCCTGTTCCTGGCTTCCATGGGGTATATCTCCGGGCGAAAGCCCCCGATCATCGTGAACGGCGTCACCGATCCCGACGCCTATATCAATCCGGTCCCGGCCGGCCTGGTGCTGACGGGAATCGTCGTCTCCGTCTCGGTCACCGCGATCATGCTGTCCCTCTCCGTCAGACTGTACAGACGGTATCACACGCTGGATCTGGACGATATCTATCTGCTTTCAAAGCATCAGGCGGAGGACAGATAAGGTGGATTTTGTCACGAATTTTCCATTGTTTACCATCATAATCAGCCTGTTTTCGGGGGCGCTCTCCATGAAGCTGTCCGGAAAGGCCGCCAGACGCTGGACCATCGCCTGGGAATGCGTTCTCATCGGGATGGCGGCGGCCGTGCTGGCCCGCACGGCCTCGACCGGGGAGTCCTTCACCTATGTGATGGGCGAGTTCCCCGCGCCGTGGGGCAACGAGATCCGCGCGGGCGTCCTGGAGGCGCTGCTCGCGCTGTTTTTCCTGGGCGTCATACTCTGCTCGGTGATCGCCGGGGGCAGGTATCTTCTCATCGATATCGACGAGAGCAAGCAGAACCTCTACTACTCGCTGCTCAATCTGCTGACGGCGGCGGTGATGGCCCTCTGCTGGACCAACGACATCTTCACGGGATACGTCTTCCTGGAGATCCTGACCCTGACCAGCTGCGGGCTGACCATCGTAAGGGAGATCGGCAGGACGACCCTGGCGGCCGTCCGGTACATGATCATGAATCTCCTGGGCTCCGGCCTCTTTCTGCTGGGGGTGATCCTTCTCTACGACGTCACCGGCCATCTGCTGATGGTGCCGATGCAGCGGGAGATCGCCGTCCTCGCGGCCGATCCGGAGAATCTCGTGACCCTCGGGATGGCGGTCGGGATTCTCACCATCGGCCTCGCGATCAAGAGCGGCCTCTTTCCGTTCCACTACTGGATGCCGGACACCTACGGGTGGTCCACCCCGGTCTCGGGGGCGGTCCTCTCCTCCGTCGTCTCAAAATGCTACATCTTCCTCCTCATCAAGATCTACATGAGGTCGGTCGGGATCGACGTGATCGGCAGGATGCCGATCCGGAACATCCTGCTGACGCTGGGAATGGGCGGCATCATTTTCGGCTCCCTCTCCGCCGTCAGGGCGGACAGCATCAACCGGATGATCGCCTTTTCCTCGGCGGCCCAGATCGGCTACATCTACATGGGCATCGGCCTGGGAGGAGAGGCCGGGTTCACCGCGGCACTGTTTCACATGTGCGCCCACGCCGTCACCAAGTCGATGCTGTTCCTGTCGACGCCCCGCCTGGCGGAGGTGTCGGGGGACAGCCTGCTGTTCGGGAAGCTCCAGGGGAGCGCCTACCGGGACAAAAACGCCGGCGTGTTCTTCACCGTCGGCGCGCTCTCGATGATCGGAATCCCGGTCTTCGCGGGCTTTTCGTCCAAGCTTCTCTTCGCGTCGGCCGCCGTGAATTCCGGCAGCAGCAAAAAGCTGATCCTGGTGATGGCCGTTCTCGCCGTCAGCTCGCTGCTCAACGCGATCTACTTCGTGAGGACCCTGATCCGGATCTACGGTGTCACGGAGGGAGAGCTCCGGGAAGGGGAATTCCGGAAGCCCGTCGGAGGCCGCCTGTTCTACAACGTCCCGATGACGGTCCTGACTGCGGCCAATCTGGCCCTCGGCCTGTGCTCCTGGGCGTTTGCCGGCCTGATCGCCGGAGGTCTTTCAATGTTTTCATAGGGAGGGTGGCTCAATGCTGTTCCTGATCGCTTCACTGTTCCCGGCTGCCGCCGGAATATGCCTTTCCGTCCTCAGGATGGAGAAGAAAAAACGCCATATCCTGTACGTGCTCGCGGCTCTTGCCGGGGACGCTCTCGTGCTGGCCGCGATGAGATTCGGAAGAGACCGGGTGCTGCTGACGTTTACGCAGGACGTCACCCTTCGGTTTTCCGCCGACGGGATCGGGCGGTTCTTTGCCCTCGCCGCGATGATCCTCTACACGGCGGCCTGCTTCTACTCCTTCGAATATATGGAGAAGGAGGAGAATGAGGAGCGTTTCTTCGCCTTCTTCTTCATTTCCTTCGGGGCGATGATTTCCGTCTGCTTCTCCGGAAATCTGATCACCCTCTATCTGTGCTTCGAGACCCTGACCCTGACGACGGTTCCGCTGGTCCTCCACGAGATGACGAAGGAGGCGGTGGCGGCCGGCCTGAAATATCTTTTCTACTCGATCGCCGGCGCGCTGATGGGACTTTTCGCCATCTTTTTCGTCTATCACTTCGCGTCCGCGGAGCCCGTCTTCGCGGCGGGAGGCTTCATCGATCCGGCGAAGCTTCAGGGGCGCGAGCAGATTCTTCTGTGGGCCGCTCTGGCGGGCATCGTCGGGTTCGGCACGAAAGCGGGTCTCTATCCGATGCACGGATGGCTGCCCACCGCCCATCCCATCGCCCCCGCGCCGGCTTCCGCGCTGCTGTCGGGCATCATCGCGAAGGCCGGCGTCATCGCGGTCATCCGGCTGATCTACTACTCCGTGGGACCGGATCTCATCAGAGGTACCTGGGTGCAGACCGCCTGGATGGTGCTCGCGATGCTGACGGTCTTCATGGGATCCATGATGGCCTTCCGGGAAAAGGTGCTGAAGAAGCGGCTGGCGTTTTCCACGATCAGCCAGATCTCCTATATCCTGCTGAGTCTGTCGTTTCTTTCGGAGGAAGGGCTGGAGGGCGGCCTGCTTCACGCGATGGGGCACGTGGCCGCGAAGGGCTGCCTGTTCCTCTGCGCGGGCGTGTTTATCTGCAAGCTCGGCATCCGCCGGGTCGAGGATCTGAAGGGAATCGGAAAGAGGATGCCGGTGACGCTCTGGTGCTTCACCGTCGCCTCCCTGTCCCTGATCGGCATCCCGCCCCTCGCCGGCTTCCTGAGCAAATGGGTGATCGCCTCCGCGGCGATCGGCAGCGGCATTCCCGGCTTCCGGGTGGCCGCCCCCGTGATTCTGCTGATCTCCGCCCTTCTGACGGGCGGATACCTGCTCCCCGTCGTCGTAAACGGATTCTTCCCCGGGCACGAACCGTCTCCGGCGAAGGAAGAGGGAAACCGGTCCGCGGAGCCGTCCGCGCTGATGACGGTTCCCATGATCGCCCTGTGCGCGGTCGTCCTGCTCATGGGCGTCGCCGGGAAAGCGGTCGTGGGGGCGTTCGGCTTCTGACAGGGCGGCACGGCCGCTTTCCGGGAATACGGGTGCCTGTCTTCTGATGAGTCCGCGTGTCTGCTCTTACGGCAGGGCGGGCTGCCGCGCAAATGTCTATTACTCTTGGAGGAGGATGGAGGATGAGTCCTCTCTTTCTGCTGGCTGCAATACTGATTCCGATCATCGGCGGATTTCTGATCCTGCCCATCGGCTTTGCCGACGACCGGAAGAGGGCGGCGTGGTGCGAGATCATCGCGCTTCTTTCGTCTGTCTGCGTGTGGATCAATCTGCTGGCGGGCACGGGGGAGCCGGTCACGGTCTACAGCTTCGCCGAGGGATACGCCGTCGTCTTCCGGGCGGACGGTCTTTCCTCGCTCTTCGCGGGCATGGTCTCGGTCATGTGGCCCCTTGTCCTTCTGTACGCCTTTGAGTATATGAGCGGGGATCACAGGAAAAACGCCTTTTTCGCGTTCTATGTGATGACCTACGGCGTCACGTTGGGCCTGGCCTTCGCCGCGAACATGATCACGATGTACGTCTTCTACGAGATGCTGACGCTGGTCACGATTCCCCTCGTCACGCACTACGGAAACAGGGAGAGCATGTTCGCCGGCAGAAAATACACCGCCTACACGATCGGCGGGGCTTCCCTCGCCTTTTTCGCCGTGGTGCTCTCGACGGTGCACGGAAGCGGCGGCTCCTTCGTCTACGGAGGAAGCCTCACCGGCGTGTTCCGCCCGGAGATCATGAGAATCGCGTTTCTCTTCGGCTTCTTCGGCTTCGGGGCGAAGGCGGCCGTCTTCCCCCTCCACGACTGGCTTCCCACCGCGTCGGCCGCGCCGACGCCGGTGACCGCCCTTCTGCACGCGGTGGCGGTGGTCAACGCCGGCGTGTTTGCCGTCATGAGGATGACCTATTACGTCTTCGGCACGGAGCTGATGCGGGGCAGCACGGAGCAGAAAATCTGCCTGGCCGCCGCGATTTTCTCCCTGACCTATGCCGCGCTGATGGCCCTTCGGGAGAAGCATTTCAAGAGAAGGCTCGCCTACTCGACGATGAGCAACCTGTCCTACATGCTCTTCGGCGCCATGCTGATGACTGCGGACGGATTTCTCGGGGCGGCCTCCCACATGCTGTTTCACGGGATCGTCAAGATGTATCTCTTCCTCTGCGCGGGAGCCTTCATGCACCAGACGGGAAAATCCTACGTCTACGAGACCAACGGAGTCGGCAAAAGGATGCCCGTGACCTTCGCCATGTTTACGCTGGGAGGTCTCTCTCTCACGGGCATTCCCCTGTTCAGCGGCTTTGTCTCGAAGTGGAAGCTGATCGCCGCGGGGATCGCCGAGGGCACGGCGCTGTCCTGCGGGGGAGCGGCAGCCCTCATCGCCGCCGCATTTCTGTGCGCCATGTACACGCTCACGATCTCCGTCAGGGCTTTCTTCGCCCCGCCGGGAGCGGACCGGTTCAGGGAGGCCGGCAGCGCGAAGGAGGCCGGATGGAAAATGCTCGTCCCGATCGTCTTCTTCGGGGCTGTGGATATCTGGTTCGGGTGTTTTTCGGGACAGATCATGAATTTTATCACCGGGATCGCCGGAGGGCGGATCTAGGCGGAGGGCAAGGAGCGGATCTATGCTTTGGATGATCGTGTTTTTTCCGATGGCAGGAGCGGCTGCCGCGTATCTGGCGGGCAGGCGGAATGAACGGGCGCGGGCTGCCGCGGCCGTGCTTGTCACCGCCGTGGCGCTGGCCCTCACCCTGCTTCTTCCCGGCCGGGAGTTCTCGGCCCGGATCGACGGAATCCTGGTCTTCGGCCTCTCCCTGAGGACGGACGGCTTCAGGGCCGTCTACGCCGTCATCGCGGCGTTCATGTGGTTCATGACGACGTTGTTTTCGCCGGATTACTTCCGAAAAGAGAGAGAGAATCTCGGAAGGTACGTGTTCTTCCTCCTGGTGACGCTGGGCGCGACGGAGGGCGTGATGCTCTCGGGGGATCTCATGACCGCCTTCGTGTTTTTTGAGATCCTGTCCTTTACGTCCTTCACGTGGGTGATCCACGAGGAGACGCCGGAGGCGGTCAGAGCGGGCTATACCTATCTGTTTATCGCCGTGATCGGAGGTCTGGTTCTATTTATGGGCCTGCTCCTTCTGCAGACAGAGGCCGGAACGCTCTCCTTTGACAGCCTGGAGGCGGCGGCCGCCTCCGTGCCGGGCGGATCCGGAAACGTCCGGATTCTGGCGGCGGGCTTCTGCATCCTGTTCGGTTTCGGGGCGAAGGCCGGCATGTTTCCGGTACACGTCTGGCTGCCGAAGGCCCACCCGGTGGCCCCGTCCCCGGCGTCCGCCCTCCTCTCGGGTATCCTGACCAAGGTGGGCATCTACGGCATACTCATGACCTCGCTGGCGGTATTCCGCGGAAATGAGGTCTTCGGCCTTTCGGTCTTCGTCCTGGGCGAGATCACGATGTTTCTCGGCGCGCTGCTGGCGCTGTTCTCCGTCAATCTCAAGCGGACCCTTGCCTGCTCCTCCATGTCCCAGATCGGTTTCATCCTCACGGGCATTTCGATGACCCTTCTTCTGGGAGAGCACGGGGAAGCCGCGGAGCTGGCCCTCTCGGGCGTCATGCTCCACATGGTCAACCACTCGCTGATCAAGCTGGCGCTCTTCATGGCCGCTGGCGTCGTGGTCATGAATCTCCACGTCCTGACGCTGGATGACATCCGGGGCTTCGGACGGAAGAAGCCTCTTCTGAAGGCGGCCTTCGCCCTCGGCGCCCTGGGAATCAGCGGCGTACCGATGTTCAACGGCTATATCAGCAAGACGATGCTCCACGAAGGAATCGTGGAAGCGGCCGCGGAGTGCGCCGGATACGGAGGGCTCCTCCGCGCCGGCGAATGGGTGTTCCTGATTTCGGGCGGCATCACCTTTGCCTATATGCTGAAGCTCTTTCTCTGCGTTTTCGTGGAGAAAAACAGGGATGAGGCGCGCCAGGCGGATTTCGATTCCATGCGCGGCTATATGACACGGCTGAGCGGGGGCGTCATCTTCGGGTCGTCGCTTCTCATGGTCATTCTCGGACAGCCGGCCGTTATGACCCGGCTCGCCGCGTTGATGACGGGAGAGGAGAGCATCCTGGAGTTCCGGGCCTTTACGGCGGAAAACCTGAAGGGCGGGGGCATTTCGCTGGCCATCGGGGCCGTCCTGTATCTGCTGGTGGTGAGGAAGGTGCTCTGCCGGCGGGGAAGTTATGTGAACCTGTGGCCCCAGAGGCTGGATCTGGAAAGTCTGCTCTACAGGCCGCTGCTGACGAAGATTCTGCCGGGGATTTTCGGGACCGCCGCCTCCGTATTCGGAGAGAACAGGATTCTCAGGCCGGCGGCGAAGGGGATTCTGACCGCGGGATCTGTCGCCGGGCGGATCCTTTCCGACAGCACCGACGCGCTGGTGGTGCTGCTCCGCAGGACGGTGGCAAGAGAGAGGAATGTAAAGGCGCCCGACGAAGGCAGTGCCGGATTCTGGTGGAAGCTGCGTCAGGGCACGGCTGTGACATGGGACTCCATCACCAGGAATTTTTCCTTTGCCATGTTGATGACGTGCCTCGGTATTCTCGTGGTGCTCGGGGTGATGGTGCTGCTGACAGTGCTGAATGTGAAGCTGTGAGACGGCCGGGCAGAGAGGCAGAGGGTCAGAAAGGCAGAGAGCCAGTGAGTCAGAAAAGCAGAAAGGCTTAAAAGCAGAGAGGCTGAAAAGCGGAAAGGCAGAAGAACAGAGACGGTGAACGCAAAGACGGCGTCCGGAGCAAAAACTCCGGACGCCGTCTCAGGCGTTTCAGGCCGATTCCGTGCGCAGCATCTCCCTCAGCGTCTCCAGGAACAGGTCGCAGAGGATGGAGCCTCTCCCGGGCATCAGGCACAGGCCGATGGTCCGGTGCCTCTCCGGCAGGAGAGGGCGGCTGGTGATCCCCGAGGCGTGGATGTCGAGAACCAGCTTCTGGAGGACGGCGATCCCGAGATGATTCCGCACAAAGGAGAGGATGGCGACGTCGTCCCGGAGGCTGTAGCTGACGTTGACGGAGAGCCCCGCCTCCTCAAAGAGAGCCCGGGTATCGTTGTCGCAGCCCTTGATCGCCGAGATGAAGGGCCAGTCCGCCAGATCCCTGACGCTCACGGCCTCCTTCGACGCCAGCGGGTGATCGTCGGGCATCACCGCGTAGAGCGGATCCCTGACGAGCTCGTGGAACAGAAAGCGGTCGGAGACGGGGGCGGAGAGAAATCCGCAGTCGACCCTGCCGTGCAGCAGCCAGTCGTTGATCTCGTCATAGCTGCCGTCCATGATTTCCAGCTCGACCTCGGGCCAGCGGTCCCGGAACCGCTTCAGCATGCCCGGGATCCAGGAGGCCGTCACGCTGGTGAAGCTGCCCACGCGCAGCTTGCCCGCGACCTGGTGATTGATGCGGAAGACGGACTGGCGCAGCGCCTGCTCGCTGTTGACGATGGCCTGGATGTCGGGGACGAGCCTCCGGCCGTTGTCGGTCAGCGATACGCCGTTCTTTCCGCGGACAAACAGGCGGAACCCGGTTTCCTCCTCCAGGGAGGCGATGACGTGGCTCACGCCGGACTGCGTATAGTGGAGAGATTCGGCGGCTTTGGAGATGTTGCCAGTCTCCGCGACCTTGAGGAAGATTTCATAGCGGTTCGGTGTCGACTTCATGGCATGCCCTTTTCGTCCGGCGGACGCGGCGGCCGCTTCGCGGGCGCTCCGGGGACGATCCATTACGCAAAATAATAGTTCAGCTGATACTATTCCTCTGATTTATACCACAAACGGCGCCGGATGAAAATGCCGGCGCGTCATTCGGCCGTGTACTTCTCCAGAAAGGTATGCGTCTTTCCTCCCTCCTTCCAGGCGGGCATCGTATCCAGACACACGGAATGGATGCTGTTGAAGATGCTCTGGTCCAGATCCGGCGTCTCCTCCTTCAGCGCCCGGATGAGGTCCTTGACCCGCTTTCTCTTGGAGCTGCCCTCCTCTGGCGATACGCCGTTGTTCTCCTCGGTGAACCGGCAGGCGCATCTCAGAAAATCGAGATGATTGTAGTTCTTCCAGGCGATGATGTCGTCCTCGCGCACCTTGTAGAGGGGACGGATCAGCTCCATGCCCTCGAAGTTGTCGCTGTGGAGCTTCGGCATCATCGCCCTCAGCTCCGAGCTGTAGAACATGCTCATGACGGTGGTCTCGATCACGTCGTTGAAGTGGTGTCCCAGGGCGATTTTGTTGCACCCCAGCTCCTTCGCCCGGCTGTACAGCCATCCGCGGCGCATCTTGGCGCAGAGATAGCAGGGGCTTCTGTCCTGCCGGTAGGCGATGTTGAAAATATCGGATTCAAAGATGCGGACCGGGATGCGGAGGAGGGCGGCGTTGTCCTCGATCTTCTTCCGGTTCTCCGGCGTGTAGCCGGGGTCCATCACCATGTAGACCGCCTCGAAGGGATAGCGCCCGTGCTTCTGGAGCTCCTGGACGAGCTTGGCGAGGCAGAAGGAGTCTTTGCCGCCGGAGATGCACACGGCGATCCGGTCCCCCTCCCGGATCAGCTCATAGCGGGCGACCGCGTCGATGAAGGGGTGCCAGATGGTCTTTCTGTATTTGGTGATGAGGCTTCTCTCTGCCCGCTCGTGAAACTGCAGTTCTCTCGTCATGTCCTGCCTGCTTTCTCCGGTATCAAAAGGCCGCGGGCCGCGCGGCGGTCTCTGTCAGAAGTCAGCATAAGGCATGACGGGCGAATAATCAAGCCGGGCTTTTTTTGGTGTTGCGCTTCTTTGTACACTGTGGTAGAATTCATTCGTTATTCACGGAACAGCACGCTGCGATGTACGACCGCATGGATCACGCGAAGGACGGGCTGTTCTTTCATTTTACGCTTTTAAGAGGTGAGCAAATTGAGCAATAAAAAGAAAAAGAAGAAAGGACTGAGCGCCGGCTGGGTCGTTCTGATCGTTCTTTTGATTGTACTGATCGCGGCTGCCGCAGGTGTATGTTTCCTGTTTTTCAGATATTACAGGCTGAGCAATTACAGGAGCGACAGGGAAGTCGCCGCGGCTGCCACGGAGCAGACGGTTGACCCGGCTCTTCTGACCGAGAGCACCGGACTTACGGACAGCGAGATCGAGGAGATCCAGACCGCGATCATCGAGGACACGGAGACGGAGAACAAGCTGGAGCTTCCGGACAACAAGGATCTCTACAACCTGCTCCTGATCGGCGTCGACAGAAGGGATACCAGCTGGAACGGCAACTCGGACTCGATGATTCTCGTGACGCTGAACAAAAAGACGCAGACGATCCATCTGACGTCCTTCATGAGAGATCTCTACGCGGACATCCCCGGCATCGGGGTGCGCAAGCTGAACAACGCGTACGCCGTGGGCGGCGGTCCGCTCCTGATCCAGACGATCGAGCAGAACTACAAGGTCAACATCGACAACTACGCCTCGGTTGATTTCTTCAGCATGGCCCAGATCATCGACATTCTGGGCGGCGTGACGCTCACGGTGACCGAAGAAGAGGCCTCCCTCGCCGACGGGCTGATCATGGATATGTGCTCGCTGAGGGAGGGACTTAACTATCAGGAGCACCAGTTCGGTTCGGCGGGTACCTTCGCCGCGGACGGTCTCATGGCCGTCGGCTACGCCAGAATCCGCTTCACCGGCAACAACGACTACGAGAGGACGGAGAGACAGAGAGTCGTCCTGATGCAGATCTTTGACAAGGTCAGGAGCATGAATGTGACGGAGCTCAACGCCGTCATCACGAAGATTCTTCCTCTCGTGACCCATAACATCGACACCGCGACGGTGCTCTCGCTGCTGATGCAGATTCCGTCCCTGACGGGATACAACATCATCGAGAGCAGGGTGCCCTACGACGGGCTCTATACCTCCCGAGGCGAGATCCTCGTGCCGGATATGGCAGAGACGATCTCAAGGCTTCACGAGGAGATCTACAACAGCTGACACGCGGTCCGGACAAAGGAATGAAAAAGCGGGACAGGTATGATGCGCTCATGCCTGTCCTCTTTGCGGTATCGGAGGGAACACATGGACGCTCTGTTTTTCCTTAACAGCACACTGATGGGATTCGGCCTCGCGGTGGACGCGTTCTCGGTGTCCGTCGCGAACGCGATCGTCGAACCGGTCATGGGCCGCCGCAGGATGGACCTGATGGCCGGGGTTTACGCCGGCTTCCAGTTCCTGATGCCGCTCGCGGGCTGGTTCTGCGTCCGCCGGATCGTGGAGGCGTTCACCGCGGTATCGGGAACGATTCCCTGGATCGCGCTGCTCCTCCTGTCGCTGATCGGCGGGAAAATGATCCTGGAAGGCCTGAGACCGGGGGAGGAACGGGAGGAGGGCCGCGGCAGGATCGGCATGGGAACCCTGCTCCTCCAGGGAGTCGCCACCTCCATCGACGCCCTGTCGGTCGGTTTTACCATCGCGTCGTACCGCGCCGCGGAGGCATGTCTTTGCGCGGCCGTCATCGCGGCGGTCACCTTTGCCCTGTGCAGGACGGGCCTCGTGATCGGGAAGAAGATCGGGGAGAAAACGGAGGGACGGACCAGGATCGTCGGGGGATGCGTCCTGATCGGCATCGGTATCGAGATTCTTCTCAAGGGCCTGCTCTGACGGCTTCGGCGCCGGTGCAATTGATTCCCCGCTCTGAAATTTGAAATTTACAAAATAAGAAAATTGGTATACATTATTTGATATAAATGATATGGAATGGATCATTCAGAGATTGTGCAGATGCCGTGATGAGCGTCCGGCGCTTGAGCTTACGCAGACATACAAGGGGGTATGCTGATTCCTGAACGGAACGACATGCCCCCTTCGCTGTTATCCGACGGACGGCCGTCCCACGGCCCGTCCGCCGGGAAGGGCGGCGCGGCAGGCAGAACAGGAGAGAGAAAGTGGCGGTATTACTGGAAGCCAGAAATTGCGGAAAATCGTTCAAGGGTCTCCAGGCGGTGAAGAATTTCTCAGCGTCCGTCGAGGAGGGAAGAATCTACGGCCTCATCGGGACGAACGGGGCCGGAAAGACGACGGTCATCAACATGCTGTCGGGCGTACTCGTGCCCACCGCGGGACAGATTATCTACGACGGCCGCGACATCACCGGATGGAAGCCCGACAGGGTCGCGAAGGCGGGCATACTCAGGACCTATCAGAATCTCCGGCTGTTCGGCAAAATGACGGCCCTCGAGAACACGGTGATCGGAGCGCAGATGCACCGGCGGTACAGCTTCGCGGAAGGCCTTCTCCACACAAAGCGGTTCGCTGAGAGCGAGGAGGCCTACTACGGGAAGGCGATGGCCATGCTCCGGGAGATGGAGATCGACTCCTACGCCGACGCCCGGGCGGACTCCCTCCCCTACGGCAGCCAGCGCAGGCTGGAGATCGCGAGAATTCTCGCGGCGGATCCCCGTCTGATTCTGCTGGATGAGCCGGCGGCCGGCATGAACCCGCAGGAGAGCGCGGACCTCGTGGCGGCGATCCGGCGGGCCAAGGAGGAATTCGGCCTGACCGTCCTTTTGATCGAGCACGACATGAAGGTCATCATGAGCCTCTGCGAGTACATCTACGTGATGGCGTCGGGAGAGGTGATCGCAAGCGGCACGCCGGACGAGATCCGGAACGACCCGAAGGTCATCGCCGCATATCTGGGGAGGCAGGCGAATGCTTGAAATCAGGGATCTGGTCGTCAGATACGGCGGCATCAGCGCGGTAAAGGGAATATCACTGAAGATTGAGGAAGGCGAAACCGTCGCCCTCATCGGGGCGAACGGCGCGGGCAAGAGCTCCACGCTGCACGCCGTCTCCGGCCTCATCCGCACGGCTTCCGGGAAGATCTTTTTCGGCGGCAGGGACATCACGGGGATCGGGGCGGACCGGATCGTCGCGATGGGGCTCGTCCAGGTGCCCGAGGGCCGGCAGATCTTCACGAGGCTTTCCGTCGACGAGAACCTCCGGATGGGAGCTTATGTCAACCGGGACAAGGCGGATGTCGAGAGGAACAGGGAGAAGGTTCTGTCTCTGTTCCCGATTCTGAAGGAGAGGGCGAAGCAGTCCGCGGGGACGCTCTCCGGCGGCGAACAGCAGATGCTCGCCATCGGGAGGGCGCTGATGAGCTCCCCCAAAATGCTGCTTCTCGACGAGCCCTCGATGGGACTTTCCCCCATCATGACGGAAGAGGTCTTCGGGGTGCTGAGAAGTCTCAAGGAACAGGGCATCACGGTTTTCGTCATCGAGCAGAACGCCTACGACGCGCTCGAGCTCGCGGACCGGGCCTATATCATGGAGACCGGAACGATCACCCTCGAGGGCAGAAGCTCGGATCTGATCAGGGACGAGAGAGTGAAGGCGGCCTATCTCGGAGGTGACATATGATCAATTCGACCTATTTTATGAGCATGCTGATCAGCGGACTCAAGCTGGGGAGCATCTACGCGATCGTGGCGATCGGCTATTCGATCGTCTACGGCATCCTGAGACTGATCAATTTCGCCCACGGGGACATCATGACCATCGGCGTCTATATCATTCTGATGCTGATGAATCAGGCGGGAATGCCGATACTTGCGTCCCTGTGCCTGTCCGTGGCCTTCAGTGTCGTCGTCGGCCTCCTGATCGAGCGGCTGGCCTACAGGCCGCTCCGCGACGCCTCCGAGGAGACGACGCTGATCTCGTCGCTGGCGGTCTCGGCCCTTCTGCAGAACCTCCTGCAGATGATCTTTTCCGCCCAGAGACAGCCCTTCATGCTTCCGGAAAATCTGAGGGCGGTCCACCGGATCGGCATCGTCTCGCTCTCGACGATCAATATCATCACCTTTATCGTCACCGCGATATTCCTCGTCATCCTTCACCTGATTCTGAAGAAGACCAGGATCGGCACCGCGATGCGCGCCTGCTCCGAAAACCTTCAGGCGGCGAGGCTCATGGGCGTCAGCGTCAACCGCGTCGTCATGACCGCCTTTGCCATCGGCTCGGGACTCGCCGTGGTGGCGGGCTTCCTTCTGGCGGGCGAATATAAGACGGTCTATCCTTCCCTCGGCTTCGTGCCCGGCCTCAAGGCGTTCTGCGCCGCCGTCATCGGCGGCATCGGAAGCCTCGGGGGCGCGGTGACCGGCGCGTTCATCATCGGCGTCGCGGAGATGCTCTTCGCCGGACTGGTTCCCACGACCATGACGGCCTACAGGGACGCGTTTGTATTTCTTCTGATGGTTGTCGTTCTTCTGTTCCGGCCGAACGGACTGTTCGGCGGCAGTGAGACGGCGAGAAGCTGACGGCCGGAGGAGGGTACCGCTATGAAAAAGACGAACAAGTTCTCGGATTCCAATCTGCTGCGGCTGATCGTATTCGTGATCGTGCCGCTCGTCATCCTGATCCGCTGCGCGCTGACGCCGACGAGCTACGTCACGGGCATCGTGATCACGATGGGCATCTATATCGTGCTGGCCGCGAGCCTCAACCTGATCAACGGATTCTCCGGCATGTTCTCCATGGGACACGCGGCCTTCATGGCGATCGGCGCCTATATCTCCGCGTTCTTCACGCTGGCCCCGCAGGTCAAGGAGAATATGACGCCGGGGCTTCCCGCGTGGCTGATACAGCTGCAGATCCCGCTGGCCCCGGCCCTGATCATCGGCGGCGCGGCCGCCGCCCTGGTCGCCCTCATCGTCGGCTTCCCGGTGGTGAGAACCAAGGGGCACTATCTGTCGGTCGTCACCCTGGCGCTGATCGTCGTGGTCCGCGCCGTGATCGACAACCAGGGAGATATCACCCACGGCTCGAGGGGCCTGACGGGCCTTCCGGCGACGTCCACGATCGTATCGGTGTACATCACGGTGGTGATCACCCTCTTTGTTCTCTACCGGGTGACCCACTCGGACTACGGAAGAGGCCTGATCGCGATGCGGGACGATCCCGTCGCCGCCCAGACCCTCGGGATCAACCTCGTGAAGAAGAAGATCTCCTGCTTCGCCATCAGCGCCTTTTTTGCCGGAATCGGCGGCGGTCTGTGGGGGCATTATCTCACCACGATTTCCGCGTCCAACTTTTATTTTTCCAAGAGTTTTGATATAGTGGAGATGAGCATCATCGGCGGCATGTTCTCCCTGAGCGGGTCGATTCCCGGAGCCATGTTCTACACCATCGTTCCGGAATTCCTCGCCCCCCTGGAGAGCGGTTTCTCCCTGGGCGGCGTCAGGCTGCCGACCATGTTCGGCCTCTCCAACATCATCATGGCGGTTCTCCTGATCCTCCTGATTATTTTCAGGGGACAGGGCATCATGGGGAACAGCGAGATCATCCTCGACACCTGGTTCTCGAAGGACACCTATCTCGCGCCGTTCCGCCGGGAGGAATATCAGAGACTTGCCGGAGTATTCCGGAGAAAGTCTTCCTGATAGATCAGGATTCCGGGTAGGCTGCGGTTCATCCGGCGTCCAGCAATGGTTCACAGTCAAAAGGAGGTAGAACTATGAGAAAACACGGTTTATTCAGGAAAGCTGCATGCATCGGCATGGCCGCGGCCATGACAATGGCGATGGCAGGCACGGCTGCGTTCGCGGACGACGCGATTGTGGTCGGCGGCATCTTCAACATTACCGGTGATCAGTCTTCACTCGATGAGCCCACGCAGCAGGGTTTTGATCTCGCCATCGAAGAAATCAACGCGGCAGGCGGAGTGAACGGCAGGCAGCTCTCCGCAGTTTACGACGACGGCAAGACGGATACGGCCGTGTGCGCGAGCAACGCGAAGAAGCAGATCAACAATGACGGAGCTGTCGTTCTCGCCGGTTTCTCAGACAGCGATTTCGCCTATGCCGCCGGCGCCGTCGCCCAGGAAGCGGGCGTTCCCTTCGTCTTCACGGGCGCGACAACCCCGGATATCCCCTCGACGGTCGGTGACTGCGCGTTCCTCTGCGCCTTCGGCGACGACGTCTGCGCCCACGCCGGAGCGGACTACGCGGTCGAAGAGCTCGGCGCGAAGACGGCCTACGTCCTCACGGACAACTCCATGAGCTACACCACAAACCTCTCCGATTACTTCATCGAGCGCTTTGAGGAGCTCGGCGGAGAGATCGTCCTCCAGGATTACTTCGCCAGCGGCGACTACGATTATTCCGCCCAGATCGCCCGCTATCAGGCGCTCGGCGAAGAAGCCGGCATCCTGTTCATGGCGACCGGCCCGGATGACGCCAGCACCGTCATCGAGCAGTACCGCTCCGCGGGCGTGACCGGCCCGATGATTTCCGGAGACGGCTGGGATACGGATCTGTGGGGTGTCGCGGGCGATCTCGCGAACCAGGACGTTTACTGCTGCACGCATTTCTCGGCCGACGACGACAGCGAGGCGGTCCAGAACTTCATCAGCGCCTACACCGAGAAGTACGGCAAGGCTCCGGAGAACGCGTTCGCGGCCCTCGGCTATGACACGGCGTATCTCATCGCTTCTGCCATCGAGGCCTGCGGAGACGACGTGACGCCGGCCGCGATCCGCGACGCCCTTGAGAACACCAAGGACTTCCCGGGCATCACCGGCACGATTTCCTACTCCGCCGAGACCCACGTACCGGACAAGACGGTCGTCGTCTGCCAGGCCGAGGACGGAATGCTCAAGTTCAGAAAGAACATCTGACGGGGAGCGCCGGAACTGACACTCCAAACATTCTGGGAAAGAAGGGATTCTGACATGGCAATTAACGAACTTCTGAAGCTTACCGCACATCAGGTCAGGGAAAGAAAATTCGACAAGGTCATTCTGGCGGTGGGATCCTGCGAAGCCCACGGGAATCATCTCGCGGAAGGCACGGACACGCTGGTTTCCTACATGCTGTCCTGCAAAATCGCGGAAAAGGTCGACAATATGCTGGTGCTGCCGCCGATCACGGTCGGCTACAGCGGCCATTACGACACCTTCCCGTTTACGCTGACGCTGAGCTATGACACCGTGACCAGCGTGATCTACGATATGCTGGAATCGGTGCTCCGAAACGGCGTGACGCACATCTTCATCCTGAACGGACACGACGGGAATATCGCGCCGATCGAGATCGCTTCCCGCAAGATCAAGGAGAAATATCCCGAGGCCAGAATCGTATCGCTGCCCGAGTGGTGGGTGATCGCCGGAAAGCTTCTTCCCGAAGGAACCTTCGAGGTCTGGGACGGCCTCGGACACGCGGGAGAGGGAGAGAGCTCCATCGCCTACTATCTGTATCCGCAGTGGAACGAGCCGGATCAGGCAAAGGGATGGGTGCCGGATATGCTCCCGCAGAACGTAGACGTCAAGTGGGACTTCTCCGAGATCACGGACTGCGCCGCGACGGGTGACCCGACGAAGGCCACACCTGAGAAGGGCGAAAAGATGACCGAGGTTCTCGTGAAGGCCTGTGTCGACGCCATCAACGAACTGGATGCCTGCGGCTGGGACTACAGGACGAAGGGCATCCGATAACCGATAGCCGGATCCGTCCGGTTACAGCGGCAATATCACGATAAAGCAGAGATTCAGTTCCGGAATCTCTGCTTTATTTCCGCGAGAGGCAGGGAGGAACCTTATGGAAAAAAGGCAGCCCAGGGTCGTGATCTACACGACGGGCGGGACCATTCAGTGCTCAAAAGACGCGATCAGCGGCAAGGTGACGCCGGCCATGACCGGCGTTCAGATGCTGGAGAGACTGACGGCTCTCCGGGAACGTTTCGAGATCGAGGTCAAGGAGATCTTCAACATGCCCGGCTCCGACCTGACGCTGGAGGACGGCCTGACGCTCGCCAGATCCCTGAGGGAGACCGAGGAGAGGGAGGACATCGACGGGATCGTCGTGCTCCAGGGAACCGATACGATGGATGAGATTCCGTATTTCATCAACGTGACGGTCCCCTGCCGGAAGCCGGTCGTCTTCACGGGATCCATGAAAAGCTCCCACGATCTCTACAGCGACGCCCTGGGAAATGTCTGCGGCGCTGCCACCGTCGCGTCGGACCCCCAGTCCGCGGGCAGGGGCGTGCTGGTCTATTTCAATGAGACCATCTTCTCGGCGGATGACGTAAACAAGTATCACTCCAGCCGGATCGACGCCTTCCGCTCCCCGCTGGGCCCCCTCGGGAGCATTGTCGAGGACCGGGTGAGGTACTACAGGAGCAGCCGCCAGGGAGCGGTCTACCCGGCGGAACGGGTTGACATAAAAGTGCCGATCATGAAGTGCTACGCCGGCGTCAGCCGGGAGATCTTCGACTACCTGGTCGCGGCCGGCAGCCGCGCGATTGTGATCGAAGGCTACGGGACGGGAAACATCCCGTACTATCTGTCCGACCCGGTCCGGGAGGCCGTCGGCAGCGGCGTGATCGTCGTCGTGACGACCCGGTGCGTCGACGGCGAGAGCTACGCCTGCTACAACTATGTGGGAGGCGGAGCCCAGATGGAGGAATTCGGCGTGATTCTGAGCGGCGAGCTGAACGCCATCAAGAGCAGGATCCTCCTCATCGTGATGCTGGCGTCGGGCAGGACGGTGGAGGAGATCCGGGAGGCGTTCGCCTGACAGGGGGGAGAACAGATGACGGAGCTTGAAAAACTGGACGACATCGTCAGGGCGCTCAGGGCGGAGGACGGATGCCCCTGGGACAAGGCCCAGACACACGCTTCCATCAAGGCGGCGTGCATCGAGGAGGCCGCGGAGGTGGTCTGCGGGATCAACATTCTCGAAGCGACGGGAAAAGCGGACAATCTGAGAGAGGAGCTCGGCGACCTGCTCTTCCAGGTGGTGTTCCACGCCCGGCTCGCGGAGGAGGAAGGCCTCTTCACGCTGGACGACGTGATCCGGACCGTCTCCGAGAAGATGATCCGGAGGCACCCCCACGTCTTTGGGGACCGTCCCATGACGCGGGAGGAGATCAGCGCGAGCTGGAAGGAGATCAAGCGGCAGGAGAAGGCCGGCCGCGAGTGGGAGTCCTCCTATCTGGCCGCCGCCTTCGACGAGGCGGAGGAGCTGATCGGACGCGCCAGGGAGAGAAAGGGCATGAAGAGGGGAGAGACCGGGAAGACGGCATCCCCGGACACCGGCGCCGCGATGCGCCTCGGGAGCGCCGGAGAACCCGGCGGGAGCGACGCGCCGTGAGCGTATCTTCCGGCGGCAGCGTCCGGGAAGGGGCCGGCTTCCGCTATGAGACGCGCGGGGACGGAACGATCCGGATCACGGGCTTTCCGGGAACGGCCCCCCGGGCGGCGGTCCCGCAGGAGATCGCCGGACAGGCCGTGACCTGCATCGGCAGCCGCGCCTTCTCCGGAAGACAGGACGTCAGGGAGATCGAACTGCCGGACGGGATCAGGGAGATCGGCAGCTTTGCCTTCTACAACTGCGGAAAACTGGAGCTCCTCTCGATGACCGACAGCGTGGAGGACTTCGGCGACGGGGCGATCCGCATGTGCCCCGCGCTCTCGGAGATCCGCCTCTCGATGAGAAGAGGATACTTCCGTCTCGTGAAGGATCTGGTCGCGGACAGCGACGCCATGCTCCGCCTGAGGCTGGAGATGGGCGACGGGACGGCCGGGCTGATATTTCCCGGATTCTACAGCGAGGTGAGGGAGGACACCCGCGCCAGGGCGATCCATCAGTCGATCGTGGGGTCGGGTTACTCCTACCGCCAGTGCGTGACGCGGCAGGGGATCGATTTTGAACAGTACGACGAATGCTTCTCCCGCATCAGGGACGTGGACGTCCTGACAGCCGGCGCCATCGCGCTGGAACGAATCGGTTTTCCGTACCGCCTGTCGGATCAGGCGGAAGAGGCCTACGCCGGCTATCTGGGCCGGCACGCGGGGCTTCTGCTGGAGCGCCTGATCGGGGAAGGGGACGCGGAGGGAGTCCGTATGCTTGTGAGACACGCCGAGGTGCGCCGGGAGGATCTGGACGCCGCCGTCAGGCAGGCGTCGGCAGACCGCGAGGCGGAGATCACCGGCCTCCTCATGGAGAAGGTGCGCCTGCAGGGCCAGGCCGGATACGGGATGGAGACGTTTTCTCTCGAGGGACTGTAAGTCCTGCGGCAGGGACGATGGAAGAACGGAAGGGAAGAGGAAACAGAACCGATCTGGAGGAGATCGGACGGAAGCTCATCACGGCTGCGCGGACGGAGCTGTATCTTTCCATGCGTTTTATGGGACCGGCCCTGATGAGCCTGGAGCCGGTGATGGATCTCTCCGCGAGAACGATCGGGACGGACGCGGCGGCCCTGAGGTACAACCCGGTCTGGGCGATGCAGACGTTTCTGGAGCACCCGTATGTGCTTGACCGCACCTGTCTCCACACGATCCTCCACTGCCTCTTCCGCCATATGTACGGTCTTGACCTTCATCCGGATCCGGAGCTCTGGAATCTCTGCGCCGATATCGCCGCGGAGTCCGTGATCGACTCGATGGATTATTCCGTCGTGAGGAAAACGCCCTCTGATTTCCGCGTGGAGTGGTACGGAATCCTCGGACGGGAGGTCAGGATTCTCACCGCGGAAAGACTGTACCGCTATTTCAGCGCGAATCCGCCGGAGTATTCCCTGCTCATGGCGCTCTCCTCCGAATTTCTGGCCGACGATCACGGCTTCTGGGAGCGGATGGAGGAGAAGCCGGAGGACGGCGGCCCGGATCCGGAGCGTTTCCCGAGGGGGAGCGAGGAGTGGAAACGGACCGCGAAGCGGGTGGAGAGCGAGCTGGTTCTCTCCGGCGACACCGCCGGCAGCAAGGCCGGCACGCTGACCAGGCAGCTGGGCTTTGATCTCCGCGAAAGAGTCCGCTACCGGGATCTCCTGCGGAAATTCTCCGTGCTCCGGGAGGAGTGCCGGGTGGATCCGGATTCCTTTGATTACGGTTTTTACCACTACGGGATGGAGCTCTACGGCAACATGCCTCTGATCGAGGAGAACGAATTCGCGGAGGCGAGAAGAATCCGCTCCCTCGTCATCGCCATCGATACGTCGGCCTCCGTGAGCGACGGGACGGTCAGGCGCTTTCTGCAGGAGACGGCGGGGATGATCCTTCTCCGGGAGAATTTCTTCTCCCGCTTCGAGCTTCACATCGTTGAATGCGACGCGAAGGTGAGGCGCGATATCCTGATCACTGCTCCGGAGGAGATGGAGCGGTACGCCGCCGGCATCTCTCTTTGCGGGGGAGGCGGAACGGATTTCCGGCCCGTGTTCGCGTATGTGGACGAACTGCGGAAAGAGGGAAAGCTCAGGGATCTCGCCGGACTCGTCTATTTCACGGACGGTTTCGGAAGATATCCCGGGGAAGCCCCGGGGTATGAGACGGCGTTCGTCTTCTCGCGGGAGGATCTCGTGGACGAGAGGGAGGTGCCTCCCTGGATTCTGAAGGTGTACCTCGACGACGCCGGCGAAGAACCTCCGGCAAAGACAGAAGACACGGCGGCGCGCGGCGCGAAACGGCCGGCGCGAAAACAGGTGATTCTATGAATATCAAAGAAGCCAGACAGGAGATTATCGATACCATAGAGGCGTATCTCGCAAAGGACGAGACCGGCGCCTACGAGATTCCCGTGGAGCGCCAGAGGCCGATTCTGCTCATGGGCCCTCCCGGCATCGGCAAGACGGCGATCATGGAGCAGGCGGCCGCCGAGTGCGGCATCAACCTCGTCTCCTATACGATCACTCATCACACGAGACAGAGCGCGATCGGTCTGCCCTTTATCTCCCGAAAGAATTTCGGAGGCAGGGAGTATTCGGTCACCGAGTACACCATGAGCGAAATCATCGCGGCGGTCTATGAGCAGATCGAAAGATCCGGCGTAAGGGAGGGCATTCTGTTTCTCGACGAGATCAACTGCGTTTCCGAGACGCTGGCCCCGACGATGCTGCAGTTCCTTCAGTACAAGACCTTCGGCACCCACCGCGTGCCGGACGGCTTTCTGATCGTGACCGCCGGGAACCCCCCCGAATACAACAAATCCGTCCGGGACCTGGATATCGTCACGCTGGACCGCGTAAAAAGGATCGACGTGGAGGCGGATTTCGACGCGTGGAAGGAGTACGCCTACCGGGCGGGCATCCACGGATCCATTCTGTCGTATCTCGAGATCCGGAGAGAGCATTTCTACCACGTCGAGACGGGGCTGGACGGCAAACGCTTCATCACGGCCCGCGGCTGGGAGGATCTTTCGCGCATGATCCGGGTCTATGAGAAGCTGGGGAAGCCCGTGACGGAGAAGCTGGTGCTTCAGTACCTTGAGTCCCCGGAGGCGGCAGCGGATTACGCGGCCTACTACGATCTTTACAACCGCTACCGCAGCGTGTACCGGATCGACGACATCCTGGACGGCGCCGTGCCTGCATCGGAGATGGATTTCCGGTCGGCGGCCTTCGACGAGAAGCTGAGTCTCATCGGACTTCTGACCGACCGCCTGAACCGCGATTTCAGGGCCTATTGCGAGGACGAGGACGTCCAGAAACGGCTGTTCTCCATTCTGAAGGAGGCCTTCGCGGAGGAAGGACGGGACTTTTCCGCGATACCCGGCGAAGTGAGGGCGCATCTTGAGAGCATGACCGCCTCCGGCCTGGCAGGCCCCGAGGAGCTGCGTCTGGAGAGACTGGTGCTGAAGGCCGCCGGGGAGATGCCCCGGGGAGAGAAGGATGAGAAAGAGGCGGTCAGGAAGTGGTTCTCTGCCAGAGAGAGCAGCAGGCAGGCGGAAGCCGTGAAGACGGGGTCCCGGCTGACCAATGCCTTTTCCTTTCTGGCGGACAGCTTCGGCGAGGGGCAGGAGCTGGTCATTTTCCTGACGGAGCTCTCCGCGGGATACCACAGTCTCCGCTTTGTCACGGAGTGCGGGAACGAAGCCTTTTTCCGCTACAACAGGCTTCTGCTGCTCCGGGACCGACGGGAAAGCCTTGTGAAGGAAGTGATGGAGCTCACCGGGGAGGCAGGAAAATCCGAATAACCGGAGTTGCAAAACAGCGGACGGTTATACTATAATCGGAATCGGCTTCGGGAAGGCCCGGAGCCGTGAACCGTTGTCGATTCACATCCCCGGGAGGAGGCCTGTGTGAATTTCCGCATGGCCTTTTGGGGGGCGTGATCACACATATATATCAGGCAGGAGGAAAAGAGTTATGACAAAGGTTGACATAATTTCCGGATTTCTCGGCGCGGGAAAGACCACGCTGATCAGAGAACTTCTTGCTGACGCGTTCAAGGGCCAGCAGATCGTTCTGATTGAAAATGAATTCGGCGAAATCGGCATCGACGGCGGATTTCTGAAGGACGCGGGAATAGAAATCCGCGAGATGAACTCGGGCTGCATCTGCTGCTCGCTCGTCGGGGATTTCGGGACCGCCCTGGGAGAGGTATCCAGGCAGTATCATCCCGACCGCATCGTCATCGAGCCCTCGGGCGTCGGCAAGCTTTCCGATGTCATTCACGCCGTGGAGAGAGTAAAGGACGAGGCGGATATCGAGATCAATTCCGCCGTGACGGTCGTCGACGTGCTCAAGTGCAGGATGTATCTCAAGAATTTCGGCGAATTCTTCAGGAACCAGGTCGAATCCGCCGGTACCGTGATCCTGAGCCGCACCGATACAGAGAAAGCCACGCCCGAGAAGATCGAGGAGGCCGTGGCGCTGATCAGGGAACTCAATCCCGAGGCGACGGTCATCACGACGCCGGTGGCGCAGCTCGGCGGAAAGAAGGTCCTTGAGACCATCGAAGGCGTCAAAATCGATCTGACGAAGCTCGAGCCGGTTCACGAGCACCATCACCATCACGACGAGGAGGAGCATGAGCACCACCACGATCATGACGGGGAGGAGCACGAGCACCACCACGATCACGAGGAGCATGAGCACCATCACGATCATGAGGAGCATGAGCACCACCACGATCACGAGGAGCATGAGCATCATCATGACCACGGCCACGGACATCACCATCATCACGACCACGACGCGGATGAGGTGTTCACGAGCTGGGGCCGGGAGACTGTCAGAAAATATACGAAGGAACAGATCACGGAGATCCTCGGGAAGCTGGCCGATGAGGAGACCTTCGGCCTGGTGCTCCGCGCCAAGGGAATGGTCGCGGGAGAGGACGGAGCCTGGATCTACTTCGACATGGTTCCCGAAGAATGCGACGTCAGGGAAGGCGCTCCCGAGTATACGGGACGCCTGTGCGTGATCGGTTCCGAGCTGAAGGAAGACAAGCTGGCCGAACTTTTCGGACTTTGATGATTCGAAAAATCCGGCGGGGGAGGTGATGACCCTATGAATGAAGAAGAAGTCAGGGTGCCGGTATACCTGATCACCGGCTTTCTTGAGAGCGGCAAGACGTCGTTTATCAACAAGGTGGCAAGACAGTCCTATTTCCAGATCCCGCAGCCGACGCTGATCATCAACTGCGAGGAGGGTGAGAAGGAGTACGATTCGGCCGATCTGACCCACTACAGGACCATCGCGGTGGATTTCGGGGAGCAGGAGGCGCTCACGCCGGACAGGCTCCGGGAGCTGGAGAAGGACATCCATCCCGGCCGCGTCATGGTGGAGCTCAATCCCCTCTGGGGCGTGGCGAATTTCGAGACGATGCCCCTGCCCGACGGGTGGGGCATCGTCCAGGAGATCGCGATCGTCGACGCGACGACCTATCCGGTCTACCGGACCAATATGAAATCCCTGTTCGTGGAGATGTTCGCCAACGCCGATCTCGTGATGTTCAACCGCGCGTCCGCCGATATGCCGCTGGCGGATTTCCGCCGCGGAATCAAGGTGTCGAACGCGGCCTGCGAGGTCGCCTTCGAGGGAAAGGGCGGCGAGATGATCGATATTTTCGAGGACGCCCTGCCCTACGACACGGAGGCGGACGTCATTGACATCGAGGACGTCGATTACGGTATTTTCTATGTCGACATCAGGGACAATCCCGACAGATACGAGGGAAAGAAGATTCATCTTCGCGGTAAGATGGCGAAGACGAAGGCCCTGGGCTCAAAATACTTCGGCTTAGGCTGGATGGCGATGACCTGCTGCGCCGCGGATATACAGTTTATCGGCTATATCTGCGAGAGCCCCAAGGCGAGGGGCTACGCCAACGGCACATGGGTGGAAATCACCGCCAAGGTCGAGATACGCCATATGCTGGCCTACCACGGCCGGGGACCGGTGTTCCGCGTGCTGTCGATGGAGCAGATCGCGCCGCCGGAATCCGAACTGGTCTATTTTAACTGAGCTTACAGCCGGGAGTCACAGACGGTGGCTTCCGGCTGTTTTGGAGTTATAGGAAAAAACGGAGTTTTGTGTCTCCCGCGGGGAACGCCCGCGAAGAGGGACGGGAACAAAACCGTTTCTTCCGGGACAGAGAAAGCACCCTGCGGGGTGTTTTTTTTCGTGAAAAGGTATTGACATCGCTATAACATATGATAATATATTCATATGAATTAAAATTCATTATGCGAGGTGAAGGTTTCGATGGAAAAACATCCCTGCGGTGAGGCCATGCGGCATGCGATCAATCATCTCATAGCTGATATCGACGAGGTGGAGCTGAGCGAGCTCGCCGAGCTTTTCAAGGTCTTCGGCGACTCGACACGGATCAGGATTCTGGCGGATCTCTTTCAGGGGGAGAAAAACGTGACGGAGATCTGCGACGATCTGGAGATGAACCAGTCGGCCGTCTCCCATCAGCTCAGGATCCTGAAGGTCTCGAAGCTGATCAAGGCGAGGCGGGAAGGAAAGGCCATGATTTATTCCCTGGCGGACGACCATGTGAAGACGATCATGGCGATGGGAATCGAACACATCGAGGAGTGACGCCGTGCATCCGTTTTCTGCCGCTCCCGCGGAAGGATGCGGCAGAGAACCCGGGATAGAAGGAATCAGGCAAAGGAAACCCCAAAACAGTAGGAGGAAGGGACATGAAGAAGAAATTCAAATGCGAGATCGACTGTGCCAACTGCGCCGCCAAGGTCGAGGAGGCGATCCGGAAAATGGAAGGCGTCAAGGACGTAAAGGTGAATTTCCTGACGCAGAAGATGACGTTTGAGGCAGACGACGACCGCTTCGACGAGCTTCTCAGGGAAGCCGTAAAGACGGGGAAGAAGATCGAGCCTGATTTCAGTGTGGAAATCTGACCGTGCCAGGCGGGGAAGACGGGAAACCGAAGGAGTCGCAGGAGCACGGAGACGGGAAAGAAGGGATGACGAGATGTCGGCAAAGCTGAAAAAAGAAGGAAAGAGACTGGTTCTGGCGGCGGCGGTTTTCGCCGCGGTCCTCATCGCCGAGAAGACCGGCGCTTTCGGCGGCGCCATGGAGAACCGCATTCTGAATCTCGCCCTGTATCTGATCCCGTACCTGATCTGCGGTCTCCCCGTTCTCAGGAAGGCGGTTCTTGGCATGGCCCACGGGCAGATGTTCGACGAGTCGTTCCTGATGGCGGTGGCCTCTATCGGAGCCTTCATCACCGGGGAAAACGAGGAAGCGGCCGCGGTCATGCTCTTCTATCAGGTGGGCGAGTGGTTCCAGGGATACGCGGTGGGCAGATCCCGGCAGTCCATCACGGAGCTGATGGATATCGCCCCGGAATACGCCAACGTCGAGAGGGAGGACGGGACCGTGGAGACCGTGGATCCCGACGACGTGGAAATCGGAGACATTCTGGTGATCAGGCCGGGGGAGAAGATCCCCGTGGATGCCAGGGTCGTCTCGGGGGAGAGCATGGTGAATACCGCCGCCCTCACAGGCGAATCGGTTCCCCGCAGCGCGGGACCCGGCGACGAGATCATTTCCGGGTGCGTGAACGGAGAGGGGCTTCTCAGGGTCGTCGCGGAAAAGGCCTACCAGGACTCCGCCGTCTCCAGGATTCTGGAGCTCGCGGAATCCGCCTCGGAGAAGAAATCGAAGACGGAGAATTTTATCACAAGATTCGCCCGCTGGTACACGCCGCTCGTCGTCTTCGGAGCCATCGCCCTCGCCGTGATCCCTTCGCTGGTCTTCGGCAGTCCGATGACCTGGATCTACAGGGCCTGCACGTTCCTCGTCATCTCCTGTCCCTGCGCCCTCGTGATCTCCGTGCCGCTGGCCTTCTTCGGAGGAATCGGAGCGGCGTCGAAAAACGGTGTGCTGGTCAAAGGATCGAACTTTCTTGAGCGCCTGGCGGTGACGGAGACGATGATCTCCGACAAGACGGGGACGCTGACCGAGGGGAATTTCAAGGTCAGCAGCGTGGATCCCGTCCCCGGGATCAGCGGGCAGGAGCTGCTTGAGACGGCTGTGCTCGCCGAGGGACTCTCCACACATCCGATCGCGAAATCGCTCCGCGAGAAGCTGGGCGATACCTCCGGAATCAATATGAATCTTGTCACCGGGACGGAAAACGTCTCGGGGCAGGGCGTCATCGCCGAGGCGGAAGGGACCCGTATCCTGGTCGGAAGCGAAAAGCTGATGCGCTCGAACGGCGCTTTTCCGGAAGACAGACAGGGAGAAGCCCGCGGAACCGGGGAAACGGACCGCGCGGCGACGATCTGCCACGTCGCCCGGGACGGCCGCTATCTGGGCTCCGTCTCCATCAGAGACACGGTGAAGGCCGGGGCGAAGGAGGCGATCGACGAGCTTCGGGACGCGGGCGTGAAGCGCTTTGTCATGCTGACCGGCGACCGGAAGAGCGTCGCCGAGGCCGTGGGGCGGGAGCTCGGCGTGGATGAGATTCACGCGGAGCTGATGCCGGAAGACAAGGTGAAGCTGGCGGAGGAAATCATCTCGGGCAGCGGCAGCGGCTGCGTCGGCTTCATCGGGGACGGCATCAACGACGCCCCGGTGCTGACCAGGGCCGACGTGGGAATTGCCATGGGATCCCTCGGATCGGACGCGGCGATCGAGGCCGCGGACGTGGTGATCATGGACGACGACCTGGGCAGGATCCCGAAGGTGATCCGGATCGCGAGACGCACGATCGGCATCTCGAAGCAGAATATCGGTTTTGCCCTCGGCGTGAAGGCCCTGATTCTGGTCCTCGGGGCGCTGGGCATCGCGAATATGTGGGCGGCCGTGTTTGCCGACGTGGGAGTCGCGGTGATCTGCATCCTCAATTCAATGCGTCTCCTCGCCGTCAGAAAGACCATCTGAGAGGCGCCGCGGGAAGCGGCACCCGGAAAAACGCGGCGGAGCCGGTCATGTTCCGGACGTCCCTCCGCTCTTTATGAAATCCAGAATATCGCGGTAGACGGTTTCTCTGCCGAGCTCGTTCAGGATTTCGTGGCGCATCCCGGGGTAGAGGATCATCTTTACGGAGCGGACGCCGAGCTTTCTGTAGGTGTCCCTCAGCCAGACGAGGCCGGCTCCGTTTCGGCCGACGGGGTCCTCCTTCCCGCCGATGATGAGAACGGATTCGTTCTTCGAGATTTTTTTCAGGGCGGCGGAATTCCAGATCGTGGTCATGCCGCGGAGAAACTCCAGCCAGAAGCCTCCGGTGTTGGGGTGGCCGCACCAGGGATCCTCGATGTAGTTTCTGACGTTCTCCCTGTTATGGGAGAGCCAGTCAAAGTCGGTCTCCCTGTCGGCGATCGCCTTCGCGTAGCCGCCGAGACTGAGGCTGTGAAGCAGCGGGTTGGGAAGAAGCCGGTTGTTTTTATTGACCAGGAGCTTGGCGAGCCCGTAGGCCGCGGTCATGAGGGCGTGCTGTCCCCCGTTTGAACCGCACAGAATCACGCCGGCGGCGGTGTCCGGGAACCGCTCGATCAGGGACTGCACCATGAAGGAGCCCATCGAGTGGCCCATGACAAAGGTGGGCAGACCGTTCCCTGCGGCGTCGGCGGCCATCTGCCGGACGGACTCGACGGTATGGGCGAAGGCGTCCTGAGGCCAGATCTGCTGCTTCTCCACCGAGGCGGCGTTGAGACCCTGGCCGTAGGCGTCGAGCACCCACACGTTCACGCCCTCTGAGGACAGGGCGGAGGCAAAATGATCGTAGCGCAGGGCGTACTCGTTCATTCCGGTGATGACGGTGAGATTCGCGAAGGCGCTTCCGGCCTTCCAGAAATATCCGCGGAGCGCGTCGCAGCCGGGCGCGGTCACTGTAAACTGTTCGGGCATGGGGACTCCTTTCCGGGACCGGTTTTCGGCAATCGGTCCGGTATCATTATCTCACATTCTTTTTGCCTTTTATACAGATTTTTGACAGCTGTCTCTTGAAATTTCGGCCCGGCAGGCTATAATAGTGGACGTAATAAAATACAGGGTTCTTCGGGGCAGGGTGAAATTCCCTACCGGCGGTAAAGTCCGCGACCACCGAGAGGTGAATGAACCGGTGAGATTCCGGTACCGACAGTACAGTCTGGATGAGAGAAGAATTGAAATCAGGAAAGCGACAGCGCCCCGGATCGTCTGATCCGGGGCTTTTTGTATCATGAAGCTCCCCTGAGCTCAACTGCGATGAATTCCTGTGACGCCGGAGGCGCGTCTCCGGCACTGACAATTTTGGCGGCGCGGGACGGACCGGACGGTCCGTATCCCGGAGGGACAGACCTGTCCCCGGGCCGCCGCACATCGTGACGAAAAGGAGGAGTTCACCATGTCACAGACAGCAGCATCTTCAGGAAAAACCGGTTCAGTCAGCAGGTTCTCGGCGAAATACATCGCCTTCGTCGGCGTCTTCGGCGCCATCGCCGGAGCTCTCATGTTTCTTGAGTTTCCCCTTCCCTTCGCTCCGACGTTCTACAAGCTGGACTTCAGCGAGGTTCCCGTCCTGATCGGAAGCTTTTCCCTCGGTCCCGTGGCAGGGATCCTGATCGAGCTGGTCAAGATCCTGGTGCACCTTCTGATCAAGGGCACCAGCACGGCGGGAGTCGGGGAACTGGCCAACTTTATCATCGGCTGCTCCTTTGTGGTCCCGGCCGGGCTGATCTACAAGGCCCGCAAGACGAGAAAGAACGCCATCATCGGAATGGCGGCGGGGACGGTCTTCATGACGGTGGTCGGATGCTTTGTCAACGCCTTTGTGCTTCTGCCGACTTACGCGGCGGCGTTCCATATGCCGATCGACGCCCTGATCGGAATGGGCACCGCGGTCAACCCCGGCATCAACAGTCTGCTGACCTTTGCCCTCCTGGCCGTCGCCCCCTTCAATCTTCTCAAGGGCGCCGTCGTGTCGGTGATCACGTTCCTGCTCTACAAGAGGGTCAGCGGCCTGATTCACAGGGCGGGAGAGAGATAACGGGAGCCCCCGGGAATCCGCTGACTTTTTTCATAAAAATGCACAAAATCTGCATCGAATATGATAAAATGCGGATATCAAGCATTTCTTTTTACAAAAGGAGGTTATTATGAGTCTTGTCAGTGAATTCAAGGAATTTATATCCAGAGGCAACGTCATGGATATGGCAGTCGGTGTTGTGATCGGCGGCGCCTTCAGCGCGATCATCACGTCGCTCGTTGATGACGTCATCGGACCGGTCATCGGCATGATCACGGGCGGCATCGATTTCAGCCAGCTCTCCATCACGGTCGGCAGCGCCCATCTCATGATCGGCAGCTTCATCCAGGCCATCATCAATTTCCTTATCGTCGCGCTCTGCATCTTCTCGGTCATCAAGGCCTTCAACGCCATGAAGAACAGAATGAACCCCGTCGAGGAAGAGGCCCCTGTGACGAAGATCTGCCCGTACTGCCAGTCCGAGATCGCGATCGCCGCGACAAGATGCCCGCACTGCACGTCCGAACTGAAGTGAGGCGCAGAGCTCTATGGCAGATGAGAGGACGGAGAGCCTGATCGAGGAGTTCGCGCCTCTGGTGGAGGAGATCGCCTCTCAGCTCGGCGACGGATCGGTTCCGGAGGAGGACCTTGTCCAGGAAGGGTATCTCGGACTGCTGGAGGCCGCGAGGCTTCTGACCTCCGAGGATCCCTGCGAGGTTCCGCTCTCCGTGAGCGAGACCGTGGAGGAGCATATCCGGGAAGCCGTCCGAAGAGCCCTCGAGAGAGGGTCGCGGACCCTGGAGTCGGATGAGCGTCTGGTCGCCCAGGTCGAGCTGCTGGATCAGAGCATCGACCGCCTCACGGAGGAGCTGGGCTCCAGGCCGAATATCGACGAGATCGCGAACGACATGCAGATCTCCCAGGAGAAGGTTCTTGAGATCCTCAAGCTGACGGGAGAGAGCATGGACGACAGCTCCTTTTTCCCGAATCCCTGAAGCCCCCCGGCCGCGGGGAACGGATCTTCAGGGACGGATGCCGCGGGACGGAAAACGGAGATCCGGGAACCGGATTCTCACGCCCGGGAAGCGGCGAAAGCACGACAGATCATCTCAGGAGATTGAACGCGAGGCGTTCAATCTCTTTTCTTTATATTTGAGATATGGTATGATACACGCTGACCGATGGCGCGCGGAACAGGAGGAAAACCCGCCGGATGAGGCGGCGGCCGGAGCGCGCTTTCGGGACGGAAGGGGCTGACAGGTTATGAAAATAGTAGTATTATGCGGCGGCGTGTCAACGGAGCGGGAGATTTCCATCATCTCCGGGATCGGCGTGTGCAAGGCTCTGAGATCCAGAGGCCACGAGGCGATCCTGCTCGACGTCTTCTTCGGCGAGGAGCATCCCAACCTGATGGATGCGTTTCCGGCGGACTATGACGTGGACGCGGCCGCGGAATTAATCAGAAAGAGAACGCCGGAGATCGCCGGCGCCCTCGCCAATCCCAACAGGACGTTCTTCGGCGCGAACGTGATCACGCTCTGCAAGATGGCGGACATCGTTTTTCTGGCCCTCCACGGGGAGGACGGGGAGAACGGAAAGGTTCAGGCGTCCTTTGACCTCCGGAGGATCCGGTATACCGGGTCGGGCCACCTCGGCTCCGCGATCTCCATGGACAAATCGATCACGAAGATCATGCTGGGCGCGGCGGGCGTCCCCGTCCCGGAAGGCTTTTCCCTTCGGAACGGAGAGGAACGCGTGCCGATCGAGGACCGCGGCCTGACCTATCCCGTCGTCGTCAAGGTCTGCTGCGGCGGATCGTCGGTGGGCGTCTACATGGCCCGGTCTGCGGAGGAGTACGGCGACGCGCTGGACGCCGCGTTCCGGATTGAGAACGAGGTCATCGTCGAGAAGTACATCGAGGGAAGGGAGTTTTCCGTCGGCGTCATCGAGGGAGAGGCGCTGCCCGTCATCGAGATTGCCCCCATCGAGGGCTTCTACGACTACAAGAACAAGTACACGCCCGGCGCCACGATCGAGACCTGTCCCGCGGAGCTGACGGGGGAGGAGACGAGAAGAATGAAGGAGTACGCGGAGCTCGGCTTCAGCGCGCTCTCCATCGACGCCTACGGCAGACTGGATTTTCTGATGGATCCGGAGGGCGGCATCTTCTGTCTGGAGGCCAACACGCTTCCCGGCATGACGCCGACGTCTCTGCTGCCGCAGGAGGCGGCGGCCCTGGGCATCGACTTCGCGACGCTTTGCGAGAAGCTGATCGACGTGTCGCTTAGAAAATACAAAAAGGACTGACAGACTCCCGGAGAAAGACAGAATGGCGATGAAATCATTGACGATCAGAAATATCGCCGCTTCCTGCGGCGGAATCTATCACGGCCCGGAGGCGCTTCTGGACCGCGAGGTGACCTCCGTCACCACCGACAGCAGAAACGCCGGACCGGGATGTCTCTTTGTCGCGATCAAAGGCGCCCGTGTCGACGGACACGATTTTATCGACGCCGTGATGGAAAAGGGCGCCCTGGCCGCCCTGACGGAGAGGGAGCCCGGGGAGGGGGATTCCCGGCCGTGTATCGTGGTCGGTTCGACGGCCGCCGCGATTCAGAAAATCGCCGGATTCTACCGGAGAGCCCTCGGCCTTCCGGTGGTCGGCGTCACCGGCTCCGTCGGAAAGACCAGCACCAAGGAAGTGATCGCGTCGGTGCTGGCCCGGAAATACCGGGTTCTCAAGACGGCGGGCAATTTCAACAACAATCTGGGTCTTCCCCTGACGATTTTCCGTCTCACGGAGGAGGACGAGATCGCGGTTCTCGAGATGGGCATCAGCCATTTCGGGGAAATGACGGACCTGGCGAAGACCGCGGAACCGGATACCATGGTGATCACCAATATAGGGACCTGCCATCTGGAGTTTCTCGGAGACCGCAGCGGCGTGTTCCGCGCGAAGACGGAGTGCTTCGACTACATGAAGAAGGACGGTCTCGTCATTCTCTGCGGCGAAGACGACAAGCTGGCGGAGGTGGAGGAGGTCCACGGGCGGAGTCCTGTCTTCTACGGAATGGATTCCCGTTTCCGGGTCTACGCCGACCGGGTGAAGCCGCTCGGGCTGAAGGGAACGAGATGCACGATTCACGTCGACGACGACGCCTTCGACGTGACGATCCCGATACCCGGCGGGCACATGGTGCTCAACGCCCTGGCGGGCGCGGCAGTGGGAAGCCTCTACGGGCTGAGCGCGGAGGAGATCCGCGAGGGGCTGGAGAGCCTCGAGACGCTCCCCGGCAGATTCCACGTCATCCGGAGAGGATCCCTCTACGTGATCGACGACTGCTACAACGCGAATCCCATGTCCATGAAGGCGTCCCTCGGAATTCTGGGTGACACGCCCGGCCGCAGGACCGCGATCCTGGGCGATATGGGAGAACTGGGCGCGGATGAGAGAGCCCTTCACCGCGAGGTCGGAGACTATGCCGGGACGCTGCGCGTCGACAGATGGATCATCGTCGGGGAGTTGGCCGGTGAGATCGAGGCCGGCATCCGGGCGAAGACTTCCGACGCGGAGATCGTCCGAAGGAGAACTGTCGACGAGCTCCTGCCGGACCTCCGCCGTCTCGTGGGAGACGAAGGAACCGTTCTGGTAAAAGCGTCTCATTTTATGGGATTTTCGAGAATCGTCGACGAACTGGCCGGACAGGAGGACTGAGGGAGAACACCCTCGGGAGCAAGAGAGCGGATCTTCCGGCAGCCGTTTAGGACCATCCCGCGGGCGGAGCGGGGAGAATACCCGCGTCAGCGGAGAAACGGAGAGAATATGAGAAACAGACTTCGTCTTTTGATGATATCGGCGGTGCTCACACTGACGCTTGTGCTGACCGGCGCGTCCGGCTGGGCGGATATCCTCCTTCCCACAGTCTCCGTCGGGGGAACCACGCTGACGGCCGGAGCCAGCGACAGCCCGACGCTGGTCAGGCTGAGCAAAAAAAGCAAGAAGAAGAAAAACAAGAACAAAAATAAGAATAAGAACAATGACAGCCAGACCGGCGTCCAGACCGGCAGCCAGAGTGCCGGCTCCGGCAGCGGCTCTTTGAACGGCAGCCAGAGCGCGTCTCTGGCGGCCGCGGATGCGGCCGGTTCCGAAGCCGGCCTGACCGTCGACGAGGACGGCTTCTATACCACGAAGGACGAGGTCGCCCTGTATATCCATCTGTACGGGAAGCTCCCCGGCAACTATATCAGCAAGCGGGAGGCGGAGGACCTGGGCTGGAATGCCTCCAGAGGAAATCTCTGGGACGTCGCTCCGGGCAAGAGCATAGGAGGAAGCCGCTTCGGCAACTATGAAGGCCTGCTGCCGGAGGCCCGGAACAGAAAGTACACCGAGTGCGACATCGACTATGACGGCGGATACAGGAACTCAAAGCGGATTATCTTCTCAAACGACGGCCTGATCTTTTACACCGAGGATCACTACAGGACGTTTGAGCAGCTCTACTGAGAGCGTGCTTTCGGGATCGATACGGAGGAACTGCCATGAGAAAAATTATTCTTGATTTTAATCATCTCACATCAGGAGAGGAGATCCAGAGCTATCTCGCCCGCAAGCTGGATTTTCCGGACTACTACGGTATGAATCTCGACGCTCTCTACGACTGCCTGACCGATATCGGCGAGTATACCTGTATCGGAATCTTTCTTCCCGGCGATTCCGGGGACGAGTCCGGCCGCTACCTTGACAGGGTTGTCCGGGTGTTTCTGGACGCGGAGAGCGAGAACCGCCGCCTGGGCGTGATCGTGGCCGGCAGGACGACGGAAGAGGACGGGTACGAAGAAGAGGACGACTACGTGGCAGAGGCCGATTGCGCGACAGAGGCCGATTACGTGGCAGAGACCTGTTGCGCGGCAGAGGACGATTGCGGGGATTTGAACGGATACCGTGAAGCGTACGGGACAGAGGACGATTACGGATACGGAGAAGAAAACTGACGAATCAGAAGAGGACCGGCGGTGAGCCGGTCCTCTTTTTCACGGGCGCGCCCGCGGGCGCTGTCACTCCGCCATATTGTTGGCGACCATCTCGGCCAGCCTGCCGCGGAATACCTCGTCGATGTGCTTCTGCTCCTCGCGGCTCAGATCGCCGTAGTACACCGGCGTCCCGTACTCCACAATGACGTGGGTGGGCTTCACCCTGGGGAACTGCGCCTCAAAGATGGCGGCGGTGTTGTTGAAGGAGACGGGGATGATCTTACATCCCGTCCGCTGGGCCGCCTTGAAGCTTCCCCTGTGAAACTCGGAGAGCTGCGTCTGCACGCCGGTCTTGTTGCGGGTGCCCTCGGGGAAGATGAAGACTGAAATGCCGTTGTGGATGTAGTCGATGGCCTTCTGAATGGTCTCAAAGCCCTGCTTCAGGTCATTCCGGTCGAGGAACAGACAGAAGAGGAAACGCATGTTCCAGGACAGAATCGGAATATGCGCGAGATTCTTCTTCGCGATATAGCCGCAGCGGTTCTTCATCTGCGTGTAGCTGATGACGATGTCGAAGATGCTCTGGTGGTTTCCGACGAAGAGGACCGCCTCGTCCTCGACGATATTCTCAAGTCCCTTTACCGTGACCTTGACCCCGCAGATGAACAGAACGATGCGGAGCGCCGCCTGCACGATTCTCAGCATGGAATACTCCGCGGCGCGGGGATGGAACCGGCGGATCAGTGTTTCGACAAGCAGCAGCGGAATGCTGATGATGCAGTAGACTGCCGCAAAAAGTACTGCCAGGATTGTACGGATCATAGAAGCTCCTTATCGGGGTGATGGGATAAGTTAACACCTGTTATTATAGGTTCTTTACAGTCCGGGCGCAAGTTGTCCTTGCTTCACGGGTGGCGAACGCATATAATAATCCTGTATACAAAATACAATTCTGATGCAATCTCCGCGGAGGGCAGGCTCCTGCCCGGCGGAGTGCGGATTGACGGAGGAACTATGTATCTTCGCGCCACGGCGAAAATCAATCTGTCCCTTGACGTCGTGAGGAGACGGGACGACGGCTATCACGAAGTCCGCATGGTCATGCAGAAGGTGGGCATGTATGACCGGATCGAGATGAGGGCGGAGAGCGGCAGGCCGGGAATCCGGCTGGAGACGAACCTTTGCTACATTCCGAAGGACGAGGGAAATCTGGCGGTCAGGGCGGCCTCTCTGCTGATGCGGGAGTTCGGCGTCACCGACGGCCTGTATATCCGTCTGGAGAAGTTCATCCCCGTCGCGGCCGGACTGGCCGGGGGGAGCTCGGACGCGGCGGCCGCGATGATCGGGGTCAACCGGCTCTTCCGCCTGGGGCTCGGAAGAAAGCAGCTGATGGACAGGGGAAAGCAGATCGGGGCGGACGTCCCGTACTGCATTCTCGGAGGGACGGCCCTGTCGGAAGGGATCGGCGAGATCCTGACGCCTCTTCCCGGCATGCCCTTCGTGTGGATCCTCCTGTGCAAGCCGAATATCAACGTCTCCACGAAGGAGGTCTACTCGGGGCTGGTGCTGGATGAAACCATACGGCACCCCGACGTGGACGCCATGGTGGAGGCGATCCGGGAGGGAGATATCGGACGAATGACCGACGGGTCATGCATGTCCAACGTCCTGGAAAGCGTGACCGCGGGGAAATACCCCCTCATCCACGGGATCGAGGCGGACATGATCGCGGCCGGTGCGGAAAATGCCGTCATGAGCGGGAGCGGACCGACGGTATTCGGCATTTTCCGGGAGCGGGAGACGGCCGAGAGATGCAGAGATTATCTGAGAACGAAATATCCTTCCGCAAGAACCTTTCTGACATGGCCGGAGAACGGAGGAAGAGACAGGGATGACGGACCTGGACGAAAGACAGATGAATGAGGCCGGAGAAGACGACTACATGCCTCTCCGCGAGGTGGTTTTTCTGAAGCTGAGAAGACAGATCCTGAGAGGGGACCTGAAGCCGGGAGAACGGCTCATGGAGATCGCCCTGGCGAACAAGCTGGGGGTCTCGCGGACGCCGATCCGGGAGGCCATCCGCAAGCTGGAGCACGAGGGACTCGTCGTCATGCTCCCGAGACGCGGAGCCCATGTGGCGGAGATTACCAGGCAGGAGCTCAACGACGTACTCGAGGTCCGCAGAAGTCTGGAGGTTCTCGCCATCACCAGGGCCTGCGACTACATGACCGAAAAGGACATCCTGGCCCTCCGGGCCGCGGAGGAGGCGTTTGCGGTCAAGGTGGCAGGCAAAAACGCCGATCTCACCGCCCTCGGGGAGGCCGACGAGCATTTCCACGACATCATTTACAGGGGCACCAACAACCGGAGACTCATTCAGATGCTCAACAACCTCCGGGAGCAGATGTACCGGTTCCGCGTGGAGTATCTGAAGGACAAGGATATCCGGCAGGTGCTTGTCAGGGAGCACGACGCCATCGTGAGGGCTCTGGAGATGAGGGACAAAGAGGAGGCGGTGCGCCTGACGACGCTGCACATCGACAACCAGTACAGGACGATCAACAGGGTGCTCGACGCGAGGGCAGAGGAGGGACGCCATGAGTGAAGCAGTCTCAAGGGAGGCCCCGATCGGCGTCTTCGATTCGGGACTCGGAGGTCTCACGGTGGCCCGCGAGATCATGAGGAATCTGCCCAGGGAGAAAATCGTTTATTTCGGCGACACCGCGCGGGTTCCCTACGGCTCGAAGTCAAGACAGACGGTTCAGCGGTATTCCCGTCAGATCGTGCGCTTTCTCAGGACCCAGGGGATCAAGGCCATCGTCACCGCCTGCAACACCGCCACGGCCTTCGCCCTCGACATCGTGAGGGAGGAGGCGGGCGTGCCGGTGATCGGCGTGATCGAGCCCGGGGCGAGAGTCGCCTGCGAGACGACGGAAAACGGCCGGATCGGCGTGATCGCGACGAGAGCGACCATCGGAAGCCGCGCCTATGACAGCGCCATCCACGCGATACGACCGGACGTGACGGTGATCGGAAAGGCCTGTCCGCTGCTGGTGCCCCTCGTCGAGGAGGGATGGACCCACGACAGGGTCACGGAAGAGATCCTCATGCGGTATCTGGACGACGTGCTGGAGCACGACGTCGACACCCTGATCCTCGGTTGCACCCACTACCCTCTGCTGAGGAGCGCGATCCGGGGGCTGGTGGGAGACAGGATCCATCTGGTGAATCCTGCCTACGAGACGGCGGGAGAGCTGAAGACGATGCTGGAGAAGATGCATCTGGATTCCGATCAGCCGCGGCGGGAGGACGAGCCGACCCCTTACCGGTTCTTCGTGAGCGACGAGGCCCAGCGCTTTGCCGAATTCGCCAATTCGATCCTGCCCATCGACGTAAAGACGGCCAGGCTCGTGCCCATCGAGGAGTACTGAGCATGAGCTGCGGGGCGCACATCAGGATCACAAGGACCGGGGCGGATTCCGCGAGCTTTGAGACCGACGGATTCTGCAGGAAAGTGTCCGGACGGTACCATGTGAAGTACGACGAGGATCTCAGCGGTTCCGGGGAGAGAACCCGCAGTCACGCGGTGATTACGGACCGCCGGATCGAGGTGGAAAAAAAGGGAGAGGCGGCGGCGAAGCTGGTCTTTGAGAAAGGCCTGAGACACGTTTTCCTCTATGAGACCCGGTACGGCAGCCTGCCCATGGAAATACGGACGACCGGGCTGTCCGTGCGCCATGCGGACGACGTCCTCACCGCGGAGATCTGTTACGTCACGCTGCAGAACGGGGAGGAGCTGGAGAACTGCCGGCTTGTCATGGAAATACGACCGGAGAGCGGGTGCCTGTGACAGAGGGGCGGCCGCGGCGGAACAGAGGATGCTCTTTACAGAGAACCGGCTGAAGAGAGAAGGAGTCCGGCGGCACGATGCCGCCGGACTCCTGTTATTCTGCCGATGCTTATTTCTTTTTTGATTTTCCGGAACTGCTCTCGGAGGAAGAGAGCTCCTTCGTGGCGCGGGTTCTCCAGCTGGCGAATTTCGCCCGAAGTCCCTTCTTTTTCTTCTCCGGGACGGGAAGCTTGCCGCGGACGGCCTTCACATCGGTGATGTAGATGCCGGAGATCGTCGCCCTGACTTCCTTCTTCACGGGGATGATGTCGAAGATGGACTCGTCGGCGATCATCGTCATGATTCTGGGTCCGATTTTGACCTTGACGACGGGAAGCTTGCTCCGTCTCATGAGCCTGGGCACCTGATCGATCACATTCTGGGGAAGTCCCGATTCCGTGACCCGCAGGCGTTTTTTGTCGATGACCAGCAGCGTGACCTGCTGCTTGTTGGCCTCCATCTGCTCCTGCTGGACGGCCTGCTTCTTCTGAAGCCGCTTTCCAAGGAAATAAAGGACGACGAGCGCCGCCACCAGGACCGCCAGAATAATCAGTAATATCTGCCAGACTTCCACTTCTCTTTCCTCCCTTGATTTCGATACAGAAATATACTTGCTTAAACGCTGCGGGCAGTACTGCGCGGCACGGTTCGAATAAGCGCGGCGCGCTTCCGGTGAACCGCCGCGGCCGGCCGCATCTGCCGGACAGACAAACTAAATCATATCATGAAATGATTCTTCAGGCAAGACGGTTGCGCTGATACAAAGGGGCAGTCCCGCTCTTTATGCGGAGGCCGGATCGCGCCCGGAGGAGAGGCCTGCCTGCGTCCCGCCCACAGGATCAGCACAGGATCAGGCCTTGCCGGTCGCCGACACAGGCGTGGGCCGGCGGCTGTCGAACACCGAGTTGACGTCGAACAGGCTCTCGAAGACGTTCTTCGAGGCCGTGCCTGAGAGGGCCCGCCACATCTGGAGACCGTCGCAGTCGATACGTCCCTGCCGGCAGAAGCCGTCCTGGATCTGGACCCAGTACTCGTTGGAGGCGTCGACGTTGGCGTAGAAATTGTATCCGATGCTCTTGAAATAGGCGTAGACGTCGTTGGTCGAGGCGTCGTAGGGCCGCCACGTCCCGATGTCGTTTCCGTGGGCGAAGATGATCGTATCCGTCGGCCCCGTGATGTTCGCCACGGTGTTCTGCCATTTCCCCTGATCGGTCGAGAGTGTTTCGACGCTCTTGTCCGTCACGCTGAGGTGGCCCCAGGTGTGGCAGGCGAATTCCCAGCCGGAGGCCTTGCAGGCCTCGGCGATCTTCTTGGCTTCCGCCACGTCGGTGTCCCAGTCGAACTCGGGATGGGCTTCGAGCCAGGCGGCCTGGTCGCGGTCGAGATTCTCGCCGGTCTTGTAGGCGACGTCCGTCCGGTAGCCGAACACGCCGTTGTAACCGGTCATGGCGATGAGGCCCCGCGCTCCCTTGTAGGAGGCGTCGGGATGCTCGTCGATGAAGGCGTTGAGCCTGGGGATGACGTCGTAATTGCCGACGTCCACGTTGCCCTGGGCGTCGGTGTACTGGATCTTTACGCGGCCGTCCGCGTCCAGCACGGCCTTGTCGCCGTAGCCCTTGCCCTCATAGGAGTGATAATAGCTCCAGTCGTCGACGGAAAGAACGTAGGGATGCTTGTCCGCCGGAAGCAGGAGAGAGCGGTTCTGCGAGAGGTGTACCGTTCCGTCCGCGTCCGTCGTCTCGTTGACCAGATCCCGCATACGGACCAGAATCCATCCGTTCTCGTACATCTGACGGGTGATCTCGTCGAATTCCTCGATGGTGGTCATCCACGCGTTGATGCCGCCCACGGTTTCTTCTCCCCATTTGGAGGCGTCAAAGGCCCGGGCGGTGTCCACGATCAGGGAATGGTAGAAGATGTGGGGGACCTTGAGCGGATCCTTGGCCTCGAGCATGGATTTCGAGGCGGTGAACTTCGCGATGGCGTTGATGAGCTCCGTGTCGGTGTCGTAATGCTCCTGCTGCTGAAGCAGGGCGATCGCGCCGTCGTAGTCGTAGGTGGAGGCGATTTCCTCTGCCTGGGCGATGATGGCCCTCTTGTCGGCGATCGCCTGTTCCTCCGCCTCGATCTCGGCCGCCTTGGCGGCCCGGATCCGGTCGTTTTTCTGCTGGTTGCTGTGAATCGTGCTGCCGACGGCGAGCGCCGTGACGGCCACGACAAGAAGGATGACGCTTGTATAGATGATGCGAAGCTGCCTCTGACGGCGGCGCTTTCTGGATAATCGTCTGTTCGACATGAAGTACCTCTTCTTTCGCGGTAGTTATATTTCAGTATATCATGAAATGAAAACAGTGTGAACCGAAAGAAGCGCGGGGGAGGACACGGGAGAGAGCGTCTCCGCCGCGCCTTCGGCGGCGCCGGATTTTCAGGAAAACCAATATGTGTTATAAATATATCGATAGATCAGAGAAACAGCGGATCACAGAGAAAAACAGGCCAAAGAGAACAGCGGACCACAGAGAAAAACAGGCCAAAGAAAAAAGCAGATCAAAGGAATACAGGAAGGCGGAGGCGGAGACAATGGAGGAACTCAGACTGAACGAACAGGAGTATGAGGAGATTCTCGCGGTGAAGCGGGATCTCCATATGTACCCCGAATTATCCGGCGAGGAATTCCGGACGACGCGGAAGATCAGAGAATTTCTGGAGCAGATCCCCGGGATCGCCCTTCTGGACCTTCCCGTCAGGACGGGCGCGGCGGCGCGCATCGAAGGGGAGGAGGGGACCCCGGAGGTTCTGCTGAGGGCGGATATCGACGCCCTGCCCCGGACCGAGACCTACGACAGTCCCTGGAAATCGCGGAACGAGGGGGTGATGCACGCCTGCGGCCACGATTTTCACACAGCTTCGCTGCTCGGCGCGGCGCGGATCCTCTCCCGCATGAAGCGGGAGGGAAAGCTCAGGAATACGGTGGATCTCCTGTTCCAGCCCCATGAGGAAGGGACGAAGGGGGCCCGGATGATGATCGACGCGGGGCTTTTCGACGTGGTTCATCCGGACTGCGCCTTCGGGCTTCACAACTGGCCTTCGGTGGACAGCGGGATGGTCGTGTGCCACGGAGGCCCGCTGATGGCAGGCAAGAGGAATATGAAAATCGCGATCCTGGGCTCGGGCGGCCACGGATCGATGCCACATCTCAACCGGGATCCCATCGTGTGCGCGGCGTCCGTCGTCACCGCCCTGCAGACCGTCGTGAGCAGAAACACCAGTCCCCTCGACTCCGTCGTGCTTTCCGTCAATATGATACAGGGCGGAGGCCCCGCGAATATCGTGGCGGACCGGGTGGAGCTGAGAGCGACGCTCCGGGCCCTGTCGGAGAGCGCGCTGGACCGGGGACTGCAGCGGATCGGGGACATCGTCCGTCACACCGCGGCAGCGTTTGAGTGCGGCTCCGACATCGAATGGGAGGAGAGGATACCGCCCGTATGCAACAGCCGGGAAATGCTGGAGAAGGCCCGACGCGCCGCGGCGTCGGCGGTCGGCGAAGACCGCGTCACGGACGCGCCTCCCTCGCTGGCCAGCGAGGACTTTGCCCTGTACGGGAACTACGTTCCGTCCTTCTTCTTCTGGGTCGGAAGCCGGACGGCGGGGGAGGCGGTGGAGGATCTCCACCGCCCGGGTTTCCACACGGACGACGCCGCCATGCGGGAGGCCGCCGCTCTGTATGCCGCGTGCGGGATGGCCCCCGCGGATTGACGAAAACGTTTAAGCAAAACCCGGGCAAATGGAAGAACGAGTTCGGCTGACAGTTGACAACTTCCCCGTTTCTGATTATATTCATAATTAAGTAAAGAGGATTTATAAAAGTCTTCTTTTCCTGTGTGGATGAGATATTATCCCGGATGCGTCTCCGTGTACAGCCATCCGGAGAAGAGTTTTGTTTACGGGAATACTATGGACCAGCTGAATTCGGTTATCACAGAACGACGGCGCCAGACCAGGAATAGGATGTTTCGCTATATCTATGATTCCGAGACTCCTGTGAGCAAGCAGCAGCTTGCCGCGGCGATGGGATACAGTCTGCCTACGGTTCATCAGAACATCGCGGAGCTTCTCAACGCCGGTCTGATCAGGCCCGGAGAGATACAGAAATCGACGGGGGGACGTCCTGCCGTCGGCTATATCGTCAATGAGACCATCCGCTACTCGGTGGGAGTCGCCGTTTCCGCCACCCGCCTCCGCATGATCCTTACGGACATCAGGCAGAATGAGCTGGGCTACAGGAGTGTTCCGGTCGTCTCCTCGGAAGGGGAGCAGATCGGGAGACAGATCGCCGACGAGCTGGAGGTATTCCTCCGGGAGAACCGGCTGGACGAGGAGAAGCTCCTCGGAGTCGGCATCACGTTTCCGGGGGTCATCGACCAGGAAGAGGACACGGTGGTTCTCTCCCCCACGCTCGGCATGAAGGATATCTCCCTCAGCGCCGTCCGCAGGCCGATCCCCTATCCGGTTTTTATCGAGAACGACAGCACCAGCGGCGGCGCCGCGGAGTGGCTCGGGCTGAGCCCGAAGGAGAGAGGAAAAGACTTTGTCTATCTCTTTCTGGAAAACGGCATCGGCGGGGCGGTCTTTCTCGACGGAAGGCCTCATTTCGGAACGCACGGCAGGAGCGGCGAGTTCGGGCACATGTGCATCGTTCCGGACGGACGCGTCTGCAACTGCGGCAAAAAAGGCTGCCTCGAGGCCTACTGCAGCGCGCTGAGATTCACCAGGGATCTGGGCGTGACGGCGGAGGAATTCTTCAGCGGCCTCGAGGACGGCAACGAGGAATACGAAAAACTCTGGGGAGAGATTCTCGATTATCTCTCCATCGCGATCCACAACCTCAGGATGGCCTTCGACTCGAACGTGATACTCGGGGGCTTTGCCAGCTCCTATCTCGAGCCCTACCTCCCGGCCCTGCGCCGGAAGATTCTGTCCAGGAGTCCCTTCGACGCTGAGAAGGACTTTATCCGCCTCGGCAAGTATCCCACGAAGGCGGGAATGATGGGCGTGGCCTGGCATTTCATGGAGAAGTTTATCCGGGAACTGTGACGCGGGAAGCGTGAAGAGACGCTACTTAAACGATTGCGGTAAAATTCACAATTCCGTTGATGAAAGTTTGTACAGGATTACAATTCACCCACATACACGCACCAGGAGGAAACCATGTTATACATCGGAATCGATCTCGGAACATCTGCTGTCAAGCTTCTTCTCATGGACGAGAAGGGACAGATCAAAAACATCGTCTCAAAGGAGTATGAGCTGTTTTTCCCGCATCCGGGCTGGTCTGAACAGAAGCCGGAGGACTGGATCAGCGCCGTCGAGGAGGGAATCCGGGAGCTGATCGCTGACGCCGATCCCTCCGAGATCGCCGGAATCGGCGCAGGCGGCCAGATGCACGGCCTCGTCGTGCTGGACGATCAGGACCGCGTGCTCCGCCCCGCGATTCTCTGGAACGACGGCCGCACCCAGGAGGAGACGGATTACCTCAACAACGAAATCGGGAAGGACAGGCTGACGGAATACACGGGGAATATCGCCTTTGCCGGCTTCACGGCGCCCAAGATTCTCTGGATGAAGAAGAATGAGCCCGAGCTCTTCGCCCGCGTCGCCAAAATCATGCTGCCGAAAGATTATGTCAACTATATCCTGACAGGCGTTCACTGCACGGATTACTCGGACGCCTCCGGCATGCTGCTTCTCGACGTCAGGAACAAGTGCTGGTCCGCCGAGATGCTTCGCATCTGCGGCATCGAGGAGAAGATGATGCCGAAGCTCTTCGAGAGCTACGAGGTCGTCGGTACGGTCAGACCCGAGATCGCGAAGAAGCTCGGCATTCCCGAGACGGTAAAGGTCGTCGCGGGCGCCGGTGACAACGCGGCGGCTGCCGTCGGAACCGGCGTCGTCGGAGACGGCGGATGCAACATCTCCCTGGGCACCTCGGGCACGATTTTCATCTCCAGCAGCAGGTTTGGCGTGGATTCCGGAAATGCCCTTCACGCCTTCGCCCACGCGGACGGTGGATGGCATCTCATGGGATGCATGCTCTCCGCGGCTTCCTGCAACAAGTGGTGGATGGAAGAGATCATCCGGACGTCGGAATACGCCGGCGAACAGAAGGGCATCACGGACGACAGGCTCGGGAAGAACCACGTATTCTATCTTCCCTATCTCATGGGAGAGAGAGCGCCGCACAACGACCCCGCCGCGCGCAGCTGCTTCATCGGAATGACGATGGACACCACCCGCGAGGACATGACCCAGGCCGTGCTGGAAGGCGTCGCTTTCGGGATCCGCGATTCTCTTGAGGCCGCCAGAGCGCTCGGCATCAAGGTGGACAGGAGCATGATCTGCGGAGGCGGAGCGAAGAGCCCCCTCTGGAAGAAGATCTTCGCCAATGTTCTGGGAATCGAGCTCCTCGTCCCCGAGACGGAGCAGGGACCGGGATACGGCGGCGCGATTCTCGCCGCGGTTGCCTGCGGAGAGTACGCTTCCGTCGGCGAGGCTGCCGCCGCGCTGATCAAGGTCACGGATACCGTCAGGCCGGATCCGGAACTCACGGAACTCTACGATCAGAAATACAAGGTGTTCCGCGGTCTCTACCCGGCGCTCAAGGATCTGTTCCCGCTGCTCTGAGACGTGACAGAAGGCTGAACGGCGCGGTGAGCTGCCCCCGGTGCCGTATGCTGATATACTAAACTGCGGATCAAGAATCCGCGCCATACTTACAGGAAAGGAAGAAAACCATGAAAAACACACCGGTAATCAAAATCGGAATCGTCGGCGTCAGCCGCGACTGCTTCCCGGCAAGCCTCACGAAGACAAGAAGAGAAGCGCTTGTCAAAGCTTACAACGCCAAATATGATTCCAGTGAAATCTATGAATGTCCCGTTACCATCATCGAGAGCGAGATCGACATGGTCAACGCCCTTGACGACATCAAGAAGGCCGGCTGCAACGCTCTCTGCGTCTATCTCGGCAATTTCGGACCGGAGATTTCCGAGACGCTTCTCGCGAAGCATTTCGACGGACCGAAGATGTTTGTCGCGGCCGCCGAGGAAGACATCGCCGTTCTTTCCTCCGACAGAGGCGACGCCTACTGCGGTATGCTGAACGCCAGCTACAACCTGCAGCTCCGCAACGTGAAGGCCTATATCCCCGAATATCCGGTGGGCGACGCCGAGGAATGCGCGGATATGATCCATGAGTTCATTCCGGTGGCAAAGGCTGTCTACGCTCTTCAGAACCTCAAGATCATCTCCTTCGGACCGCGTCCGATGAACTTCCTTGCCTGCAACGCGCCGATCAAGCAGCTCTACAACCTCGGCGTGGAGATCGAGGAGAACTCCGAGCTTGATCTCTATGAATCCTTCCTGAAGCATGAAGGCGACGAGAGAATTCCGGAAGTGGTCAAGGATATGGAAGCCGACCTCGGCGCCGGCAACAAGAAGCCGGAAATCCTTGCCAAGCTCGCGCAGTATGAGCTTACGCTGAAGGACTGGGTCGAGGGCCACAAGGGATACCGCGAGTACGTCGCTCTTACGACAAAGTGCTGGCCGGCGTTCCAGACCATGTTCGGATTTGTTCCCTGCTATGTCAACAGCCGTCTGACAGGCCAGGGCATCCCGGTTTCCTGCGAAGTGGACATCTACGGCACGCTGTCCGAGTTCATCGGAACCGTCGTCAGCGACGACGCCGTCACGCTTCTTGACATCAACAACTCCGTCCCGAAGGAACTCTTCAAGTCGGATATCGAGGGCAAGTTCGATTACACGCAGACCGATACCTTTATGGGCTTCCACTGCGGCAATACCTGCTCCAGAAAGCTCGCGTTCCACGAGATGAAGTATCAGAAGATCATGGCGAGAAGCCTTCCGATCGAGGTGACCAACGGAACCCTCGAGGGAGACATCATCCCCGGCGACATCACCTTCTACAGACTGCAGAGCACCGCTGACGGCAAGCTTCGCGCCTATATCGCCGAGGGCGAGGTCCTTCCGGTCGCGACCCACAGCTTCGGCTCGATCGGCGTCTTCGCCATCAAGGAAATGGGACGCTTCTACCGTCACGTCCTCATCGAGAAGGGCTTCCCGCATCACGGCGCCGTGGCCTTCGGCAAGTGGGGCAAGTCCCTCTACGAAGTCTTCAAGTATATCGGAGTGCCGCTTGAGGAGATCGGATACAATCAGCCGAAGGGCGTCCGCTATCCGTCTGAAAATCCGTGGGCATAACGCACGGTCCTGAACAGAGAAAAAATGTACAGAAAAGCTGTCTGCCGGGGTTCCGGCAGACAGCTTTTTGACGATATCGGGACGAAGGACTGTTTTTTGCGGCGGAACTGGGATATAATGACAAATATTTTTTAAACCGTCCCGTTTCTGCCGCGCCGGGGGAGCTTCAGGCCATGAGGCGGCAGGGCGCGCCTTTAGCGGCGCCGGACGGACCGGTATGGGAGTTTTATGAACAGAATCAGATCCATCAGAAGCGCTGCCGCCCTGCTGGCCGCAGCCGCGGCGGTGTCCGCGGCCGTCGCGCTGTCACAGAATCAGGCCGCGTTCCGCATCGAGGCCGGCCGCTATGCAGGGGCAAGGCCGGGGGTCAATGTGCTCGTCGGGGGAACCGAGAGTCTGACCCCGCCAGAAGCGGAGCAGAACGGAATCCCGTGGGAAACAGTCCTGCCCGCTGATTCCATCGCGGAGAGCGTCCCGGAAGCTGCCCTGGCACCGGAGAACGCGGAGAGTATCCCGGAGGCCGCCGCGCTGCCGGAAGCCGCGGAGAGTATCCCGGAGGCCGCCGAAGTACCGGAGAACGCGGAGAGCGTCCATGAGACCGGCTCACCGGCGGAGAATGGGGAGAACGTCACGGAGACGGCTTCTCCGGACCGCCCGGAGGAGATGGCGGTCGTCCCGGTCCCGGGAAACACGGACGAAACATGGTCCTCTCCGGAGAGTATGGCGGAGACGCCCGCCGGTTCCGCGGAAAGCATGGAGATCCGACTGGGCTTCGCCGGCGATATCAATTTTGACGAGTCCTGGCCCACGACTCAGTACATGGACCGGGAAGGCGGGATCGAAGCGGTTTTTTCACAGAACCTGTTTGATCTGATGCGGGGCTTTGACATTTTCATGGTAAACAATGAGTTTACCTACAGCACAAGAGGAGAGGAGACCGACAAGACCTATCATTTCCGGGCGAATCCCTCGAGAGTGTCCAATCTGCACACCTTAGGCGCCGACATCGTACTTCTCGCGAACAACCACGTCTTCGATTACGGAGAAGACGCCCTTCTTGACACGCTGGATACGCTGGACGCGGCCGGCATCCCCTACGTGGGGGCCGGCAGAAATATCGAAGAGGCGAAGCGCCCGTATTATTTCACGGTAAACGGAAGAAAGATCGCCTATGTGGCGGCTTCCTCCGCGGAGGAGTATACGCCATCGATCGCCACGAGAGCAGCGGATGAAGACGAAAGCGGCATCCTGGCCTGCTATGATCCGTCGCTGTTTCTGGAGGTCATCGGCGAGGCGGCGGAAGAGGCTGACTATGTGATCGCCAGCGTTCACTGGGGCATGGAGTATGAGAGCGAGTACTACGACAGTCAGCGGGAACTGGCGGAACGAATGATCTCCGCGGGGGCCGACGCCATCATCGGCACTCACACGCACTGTCTGCAGGGCATCAATTTCATCGAAGGGAAACCGGTATTCTACAGCCTCGGAAACTACTGGTTCAACGAGAAGGACCTGTACACCGGACTTGCGGAGCTGACGCTGAACGTCCCTTCCGATCCGGGGCAGCCGGTCACGCTGACCGGCACGCGCTTCTACCCGTGCACGCAGTACGACCTCTACACGGAAATGCCGGAGGACGAGGGAGGAAGGGCTGTCATCCTTGATCACCTTGAGAGCATCTCCAACGGATCTGTCGAGATCGACGGCGAGGGTTTTATCCATCCGGCCGCCTGAAAGACGCCAAAGAACCGCCGGAGGAAGACCTCAGGAAAACGATGATGAATAAACCGAAGATATCGGCTCCGCCCGATTTCTGCCGGAAACGGGAAATCACGGAAGCCTGTATCATAGAACAACCGGCGGCAGATCCGCCGGACTGCTGAAGCACCGGACCACACATGCGAAAAAGGAGGAGAGTATGGGAGACAAGCGACCGGAAAGCATGGAGAGGATCACTACTGAGGCACTGGCAAAGGCGTTTATCGAGGAACAGCTCACGGCGATCAGAGCGCAGGTGGGAGACAAGAAGGTTCTTCTCGCTCTCTCCGGCGGCGTCGATTCCTCCGTCGTGGCGGCTCTTCTGATAAAGGCCATCGGACAGAACCTGGTCTGCGTCCACGTCAATCACGGCCTGCTCAGAAAGGGCGAACCGGAACAGGTGATCGAAGTTTTCCGCAACCAGATGAACGCGAATCTGATCTATGTCGACGCGGTCGACCGTTTCCTCGACAAGCTCGCGGGAGTCGCGGATCCGGAGCAGAAGCGCAAGATCATCGGAAAAGAATTTATCGAAGTATTCGCGGACGAAGCCAGGAAGCTGGAGGGGATCGCCTTCCTCGCCCAGGGAACGATCTATCCCGACATTCTGGAGAGCGGTCCGGTCAAGTCCCATCACAACGTCGGCGGACTTCCGGAGGACATGAGAGATTTCGAGCTCGTCGAGCCCCTGAAATATCTCTTCAAGGATGAAGTCCGCGTGGTCGGCAAAGCGCTCGGCCTTCCGGACAATATGGTATACCGTCAGCCGTTCCCGGGACCGGGACTCGGCGTCCGCTGCCCCGGCGCCATCACCCGCGACAGACTTGAGGCTGTCAGGGAGTCCGACGCGATCCTCCGCGAGGAATTCGCGAAGAACGGTCTCGAAGGAAAAGTCTGGCAGTACTTTACCGTCGTTCCGGATTTCAGGTCGACCGGCGTGTGCGACGACAAGCGCACCTTTGACTGGCCGGTTATCATCCGTGCCGTCAACACCGTCGACGCGATGACAGCGACCGTGGAGAGAGTACCGTACGAGCTTCTGGAGCACATCACTCTCAGGATTCTGAATGAAGTGAAGGGCGTGAACCGCGTGCTCTATGATCTCAGCCCGAAGCCGAAGGCAACGATTGAGTACGAATAAGAAAACGCTTATTTTGGGGCCAGTCTCATCAGCCTGAAAAAGGCAAACTGCTCCATCCTATAGCCACATAATCAAAGAGCCTTGCATAAGCAGCAACACACGCTGCCATATGCAGGGCTCTTTTCATTTGTAACGGCGCTTCAGATTGGCGCGAGATTATGGCGCGATGTACTGGTGCGAAAGCCTGAGAAGCCTTGTAAATACTGCGAATTCTGCTATTTGATGATTTGTTTTATCTCCTCGTTCATGCTGGATGATCCTCATTTCGACAACTTGCCGAAGCAGGATGCTGGGACCGGATTTTGGTACAAATCATGGGTCGTTTTCTGACGTCGCTGGAGTAAGCTTCAGGATAGAGAAAAGTGCCCCGCGGAGAATAATGAGGAGTGCCCCAAAACATAGAGAGATTGGTTTTCAGGAAACAGCCGGATTTGGGAAAACAGCCGGATGCCTGAAAA
>JBGUKX010000034.1:0-10174 GCA_045114695.1 Lachnospiraceae bacterium | reverse complement strand
CATCTGCAGTTTTCAAAGTACATTCAGAGGCCGGCGGAGACGGGCTTCCTTTTTAATCTTTTTTCATACGTTACTTGACACTATCATTGAGGGACGGAACTCGATCGACCTTGAGGACTGTGTGGTCACGGGCTGCATGAGCGACGACAAGGGCTCCAGCTCCTCGATCAACGTCCACAACGTCATGATCTATCAGTCGATGTCGGGAGACGCCGAGGAGGGAACCTCCTCCTTCCGTATGAGCGGCGGGACCCTGACGTCCCTGAACGGCGATATGTTCTATGTGACCAACACGTCCTGCACGATTGATCTTGCCGGCGTGACCGTCGCAAACGAGGATGAGGAGGCGAATCTTCTCACCGTCACCGGAAATGACGCCAGCCACGGCTGGGGGACGGCGGGAGCCAACGGCGGAAACGTCGTGATGACCTGCACGGACCAGGTGCTGGAAGGCCCGATCGTGGTGGACAGCATCTCGACCCTCGACCTGACGTTTGAGGGAAGCAGCGAATATACGGGCGCCGTCACGGTCGTGGACAACGCGGAGGGCGGCGAGGCGGTCTCCGGCAACGCGGTGATCACCCTCGGGGAGGATTCGGTCTGGAACCTGACGGGAGATTCGGTCATCACATCCCTCGAGGGCAGCGGAACCGTCAACTTCAACGGTTACTCGATCACCCTGGGCGACGGAACGGTCCTGACGGAATGACGTCTCTTTCCTTTCCGGGTCCGTGGCCGGTCCGGAAGGAATCGGCCGGAATCGCCCGGAATTGCCCCTGATTGCCAGAGGGAGTCCGATGTGGTAAGATGATACTGCCGGGCGCGTGAAGAAAAGAGAACGCGGAAGGGCCCGGCAGGGGAGCTGCTGCATGATCTGTTCGAAAAACCGGATTGTTTCGATCATCCTAAGCATACTGGCCGCAGCCGGTATGCTTTTTTCCGTTGCCCGCCCGGCCTGCGTCCTGGCGGAGGAATCCTCCTACGACGCGACGCCGCTCACGAACCTGATCCCCGGATGGCCGGAGATGTCTCCGATCAATGAGGCCAGCGGCGTTGTGATGGACGCCGGAAACGGGGCGATCCTGTACTCGCTGAACCGCGACACGGTCCGTTATCCCGCCAGCATCACCAAGATCATGACCGCCCTGCTGGCGATCGAGAACGCCTCGCCGGACGCGGTCGTCACCATGGACGAGACGGGCCTGGCCCTCGTGGAGGCGGGCAGCACGAACGCCGGGACGGTGGCGGGGGAGGAGTTCACGGTGGAGCAGTGTCTCTACATCATGCTCCTGAAATCCGCCAACGATATCGCGACGCAGCTCGGGAAAACCGTCGGAGGCAGCGTGGAGGCTTTTGCGGACATGATGAACGCCAGGGCCGCCGCGATCGGGTGCACCTCCACGCATTTCGTCAATCCGAGCGGAATGCCGGACAGCGATCACTACACCACCGCCGCGGACATGGCCCTCATCATGAGGGAGTGCCTGAAAAACGAGACGTTCCGGAAGATCGTCGGCACCAGGTCCTACACCGTCCCGCCCACCAACAAAACCGCGCAGGAGCGGGTATATGACAACCACTGCTCCCTGATCCAGCCGTCCAGCGAGTATTACTACGAGCCCTGCATCGGCGGAAAGACCGGCTTTACCCAGGCCGCCTGGAGGACGCTGGCGACCGCGGCGGAGAAGGACGGCCGGACGCTGATCTGCGTCGTGATGAGGGGACCGGACAAGACGGATTACATCGATACCCGGAATCTCTTTGAGTACGGCTTTCAGAATTTCAGCCGGCAGGAGCTGGACGGCGTCGAGGTCAGCCTGCCGGAGGGATTTGACACGTCGCTGCTCACCGAGGAGACGGAGCCGCTGGAGGACGGCGGGGCGAGGATTACGTGGAAATACAAGCAGATGCCGGTGGGAAGCTCGGTGGTGAGCGCGGAGAACTTCGCCGTCAGGACGGGATCGTCCGGGGCGGAGCCGGAGCCCTCCCCGGAATCCACCGCGTCGGCCGGGGCGGAGACGCCCCCGGAATCATTCGGGATATCGCTCCTTCCGCTGGTTCTGATGATCGTCTTCGCCGCCGCGGCCGTCCTTTTTGCGGTGCTGCTGATCGGCATGAGGATCCGGGACCGGCGCGCCCGCAGGAGAAGAAGGGCCGGCCGCAGGAGACGGCATAATTGATAAATATGGATTGAAGGCCACGGAGCTATGTGGTAAAATTGTACAACAAAGCACAGGATTCCCTCCCGGCGAGTTCGCGTGGGAGGGCTTTTTGCATAAGGGAGAACCCGGATACGTCGCGGAGTGTCCTGTGCCTTTTACATTGTAATTCCGGACGGAATGCCGGAGAGGCTGGGAGGCATCTGTATGCTCAGGGATTTTGAAAAAGCAACAAAACCAGACAGCGAGACGGTCAAGACCGCGCTCCGGGGGGAGAGAGAGAAGCTGGCGGCGGCGCAGATGAAAATCAAGGAGAAAAAGCTGCCCGTCATGGTGATCCTGGAGGGCTGGGACGCGGCCGGCAAGGGCAGCGTGCTGGGCAATATCATCCGGAATATCGACCCGCGGTTTTTCCGCGTCGCGACGATGGATACGCCGCCGACCGATCAGGACCGCCGGTATCCGTTCCTCTACCGATATCTCGTCGAGATCCCCGAGGCGGGGAAGTTCCGTTTCTTCGACACCTGCTGGATGAAGGAAGTGACGGACGGCGTGCTGCGGGGCGAGCTGGACGAAAATGCCTACAGGAGCCGGATCCGCAGCATCGTGACGACGGAGCGCCAGCTGACGGACAACGGCTATCTCGTCATGAAATTCTTCCTCCATATCGATAAGAAGGAGCAGAAGAAGAGGCTCGAACAGCTGAGGAACAACAAGAACACCAGCTGGAGGGTCAGCGACGAGGACCTGCGCCAGAACAAGCACTACGACGAGTGCCTCACGGTTTTTGACCGCTATCTGGAGGACACCGAGCTGACCTCCGCCCCGTGGTACATCATTGACGCGAAGAGCCAGAAGTGGGCGGAGCTTCAGATCCTGCGCTATCTCAACCAGGGGATCGACACCGCGCTCCGCAACGCGTCGATCGCGGCGCCCATCCGCCAGAATCCCTTCCGCCTGAAGCAGATGCCGCTTCTTGCCGACATACCGCTCGACAAGAAGATTTCCGAACAGAAGTACGACCGGGAGCTGAAGCGTCTCCAGGCGGAGCTGAAGGAGCTGCACAACGAGATCTACCGGAAAAAGATCCCCGTCATCATCGCCTACGAGGGCTGGGACGCCGCCGGAAAGGGCGGCAATATCAAGAGGATCGCCGCCGCCCTCGACCCGAGGGGCTACGTGGTGGAGCCGATCGCCAGTCCCGAGCCCCACGAGAAGGCCCGGTTCTTCCTGTGGAGATTCTGGAACCGGCTGCCCAAGACGGGCCATATCTCGATCTTCGACCGCACCTGGTACGGCCGCGTCATGGTGGAGCGCCTCGAGGGCTTCTGCAGCGAAAACGACTGGCAGAGGGCCTACAACGAGATGAACGAATTCGAGAAGGAGCTGACCGACTGGGGCGCCGTCGTGATCAAGTTCTGGGTCCAGATCGATTCGGATACCCAGCTCGCGCGGTTCACCGACCGCCAGAACACGCCGGAGAAGCAGTGGAAGATCACGGACGAGGACTGGAGAAACCGCGAAAAATGGGATCTCTACGAGGAGGCGATCAACGAGATGCTCCAGAAGACGAACACGTCCTTCGCGCCGTGGTATGTGCTGGAATCGGTGGATAAGAAATACGCCAGGATCAAGGCGCTCAGGATCGTGGTGGACAGGCTGAAAAAGGCCTGCGGCAGGAAGTAAAAAAACGCAAAAAAAATCCGTGCGCCTCACTCTGAATGGGTTCCAACAGACGTTACCCCGACAGTTAACTCGACCCAGGCACCCCCGCGGCACACACGAGCTTCCACTTAGTGCTGCTGTGTTCCCACCCTGACACGGTTCATGGATTCGCATTGCGCAGGACCCGGGCGTCAACGCCACTTGAAGGGGGCGGCTCCATCAGAACACACCCTCGGATGCGGCATCACCCCTGCTGTAGCGGACTGCAGGTTACAGGGCCCCGCTAATGCCCCGGCTGCACGGATTCCGTAAGTATATAGTAAATTCACTTAATTGTCAAATGTTTCACCAGGTAGTATACTTGAGGCAGGATTGACCCGGACAGGGCCCGGCGGCGCCGTCTGAGACCGCCGGAACCTGTGCCGGCAGCGGGATTGAAGAAGCGCGGTTTTCGCGCCAGCAAAGGAGGAGCAACTAATATGAAACGAATCGGCTTACTTACCAGCGGAGGCGACTGCCAGGCGCTCAACGCGACGATGCGCGGCGTCGTCAAGGGCCTCAGCCACAATATCAAGGACCTGGAGATCTACGGGTTCGAGGAAGGCTACAAGGGCCTGATCTACGGCAATTACAGGCTTCTGACCGCGGCTGATTTCTCCGGCATCCTGACGAAGGGCGGCACCATCATCGGCTCCTCCCGTCAGCCGTTCAAGCTCATGCGCGTCCCGGACGCCAACGGTCTGGACAAGGTCGACGCGATGAAGCAGAACTACTACAAGCTCCGCCTGGACTGCCTCGTGATTCTCGGCGGCAACGGAACGCAGAAGACGGCCAACATGCTCCGCGAGGAGGGACTCAATATCATCCATCTTCCCAAGACCATCGACAACGATATCTGGGGAACGGACCTCACCTTCGGATACCAGTCGGCCATCGACATCGCGACCACCGCGATCGACCAGATTCACACCACCGCCTCCTCCCACGGCCGCGTCTTCATCGTCGAGGTAATGGGACACAAGGTCGGATGGCTCACGCTCTCGGCGGGCGTCGCCTCCGGCGCGGATATCATCCTTCTTCCCGAGATTCCCTATGATCTCAAGAAGGTGTGCGCCGCCATCGACAAGCGCCACAAGGGCGGAAAGAAGTTCACGATTCTGGCCGTGGCGGAGGGCGCCATCCCGAAGGATATCGCCAAGCTCGACAAGAAGGAGCAGAAGAAGGAGATGGAGAAGATCACCTCCAGGTATCCTTCCATTTCCTTCAAGCTGGCGGATGATATCACGAAGAAGACCGGCTACGAAGTCCGCGTCACGGTTCCCGGCCACGTACAGCGCGGCGGCTCGCCTGATCCGTTCGACCGCGTCCTCTCCACCAAGCTCGGCGCCTATGCCGCCCAGTGCATCATCAAGGAGGAGTACGGCATCATGGTCGCGACCGTCAACAACCAGATCAAGAAGGTGGATCTGAGCAAGTCAGCCGGCAAGCTGAAGATGGTGGACCCCAACGACCAGACGGTCCTTCTCGCAAAATCGATCGGAATCAGCTTCGGAGACTGATCATCTATGTCATATGTCGCGCTTTACCGCCGGTTCCGGCCCCCGGTCTTCGATGAGGTGAAGGGGCAGGAACATGTGACGAGGACGCTTCGGAACCAGGTGCGGACGGGCAGGCTTCAGCACGCCTATCTGTTCTGCGGGACGAGGGGCACGGGCAAGACGTCGGTGGCCAAGATCCTCGCCAGAGCGGTCAACTGTGAAAATCCTGACGACGGCAATCCCTGCGGGACGTGCAGCTCCTGCAGGGCGGCCGCCGCCGGCACATCCATGAATGTGATTGAGATCGACGCCGCTTCCAACAACGGCGTCGATAATATTCGTGAGCTTATTGAGGAGGTTCAGTACCGCCCCGCCTCGGGAAAGTACAAGGTCTATATCATCGACGAGGTCCACATGCTCTCCTCCGGGGCGTTCAACGCCCTGCTGAAGACGCTGGAGGAGCCGCCGGATTACGCCATTTTTATCCTGGCCACGACGGAGGCCGGCCGGGTGCCGGTGACGATTCTGTCCCGGTGCCAGCGGTACGATTTCAGAAGGATCGGGACGGATACCATCGTCTCCCGTCTCGGCGAGCTTCTGGACCGGGAGGGCATCGAGGCGGAGGAGAAGGCCCTCTTCCTGATCGCCTCGGCGGCGGACGGATCCATGCGCGACGCCCTCTCCATCCTGGAGCGGTGCATCGCCTACTATATCGACGAGCCTCTCACCTGCGAGGGGACCAGAAAGGTCCTGGGGGAGCCCGACCGCACGGTCTTCCGGCAGGTGACGGAGCAGGTGCTCGCCGGCGACGCGAAGGGGGCGGTCAGAACCTTCGGCAGACAGACCGCTTCGGGCGTGGAGGCGGGGCAGTTCGTCGAGAGCTGGATCCGCTATCTGAGAGATCTCCTGATCGTCCTTTCTTCCTCCGCACCGGACGCCGAAGCGATTCTCGGCATGTCGGGGGATCAGCTGACGGATCTTCTCGACACCGCGTCGTCCGCCGACGCGGATACGCTGATGCGGTTTATCCGGACCGCCTCGGATCTCCGGAACCGGATGCGGTACTCGGCGGACCGCCGGACGCTGGCCGAAATCACCCTGATCAGGCTCGCCGTTCCGGAGAGCGACCCGTCCTCCGACGCGCTCCCCGGGAGAGTGAGGAGCCTGGAGCGGAGACTTGACGAATGGGAGGAAGGCGGTTATGCTGTCCGCATACAGGGCGGACGCACCCTGCCGGATAGAGAGCCGCAGGAAGACAGGGCACCGGAGGAAGAGGGAGACGTGCTTCCCGACGCCGCGCCGGAGGATCTCCGGCAGATCTGCGCGGACTGGAGACATTTTCTGGCGGGGCTCCCGGACGGGCCTTTGAGGACGCAGCTCCGGGCGGACGCGGTGCCCCAGTACAACGGGGATACCCTTGAGAACCGGCTCTACATCGAGCTCAGGAGCACGGCGCACTCGGAGTGCATGAACCGGGTGCTGGTCAACAACGACGATTTCAGGCAGGAGATCGAGAGACAGCTGGAGAAAAGATACGGCAGACGCGTGGAGGTGGAGCTTCACCTCAGGGAGAACCGCGCTGCGGGGCTCCGCACCGTCGACGTGGACCGCCAGCTGGAGGCCCTGGCGGGTCTCGGCGTGGAGATTGACGAAGAGGATGATCCGGATCCGTTCTGAAAGTCCGGATCACTTCTTTTCATGTTAATAATGATTCTTAACCATTTACAGGAGGTGGCACCGTGGCAAAACGCAGCGGCGGGTTCGGCGGAGGAATGCCGGGCAATATGGGGAATCTGATGAAGCAGGCCCAGAAGATGCAGCGTCAGATGGAAGAGCAGCAGAAAGAGCTGGAGGAGAAGGAATTCTCTTCGCAGGTCGGCGGAGGCGCCGTGAAGCTGGTCATGAACGGAAAGAGGGAGATTCTTTCCCTTTCGCTCGATCCGGACGCGGTCGATCCCGAGGACGTCGAGACCCTTCAGGACATGATCATCGCGGCGTTCAGGGAGACCCTGAAGCAGATCGACGAGCAGCAGGCCTCGCAGATGAGCTCCCTCGCGGGAGGACTCGGAGGCGGACTCGGCATGGGAGGTCTCGGCGGTGGACTATTTTAGCGGACACATCAGCGATCTGATCGAACAGCTCCAGGTTCTTCCGGGCATCGGCGCGAAGACGGCTCAGCGGCTCGCGTTTCATATCATCAGCATGCCGGAGGAAAAGGTGGCGAGACTGTCGGAGACGCTGATCAGCACCCGCAGAAATGTCAGATACTGTTCCGTGTGCTGTACGCTCACGGACGAGGAAAAATGCCCCATCTGCGCGAATGACCGCAGGAATCACCGCATGATCATGGTGGTGGAGACGCCGCGGGATCTCGCCGCCTACGAGAAGACGGGCAAATACGAGGGCGTTTATCACGTCCTGCACGGGGCGATTTCCCCGATGCTGGGGATCGGCCCGGACGACATCCGCCTGAAGGAGCTCATGAGAAGGCTGACGGTCGACGGCGCGGACGAGGTGATCATCGCGACGAATTCGACCCTCGAGGGGGAGACCACCGCGATGTATATCAGCCGGCTGATCCGGCCGACGGGCATCCGCGTGACCAGAATCGCCAACGGCGTTCCGGTGGGAGGAGACCTGGAGAACATCGACGAGATCACCCTGCTGAGGGCCTTTGAGGGAAGAACCGAGCTTTGACGGTGTCGGACGAGGAATCTGTGATGGAGAATACTTCCGGCCGGTCCGGAGAAAAACAGAAGAGCGGGAGAGGACGCCTGCCAGCCACGATTGCGGTCGTGGTTCTTCTTGTGCTGCTCGCGATCGTCCTGAAGAAGACCTCGGACAACCGGACGTATACGAGCTACCGGATTGAGAAATCCGAGCTGAAGACGGACAGCGTCTCCCGCTACGAATATGTGGACGGATACGTGCTGAGGTATTCCCGGGACGGGGCGGCCCTGATCAACAAGGATCTGGAGACGCTCTGGACGGTGACCTTCTCCATGGAGGATCCGAGGGCCGATGTGTGCAGCGGCCGGATTCTGCTCTATGACCGCCTCGGCACGGCTTTCTACATCTTCGACACGAAGAAGCTGGTGGGCTCCTTCACGACCGGAAGTCCCATCATAAAAGCCAGGATCTCGGCAAAGGACACGGTCGCCGCCCTCCTGCGTGACGGAGAGAGGACGTATCTGGTCTATTATGCCAAAGACGGAAGCCAGATCGCCGCGGGGGAATCTTCCATCATCAATCCCGGCTATCCCGTGTCTCTCTCGATCTCCCGGGACGGCCTTCAGCTGGCGGTCGCCTATCTGACGGCGGCGGACGGCGTGACGGGCACCACGGTCCGGATCTATCACTTCGGGGCCGAGGGGAGAAACCACGAGAACAACATGACCGCGGAATTCGTCTATCCCGGCGTGTTCGCCCCGGAGGTGCAGTATCTCGGCGGCAACGAGTGCGCTGTTTTCCGGGATGACGGATTTACGATCATCAAGGGATCGAAGGCGCCGGAGGAGTGGCGGACGGTCTCCCTGGGAGAGGACATCTGCAGCGTCTTCCACGACGGCACCCATCTGGGCTTCATCACGCGGAGCTCGGATGCGGAGCACAAGTACTGCATGAGCATCTATTCCACCAACGGAAACCTGATCTCCTCCGTCTACGCGGATACCCCCTACGAGAGAGTGCGGGTGTGCGGCGACAGGGTGATCCTCAGCAGCCACACGGAATTCAGCGTACTCAGCACCAAGGGCGTCTGCCGGTTCAGGGGACGCCTGAAGGAAGGTAATATTTCGGACGCCCTGAAAATAGGGAAAAAACGTCTTCTGATTCTCACGGACCAGAAGATGGAGGTCATCACCCTGCACTAAGGCGGGGGGTCGCGGAGGAGCGGCCTTTCGCAGGCAGCAGCGGCACGCAGAGGAGCCGGCCTTTCGCAGGCGGCAGCGGCACACGGAGGCGCTATGAATCTTCTGACTATCATTACGGCGGCATTTCTGCTGATTGTTATCATCAGGGCGTGTATGCGGGGCTTTCTCAGGACCCTGTTTTCCATGATGTTCCTTGTGCTCGTCATTCTGACCACGATGCTGATCACGCCGCGCATGACGGATCTGTTCCGCGGAAGCGAGAATCTCCAGACGTATTTCCACGCCAAGAGCGCCGATTTCATCGAGAGGGGCGGGGGGCAGACCTCCATCGGCCGGGGGTCTTCGGCCGGCGACGTGGCCACCGCGGTCATTGATCTGGCCCTGGGCATCGCGGGAATGCGGTCCATCAGCGCGGATCAGATGACGGATTACCTGATGAGCCTGGCCGCGACGGTCACGACCTTCATCCTCTCGTGCATCCTGTGGCTGATCGTGGAGATCGTCCTGGGCAGGATGCGAAGCCACAGGGTGGTGCGGATGGCCGACCATGTCATGGGCATTCCCCTGGGAGCGCTGCAGGGCATCCTGATCGTCTGGGTCGCCCTGGGCGCGGTGTCCCTTCTTTCCTTCACAAGGATGGGCGTGAGACTGGCGGAGCAGGTGCAGGCCAGCCCGCTTCTGAGATTTCTCTATCAGAACAACCTGCTGGCGAAGGGAATCAAGGACGTGATCACGAGATCCATCTGACGGAGAAAACACCGGCGGCGGTCCCTCAGAAAAAATTTCAGGTTTTTTAAAAAAAGGTGTTGACACCTCGATTTGAATTTGCTATTCTAACAAAGCTGTCGCTGATGAAATGAAGCGCGGCGGAACCAACCGCACATTGATAACTGAACAGTGGAACACATACGAAAGACTCGAAAATTCCAGAACATTTAAG
>JBGUKX010000033.1:0-17444 GCA_045114695.1 Lachnospiraceae bacterium | reverse complement strand
CTGTTTACTCGAAATCCCTTGATTTCAAGCCTTTTTCTGTGTGTTTACTTCTGCTCCCGTGACAGCAGTACTACTGTCTCGACATGCCCGGTCTGACAGAACAGGTCCACCGGCTGGGCGTACCTCAGCCTGTAGCTCACCCCGTGACCTCCTTCCGCGAAGAGCTTCAGATCCCTTGCCAGAGTGGCCGGATCGCAGCTGACGTACACGATCCGCTCAGGGGCCATGCGAAGCACAGCGTCGATCAGCGGCGCGGCGCATCCTTTCCGCGGGGGATCCAGCACCACCACGTCCGCCGGTGGACAGGGCACGCCCTTCGAGAAATACCCCCTCACGACGAGGTCCTCCGCGGCGCCGGTAAAAAACCGCACGTTATCGATGCCGTTGCGGGCCGCGTTCTCCTTTGCGTCCCGAATCGCGTCGGGCACGATTTCGACGCCGAAGACCGTCTTCGCGTGTCTTGCCAGGAACAGCGAGATGGTGCCGATTCCGCAGTAAAGATCATAGACGGTCTCCGATCCGGTCAGTCCCGCTGCCTTCACTGCCTCCTGATAGAGCCTGACGGTCTGTACCGGGTTTACCTGATAGAAGGAACGGGGAGAAATTCTGAAGGTCAGTCCGTCCAGCGTGTCGGTAATAAAGGGATCTCCGTACAGAGACCGGGTCTCTTCTCCGAGAATGACATTGCCCCGGGTGGTATTGACGTTGACGCACACGGATTTTACCCCGGGGACCGAGGTGATCAGGGCCGCATATTCTTCCTCGCGCGGGAGACGGCGCCCGTTGATCACGGGACACACCAGGATCTCCCCGGTCGAAAAGGCGGAACGGATCAGCAGATGCCTGACCAGTCCCTCGCCCGTCGTCTCGTCATAGGGAGGCACGTGAAAGCGGCTCATATATTCAAGCGTTTTTCCGAGAATCTCCTGATTTCTCTCCGGGGTCAGCACGCAGTCCCTGACGGGTATGATGGAATGTGTCCGGCCCGCGTAGAAACCGGCTTCTGTCCTTCCCTTCACCGTTCCTATGGGATACTGGGACTTGTTGCGGTAACGGTAGGGGTGATCCATGCCGATCACCGGCCGGACCTCCGCGTCCGCGATGTCGCCGATCTTTCGCAGAGTCTCTCTGACGTGATTCTGCTTCCAGAGGAGCTGCGCCCCGTAGGCGTATTCCTGAAATCTGCACCCGCCGCAGCGTCTCGCCTCCGGGCAGAGCGCCTCCGTCCGGGAGGGGGAGGGCTCAAGGAGCCGCTCCATTCTCGCAAAAGCATAGCTCTTCCTGGGCCGGGTAATCCTCGCGACAACCCGGTCGCCGATCAGCGCGTCTTTTACAAAAAGGGTATGGCCATCCGCATGGCCGATACCCTCTCCGTCTTTTGTGAAGTCCTCAATCGTCACTTCCAGAAGATCATTCTTATTCATTTTGCCGTCAGTCCGTCTTTCTGAGATTTGAGTCGAAGAAACGGTTGAAGCCCAGCCACTTGTCCTGTGAGCCGGCGTTTTCCAGAACCTCCGTCATGGTCTCCAGCTTCGCGTCCGTATTGTCGGCCAGGTTGAGAGCCAGCGCCTCGATCAGCGCGGGCTTCTTGGGCGAGCCGAATTCGTACTCGCCGTGATGGGCCAGAATGCAGTGCTTGAGTTCGGTCTCAAGAAGCGGCGGGAAGCCTTCGATCTTCATGGCGCGGTCATGGATCATCTCCGCCCCGATCGTGATATGGCCGAGCATCTGACCGTCGTCGGTATACTCGTTTGTCGGAAAGAGGGACAGCTCCTTCGTTTTTCCCACGTCGTGAAGAATCGCCGCCGTGATCAGAAGATCGCGGTTGATCGCCGGATAATGGTCGGCGAGATAGGCGGAGAGACGGGTCACGGAGAGCGTGTGCTCGAGAAGTCCGCCCACAAAGCTGTGATGGACGGTCTTCGCGGCGGAATGCTGGGCGAAGGATCTGAGGAACTCGCGGTCTTCGACAAAGAAGGACTTCAGAAGCCGGGACAGATACGGGTTTCCGACGCCCTCGATATAGCCTATGAGCTCCCGGTACATCGCGTTTGTGTTCTTCTTGGTGACGGGGAGATAGTCCGCCGGAATGTACTCGCTCTCGTCCGCTTTTCTGACCTGCTTCAGGGAGGCCTGGAGAGAGCCGTTGAACATGCTGACGGTTCCCGCCACGTAAATGTAGTCGAGAACGTCGAAATCGCAGATTCCCTCGGACGTCGGATCCCAGATCTTGGCGTCAAGCTGGCCGGTGCGGTCCTGAAGGATGACGGTCTCGTAATTCTTGCCGTTCTTTGTGACGGCGGACTGTTTATGCTTGCAGAGATAGACGTCCTGTATGCGGCTGCCCTCTTTCAGTTCGCTGATAAATCTCACTCGTGCACCTCTCTGTTCTTCTCTGTTCCGTTCTGCTCTGTGCTGTGCTGCGCGGCTCTGTGCTGCGTTACGCTGCGCTGCTCTTGCGCTGTGCGGCTCTGCGCTGCTCTGTGCTGCGCGGCTCTGCTCTGTGCTGCGCGGCATTTCTCTGTGCGTCAGCGGCGGTTCACGGATCCTCGGCCGCCGGGAGGTCCCCCGCCGGCGGGTCCTGTACGCCTGTTTCGGGCGGTGGGCCCCAATTCCGCACAGACAAAATCAATATACAGCAAAGCCCCTCCGTTTGCAACGGAAGAATTGGAAGGGGCCGCCGTTTCCGTTCGCCCGGAAATAATCCGAAAAAACCGGAAGGGCGCGCCGCCGCGTCAGGGCCGCGTCAGGGCCTCGTCAAACCCGCCTCGGGAGATTGCCCCTGTGCCGAAAATCGTATACAATAGAAAGCAGCCGGACGGCGGGATCTCTGCCGCCGCGGCAGTCTGTATTTCCGATGCCATTGACTGTATTTTGTGCGATTCGGCGGTTGACTTATGAATGAGAAAGCGCTCCATGTACTGGAATATGACAAGATCATCGAAAAACTGACCGGCTTTGCCTCCTCTCCTCCCGGAAAGGAGAAGTGCCGGAATCTCCTGCCCTCGGACTCTCTCCCGGAGATCAACCGTCTTCAGGATGAGACCGCGGCGGCGGTCAGCCGCATTCTTCAGAAGGGCAGCATCTCCTTCGGGAGCACCCATGACGTGAGAGCCTCTCTCAAGAGGCTTGAGATCGGGAGCTCCCTGGGAACCCATGAGCTGCTCATGATAGCGGGTCTTCTGGAGAACGCCGGCCTGGTCCGCGCCTATTCGGCGCGCGCCCGCGACAACGAATCCGACGACATCCTGACGCCCATGTTCTCGGCCCTCGATCCGCTGAAGGCGGATTCCGCCGAGATCCGCCGCTGCATCCTCTCCGAGGAGGAGATCAGCGACGACGCCTCCCCCAATCTCCGGCAGATCCGGAGAAGCATCCGCTCCTCGGGCGAGCGGGTGCGCACGGAGCTGACCCGGATCGTGTCCGGGCCGGCCAAGGATTATCTCCAGGATTCCATCATCACGACGCGCGACGGCAGATACTGCATTCCCGTCAAGAACGAGAACCGCGCCCAGGTCCCCGGCATCATCCACGACACGAGCAAGACCGGCTCGACCGTGTACATCGAGCCCACCTCCGTCGTCCGTCTCAACAATGAGATCCGGGAGCTGAAGATCCGGGAGACGCAGGAAATCGAGGTCATTCTCGCGAGGATCTCGGCGGAGCTCGCCGGAAAGACCGGCATCATCCGGTCCGATTACGACCTCCTGATCGAGCTCGACTTCATCTTTGCCCGCGCCCATCTCGCCCTGGACCAGAACGCCGTGCGGCCGGTCATCGGCACGGACGGCGTCATCGACATCCGCCGGGCGCGTCACCCCCTGATCCACAGGAAGCAGGTGGTCCCCATCGACGTGCGTCTGGGGGACGGCTACGATCTGCTTGTGATCACGGGGCCAAACACCGGCGGCAAGACCGTATCGCTCAAGACCACCGGGCTTCTCACGCTCATGGGGCTGGCCGGACTGCACATCCCCGCGGGCGACCGCAGCCGCATCAGCGTGTTCGGCGAGGTGTACGCCGACATCGGCGACGAGCAGAGCATCGAGCAGTCGCTCTCGACGTTTTCCTCCCACATGAAAAATGTGGTCGAGTTCCTGAAGCTCGCGGATGAAAACAGCCTCGTGCTGTTCGACGAGCTGGGCGCCGGAACGGATCCGACGGAGGGCGCCGCCCTGGCCATCTCGATCCTGAACGATCTCCACACCCGCGGGATCCGCACGATGGCGACGACGCACTACAGCGAGATCAAGATCTACGCCCTCCGCACGCCCGGCGTGGAGAACGCCAGCTGCGAATTCAACGTCGATACACTCTCTCCCACCTACCGTCTTCTGATCGGGGTGCCCGGCAAGAGCAACGCCTTCGCGATCTCGCGAAAGCTGGGGCTCCCCGAGGAGCTGATCGAGGTCGCGAAATCGTACATCGACAGCGAGGATGCCTCCTTTGAGGACGTCATTTCCGATCTGGAGAAGCAGCGGACGGATCTTGAAAACGAGAGAATAGAGGCGGAGCGCACCAGGGAAGAGATCTCCCGCCTGAAAAAGGAGCTGGAGAACCAGCAGAAGAGATTTTCCGAGAAGAAGAGGAATCTGATCTCCGACTCCTCCGAGGAGGCGAGAAAGATCCTGCAGGAGGCGAAGGATTACGCGGACAAGACCATCATCTGGTACGCGAAGCACGGCGGAAGCACCCGCGAGATGGAGCAGCAGCGCTCCGAGCTGCGCAGCCGCATCGACGCCCTCGGGAAGAACATTCAGACCGTCGACGCCGGCTCGAAGGAGGCGGGAAATCTCTCCGCCGGCGATCTGCGCGTCGGCGACCCGGTAAAGGTGATCAGTCTCAACGTGAAGGGCGTCGTCAGCACGCTCCCGGACAGCAGGGGCCAGCTCTTCGTCTCTCTGGGCGCCATGCGGACGAAGGTCCGCCTCGACGATCTGGTGAGGCTCGAGGAGGAGGAGGCGCCCGAACCGGTCCGGAAAAAGACGGGATCGGGGAAGATCGGCCTCTCGAAGTCCCTGGGCATCTCACCGGAGATCAACCTTCTCGGGAAGACGGTCGACGAGGCCTGCGCGGAGCTTGACAAGTATCTGGACGACGCGGTCATCGCCCACCTGGAGACGGTCCGGATCGTCCACGGCAAAGGAACCGGCGCCCTCCGTAACGGCGTGCAGAAGTTCCTGAAGAAAAACCGCCACGTAAAATCATTCCGTCTGGGTGAATTCGGCGAGGGCGACGCCGGGGTGACCATCGCCACCCTGAAATGAGACGTCTCAGCGCGGCCTGTCGATATAGCGGATGTGGCCCGGATAGGTGAGAATTTTCGCCGTCCCCGGGGTGAGGATCCCGATCAGGGCGTTTGGGATCCCCGCGTCCTGAAGCGCGAGGTGGAGCCGGAAGCCGTCCGGCGCGGCGATCAGACAGGCGCCCGCGGAATCGGCCTCGTAGGGGTTCACGCCCAGATACTCACAGATCTCGATCGTCTCCTGACGTATCGGGATCTTTTTCAGTTCCACCCAGAGTCCGCACTCCGCCGCCTCCCCGAGATCCCAGAGAGCCGCCAACAGCCCCTCGCTCCCGACGCGCCTCAGGTAAGAATAACCGAAGGCCGCCGCGGCGTTCTCCGCGGCGAGCTGCTCCCTCTCCGTCTCCCGGCTGTCCCGGAGGGCATATCCGAGCCGCGGAACCGGCGCAAAAAAAGAGGGGAAGCGCTGCTTCAGCTCTTCCCTTTTCTCCGCGAACGCCGATGATACGGCGCCCGCGGCTGTCGTCCCGGTCAGAAGGATCGAATGACCCGCCTCCGCTCTCACTGCATCCAGGCGGGGACCATGGTAAGAACCATGGTGAGAACCAGGATTACGGCGATGATCGCGACGACGATCTTCTGGGTCTTTTTGTTCATCATAGGGCATTTCCTCCGTACGCTGCGGTAACTCCGCTCTGTTTCACTGTCAGATACGCTCTGTCAGATGGCCGCTGCCTGAAGCTTCAGGCTTCCAGCGGATATTTGTCTGTCAGTGATTTGACGATGGCCTTCGCTCCGGCGACGCCGTCCTCCGATTTCACCACGAGGGCGATCGCCTCGGCGATGCGGTCCATGTCCTCCTCGTTCATGCCGCGGGTCGTGACCGCCGGCGTTCCGAGACGGACGCCCGACGTCACAAAGGGTGAGCGCGGGTCGCCGGGCACCGTGTTCTTGTTGGCGGTGATGTTGGCCTCCCCGAGACGGAGCTCCAGCTCCTTGCCGGTGAGCTCGGTTCCGCGGAGATCGATCAGCATCAGATGGTTGTCCGTTCCTCCGGATACGATTTTGACGCCTCTGGACATCAGGCCGGCGGCCAGCGCCTTGGCGTTCGACACGATCTTTCTGGCGTAATCGGCGAATTCCGGCTGCAGGTCCTCCTGGAACATCACGGCCTTCGCGGCGATGACGTGCATCAGCGGGCCGCCCTGGATGCCGGGGAAGATCGCCTTGTTGAGCTTGTGCTCCTGGGCGAACTCCTCGGAGCTGAGGATCAGGCCGCCTCTCGGGCCGCGAAGCGTCTTGTGGGTGGTCGTCGTCGTGACGTGGGCATAGGGGATCGGGCTGGGATGCTCTCCCGTCGCCACAAGCCCCGCGATATGGGCCATATCGACCATGAGGTAGGCGCCCACTGAATCCGCGATCTCTCTCATCCGCTTGAAATCGATGGTGCGGCAGTAGGCGCTCGCGCCGGCGACGATCAGCTTCGGGCGGCATTCCTTCGCGATGCGCTCGACCTCGTCGTAGTCGATCCAGCCGTCCTCGTTGACGCCGTAGGCCACCGGGTGGTAGTAATTTCCGGACATGTTGGCCGGCGATCCGTGGGTCAGATGGCCTCCCTCGTCGAGCTTCATGCCCATGAAGGTGTCGCCGGGCTGAAGCAGCGCGTAGAAAACGGCCATATTGGCCTGGGCGCCGGAATGGGGCTGGACGTTGACGTAGGTGCATCCGAACAGCTTCTTCGCCCTCTCGATCGCGAGCTCTTCTATTCTATCCACGAACTCGCAGCCGCCGTAGTAGCGGTGTCCCGGATACCCCTCAGCATACTTGTTCGTGAGCACGCTTCCCATCGCAGACATCACTGCCTTGCTTACCCAGTTCTCGGACGCGATCAGCTCGATGTGCGCGTTCTGCCTGTCGATCTCCGCCTGGATCAGCTCCGCAGTCTGTGGATCCGTCATCCTGATGTCTTCCAGTGTGTACATATGATTCCTCCTGTAAACTCGTTGAATGCTTCTCTATCTAAAAGCAGGCTTTCCTTCCGCGGGGGCAGACGGCACGCCGCGCCGCCGTGGGGATTCCCGCTATTTTTTCATGTTCGCGAAACGGGTATACTCCGGCAGCCACACCAGCTTCGTCGTCCCGATCGGTCCGTTTCTCTGCTTGGCGATGATGATCTCGGCGACGTTCTTGTCCTCGGTGTCCTTGTGGTAGTAATCGTCTCTGTAGATAAACATCACCACGTCGGCGTCCTGCTCGATCGCCCCGGACTCGCGCAGGTCGGAGAGCATGGGCCGGTGGTCCTCCCTCGTCTCCGCGCCGCGGTTCAGCTGCGACAGCGCGACGACCGGTATGTTCAGCTCCCGCGCCAGGGATTTGAGGCCTCTGGAGATGTCGGAGATCTCCTGCTGACGGTTCTCCCCGGATCTTCCGCTCCCGGACATCAGCTGAAGGTAGTCGATGAAGATCACCTTGATGTCGGCCTCGATCTTGAACTTCCTCGCCTTGGACCGCAGCTCCCGCAGGGTGATGCCCGGCGTGTTGTCGATGATGATGCCGGAATTGGCCAGGATGCCGGAGGCCTCCACGACCTTGGTCCACTCCTCGTCGTTCATCTTTCCGATGCGGATCTTCTGCGCGTCCACGCTCGCCTCCATGGCGATCATACGGTTCATCAGCGTCTCGCTCGACATCTCGAGGGAGAACATCGCCACCGGGAGATTGCGGCGGATGGCCATATAGTCCATGATGTTGAGGACGAAGGCGGTCTTTCCCATGGAGGGTCTGGCCGCGATCAGGATAAAGTCGGATTTCTGGAAGCCGGAGGTCTTGTAGTCCAGATCGATGAAGCCGGTCTCGAGACCGGTCACGTGGCTCTTGGACTTCGACGCGGCCGAAATCGCCTCCAGCGTGTTGTAGACGATCTGGCTGATCGGGGTAAAGCTCTCGGCGGAGCGCTGCTGGACCACCTGGAAGATGCTCTTCTCGGCCTGGTCCAGGATGACTTCCGTCTCCTCCTGCTCCTGGTAGCAGGACTTCTCGATCTCCGAGGCCGACGCGATCAGACGCCTCAGCGTCGCCTTGTCGCGGACGATCCCGGCGTACTCCCTGACGTTGGCCGAGGTCGGCACGGCGGTGAGAAACGACGCCATAAAATCCGCGCTCAGAAGCTCCTCCGGGACGTCCTTCTTTCCGAGGGCGTCGCGGAGGGTCACCAGGTCGATCGGCTTCCGTGCGTCGCTCAGTTCTCTCATCGTCTCGAAAACGATGCCGTACTGCCGGTTGTAGAAGTCCTCCTGCGTCAGGATTTCCTCCGCCGCCATCGCGGCCTCCGGGCTCATGAGCATCGAGCCGATCACGGATTTCTCCGCCTCCGCGTTGTGCGGAGGAATTCTCTTGATTACCGCTTCATCCATCAGGCTTCCTTCACATTGACCTTGAGAACCGCCGTCACCTTCGGATGGAGACGGACCTCAACCGTATGGGCGCCGAGCTCCTTGATCGGATTCTCGAGCTGCATCTTCTTTTTGTCGATCTCAAGGCCCAGCTGCTCCCTGGCCGCCTCGGCGATCTCCTTGGTGGAGACGGAACCGAAGGTTCTGCCGGCGCTTCCGACCTTGATCGCCACCGTGACGGCGGACGCCTCGATCGTCTTCTTCAGCTCTTCCGCCGCCTTGAGGTTCTCCGCGGCGATGCGGGCCTCCCCGCGCTTTTTGGCCTCGAGATCCTTCATATTTCCCGCGGTCGCCTCTACGGCGAGGTTCTTCGGGAAAAGCAGGTTCCGGGCGTAGCCGTCGCTCACGTTGACGACATCGCCCTTCTTTCCCTGTGACTTCACATCCTCAAGCAGTATCACTTTCATCTCAGATATCTCCTTCTTCCTTCATCTCCGCTATGGTGTCCTTGAGCAGCTGCTTCGCTTCCTCGATCGAGTAGTCCGGAAGCTGCGCCCCCGCGATATTGAGGTGGCCGCCGCCGCCGAGCCGCTCCATGATCAGCTGGACGTTGACCTCGTCGATCGCCCTCGCGCTGATATAGATCTGCTGGTTGTAATCCGTCATGACGAACGAGGCCCTGATCCCGACCACGTCCAGAAGTTCGTTCGCGGCCTGGGCGGCCACGACGTTCGGGGCGTGGAGTCCTTCGCTCGGGCACACCGATATCGCGTAGATATCCTCATAGATTTCCGCCGCCGCCACGGCCTTCGCCTTCGCCCTGAGGTCGTCCATGTCGTCCCGGAAAAGCTTGCGGACTCTCGTGATGTCCGCCCCGGCCTCTTTCAGGTAGGCCGCGGCCTCGAAGGTCCTGACACCGGTCCTTGTGACGAAGCCGTTGGTGTCGACCACGATGCCGGCGTACATCGCGTCCGCCTCCATGCTGCGCAGCTTCAGCTCGTCGTCAAAGTACTGGAGGACCTCGGCGACCATCTCGCACGTGCTGGAGGCGTAGGGCTCGATATAGGACAGGACGGCGTTCTGCACCCTGTCGTTGCCCTGCCTGTGGTGGTCGAGGACCACAATCGTATTGGTCATCCTGAGAAGCTCTTCGCAGGCCGCGTAGCTCTGGCTGTTGGTGTCCACCACGATGAGGGCGGTGTCGGCCCCGGTCAGCTCCATCGCGCGCTCCCGGGTGACGAACAGCTCGGGATCATAGTAGGAATCCTTCCGGAATCCCTCGATCACGGGCTTCACGTCCTCCGATACGTCGTCCGCCACGATGTGGGCGGGCTTGCCCACGGTTTTGGCGGCGCGGTAGATGCCGATGGCGGCCCCGAGCGCGTCGATGTCGGTCAGCTTGTGACCCATGACGACCAGACGGGCTTTGCTGTCGATGATCTCCTTCAGCGCGTGCGCCTTGACGCGCGCCTTCACTCTGGTGGATTTCTCGGCCTGCTCGGTCTTGCCTCCGAAGAACCTCGTCTTGTAGCCGTCCTTCACCACGACCTGGTCGCCGCCTCTGCTGAGGGCGAGCTCCAGGGCAGAATTCGCCTCGTCGACGTTCTGCAGGTAGGAAGGCGAGCCGAGTCCGATCCCGATGGAGATCGTGAGGGAAAGCTCGTTTCCGATGTTGACGGTCTTCACGTCGTCGAGGATGGGGAATCTGGATTCCTCACAGTCCTCCAGCGCCTTCTTCCTCATCTGGAAGAAATAGCGGTCGTGCCCCTGCTTGCGGACGATGCCGTCGTACTCGTTGAAATACTTGTTGATCTTCCGCTCGACCAGCGCGAGGAGCAGGGAACGTCTGACGTCCTCCACGCCTTCCAGGACTTCCTCGTAGTTGTCGATGCAGAGGAAGCCGCTGACTGGCTTGTTGTCGTCCCGCTCGCCCATGAGCTGGTCCAGCTCCGTCTCGTCGAACAGGCTGAGGGCGATCAGATACTCGGAGTCGTCTATCTCAAAGTCGTCCTCGGAGGAGGCCAGCTCCTCGACGAAAACCTTCAGCATCTCCGCCCGGAAATGTCTCTCCCCGTGTTCCACGGGCATGGACTTATGCTGCTCGGACTGGGGAAGATCCGCGTCGCCGATCTCCGGGAAAATCGCGGAGACCTTGCGGTGGTAGTGTCTGTCCTTCCCTGTGAGGGAGAGGAACTCGTTGTTCATCCAGAGAAAATAGCCGTCCTCGTCCAGCAGGGCGTAAGGAAGCGGAAATTCCTGAAGCATCTTCTTCTGAACCTGCCCGAACTCCGTGGCGAAGGAGATCATCTCCTTCATCACCCTGGGCGCGTTTCTGAAATAGATGATCAGAACCGCGGCCGTATACGCGCAGGCAAAACACAGACCGATGAGGCCGGCGGTCCTTCCGCACCGGAAAAAGAGAAGGATAACCATGACCGCCCACAGAATTATGATTGCGAGCGGCCATTCAAGATAGCTCTTCAGTTGTCCTGTAAGCTTCAGTTTCTTCATCTTTTCACTTCAGAATCCCGTCTGACGGCTTTGTGCTGTTTAATAGCACAAACCGTCATTGCCCTGGCGGCAATGACGGTTCGATTATAGCATGAAATCTTAATCCTGTACATAAGGAAGGATGGCGAGATGGCGGGCGCGCTTGATGGCCGTGGTCAGCTCACGCTGATGCTTGGAGCAGTTGCCCGTGATTCTTCTCGGAAGAATCTTTCCCCTCTCGGAGATATATCTCTTCAGCTTGTTGATGTCCTTGTAGCTGATCTCGTTGTCCTTGCCGCAGAAGACGCAGACTTTCTTTCTTCTGTGGAAGCCGCCCTTTCTTCTGAATCCGCCCTCACTGTTCGATCTCTGAAATGCCATGTTCTTTCTCCTTTATCAATCCGGCTTCCCCTGATTAATTGAACGGAAGCTCCTCATCGATACTGTCCGGAATGTTCATGAATCCGTCCAACGATGTGTCGGGAGAGGACGTCTGCGGGGCCGCCGCGTACGGCGCTCCGGACGACGGAGTGTAGGGACGGTCCTCCTGCGGCGCCCGGTAAGAGGCGCTGTTCTGCTGGCTTGCCGCCTTGCTCTCCGCGAACTCCTGATTCTCGACGACGATGCGGTTTCTGTAAACAGTCCGTCCGTCTTTGTCAGTATAGTTGTCGTTCTGCAGTCTTCCCTGAACCACCATCTTGGTTCCCTGGTGGAGATATTTCTCAGCGAATTCCGCCTGCCGCCCGAAGGCGACACAGTCGAAGAAATCCGCGTCCGGCTGCCCTTCCCGCTTGAATCTGCGGTCCACGGCGATCCTGTAATTCGCCACCGCGGTTGCCTGGGCGCCCGTCGAATAGCGGACCTCCGGATCTCTCACAAGTCTTCCCATTAATATCACAGTATTCATAACATATACCTTTCTGTCATGTGCTTTGTTAATGGGGATTTCGTCATAACCGGCCTGTCACCGGGAAGCGCTTCATTCAGCGGCTTCCGGAGCAGCCTCCTCGGCCGGAGCGGCTTCTTCCGCCGGAGCTTCCGAAGCGGCTTCTTCCGCCGGAGCTTCCGGAGCGGTCTCTTCCGCCGGAGCCTCCGCAGCGGCTTCTTCCGCCGGGGCGGGCTCTTCCGTCTTCTCGGGAGCCACTCTGAATGTATCGTTCTCATCCTCGCGGACCACGAGATATCTGAGGACGTTGTCCATAATTCTCATGTTCTGCTCGAGCTCGTTGGGTGTCTGGCCCTCCGCGTCGAAATGGATGAAGTAATAGTAAGCTTCCGTGATCTTCTCGATCTCATAGGCCAGCTTACGCTTTCCCCATTCCTCTGTTTCGCCCAGCTCTCCGCCAAAGCGGGTGATATAACCCTTCGCTTTGTCTACGACAGCCGCGCGCGCCTCGTCGTCGAGCTTCGCGCTGACGACCAGTGCAAGTTCATACTTGTTCATACCATTTTACCTCCTTCTGGTCTTCGGCCTTCCGCCTCTTTTACAGATGAATCGCGGAAGACAAGGAACAATAGAAATGCTCTCACGGAGTTTCACTATATCACAATCCCGGCGGCACTTCAAGCAAAATCTCCGCGGAAAGGACCGCTCTCTCAGACGTGCAGCTGCGAGAACACCTCCCCGATCGGGGCGCTGATGACGAGATCCGCGCTCCGGTCCCTGGACGTCGCCGACTTGTTGACGAGCACCAGCTTGTCCCCGGAGAAATAGTCCACGAGGCCGGCCGCCGGATAGACCACCAGCGAGGTGCCTCCGATGATCAGGCAGTCCGCCTCGCTGATGGCGCGGACCGCCCCGCTGAGGACGTCGGAATCCAGCCCTTCCTCATAGAGAACGACGTCGGGCTTCAGAAGTCCCCCGCACGCGTCGCAGCGGGGCACGCCGGGCGCCGCCTTGACCGCGGCGGCGTCGAAGAACTTTCCGCACTTCATGCAGTAATTCCTGTGGATCGAGCCGTGCAGCTCATAGACCTTCCTGCTGCCGGCCTTCTGGTGGAGGCCGTCGATATTCTGGGTGACCACCGCCGAGAGCTTTCCGGCCTTCTCAAGCTCGGCCAGATAGCGGTGGGCGGCGTTCGGCTCCACGTCGAGAATCAGCATCTTGTCCTTGTAGAAGCGGTAGAATTCCTCCGCGTCCCTCATGAAGAAGGAGTGGCTTATGATGGTCTCGGGCGGAAGGCGGTACTGCTGGTTGTAGAGTCCGTCCTGGCTCCTGAAATCGGGTATCCCGCTCTCCGTCGAGACCCCCGCCCCCCCGAAAAACACAATGCGGCTGTGAGAATCGATGATCGACTGCAGCTCTGCGATCCTGTCGCTGTCCGTCCGGCTCATGGGCACTCCTTTCTCCCTTCAGTCATAGGTTTCATCATAATAATATTCGGCGTCATCCTCGTAGTACTCGTAGTACTCGTCGATGTACTCCCCGTCGTAGAGCTCCTCCTCCATGACGAAGTCCTCCTGCGGCTCCGGCGTCGGCTCGGGCGTCGGCGTCGGCGTCGGGATCGGCGTCGGTTTGGCCGGGCGCTCGGAGGAGACGCATTTGCCGATGACGACCCATCTCACCGAGCTGTCGGAGGTACAGGTCGACAGCACCACGGTTTTGTCCGACTCGAGCAGCTTCACGTCGTTCCTGACGTTGGACGCCGCCTGCATCCTCTTCTCCCACTCCAGGAACTCCGGTCCGTTGTTGTGATAGAGGACGTAAACCTCCGAGGAGATGCCCGCCGTCATGATGCTGTAGATGTGATAGCGGTAATTCCCCTTCGGCGTGAGGATCCAGAAATAGGGATTCGCCTCGTAGGCCTCCTGGCTGTTCATCTGCTTCAGCGTGTTGAACATGCTCCCGTCGCGCATGTTGTGCCCGTAGACGACGCTGTTCGGGTCGCTGAAGTCGGGCGCGTTGTGGTAGTCCTCGAAGATCGACCCGGCGAACAGGTACTCTTTTCGGAACGTGTGGTGGAGATAGTAGTCGTTGTCTCCCGCCCGGCAGATCGGATAGCTGATGTGCGGCAGGCCGTCGACATAGATCCAGCCCACAATCTCCGGATTGATGGCGGCCAGCTCGTCCCAGTCGACCTCGAGCGGGGGATCCGCGTTCTCGTACCGCCCGTCGTGCCATTCATCGCGCACCGCGTCAGGGCCGCCGTGGAACTGGGCGGGATCCTCCGGGTTCTCCGCGCCCGAGAGGGCGTCGTCCCATGAGACGCCCGACAGGCTTCCGGGGAGTCCCCCCTCGCCGAGGGCGCCGGCCTCGCCGCCTCCCTCGCCGCCCCGCCAGGCTCTGGTGAAGCTTCCGGCAAGGCCCTTGTACTCGTCGCTGGACTGCTTGTATCCCCTGTAAATGAGGAAAAGCCGGTATCCCGAATAGACCAGCACGCCAAGAGCCACGATCAGGATGATCGTTCTCAGCGCGCCGAATGATTTCTTATTGTCCCCCATCGCAACCTCTTATGCCGGATCCGGCCCCTCTCCGCATCCTTCCCGCGGAGCCGGGGCTGCCGCGCCCGGTCCGCCGCGAAATAATCCTGCTGTCACATCTGCTCCAGATAGTGCTCGGCGCTCACAAGCTTCACGCTGAGCACAAAGACCTCCGCCGCCCTCTGCAGCTCCTTCATTTTCGGGAAGGAGGGGGCGATGCGGATGTTTCTGTCCCTCGGATCCTTTCCGTAGGGGAACGTCGCCCCGGCGGGAGTCAGCTTCACGCCGGCGTCCGCGCATCTTGCGACGATCTTCTTCGCACACCCGTCCAGCGAGTCGAAGGAGATGAAATAGCCGCCCCTCGGCTTTGTCCACTCGGCGATGCCCAGACCCCCGAGCTCCTTCTCCAACGTATCCTCCACCGCCTCGAATTTCGGTCTGAGGATCTCCGCGTGTCTCGCCATATGCTCGTGCATGTTGGCCATATTTCCGAAGAAGCGCACGTGCCGGAGCTGGTTCATCTTGTCGTGTCCGATGGTCTGCACGGCCAGATGCTTCTCGATATCCTCGAGGTTCTTCCGGGAGGCCGCCAGGGCCGCAAGCCCGGACCCCGGGAACGTCACCTTGGACGTCGAGATGAACTTGTAGACGATATCCGGGTGCCCCGCCTCGCGGCACTCATGCAGGATCTCCAGCAGATAGTCCTGATTCTCCGGCTCCTCGTAGAGATGGTGGATCGAATAGGCGTTGTCCCAGTAGATGCGAAAATCCTCGGCCGCCGGCTCCAGCGCCGCGAAGCGCTTCACGGTCTCTGCGGAATAGGTGTAGCCCTGGGGATTCGAATATTTGGGAACGCACCAGATCCCCTTCACCGACGGATCTTCGTTGACGTATTTTTCCACGAGATCCATATCCGGTCCGTCCGGCGACATGGGAATATTGATCATCTCGATCCCGAAGTGCTCCGTGATCCGGAAATGCCTGTCGTAGCCGGGCACCGGGCAGAGGAACCTGACCTTGTCCAGCCGGCACCAGGGCGTGCTCCCGCAGACGCCGTGGGTGTAGGAGCGGGACACGGTATCATACATGATGTTGAGGGAAGAGTTTCCGTAGATGATCATGTCGTCCGGTCCCACCTCGGACATGGCTCCCATGAGATGCTTCGCCTCGGGAATGCCGTTCAGGACGCCGTAGTTGCGGCAGTCCGTCCCGGTCTCGTCCAGGAAATAGCTGTCGGAATCGAGGACGTCCATCATCTCGTTCGACAGATCCAGCTGCGCCTTGCAGGGCTTGCCGCGGGACATGTCCAGCTTCAGTCCTCTCGCTTTGATACTCTCGTATTCCTTCTCCAGCGCGTCCCTGATCTCCAGAAGTTCTTCGCGCGTCATCTCGCTGTATGCTTTCATCCGTACCTCCTCACCGCGTCTTTCTGTACCTTCGTTCAGATTTTCCTTAGATTTTAAGTCAAGAGCCTGCCGCTGTCAACCGCGCCGGATCCGACGCCGGGGGCGTTTTGAGGTTGCGCGGGAGGCGTATCTCCCGTAAAATAGAATTCCGGAGAAACCGGAAAAAAGGCGCCCGGGGAAGATCCGACGGTCTCCGCCCGGCGCCGCCAATCAGGGAGCGGGGCATATGTGGATTGCTGACAGCTGGAAGGACTATGAAGTTCTCGACGCGTCCGGCGGCGAGAAGCTTGAGCGCTGGGGGGATTACACGCTCATCCGGCCGGATCCCCAGGTCATCTGGACGACGGATAAAAAGCGGCCGGAGTGGCGCGGCGCGAACGGCCATTACCATCGGAGCACGAAGGGCGGCGGCCGCTGGGACTTCAATGGTCTTCCGGAGACGTGGACCATCGGATGGAAGGATCTGACCTTTCATCTCAAGCCCTTCGCCTTCAAGCACACCGGTCTCTTCCCGGAGCAGGCCGCGAACTGGGAGTGGTTCCGCGGGAGGATCCGCGGGGCCGGAAGGCCGGTGAAGGTGCTCAACCTCTTCGCCTATACGGGCGGCGCCACCCTGGCGGCCCTGGCGGAGGGAGCCTCGGTCACTCACGTCGACGCCTCGAAGGGGATGGTCACCTGGGCCCACGAGAACGCGGAGAGCTCCGGCCTCGGCGGCGCGGCCGTCCGGTGGCTCGTCGACGACTGCCTGAAATTCGTCCGCAGGGAAATCCGGCGCGGGAACCGCTATGACGCCGTCATCATGGATCCGCCCTCCTACGGGCGGGGCCCCGGCGGGGAGATCTGGAAGCTGGAGGAGACGGTTTACCCGCTGATCTGCCTGTGCGCCGGGCTGCTCTCGGACAGGCCTCTCTTCTTCCTCGTAAACTCCTATACGACGGGACTGCAGCCGGGCGTCCTGACGTACATGCTTTCCTCGGCGCTGGAAGGCACGCATCCCGCCTCCGTGGAGGCGGGGGAGATCGGCCTGCCGGTCAGCGCCAGCGGTCTCGTGCTGCCCTGCGGCTGCTCCGGAAGGGTCAGCTGGGACTAACGCTCCCGGAGCGGCCGCCCCCGCAGACGGGCGGCGTATCATTCCGAATAAAAGAGGACCCCGCTTTTCGCGGAGTCCTCTTCTTTCGGCTTTCGCCGTCTCGTCATTCGATATAATCGCTGTGGATATAGCCGACCACGTCGTCGATCTGGACCTTGAAGAACTCGCCCTCTCTGCCGAGGATCGTCACCTCGGTTCCCTCGCTGAGCTCATCGATCACGGTGTCGTCGCCGCCCTCGGTGTCCGGCTCGGAGCGGAAGTTGACGTCGGTGGTCGTCCTTCCCGTGTTGCCTTCGCCGGCCGCTTCAAAATCCTCTTCCTCCGGAGACGCTTCGATGTCGTCCGGAACCTCTTCCACTGTCGAGGCCGCCGTGCCGGCCGCCGTCGCCGCGGCGGTTCCC
>JBGUKX010000032.1:0-43784 GCA_045114695.1 Lachnospiraceae bacterium | reverse complement strand
GGAGTCGTGTGAAAGAGAAACTTCCACTTGTGTAAGACTTATTTCTACTTGTATTAACACGAGTGGAATTTAAAAATACAATTCAGGATCTGCGTCGGAGTGCGGGGAATCTCTTTCATCCGCGCCGGTTTTGGTGTATGCTGAAGCAGCGGCGGGAAGTACGCCCGCGCAGCGGTTTGAGACAAAAACGGCCCGGAAAAAGGGAAGACGCCGGCGCCGCAGCCTCAGGAAAAAAGGAGAGAACATTATGTCGGAGATGAACAAAATCAACCCGGACGACCTGGAGAAGGTGGTCGGGGGCGTCGTCAAAACCGTACACAACGACGCGGCGTCCTACGCCAATATCAGACTGTCCCCCGGGCTCAACAGCGTCATCACGGGAAAGCTCAGGAACGGGACGAAGGTCAGACCGACCGGCAACAAGTACAAGAAGGACGGATACGTCTGGTACGAGGTGCTCATCGACAAGGGCCCCATCGACATCGGGTGGATCGCCGGAAGCCTGATCGGCTATTGACGGGGATGCGCTGAAGAAAAGGAGAATCCCGGAGACATGAAAATCACCGCGCTGGTGGAGAATACGACAAAGACGGACTTTCCGACGGAGCACGGGCTGAGTCTGTATATCGAGACGGACCGGCACCGCATCCTCTTTGACACGGGGCAGAGCGGGCTGTTTGCCGAAAACGCCCTCCGCCTGGGGATCGACCTCCGGGAGGCCGATCTGTGCGTGCTCTCCCACGGCCATTACGATCACGGCGGAGGCCTGAGAACCTTTGCCGGCATCAACGAAACGGCCCGGATCTATATGAACCGGAACGCCTTCGGAAATCACTGCCGCGGCGACGGGACCTATATCGGGCTCAACCGGGCGTGGCTCGAGGACCGGGCGTTCATGGACCGGGTCGTCTTCACCGACGGCACCGTGGAGCTGGACGGACAGCTGACGATCCTGGCGCCGGGGACGGACGGGCCGGCCGGCACGGACAGCGCGGGGCTGTGCGTCCGTTCGGACGGAAAACTCATTCCCGAGGACTTCCGGCACGAGCACTACCTGATGATCCGGGAGAACGGGAGGCGCGTGCTGATCACTGGCTGCTCCCACAAGGGAATCATCAACATCATGAGCTGGTTCCGCCCGGACGTGCTGGTCGGGGGCTTTCACTTCATGAAGCAGGATCTGAACGACGTTCTGCTGGGCTATGGAAGGACGCTCGCCGGGTTCGGCGCGGAGTACTACACCTGCCACTGCACCGGGACGGCGCAGTACGCGTTTCTCCTTCCGCATATGGAGCGGCTGCACTATCTGTCCGAGGGAGAGTCCGTCATCATTTAGGCCCTGAGAAAAGTCCGTCATCCGGGCTCAAAGGAGAGTCTGCCGCCGGATAAAGAACAGACGAAACAGCGGCCGGACAGGATGCCCGATCCATGTCCGCCGCACGGCAAAGGACCGCCTTCCCGCAGGAAGACGGCCCTTTCTCATGGCGTGCCGGAGGGTATTACTCCGTGACGTATTCGGAGCTGATGCAGTTCTCGAAGGTATAGGTCGTGGGCGCGTCGAAGGGAGCGCCGGCGGCCGCCGGCGTCTCAGCCTCCTCCCCGGATTCTCCCGAGGGGACGAAGGAGCCGAGGGGCGTCCATTCCGCTCCGCCAAGATCGATGTCGGCGGTGAGGACGTAATTGCCGGAAAGGTTGTCATTGACGGCCATCAGCTCTTCCGCGGTGCTGATTTCCACTGCTTCGGCCGCCGCTTCGGGCTCCTTTGCCGCGGAATCGACGGCTTCCGCCTCCTCCGCCACGGAAGCGCCCGGGACCTCGGCCATTTCCTCCGCAGCGCCGGCAGCGGCTTCTTCCGCGAAGGAGTCGGGCGTGCTCTCTTCCTTTGTGTAGCTGATCACGCCGTCCCTGGCGTAGAGGGTCAGAACCTCATGGCCGTTCTGGTCGGTGAGCATCGAGAAATCTGCCGCTTCCGCTTCTCCCTCGAGGTTGCTGTAGGCGACGTAGGTGCCCGCGCCGTCGTTCTTGTCGCCGGAATCATAGGCATAGGCCTCGAAATCGGCCGTCACTTCGCCGTCCATGGTGGTCACGCCGTGGCCGTTCTCGTCGATGGTGAAGCGGAGATCCGTGTCGGCGTATTCCTCTCCGAAGCCGGACAGATCCGCCTTCCAGGTGCCGATGAAATCATCGATCTGGCCGATGGATTCGTCGGTGTGGGAGGAGTAGTCCATGTTCTCCAGGCAGAAGAGCTGAACCGTGCTCTTCAGGGTCTCCTCGTCCGCCGCCGCGTCGAAGCCGGCGGTGAGCCAGTAGGCGTAGGGTCCGACGAAATAGCCCTGGAGTTCTTCGAGATCCTTGCCGTAGCGGAATTCGATGTGGCCGGTCTTCTCCATGGTGTCGTCCCGCAGGAAGAAATAGTTGAATTCGCCCGCCTCGTCCATGCTCTTGTAAACGTCGCAGGGGAACTCGACGCTGATTTCCTCGCCCATGTAATTCATGGTCTCGCCGGCGCCGACGGAATAGACGCCGATGTACTCATAGCTGTGCGTCTCGTTCGATCCGTCCTCCAGATCCACCGAGATGGTGAAATCCGGGTTGAAGGTCACCTGCTTCACGCCGTTGATGTAGAAGCAGTCAAACACGGCCTGCGCGTCGGGATTTTCCTCGTAGTAGGCGATCGCCTCGTCTCCGTAGCGATCGGAGCTGATGTAGCCCTGCATGAAGTCGACCATGCTCTCCGCCGACGACTCGCCCATGACGGACGCGCAGCAGTCGTACCAGAGATCATAGTTCTCGTCGGCGAGGGTCACGTCGAAGAAGTTGTCGTAGGTGATGCCGCTCTCCCCCGCGATTTCAGGATAGATTCCCACGCCCTCCGCGGCCGGGGCTTCGTCCGCCATGGCGCTTCCGCCAAGAAGCATGCACCCGGAAACAGCGATGGCCATACACAAATATGCTCGTTTCATCTGTACTCCTTTCTGACAGCATTGCAGTTAAATGAATCGAACTTATATTAACAGCCTTTATTAAAGATTGCAATGTCTGGTCCTATACATGTCAACAGCGTGAAAAAAGGGGATTTTGCGTCCGCCGCGTTTCTGTTAGAATCGGGTTGGCGGAAAAGACGCTTTTTCGCGATGGAAAAGCCGGAAGACGAGGGGCCGGGCGGAGAGGAAGAGACGGAGAGGAAGAGACGGAGATGAACGACAGAAAAGCGGCAGGCTCGAAAGAAATCTCAGGCATGATATGTGCGGCGGCGTCCGGCGTCCTGTTCGGGACCATGCCGCTGATGACGAAGACCGCCTACGCGATGGGCAGCAACGCCTACACGGTGGCCTTCGGGCGCTTCCTGACCGGGGCGCTGTTCTCGGGAATTTTCCTGCTGGTCCGGTACGGCACCGTCTTCGGGGCCGGCGCCGCCCGTCTGCGGAAAATCGCGGTGCTGTCGCTGTTCTTCTCGGTGATGCCCTGCCTGCTCTACGGCTCCTATCAATATATCGATTCCGGACTTGCCACCACGCTGCATTTCACCTATCCCGTCGTGGTGATGGTGATCTCCGTCCTTGTGTTCCGGGAGAAGCTCAGCCGGATCAGCGTGATCTGCATCCTTCTGTGCGCTGCCGGGATCCTGCTCCTCTATCCGTCGAAGGGCGCCGGGGAGGGCAGCGCGATGGGCATGCTGCTGGCGGCGGGATCGGGCGTCGTCTACGCCTTCTACATCATCGGCGTCGACAGGAGCGGGCTCAGGGAGCTTCCGGTCCTCGTGACGATTTTCTGGCTGTCCCTTTTTTCGTCCGCCGAGGTCTTTCTGTTCTCGGCGCTGACGGGCCGGCTCCTGCTGAACCTCACCTGGCGGGTGTGGCTTCCCTACGCGGGACTCGGCCTCATCGCGATGGTGCTGGCCGCGTCCCTCTTCCAGATCGGAATCATGCGGTGCGGGGCGGTGAAGTCGTCCCTTCTCAGCACCATAGAGCCGGTCACGGGCATCGTGATCGGCGTGCTGGTCTTCCATGAGGCCCTTGCCGCCCGGAGCGTGGCGGGCATCGCGCTCATACTCCTCGCGGTGTGCGCCCTCGTGCTCCCGTCCGCGGGACGTCCGGCCGGGGATTCCTCAGAAACATAACCCGGATCGTGCGGAAGGGCGGTCCGGGCAGACGGAGACTCTGCGCAGATAATAACCCGGATCGCGCGGAAGGGCGGTCCGGGCAGGCAGACGAAAGACCGGCGGAATACGAAGGGAAATCCGGCGGATAACCGAAAAAGTCCGGTGGATTTCCGTCTCGGTCAGTCAGATGGAAGAAATATAGTCATCGATGTAGGTGAGGGCGGCGCCTGTGGCGGCCGCCTCATTTTTGCATTTGCAGAAGGAGAGATAGCTCACGTCGTCGCTGAAGGGATCCAGTACCTTCACCCTCTCCCGGAGCTCGCCGAGGTATTTCTCCGCGAACTGTCCGAGGTAGCCGCCGACGACGACCCGGCAGTCGAAGAGCAGGCGGATCGTGTTGATCCCGTAGGCCAGATGCTGAAGGTATTCGTCCCACAACGCCCTGGCCCGGCTGTCCCCCTCGTCCAGCATCTGGAAATAGCCCGCCAGATCGCCGTCGGAGAGGGCGCTCAGCACGCGGGTGGAGCAGTAGGTCTCGAAGCAGCCCTTGCCGCCGCAGTAGCAGGGCCTGCCGTTCTGCACGAGCTTCATGTGGGCGACCTCCCCGCTGCGGTTGTGAAGGCCCACGTAGGGGACGCTGCCGATCATGATGCCGGCGCCGATGCTGTCGCTGATCATCATGTAGAAGAAATCCGAGTGCTTCTCGCCGGCGGAGCGCTCCGCGTAGGCGGCGCAGTCCGTGTCGTGGAAGAAGGAGGTCGGGAAGGGAATGTATTTCGAGAATTCCTCGCAGGTCACCACGGGGGAGTCGTTGAGAACGCCGTTGTAGTAGGTCTCCCGGCCGTCCATGGTGATCAGCGCCGGCAGCACGATGCCGACGCCCAGCAGCTTGTCCGGGTTCACCTCTCCCGCGGTGATCAGCTCGTTCACCACGCTGCCGAGCTTGCGGAAATACCGGTCGTTCCTGCCGTAGGGCATGGCGTAGCGCGCCTGGCTCACCAGCTTTCCGGAGAGATCCACCGCGACGCCCGAGATGTGCCGGCGCGTGAGGCTGATCGCGACGGCGAAGCGCTCCCGGGGATTGATCTCGTAGACCTTGGAGCTCCGACCGCCGGTGTTGCCCCGGAGGCCGGGGGAGAGCAGGAAGCCCTCCTCCTCCAGTGAGAGGAGGTTCTTGTTGACGGTGGGGACGCTCAGGTCGAGCCTCCGGGAAATGTCCTGGCTGGACATTCTCCCGTAATCCCGGAGCGCCAGGTAGATGCGCACCCGGTTATTCTTTTTGATATCGTCTCTTGTGATGGTATTGAGCTGCTGTGTCATGGCGCCTCCCGGCGGTATCTCCCCGGAAACGGAGAGATCCCGGCTGTCGGATGATCGATGATCGCGGGAACGGGACGTTTAGAACATTTTTACAAAGGACGTCCCTTTTATTTGTAGAGATCATCAATTGTCACAGTAGGGAAAAGAAACTATAATTCGTTTATAAGATCATTTTAAAAACGATTATAAAAACGGAAATGAAATGAAATTGAAAATCGGTTTTTAAAATGAGATGAAATACTGATACCACTATAGAACAATTGCCAGAGGAAAACAAGGAGGTTGTCGCATGGCAGCAAAAGGAAGCATCCCCAAGACCATGAAAGCCCTGGTGGCGTACGGAAAGAACGACTATCGCTTTGAGCCGGCGTATCCCACACCCGAATGCGGGCCGGACGACATCATCATCAAGACGGAAGGCTGCGGCATCTGCGCCGGCGACCTGAAGTGCCAGCACGGCGTCCCGATGTTCTGGGGCGATGATTTCCAGCCCTCATGGGTGAAGCCGCCCTTCATTCCGGGCCACGAGTTCCTCGGCCATGTCGTCCAGATCGGTGAGAACGTGACCGACTACGAGATCGGCGACCGCATCACCGCCGACCAGATCGTTCCCTGCGGCAAGTGCCGCTTCTGCCGCGACGGCCATTACTGGATGTGCCAGCCCCACGACATGTACGGCTTCCAGTACTACAACAACGGCGGCATGGCCGAATACGTCCGCTACGGCAAGACCAGCGTCATCAGCCGCGTGCCGGATGAGATGCCCCTCGAGCAGGCCCTCCTGATCGAGCCCTACGGCTGCTCCAAGCACGCCGTGGACCGCGGACAGATCACCAACGAGGACGTGGTGGTGATCTCCGGCGCCGGCACGCTGGGACTCGGCATGATCACCTACGCCAGGATGAAGAATCCGAAGCTCCTCATCGTCCTCGACATGCAGGACAACCGCCTGGAGAAGGCGAAGGAATTCGGCGCCGACCTGGTGTTCAATCCCGGAAGCTGCGACGTCGACAAGGAGATCAAGGCGCTGACCGACGACTACGGCTGCGACGTCTACATCGAGGCCACGGGCAATCCGGCCAGCGTGCGCCAGGGCCTGACCGTCACCAGGAAGCTCGGCCGGTTCGTCGAGTTCAGCGTGTTCGGCAAGGAGACCTCCGTGGACTGGTCCATCATCGGCGACCGGAAGGAGCTCGACATCCTCGGATCCCACCTCAGCCCCTACGCCTATCCGTTCGTCATCGAGAACATGGTGAAGGGCAACCTCAAGACGGAGGGCGTGGTCTCCAGCATCTTCGCCCTGGAGGACTGGGAGAAGGCCTTCGACTACGCGACCGGAAAATACGGCGACTTCAAGGTGGCGTTCCGCTTCGACTGACCCGCAGGCCCTGCAAAGCGAGGAGGATGATATGAGATATTATATCGGTCTGGACAACGGCGGCACCACCACGAAGGCGGCCCTCTTCGACCTGGAAGGGCGGCAGCTGGGCAGCTGCAGCATGGCCACGGCTTCCATCACGCCGCGCGCGGATTTCGTCGAGCGCGACATGGAGGAAATGTGGGACGCGAACTGCGCGGTGGTGAAGGGCGTCCTGGAGGAGACGAAGGTGTCCCCGAAGGACGTGGCTGGCATCGGCATCTGCGGCCACGGCAAGGGCCTGTATCTGTGGGGAAAGGACGGCCGCCCCGCCAGGAACGGCATCATCTCCACGGACAACCGCGCGTACCAGTACGTGGACCGCTGGAAGGCGGACGGGACGGAGGACAAGGTCTTCGCCATCTCCTGCCAGCACATCATGAACTGCCAGCCGGTGGCGCTGCTGGCCTGGCTGAAGGACCACGAGCCGGAAAACTACGCCAATATCAAATATGTGTTTGAGTGCAAGGATTACGTGCGCTTCCGCCTGACCGGCGAGGCCAGGGCGGAGATCACGGACTACTCCGGCGCCAACTTCATGAATCTGAAGACGAGAAGCTACGATCCCGCCCTGCTGGACCTGTTCGGCATTCCCGAGGTGAAGGACGCGCTGCCGCCCCTGGTGCGCGCCGACGAGATCGCGGGCTATGTGACCGCCGAGGCGGCGGAGAAGTGCGGGCTCATCGAGGGAACCCCCGTCGTGGGCGGATTCTTCGACATCAACGCCTGCGCCGTGGCCTCCGGCGTCATCTCGCCGGATCTGATCTGCATGATCGCGGGGACCTGGTCCATCAACGAGTACATCCGCAAAGAGCCGGTTCTGGACGGAAAGGTCTTGATGAATTCCCTGTTCTGCCTGCCGGAGTACTACCTGATCGAGGAGTCCAGCGCCACGTCCGCCGGCAACAACGAGTGGTTCGTCAACCAGCTGCTTCCCGAGGCAAAGCGGGAGGCGAAGGAGCGCGGAACCAGCATCTATGAGGTCGTCAACGGCTGGGTGGAGGAGATCGGTCCGGAGTCGTTCGTGCCGGTGTTCCTGCCCTTCCTGATGGCGTCCAACGTGCACCCCAACGCCAAGGCCTCCTTCGTGGGACTCAACGTCTCCCACACCAGGAAGCACATGGCGAGGAGCGTGTATGAGGGCATCGCCTTCTGCCACAGATATCATCTCGAGAAGCTGCTGGCCACCAGGGACGAGCCGCCCAGGGCGATCCGTCTGTCCGGCGGCGCGGCCAAGTCGAAGGTCTGGACGCAGATGTTCGCCGACGTCATGCAGCTTCCGGTGGAGACCGTGGCGGCGGAGGAAGCCGGTGCCCTCGGCTGCGCCATCGCGTCGGCTGTGGCCGTGAAGGACTATCCCGGCATCGACGAGGCGATCCGCGGCATGACGCAGATCCACGAGGCGGTGCAGCCGAACCCGGCGCTCAGGGAGATCTACGACAGAAAGTACCGCCTGTACGTCCGGACCATCGAGTGCCTCGACGGCCTGTGGGACGAGATGCAGAAAATGGTGGAGTGATAACGGAAGAATACGCCGCCGGAACACGGGGCGTCGGAAAAGCGGGTCAATTCTGACCCGCTTTTTTTGTACTTTCCAGCGGAGGGACGGGCCGGAAGTGAAGAGATAACCTCATTTCCGGTTACAAATGGTCAATCAAAATGACCGGGGCTGTGTTAAAATGACAGAAGGAGAAAACCGGCCGGTACCAGGCCAGACAGACCGAGGAGGAAGGAATATGAAGAACAAGCTGAAGAATCCGGTTATCCCGGGATTTTATCCCGACCCCAGCATCTGCCGGGTGGGCGACGATTTCTATCTGGCGGTATCCAGCTTCGAGCTTTGCCCGGGCGTTCCGGTATTTCACAGCAGGGATCTCGCCCACTGGGAGCTGATCTCCCACGCGGTCACCCCGGAGAACGGCTTCCACGTGGAGGCGAACTGCGGCGTCGGCGGCGTCATGGCCCCGACGATCCGGTACCACGAGGGCACCTATTACATCATCAACTGCAATTTCGCCGACAAGGGCAACTACATCGTGACGGCGCAGGATCCGGCGGGACCCTGGTCAGAGCCCCACTGGATGACGGACGTCCCCGGGATCGACGCCTCGATTTTCTTCGACACGGACGGGAAATGCTATGTGATCGGCACCGGCGACGTCTGGGAGAACGAGGGCGGCAGGATGGAGCGCGGCATCTGGATCGCGGAGTACGACGTCGGCAGCTTCCGCCGCGTCGGCGAGCCCTTCTGCATTTTCAACAGCGCCCTGAGGGGAGGCGCTTCCCCGGAGGCGCCCCATATCTATCACGTCGGAGAGTACTACTACCTGATCTTCGCGGAGGGCGGCACGGAGCACTACCACGCGGTCATGTGCGCGCGGAGCAGGGAGCTCTTCTCCTTCTTTGAGCGCAACCCCGCCAATCCCATCCTGACGCACCGCCACATGGGCTTCCGGAGCCCCATCATCAACATCGGCCACGCCGATCTGGTGAAGCTTCCCGACGGGAGCTGGTACGCGGTCATGCTGGGCTCGCGGCTGATCGACGGCTGCGGCAAGAATCTCGGCCGCGAGACATTCCTGTGCCCGGTCGTCTGGGAGAGAGACTGGCCTCTCATGAGTCCCGAGACCGGCAAGGTGGAGTGGGAATACGACGCCCCGGCGTCCCTCCCGTGGACGGAGAGCGCTCCGGCGCCGGCGCGGGACGACTTCGACGGAGACGCCCTCGGAGCGGACTGGACCTTCTGGGGAACGCCCTACGAGGACTACTGGCGCCTGGAGGATTCCTGCCTGAAGATCCGCTGCATCCCGCAGGCCATGGCCGAGGATCTGGAGCCGATGAATTTCGGGGTGACGCTTTCCAGGGAAAACTTCCGCGCCTTTATCGCCAGACGCCAGCGGCATCCGGACGTCTGCGTCAGGACGCAGATTTCCTTCCGCCCCGAGGGAAAGGCGGCGGCGGGCCTCGCCGTCGTACAGGCGATGAACCATCAGCTCCGCGTCGAGCTCTGCGCGGCCGGGGAAGGAGCGAAGGAAAGCCACCTGAGGGTCGTTCTGTCCACCGCGGACTGGACGGTTCCCCCGTATTTCCCGGGCTTTGAGTCCGAGACCAGGGAGACGGTGCTGTATGAGACCGGCTGGGCGGAGAACCGCGCGGTCCTGGGAATCGAGATGAAGGGAGAGGACTGGACCGTATCCGCGGGCGTCTCCGAGGAAGAGGTGAAGGAGATATGCCGCGTGGACGGCAGGCTGGTCAACCCGGAGAAGGTCGGCTGCATGATAGGCACCATGCTGGGCATGTTCGCCTCCGGCAACGGAGAGCGGTACGACCTGGAGGCCGCCTTCGACTGGTTCGAGCTGAAGGAGAACTGAAAACCGTGCGGCGAGACGGCCGCATCTTATGAGAGAGAGGATGAACCGCATGAAACTGACACAGGAACAGAAGGACAAGGTGGAATCTCTGCTTTCACAGATGACGCTGGAGGAAAAGATCGGACAGATCAATCTCGAGTCCCCGTCCATCGTGGGCGGCTTTGACGTTCCCTTTGAGGAGCTGATCGAGATGATGACGGACGGCAGGATCTCCAAGGAGGAGTTCGGCAGGATCATGGCGACCTCCACCCGGGACTACCACGAGGATGACATCCGCGCCGGCCTGGTCGGGGCGATGATGGGAGACGACCCGGTGAAGGCGAACGAGCTCCAGAAAATCGCGGTGGAGGAAAGCCGTCTCGGCATTCCCCTCATCATGGGCTTCGACGTGATCCACGGCCTCCGCACGGTGTACCCCATCGCCATCGCCGAGGCGGGCAGCTTCGACGACGACCTCTTCCGGAGGACCGCCGGCATGGCGGCCGCGGAGTCCCGGGCCCACGGCATCACCTGGAACTTCGCGCCGATGCTCGACGTGGCGCGGGATTCCCGCTGGGGACGCGTGAGCGAAGGTCCCGGCGAGGATCCGAGGCTGGGGGCGCGCTTCGCGCGGGCGAAGATCCGCGGCCTCCAGAACGACCATTCTTCAAAGGAGAACTACGTGGCCGCCTGCGTGAAGCACTTCGTGGGCTACGGCGCCTGCGAATCCGGCCGGGACTACAACACCACCCTGATTCCGGTCTCGCTGCTGCACAACGTCTATCTGCAGGCGTTCCGGGCGGCCGCCGAGGAAGGCGCCGCCAGCGCCATGGCCGCGTTCAACGATCTGAACGGCGTGCCCTGCACGGTGAACCCCTACGTCCTCCGGGAGGTGCTCAAGGACGGATACGGCATGAACGGCTTCGTCGTCTCCGACGCCAACGGCATCCGGGAGTGCGTCACCCACGGCATCGCCGAGGACAACTTTGACGCGGGCGTCCAGGCGATGAACGCCGGACTGGACATGGACATGGGCACCCACATCTACAAGGATTTCATGAAGAAGGCCGTGGAGAGCGGCGAGGTCTCCATGGAGACGCTGGACGACGCGGTGCGCCGCATCCTGTCCGTCAAGGCCTGGCTCGGCCTCTTCGAGAATCCCTATGTTCCGGAGGAGAGCATCGCGCTCTACACGGACCGCCCCGTTCCCGCCGAACACGCGGCGCTGGCGCTGGAAGCGGCGGAGAAGTCCGTCGTCCTCCTGAAAAACGAGGACGTCCTGCCCCTCGCGAAGGACACGAAGATCAGCCTGGTGGGCGAGCTTGCCGACAGCCGCTCGGAGATCATCGGCGCCTGGGCGATGAGCTGGCAGGACAGGGACTGCGTCTCGGTCCGGGAGGGCATCGAAAAGAGAGCCTCCAACGTCCGGTATTTCCCCTGCTGCGGCCCGGAAGGCGAGCTGAACACAAAGGAGATCCAGGAGGCCGCCCAGTGGGGCGACGTGATCGTCGCGGTGCTGGGAGAGACGGACGCTATGTCGGGCGAGGCCTCGTCCAAGGCGGACATCACGCTCCCGGGCAGGCAGAGGCAGCTGCTGGAGGTCCTCCTCGAGACGAGGAAAAAAATCGTGCTGGTGCTGATGAACGGTCGCCCGCTGGCCCTGGGCTGGGAGGACGCGCACATCCCCGCCATCGTGGAGGGCTGGCATCTGGGAATCCGCATGGGAGACGCCGTCGCGGAGGTGCTGTTCGGCGAGAAGAACCCGGAGGGCAGGCTGAGCTCCTCCTTCCCGGCGGTCAACGGCATCGAGCCGCTCTACTACAATCACCCGAACACGGGCCGGCCGGGGAGCAAGAGCAAATTTACGTCCCGCTATCTGGACGCCCCCTTTGACGCCCTCTATCCCTTCGGATACGGCCTCAGCTACACGACCTTCGAATACGCGGACCTCGCGGTCCGGGAGGAGGGGGATCATCTGGACGTCGAGGTGAAGGTCCGGAACACGGGAAAGAGGGACGGCACCGAGATCGTCCAGCTCTACCTGCAGGACGTGACGGCCTCCATCGTCCGTCCGGTGAAGGAACTGAAGGACTACGCCAGAACGTATCTTGCGGCCGGCGAGGAGAAGACCGTGACGTTCCGGCTGCCGAAGCAGGACATGGGCTTCTACGACAACAGCGCCGAGTACCGGCTGGAGGACGGACTCTTCCGCGTCTACGCGGGACCGAACTCCCGCGACGGCCTGTCGGCGGAGATCCGCGTCGCGTTCTGACCGGAGCACGCTTCTGAGACAGCCTGCCGGCGGGGAGCCGCGCCGCGTTCTGACCGGAGCGCCCTTCTGAGACGGCCTGCCGGCGGGGAGCCGCGCCGCGTTATTTAAGCGTCGCGCCCTCCGCCGCAGAACATTTCTCCATATCGAAAATACCGCGGGATATACGAAAGCATTCCCCGGCAGAGTATGCTTGAAGCATCGAAAGCAGCTGCCGAAAAAACGGAAAGCAACGGTATTTATTCCACTTATTCTGAGAAAGGTTCTGGAGGCGTCATATGAAAATGAGAAAAGCATTATCGTTTGTTCTGTCCGCCGCGATAGCCGCGTCCTTTGCCGCACCGGCGGTCGCGGAGGAGAAAACGTACACAACGAAGGAACTGCAGGTTGCCATCTGGGACAACAACCAGCTGGCGGGCCTTCAGCAGATCGCGGACGAGTGGTCGGAGAAGTCGGGCGTGAAGGTCTCGGTCAACGTCATCACGTGGAACGAGTACTGGACGCTTCTGGAGGCGGGCGCCTCCGGCGGCGAGCTCCCGGACGTCTTCTGGATGCACATCAATGAAGCCGCCAAATATATGGGCGCGGAGATGCTGCTCAACCTGAACGACTACATCGAGGCGGACGACGCGATCGACCTCGCCAACTACTACGAAGGCATCGTGAACATCTACAATCTCGACGGAAAGCAGTTCGCGCTCCCGAAGGATCACGACACCATCGCCATGATCTACAACAAGGCGATCTTCGACAAGTACGGCGTGGACTACCCGACGGACGACTGGACCTGGGACGACTACTGCGCGGCCGCGAAGAAGATCAGCGAAGCCGGCGCGGCGGACGGCGTCTACGGCACCGCGATGAATACCAACGACGGCCAGGACGGCTGGTACAATTTCATCTATGACTTCGGCGGAAAGCTGATTTCCGACGACAACAAGACCTCGGGGATGGACGACGAGAACACCATCAAGGCCATGACCTATCTCGCGGAGAACCTCTTCCCCTCCATGCCGGACCAGAACCTGATGGCGGTCACGGATCCGGACGTCATGTTTCTCTCCGGCATCATCGGAATGATGCTCCAGGGCTCCTGGATGGTCAACACCTTCTACAGCGCCGAGAATTCCGGGGACTACGCCTGGGCGGAGATCCCGTACTATGACGCCAACGGAAACGGCGCCTGCGACGAGGGCGAGAGATGCTCGCTGTATAACGGCCTCGGCTGGGCGGCTGCCGCCAATACGGAGGATCCGCAGGCGGCTTACGACCTGATCTCCGCGTTCTGCTCGAAGGAAGGCCAGCTGAAGCAGTCGGAGCTCGGCGTCACCATGGCGGCGTACAAGGGCGCTTCCGACGCGTTTGCCTCCGCCTTCGAGGGAATGGACATCTCTCCGTTCCTCACGGTCGAGGAGAACGGAACTCTCATCCAGCACCCGGCCTCGCGCTACACGACGGCGTGGGAAGGCGGATTCACGACGGGACTTGTCAAGGCCTGGCAGAATCCGGAAACCATGGCGGAGGTCTGCGTGGAAATGGCGGCGATGATGAACGAGGTCCTCGCCAGCGAATAACAGACAGAACCGGGGCAGGGTGGAGAAATCCACCCTGCTTTTCGACATAGGGCGGAAACCTCCCGACGCGGTGCGGAACCTCCCGACGCGGTGCGGAACCTCCCGACGGAGGGCGGAACCTCCCGACGGAGGGCGGAAACCTCCCGACGCGGGGCTGAGAACCGCGCCAAAGGCCGGGCGGAGGCTGCTCTTCGTCCCGGCAGCCTCGCGGAACGTCCTTCCGGGCAGGAGGAATCGATCGATGAAAGTTCAGGACACGGCGGTCAGAAACGTCAGCTATCATTGTCTGGAATACGATCACGAGCAGACCGGGGATCTCTTCCTGGTGGCCTGCGGCATGGAGGACTGCGACCCGGGCGTGAAATACGGCCCGGACGTCCGGGACTGCTATCATCTGCACGTCGTGCGCTCGGGGACGGGGGTCCTGCGGGCCGGCGGAAAGGAGATGCGGACCGGGCGGGGCGGGATGTTCCTGCTGAAGCACGGAGAGACCGCGGAGTATACGGCGGACCGGAAGGAGCCATGGAGCTACTGCTGGGTGACCTTCAACGGCACGGACGCGGCCGGAATCCTCAGGATGATCGGCTTTTCCGAGGGCGTCTACACCGTGGGAACGACCGCTGACCCCGAGGCCTTCTTCTCCCTGATCCGGAGGATGCATGAACGCCCGGAGATGACCTACGTCAACGATCTCCGCCGTAGGGGCATCCTGATGGAATTCCTGGCGCTGGCGCGTGAGACCTCGGACCGGGCGGAGGATCCGGACGCGAGGATGCAGCGAAAGCCCACCGAGGAGTACATCCGGAGAGCCGTCGATTTCATCCACTACAACTATTCCACCATCCGGGTGAGCGACGTCATACGGTTCATCGGGTTCTCCAGGAGCTATTTTTCCTCGGCGTTCCGGGAGAGCGTCGGCATGTCCCTGAGAGATTACATCCTCTTCGTCCGCATGAAAAAGGCGAAGCAGCTGCTGGAGGAGACGGAGCTGAGAATCCAGGAGGTGGCCGCGGCGGCCGGCTACGAGGACCAGCTTCATTTTTCGAAGGTATTCCGCCAGAATACGGGGATGAGCCCGACGGAATACCGGAACGCCGCAGACAGGAACCGGAACCGCTGAGGAGATTCCGCGGGAACGGAAGAACACGAAAGAGAAAGGGAGGCGCCGGGCCGGAACAGGGGCCGGGGGCCGCCGGGAGGATCTATCAATGACGAAAAGAACGATGCTCGCGCAGGTTCCGCCGATGGGGTGGAATTCCTGGAATACCTTTTATGACCGGTTCGACGGGGAGCTGATCGCCCGGACCGCCGACGCGATGGTGGAGACGGGCCTTCGCGACGCGGGGTACCGATATCTGATCATCGACGACTGCTGGTCCCTCCCGGAGCGGGACGGCAGCGGGAGACTCGTGCCGGATCCGTCGAAATTCCCCGGCGGCTTGGAGGACCTGATCCGCTACGTGCACGCAAAAGGGCTTTACTTCGGGCTCTACGCGTGCTGCGGCCTCAGGACCTGCGCCGGCAGGCCCGGCAGCTTTGAGCATGAGAGAGAGGACGCGGAGCAGTTCGCGGCCTGGGGCGTCGATTATCTGAAATACGATAACTGTCACAAACCTGCCTCGATGAGATCGGAGCTGCTGCTCCGGAGGATGGTGGCCGCCCTGCGGGGAACCGGCCGGGATATCCTTCTGGCCGCCTGCCAGTGGGGCACCGAGAACGTGGAGGAATGGATCCGCTCGACCGGAGCCCACACCTACCGCTCGACCGTCGACATCCGGGATACCTGGGACTCGATTCGGAGCATCGCGGAGAACCGCATGCTCCACCTGGGAGAGGGAGGACCGGACTGCTTCAACGACATGGATATGCTGGTGGCCGGCATGTACGGGGGCGGCAGCAACCCGGAGACGGGGGCGTCCGGCTGTACCTCCGCGGAGTACCGGACCCATTTTGCCCTCTGGGCGATGCTGAATTCGCCGCTGATCATCGGCTGCGACGTGAGGAACATGGACGAAGAGACCGCGGATCTCCTGATGAACCGCGAGGTGATCGCCGTCAATCAGGATCCGGAGTGCCGCAGCTGCTTCCGGGTGAACTGCGACTGCGGTCCCGCCTCCTTCTCCCTGATCCGGCCTCTGGCGGGCGGGGACTACGCCGCCGGGCTCTTCAATTTCAGCGATGAGGAGGCCGTCACCGGCCTTCCCTTCTGGGAGCTGGGTCTGTCCCGCGCGGCGGGCAGCCGTCTTCATTTCCGGAATCTCTTCACCCACGAGGACGAGGGGATCTTCTCCGAGTGCTTCATGACGAAGCTGCCGGCCCACGGCTGCGCGATGTACCGCCTGAGCCCGGTGGGAGGAAGGGAGTAAAATCATTTCGCGGGGAGAAAGCCCCCCGGCCGGAGAGAAGACTCTCGCAAAGAGACGGAAGACCCCGGCCGTAGCCGGGGAAATCATTTCGCGGAGGGACGAAGCCCCCGGCCGTAGCCGGGGGTCATAGAAAACACAACAGATGGTAAGCAGGGTCACGGCGAGTCGGAAGAAGATTCGCCGTCCTTTTCTTTTGCGGCCGGAGGCGCGGGGGCGCCTGGGCTCTCAGGGATATAGGCGGAGGTCTCCGGGGGGAGTCCCTGCTTCCGGAGGGAGCGCTCCGAGAGGCGCTTGACGACGTAGTAGAGGGTCGCGAAGACCGGCACCCCGATGATCATTCCCACGAGACCGAAAAACTTTCCGAAGACCAGCATCGCGACGGTGACGTAGAGCGCCGACAGGCCGGTGGAATTGCCCAGAATGCGCGGTCCGATGATGTTGCCGTCGACCTGCTGCAGGACGATGATAAAAATGAGGAAAATCAGGCAGTATTTCGGCGAGACCAGAAGGAGCAGGAAAGCGCTCGGGATGGCCCCGATATAGGGCCCGAACATGGGAATGACGTTGGTCACGCCGACGATCACGCTGATCAGAAGGGCGTAGGGAAGCCGCAGGATCAGCATGCCGAAGAAGCAGATGACGCCGACGATCAGGGAATCCAGGATCTTGCCCGAGATGAAACCACTGAAGATGCGGTCGGCCTGGATCACCGTCTCGGCGGTGAAGCGGTTGAATTTCTCATTTTTGCTCACGGAGAAGAAGAGCTTCCGGCACTGGGCGAGATAGCGCTCCCGGTCGAGAAGCAGATACACGGCCACGATCAGGGCGATCACGGCCTCCAGCAGCGCGTTTCCGATGGAAAGGAGCTGGCCGGCCAGATTGGAGACCGTCGACAGGAAGCTGTTCCGGAACCATTCCGAGACCGTGGTCTCGGCGGAGGAGAGCATCTCCGACACGGCGTTCGTGACCGGCGTGTCCGCGTCGAGCCATTCTTTGATCTGCCCGCTCTGCTCCTGCATCATTTTCGGCAGGGCGGCCGCGAGAGAGGAGACGCTGTCGACGATCCGGGGCAGAACGATGGCGATAAACAGCGCGATGATGCCGACGGCGATCACCGCGGTCAGAAGAACCGAGATCAGCCGCGCGAACCGGCGCAGTCCCCTGACGGAGGACAGGAGCCGCTCCAGATACGCCGCCACGGGGCGGAGGATGTAGGCGGCCGCCGCGCCGATGATGACCGGCGACAGGGCGTCGGTCAGAGTGGAGAAAAAGCGGCGGATGGCGCCGAAGCGGTAGAGAATGAAGTAGAAGGCAGTGGCGGCCGCGAGCGCGAGAAAGAGCGCTGCCGCCTGCTCGATCGTCTTTTTTTTATCCATGGACAAGATCCTCCTGTCTGAGTTTCAGTGTACCGCATAATGACAGGATTTCAAAGCATTTTCGGGAACGGCCGGGAAAGCGGGGCCGACGCGGAACATGTGAGCGGAGGACCAAACGGAAGCCGTTCCGCCGTTTTCGGGAACTTCATTTATTGACTTGATTTTCCGCGGCTACTATACTGAGTAACAGAAGGCTTTGTCATTTATATTTTTAAAGAAAACCGGAGGGCAAGGAATATGACGGACGTTTATTCTCTCGGAGAGATGGTCATCGATTTTATCCCGGGGAACGAGCCCGCGAGCTATATCAGGAAGGCGGGCGGAGCCCCGGCCAACGTGGCGATCGCCGCCGCCAAAAACGGCCTCAAGGCCAGCATGTGCTGCAAGGTGGGCGACGATGATTTCGGAAGATTTCTGATGGATACCCTGAAGGAGTACAACGTGGAGGCGGCGAGCCCGGAGCTCTGCCGCGAGGCCGTGACGACGATGGCGTTCGTCACGTTGAAGGAGGACGGCGAGCGGGTGTTTACCTTTGCGAGAAAGCCGGGGGCGGATATGATGCTCTCCGAGGAGGACGTGAAGGAGGAGGACATCGAAAACTCCGTGATCATCCACGCCGGATCCTGCTCGCTGTCCGCGGAGCCTGAGGCCTCCGCGACGGTGCGCGCCCTCCGTCTGGGACATGAGAAGGGAAAACTCGTCAGCTTTGACGTCAACTACCGCAACGTCATGTGGAACGACGACGTCGAGGCCTGCACCGCGGCGGTCATGGGCGTTCTCCCCTATGTGGATTTCCTCAAGATTTCCGAGGAAGAGGTGGAGATGATGGGCGGCGAGGCCGCTCTCCCCGGGCTGATGAAGAAGTATGATATCGCGGTGATCGTTGAGACTCTCGGCTCGAAGGGCGCCCAGGTGTTCTTCGGGGGCGAGGTCCTCCAGGTGCCCGGCCGCCGGGTGAAGGCCGTGGACGCGACGGGCGCGGGAGACGCCTTCTGGGGCGGTTTCCTCTCGAAGCTCCGCATCGACGGGGTGGAGAAGGTCTCCGATCTGTCCGCCGAGAAGCTCACCGGCGCGATGAATTACGGAAATGTGTCGGGCTGCATCTGCGTGCAGAGCAAGGGCGCCATCGCCTCGCTTCCCACCAGGGCGCAGATCGAGGAGTACATCCGGGTGAACGGCTGACGGAGAGCCCTGCCTCCTGCTCATCCGCACGGGGAACCTCGTACAGCGGACATGAGGGGAGGATCGGGCTTTGCGTCCTCTATAGGGACGGCAGAATCGGGAGAAGGACGATGGAAAGACTGACACTGGAGAAGGCAAAAGAAATCAACGCGACGATGGTCACCGAGGAGCATCTGCTCCTGCACGCGGCGAACGTCTCCGCGGCGATGGGCGCGATGGCGGACCATTTCGGCGCGGACAAGGAGCACTGGGAGGCCGTCGGCTGGCTCCACGACTACGACTACGAGAAGTATCCGGAGGAACACCTCGCCCACACGGAGGAACCGCTGCGGGAGCTGGGCGTTCCCGAGGAGGACATCCGGGCGATCCTGTCCCACGGCTACGGCATCTGCACGGACGTGGAGCCCGTCTCAGACATGGAGAAGAGCCTTTTCACGGTGGACGAGCTGACCGGGATCGTGCAGGCGGCCGCGCGGATGCGCCCGAACGGGATCACGGACATGGAGGTCAAGAGCTTCATGAAGAAGTGGAAGGACAAGCGCTTCGCCGCGAAGTGCGACCGTCCGCTCATCCTGAAGGGCTGTGAGATGCTGGGAATGGAAATCAGGGACGTCTCCGCCATCGTGATCGAGGGCATGAAGGCCCACGCGGAGGAGCTGCAGCTGACGGGCGCCCCCGCGCCGGAAGGCTGAAGTAAAAAGAGAACGGCAGTGTAGAACACCCCGGGACGCGTATCGGTGACGCGTCCCGGGGACTTTATTTCGGGTGTACGGTGTGTCTCGCCAGGAGGACTTCATCCCGGCTGTCCGGCGCGCGGCGTCTCACAGGGAGGGACTCCTCCTGCGGCTGTCCGGCGCGCCGTACCTCACGGGCCGGGGCTTCCTCCCACCAGGCCCTCTTTCCGCCGGAACCGACGGTAGACGAGCCAGGAGACCAGGGCTACGATGGAATCGCTCACAAACTGGGACGCGACCAGCCCCGGCACGCCGAAGAGGGCGTCCAGCAGGAAGAGCATCGGGATATTGACGAGAAGCCACCGCATGACGGCGAGGCCGAGGGCGTAGCCGGCCTTTCCGACCGCCTGGAAGAAATGCACGTAGATAAAGCTCAGAAACATCAGAATGGTCGCCGGGGACCTGGAACGGAGGAAGAAGGTGCCGTACCGCACCGTCTCCGGGTCCGCGATGAAGATTCTCATGAGATAAGGGGCGGCCAGCTCGTAGAAGACGATGCTGACGACGGAAACGGCGACGCCCGTCTTCCGCGTGAACCGGAGGATTTCCTCCATGCGGGAAAGATGGCCCGCCGCGTAGCTGTAGGCGGCCAGGGGCACCATGCCGAGGCACAGGCCGATTCCGACGTTGAGGGGAAGCCGCTCCGCCTTGAGGACGATGCCGATGGCCGCCAGGGCGGCGTCTCCGTGTCCGGCCATGAGGCGGTCCAGCACGATATAATCCATGTCGAAGAGGAAGGGGCCCAGCGCGCCGGGAAGCCCGACCGCGAAGAACGCCTTCAGATGCTCCGGCGCGAGACGGAAAAAGCGCGGGGAGAAATTCAGCACCTCGCTCCTCATGAGGAAGGTGACAACCAGGAAATAGCAGCAGACGATCACGTTGGAGAGGGCGGTGGCGACGCCCGCGCCGACGATCTCATTTCCGCGGGGGAGAATGACGAACATGAAAAGAGGATCGAGGACGATGTTGATCAGTCCGCCCATGGCGGTGCCCAGTCCCGCCTCCCGCGCCTTGCCGGAGCCGCGGAGAAGGCTGGCCAGCGTCATGGACAGAATGGTGGGAACCGCGCCGGCGACGATGACGCAGGAGGCGTAGGCCTCCGCGTACCCGCGGGTGGCGCCGCTCGCCCCGAGAAGCGAAAGGAGCGGACGCATCCATATTCCGACGAGCAGAGAGTACAGGACGCCGGTCAGGAGGGAAAACCAGAAGCTGAAGGCGGCGGCGGACCTGGCGTCCCCGACTTTGTTTTTTCCGAGGAGCCTTGAGATCAGGGTTCCGCCTCCCGTCCCGGCGATGTTGGCAAAGGCGATGCAGACGTTGTAGACAGGCAGAATCAGGGAGGCGCCGGCCACCATCAGCGGGTTGTTGGCTCTTCCGATGAAGAAGGTGTCGGCCATGCTGTAGATCAGCACCATCAGCTGGCTGATCACCGTCGGGACCGCCATGGCCGCCAGGGCCTTCGGCACGGGCATCTCCTCAAAAAGGCGTTTGTTCTGCTGTCTCTCGTCCATTTTCCATCCATCCTCACGTGTGTGAGATCGTCTGATTTTACTATAAACAGGCGGAGTCCTGGGCGCAAGGAGAATCTGGCGCAAAGAACCGCGGTCCCGGGCGCGGAAAGATCCGCGGGGCAGGGACGGAGGCCCGGAAATTCCCCGGGAAAGATCTGCATTTGTCCCCTTCGCGGCATAGCAAAACGCGGGAAATTGTTGTACAATAATTCCATCGCAGTTTTGTTTTCGCGCAACGGATCAGGAGGAATGACGATGGATCTCAATCTGAAAAAAAGTCTCTTCGGTTACAACAAGCTTGATGTTTCCAATTACGTTTCCAATCTGAACAACGAAAATCTGACAAAGATCCAGGACCTGCAGAAGCAGAGTATGGAGGCGCAGGATTCTCTCAGGGCGCAGATCGACGCCGTGAGGGCCGAGTACACCGCCGAAATAGAAAAGCTCAAGGAGAAAATCGAGGAGCTGACCGCTGAGCGGGACGCGATGCGCCGCTCCAACGACGTGATCGCGGACACCCTTCTCGGCGCCCAGGAGTACGCGGACAATCTGCGCGACAAGGCGGATCAGCGCGCGAAGGAGAGGGACGAGGAGCATCTCCGGATCCTGGAGAGCCAGCAGAGCACGGCCGAGCTGTTTCACGGCAGGCTGCGGGGCCTGCTGAGCGAGATCGGCGGCATCCTGCAGACGGCGGCTGACAGCCTGAGCGAGAAGGCCCTGGGCCTGATGGAAACCAGCGACGAGATCGCCGGGGCGAAGGAAACCGTGGGCGTGGATCCCGCCGCTTCCCCGGAGAAGCCGGAAGAGGCTTCCGAGGAACCGGAGGAGGACGCCCTCGTTCTGAAGTTCACAGACGAGGCCGGCGAGGAGCCTGAGGAGGACGCGGCCCCGCAGGAGTGCTGTGAAGAGGCGGCGGAGTGTTGCGCGGAAGCGGAAGAAGCCGCTGAAGAAGTGGAGGCGTGCTGCGCGGAAGCAGAAGAAGCGGCCGAAGAAGTGGAGGCGTGCTGCGCGGAGGCGGAAGAAGCGGCTGAGGAAGTGACAGAATGCTGCGCGGAAGCGGCGCAGGAGTCAAATCCCTGGGACGTTCCGGAAGAGCCGGGATTCCCGGAGGAAGCGGCGGAAGAAGCGGCCTCCGATATAGCGGAAGCGGCGGAGGAGACCGTCTCCGATCTCGCGGGCGCAGCGGAGGAAGCCGTCTCTGATATCGCGGAAGCGGCAGAGGAGGCCGGACAGGAAGCGGTCAAGGCAGCGGAAGAAACGGCGGAGCAGATTTCCGAAACGGCCGGGGAGGTCCTGAGTGAGGCCTTCGGAAGCCCGGAGAACTTCGCGGGATAAGATTCCCGTTTCAGGAGTAGGCGGCCTAAAAACATATACAATAAAAACTACTTGATGAGGAGAGGGGGAAGATGATTTGAAAAAGAGGATATTCCTTTTATTTCTTTCTATCATAACACTTTGCCTTAATATTTCCACTTATGCTGACGGAGTGACTAACATTAGCCCCAAAAAAGAGTCCAGTAAAGACAACACAAATGGAGTAACAGATATTAGTCCTGAAAGAGATTCATACGGAAACATAGTTCCTGAAGAATTACAAGGTTTTAAGTACAAAATCAACGGTGATGTGATATCTTTGGATTCTTATAAAGGGGATAAAAAAATACTTGAGATTTATCCAACCTACATTATCGAAGGAAGTACATATAGAACGGATCTTAGAAAATTCGTAGCGTCAATTAGAGGCGATGTGGAAGCTGTTATATTTGCTGACGGAATAAAAACCATTCCACACGCCATTTTTAATATGAGCGATGTGCAAAAAGTTTATTTTCCATTGTCTATGGAAAAAGTTGAAGACGAGACTTTAGGATATTTAAGCCCTAAAAAAGGGAACGATTATGTCGAGATCTATTACGAAGGAACACTTGATCAATGGATGGAAGTCTTCGTGGAATATGAAGAAATGACTATGGAAAAAGCTCAAACCGCAGAAGAATATGGTGCAGCAGCTGCGGATTGGCTAAATGGCTTGATCGGTGCTGGATACGACAGTTCTAAATTCATGTACTTTTTTGAAACAAAACCGGAGGATCTAATTAATAGCTTTAAATAAATATAATATTTCATGAGGAGGGATTAAGTATGAGAAAAATAGTTGGATTATTCATTGTCTCGGTCTTTCTTCTTTCGTCTGTAATCTATGCAGATACTTATACTTTAGATGAAATCTTGCCTTCTATCGCATCATTATCTGATGATGATCTTCAAACACTTATCGATACTGCTACTGCTGAACAGGGTAACAGAGAGCCAGCTGTTGAATCTATTGCTGAAATTCCAGAAGAACCGGTGGATAACGAAACACCTATTACAGAGCGTGAAGATTATGTCGAAAGAACAGCTGTTAAAAGAGGCGATACAAACGATGATGCGAGGCTAATACAGGAAAGGCTGATTGAATTGGGCTATCTGGCAGGTACTGCGGACGGAAACTTTGGCGCTAAATCAGAAGCGGCGACTTTGGTATTCCAAAAAGCAAACGGTCTTGATGAGACAGGTGTTGCTGATAGTATTACACAATATATTTTGTTTTCAGATAATGCTGTAAATAAAGAAATGTTCGACAGCAGACCTCTTTATACCGGAGAGGGTTGGGAGGTGACTAAAGAATTTTATTATGAGTCATATTGGGATCACTACTACATGTTTGTATTGAAGAATACTAGTGGATATAATGCAGACATTAGCGTTAACGTGGTGTTTTATGATGCCCAAGACAATATTATTGGCGTAGACAATGATTCTGAAAATGATTGTGAAAATGGTTATGAAACTTTTTGGTCATTTTCAAACGAAGAGGAGTTTGATCATGTTTCATTTGAAGTTAATATGAGTCAGGAGTCTTATTATCTTGACGGAAGCCAGTCTTCGATCGAACTCTCTTATAACATTGTAGGTGATAAAGCGATAATTACAGCCAAGAATATTGGATTTGATACAGTTTCTTTCCTTGAGTATCATGTTCTGTTTTTAAATGATAACAACGAAGTTGTGTCTACAGGATGGGGCTATCTAACAGATGATGATAGTGAGATAAAACCAGGAGCTACTATCATGAAAGACGAAACATCCTATGAGCCTTTCTCAAATGTAATGGTTTATGCTCATGGAAGAATAAGCAAATATTGATTAGTTGTCTTATTATTGCATTATGAAATATGGGAGAGCTTCCATGGCGCCGCTGAAAACCTGCTGCGCCACGGAAGCTCTTTTTCTTCGTGTGATGGAAACTGTGCTTTACGCCATAGAGTCTGATTGACGAAATAGACATTGTGAGATATAATTTGTCTATATAAAGGAGGCGCATCCAATGCTCATTCAAGAAACCATCAGGCCGTCAGCGGATTTACGGAATCACTATAATGAAATCTCACGTCAATGCAGGGAAGATAAGGAAGCAGTGATTATCACAGTGAACGGCAGAGGAGATACAGTGTCCATAGCTTATGACGAATATCGGAAGATGAAAGCAAGAATTGAGCTTTTAGAAATTCTCGCCGAGGCGGATGAGGATGTGAAACATGGAAGAGTAGCACCTATCGAGGATACCTTTAGTGATCTCCGTATGCTGCTGAAGGACTGAAAAGCCATGAAATATAAGGTGATCCGTACGGACAAAGCAGATGAACTCATTCATGGAATCATTCTCTATGTGGCAGAACAGTTTGGAAATGAGGTGGCTATAGAAAAACTGGATGAGTTGGAGACGGCGATTTTATCTCTGGGTGAGAATCCATATAGAGGTGTGCAGCCAAGATATACAATTCTTCGTCGGCAAGGATATTATGTTCTTATCACAAAGAAGGATCTTGTTTTTTATAAGGTCAATGAACGCGAAAAGATAGTAACAATTTATGCTGTAGTAGACCAACGGCAGGATTATTTGAATATCATTCGCGGACTCTGATGTCTTCTCTAAAACGAGGAGTCATCACATGGAGCTGACATTTTGGACTTCCTAAAAAAGAGCATTGAACACTATGAAGCGGTGGTGAAGGATGCTGAGTCCTGACACCGCCTTTTTCTGTCTTGGACAATATGTTGTGAATACTACAAGTCGATGAAGACAAACGGTAACTGGGATAGCCGTATACGAAAGGAGCTGCGTTATGATTGAGATCAGAAACGCGAAAAAAGAGGATGCTGGGAGGCTGCTGGAGATCTACGACTACTATGTCAGGAATACGGCGGTCTCCTTCGAATACGAGACCCCTTCCCTCGGGGAATTCGAGGGCCGGATGGAGAAGACGCTGAAGAAATATCCCTATCTCGTGATCGTGAGGGACTCAAGAATCGAGGGCTACGCCTATGCCGGACCGTTCAAGGGCCGGGCGGCCTATGACTGGTCCTGCGAGATCAGCATTTATCTCGACCGCGGCGCCCGGAAATGCGGCCTGGGCCGGATGCTGTCCGAGGCGCTGGAAGCGGAGCTGAAGAAGATGGGGATTCTCAACGTCTACGGCTGTATCGCCTATCCGGAAAAAGAAGATGAATATCTCACGACAAACAGCGCGGATTATCACAGACACCTCGGCTTCGAGACGGCGGGTACATTTCGCCGGTGCGCGTATAAGTTCGGCCGCTGGTACAACATGATCTGGATGGAAAAGGCCATCGGAGAGCATACGGACCGGCCGGCTCCCGTCAGAAACGCCCGGAATCCGCAGTGAGCTCCTTATAAAAGGGAATGGACCACTGCGTGTGGCCGTGCACCGCCACCGCCGGACTCGGTGAGCTCCTTATGAAAAAGGAGTGGACCGGATCAGGAAAAATGTGCGCAAACCCTTATGAACAGGCGATTTGTCTTGTCATGGACATCGATATTTGATATTATCTAAATGTGAAAATAATATGTTTTTTATGTGACTTTTTTAGTTGATCCGTCCCGTCAGGCAGATCTTTCCTGCCCGATGGACATGCGTCAGGGGGCGGATTCCCGCAAGGAGGAATGTCATGGAAGCATACGAAAAGGCCGGAAAACGCTCCGGCATCTGCCCGAAAGCCGCTTCCCTGCTGACCGTCATTTTCCTGTGTCTGTCTCTTTCCGGTCTGTGGATTTCCGCGGACGAGGCCGCGCCGGAACAGAGCACGAGGATCGAGGCCGCCGCGGGACAGACTGCGCCGGCGGAGCAGCCCTTCGGGGGCGCGGTGACCGCCCATGCCCTCTCAAGGCCCACAGGCGTCAGAGTCGTCTGCAAGGGTCTCGGCAAGCTCTACATGGACTGGAATTCCGTAAGCGGCGCGAGCTACTACGTCGTCTATGAAAAGTCGCCGGGAAGCAGTTCGTATTACAAGGTCGGCAAGATCTACGCGACCGGCTGCAACCTGTACAACAATTTCCGCGCCGGAAAGAAATACTACTACAAGGTCCGGGCCTTCAGCTCCTACGGAAGCAGCGCGTACTCGAGAACGGTCCGCTGCATTCCCAGGGAAAGGGCCAGGAAGATCACCAGGACCATCAGCGGAAAGAACGTCAGGCTTAAGCTGAAATGGATCCCGACCGCGAAGTCCTATCAGATCGCGAGAAAGGCGGGCTCCGGCAGCTACCGCGGGATCTCGACCTCGTCGAAGAGAAAACACACCGATACGCACACCTCCCGCGGCAAAACCTATTATTACAGGTACCGCGCGATCTATAAGTACAAAGGCTACCGGATGTACGGCGCCTGGTCGCCGTCGGTCAGGGCGAAGATCCCGGGAGGCGGCGGCTCCACCGGAAAGACCACCTACCGGGCCCTGCTCATCGGAAACGGCACCTACAAGCACGCGAGCGACCTGAAGAAGGCTCCGGGCAAGGACGTCGACGCGGTGTCGAAGCTGCTCCGCGGACGCGGCTACAGCAAGATCACGGTGAAGAAGAATCTCGCGACGAAGCAGTCCTTCCTGAGAGCGATCCGGACCGCCTTCTCCGGGGCAAAGAGCTCGGACGTCTCGCTGTTCTTCTACAGCGGACACGGCATCTGCCCCTCGAACGACGACACCTACGCCGGGGCTCTCTGCCCGACGCAGGCCTACTGGTCCAACGAGATGCTGACCCTCGGGGAACTCTCCCGGGCGCTCAGAAAGATCCCCGGCAAGGTGATCATCCTGCTCAACAGCTGCGGCAGCGGCGGCGGCATCTACAAGGCGAGCGGCGCCGCCTGCGAGTTTGATCCCGACACCTTCAACAAGGCGGCCACGGAGGCCTTCGCCGCGGAGGACGAGTTCATCGCCGCGGACGACGAGGACGCTGCCAAGACCGGAGAGCTCCGGAAGAGCAAGTTCTACGTCATCACCGCCGCCGGACACCAGGAGCTGTCCTGGAACCTGAATTACAGGGGAAGCCTGTTCGGCATGGCCTTTGTCAACGGTTCGGGATACAGCTTCGACGGCCATTACTTCCTGTCCGGAAGGATGGCGGCGGACAGCAACGGCGACAATAAGCTCTCGATGAAGGAGGCCTACAGCTACATCCGGGCCCAGACCCTGAGCTCGCAGCACGCCAGGGCCTATCCGATGTATTCGTCCCAGGTCATCCTGAAGAAGTGACGTCCCGGTTATGTATTCAGCGGGAGGAAGCTCCCGATGAGATAGCATCCAAGTAGTTACAGAATGGAGCTCAGGCTCCGGGTTATGAAAGCGAGGAACATGTATGGAAGGAACAAGGAAAAACAGGTGGCAGGCGGCGGCCGTGCGGAAAGCCGTCTCGGTTTTCTTCGGTCTGTGCGTATGTCTGCTTCTGTTCAGCGCGGCGGTCTTCGCCGATGCGGCTGAACAGCATTCAACTGTGGAAGGCGCCAGGATTGAGGCGGTCCAGCCGAACGCGGGCTACGGGGTGTCTTCGCTGGCAAGGCCCAGCGGCCTCAGGATTGTGTGCAAGGGTCTCAACAAACTGGAGCTCTACTGGAACGGTGTGAGCGGCGCAAGCTATTACTACATCTACGAGAAGCTTCCCGACGCCAGCGGCTACGCCTATATCGGGACCATCTACGGGACCTCCTGTGATCTTTACAACAACTTCAGGGCCGGGAAGAGGTACTACTACAGGGTGAAGGCCGTCAACTCCTCCGGCAGCAGCGCCTACTCCAATTACGTGCGCTGCATCCCCAAGGAGCCGACCCGCAAGATCACCAGGTCCCTCAGCGGAAAGAATGTCAAGCTCAGCCTGAGATGGGTCGCGACCGCGAAGTCCTATCAGATCGCGAGAAAAATTGGATCCGCCAGCTACAGGGGCATCCGTACCTCCTCCAGCAGAACCTACACCGATACGAATACATCCCGCGGAAAAACCTATTACTACAGATACCGCGCGATCTATAAGTACAACGGAAACAAGATGTACGGCGCCTGGTCGCCGTCGGTCAAGGTCACCATCCCCGGTGGAGGCACGACGCCTCCCAGCCCCGGCAAGACCGTCTATCGCGCCCTGATCGTCGCCAACGGCACGTACAGCAACGGCAACAACCTGTCCGGCCCCGGCACCGACGCCAACAACATGAACCGCCTGCTCAAGAGCCGCGGCTACAGCAAGGTCACGGTGAAGAGAAACGTCCCGACGAAGAAGGCCTTCACGACTGCGATCCGCAGCGCTTTCTCCGGAGCGAAGAGCACGGACGTGTCCCTGTTCTACTACACAGGACACGGCGTGGCCGATTACACGGACTCCTACGAAGGAGCCCTCTGCCCGACGAACGCGTACTACGCCGATGAAATGTTTACGATGAGAGAGCTCGCCAGCGCCCTCAGCAAGGTGCCCGGCAAGGTGATCGTCCTCCTCGACAGCTGCGGAAGCGGCGGCGGCATCTACGCCTCCTCGAAGAACGGCGGCCTGGACGCGGAGCAGTTCAACGCGGCGGCCGTCAACGCCTTCGCCAGCGCCAATGAGTACGTTCCGGAGGCCGATGACGAGGGCGTCAAGACCGGAGAACTTCGGAAGAACAAGTTCTACGTCCTCACGGCCTGCGGCTACAAGGAGACCTCCATCGACTTCGGCAAGACGAACGGCGGCGCCTTCACGTATTATCTGCTCTACGGCGGCGGCTTCCAGGCCGGCTCCGGCGCCCACTTCATGTCGGGCTCCATGCCGGCGGACTCCAACCGCGACAATAAGTACACGCTGAAGGAAGCGCACAGCTACGTCAGAACCAGGACGTCCCAGTACGGCCAGCACGCCAGATCGTATCCGGCGAATTCCTCGCAGGTCATCATGAAAAAATAACGATCCGGCGGGATCAAAATTATTTACAAAGAACAAACCAGGGCAGCGGGTGGAGACACCCGCTGCTATTCCGACTCCGAAGGAGAAGCAGCTATGTCCGCCATTTACATCGTCCGGCACGGTCAGACCGCCGGCAACAGAAAAAAGGTACTGCAGGGACGGAGCAATCTGCCCCTCAACGAAGAGGGCGTCCGCCAGGCGGAGGAGGTCCGGGACTATTTCCGCAGGGAAGGGATCCGCTTCGCCCGGGTATACTCCAGTCCTCTGACGCGCGCGCTGCAGACCGCCCGGATCATCGCCGGGGAGGAAGCCCGGATCCTGACGGACGAGCGGCTCCTGGAGATGGACTACGGCCCCTACGAGGGCGTGAGCCTCGAGGCCCCGCCCCCCGAGATCATCCTGTTTTTCAGCGATTTCGTCCACAATCCGGCACCGGCGGGGATGGAGAGCCTCGCCTCCGTGGTGAGACGCTCGGGGGAATTCATCCGGGATCTCTGCCGCACCGACGACGGAGACGTGCTGATCTCGGCCCACGCCATCTCGATGAAGGGCATTCTCGAGTACCTGACGCCGGAATCGAAAGGCAGCTACTGGACGAAGTACGTCGCCAACTGCGGCGTCTACAGGGCGGAGAGGACGGAGAACGGATACGGCGTGCCGGAGGAGGCCGACGGCGGGAACCACGAGGTGACGCCGGGCCAGTGAGCCCGAATACGAAAGTATGAGGGTTACATACTTCGCATCCGGAAACGGTTCGTTACATTCGGAATTTGTATTCCGGGAGGAGGATGAGAGAATGAGGCTCTTTGCGGCAGTTCAGCTTTCGGATGAAATCAGGAAACCGGTCACAGGCGCGATGCACGACCTGAAGAAGCTGGGGGTGAAGGGAGAATACGTCCCGGCGCAGAACCTGCACCTGACCCTCGCCTTTATCGGGGAGACGGACAATCCCGGGGCCGTGAAGGCCGCGTTTCAGGGGATCTCCTTCAAGCCCTTCCGTCTGGCGCTGACCGAGATGAACACCTTCGGCGACCTGCTGTACGTCGGGGTCAGGGGCAGCCAGGGACTTTCGGGAGCCGCCAAAGCCGTCCGGGACGCCCTGGATGCCGCGGGCATCGCCTATGACAGAAAGAAATTCACGCCGCATATCACCATCATCCGGAAGGCAAACGGAAAATGGCAGGCGGCCCAGGCGCCGAAGGGCGAGATGATGGTGAAGAAGATCTCTCTGATGAAATCCTCCGTGAAGGACGGAAAAACCGTCTACACCGAGATTCTGTCGGTGTGAGGGCCGGAAGATAGCGCAGGAGAAGGCGCACCGGCGGCGCGAAAGGCCGGACGGGAGCGCAGGAGAAGGACTCCGGCGGCGTGAGGGCCGGAAGGAGGTGCAGGATGAGGACACTGGCGATACCGGACTGCTTCCGGGACGATTACGGGAAGAGAAAGCGGATTCTGGAAGAGGCGAAGCAAAGAACCGGCGCGGAGCGGGTGATCTGGCTTTCCTTCGGCTCTTTTGAGCCGGACGGGAATCCTTCGGCGAGATCCGTCCGCTCGGACGCGGAGGCGCTGACAGGCCTCGGAGCGGACCTCGTGCTGGCCCCGCCGGTGATTGTGTCCCTCGACCACGAGGGAACGGAGATTTTCGCGGAGGCCGCCCTGATCAGCCGGCTCCACTGCGTCGACTGCGTCGCGCTGCCGGTATCCGGCGCCGTCCCGGGCGAGGTGCTTCGGAAAATCGCGATGTTTCTCTTTCAGGAGCTGCGGGATTTTCAGAAAGAGGTGAAGAAGGAGCGGGCCGCCGGAAAGACCGCGGAGGAGGCAAAGATCCTCTGCGCCGGCCGGTTCATCCCCGGAGCGGACGCGGTCCTCGCCGATCCCGTCGACGGAAGGACGGTCGAGTTCCTGAAATGCATGTACCAGCTCTATCTGTGCGTCCCCGTGGAGTGGGTTCCGATGGGGGACGGGTCCGGAGCGGAGGTGACGGCGGACCGCGCGGCTCTGTCCGGACCGGCGGTAGACAAACCGGTGGAGAAGTCTGCCGTGAGCGGAACGGCGGAGGGCGGATCGGCGGAGCGGCCGACAGCGGACAAACCGGCGGAAGACGCCGGGAACGCGCTCTACGGGAGAGAGACGCTCTACGACCTGCCCGGCATGGATGAAGCCGTGTACGAAAGGATCCGGGCTCTGGCGGAGGAAGGCCGGACCTTGTTTGCCGCGCGGGTCGCGGGAACCGCGGGCGGCACGGAGAGAATCCGGAGGACGGCCGTGGAGTCGGCTTTTTACGCCGGATCCGGGGAGGAGACCCCGGATGAGCATCCGGATAAAGCCCTTGAGGAAGCCCCGGATGAGCATCCGGATAAGGCCCTGCATGGAATCCAGGATAAGGCCGCGGCTCATGAGCCGGAAAACGGCCCGGCGACAGCCCTGCTGCGCGCCGTGCGCGGATCCCTGGCGGATCCGGAGACGGCCTTCGGCAGGGATGGACTCGTGGAGCTCCGGAAGTTCCTGGTCCGGCTGATCTCCGGAATCCGGATGGAGGACAGCCAGATGTGCAGCTTCTACATCTGCTGCCCCTACGCGCTCGCCGAGGCGGCAGCGGATAAGGAGGACGGGTGGCTCGGGGAGGTCCGGACGAAGTCCTGGGTCCCGCTGCTTGCCCGGGAGAAGCAGGGGGAAGAGCCGGAGGAGGACGAAAGCAGAAAGGTCTTTCGAAGGATCGAGGACGCGGCCGGAGAGCTGCTCCTCGGACTGCAGGACGCATAACGGCAGGGCCTGTGCCGGCAGAGCGAGGGACTGTAAGATATCTGACTTCAGGACAAAAGACCCCGGGACGCAAGGACCGCAAAACGCGGGACTGCCGAACACGTGAACATCATCGCGGCCGCTCACAGCGGCTGCTTTTTTTCTGCTTTTCAGGAGGGGAGAAAAGTAGTACTATGTTAGAGAATATTAACCAGATTGCAAAATGTTGAACAGAATAACAGGAACATCGGAGAGGACTGCCATGAGAAGCTCGGAGGAATACAAGAAGCTGTCGGTCAGCGAATTTACGAAAGCCGCGAAGAACTATGAATCGGACCACGCGGGGATCTATGAGATGTGCAGGAAGGACTATCCCCCTATTCTCGAGGAGATCCGGAAGCGCGATTTCGAGACCCTCCTGGACGCCGGCTGCGGCACGGCCCCGATGCTGTCGCTTCTGACGGAGGAGTACCCGGACAAGCACTTTACGGGAATCGACCTGACGCCCGAGATGATCCGGAAGGCGGAGGAGAAGCATCTCCCCAACACGGTATTTGTCGTCGGGGACTGCGAGAATCTTCCCTTTGAGCCGGAGAGCTTCGATATCGTGATCAACTCCCAGAGCTTCCATCACTATCCGGATCCCCAGGCCTTTTTTAACAGCGTCGCCCGGGTGCTCCGGAAGGACGGGACGCTGATCCTGAGGGACAACACGGCCTCGCCGGCCCTCCTGTGGATCATCAACCACATCGAGCTTCCCCTGGCCAATCTGGTCGGCCACGGCGACGTAAAGGCCCACACCATCGCCGAGGTGCGCTCCTACTGCGCGGCAGCCGGGCTGAAGGTCGAGAAGATCGAGGCGCAGAAGGGCTTCCGCCTGCATCTCGTGGCGAGAAAGAAAGCGTAAGACCCGACGCGCAGGTCTGAACCATGCCAACAGGCCCTGACCATGCAGAAGGATCCTGACCGTGCAACAGGGCCCTGACCGTGCAACAGGACCCTGACCGTGCAGAAGGGCCCTGACCATGCAAAAGGACCTTGACCGTGCAACAGGACCCTGATCATACAGAAAGACCCGGCGGGGCCGGGTCCTTCATAAAACGGCGCGGATCGCTCGGTAAGAGGATCCGCGCCGTCAGAGGTCGATCAGAGGTCAATCAGAAGTTAATCGAAAAGAGGGGTGGAGAAGTAGCGCTCCGCGGTGTCCGGGAGGACCGTGACGACCGTCTTGCCGGGACCGAGCTTGCGGGCCAGGGCCCTGGCGGCGGCGACGTTCGTGCCGCTGGAGATGCCGCACATGATTCCCTCCAGCCGGGCGAGATCCTTCGCGGTCTCGAGCGCCTCCTCGTCGGTGACGATATAGATGCTGCTGTAGATCTCCTGATTGAGGATGTCCGGGATGATACCGTCGCCGATTCCCATCTGCAGATGCGTCCCGATGTTGCCGCCCGCGAGAATCGCGGCGTGCTCCGGTTCCACGGCCCAGATCTCGATATCGGGATTCTGGGCTTTCAGCACCTCCCCGATTCCCGTGATGGTGCCGCCGGTGCCGATGCCGGAACAGAAGCCGTGGATCGGTCCCGCGACCTGCTCCAGAATCTCCACCGCGGTGTGGTGCCGGTGGGCCTTGAGATTGTTGACGTTGGCGAACTGCTGGGGGACGAAGACCCTGGGATTTTCCCTCTCCATGCGGAGCGCGGTCTGCAGGCACTCGTCGATGCAGGCGCCGATGTCGCCCGCGTCGTGGATCAGCAGGACCTCCGCGCCGTAGTGCGCGATCAGCTTGCGCCGCTCCTCGCTGACGGAGTCGGGCATGATGATGATGGTGCGGTAGCCCCTCACCGCGCCGACGAGGGCCAGTCCGATGCCCTGGTTGCCGCTGGTGGGCTCGACGATGATGGTGTCTTTGTCGATCTTTCCTTCCTTTTCCGCCTGGCGGATCATGTTCCAGGCGGTTCTCGTCTTGATGGACCCGCCGACGTTCAGGCCTTCGAATTTAACCAGAATTTCCGCGCTGTCAGGGCTCCCCATGCGGTTCAGACGGATGATGGGGGTGTAGCCGATGGCGTCGAGAATGTTGTCACAGATCATGGTTTATGCCTCTCTTTCCTGCTGGAGCCGCGATAAACGACAGCGCCATTATCATAACACAGATGCTCCTGTTATGGATAGTTCCGGAGAAAAATCGCCCGGGGGAGGAAAATGAGCGAAAATTTTAAAATGTCTCCGGCGGCAATTCGTGCTTGACAACGGTTTTTCGTTAGCGTATCATCACGTTAACTTAATAAAGGCCTGTGAAGAAGAGGAGTAGTACGGAAGGAATCCCACAGAGAGCGCGCCGGTGCTGAGAGGCGGCGGAGGAAGCCCGTATGAATGGACTTTGGAGGCGAAACACGAAAGAGGCCGGATGATGGTCCGGCAAACTGAGTGGCACCGCGGTAAGAATGATATCGTCTCAGACATAGTATGTCTGAGACGTTTTTTTTTCGGAAATGCCGGCCGGCGGGCCGGATACGTCCTCTTATCCGCGGCAGAGAAAGAAGGAGGTTTATTATGAAAAAGCGAGTACTTGGCATCCTGACGGCAGCGGTCTGCGCGGCATCCCTGACGGCGAACGCCGTCCCGGCGGCGGAATCCGGAGAGGCGGCCCCCTACGCGGAGGGAAGCTTCGCGATCGGCATTTCCCAGTTCGCGGAGCACGGCTCACTCGACGACTGCAGAAACGGCTTCCTCATGGCACTGGAGCAGGAGGGCTTCGAGGAAGGAGTCAACCTCACCGTTGATCTGCAGAACGCCAACGCGGACACCGGCATCGCGGCCACGATCGCGGACAGCTTCGTGTCCCAGGGATACGATCTCATCTGCGCCATCGCGACGCCCAGCGCCATGTCCGCCTTCAATTCCACGATGAAGACCGATATCCCGGTCATCTTCTCGGCGGTCTCGGATCCGGTCGCGGCGCAGCTCGCCCGCGAGGACGGAAGCCCGGCCGGAAATATCACGGGTACCTCCGACGCGCTGCCGGTGAGGGAGCAGCTGGAGATGATCCGGGCCTTCCTGCCGGAGGCGAAGACGATCGGAATCCTTCATACCTCCTCCGAGACGAACTCGGATTCCACCATCGCGGTCTACCGCTCCCTCGCACCGGAATTCGGCTTTGAGATCGTCGACTCGGCCATCAGCCAGCTCGCCGACGTCCCGATGGCGGCCGCGGACCTGGCGGGCAAGGTGGACTGCATCTCAAACCTCACCGACAACACCGTCGTCCAGGCGCTCTCGGCCGAGCTTGACGCCGCCGCCAAGGCGGGCATCCCGGTCTTCGGCTCCGAGATCGACCAGGTGAAGGCGGGCTGCATCGCCTGCGAGGGACTGGACTACTTCGGGCTCGGTCTTCAGACCGGCAAGATCGCCGCGAGGGTCCTTCTCGGTGAGAGCGCCTCGGATATCCCCTTCCAGACCATCGCCGCCCCCGCCCCCTACGTCAACGCGGCGGTCGCCGAAAACCTCGGCATCGCGATCCCGGAGGAGTACGCCGGGGAGGCCGCGACGACCTTCGACACCATCGAAGAGAGCACGCAGGCAGGCTGAGCGGGATCCATTCCCGAAAACGGACCTGACCGGGTCGGCGGGATCCATTCCCGAAAACGAACCTGACCGGGGCGTGTCGGATCCGCTTCCAAAGGCAGACAGAACGCGGGCGGCGGATCCGCTTCCAGAGGCAGACACAACGCGGGCGGCGGATCCGCTTTCAAAAACAGACACAACCGGGGCGGCGGGATCCGCGCCCGGAGACAGACACAGTCGGAGCAGAAAACCATGCAGCTGATCATCAGTGTTTTCGAGCAGGGCTTCATCTACGCGGTGATGGCGCTCGGCATCTATATCACCTACAAGATTCTTGATTTTCCGGATCTCACCGTCGACGGGAGCTTCCCCCTGGGGGCGGCCGTCACGGCGGTGCTGATCAGCCGGGGCGTCCCCGCGGCCCTGACGCTGCCGGCCGCCTTTCTGGCGGGCGGAGCGGCGGGCATGCTGACAGGCCTCATTCACGTCAAGCTGCGGGTCCGGGATCTTCTGAGCGGAATCATCATGATGACGGCCCTCTACTCGGTCAACCTCAGGATTATGGGGCGGGCGAACATCCCGCTCTACACCACGCCCACGATCTTCGACAATTCCCGGGTCAACGCAGTCATCGGGGGAAAGGCGGAGCCCTTCCGGACCGTGACCGTGCTCCTTCTGATCGTGGTGATCGTGAAGCTGGTTCTCGACTGGTATCTGAGGACAAAGTCCGGTTTTCTGCTCCGGGCGGTGGGGAGCAACGACGTGATCGTGACGACCCTGGGCGTGGACAAGGGCCGCGTCCGCATCGTCGGCCTGACGCTGGCCAACGCCATGGTCGCCCTGGCGGGCTGCCTCTACGCCCAGCAGCAGCGGTACGCCGACGTCTCCATGGGCACGGGCACGATGGTGATCGGGCTCGCGTCGGTGATCATCGGCACGACGCTCTTCCGCCGGGCGGCGAGGGTCAGCGTGACGACGGCGGTGATCGTCGGATCGATCCTCTACAAGGCCTGCATCGCGGCCGCCGTACATTTTCTCAGAAACGCCAGCGACATGAAGCTGATCACTGCCGTCCTGTTCCTGGTCATCCTGGTGGTATCCATGGACAAGAAGAGAAAGGTGGCCGGAGAAGATGCTTGAGCTGAGAAATATCTGCAAAACCTACAATCCCGGAACCGTCAACGAGCTCTGCTTCTTTCAGGATTTCAGCCTGCAGATCGAGGCGGGACAGTTCGTCTCGGTGGTGGGCTCCAACGGCTCCGGAAAGACGTCGATGCTGAACATCATCTGCGGCTCCATCGACGTGGACCGGGGGAGCATCCTGATCAACGGCACCGATATTTCCGGACATAAGGACTACGTCCGGCACCGCCGGATCGGCCGGGTCTATCAGAACCCCTCCGCGGGGACCTGCCCGGAGATGACGATCCTGGAAAACCTGTCCCTCGCGGAAAACAAGGGACGCCCCTACAACCTGACCCGCGGCGCCGACCGGGCCGCGAAGGCGCGCTTCCGGCCGATGCTGGAGCCCCTGGGCCTCGGGCTGGAGGACAAGCTGGACGTGCCGGTGAAGAACCTCTCCGGGGGACAGAGACAGGCCCTGGCGCTGCTGATGTCGACCATGACGCCCATCGATTTCCTGATTCTGGACGAGCACACCGCCGCCCTGGATCCCAAGACCGCGGAGACCATCATGGAGCTCACGGGGAGGATCGTGGCCGGGAAAAAGCTGACGACCATCATGGTGACCCACAACCTGCGCTACGCCCTGGAGTACGGGGACAGGCTTCTGATGATGCACGAGGGGCAGGTCATCATGGACAAATCGGGAGAGGAGAAAAAGAAGCTGGACATCAGGGAACTGCTGGATAAATTTGACGAGATCTCACTGGAATACGGGAACTGAGCCGGAAATGTATCCCGTAAGTACGCGCGGGCATCCGCGGACCTTCGCGGGACCGCCGCGCGGACATCTGAATTTTGTGCACCGCGGCCGGAGGGCCGAAGAAAGGAGATACTATGAGCAAATTCGACAACATCCCCTACAAAATCTACCTCGATGAAAACGAAATCCCGACCGCATGGTACAACGTCCGCGCGGACATGAAGAACAAGCCCGCGCCGCTGATTCATCCGGGAACCCTTCAGCCGCTGAAATTTGAGGACATGCAGCCGATCTTCTGCGACGAGCTGATCCGCCAGGAGCTCGACAACGACACGGCCTATATCCCGATCCCGGAGGAGGTCCTGAAATTCTACAAGATGTACCGCCCGTCGCCGCTGACCCACGCCGTCTTCCTTGAGAAGCTGCTGGACACGCCGGCGCACATCTTCTACAAGTTTGAGGGAAACAACACCTCCGGCAGCCACAAGCTGAACTCCGCCATCGCCCAGGCGTACTACGCGAAGGCCCAGGGCCTCAAGGGCGTGACGACCGAGACCGGCGCCGGCCAGTGGGGAACCGCCCTGTCGATGGCCTGCTCCTACTTCAATCTGGACTGCAAGGTCTACATGGTCAAGGTTTCCTACGAGCAGAAGCCGTTCCGCCGCGAGGTCATGAGGACCTACGGCGCCGCGGTCACCCCGTCCCCGTCGATGGACACCGCCATCGGCCGCAAGATGAATGAGGACTTCCCCGGAACGACGGGTTCCCTCGGCTGCGCGATTTCCGAGGCGGTCGAGGTCGCGACCACGACGCCGGGCTACCGCTACGAGCTGGGCAGCGTCCTGAACCAGGTGCTCCTGCACCAGTCGATCATCGGCCTCGAGACGAAGAAGGCCTGTGAGAAGATGGGAATCAAGCCGGACATCATCATCGGCTGCGCCGGCGGCGGCTCGAATCTCGGCGGCCTCATCGCCCCGTTCATGGGCGAGAAGCTCCGCGGCGAGGCGGATTACCGGATCATCGCCATCGAGCCGGCCTCCTGCCCGAGCTTCACGAGGGGCAAATTCGTCTATGACTTCGCGGACACCGGAAAGGTCTGCCCGATGGCGAAGATGTACACCCTCGGACACGATTTCATCCCGTCGGCCAACCACGCCGGAGGCCTGCGGTATCACGGCATGAGCCCGGTTCTGTCGCAGCTCTACGCGGACGGATACATGGAGGCCCGCTCGGTGGAGCAGACCGCCGTCTTCCAGGCAGCCGAGCAGTTCGCCAGGGTCGAGGGAATCCTCCCCGCCCCGGAATCCAGCCACGCCATCCGGGCCGCCATCGACGAGGCCCTGAAGTGCAAGGAGACCGGCGAGGAGAAGACCATCATCTTCGGCCTCACGGGAACCGGCTATTTCGACATGACGGCCTACGAGGCCTTCAACAATGGGACGATGTCGGACTACATCCCGACGGACGAGGATCTCGCGAAGGGATTTGCCTCGATCCCGCAGCTGGATCTGTGAAGGCCGTCCGGGCATCCGGGAGAAACGGAGGAACATCCTTGAGAGAGGGAGCGGAGATCCGCAAGTGACGGCCGGGCATCCGGAAGGGAACGCCCGGTGACGCGCAGGATCCTTCAGACCGAAAGACAGAAAGATATAAACGGAGAAACAGAGAAACAGGGACCGCAGCCACGAAAGGCTGCGGTCCCTTGCCGTCAGGCGGCCGTCCGGGCCGCCGTTTTTTCTGTGTCAGGAGATCGTGATTTTCCGGAGCATGCGGTGCCGTCCGCCCTCCGACTCAAACACGCGGATCTCGCAGTTGCGGGCCTTCGGCCGCCACACGTAGCCGCGGGGCGCGTCCGTCAGATAGCCGGTCATCACCCGCATGATCCCGCCGTGGCAGGAGACGAGAACATTTTCGTAGTCCTTGCTCTCCAGCTCCCGGAGAAAGGCGGAGCTCCTGGCGATCATGGAGGCGATCGTCTCGACGGTGGCCGGGGCCCTGAAGATCTCCGGAACCGCCCAGTACAGCGTCATGGACGGCCCGAGCAGGTAGTAGCTCCGCTGCTCGTATCGGCCGAAATCCGCCTCGATGATCCGCGGGTCGGTGATGACGCTTTCCGCGGGGACGCCGCCGATGATCGACCCGGTCACCACCGCCCGCTGAAGGGGGCTCGCGTAGACCGCGTCGAAGAGGACGTCCTTTACCAGCTCCCGGGCGGCCTTCGCCTGGGCGATCCCCGTCTCGTTGAGGGGCTCGTCGGAGAGCCCCTGCATCAGGCGGTCGTGATTGAGGCGCGTCTGTCCGTGTCTTGTGATCCAGATCTTCATGGGCTGCTTTTCCTGTCCTGACGCGCCCGCCGCGGAGGCGGCGGGCCTTTTGCGGCACTCAAGATGACGCAAAGCCGCGGCGCCGCCGTGAAGGGGGCGTGTCCCCTTTATGTGTGGCTGATTTCGTAGAAAGCGATCCGGCGGAGCATCTCCCGGTCGGGGGAGAAGGGGGCGAGGGCCATTTTCTTCGGATTGGCGCAAAGATCGTCCACGGCGCCTTCGAGAATGGTCCGAAGCTCCGCCTCCGGCGCGTCGATCCTGCCGCAGGCGGCGGCATTGACGGCCCGGAAATCCTCCAGATCCCGGAAGCCGGCGGTGCGGAGCAGGTAATCGCGGTCCTCCTCGGAGGCCTCCGCGAGGTAGCCGGCGGTGAAGTAGGACGTCGCCTTGCCGTGGGGAACCCCCAGCCTGACGGTCACGGAGTAGCTGAGACCGTGGGGCAGCGTCGTCGCGGTCTGGGCGATCGACATGCCCGCCATCGCGGAAGCCCGCATCATGTTGAAGCGGTCCGTGTCGTCCGCTTCGCGGAGGCCGCGGATGACGTCCAGGCTCTTTGCCCATTCGCGGAGTCCCGCGTCCACGCACATCCGGCTCATCGGCGTCGCCTTGACGTTGAGCCAGCTCTCGTAGAGATGCGTCAGAGCGTCGAAGGCGGTGTTGGCCAGCACGGATTTTGAGGCAGTGCGGAGATACTTGCCGTCGATCAGGGCGATGTCCGGGAAAATCCGATGCGGGATGGAGCCCTTGGTCTGAAGCTCCGTCCTCGTGAGAACGGAGGCGGCGGTGACCTCGGAGCCGGTGCCGCAGGTGGTGGGAACCGCCGCGAGGGGAAGCGTGTCGCTCGGGCCGTCAGGCGTGTAGAGATAGCTTTCGCCGCGGTCACTGTGCTTCATCATGAGGGCGATGGCCTTGGAGGCGTCCATCGGGGAGCCCCCGCCGACGCCGATGACGAAATCCGCGCCCTCCGCCAGGCCGAAATCCCGGGCCTTCATGACCGTCGCCACCGACGGATTTTCCTCGATTTCATTGAATACGGCGTAACCGCGCCCGACGCTGTCGAGGGCCGCCTCGACGTCCCGGAGCGAGCCGTTCTTTTCGGCGGAGTGCCGCCCGGTGACGATGAGGGCCTTGCTGCCCAGCGCGGCGAGATCCGCGGCGTGATGGACGACGACGTCATTTTCTTCAAAGACTCTGACAGGCATGTAGAACTGTGACATAGGCTTCCTCCTTATGAGCAGATCGGTTTCGGTCGGATGGATTCCGGGGGATGCGGCGGGCGGTCTCTCAGGCGTAGATGATCACCGCCGCCAGCTCCACCACCTCGTCGGTCTTGTTCGCGATGCCGTGCCCGGTGCCGGTGGGACAGAGGGTGACGTCGCCCGCGGTCACCGTCCGGAGCTCGCCGCCGTCGTTGTACTCCGCGGTCCCCTTCATAATATAGAAGAGCTCCGCGTCCTTGTCGTGGATGTGATAGCCGATGCTGCAGCCCGGATTCAGCGTGATTTTCGCGAAGAGACGGCCCTTTTCGTTGAGCTCCGCCGGTCCGCTGATAAAATTCGTGATGACGACGGTTCCGTCGCCGTCTCTCATGTGCTCCCTGTACTCGATCATGCATTCTTCCGCTTTTCTGATCATATCGGTCTCCTTTCCTGATCCGCCCGGACAGGGACGCCTGTTCCGGGCATGGCATTCCTCCGCGGCTTCCTTATGGAACCGGAAGGGCGTCACGGCCGCGCCATGCGGCGAATCGTCTGTTTCTGAAATGGTATCACATTCCGGCGCAAAATGCCATGGATCCGGCGGGTTCTCCCGCTGTTCCGGAGGCGCGGCGCCGCGTCATTCCGCCTTTTTGAGATTCATTTTGTTGAGAATGAGAAGCGCCGCGATCAGCAGCGCCGCTCCGATGGCCAGTGCGGCCCAGGGCGTCCCGGTGAAGCCCGCGATGAGATAGACTGCGGCGCAGACAACCGCCACCAGGGTCGCGTAGGGCAGCTGGGTCTCCACATGGCTGATATGCGGGCAGGACGCGCCGGTGGAGGCCAGGATCGTCGTGTCGGAAATGGGGGAACAGTGATCGCCGTACACGGAACCTGCCAGCGTCGCCCCGAGCGTCGGAATCAGAAGCCCGCCGGCCCCGTCGGAGGCGCAGATCATGGTGACGATGGGGATCAGCATGCCGAAGGTGCCCCACGAGGTGCCCATGGAAAAGCTCATCGCGGCGGCGACGATAAAGATCAGGAACGGCAGAAAGCCCAGCGGCAGGCGGGACGCGCTGACAAAGCCGGAGATGAACTCTCCCGTGCCGATCAGCTGCCGGCATACGCCGCCCAGGCTCCAGGACAGGATCAGGATCAGCATCGGCGGCACGATATTCGAGATGCCGCTGACGATGTTGGTCATGAATTCCTTCGGCGTCATCAGCCGGCGCGGGATGTACAGCAGGAAGGCGGTCACCAGGCCGGCAAACGCGCCCAGCGTCAGCCCGGCGGTCGGGTTATAGCCGATGGACTCGGAAAAAGGCGTGCCGCGGAAGAAGCCGCCCACATACGCCATGCCAAGGATGGCGCACACGATCAGAACCAGGATGGGCAGCACCAGGTCGATGACCCGGCCTCCGGCGCGGGTCCGGGTCTCCGGGTCTTCCTCGCGGTCTTTGTATCCCTCCCGCATGGCTTTTTCCTCGGCGTCCTTCATCGGACCAAAGTCCCGGCCGGTCCAGCAGATAAAGAGCACCATGAGGATGGTCAGCAGGGCGTAATAGTTATAGGGAATCGTCGAAAGGAATACATGAAATCCGTCGGTCTGGCTGACTTCGCTGGCCACAGCCACCGCCCAGCTGGACACGGGGGCGACGATGCACACCGGCGCGGCGGTGGCATCGATCACATAGGCCAGTTTTTCCCGGGAGATGCCGAGCCGGTCGGTGATGGGGCGCATCACGGTGCCGACGGTCAGACAGTTGAAGCCGTCGTCGATAAAAATCAGCACGCCAAGCAGCGAGGTGGCAAAGCTTGCGGAGCGTCGGGTCCTGAGACGCTTTCCGGCCCAGCGGCCGTAGGCCTCGCTGCCCCCGGACCGGGACACCAGACTCACCACGGCCCAGAGCAGCCCCAGGAAAATGATCATATAGGCGTTGTCCGCGATTTTGGAATACATCATGTCAAAGGTCGTCGCTGCCGCGGAAATGACGGTCCCGCCCCCGGCGAAGCTGTAGATCAGCGTGCCGGAGAACAGGCCTATGAACAGGGAGGAATAGACCTCCTTGGTCACCAGCGCCAGTGTGATCGCGATGACAGGCGGCAGGACAGACAGCCAGCCGGTCTCTATCATTGTAAATTCCATGGGAATCTCCCTTCCGTGAGTGATCTCTTCGTGTTCCGTCGGGCGCCTGCGGTCAGAGATCCCGGAAGAAAGGGCCTCTCCGAGCCGCCTTTTCTTCCCCTTCCCGTGATGCCGGCGCGCCGTCTGATTTCATTATACAATAAATCGAGAGGGAGTCGACCTCCCTTTGGCATACCTGCCAAAACTATCATACACGAAAAGAATGACTCTGAACAGGTTGCATCTCGTGTAGAAATGAAGCATCTCGATTACAAATCTGGCATCTGGCGTACAAAAACGGCGTTTCGTTTACAAATATGCAGTTTTCAATTTACAAACAAGCATCTCGTCTTACAAACAAGCATCTCGTCTTACAAACTGGCATCTCGGATTACAACTCAGCGGTCTCATTTTTGTTATGCTTTGATTTCTGGCGGCTGGAAAGGAGCTACCATGTCAAAGTTTTTATCATATGAAGATCGTTTGATCA
>JBGUKX010000031.1:0-113650 GCA_045114695.1 Lachnospiraceae bacterium | reverse complement strand
CGGAGTAAAACCCGCGGCGCGGGCGAAACGCCCGCGCCGCAGGATATTTTTGCCGCATTTTACTCAGCGTCGATCAGGATCTCATCCTCGACGTCCTCCGTGGGCTCCTCTCCGGTTTCCTCCTGGGCTTCCTCGCCGGTCTCCTCCGGGACGATCTCGAGATCCTCCTCGTCGTCGTCGACAAATTCGACGTCGTCGTAGTCGTCGACGTCCACCAGGTCGTCCTCGTCGTAATACCAGTCGGCCGTCTCGGGGCCGTCGGTATTGTAATACCAGTTCGATCCGATCTGGGTTCCGCCGTTCTCCGAGGAATCGGAGAAGGTGTTCCAGCTGTGGCTGCGCACGCCGCCCTTCAGGCAGTCGTCCACCGCCTGCTTGACGAAATCGGGCACGTTGCCTCCGAGCCTTCTCTGGTAGTAGATGGGGTCCGCCACGCTCGGCGAGTAGCAGTACTGGCCGTCCGCCGTCAGCTGGCTGAAGGCCGAGGTGCCGAAGCCGCCGTAGTTCTGATCCGCCCGGTTCATCACCGAGGAGATCACCGCGAGGGCCCCGTCGTAGCTGATGTCGTCCTCTTCCGCGACGATGGCCCAGATCAGCTCCAGCTGGGACTGCGTGTAGTCCGAGCTGTCGGTGCGGTACATGCCGGTGACGGCCGGTGTCTCGGCCGGCTCGGCGCTCTCGTACACCGTGCCTTCGTCTTCCGGCGTGCCGTCTGTCTCAAAGGGCTCTTCTCCGTAGGCGCCGCCGTAGACGTCGTCGAAGGTTTCCCCGTCGTCTCCGGCCTGGTCTTCCGCCGCGTCCTCCGGGACGTTCTCTTCACCGGTCCCGTCTTCGCCGGACTCGTCATCGCCGGACTCGTCGAAGGTGATCGCGTCCTCGTCGGATTCGTCCACCGCGATCACGTCTCCGTCCTCTTCGGAACCGTCGAAGGTGATCACGTCTTCGTCCGCGCCGTCCTCATCGGCGATATCCCCGATGAAGCCTTCGCCGTCGGCGTCTTCCTCTTCGTCCTCATCGGTGCCGGCAAGGCCGTCGTCCGCGGCGTCCTCCGCGCCCTCGAGACCGTCGGTGCCCACCGGGCTGCCGGCGTCCTCATGGACCGCGTCTCCGCTGCCGTCCGGGTTCTCCGCCGGGCCGTCGGGCGTCTCGGCGTCGCTGTCGGTCCTGCCGAAATCTTCGGCCTGGGCCCCGTCGTCTCCGGCGACGAAGGTCTCGTCGTCGTCAATCACGAAGGGCGTGTCGTACTGGGTCAGGTTGTACTGGTCGATAATCGACCGGATATTCGACTGATAGTTCGGATTGGTCGCGTAGCCCCTGAGGCCCACCGCGATGACCGCGTCGACGTCATTGACGCCGCGGAGCTCCGGATGGAGGCCGATCTTGAAGGCGGCGTAATCCTCCATGCACGCCTCGATGTCCTGATAGACGCGCATGTCCTCAAAGTCGTATACGATTCTTCCGTTCACATACTGCGGAACCAGACGGCTGATGTACGCCCCGGTCCACGGGCTGATCCAGCGGTCGTTCAGCAGGTCGACATTCATGCCGAGCACGTTGTTGTCCGTCGCCTGGATGCCGGAGCCCGTATTGTGGAACGCGAGCCATCCGCTCTCCTCGATGGTCTGGGCGATGAGGACCGAGCGGCAGAAGCCGATCTCCTCCCACTCCTTCTCGCTGGCCTTCGCGAGGGCGTCGATGATCGCCGCCTTGGAGGCCGCGTCCCCGTCGTACGCCATGCGGCCGGTGGCCACAAGCTGCGAGGCCTGCGTCGTGGGTCTGCCCGAGGCGCCTGTGTCGTCGATGAAACGGCACGCCCAGCACGCCTTGTCGTAGTCCACGTTGGTGTAGACGATGCCGGAGGTCGTGGAGGCGGCGTTGACCGCCTTGCCCTCGCCGGCGTAGATGACCACGTGATAGATAACGTTGTTTCTCGCGTAGAAGATCAGGTCTCCCGGCTGCGCCTCCGAGACCGGAATCTTCACGCCGCATTCCGCCTGCTCATGGGAGACGCGCGGAATGGATATGCCGAAATGGGCGTACACCTGCTGCGTGAAGCCCGAGCAGTCCGTGCCGGACGTGAGCGAGCTTCCGCCCCAGATATAGGGATTGCCGACGAACTGCATGGAGAACTGGACCACCTCGTCCCGGGTGACCGTCGAGTTGACGATGTTGGACATCATCGCCGACACGTCCCTCGTCGTCGTCAGGGTGTAGCGGTACGCCTGGTTCTCCAGCGGATCGAGCTTCTGCACGGCGAGCTTCATCTTGCTCTCGCCGGTCTTCTCCACGTAGGCGTCCACCTCGTCGCCGGTGGACAGGAGCTCCGTCCGGACGAATCCGCGGACGTCGCCGGATTCCACGAAGACCCATTCCTCGGCGTTATCTTCCAGAATGTAGCAGAGGCTTCCCTCGTCCAGGACGCCGACGATCCTCGCGTCGTCCGCCCTTCCCTCGAGGATATTGACGGGTCCCTTCTTCGGAACCGCGTATTTCTTGGCCACCTGCTTGAACCCGAGATTGAGCGACAGGCGCTTCTGCGCCTCGGAGACGAAATAGGATCCCGTGTAATAGGTGCGGGCTCCGCTGGCGTAGCCTCTCACATAGGAGGCGTAGGCCTCCTCCATCTCCTCCTCGTGCCGCCTCTCGGCTTCCTTCTCCTCTTCCTCCTGCTTCTTCAGCGCGGCCGCCTGCTCCTCGGCCGCTTTGTCCATCTCTTCCTTGTATTCTGCCTCAAACTCGGCCAGGCCGCGCTCGTATTCCTCGTCCCAGTCGAGATCCTCCTCGATCTGTCTCTCGATCTCCTCGAGGGCCTGCAGTTCCTCTTCTTCGCCCTCGGCGATCAGCTCCTCCGCGTCCTCGTTCGCCTGACGGATTTCCTCCTCCGTCAGCCCCGAATCCGTGCTGTCCGTACCGGAGTCCGTGCTGTCCGCGCCCGAGTCCGTGCTGTCCGCGCCCGAATCCGTGCCGTCCGCGCCCGAATCCGTGCCGTCCTCCTCCGAGTCCGTGCTGTCCGTACCGGAATCCGCGCCGTCCTCCCCGGAGTCTGTGCCGTCTCCCACGGAGTCCGCGCCGTCTCCCTCGGAATCCGCACCGTCTCCCTCGGAGTCCGTGCCGTCTTCCCCGGAGTCCGCGCCGTCCCCGTCTTCTGTATCTTCGCCGTCGGAGCCGCCGTCTTCCGATTCCGCGTCCTCGTATTCGGATTCGGAATCCTCCGATCCCTCCTGAGAGTCCGCATCGCCCTCTTCTTCGTAAGAGCCTCCTTCCTCTCCGGACATGGAATCAGAGCCGTCGGTTCCCTCACCGGCCGCTTCTTCGTCTTCGAAGCCGTAGTCGTACCCGTCTTCGGCGTATTCCTCTGTTTCTTCCTCGTATCCGTCCGGTTCGTAATCCCCCGATTCATACTCCCCGGAAAGATCCTCCCCTGTGTCAGACGCGGCAATCGTGAGCGGCGTTGAGCTTACCGTCGCCGTCGCCGTCCCGCTGACGAGTATTCCCGCGAGCAGCGCGCTGACAAGTTGGTTCCTCTTTTTCAAAACAGCCCTCATTCCTTTCTGACTATACTGCACACCGGCAAAACCGGCTGACGCCTGAAGAGTAATTCTATTCTAACACCGGCACTGAGGACATTCTGTGAAAACTATGTCATTTTTTTCGCCTGTTTTGCCGTTTCAGCCTCAAAAATGTCTGTTTATCACGAATGACGCCGGCGTCCTCCTCCCCGATCAGCTTTGTGGTCCTGACCGCATAGAACTTTCCGTCTTCCGTCGTCTTGATCCGGATCTTGCTCTTGACAAACCCATGTACAGGGCACAGCCCGACAGCCAGATGATTTCCTCCCCCGTCGGCGAACCAGCGGACGATGCGCCTTACGTTTCTCCGGCATTCGAAGCAGTGTACCGCGGTCACCTCCCGGTTGGCCAGCAGCTCCTCCCGGGAATCGAATTCCCTGGAGACGAACTTCTCGTACTGGTCGAACCGGAGGAAGATCTCCTCACTGCGCGTCTTCGGATTCTGGAAGCAGTCCACGGACACATTCCCGAGGACCTCCTCCGGTATCCGCCGGAACACCTCCGCCGTATACGCGGCGTCCTCCCTGGCGAAATGGAACTCCTGGTTCTCCGGAAGCTCCAGATACTCCACTGCGTAGCGCAGCGCCCTTCTCTGGGACCTCGTCTCGAAGGCGATCGCGAAAAGCTTCTGGACGTCCTCGTAGATCACCGGTCCCGGCAGGTATCCGAGCATCCCGTAATATCTGAGATTTCTCTGCAGTTCGGTCAGATCGGCCGGTCCCCAGGTGCAGAATCTGGGATCGTCCCCGCACCACCGGAAGAAGGACTCCGCCGCCTCCCGGAAGGGGATCCCTTTCGCCAGATCCTTCTGCTTCAGACCGATCACCGCCCTGGTTCCCCAGTGCAGCCTCCTGTAGACCACCGGCCTGATCAGCGCGCGGAACGAATCCAGGTACTCCCTCTTTTCATTCAGTTTTACCGCACCGATCTCGATGATCTCAAACGGGAAGTGCGGCACCTCGCCTTTCTTCCCGTCCGGAGACTGGTTCCATTCCAGGTCGAAAACTATAAAATTCACCTTGACAATTATACCCTTTTTCCGGAAAATTCCGCAACCGCTAAGTCTGGTAGTCCCGGCGCGGGACGCTACCAGATTATGTAACCTTACGTCCGGCGGTAGGTGCTGAGGGAAAACAGCGTGAGGATCGGGAATATCTCAAGCCTCCCCAGCAGCATATCGAAGGACATGACCAGCGTCGAAAAATTATTGTAACCCGAATAGTTGCAGGTGGCCCCCACCGAATCGAAGCCGGGCCCGATGTTGTTGAAGGTCGCCATGACGGCGCTGAAATCCGTCGTCAGCGAGAAGTTGCCCGCGTCGAAGGCCAGCGCCAGGAAGCTGAAGATCACGATGATAACGTAGGCCGCGAGGTAGGAGGTGACGTTGGTCACCGTCTGCTCCTCGACCCGCTGTCCGTTTACGCGGATCACCCTCACCTCGTGGGGGTGGAAGATCTGGTGGGCGTTTCTTCTCACGCTCTTCACGAGAAGCATCACGCGGGAGACCTTGATGCCGCCGCCCGTGCTGCCCGCCATGGCCCCGACGAACATCAGGCACAGCAGGATCGCCTTGGAGAAGCCGGGCCAGAGGTCGAAGTCCACGGTGGCGTACCCCGTCGTCGTCATGATGGACGCCACCTGGAAGGCGGAATGACGGATCGTGGTGCCGAGCTTCATGGCCTCCGGCACCCGCTGCCAGATATTGAAGCCGATCAGCAGGATCGAGGCGCCGACGATCATCAGATAGCAGCGCAGCTCCTCATCCTTGAAGACCGACCGGAAGCGCTTCATCGCGAGCAGGTAGTACAGATTGAAGTTGACGCCGAAGAGCAGCATGAAGACCGTGGTCACGTTCTGGGCGAAGGGCGTGTAGGTGCCCATTCCCGTATTGAGGACGCAGAATCCGCCGGTCCCCGCGGTGCCGAAGGCGATGCAGACGGCGTCGTAGAGCGGCATCCTGCCGATCAGCAGGAAGATCACATCGAGCACGGTCAGCGCGCAGTAGAGCATGTAGAGAATCGCGGCGGTCCGGCGCATCTTCGGGACCATCTTGTTGACGGAGGGGCCGGGCGACTCGGCGCGCAGGATGTGGAGCATGTAGCCGTCGTTCCTGCCGCTCGCCGGGATGATCGCGAGAAAGAACACCAGGACGCCCATGCCGCCGACCCAGTGGCTGAAGGATCTCCAGTAGAGAAGTCCCTTTCCGAGGGCCTCGATGTCCGAGACCACGGAGGCGCCGGTGGTCGTAAAACCGGATACGATCTCGAAGAACGCGTCGAAGAAATTGGGAATCCTGCCCGAGATGAAGAAGGGCAGACATCCCGCCAGGGAGAGGACGATCCAGGCCATGCCGGTGCAGACCAGGCCCTCCCGGGCAAAGAATCTCCTCTCGGCGTCTCTCGACAGAAACGCCATGAGTCCCGCGGCCAGGACGGATACCGTCATCGCGAAGAGAAATCCGCGGACGGCGGGGCCGTCTCCCCCGTAGAGCGAGATCAAGAGCGCGGGGATCATGAATACGGTTTCAATCACCAGGATCCATGCGTGGATCCTGAGCATGATCTTGTAGTTCACGGCTGAATGCTCCAGAAATTACTTTTTGATACTGACAGAAAAACACTTGACACTCCCACCGCTGAAGCAGTGGGCTTTCCCGGCGCCAACAGGTCGTAAGGGCTTATGCGGACGGTTCTGCGGGCGCTCCCGGAATTCCCATCCGCGCCGCCGGGAAACCGCTTACAGGAAGATGTCGTTCAGCTCCTGAATGGCCTGGCCCGCGGGCGAGACCAGGACGATCCTGTCCCCGGTCTGGTACACGGCGTCGCCGTTCGGCGTGATGAAGTTTCTCCCGTGGGTAATCGAGGCCACCAGGATATTTTTCTTCAGGCGGATGTTCTTGAGGGGTTCGCCGATATGCTTCGTGTTGGCCTCCACGACGAACTCGATGGCCTCCGCCTGCCCGTCCGCGATGGTGTGCACCGTCACGGCCGCGCCGATCTGCTTCCCCATCGCGCGGACGTAGCGCGTGATGGAATTGCAGCACAGCTCCTTGGGGCTCACGATGGTGCCCAGCGGGAGCCTGTCGAGTATGTCCATGTTCTCGGCGCGCCCCAGCTTCGTGATCACCTGGGGCACGTTCTGGTGCTTCGCGTACATGGACAGGATGATGTTCAGCTCGTCCATTCCCGTCATGGCGATGACGGCGTCGGCCTGCCCGATTTTCTCCCGCTCCAGCACGGCGGTGGACGAGGCGTCGCCCTCGATCACCGTGGCCGTCGGGAATGTCTCCGCGAACCGCTCGCAGCGGTCGCGCTTCTGCTCGATGATCTTGACGCTGATGCCTTCCTTGAGAAGCAGCTGGGTCAGGTAGAAGCAGTTTCTTCCGCCGCCGATGATGACCACGCTCCGGATCTTGGGAGCCGCGATGCCGAGGCTGCGGAGAAGGATGGTGAGGTTGGCCGCCGACGCCGTGACGAAGAGCCTGTCGCCCTTCTGGATCACGAAATCGCCGGAGGGCATGACCGCCTTGCCGTCGCGCACGACCGCGCACACGAGGACCTTGGTCTGGATGACCTCCCCGATCCGGCTCAGCCTGAGATCCCGCAGCGGGCTGTTTCCGTCCACCTTGACCTCGACGATCTCGACGACGCCGTTGGCGAAGGACTCTCTCCGGAGAAAGCCCGGGTACCGCAGCAGGCGGTCGATCTCCCGCGCCGTCTGCCGCTCGGGGTTGACCGTGAGCGACAGGGCGAAGAGCTTCCTCATGGAATAGGTGGACTCCGCATAGTCCGGGGTCCGGATCCTCGCGATGGTGTGGAGGTTCGGATTCATTCCGTGCGCCGTCAGGCAGCACAGAAGGTTCACCTCATCCTGCCCCGTCGCGGTGATCAGAAGATCTGCGGACTCGACGCCGGCGTTCCTGAGCACCTCCATCGAGGCGCAGTTTCCGACCACGGACATGACGTCGTATCGCTCAATCGTCGACTCGAGCGCCTCCGGGTCGTTGTCGATGAGGGTGAGGTCGTGTCCCTCGCCCGACAGCTGCCGGGCGAGCATGGAGCCGACCTTACCGTTCCCTGCAATAATAATCTTCATGGTGCTTTCGCTTCTCCGTTTCAGGCGTCTCCGCCGGTTAAACGTTTTTCTTATCCGCCGCATCGGCCGGCGATTGCCCGGCCGGTCGGTGCTTTTTCGTATCCGTTGTTTCCGCTGTCTTGACCGGCGGCCGCTTCGCTGCTGCCGTCCGTCAGCGCTTCTTCTTCCGGCCGATCAGCAGGACGGCCGCGACGGCCGCCGCCGCGACGATCAGTATGATCAGCCACTGGGCGATCGGGCTGGAATCTCCGGTCTTGCTGGCGTCCGTCCGGGTCGTGGAGCCGCTGGCGCCGCTTTCCGTGCCGCTGCCCGAACCGCTGCCGCCGCTGCCCGAGCCGCCCGAGCCGCCGCTGCCGGTGGCCTTGTCGATGACCGAGACGTACTGGTAGTAGTCGGAGCTGGTGCACGGATGGTCCTCCACCGTGAAGGTGACGTCCGCCGCCTTCTCGTAGCCCTTGGGCGCGGAGGTCTCCGTGATGGTATATTTCCGGCCCGTCTGCAGCTTGACCACGATCTCGTGGCCGGAGGAGCTCTTGGAGGTCCAGGCTTCCACGGCCTGGTTGGTGGTCGTGTCGATGAGCCTCAGCTTCGCGCCGGCGAGCAGCTCCCCGTTGGTCTTCTTCTTGCTGATGACGACCTTGACGCGGTGCTCATACCACTTGTAGAGGCCGCTGGCGGGATCCTTGCCGGCGGTGTTCGCGCCGCTGCTGGTCAGCTCGACGCCGAACTCCCCGTTGGTGAAGGAGGTATGGATCACGATCGGGTTCTTGGAAATCTGGTAGCCCTTGGGCGCCTCCTCCTCGCGGATCACGTAGAAGGTCTCCGCCTTGAGGTCGTCGAACACCACCTTGCCGTTGGACTCGGACACATAGGTGGTTACCTTGGTGAGCTTGTTGAAGTCGACGACGCCGGAGGCCAGCTCCTTGGCCGCCGCCTTGTAGGCGTCGCTCTGACGGTCCTCCGCGGTGATCCTGTAGATCGCGTATCTCGCGTCCTTTACGCCCTGGTTCTGGTTGTCGTAGCGGACCTTATAGAACCGGAAGGACCCGGTGGTCAGGTACTGGTTGACGAAGACGGCCTCGGTGTAGGCGCTGTCGCTGCCCTGCTTCGCGTAGGCGACCTTTGCCTCCAGGATACCGTTGTTGTCCGTCACCGTCACCGTCGCGTTGTAGACGCTGCTGTCGTAGAGGCACTCGGCGCTGCCGGCGGCCTCAGAGATCGTGTATTTGTAAGTTCCGGGCTGGGGGATCGTCGCGGAGGACTTGATCTCCGCCGTCCCGTCCCCGATGATCTCGGCGGTGCCGCGCGTCTCGTCTCCTCTCTTCAGCGTGAAGCTGAAGGTGTCCTCCTTCTCCGGTTCTCCCGTGATTTCCTTAACGATATTGAAGGTGGGATAGATCGGCTCCGGCGCGTACTGATTCCCAAAGGTGAAGCGGAGGGCCGTCGAGCCGTTATGCTCCTCCCCTGAATCCTTCTGATAGGTCACCGTCGCCTTGTACTCGTTCCCCGAGCGCTTCACCTTGACCGTCGCGGTGTAGACGGACTTGTCGTAGGCAAACCCGGCGTGGGAGCTGCTCTCGTCGGACTCGCTGATCTCGTAGACGAAGGTTCCCTCCTCCCGGAAGGTCAGTTTATCGAAGGACGCCTCGCCATTGCCGCCGGACACCTTGATGGTCTGACTGCTGTCGCCGTTGGCGCCGTTCTTCGGCACGAGGTTAAAGCTGAAGTCCGGGATGCTGTCCTCCTTCAGCTCGAAACCCTTTTTCACGGTGAGGGTCTTCTTCACGCCGAAGCTGACGTTGGCGGGCTTGACGGATCCGCAGTAGTTGGTGAAGCGGATGGAGCCCGTGCGGGTGGTCTCCGATCCGTTCTTTCTGGTCAGGGAGGCCGTGGCCTTGAGTTTTCCGCCCTCCTCCGCGACCTTGATCGTCATAAGTATTGTCGACCGGTCGTAGGTATAGTTCGGATGCTGCTTGCTCTCGTCCACCTCCGATATCTCGTACTCGTAGGTGCCGGCCTCGGAGAATCTCAGCGTCTTGAATTTGACCGAGCCTTTCAGCTCACTCTCCTCGCTGCCCTCTTCCTGCACCAGGGTAATCTTTTTGGTGTCCGCGTCTCCCGCGCGTCCGGCGGTCTTCGGCGTCAGCTTCAGGGTGAAATCCGGAATCGTTCCGAGCTCCGCGCCTTCCTGGATCACCAGCGTCTTATACGCCTCCAGCGTGGCAGGGAGGGTGTAGGTGTTGACAACCTCCTTCACCTTCTCGCCCTCGGTCTTGCAGGCCTCGTCGTCGTGATACGTCACGACGGCTTTTCCGCTCTCCGCAATCGTGACCTTCGCGTAGACCGGCTTGTCGCTGATGCTCCAGTTCTTGGAATCGGAACCGGTCTCATCGATCCGGTAGATGTACTCGGCGCCGGCGGAGGAAGCGTCGAACTTGATGGGTTCAAACGTGGCAAATCCGTCGGGTCCGTTCATCGTCTCCTCGGATTTCGGCATCGGCGCGCCTTCCACCGCCGTCAGGGTAAATGTAAACGTGCTGTCCGGCACGCTGACCGCGGGATTGGCGGAGACCTTCTTCACCGCGAGGGTGGCGGTGGGGGTCCGGCCGGTTTTCACATAGTGCCAGGCGGCCTTCGCCGTGAGATTTCCCAGGACGGCGACCGTTCCGCCGGAGTCTCCCACGATCGTCGCAGCGGCGGTGCCGGATCCGCCCTCGACCTTGTGGATGAGGAACGTGCCCGCCGTGTTGACCAGCTGCACGTCAGAAGCCTGCCGGACGTTCCAGATGATCTTCCGGGCGATCGTGTTTCTGATGCTGTCCGGCGTGCTGTCGGAGACGACGGCGGTCCCGTCGGCCTCGACGGTATATTTCCCGATCTTCAGGGTTTCCGCACCCTGCGTGATATTGAAGGCGATGGTCTGGCCGGCTTTCTTTTTGACGGTCAGCTTGTTCTGCGTCAGATACGGGACGAGATCATCGGCTCTGATGACGATGAAGGCATCTTTTCCGTACGCGTCGCCGGTGGTATCGACCACGCACCGTCCTCCGTCCTCCGCGGCGGTAATCTTCCCGGAAGCGGAAGAAGCGGCGCTGTTGATCCTCGACGACGCCTTGCTGGTATCCCCGGCGAGGGCGGTCAGTTCGTTCTTGCCCAGAGAACCCGAGTATTCCTCATAGACCCGTCGGACGTTCTCCGTCCCGGAGACGATCTGCGCGTCCTTGCTGGTATGGGTTCTCACGGAGACCGTCCCCGGAAGGCCGTCCGGTATGTTCAGCGTCTTCCCGGGGCTGAGAACGATGTAGGGAATCTCGCGGCCCCCGGCGCTCTGCGGACCGGCTTTGCGCCCGTCCTTGTCGGATGTGTAATTTGTGACGGCCAGGTTGGAATCCTGATCCGCGTTCATCGTAAATTTCCCGGAGACAATGATTCCGTAGTCGCTGAGGGCGTCGAGATATCCCTGTATCTCCGCTTTGGCGTCGCCTCCCACAGCCACCGCCGGAAGCTCCAGCCCTTTCTTCTCGCCCTCTCCGGCGATCTCCTCGGGGACGCTCTCCGCGATGGAGAGGATCTCGTCGATGGACTCGGCTTCGCTGTCGGCTCCGCCCACGGGATCCGCCTCGCTGTCCGTCGAGTCGCCCGTCACGTCGTCGGGCGTCTCCTCGGAGGACTCATTTCCGCTGTCCGTCCCGGAATCGCCGCTGTCGGCGGGGCTGGTTTCAGATTCTGAGGGCGTATCGTCCGGCGTGCTCTCTTCGCCGTCGTCCCCGTTCTCTTCACCATCGTCGGGCGTCTCGCCGGAATCCGTGCCGGGATCCTCCTGCTCACTCTCGGTGGGCGTCTCCCAGGTCGACTCGCTGCCGGTGTCGTCCGGCTCTTCCTCATCGTCCTGGCCGTCGTCTTCGCCGGCCGGGACGTCTTCGCCGCCGTCCCCGTTTCCGTCCTCGTCGCCGGTCTCTTCGGAGTCGACAGACGGCTCCTCATCGGGCGTCTCCGTCCACTCGTCCTCGCCGGATCCGTCGTCCGCTTCGGTCTCGTCGATCTCATCGGCGGGCTCTTCCTCCGCCTCCGGTTCCCCGACGGTCACTTCCGGCTCGGCGGGCACCTCGACGGATTCCTGCGGCGCGGCTGTCTCATCGGACGCTCCGACGAGGGCAGCCTCCTCCGGATCCTCCAGCACGGACTCCGCGGCAGCCTTCGTGTTCGAGGCCGCCCAGGTCTGCGTGATTCCCGAAGTGCCGCCGGCGAGCATCATCACCGAGACGGCGCAGGCGATCATTTTCTTCAGCGATTTTCTTCGTGCCATAGTCAACTCCCCCATTGCTTTTAATCGACCGGTCCGGGCCGGAAAGCGGCGCGGAGCGGACGGACAATGTACTGACGATATACTCCCAAATGTACTTTTACAGGATGTTTCAGGCGCTCCCCTGAGGCTGCAGTCCGCTCGGCGAAAGGCCTGTTTCCGCCTGCTTCTGACAGCCGGGCATGATTATGTTAAGTATAGCACACTTCCCTGAAAATGTGTGTGAACTTTGGGAATTGCGTGGAGTGTCGGCACTTTATCGACAATTTGTGCCCCTGTCCGAAATTGTCCACAACATCCTGCGCTTTTGAATCGTTTTCGATTGCTCATTCAAGGAAATCTGTTGCATTTTCCACTCTGCTCTGCTAGAATAACTTTGTACTTTATCGAGTACAATATGTCACGCGGACTGCACACCCGCGCGACGGACCATTACCCCTCATAAATGGTCTTTACAGAGCAAGCCGGTCAGCAGCCCCCCGCTGCTGACCGGCTATCCTTTTATCCGCCCCTTCTATCGGCTCTTTTGCCGCCTGGTCTCCCATCTACATAAACGCGATCAGTGCCGGTACCATCAGTACCGCCATGACGATGACCAGCATCAGCAGCATCGGCAGGAGCAGCTTCGTCCCCGCCTCCTCGCCGAGCACCCTCGCCCTCTTCTTCCGCTCCTCCACCGCCTCGGAGGCCTCGCGCCGGAGGATCCCGTTCATCTCGCTGCCGCCCCGGGTCACGCTCTGGCAGAGGAGCGTGGCAAAGGTCCTGTACTCCCGCCCCCTGCACCGCTTCCCGAGGTTCGCGTAGGCCTCCGCCTCCGGGACGCCGTGCTCCATCTCCTGTGAGGTCCTGACGATCTCCTCGTAGCCGGGCTTCACCCTGCCGCCCGCCGCCAGCGTCCGCCTGTAATCGTCCCGTATCCTCGCGAAGGCGTGTCTCAGGCTCATGCCCGCGGACGTCAGCAGCACCAGCTTGCTGACGATGTTCGGGTAGTCCAGACGCATCTGCTCCGTCCGCTCCTTCTCGCGGGTCTCCTTCCTGCGAACCTCGGAGTAGATCAGGAGCACCGCGGTCAGAAGCCCCAGCATCAGGAACGACATCCCGTCGTTCCCGTTCCGCGTCGACCAGCTGGCGCTGCTGCTCCCGATGGTGCCGGGCAGCGTGACGGTCTCTTCGGTCGCATCGTTTTCCGCCTCGATGGCGCTTGTGACCTCCTCCAGAAAGGCTTCCTCGCCGCTCCTTTGTCTCGGGAATACCGTCAGGTCATACGTGACCGTCCGGATCTCCTCCTCGCAGAGAAGCTCCGCAGCGAGCTTCACCGCCGATCCCTCTTCGGCGGCGGCAGGACCGATCTCCCCTTCCCAGTCGAGGACGTCCGGCCGGTCCGTCATCCAGGAGATCTTTACCGGGAGATCCCCGATCTTCTCGGGAAGGCGCACTCCCCTGTCGACGTGTCCGGGGGACTGACTGCCGAATACGAGGGCGGGCAGCTGCTTCTCCGCCTCGTCCAGGACGGCGCTGATCTCGCCGGCGCTCATCCTGCGGGACTGCACCGTCAGGTCCACCTCGTGGACCTCTCCGTCCACCGTCACCTCCAGCTCCGCGGTGTCGTCCGCGCTGCCGTATTCGGCCCGGGTCAGATAGCCTCTGGCGGCGGTGTCCCCGGTCAGGGTCCGGTACTGAAGGGCCGCCCCGATGACGTCGGCGGCAAGGACGATCAGCAGCGCCCTGTACACGGTCTCGTCCGACGCGCACGAAGCCAGCGTGGGCAGGTGCTTTCTGAGAAAGGACGCCGCCGCGCGGAAGGTACCGCCCGCGCACAGAAACAGGACGGCGTAAAGCGCGGGAACCACGATGAATGGCAGAAAAGATCCCATCTTCTCCTCCTTTTTAAGCGGCAGGATCCTGCCGTTCTGGTCAGACCTGAATGTTCACGATGGAGGCGCTCCACCACACGGCCCCGGCGTAGGCGAGGAGGCAGACCGTCATCACCGCGGCCCCGAAGGCCGTCGTGTACATCACGTCCAGAAATCCCGGGGACGCCAGCGTCATGTAGAGAATGATGCCGCAGGGCATCGCGGTCATGATCTTCTGCTCCATGCGCTTTGCGGCCAGGGTCGTGTCAATCTCCCGTTCCACGTCGATCTTTCCCTCGATGGTCTCCGCGGCGCTTCTCAGGATCGCCGCCATGTCGCCTCCCATGCGCTTGGCCGTGGTGAACACGGCGGCGAAGTTCTCGATGTCCTCCACGCCGGATCTCTCCGCGAAATCCATGAGGGCGGTCTCCATCGGGACGGACACCCGGATCTGGCGGGAGATCCAGCGGAACTCCCGCGTGACGTCGCGTTCCTCCCCGATCGTCCCCGCCAGGTCCCGCGCCGCGTCGGGAAAGGCGTTCTCCACGGAGCGCCCCGCCCGAAGCGACACCGCCAGGGAGTTGAGGGCGATCCGGAAATCGCAGCCCAGCTCCTTCCTCCGCCTCTCGGCCCGCTCCTTCCGGACCAGCCTGAGATACACAGGGAAAAGAGGCACGGCGGGCAGAAGCATAAACCACCTTCTGTAGAAGAGCCAGACGACCGCCCCCGCCAGCGCGGCGTAGGTCAGCGTCGTCTGCGCCGCTTCCTTCCGCGAAAAATGATAGACGTGATAGTCCTCACGCCCGGGGGCGGGCGGAGACTCCTTCTTTCTCCGCGACAGCAGGGCGCCGGCGCTCTTCCTCCGCTTCTCCGCCTTGTCCTCCGCCCCGATCTTTGCATGATCCTTTGTCAGCTTCTTCCTCATAATACTTCAGGATCCTCCTCCGCTTCCTCCGGAAGACCGGCGGACAGGCCGCTCCGCTCCAGCTTCAGGGTATGTCTCAGCGTTCCCTCCCGCAGGAATTCCCCTCGCCCGTCGTCCCAACGGAACAGCGTCCTGAGCTTCACGTTCTCCCCTTCCAGGCCGTCCACCTCCGCGATCTCCAGCACCCGGCGGGAGCGGTCCCTGAGGCGGCCCAGGTGCACCAGGATGTCCACGCCCGACGCGATCTGCCGGCGGATCGCCGGAAGCGGCAGGGGAAAGGCCATCAGCACCATGGTCTCGAGCCTCGAGACCATGTCCTCGCAGCCGTTGGCGTGGATGGTGGACATGCTGCCGTCGTGCCCGGTATTCATCGCCTGGAGCATGTCGACGGCCTCCCCGGAGCGGACCTCGCCCACCACGATCCGGTCCGGCCTCATTCTCAGGGCGGACTTGATGAGATCCCGGATGGTGATCTCCCGGCTCCCCTCGAGATTTGCGTTCTTTGCCTCGAGCCGGACCAGGTTGGCGATGCCCTGGATCTGCAGCTCGGCGTTGTCCTCGATGGTGATCACGCGCTCGTCCTTGGGAATGTAGTTCGACATGGCGTTCAGAAACGTGGTCTTCCCCGCGGAGGTGCCTCCCCCGATGACCATGGAGTACCCCGCCGCCACCAGCGTCTTCAGAAAGGAGGCGGCCTCCGCGGTGATACTTCCCATCCGGATCAGCTTCTTCATCGTAATGGGTTCCTCCGGAAACTGCCGGATCGTGAGGATCGGGCCGTCCAGGGCGATGGGGGCGACGACCGCGTTGACGCGGCTCCCGTCCGCCAGCCTGGCGTCCACGATGGGATTCTGCTCGTTGATCACCCGGTTGCACCGGCCGGCGATCTGCTGGATCACGTCCTCCAGCTTCTCCCTCGACGCGAAGGTCTTCCCCCAGCGCCGGATCCGTCCGTCCCTCTCCACGAAAATGCAGTCGGGGCCGTTGACCATGATCTCCGTCACCTTCTTGTCGTCTACGAGATCCTGAAGGACGTCGAGCCGCCGCACCGAGGCGAAGAGCTCCCGGCTGATGGAGACGCGGTCGGCGATGGGCAGGTAGTCCGCCCGGCTGCTCTCCAGCACGAGGGTGTCGATCATGCCCCGGATCTCCTCGTCCTCCGCGTCCCCTCTTGTCTCCAGAAGCTCCATCAGGCGCTCCTTGAGGCGCCGGTACCGTTCTCTTTTTCTGATCATGTGTCCCTGTCACCTCCTTCTGCAGCCTGTCCCGGGCGATGCGCTCCCGGGCGCAGGTTCCTGCCTTCTCCTTTCTGCAGCCCGTCCCGGGCGATGCGCTCCCATGTGCAGGTCCCTGCCTTCTCCTTCTACAGCCTGTCCCGGGCGATGCACTCCCGGGCGCACATGCCCAGGGGCCCGCAGGACAGACCGCGGAACCATCCGCCGCCCCCGGAGAGATCCCCGGCGGGCAGGACGAGCCTCCGGATCCGTCCCCGCACGCCGGAGAAGGAGGCGGAGGACAGGAGCTTCCCGAACTCGGCCATCTTCGCCTCGCCCGGCGGGTCCGTCCCGGCCGCGGGCATGTAGATCACGTCGCATTCCTCCAGCAGCTCCGGCATGAGGAGCGGTATCTCGCCGAGATCGAGAACCACCGCCTCGTAGGTGGATTCCGTGCGCAGGACGCGCAGCAGCTTCCTCCACTCGTCCGCGGTCACGCTCAGCAGCTCGGCCGCCGCCTCGAAGGGCGGGAGAAGGGCCAGCTCCCCCAGATTTCTCACGGAGGGAAGGATCTTCGCCATCAGGTTCCGGTCCCCCTGACGGATGTAATAGACGACGTCGCTGATGCTCCGGCCGTTCCCGGAGAGCCCGCCCGCAAGACGGCCGAAGCCGGAGCAGGTCTCCATGTTGATCAGGAGGGTGGGCTTTTTCTCCGAGAGGCACTGAGCCAGCGCCACGGAGAAGGAAGTCTTCAGGCAGCGCCCCACCGGGGAGAAGATCCCGACGGTCCTGGTGCGCGGCTTCAGCACGCCTCCCTCCGCCACCGGCTCCGCGGCGTCCCCGGCGCGGGCGTAGAGATCCATGACCTCCCGCACGATCTCCGACACGGCCTGGTATTTGCAGATCCTGGGCAGGGCGGGCCCTGCTTCCCGGAAGAACGTCTCCCCGCTCTCCTCCGTCAGGCCGTCTCCGTCGTCCTCCCCGCCCGTCGTCGGCTCGTCCTTTGTCTCCGTCAGCAGCACGATCTGCCGGATGGGCCAGTCCCCGATCCGCTCCGGGGCGCACCGCTCCGAGATCAGCAGGATCTCGACGCTCCTTCGCTCCAGGCATTCCTTCAGCCGGTCCGCGTCGGAGAAGGCCCTGACCTCGAAGGGGATCGAATTTCTTCGGTTTACATAATCCATAAAGCCGGCCGCGTAGGACTCTTCCCGGTCCACGATCGCCATCACTGATCTTCTCATAGGGACTGTCCTCCTAGATCAGGCCGGCCGCGTACACGACCGCCGCCATCATGACGGGCACCGCGAAGTGAAACTCCGCCTCCGGCGAATCGCGGTACGGGAGTATCTCCCCCGTGCTCCCGGTCATCAAAACGTAGCGCAGGAAATACCTGATTCTCGGCCGGATGCCCGTCACGGTCAGCATGATCAGAAGAGAGATCACCGCCCCGAAGACGACGGTCACCGCCATGTATCTGAGAATCCCCGCCGGGCCGATCATTCCTCCCACCGCCATCAGAAGCTTGACGTCGCCCGCCCCGATCATCCGGAACCGGAACAGGAGGAAGCCCGGCAGGAACGGCAGCGCCGCCCCGGCGAGAAACACCGCCGCCTCCATGACCGCGGCGGCCAGCCAGCCCGCTCCTTCCGCGGGAAGAAAGCCCCCCGCGGGAAGCGCTCCGCCCGCAAAAAGCCCTCCGCCCGCGGAAAGACCTCCCGAGGCCGCCAATTCAACGGCGGGAAACAGGCCTCCCGCGGAAAACCATCCCGCCGCGAGCCTCAGAAGAAATCCCGCGGCGAGACCCGACACGATGACGCCGTTGCCGATTTTCCCGGTGCGCAGATCGGAGATCATCCCGGCCCCGGCGAGGGTCAGCACGAAAATAGCCGTAACGGTCATGACAGAGTCCTCCCGTGGGCAGACTGTCCCTGCGGTTCCGCTTCCCGGAAACGGAACCTGCCGGAAGCCTTGCCTGAAATTCTGAATGGTTTCGGAAAAAGTGCGCCGCAGAACGCGGCGGCTTTATGCTGCGTGAAGTGATCCGGCCTGCCGGATATGACACACATTATAGAACAGGCAGGCCTGGCCTTCAAGACCTGTTTCTGTCAAAAAACACGGGATTTTCGGGCACTTTTCAACACTCTCGGCCGCGCTGCCCGGCAACGAGCGGCTCCTCCGCCCCGAAATGTCTGTCTGCGTCGTCCGGCAGCTTCCGGCTACACCGTCCGGCAATTGTTCTGTGTTTTCGGGGCCGTTTGGTGCTATACTCTCACATTGGATTCCCGTACCGGATTTTACGCCGGATTCCCGCTTTGGATTCTCGCGTCGAATTCTCACATCGGATTCCCGTACCGGATTTTACGCCGGAATCTCACATCGGATTCCCGCTTCGGATTTTTATGCCGGAATCTCATATCGGATTCCTGCGTCGGATTCTCACATCAGCGGGGAGCGCGCCTCCCCCGAAAGGACATCGCTTGAACAGTAAGATCGAAAAACTCGGCGCCTTCATCTCGCGCCGGACGGATACCCGCCCCGACCTGGCCGCCGCCATGCTCTCGACGTCTTACCGGGCCGTCGGTTTCCAGGCGGGCCATTTCCCGTCGAAAAAATATACCCGGTCGAGGGAGTTCCTGCAGGCCTACACCGCGAATCTGCTCGCGGACATGCTGAAGGATCCCTCCTCCTCCGCCGTCGTGAACATTTTCATGCCCAGCGAGATTTTCTGCGCCCTGGGCATGCCGATCATGGCGCCGGAGGCCCTGGCCGCCTACGTGGTCAACACCGCCTGCGAGCGGGTATTCATCGACAAGGCGGAGGAAAACGGCTCCTCGGAGACCTTCTGCTCCTACCACAAGGTGCTGACCGGCATGGCGGAGAGCGGGGTCATGAAGAAGCCCGCGATGGTCGCGAACACGACCCTCGCCTGCGACGCGAACCAGCTGACCTTCCGGAGGCTCGCGGAGGAGTGGAAGGTGCCCCACTGCGTCATCGACGTCCCCTACTCCGTGGACGAAGAGGCGGTGGCCTACGTCGCGGAGCAGCTCCGGGACATGACGCCCGTCGCGGAGGAGTGCGCCGGCAGAAAGCTGGATCCGGCCGTGCTCCGCGCGTGCATTCAGCGCGGGCAGACCCAGATCTCCAATTTCAGAAAATATCTCTCCGCCCGGGCCGGGGTCCATTTCCCCGAGGCTCTCACCCCGGAAATGCTGAGCATCGCCGCCAACCATCTCTATCTCGGAAGCGAGGCCGGCCTCCGCTACAGCAGGCTCCTGCTGGAGGACGTCTCCCGGGCTCCGAAGAGGAACGGCGAGAAGCAGATCATCTGGATGCACGTACTGCCCAACTGGCAGGAGCCGGTGAAGGAAATCTTCCAGGGGGCGGACAATCACCGGGTCGAGGTCATCGCCAACGATCTGGCCGCCAGCAGCCTCCTCTCCATGGATCCGGACCGGCCCTACGAGAGCATGGCGCGGCGGCTCGTCTTCGACAGCTTCAACGGACCGGGCATCCGCCGCGTGGAGGGCGCCATGAAGCTCGCCGAAAAGATGCACGCGGACGGCGTCGTGATCTTCTGCCAGTGGGGCTGCAAGCAGACCCAGGGACTCGCCCTCACGGCGAAGCACTGTTTTGAGGACCGGGGCATTCCCGCCCTCGTGCTGGACGGCGACGGCTGCGACCGCGCCAACGGCGGCGGCGAGCAGATCGTGACGCGGGCCAGGGCCTTCGTCGAGCAGCTGGAGCAGACCGCCGGCGGGGAATAAATTGCCACCGGGCACAGACAGAACATGCCGGCCGCTGCCGGCGGACGGCTCTTATGAGGAAGCCTGTCCCAGAAGGAGTCATATGATCACATATCTTTGCAAATACACCCCTCTCGAGCTCATCGCCGCCCTCGGCGGGGAACTCGAGGATCCCAATACCGACGTGGAGGACTTCCGGAACGCGGACGCCATGATCCACAGCTCCGTCTGTACCCACGCGAAAATGCTGATCGAGTCGGTGCTCGCGGCGCCGCCCGGCGGGGACGGGAAGCTCGTCCTCACCAACTGCTGCGACTCCGTGAGACGCGTCTACGACACGCTGGACACCGAGAGGCGCCCGGGCATGGAAATGCTCGATCTCCCGCACAACGCGTCCCCTGCCTCCGTGAAGCGGTACACGGGCGAGCTGATGCGGCTGAAGGACAAGGTGTCCTCCGGGGAAGGATTCCGCCGGGACGTCCTGATCTCCCTGTGGAAGGAGAACGCCGACCGCTGGAAGGCTACCCTCTCCCAGGGGCCCTGCGTCGTCATCGCGGGCGCCCGCGTCAGCGACCAGTTGCGGACGAAGATCCGCGATCTCCTGCCCTATCCGGTCATCGACCTCACCTGCGGCGGCCTGCGCTCCATCCCGGAGCCGCCGCCCGAGGCGTTCATCGACGTGCCGGACCGGCCGGCCGACTGCGCCGCGGAAGGCCGCGGGAAGGCCGCCGCTACGGCCTGCGGAGGTTCCGCCGGATCGTCCTGCGGTGACTCCACCGGAACGGCCGGCGGAAGTTCCGCCGGACCGGCCTGCGGCTGTCACGGCAGGACCGGCCTTAGCGACGAGGCGCTGATCCGCGCCTACGCCAAAGCCCTGCTCTCGCAGGTTCCCTGCACCCGCATGGAGGACGTCTCGGCCCGCGACGGGCTTTTCGCCCGGGGAGAAATCGTCGGGGTGGTCTATCACTCCGTCAAGTTCTGCGACTACTATTCCTTTGAGTACGCGGATATCCGGAGAAAGACGGATCTCCCGGTGCTGAAGATCGAATCGGATTTCACGTCCCAGAGCGAGGGTCAGCTCGACACGAGAATCCGCGCCTTCGCGGAGAGTCTCGCGGACGCCGTCCCCTCTCCCGCCGGGGAGGCCGGACAGAACGGCGTCTCCGGCCGGCGGACGGGCTCCGCGGCAGGCCCGGGGGACGCCGCCGGGACAGAACAGCGCAGCGGCGCGGCGGGCGCTCACGACGGCCGCTCAAAAGAACCGGGCGGGGGCCCGGACAAAAATGGAGGAAAGCCCATGAAAGGCATCTATATCGGCATCGACTCCGGCTCCACTTCCACCAACGCCGCGGCTCTGGACGAGAACGGCCGTCTGGCCGCCTGGTCCATCGTGCGGACGGGAGCCCGGGCGGGAACCTCCGCCCAGAACGCCCTGGACGAGGTAAAGAAGCAGCTGGGAGAAGACGCGGCGTCGATCCGCCGCATCGTGGCGACGGGCTACGGGAGGGAGTTCATCTCCTTCGCGGACAGCACCAAGACCGAGATCTCCTGCCACGCCAGAGGCGCCCACTTTGTGGATCCCGCGGCCCGCACGGTCATCGACATCGGCGGCCAGGACAGCAAGGTGATCTGCCTCGACGCCGAGGGCAACGTCCGGAACTTCGTCATGAATGACAAATGCGCCGCGGGCACGGGCCGCTTCCTTGAGACGATGGCTCGCACGCTGGAGCTGGGAATGGACGAGATGAGCGAGAGGGGCCTCCGGTGGAAGAAGGATCTCACGATCTCCTCCACCTGCACCGTCTTCGCGGAGTCCGAGGTCGTGGGCCTCATCGCCGAGAACACCGAGACGGGCGACATCATCCACGCCCTCAACAAGTCGGTGGCGGCGAGAACCTGCGGCATGGTGAAGCGGGTCCGCGGCGAGGGCCCGTACATGATGACCGGCGGCGTCGCCAGAAACGCCGGCGTCTCGAAGGAGATCGAGGGCCGGCTGGGCGCCTCCCTTTCGATCTCGGAGCACCCGGACCTGATCGGCGCGATCGGCGCTGCCCTGTTCGCCATGACGCCGTGACAGAAAAACAGCGCGGCGGGAGCCTTCACAGAGGCGCCCGCCGCGTTTCTTTTTGCTTATTATTTGCTTGTTTTTCCTGTTTGTCTCTTATTCCGCGGATTCCCGCGGACCGCTTCTGCCTTTCCGCGGATTACGAAGGATCCTGCCTCTTCGGTGCTTCCTTCACCGAACGAAGAGTCCGCCGATCTTCTCCCAGATCTCGCCGGCGATCTCGTCGGGCTCGCGGTCTCCGTTGATGATAATGACCTTCTCCGTGTCCTTCAGCTTCTCGAAGGCCTCGAAATACCGTTTTCTGGTCTCCACCAGTCTCCCGGTCTCCTCGAAGAGCTCCTTCGTCATGCGGTTCTTCTCGATCCGGGCCATGGTCACCTCGGGATCGACGTCGATGAAGACCGTCGCGTCGGGCCTCAGCAGCGACGCCGCGGGCTTGTTCGCGTTGATGATCCAGTCCATCGGCAGATCCACGCTCTGATAGGCGTAGGACGAGAAGTAATAGCGGTCGCTGATGACGTTGACGCCGCGGTTCAGGAATTTCAGAAGGCCGTTGACGTCATTTTCGATGTGGTCGAGCCTGTCCGCGACAAAGAGGGCCGCGATCACGTCGTTGGTGGTCCTGACCCGTCCGATCATGATCTGGTGGATGAGGCTTCCGATCGGGGAATCGTTGGGCTCGGCCGTGTGAAAGACAGGGTACCCCTCTCTCTCCAGGCGCTTCTTCAGCCTTTTGATCTGAGTCCCTTTTCCGCTGCCGTCTATTCCCTCAAACGCGATAAACGCGCCTCTTTTATCGGCCATATTTTCCTCCCGGACAAAGCCGTCGTCCATTGGTCTCGGATGAATCGCAAAGGATCACGAAACCGCCTGTTTCTTTACCTCCGCCATCGCGGCGGACACCGCGGGGATCATCAGAAGGATCCCGGTCATGAGGGCCTCCGATCCGATATAGGCCCCGTTGTAAGCGATGGAATAGGCCCAGGGTCCCATCGTCTCGGGCGCGTACTGCCCGAAGAAAATCACCCCGGAGAGCACCGCGAAGAGGAATCTTCCGATGCAGCTGTTGAGATAGCCCCGCAGAAGACCGCCTCTCTTGTTCGAGAAGAAGCCGGAAACTCCCAGCGCGCCGAACGCGAACACATAATCCACCAGCACCTGGGGAAGGCTCACGATGTAGGGATCGATGATGAACTGAAGCAGTCCGTAGGCGACGCCCGTCAGAATGCCCGCCACCGGTCCGTACCAGTAGCCGACCAGCGAGATGAAGAGCATCGAGAACAGGGTGACGCTTCCGCCCATGGGCAGGTGCACCAGCTTGATCATCGAGGTGACCATGGCCAACGCGATCGCCGCCGCGGCGAAGGCGAGATGCTTCGCGCTGAATTTCCTCCCGCGGTTTCCCACGACCGCCGCGATGATCACCGCCGCGAAGATGGCGGCCGCCGTCAGCACATAGCCGGGCGTCTTCAGGACAATGCTTCCGTCTTCAAGTATCGACACAAAAAAATTCAACATATGATTTGCCTCCTTCCGCCGGTATTACCCGGATCAAGTAATAAGGGTCGCGCACCGTGCGCTCTCAGCCCCCCTCATAAGGGGACGGCACCCCTGCAACCCGTTTATCATAGTACCGATTATCACCGGTGTCAAGCCGGGACCCGCTATTGAAAAGATTCCCCGCATCCTGTAGAATGGTGCATATTTGTCCGGTGTCAGCGCTTAAGCTGAACAGAAGGAGGAGATACTTTGATCAGGGCAGCCCTTTTTGATATGGACGGAACATTGTACGACACCGAGATGCTTTCCGGCCGTGCGTGGGTCCGGGCGTGCGCGGAATTCGGCTACGAGCTGACGCTGAGGCAGACCTGCGGATTCCACGGCCACAACGCCCGGGACAACGAGACCGTCTTTAAGAAGCTCTTCGGACCGGACGCCCCCTACTGGGAGATCCGCCGCGTCCGCTACCGGTATATGATGGAGGTCATCGAGCGGGACGGCGTGCCGGTGAAGCCCGGCGTCTTCGAGCTGTTCCGGGTTCTCAGGGACAAGGGGATCAAAATCTGCGTCGCGACAGGGACGCAGCGGGACACCGCGGAGGACTACTGGCGGCGCACGGGCGTCGACGCCTGGCTCGACGCCTCGGTCTGCGGCGACGAGATCACCCGGAGCAAGCCGGATCCTGAGGTCTTCCTGAAGGCGGCGGAGGCCGTGGGGACGGATCCCCGCGCGTGCGTCGTATTTGAGGACAGCCCCTTCGGCATCCGCGGGGCGAAGACCGCCGGGTGCATGGCGGTGATGATTCCCGATATGGATCCCGCCGACGACGACATGAGAAGAACGGCGGACCTGGTCCTTCCCTCGCTGCTCGACGCCGCGCGTCTGGCGGAGGAGTCCTGGCCGGCAGTGACCGCCGCGGACTGATTCAAAAACTTATTTTCGGAGGAATACAGCATGGCATGGTATAACGAGACGACATTCTATCACATCTATCCGATCGGGGCTTTCGACGCGCCGAAGCGCAATGAGGGAGACGCGACGAAGGGAAGCCGCATCCTGCAGCTCCTCGACTGGATCCCCCATCTCGAAAAGCTCGGCGTCGGCGCTCTCTACATCGGCCCGATCTTCGAGTCGGCGTCCCACGGCTACGACACCTCCGACTATTTCACGCCGGACAGCCGTCTCGGCACGAAGGAGGATTTCAAGGAGGTCTTCTCCGCTCTCAAGGCGCACGGCATCCGCATCGTTCTCGACGGCGTCTTCAATCACGTCGGGCGGGGATTCGCGCCGTACCGCGACGTGTGCGAAAAAGGAGAATCCTCCCCCTACCGCTGGTGGTTCGCGCATCTTAATTTCGGCTGGGGCAATCCCCTGGGCGATCCCGTGACCTACGAGAACTGGGGCGGGGACTGGAACCTGGTCAAGCTCAACCTGGGAAACGCCGACGTCAGGAACTATCTCCTCTCCGCCGTCGGCTCCTGGATCGACGACTACGACATCGACGGTCTTCGGCTCGACGCCGCGGACGTGATTGATCCGCAGCTCTTCCGGGATCTCCACCGCTTCACGAAGGAGCGCAAGCCCGATTTCTGGCTCATGGGCGAGTTCATGAACTGCGCCAACTGCCAGGCGATGCAGCCGGACATGCTGGACTCGATCACCAACTACGAGTGCTGGAAGGGCATGTACTCCGCCTGCAACTCAAAGAACCTCTTCGAGATCTCCTACGCCGTGAACCGGCAGACGAATCCCGAGTGGGGCATGTACCGCGGCAAATATCTCTACAATTTCCTGGACAACCACGATCAGACACGAATCGCGAGCATGCTCACCGACAGAAGAAATCTGCGGGTTCTCTATACCTTCCTCTTCGCCATGCCCGGCATCCCCTCCGTCTACTACGGGAGCGAGTGGGGCATGGAAGGAAGAAAGGGCTCAGGCGCGGAGGCGGATTACCCGCTCCGCCTGCCGATGACGAAGGAAGCCCTGGCGGCGGGCGACGGCGCCCTCGTCGAGGCGGTCGCGGAGCTCTCCGCCCTCCGGCGCGGCTCCAAAGCGCTTCAGTACGGCTCCTACAAAAACGTCACCGAGCGGAACGAGCAGCTGCTCTTCGCCAGGGAGCTGGACGGCGAGCTGGTCCTCGCCGGATTCAATATCTCGGACGATCCGTGGGAATTTGCGGGACATTACGGCGGAAGAGATTACCGCATGAGCCTCGCGCCCCACGACGCGAAGATTCTGATCTTTAAATAATATCGGCCTGTAAATAGCCCCGTCCGTTCCATAAGGTCATGGCCATCCGGATAAGATCACGGCCGTCCGGATAAGATCACGGCCATTCGGATAAGATTACGGCCGTCCGGATAAGATCATGGCCGTCTGAACGGGTCAAAAATCATTGTTATCACAGAAAAATCCACCGGCTGCAGGGACTGTCCTTCCCGCAGCCGGTGGATCTGTTTTTCACGGCGCCGCTCCGCCTTTACGGCGCAGCCGTCTCAGCGTACTGTTCGGCGTACTGTTCGGTGATTTCCGTCGGCAGCTCAAAGTGCTGGAAGTCCTTCCGGTCCGACCAGTCGCCGCCCCACTCAAAGCCCTTCTCGATAAAGAGCGTGTAGCACAGGTCGCCTTTTTCTATCTTGTAGTCGAAGTCCTGCGTCCTGTCCAGATAGGGCGCTCCCGTGGCGGGTTCTATGACTTCTTCCGTGGTGCCGTCGTCGTTTGTCACGTATTTGTGATACGGATTGTACAGCGTGTTGATATCCACCGCCATCCCCAGACCGTGCTTCGACACCCGGTTCGTGTGGGAAATAAACCTGAAATTGAAGCAGGACGAATTGTTGTCGCGCATCATGATTTCGTCGTCCGCCAGATAGTTGTCCGGAAGCACCATGCGCTCGATGGGGTAGCCCGCGTCATACAGCTTCTCGAAGATTTCCAGGACGTCCTCCGCGATCAGCCTGTGCACGACCATCTCCCCCTGATGGGTGTTGCCGTCCTTGTCTTTGTGCAGCACAAGGAGATAGCGGAGATCCTCCCGCGGGACAATGCAGTCCTCCTTGTAGGTATTGCCGCCTCTCATCCTGTCAAACAGGTCATCCGAGATCTCCCGGATCGAAAAGCCTTCCCTCTCTTCCATTGACGTCACCTCTTCCGCGGACGCCGCCTCTTCCACAGACGCCTCTTCCACAGACGCCTCTTCCGCGGACGCCGCTTCTTCCGCGCTGACCGCCGCGCCCGCGGCCATCAGCGCCGCCGCGACGGAAAACACGCCGATCAGCTTCACAAGCGTCCTGTTCCCGTTTCGTGTCTTTCCCGAAAGCATTGCGTACCTCCTTAGATTTTTCCTGTTTCGCGTATCGCGTCAGCCATCGCGAGGAAATGCTGCGCCTTGATGACCGCCAGTCCCTGTGTTTCATCTCCCAGCACCACCAGCTCATCCCCGGCGGAGATGTCAAACATTTTCCGCGCCTTGGCCGGTATGACTATCTGGCCCTTGTCCCCCACGGTGACCACGCCGAACAGATGCTTTCCCCTGGGCGGCAGATTCAGGCCCAGATTTTCCTCCGGTTCGTAATTCGCCAGATCGTCCAGGGATACCTCGAACGCGTCCGCCAGAAGCCGGCATTTCTCCAGATCCGGCACCGTCTCGCCGCTCTCCCATTTCGCGATGGCCTGTCTGGTCACGCCGACGCATTCCGCCAGGTCTTCCTGCGTCATCTTCCGCATTTTCCGCAGATGGATCAGATTGTCCTTAAACATCCTCTTCCCTTCCTCACATACACAGCGGTTCCGCTCCGCCGGTTTCCTGTCCGTTATTCCTGCGGGTTCCGGCCAGTTATCCCCGCAGATTCCGGCCTGTCATCCCTGAATCTTCCTGTCCGCTATTCCTGCGGGTTCCGGTCTGTCACCCCTGCGGGTTCTTCCGGATTCCCAGGACCAGCCAGTGGTAGACGGGGATCCTCGAGATGATCTCGTACAGTCCGAATCCGAAGGCAAAGCCGGCCGCCAGACTCAGCAGATAGCAGAGCGGCGCGGACAGCAGCTTCGGCTTCGCGACAAAAAGCGCCGTCGACGAGATGCCCAGATAGTGGAATACGTACAGCCCGAAGCTTTTCCGGCTCATCCATCCGGTGAAGCGGCTGCGGAAATCGCCGAATCGCGCCATCCCCGCCAGCACGGCCAGGGAGCCGAAATAGGCGCACGCCGCGTACATCGCTCCCCGGTTGATGGGCACGTCCGCGTAGTTTTCTCCGAAATACCGTACCGTGAACGCGGCACAGAGCGCTCCCGCGACGCAGATCAGCGGCACCGCGGCTTTCTTCAGCTTCTCCATGACCTCTTCCCGTGAAAACACATAGTACCCCAGGAAGAAGAAAGCCATATACCAGCCGCCGCGATAAACCACAATGACGGGGGTATTCAGAATCTGTCCCGCGCCCCACACCGGGAAGGCAAACAGCGCGATCAGCCACAGCGGCGTATGCTCACAGCGGGCCTGCAGCCTTCCCTTCTCTATCCTGCGGATCAGGAGGAGAAGTACGCTGTAGAGCCAGAGCAGATGGCAGAACCACAGGACGCCGCTTCCGGAGGCCGCCATGACCAGGAAGACGCCGATCTTCGGCATTCCCGCCTCCGCCAGATCGGCAAAGGCCGTACCGAGCGACATGCTGACATAGCCCTGCAGGAAATAAAACACAAACAGCCCCAGCGTGGAAGGCACCAGCAGCTTCGCGGTCCGGCTTCTGAGAAATTCCTTTTCGCTGTGCCGTTCCAGATACAGCGACGAACAGATCCCCGAGACCACAAAGAGCACCGGCATGAACCACGGATACACCAGATACATGAAGGCGTCGTAATACTGCACCTTCAGGGAGGTGATCTGTCCCAGACCTCCCAGGATGCCCTCGCTGTTGTACATATAGAGGACATGGTAGATCACGACGGTCACGATCGTCATCCAGCGAATGTTGTCCAGGTAATACTTTCTCATAATCATCCCACCTTTGCAACTATTTTTAACGCCATTATAGTCGTGCGGTGAGACGCCGTCCACCAACCCATCCTCACATTTCCGCGCAGTAAATGTTAAGATTCGTTGCGGGACAGATGTTTTTTCAATACAATCCCAGGTCAAAAAGCTTAACAAAAGAGTACTGATTGTCGTTCATATATAATGCCGCCCTGCTGCCTCCACAATTGCCAACGATTAGTTCCCACTTTTCATTCCTCGCAGACGCTTCTTGAACGCGCGACAAATCCCTTATTTATTGCTGCGCAGATGCCCAACCATCCTTCGCATTCATGAAAAACTCAGAGAATTCTTCTTCTGCATATTTCTTCATCAATATCTGACAAGGCTGCCTCCGCGTCTTTCATGATCGCGTCCGCGTCTGCGCCAGCTATATCGAGGCCGACAGCCCGTATCTGCCGGACGTCCTGAATGCCATAGAAATTCTGAGCCAGGGCTTTGACATATCCGAAGCCGAATTCCTCCGGGACATAATATCCTCCCGCCGTGGTCACATAGAACAGCCTGTCTGCCTTGCAAAGTCCGACAGGCACGCCTTCCTCCGAGTACCTGAAGGTAATCCCCACGACATTTATCTGCTCCAGATATTGCTTTAATGCGGCAGGAAATGACAGATCCCAATACGGGGCCGCCATCACAACGGTTTCCGCTTCCGCAAACTGCCGCGCAAGGTCAAACATGGGATTCTGAAAATCGCCTTCGGAAACAAGACGGTCACGCAGATGGAGATAATCCTCATCGACAGCAGGAAAAACAACGTCTCCCAGACGGATTTCCTCGCAGGGACCGTCCAGCCTCGTGAGCAGTTCTTCCGCAAGTCTCCTGGTTCTCGACTCTTCCCGCACACCGGCATTCACATACAGTATCGGTTTATTCATTAAAGCCTTCCTAAATCATCCCGTTCTCATCCCATCCGCCGCTCAGTCTCCAGGGGCGATGACTTTTTCCTGCTCTCCGAATGGAACCCCATTGCTTAAGCAGGCGCTTATACATATTATATCCGGGCAGACAGACAATGACAATCCGGGGTTTTCCCGGGCTGTGAAGCCGCCCGGATCCCGCTCTTCCGGCCGCGTCTCCGGAACAGTCCGGCGACAGGGCCTTTTTCTGCGGCCGGCGGGCAGAAAAAAACGGCCGCACCGGGAATGACCCGGTGTGACCGTATGATCCGTTGTCCGGCAGGAGGACCGCACGCAGGAAGAGCGCTCAGGACAGCGCCTCCACCGCCTTGAAGCCCTGCTCCAGATCCCAGAGGATGTCGTCGATGTGCTCCGTCCCGATGGAGAGCCGGATGGTGTTCTGATAGATGCCGGCCGCCGCCAGCTGCTCCGGCGTCATCTCCGCGTGGGTGGTGTCGAAGGGATGGATGACCAGGCTCTTGACGTCCGCGACGTTGGCCAGCAGAGAGAAGATCTTCAGTCCGTCGATGAACGCGTAGGCCTCCTTCTGCCCTCCCCTGATATTGAAGGTGAAGATGGACGCGCCGCCGTTGGGGAAATATTTCTCGTAGAGGGCGTGGTCCGGATGGTCCTTGAGGGAGGGATGGTTCACCTTCTCCACCAGCGGGTGGTTCGCGAGGAATTCGACGACCTTCTTCGTATTTTCGATGTGCCGCTCCAGCCGAAGAGACAGCGTCTCAAGTCCCTGGAGAAGGATCCACGCGTTGAACGGGGAGATCGCCGCCCCCGTGTCGCGCAGGAGAATGGCGCGGATATAGGTCACGTAGGCCGCCCTGCCCGCCGCCTGGACGAAGGAGACACCGTGGTAGCTGGGGTTGGGATCCGTGAACTGGGGATACTTGCCGGAGGCGGTCCAGTCGAAGGTGCCGCCGTCCACGATGACGCCTCCGAGGGTCGTGCCGTGGCCGCCGATGAACTTCGTGGCGGAGTGGATCACGATATCCGCCCCGTGCTCGATCGGACGGATCATATAGGGCGTCCCGAAGGTGTTGTCGATGATCAGCGGGATCCCGTGCCGGTGAGCCGTCTCCGCGATGGCGTCGATGTCCGGGATGTCGGAGTTGGGATTGCCGAGGGTCTCGATGAAGACCGCCTTTGTCCGCTCGTTGATGGCGTTCTCCACCTCGCTGACGTTGTGGGCGTCGACGAAGGTCGTCCGGATCCCGTAGGCCGGGAGGGTGTGGTCGAGAAGGTTGTAGCTTCCGCCGTAGATCGTCTTCTGCGCCACCACGTTGTCGCCGGAGCCGGCGAGGGCGAGGATGGAATAGGTGACCGCCGCGGCGCCCGCGGACACGGCCAGGGCTGCGACGCCGCCCTCCAGCGCGGCGATCCTCTCCTCCAGGACGCCCTGGGTGGAATTGGTCAGCCTGCCGTAGATATTGCCGGCGTCCCGCAGATTGAAACGGTCGGCGGCGTGCTGCGCGCTGTGGAACACATAGGACGTCGTCTGGTAGATGGGAACCGCTCTGGAATCCGTGGCGGGATCAGCCTGCTCCTGTCCGACATGAAGCTGCAGTGTCTCGAATTTAAAGGTGTGGTCGCTCATGATAATCCTCCTTTATCCGTATGGATCCACCGCTCCCTCCGGTGACGGCGTCATAGGCCAGGTACTATTTCTTATATTTCCTACCTGTTTAGTCGGTATTATAGAGTCAGTTCCCCGCCCTGTCAAGCGGTTTTTTCAGAAATTGCGCGCGGCGGCAAAATAGCGCGTGCAGCGAGAAGCGGGACCGGCCGGGGGCGAAGACGGCGGCCGCCCCGCGGCGACGGCGCAGAGAAAGTACAAAAAATGCGCAGCAGCGGCGCAGAAAAAGCAGCGGCGGCGCAGAAAAGGGGCGGCCGGGCACCGTATCCGGCGCCGCAGCCGCCCCCTCACGCAGTCATGGGAACATCATTTCTCAAAATCGAATTTCTCGAACACCTTCCGGCCCGTGTAGACCTTGAGCTGTTCTTCGCCGTCCAGCACGCGGATCGCGCCGGCCGCCATGGCTTCCATCTCGAATTCGCCCGGATACGCGTAGACCGGGGCGATCCAGCCGCAGCTCTCCCTGATCTGGTTTACCAGATCCTCGCTGTGGACCATGCCGCCGCCCAGAAGGATTCCGTCCACCTTGCCGTGAAGAGCCGCCGCCATCGCGCCGATGCCCTTCTCGATCTGGTAGATCATCGTGTTCCAGACCATCGCGGCGTACTGATCGCCCTCCGCGGCCCTCTTGGTGACCTCGATGGCGTCGGAGATGCCGAGGTGGCTCACAAATCCGCCGGTCCTGGAGCAGAGGCTTCTCACGCTCTTCAGGTCCGCGCCGGAGGACTCGATGTAGTCGAGCAGGTCGTACACCGACACCGAGCCGCATCTCGTCGGAGCCATGGCGCCTTCGCCGCCCACGATGTCGTAGCCGTCGATCATCTTGCCCTCGCGGTGCGCGGAGATCGAGAGGCCGCCGCCGATGTGGCAGACGACGTAGTTGCACTCCCTGTATCTCTTTCCCATCACCTCGTGGCTGTGGCGGATCGCCGTCTCCTTGAGGTTCAGGGCGTGGAGATGGACCGTGCGGTAGACGCCCTTGATGCCCGTCATTCTGGCGAGATCCTGAAGCTCGTCCGTATCGGGCGGGTTGACGACGAACGCCTTGGCGCCGTACTGCTTCGCGAATTCATTGGCGAGCTGCGGGCCGAGGGTCGCCGGGTGCACCACGCCGTTGGCGCAGGTGCGGGCGTGATCGAGAATCAGGTCCGTGATCTCGTAGGTGCCGCCCTCCATGGAGATGAGGCCGCCGCCCCGTCCCACGAAGACGTCCACGCCCTCGAGGGTGAGGCCGTTCTCCTTGAGGATCTCCAGGATCATGTCGCGGCGGTACGGCAGCTGGGAGGGCATGTCCGGAAACGTCGCCAGTTCCTTGGCGTCATGGGCGACGTTTTTCGAGAACAGGCACTCGTCCCCATCGAACATCGCGATTTTCGTCGAGGTAGAGCCCGGATTAATCGCAAATACTTTGTATCCCATAGATCAAAGCTCCTCTTCCACCAGGTCGACCAGATCGGCGACGGTCTCGCACGCGGAGGCTTCCTGAAGCGTCACCGCGGCTTCAAGTTCATTTTCGATCTCGGAGACAAGGGCCACCATCTGGATGGACGCGCCCTGAAGGTCTTCCTTAAAGCTGGTCTCCACCGTCACTTCGGACGGATCCTTCTTGTAGGAAATGGCAACGAGTTCGCAGATCTTCGCTTCAAGTTCTTTTCTGTCCATGATAATCTCCTTTTTCTCTTACTGTGTGGTTTATTCCTCGACCAGATCGAAAACGACCGTCTTGTAGCCGTCTCTCTGATAGATCGCCGCCTTTACGTCGACGGGAAGTCCCTTGCCTTCGAGGATTTCCTTCCTCTTCTTCTTGTTGATGCCGCGGACCACCGCGTTGAAGCGGGAGCCTTCCTCGAGCTCGATCTCGCCGTAGGCGAACTTGCCGAGGGCCTTGTACTCAGGCTTCGTGGAGAGCGCCGCGGGCATGACGATGGAGTGCATCTTTCCCTTGCCGCTGATCTCGAACCACTCGGTCTCAAGGCTGCCGCAGGTGTTGCACGCGTAGACGGGAGGGAACTCGACGGCGCCGCACTTCGGGCACTTTCTTCCGAGGATCTTTCCCTCTTCCAGGCTCTCATAGAACTTTTCGACTACTTTTTCCAGTTTGATCGCCATATTGTCCTCCTTCTTCAGTCCGCAGTCCTGATGATGTACGTGCAGATGTTCTGGGCTCCGCCGTAACCGCGCAGCATGGCGGTCTTCGGAAGCTTCCTGACCTGTCCTTCGCCCGCTTCTCCGCGCATCTGGTGAACCGCCTCGTAGAGGTCCGCGAGACCGGAGGCCGCGTGGGCGTGTCCGAACGAAGTCCTTCCGCCGTTGGTGTTGATCGGCTTGTCGCCGTCGTAGGCCGTGCGTCCCTCGCAGATGTACTTCCAGCCTTCGCCGTAGGGCAGATAGCCCGCGATCTCGGCGGCGATGAGGTGGGACGTGATGATGAAGTCGTTGGCGTAGAAGACGTCGATCTCCTCCGGCTTCACGCCGGTCACCTCGTAGACCTGGCGGACCGCTTCCTCGGTCGCCGTGACCTCGAAGTGGGGCGTCGTCGCCTCGCAGGCGGCGCAGCCGCAGCCGAGGACTTCGATGGCCTTGTGGCTCTTGTTGCCCATGAAACGGTCGACCATATCCGTGGCGCAGACGATGACCGCGGCGGCGCCGTCGCACTTGATCTCCAGTCCGCCCGCGCGGAGGAAATCGCCCATCTTCGGGTTGTACGGGGAGCGCATGTAATCCATGACGGTCTCAAATCCGAACTGCTTCGCCAGCTCCTCGTAGGTCGTTCTCTCGATGGCCAGCGGATTCACGGAGGCGTTGCGCCTGTTATTGATGCACATCCAGTTGAGGGTGTCGTCCATCTCCTGATCCGTGAGGCCGCGGGTTCTCTTGTACCACTCCGCCGCGTCGTCGTAGATGAGCTCCTGGCCGGCCATGAAGCTTCTGGTGTAATTCCTGTCATAGAGCCACGCGGTGGTCTGAAGGAACTTGTCCATCGTCATCTTGTCGCGCTTGTAGGGATGGTTGGGCACCGCGAGGCTGTCGCCGAATTCCACGCAGCCGGAGAGCACGCAGTTGTATTTTCCGGAGGCAACCGCGTTGACCGCCTCTTCAATCGCGTAATAGCCTGTGCAGCAGGCCTCGGAGTGATGGATCGAAGCCTTTCCCTTCATTCCGAACCAGTTCGCGATCTGGATGTTCGGAGTCAGATAGTTCGATCCGTTGAGGGGGCTCGCCTCGCCGTGGAAATAGAAATCCACGTCCTTCGGGCTCACTCCCGCATCCTCCATCGCCTTGAGGGCGGCGTAGCCGAAAAGCTCGCCTTCTGTCAGTCCGTTGGTCTCATCGTGGTCAACCGTGTACATGAAGGGGGTGCAGCCGACGCCGATGATCGACACGCCTCTCATGTACGGGTTCACTTTCGTCTGGTTCATGACAGCCATACTTGTTCGTCCTTTCTGATCAGACTCTCACGCCGTTTTCCGTGAGGTTTTTTAGATAATACTATCATAACAGCATTGCTTCGATTTTTCCCGATTTTTCTTTGATTTCCCCGGATACTCTGCGTCATTATTTAAGATGAATGAAGCCGAAGCGGAACCGGCGATTCAATATTCGCCCAAAAATGAATCAGCCGGTCACGGAGCTCTCTTTCCACTTCCCCCGCCGGTAGGCGATGAAGATCATCAGGCAGCCCGCGAGCCAGGAGACCAGAAGCGACACGAAGATCATCTCGCAGCGGCCGCCGGGATACGCTCCGCTCTTCGTCAGCGCCACCAGGGCGTAGGCCAGAACGACGCGGAAGACCTGCTGGATGATCGACAGCCACATGGGCGTCAGCGTGTCCCCGGCGCCGCGCATCACGCCGCCGAGGGCCTGGATCACCGCCATGGCGATGTAGCCAACCGCCAGGATCCGCATCATGGTCATGCTGAGATCGACGAGCTCGTCCGTATTCGTGAAGATGCCCATCAGGTACTTCCCGAAGATCAGGATGAGGCCGGTGACCGCCGCGGACACGCCCACCGACAGCAGAAGGCCCTGCTTCGAGCCGTCCTCCGCCCGCCGGATGTCGCCCGCGCCGATGTTCTGCCCGGCAAAGGTCGTCATCGCGGTGCCGAAGGAGAAGTTCGGCAGCATGGCGAAGCCGTCGACCCTCATGACGATGACGTTCGCCGCGATGAACTGCTCCCCGAAGGAGTTGGTGAGGGACTGGACCAGGATCGCCGACATCGAGAAGATCGCCTGGGTGATGCCGGACGGGATGCCCAGCCGGATGATGCCCCAGCCGTAGCGTTTCTTCCAGAAGAAATATTTCTTCCGGAAGTCGAACATGTCGTCCATCTGCATCAGCCTCCTGACGCACAGAACCGCGGAGAGGCCCTGGGCGATGATGGTGGCGAGGGCGACGCCGTTGACGCCCATGCCCAGCTTCGCGACGAAGAAAATGTCGAGAACGATGTTGAGAAGGCAGGCGACGATCAGGTAGATCAGCGCGGAGACGGAGTCCCCGAGCCCCCGGAGGACGCCGCTCATGTTGTTGTAGAGGGCGCTCCCCATGCAGCCAAGAAACAGAATCTTCAGGTAGCCGTCGCACCAGTCGATGATCGTCTCCGGCGTGGACAGAAGCCTCAGAAGAGGCCTCGTCAGAATGAGCCCCAGCACCGTGACGAGAAGACCCGAGATAATGGTCAGGGTCACGCAGTTTCCGACCGTGTAGGAGAGGGCCTCGCGGTTTCTGGCGCCCAGGAACTGGGACACCATGATGCTCGCGCCGACGCTGATTCCCACGAAGAGGACGATGAGGAGGTTGATGACGGGTCCCGCGCTGCCGACCGCCGCCAGGGCGTTGTCGCCCACATAGCGGCCCACGACGATGCTGTCCACGGTGTTGTAGAGCTGCTGGGCGATGTTTCCCAGCAGCATCGGGACCGTGAAGATCAGGATCTGCTTCCAGGGCGTCCCCTCCGTCATGTCGACGGGTTTGAAGGTTCTTGCCGAGCGGTTGTGTGCCATAGATTTCACCTGCTGTCAAAAATGCTGTCAAAGTCTCTCAAAGAGAGCCCCCGCATCGCCCGTCCGGGCGGCAGAGGCTCTCTTCTCTTTTGTTACTGAATGGTCATGGATGAAGCGCGCCTGACCGGGGCGCCGGGCTCATTTCCCCTGAATCAAAGGAAAACTTCCTTGCCCGTCTCAGCCGACTTGTAGATGGCTTCGAGGATCTGCGTGACGACAAAGGCCTGCTCCGGCTTGACCAGCGGCTCGCCGTCGTTGGCGATGGCATCCAGCCACTGTGTGCTCTCGCGGACCGCTTCCGCAGCCGCTCCGCCTTCGAAGAAGTCGACGACGCCTGCCGGAGAGATGGTCTTCTCCATCAGCTGGTTGTGCTCAACCGTGTTGTAGATCAGCTCGTCGACCGGATAGCTTCCGCCGTGATGGATCTCGGCGCCGGCTCTCGTGCCGCAAAGCGTCGTGGAAGCTTCCTGAGACTTCAGGATGTTGAGCGCCCAGGAGGCCTCGAGATAGATCGTGGCGCCGTTCTTCATCTTGATGAAGCCGAACGCGGAGTCTTCGGTCTGGAAGGTCTCCGGATCCCACGGTCCGAACACGTTGCCTTCCGGTCCCTTCGGGTCGCGGCCGAGCTTGTAGAAGACGGAGCCCGTGACGGAAACCGGCTCGTAGTTGTTCATCATCCAGAGGGTGATGTCAAGGGCATGGGTTCCGATGTCGATGAGCGGTCCGCCACCCTGAAGGGCCTTGTTCGGGAAAACGCCCCAGGTCGGGACAGCTCTTCTTCTCAGCGCGTGAGCCTTGGCGAAGTAGATGTCGCCGAGCTCGCCCGCTTCGCAGGAGGCGTGAAGCGTCAGCGTATCGTCGCGGAAACGGTTCTGGTAACCGATCGTGAACTTCTTGCCGGACTTCTTCCAGGCGTCGATCATCTTCTGGGCGTCAGCGGTGGAAGCAGCCATCGGCTTCTCGCAGAGGACGTGCTTGCCGGCCTCGAACGCGGCCACGGTGATCGGGCAGTGAGAGACGTTCGGTGTAAGGACGTGAACCAGTTCGATTCCCAGACTTTCGTCGGCGAGCATCTCCTTGTAATCCGTGAAGACCTTCGCTCCCTCAACGCCGTATTCCTTCGCCGCCTTCTCGGCGCGCTCCGGAATGATGTCGCAGAAAGCCACGAGCTCCGCCTTGTCGGCGTTGGCCTTGAAAGCCGGAAGGTGCTTCTGGTTCGCGATGCCGCCGCATCCCACAATTGCTGCTCTGATCTTTGCCATGATTGTACCTTTCCTTTCTTTTCTTTGTTTTATCTTTGGTGAGTCTGCACTCATAAAACCCTGTGTCAGTGGCCGCGGGAGGCGGAACGCGCCGCTGCCCGCGCTGTTTTTCCTGAATTTCCGGAAGTCCTCCGGCGTCCGGCGTCAGCCCTCGACCGCCCTGCGGAGAGCGCTCCGGCACTCCGGCGTCAGCCCTCGATCGCCCTGCGGAGAGCTTCCTGGTGACGTCTGACCTGCTCGATGCCGTCGACGATAAAGGCGTCTCTCAGGCACTCGCCGCCCTCGTACTCCGTGCTGAGGTATCCGTCATAGCCGGCCTTCTTGTAGGCGGCGACGACCTCGTCGATCGCCGTGGCGGTCTCGACGTAGTTCTCGTCGGTGTTGTAGCACTTGGCGTGGGTGTGGCAGATGCGGTCGATGTTGTCGATCAGATCCTGCGGATTGCTCCAGGAATAGGTGTAGCTGGCGTTGAGGTATCCGAAATCGGCCGGGCCGGCGCCCATGGACTTGAACTTCTCCGTGAGCTCGCCGAGGCCGTTGGCGTTCCTGTAGTTGAGGTTGGCGAGGCCGAGATTCAGGGAATACTCGATCTTCGTGAAGCCGTTGGCGACGCGGGAGGCATAGGCGTCGTTGACGATCTTGATGAACTCTTCCTTCGCGCCGGCTCTCCTCCACTTCTCCTCGACGACGTCCGGGACGCGCCTGCAGAAGATGCCCATATCCGGGATGAAGGCGAAGTAATTGTACTTCGAGCCCGGCTTGTCGAGACGGTCAAGGTAGCCCTGCGCCCAGGAGGAATTGAGAGAGAAGGGGGCGTGGACCTCGAGTCCGATCTTCACGCCGACTTCCTCGGCGTATTCAAGGCTGCCCTCGATGACTTCGATGGGCGTGGAAACCAGCGTGCGGATGCAGGAGAACCCGAGGATCGACGCGCACTTGAGGTCGCGCTGCATCATCTCGATCTGCTCGCCGAGGCTCAGCATGCGGTTGTCATAGATGCGGTTCTCGAGGAAGGCGTCATAGGCGGTGGGCGTGAGGCCGTACTTCTTCAGCCAGCCCTGCCACTGCTCCTGGAACTCCTCCTTGAAAATGGTATTCGGGAACTGCTTGATGTTGGACTCGGCCAGAAGCTCGATGCCCGTCGCGCCGGTCTTCGCGGTCTCGCGGAGGATGCCTTCGAGATCCAGCTTGCCGTCATAGTACTCATCCTGATAGCTGTATGAAGAAACGCTTCTCTTAATGCTCATCTTTCTCCTCCTTATGCGATCTCGAAATCTGCGTCACAGGCTGCCTGAATCGGGAACGGCATGTACGACGGGGCGATGTGCTGAATAACGCTGATGTGATGGGGACCCTTCGCCAGACCGCCCTCTTTGACCACGGTCACCGTCGCGTACTCGCCGAACTCCCAGCGGTACAGAGGGCTGACCACCGTCCTGGCTTCCTCGAGGGTGAACGTCTCGCCGTTTACCGTGAGCCGGACATCTTCCCGGGGAATGGCCTCTCCGTCGATCGTCACGGCCAGGTCCCGGATGATGGAAAGAGTGATTCCGCGATAGTACTGAAGCTTGAACTGGAATTCAAACCCGCAAGCCTTTCCGTCCTGTTCGACATTTTTGAATCCTTCCGGATTGAATATCTGCCTTCCTGCCATGCCTGCCTCCTTTGGTTTTTCCGCCCGCCTCGCGGGTCTTTTCTCTGACTGATACTATCATACCAGTTGTAACGCTTTTAGGTGGCATTTCTTTTTCGCTTGACAGGGATTTCAGGGTTCTTTTTTAAGTTAAAATGAGATTGTTAAAATCTAAAAGTTCATTTATACTCATGTTATTGAAACAAATCGGAGGCCGGCGGCCGGTCCCGCCCGAAGGGGCGGGGGAAAGATCCCGCCGGCCGCCCGTTTTTTCGGAAATCCGCCGGAAAGGGAAAGAGTACGCCATGTCAGATCAGCTGAGAAATCCGGTCGCCGCGTGTTCCGGGAGAAGGCTCTCCGGAAGCGCCCTGTGGAAGAGTCCCGCGTGGAATCTCTTCCTGGTCACAAAGGGCTCCCTGACCGTCCGCGCCGGGGACCGCTCCTACGAAGAGACCCTGCTCGCCCTCCGCACGGGGGAGGAGCTGCGCCTCGCCTCGGAGGAGGGGTGCGAATTTGACCTGCTGGAATTTGACCCCTCCGCCCTCCTGTCTCTCCCGCGGGGGCGGGACCTGCTCGGGAGCGTGATCACGGGGACGCAGCTGGCGGAGACGGAGCGGATCCGGATCACGGATCTGACCGCCCGCTTCCGCGAATCCGTCCGGGAAAGCCCGGACCGTCCCCTGGCCGCCTGCGCCCACGCTCTCATGATCCTGGATATCCTGAGCGCCCACGCCGCGTCCGCGGATCCGTTCGCGGAGGAGACCGCGCGGCTTCCGGAGCGCCGGCAGGCCCTCGTAAGACCCATTCTCGCCTACATGGCGGAGCACGGGGACGAGGAGCTCTCCCAGGCCGGAACCGCGGCCCGGTTCGGTATCACGCCTCAGTACCTCGGACGGCTCCTGAAGGAGGCCGCGGGGGCGACGTTCCGCGAATGCCTCGGCCGGATCCGCGACGAGACGGCGGCGGTCCGGGCGGCATCGGAGGTTCTGCGGACCGCGCCTCCGGACCTTCCCGGCGAGGCGCTTCCCGAGGAGACCTCCGGCGGGGAAGACCGCGGCGCCGCCGCCCGGGCAGGCGTTCCCGGGGAAGGCGGCGGCTTCCACGAGATACACGTCAACCTCGCCCCGAAGAACGAGCTCCGGAGGCACTGGCGGAAGCTCATCAACCTGGGCTACGCCGTCAACCTCAGAAACCTCGAGATCGACGCGACGCTGGCGAAGGTCCAGCGGGAAGCGGGCTTTGAGTACGGCCGGATCTGCCGGATCACGGACCTCATCGCCGTCGGCCGGGTGGGAAACCGCACCTTCCACGACTATTCTCCCGTCTTCGCCCTGCTTGACCGCCTGATGGCGGCGGGCATCACGCCCTTCCTCGAGCTGGGCAACAAGGCGTTCCTGATCCAGGAGACCACCGAGATCAACTACAACCCCCTGTCCCCGGTGGACACCCGGAAATATTTCTCCGAGCTGCTGCAGATCCTCCCGGGCTTCCTCCGGGCCTGCGTCAACCACTACGGCCAGGAGAACTTCGACCGGTGGTATTTCGAGATCAGCTACATGTACACCGACTCCCAGGAGAAGGAGAGCTTCGGCCTGCTCCAGTACGTCCGGACCTTCCGGAGAATCCGCTCGATCATCCGCGGCTTCTCGGACCGCTGCCGCGTCGGGGGACCGGGCTTCAACGACTGGTCCTCAAAAGAGAAGGTCACCCAGGCCGTCCGTCTCCTCGCGTCGGACGACGCCCAGCCCGACTTCTTCAGCGCCTACATTTACCCCATGGAGATCGAGGACGGGACGGTCTTCCTGCCGGAGGACCCCGACACCGCGAAGATGAGGGCGTCGCTCTTCGCCGACACGGTGCTCCGCTACTGCCCCGGCACGGAGATCTGGATCACGGAGTTCAACTCGAACCTCTCGTCCAGGAACTTTCTCAACGACTCCTGCTTCCAGGCGGCCTTCCTGGCGAAAATGGTGCTCGACACCTACTCCCTCCCCATCACCGCCATCGGCTACTATCTGCTGTCGGACGCCCCGCTCCGGTACCTCGACTCGCTGGATTTCATGTTCGGCGGCTGGGGGCTTTTCACGGACGCGGGCATCCCGAAAGCCTCCTGGCAGACCTACCGCATGCTGTCGAACCTGGGCCACTACATCGTGCTGGAGACGGACCGGTGCCTGGTCACGGCGAACTCGCGGGGCAGCGTCCGCATCCTGCTCTGCCGCTACTGCCACCCCGCGGGAAAATACAGGCGCAGCAACGTCGAGCGGGACGACCTGTCCGTGCCGGAGGCAGTCTTCACCGATCTCGGCTCGGACCGCTATTCCGTCCGGATCGACAACATTCTCAAGGGCGTCTACATTCTCAAGGAATACCGCGTCAACCGCCGGAGCGGCAATCTCATCGCCAAGTGGAAAGAGTACGGCTACCTCTATCCGGGGGATACCGCCACGGCCGCGGAGCTCTCCGCCGCCTCGGAGCTGATCCCGGTTCCGCGGATCCATCTCCAGAAGCAGGACCGGCCCTTTGAGACGGAGGTCGTGCTCACCGGCAGCGAAGTGTGCCTGATCTCGCTCGAGCTCTACACCTCAAGGACGTGACGCCCCCGGCTGCCGCTTCTGCAAAAAGCAGGGCCGGGAGATTTCCCCGGCGCCTGACAGCCCCGCGGCGCCGCGGAAGGACCGCGTAAATCGATCCGCGCGCCCCGGCGCGCTACAGGAAAGGAGAAACCCATGAACCAGAACCGGCCGTTCCCCGCAGAGGGACTCTTCATCGGATCACCCGCCGACGCCCCGGAGACAGCCTCCCGGGACTATACCGCGCTGTGCGTCCTCTCGGGTCCGGTCGGCATCACCGCCGACGGAAGGCACGCGGTATACGGCAGGGACGGATTTCTCTTTCTGCCCCCGGGGCAGACGGCCCTGACGGACGCCGGCGCCGCCGCCAGAATCCTGATCTTCCGCATCCGGAGCGAATTTATCCAGGACCATCTCAACCGGGTGCAGCTCCCCGTGTACAGCTCGGAGCTCGACCCCGAAATTAATCTGGAACGCCTGCGGACGCTGGTCCTCTCCCTGGCGGACCACCTCCGGAATCAGCCGTCGGAAGGCTCCCTGTCCGCCTGGGGCATCCTCTACCTGATTCTCGCGGAGCTGGAGAATCTCCCCCTCCCGGAGCACAGGATCGTGCCGGACGGCCGCTTCCGGGAGAGAACGCGGGAGATCGCGGAATACATCTCGGTCCACTACGGGGAGCCTCTCACCCTCACGGAGCTCGCGGGGGTCTTTTTCCTGACGCCCCAGTATCTTTCGTCCTTTTTCAGGAAAAACTTCGGGATGAATTTCAAGGCGTACCTGACCGAGCAGCGCCTCTTCCACTCCCTCCGCGACCTCCGCAACACCCGGATGACGATCAGCGAAATCGCGCTTCGAAACGGCTTTTCCAGCATTTCCGCCTACCGCAGGAATTTCCTGAACGCCTATCACCTTCCTCCGTCGGACTACCGCACCCGGTATCTGCTCGGACAGCGGCAGGCCGGGACGCCCGGGGAGGGCACGAACGCCGGGGAGGGGGCGCCCTTCGGGGAGGACGGGACCTCCGCCGGGAACCGGTTCTCCGCCGCGGACGAAGCCTCCGTCCGAGACGCCGCTTCCACCGGAGACGGGATCTCCCCCGGGAGCGCGGATGCCTCCGGGAACGGGATGCCCGCGGAGGGAAGAACCTCCTCCGGGAGCGTGGACGCCTCCGGGAGCGGGATGCCCGCGGAGGGAAGAACCTCCTCCGTGAACGGATCCGCCGCCCCGGGGAAGCGCTTCTTCCGGCGGGAGATACAGCTTAGCGCGGAGATCGACACGGCGAAGACGCCGGACCGCCGCCCGAGGGTGCACCGGATGATCAACGTCGGCTCCGCCCAGAACATGATGTCGGACCGGTTCCGCACGAAGCTGGCGGATTTTGCCCGCAGGTCGCATCTCCGCTATGTCCGGATCCAGGGACTCATCAGCAACAGCTTCATCCCGGTGGTGCTGCCCCACTACGAGTACTACTTTCGGAACACGGACATTCTGCTGACGTTTCTTTACGAAAACGGGCTCGTTCCCTTCATCGAGCTCACGAAGCTGCCGCCCCTCGCCTCGGCGCGGGGAGACAGCCAGGAGCTCTTCGTCCCCCTGGGCCAGAGATTCCGGAAGCTCCTGGAGGGCTTTCTTCTGCACGTCACCAGGCGCTGGCCGGACAGCTGGCTGGCGGAATGGAAGTTCGAGCTGTGGATGTCGCCCCGCGACACGCCGGAGAGCTACGCCGCGTCGCTGAAGACGGTCCGCTCCCTGATCCGCTCCTACATCTCCGGCGCCGCCGTGGGTGGGCCTGGCTTTCACGAGGGAAGCTCTCCTTCGGAGCTTGGCGCCGTCATCCGCGCGCTGGTCCCCGCCGGAAACCGGCCGGATTTCTTCTCGGTCTGTCTCAGCTGTACGGCGGGACAGGATCCCGAAGGCTTCCCTCTGATCTCGCCCGATGAGAATTATCCGGCCGAAACCGCCGCGCGGGTGAGGAAGGCCCTCGCCTCCGCCGGCATGGACGTCCCCCTCTACGTGACCGAGTGGACCTCCGTCAGCCTGCCCAGCGCGCCCGTCGCCTGCTCCAGGTATCAGGCGGCCTTTATCGCGAAGACCTTCTTCGCCCTCGACCGCCTGTGCGATCTGGCCGCCTACTGGCTGTTCTGCGATTTCAGGCAGAACACCGGGGGCGTGGAGCAGAACGCCCTGGCCATCTTCGGCGAGGGTCTGCTGAGCGCCGGCTTTGTGCCCTACGCGCCGCTCTACGCCTGGCATCTGTGCGCCGGCTTCGGCGCGGACGTCGTCAGCGAGGGCAGCAGCTACCGTTTCGTGCGGGTCCGCCCGGGGCACTACCAGCTGATCGTCTGGAATTACGCGCATTTCCGCTCCGGGACGGAGGCGGGATCGCTGGACGCCACGGATTTCGACCGGATCTACGGGATCTTCCGGGAGACGCCGGCGCTGCGCCCGGCGTTCCGGCTCCTTGGGCTGAAAGAGGGACTCTACCACGTCAGCCGGGTCTTCCTGGGCGGCTTCAGCGGGAGCCTGCTGGACATCCTCATCGACGAGTTCACGCACAGCAATATCGACAAGATCGACTTCCTGCGGAACATCCAGGCGCTCTCCGGCTACGAAAGCTCCTTCCGCCTGGAGGCGTGCGTGCCGGAGGAGCGGAGCTCCTACATCCAGGTCCGGGACGCCCTGGAGGTCACGGCCCTGCTGCCGCCCCACACCGTGTACTTCTGGGACATCCGGAGACAGATCTGAGGATCACGGGATCCCGGGAGGCAGGTCCGGCTCGCGGAATCTGAGATGGCTCCGGGGCTCGCGGGATATTCCGGCGTCCGCTCCGTCTCCCGGACACGGCAGACGCCTGCCGGCTTTCATCCGCTCTCAGAAACGAAGACGCCTGCCGGCCGTCACGCGGCCGCAGGCGTCTTCGTTCTATACTGCTTCACAGAGCTTTTTTCGTTCCCCCGCCGTCTCCGGCGGGATTTTTGCGCATCCGTCCTTCTCCGTCTCCGGCGGAGCCTTACGCGCCTTATTCGAAATCCACGGACTTTCCGGTTCTGCCGGACTCGCGCACCGCGTCCATGAAACGCAGCACTCTTCTCGTCTCCGGAATCTTGACAAGGAACTCTTCCTTGCCGGCCTGGGCGTTCAGGTAATTCGTGAAATAGTCCTCGTGCTTCGTGTCGACCTTGGGAAGATCGGAGACCTGAAGGAGACCCTCCGCCGGCGGTCCGAAGGACCTGGTCGGGCCGGCCGCGGTCATCGTGCGCTGGCCGCCGACGTTCTGAAGCAGATGGGCGGTGTGGATGATCTTGCCTTCCGGGAAGAAGCCGTCGATGTAGGCGGATCCCTTGTTGCCGCCGAGGAACCAGTGGCGCTCGAAGTGATGCGGCTTGTCCGACAGATAGTAGGTGCCCAGCTCGATCTCGCCCACCAGGCCGCTCTCGAATTTCATCATGATGTGGAAGTAGTCGTCCACTTCCTTGTTGATGACGTTGCGGACGTTGGCGTAGATGCTGGTGATCTTCTCCGGGATCATCCAGAGCATCTGGTCGATGAGGTGGACGCCCCAGTCATAGAGCATTCCGCCGCCTTCGCTGATGAAGACGTGCCAGTCGTGCATGTTTCCGTTGAAGCCGTAGAGCTGGGACTTCACCACATAGAGATCGCCGAGCTCGCCGGAGTCGTAGACCGCCTTCGCGGTGCGGAAGTCCTGGTCGTACCTTCTCTGATGATGAACCGTGAACTTGACGCCGGCCTTCTCCACCGCGGCTTCCATCTCGTCCAGATCCTCGAGGGACATGGCGACGGGCTTCTCGCAGATGATGTCCTTGCCTGCCTCGGCGGCCTCGATGACCAGTTTCTTGTGCTGGTTGTTGTTCACCACCACCAGGACGACCTCGACCTCGGGATCGTTGATCAGCTCCGACGGATTCTGGTATGCCTTGATGCCTTCCGGAACGTCCTTCAGCTGCTCGGGGTCGATGTCGCAGATCGCGACAACTTCGATTCCCTCAAAATTCGTGAGCATCTTCTCGTGCTCATGTCCCATGAATCCGTGGCCGATGATACCGAATTTCTTTGCCATTCCTCATTCCTCCGTTATTTTTGTCTCTTCAGGGATACCGGACCGCCGGAAACCCTCTCCCCCGGGGAGGTTCCCGTCTGTGTTCTGATACTTACTATTATAAAAGGTTCGGTGCCTGCGCCCGAACCGTTTTTTTTATGAAAACTTCCGTTTTCACGCGTTTCTTCTTGTGATTTCGGAAATGTGTCTCCGGCGCTTTCATTTTTCGCGCTGTTTCTGAACCTCTCCGGCAGACGCCAGACGCCATGTACCCGCGTCGGCCCGTCTGTCCTTTCCGCAGGATAACCCGGCTGTCCTTCCCGCAGGATGGCCCGTCCGTCCTTTCCTCAGGATAACCTGGCTGTCCCTCCCGCAGGATGGCCCGTCTGTCCTTTCCGCAGGACGGCCCGTCCGTCCTTTCCTCAGGATAACCTGGCTGTCCCTCCCGCAGGATGGCCCGGCCTTCATTTCCGTGCGCCCGTCCGGCCGGCCTTCCCGGCCGCTCCGGCGTACCGCGCCGCCTTCTTAGGATCCGGCTTCACCTTGAAGCCGCTCCGGTACATAAACGCCAGCTTCTCCCGCGCGTCGTCGTCGCCGTCCTCCGCCAGCTTCTCCAGCACGGCCACCGCCTTCTCCGTGTTCTGACGAAGCCCGTCCCCGTAGAGGAGGCACATGGCGTAGTCGTAGCCGGCTTCCCTGACGCCGCCCTTGTAGCAGTGCTCGAGGGCCGCGGCTCCCTCCGCCGGGTGCTTCTGCTCAAAGCAGGCGACCGCCAGCTGGTATTCCGCCCGGAGATTTCCGCGGTCCGCGGCGCGGAGGAAGTAACGGATCGCGAGATCCTTGTTCTTCGCGGTCCCGATTCCCAGACGGTAGCGTCTCCCGATGAGATACGGGGCCACCGGGTCGCCGAGCTCGTCCGCGCGCTTCAGACATTCCATCGCGCGCTGCTCGTCTTTTCTGTAGTACCTTCCCTCGGAAAAAAGCTCCGCGAATTTGCGGATCGCCTCGACGTTGTCTCCGTTTGCCAGCTGATTGAGTATGGTCAGGCCCTCGCGGGCGTCCACTCCGGTGTCGATTTCGGCCACCGCGAGGCGGAGAGCGGACGCCGCGGTCCCCTCCTCCTCGTTTTCCGCCCTGAGGCGCCGGATGAGCGCCTTGGGGTTGATATCCTTCGGATCCGTGTTATCTGCCATATGCCGTCACCGCCCGGGCTTCCCCGGTTCCGTTCCGCCGCCATCGGTCGCCCGATCCCGTCCGCCGGCTTGAGATGCCTGATCCCGTCCGCCGCCGGCTCACAGGGTCCGGTCTCCCGTTCCGCTTCATTCCGCGTTCAGGATCTCCATCATCTGGTCCACCATCTCCTCCTCCTTCAGGCGGAACTTGATTTCCACGCGCCGGGAGGCGTCCATGTCGATTTCTCCGTCGGAGTCGACGATGGGATCGCTGTAGGAGCGGCCGTTGGCGGTCACGATGCTTCTCAGCTTCTCGATCTCGCCGTAGGAGAGAACGCCGCTTTCGTCGTCGAGGCAGAATTCCGCGACGGCGAGGGCGCGCCTCTGGGAGAGCTCCAGATTGTAGAGATAGCTTCCGTCCGTATCCGTGTGTCCCTCGATGATGATCTCGGACAGATAGTCGCTGAATTCGCTGCTGAGGAGGACGTCAAAGTACTGGGGGAGGAAATCCCGCAGGAAATCCTCGCCGTCCTCGGTGAGCTCGTCCTCGCTGTAATCGAAGAGAACGTTGGAGTCGAACATGATCGCGCCGGTCTTGGAATCCACCGTGACCTTCGCGGTCCCGGAGAAGGCCTCCCGCAGCTCCTCCACCAGCTCGGTCCGGATGCCGATCAGGTCCTCCATCTGCTTCTGCTGGGCCTCGATCTGGCTCTTCTGGGCGTCCAGCTGCTGCTGCTGGGTCTCCACCGTGGTGCGCTGGGCGTCCAGCTCCTTCTGCTGCTCCGCCAGCTGCTTCGCCTGGGCGTCCGCCGTCTTCTGCTGCTCCGCCAGCTGCTTCGCCTGCTCGTCCGCCGTCTTTCGCTGGGCGTCCAGCTCCTTCTCCTGTTCCTCAAGCTGCTTCGCCTGCTCGTCCGCCGTCTTCTGTTGCTCCGCCAGCTGCTTCGCCTGCTCGTCCGCCGTCTTCTGCTGCTCTTCCAGCTGCTTCGCCTGTTCGTCCGCCGTCTTCTGCTGCTCCGCCAGCTGCTTCGCCTGCTCGTCCGCCGTCTTTCGCTGCTCCTCCAGCTGCTTTTCCTGCTCCTCGACCGTCTTCTGCTGTTCCTCCAGCTGCTTCTGCTGCTCCGTCACGGTCGCTTCCTTCTCGGCCAGCTCCTCCTGCTGGGAGACCAGCGTGGTCTGCTGCTCGTCCAGCGTGTGCTGCTGCTCCGCCAGCGCCTTCGCGTCAGCCTCGTACTGGCGCTTCGCCTGCATCATCGTAAAGGAAATGACGATGATGAACATCAGAAGAAGGCCGGCCATCATATCCGAGTACGACAGCCAGTAGGAGTGGTCCTCGTCTTCCCTTCGTTTTCTTCTGCGCGCCATCTGTGCGTTCTCCTTCAGAATCACTCATTCCGGAGCTGGTTCATGGAAACCGTGTTCCGGCGCAGGACGTCCATCGCGTAGATCATGGACTCCAGCTCCTGCTGCATGCGGTTGTAGGAATCGATCGTCGACTTGAGGGACGCGTCAAGCTGCCTGGTCAGACGGTCCGTGGCCTCCGTCAGCTCCCTGGCCGACGCGGTCATGCCTCCGGTCATGTCGTCGGCGAACCGGACCGCGTTGTTCAGGTTGTTCTCCGAGGCGGCGGCGATGGTCTTCACCGCTGCCGCGGAGGCGTCCGCGGATTTCCGCGAGGATTCGGTCACGGCGTCGACGCCCGCCCTGGCGGACTTGTCGAGGGTCTCCAGCTGGGCGGCCGCCGCCCGGCTGAACTCCTCCGAGAACTCGCCGATCTGCTTCTCGTAATCGACCAGCATCTGCATGTGGTTCATCTGCTGCTGCGTCAGCTCCGCGTTGTTGCTGATGAGCTGCTGGATGCCGGCGAGATCCTGGGCCACGTAGCCCTGGAGCTGGTCAAGCTGCCGGACGTAGGATTCCAGGTTCTCCGCGGTCTTGACCGAGAGGTCGTTGACCCTGGCGGTGCTGTCGGTCATCCTTCCGACCTCGTTCAAGATATTGCGCATGTACTCGCGGTCCTGCTTCTCCCATTCCACCGTCTCGCGCATCGCGCTGCCCAGGGCCTGAAGGGTGCCGCCCAGCGAGCGGTTCATCTCCTCGATGAACTTGTCCACGATCCGGCTGACGCCCTCCACCTGGGCCTCGCTGGCCACCTCGGCGAAGCTGGTGATCGTCCTGTTCATGCGGTCGAACTGGGGCGTCATGATCTCGTTGATGCGCGCGGAGATCTCCTGGGCGAAGGTGCCGGCGATCTTGTTCATGCCCTCGGTCTGATGCTTCTCAAAGGACAGCAGCTGCCGGAAGCTCTCGTTCTTGGAATCCGGGAGCACGAAGTTGTCGTAGGCGTCGAGGAAACGGTCCAGGGCCTCGTAGGCCTGGTCCATCTTGTTCTTGTAGATGAAGCTGAAGATCAGGGAGAACACCATGCCGTAGATCGACGTGTGGAACGCGACCTTGATGCCCTGGATCAGGGGGCCGATGCTGGACGCGATCTCGTCCGCGGTCCCGGTGTTGAACTGCTGCAGGCCCAGCGTCAGGCCGATGAAGGTGCCGAGGATTCCCAGGCCCGTCATCGTCCCGCTGACCAGGTTGAGGACGTTGCGGCTGATGGTGTCGTCGATCAGATCCTGATTGATGTAGTCCTCGATATCGCAGTGGTAGATATCCCCCGAGAGGGTCTGGAGGCGCTCCATCTCGTCGCGGAACTCGGCATAGCGGCGCGCGAGGATCTTGTTGGAGAAGATCATGTCGCGGTTGCTGTAGCTGTCCCAGAGATAGTTTCCCGTCACGCGGAAATCGTTTTTGATCTGGGCGGCCGCGTCGTTGAGATCCCGGATCATGGAGTCGATCTTCGCGAAGCGCTCGAACGCGAAGCAGAAAATGATCAGCACGATCAGGAACATCGCCGCCGTAACGATGATGCTCGGGAGATCCGGACTGTCGCCCGTCACGTTGAGATACGCGGCGACGGCGGCCATGATCAGATATGTAACAATCAATGTCACTTTTGACCGGAATATTTTTTTCATCTGTTCTTCACCCCTTACAGTGACAGAAATCAGGTGCGGCGCGTCACAGACGGCGCGGTGATACAAAGTCAGTTTATCACAACTACGACGGGGCTGAAAAGATGTTAACTCTGCGATTTCAGGGCCCCGGCCGCCGCCGGACGCGAAAAAAGCGCCCCGCCGAAGCGAAGCGCCTTTCCTTCTCTCGTTCTCTTTTCCGCCGCCCTGCCCGGCCTTTGGTCTTCCGGCGTCACCGCCGGACTCCGGCAGGCGGTGAACCACCGCGAAGCAGCGCCGCTGTCCGGAATCATCCGTCGACGGTAAAGCCTATGTTTCCGCTTGTGCGTCCGCTGCCTTCGTCCTCGAGCGGCAGCCAGTCCAGGGCCTTTTTGATATACCGGTCCCAGAAATCCCACTCATGGCTTCCCGGCGCCGTCTCGAACAGGTGCGGGACCTGATGGGCTGTCAGCAGGTCGGAAAACGCCTGATTCTGCCTCAGAAGAAAATCCTCCGTGCCGCAGGCCATGAAGATGTCCGGAAACGCGATGTTCTCCCGGCACATTTTCTCCACCAGCCACGCGGGATTCCTGTCGCTGTCCAGCGCCGCTTCCAGATCCTCTCCGTATACCTGGTGACGATACGCCATCGTCTCCGACGGAAACTTCGGTTCCTTCACTTCTTCGAGAATCGACTCGTCCAGCACGAGCGCGCCGGAGAGGGAAATAATCGCTCCGAACGTCTCATGATACTTAAGCCCGTTCCGGATCGCCCCGAAGCCTCCCATGGAGAGCCCTCCGATATAGGTATCCTCGCGCCGGCGGGAGAGCGGAAACGTTCTTCTGGTAAATTCCACCAGTTCTTTTCCGATAAACTCTCCGTAGCGGTCGACCGCGTGATCCAGGTACATGGAGTTGTCGCCGGAAGGCATCACGACCGCAAGATCCTTTTCTTCGGCCCATCTCTGGATTCTCGTGCCGTAAAGCCAGTCCGTGTAGTTGCCGATAATGCCGTGAAGAAGATACAGCGTCTTGTAGGGCTTTCCCTCCTCTCTTCTCTTCATCCCGGGAAGATAAGATTTATCCGTGGGAAGAATCACATAGAGAGGAACGGTCCGGCCAAGGGTTTCCGCCATAAAATTAACCTGAAATACCGCCATAATATCTCCTTTTTCTTTTGCGTGGTCTTAGTGTCAGCCTGCTTCCTTATGGATGATGGATGATTCATGCATGAACCCCTCATCGCTGGCCTGATTCCGTGGATTTCAGCGCCTCCAGGCGCCCCTCGATCCGATCCAGTCTCTCCGCGAGGGCGCGCTCCTTCCCGGCGCGCTTCGCCAGTCCCGCCGCCTCGATGAGGGCGGTCTCCGTGAGCACACGGTCCGTCACCGATTCCTGGGCCAGCCGGAAGCCGTCCGAGAGGCAGCCGATGAGAAGCCGGATTTCGGCGGCTCCGGCGGGTGCGTTATCCGCAGCGCCGGTCGGTTCGTTATCCCCGGCGCCGGACGCATCGTCTTCCGCGTCGTCATCTCCCAGGAGGAGTCCCCGCAGATACCGGAGGAGCTCCATGCGGAACTGCTCCGCTCCGGCGCCGGACAGCAGGATCTCACCGAAAATCCGCACCGCCCGGCCCGCGTCGCCCCGGAGCAGGGCTTCCGCCGTCTCCGCGTAGCGGGAGACGTCCGCCTCGCCGGAGGCGCTCATCACCTTTTCGCAGGTGAGCGTTCCTTCCCCGCAGAACGCCACCGCCCGGTCGAGGATCGAGAGGGCGTCCCTCATGGAGCCCTCCGCCTTGCGGGCGATGTAGGACAGGGCCTTCTCCTCGGCGGCGATCCCGTCCTTCGCCAGCAGCATCCGCATCTGTTCCTCGATGTCGCCGCTGCCGATGCGGCGGAAATCGTACTCCTGGCATCTCGAGAGGATGGTCTGGGGCATGTTGCGAAGGCTCGTGGTCGCGAGAATGAATACGACCCAGGAGGGCGGCTCCTCCAGCGTTTTCAGAAACGCATTGACCGCGCCGGGCTTCATCTCCTGGGTCTCGTCGATGATGAAGGTGAAGAAGCGTCCGCGGACCGGCTTCCGGACGATCAGGGACTCGATGTCCCGGATGTTCTCGATCCGACCGTTGGCCGCCGCGTCGATCTCGATGACGTTGTTGGACGTTCCCTGCAGGATCGCCCGGCAGGTGGGGCACTGATTGCAGGGATTGCCGTCCTGCGGGTTTTCGCAGTTGACGGCCCGGGCGAAGATCCTCGCAACGGAGGTCTTTCCCGTGCCCCGGACGCCGCTGAAGAGATAGGCGTGGCCGATCCGGTTCTTCCGGATCTGGTTCCTGAGGGAGCGGACGATGATCTCCTGGCCCTTCACCTCGTCAAAGGTCATCGGGCGGGCCCGTCTGTACAGTGTTTCGTATGGCATAGCTCAAGCGCCTCCGGCGCGGCAGGTCAGTATAATATGTCAGGCTTCTCCGTGACGCCGTATGTCCGGCAGAATGCGCCGGATTTCTCCGTGACGCCGTATGTCCGGCAGAAAACGCCGGATTTCTCCGTGACGCCGTATGTCCGGCAGAAAACGCCGGATTTCTCCGCGACGCTTCGCGCTCAATAGAAAACCTCGGGCTTCTCCGTGATGCCGTACATCTCCATGAACTCGCGCAGATCCTCCTCGCCGCGGATCAGCATGACGTCCTCAAACTTGTCCGACCCGATGTGGCGGAAGCCGGCGGCCTCCTCCCCGGTGCAGATGCTCTTGCGGATGGCCGGCACCAGGCGGGTGCGGTCGTATTCCTTCTTCTCCGGTTTTTTCTTTTTTCCGAACAGCATGGCGCTCCTCCGACGCGAAAGAACAAAAGAACATGAGAGAACAAATTTGGTCCGTGTTCTTTGACACTCCCGCCGCCAAAGCAGCGGGCTTTCCCGGCGCCAACCGGTTGTAAAAATGCCCGCCGGCGCGTGCGCCGGCGGGCAGAATGAATCGGTGTATAATTATTCGATGACGGAGGCAACACGACCGGAACCAACCGTACGGCCGCCTTCACGGATAGCGAAGGTAAGACCCTGCTCCATAGCGATCGGGTGGATCAGCTCGATGGTCATCTCGACGTTGTCGCCCGGCATGCACATCTCAGTTCCTTCCGGAAGAGTGATGACGCCCGTGACGTCCGTTGTTCTGAAGTAGAACTGCGGTCTGTAGTTGTTGAAGAACGGTGTATGACGGCCGCCTTCATCCTTCGTCAGAACGTACACCTGAGCGGTGAACTTGTGGTGGCAGGTGACAGTGCCCGGCTTCGCGACGACCTGGCCGCGGACGATGCCCGTACGGTCGATACCACGAAGAAGGACGCCGATGTTGTCGCCGGCCTGAGCCTGGTCAAGAAGCTTGTGGAACATCTCGATACCCGTAGCGACGGAGGTGTCGACCTTTTCCTTGACGCCGAGGATTTCGACCGGATCCATAACCTTCAGGGTTCCTCTCTCGACACGGCCCGTAGCGACGGTTCCACGACCGGAAATCGTGAAGACGTCCTCGACCGGCATCAGGAACGGCTTGTCCGTATCGCGGACCGGTTCCGGAATCCACTCGTCGACAGCCGCAAGGAGCTCCATGATGTTGTCGCCCCACTTGCTGTCCGGATCGTTGAGGGCCTGAAGAGCGGAGCCGCGGATGATCGGGGTCTCCTCATCGAAGCCGTACTCGGTAAGAAGCTCGGTGACTTCCATCTCGACCAGCTCAAGGAGCTCGTCGTCGTCGACCATATCGCACTTGTTAAGGAAAACAACCATCCTCGGAACGCCGACCTGGCGGGCAAGGAGGACGTGCTCCTTCGTCTGAGCCATAACGCCGTCCGTCGCGGCGACGACAAGGATCGCGCCGTCCATCTGCGCAGCGCCCGTGATCATGTTCTTGACATAGTCAGCGTGGCCCGGGCAGTCGACATGAGCGTAATGTCTGTTCTCGGTCTCGTACTCAACGTGAGCTGTATTGATCGTGATACCACGTTCTCTTTCTTCCGGAGCTTTATCGATGTTTCCGAACTCGACGAGCTGGTTGCCCGGGCACGGAACTCTCTTGGAAAGAACTAATGTGATCGCCGCAGTAAGCGTCGTCTTGCCGTGATCGACATGGCCAATCGTTCCGATGTTGACATGCGGCTTGGTTCTCTCAAAATGCTGCTTTCCCATTTTAGAATTTCCTCCTTAAAATGATTGGTAAAATAGAGGCTTTTGCCTTTACCTGCCTGAGACTGCTATCTGCTATTATATTTCATGTTTCTTTGATTTGCAAGAGTCTTTGACCCCGCAAATACCGCGCTTTCAAGCCTTCAAGCCCCTCCGGGGACGCTCACGGGCGTCTCACACGGACAGCTTGAGGATCTTTGAGGCCACATTCGCCGGCACCGGCTCGTATCTCTCGAAGAACATCGAGTAGTTGCCGCGTCCCTGGGTGCGGGAACGGAGATCCGTGGCGTAGCCGAACATCTCGCTGAGCGGGACGAAGCCGTTGACCTGCTTGCCGCCGCCGATGTCCTCCATGCTCTCGATCCGTCCGCGCCGCGAACTGATGTCGCCGATGACGTCGCCCATGTACTCCTCCGGCATCGTGACCTCGACCTTCATGATCGGCTCGAGAAGAACCGGCTGGGCCTTGGACATCGCCTCCTTGAAGCACATCGATCCCGCCACGCGGAAGGCCATCTCCGAGGAGTCGACCTCGTGGTAGGTGCCGTCGTAGACGTTGGCGTGGATGCCGACGACCGGATAGCCGCCCAGCGAACCCGCCTTCATGGCGTCCTGGATACCGCTGTCGATCGCGGGGATGAATTCCTTCGGGATCGCTCCGCCGACGACCGTGCTCTCGAACGAATAGAGGTTCTCTCCGTTCGGGTCCACCGGGGTGAAGATGCACTTGCAGTGACCGTACTGGCCGTGGCCGCCGGACTGCTTCGCGTACTTGTACTCCGCGGTGACTTCCTTTCCGAAGGTCTCCTTGTAGGCGACCTGCGGCGCGCCGACGTTGGCCTCCACATGGAACTCGCGCAGAAGTCTGTCGACGATGATCTCCAGATGGAGCTCGCCCATGCCGGCGATGATGGTCTGGCCGGTCTCCGCGTCCGTGTGCTGCCGGAAGGTGGGATCCTCCTCAGCCAGCTTTCCGAGCGCCACGCCCAGCTTTTCCTGGCCCGCCTTGGTCTTGGGCTCGATGGCCAGCTCGATGACCGGCTCCGGGAACTCCATCGATTCAAGAATAATCGGATGGGTCTCGTCGCAGAGCGTGTCGCCGGTGCCCGTGAACTTGAGGCCGATCGCCGCGGCGATGTCGCCGCTGTAGACCTTCTCCAGCTCCATCCGCTTGTTCGCGTGCATCTGGAGGATACGCGCGACTCTCTCCTTCTTGTCCTTGGAGGAGTTGTAGACGTAGGAGCCTGACGTCAGTGTTCCTGAATAAACTCTGAAGTAAGCAAGCTTTCCGACGAAGGGGTCGGTCATGATCTTGAAGGCGAGGGCCGCGAAGGGCTCCTCGTCCGAGGACTGCCTGTGGTCCTCGCTCCCGTCGGGAGCGGTTCCCTCGATCGCCGGAACGTCCAGCGGGCTCGGCATGTACTCGATGACCGCGTCGAGCATCTTCTGGATGCCCTTGTTCCGGTAGGCCGTTCCGCAGGTCACCGGGATCGCGGTTCCTTCACAGCAGCCCTTGCGGAGGGCAGCCTTCATGTCCGGAACGGACGGCTCTTCTCCCTCGAGGTACTGCATCATGAGGTCCTCGTCGAGATCGCACATCTGCTCGACGAGCTTTCCGTGCCATTCCGCGCAGATCTCCTGCATGTCCGCGGGGATCTCCGTGACCTCGATCTTGTCACCCTTGTCGTCTTCGTAGATGTATGCCTGCATCTCGAACAGATCGACGATGCCCCTGAACTCATCTTCCTTGCCGATGGGCAGCTGGATGCATACGGGGTTCTTTCCCAGTCTCGTCTTGATCTGCTCCACACAGCCGTAGAAATCCGCGCCGATCACGTCCATCTTGTTGACGAATGCCATTCTCGGGACGTTGTACTTGTCAGCCTGGCGCCAGACGTTCTCCGACTGCGGCTCAACGCCGCCCTTGGCGGCAAACACGCCGACCGCTCCGTCGAGAACTCTCAGGGAGCGTTCCACCTCGACCGTGAAGTCCACGTGGCCCGGCGTATCGATGATATTGATGCGGTGCTCCAGGGCACCGGGCATCGGCTTGGTTTCCTTCTCGAGAGTCCAGTGGCAAGTGGTCGCGGCGGACGTGATCGTGATTCCGCGTTCCTGCTCCTGCGCCATCCAGTCCATCGTCGCAGTGCCGTCGTGCGTTTCACCGATCTTGTAATTCACGCCGGTGTAATAAAGAATACGCTCTGTCAGTGTCGTCTTACCGGCATCAATGTGAGCCATGATACCGATGTTTCTGGTCCTCTCAAGAGGATATTCTCTTTCAGATGCCATTGAAAACCCTTTCCGTCAGAATCTGTAATGGCTGAACGCCTTGTTGGCCTCGGCCATTCTGTGCATTTCTTCTTTACGCTTTACGGAAGCGCCGGTGTTGTTGATGGCGTCCATAAGTTCGTTCGCAAGGCGGTCCTGCATCTTCTTCTCGGACCTCTTGCGGGAGAAGTCGGTGAGCCAGCGAAGAGCCAGCGCCTGTCTTCTCTCGGGACGGACCTCGACGGGGACCTGATAGGTGGCGCCGCCGATACGTCTCGCCTTGACCTCGAGGACCGGCATGATGTTGTTCATGGCCTCCTCGAAGGCTTCCACGGCCGGTTTCCCGGTCTTTTCCTCAACTGTCGCGAAGGCCCCGTACACGATCTTCTGAGCAACGCCCTTCTTGCCGTCGAGCATGATCTGGTTGATCAGCTTCGTCACGAGCCTGCTGTTGTAAATGGGGTCTGCTAAGACTTCTCTCTTCTGAGTATGTCCTTTACGTGGCACGTTACTTCCCTCCTAAATCATAATGATTTCATCACAGGTACTCACATAAACTTCTATGTGTCCGCACTGACGTATCGTCTATATCCCACAGCCGAAAGGATAATAGGAATACCGTACTGACTTGTGTCTAGTGAATCCGGATCTGATCTGGTTCTTTACTTCTTCGGTCTCTTGGCGCCGTACTTGGAACGGGCCTGGCGGCGGTTCGCAACGCCTGCCGTATCAAGAGTGCCGCGGATGATGTGATATCTGGTACCCGGAAGGTCCTTGACACGGCCGCCGCGGATCATAACGACGCTGTGCTCCTGAAGGTTGTGGCCTTCGCCCGGGATATAGGACGTCACTTCGATTCCGTTGGAAAGACGTACTCTGGCGATCTTACGAAGAGCGGAATTCGGCTTCTTCGGCGTAGCTGTCTTGACGGCCGTGCAGACGCCGCGCTTCTGCGGCGAGCTGGCCTTGACAGAGCGGTTCTTCAGAGAGTTGAATGAGCTCTGAAGGGCAGGCGCCTTGGATTTCCTGACAGAAGTCTCTCTTCCTTTTCTTACCAACTGATTAAATGTAGGCATTCCCTGATGTTTCCTCCTTTTTCATAGTCCGCCTGTTCGGCGGCCGCCGGCTGTATGATTCTGGTTTTTCGCACAAAAAATGCGAGCGTGCATTCGCACGCTCGACTATTATATGACACCGGTTCGCGCAAGTCAAGACAAAAATCTCCGCGACGCGGCCGGCGGCGTGCGATCCGGCGTTCGCCGGGACCGTCTCCCAGGCCTCTCCCCCAGCGGGGTCCGGCGCCTGCCGGAATCGTCCCCCCGACGGCTCCCCCCGGAAGTCAGGCGAGCGCACCGGGACCGTCTGCGGGGCCTCCCCCGGAACTCAGGCGCGGCGCCTCCTCTCGCGCAGGCGGAACGCCGCCAGCGCGGCCGCCGCCGCGGCGAGGAGGATCAGTAGAAAGATCCCCGGCAGATCCCCCGCCATGCTGACGCTGACCGACACGGCCTCGCCCTCGTTCCCGGCGGCGTCACGGGCGGCCGCGGTCAGCCGGTGCCTGCCGCGGCTTTCGGGCGGAATGAGAATCTCCGCCCTCCCGCCTTCGAGGGCGCATTCCCCCAGGATGTCCCGCCCGTCCAGCGTCAGCTTCGAGAAGGACGCCTCCCGGTCGTCGGAGGTGAGCACGATCTTCACGCGCTCCGTGTACTTCCGCTTCTCGCCTCCCTCGATCTCCGCGCGCAGCACGGGCGGCGTCCGGTCCACCTCGAATTCCAGAGGCTCCATCTCCGCGACGTGGCCGGCGGTGTCCTTCACGGTGACCGTGAGGACGTACTTGCCCTCCTCCGTGATCTCTTCGCCGATGCGGAGGACGTCCCCCTCCATCCGGCCAGTCGTCTCGCTGCCGTTGATCCCGGCGCTGAGGATCCGGACGGGGTCGACGTCCCCGATCCTGACGGCCGGGCGCACCGGGCCGGGGAGCACCGCGTCCGGGGCGGCCGGCTCCAGGGGGGTGAAGACCGGGCCTCTCCGGTTGAGGGTGAAGGCCAGCTCCCCGCGGCCCTCGTTTCCCGCCAGGTCCCGGGCCTCGCAGAGGATCCGGCAGAATCCGTCCTCCGCGGGAATCTCCGGCACACAGACCACGGCGCCCTCCGCGCTCTCCGTGACGAACTTCAGGTCCCCCGGCGCGCCGGAGGATGGCTCCCGGCGGATCCGGATGCCCCCCGCGTCCGGATTCGCGTCGGCCACGCGGATCTGTATCTTTGGCAGCTCCCTGAGGGAAGCGCCGTCCTCCGCGCCGGCAAATCCGACGGCAGGCGGCGTCCGGTCCACGATCCAGACGGTCTCCGGCAGGACGGCGGAGGTATTTCCCGCCAGGTCCCGCACGACGCCGCCCAGGGAGTAGACGCCCTCCCCGGAGAAGGGGATCCGCAGGACGCGTCCCTCAAAGCCGCAAGCCTCCGTCTCCCCGCCCGGCACGCGCACCGCCAGTCCCTCCGCGTCGCCGCCGAAGCCGCTGTCCCTCACCTCCAGCAGGACCGCGGCGGGTTCCCTCACGTACATAACCCCGCCTGTCTCGATCTTCTCTCTCCCCGGGGGATCCTCCGGGTACTCGTAGCGGAGGCGGAGCACCGGCGGCGTCCGGTCGATCACGAAGTGTCTCGCTGCCTCCCCCTCGAAGACCGTCTCCGCCGCATTGCCCGCCGTATCCGTCCCGGAGACGGACAGGGTGTGCTCTCCCTCCCCGGTGAAAAGAGCGGTGCACTCCCACGCTCCGCCGCGGGGGCTCCAGCCGGAGACTTCTCCGCCCCCGGCCTCCACCAGAAACCGGCTCTCGTCGAAGTGCCGTTCCGTCACGGTGATCCTGGCCGTTCTGTCCCCGCGGAAATATTCCCCGGAGCCCTCCGGGTCGTCCTCGTAGACGACTCTCACCCGGGGAGGCTCCGAGTCGATCCCGAAGGAGAGCCCGGCCGTGCCGGTATTTCCGGCGTTGTCGGAGACCGTCACCCGGAGGGAGATCCGGTCGGAGCAGTGCTGTCTTCCTATTACAAAGACATCCTCGAGCTCCTGCTGCTTTTTCTCCTCCTCGTAATTTCCCTCGAACGCCCGCCTGACCGCCCGGTGAAGGACGATTTCCTCCGAAGGGGCGTCGCTGCCGTCCTCAAACACCTTCACGGTGACGTCCCCGATGCCCGTGCTCCCGTTTCCCGCGGGATCCCGCGCCACGATCCGCACGGGGACGTCGGTGTTGTAGAGGCTTCCGTCCGCGCAGGACGGCTCCCGCGCCGCGCAGAGGAGGACGATCTCCGGCGCGGCGAGATCGGAATAAATAAAGCCCGACGGCATCCCGCAGGTCCGGTTTCCCGCCAGGTCCTCCATCTCAAACCGGTCCGTCCGGAAGGCGCAGCCGCCGTTCACGGTGATTCTTCCCGCGCAGGCGTAGCGGAAGCCCTTCTCCTCCGTGACGTACTCCTCCCCGTCCGCCAGCACGGAGCCCAGGAGCGTCACCGGCGAGTGCTCCGCGGAGGTGTCGCTTCTGAATTCGACCTCCAGAAGCTTTGCCGCCCTGTACGGCTCGGCGTAAATCACCCGCCCGTAATCGTCCATCCGCCAGCAGACCGATCCGTTCTCCAGGACGCTGACGACTCCCCGGGGCGGCGTCGCGTCGCGCACGACGTGGGGGCTCAGCCCTCCCTCCCCGAAGCCGCCGGCCAGGACCAGCGGATTGCCGGCCAGGTCGCAGCCGCCGGCCTGATACCGGTACACCCCGTCCGAGGAGACGGCGTCGCCGAAAACCACGGCTTCTCCCTCCCTTTCCGGGAGGAGGTCCGCCGGGAATTCGCGGATCTCCGCGGTGGAGGCGTCGTACTCCCCCGACCTCACCTCGCCTCTCCGGCACCAGAGGGAGCCCTCGGCGGCGTTCTCCTCCAGGACCGTCACACGGACGGCGAAGTCCGCGCTGAAGTAATACCGGTTCCCGCTTCCCGAAAGCTCCTGGCGGAGGGAATCCGGCGAGGAGACCTCCCAAACCGCGGCGGGCGGCGCGGTATCCAGCACGAAGGAGCCGTCGGGTCCGACGCCCGACACGGCGCACGACGCGATCCCGGCCTCCGCCTCCCGGCCCTCCGTCAGGACGCGGACGACGTGGGTCCCGTCGGAGAGCAGCGAGGCCGTCTCCTCCGGGCTGTACACGGCGGCGAGAATTCCCTCCGATCCGCACGCCCCCGCGTACCTCCGCGTCTCGGGCCGGCCGTCGATCTCCGCGGCGGGGGCGCTGGCCCGGAGCTGCTCCGGATCCCCGTAGAACAGCACCCGGATCCCGCAGTTGTCCGCCCGGTAGTAGTACCGCCCGTCCGCGGCCGGACCGCCGTCCATCCGGATCTCCGCCGTGATTTCGCCTGCGTAGGGGCCGGCATCCGCATCCGCCGTCGCCGGCTCAGGTTCCGTCCCGGGATCCGTCCCCGGCAGCAGGACCGTCTCTGCCGCCGGCGCTGCCACCTTCACCGCCTCCATTGATGCCCCCGGCGCTGCCACCGTCGCCGTCTCTGGCACCGTCTCTGCCTCCGCTGCCATCTCTGTCGCCGCCGTCCGCCTCGTCCCGGCCGAAGCCGGGGACGGTCCTGTCCCCCAAACGGAAATCACCGCCGCCGTCAGCGCCGCGGCGCACAGCAGCCGAACCCTTCTCTTCACTGTCTCCTCACCTCCTTAAGCCTCTTCTCCTCTGTTGTGGACGATCAGACTTCTCTCGACAATCCTGTACCTTCCTCCCGCCCGCCGGCGGGAAGCGCCGTCTGTCCGCCGGCCTAAGGGGCCTCCCGCCCGCCGGCCGGACGCGCCGTCCGCGCGCCCCGCCCTCCAGAGGCCCCAGGCCTCCCGGATCTCCAGCCGGAAAAACAGCACGGCCGAAAACGCGCCCATCACCGCGGCGCCCGTGAAGGCCGCCGCCATCGCAGATTCCGCCGGTATCGTCACAGTCCCATCCTCTCCTTCAGCGCGGCGTAGTTCGCCCCCTGGGCGAAGGTGCCGCAGCGCTTCTCCCCGAGCCGGAACACCGACGCCGCCTCCTCGCCGCAGCCCTTTTCCAGCAGCCACGAGCAGTACCAGAGAAACGCGTCGGCGTCGTCCGGGTAATCGGTGATCAGCAGCTCATACAGTTCCTTCACCATGATTTCATCTCCTGCAGTCATCATCGCGTTCAGCTCCTTGTATCTGATTTCCTTCTTTCTGTCTTCCTCTCCGGTCAGATCCAGCACCGTCCCGTACAGCTCCGCCGCCTCCCGCGCCGTCGCCGGATCCGTCTGGAGAATCCCCGCCAGATCGAGAAGCGCCCGGACCCGGAGCTTCTCCAGGTGCTGCCCCTCCGACACCAGGCGGGCGGCGTCCTCCGCGGCCCGCCGCAGCAGGTCCGCGGCGGCCTGCTCGGCGTCTACCCCGATGTATTCGAACTCGTGGCGGTTCGCGGCGTAGAGCTCCGCGCACAGGAGCATGTCCCGGATCCGGCCCTCGTTCAGGGCCCGGCGGCCGCATCTTTCGGAGAAGGATCCGAGGGAGGCCGCCACCTTCTCCCAGTCCACCTCCCGTCCGAACACGCCCAGCGCCGAGGCGAGGGCCGCGTACTCCTCCGCCTCCGGATATTCCTTTCCGTCGAGCATCGAGAAATAGACGGCCGCCTTTCGGTAGTCCCGCCCGAAGTCCCCGTCGCCCTCGTTGCCGGAGAAATACAGGGAGGCCGCCCGGTAGATCAGGTTTCCGCACCGGGCGGGAACGACCCTTCCGGCGTCGATCCTCGCGCAGACCACGGACAGTCCCGCCGCCGTCTCGCCGATGTCGGAGCAGTAGTCGAGAAGGCCGATCCCCGCCTCCTCCCTGTCCGGGAAGAGGTCCAGCGCGGCCGTGTACCGGTCGACCACCTCCTGATTGAAGGAACCCCGGTGGAGACTCTCCGCCGCGAGATCGCCCGCCGCCAGCAGCGCCCGCGCGTAATCGGACCTCCGCTCCCTCCCGGCCTCCGCGGCGAAGGCGCAGCCGGCCCACAGAAGCACCGCGCAGGACGCCGCGGAAGCCCCGAACAGGGCGAGCCTCCTCGCCGCCCTCCGGAGACACCGGTCGTCGAGATCCCGATAGGAAGCCAGGGCCGCCGCCAGAGCTTCGCAGCTCTGATAGCGCTCCGCCGGATCGCTTCTCGTGCACTTCAGGATGATTCGCTCCAGGCCGGAGGACAGGGACGGATCCACCCGGCGGATCGGGACCATCTCGCAGGGCGGGCGGGACGGATCCCGCCCCGTCACGAGATAGTAAAGGGTCGCCCCGAGGCCGTAGACGTCCGTCCTCGCGTCGGTCTGGCCGCTCCCGCCGAACTGCTCCGGGGCGGCGTAGCCCACGGTGCCCAGACAGACCGTGTCCGCGGTTCCCTCCTCCTTGTATTCCCGGGCGATCCCGAAATCAAAGAGCACGACCCGGCCGTCCGGGCAGAGCATGACGTTGCCCGGCTTCATGTCGCGGTAGATGACCGGCGGATCCTGGCTGTGAAGACAGCCCAGCACGCCGGCCAGGGCGATCCCCCAGGCGGCCGCCGATTCCTGCCTCACCGGGCCCCTCCGCCGGACGATCTCCAGCAGGGTCTCCCCCTCGATGTAATCCATGACGACGCTGATCCGGTCGTCCTCCTCGATCACGTCGGCGATTCTCGGAAGGCCCGGGTGCCGGAGCCTCCTCAGAAGAGAGATCTCCGCCGCCAGCCCCTGCCGGCACAGCCGCCCGTCGCCCTCGCCCTTCTTCCCGGCGGTCTTCAGCGCCCAGACCGCCCCGTCCAGCTTGCTGTCCCGGACGAGGTACACCGTGCTCATCCCGCCTCTCCCGATCACCCGGATCACCTCATAGCGGCCTCCGACCACCGTCCCGGGCGGGTATTCCCTGAGTCCTGTCTTCATCTTCTCTCTCCTGTCCCGTAAAGCCGGAGCCTTCTCCCGTCTGATGCCGCAACCGGCGCACCGTCCGGGATTCCCCCGGACGTCCCGAGGCCGTCCCGACGGAGCGTCCCTCCGATACGCCCCGGGTTTCTCCGGGCAGACCTGCTGTTCGTGCCGTCAGAGGCACCTCACGGCGGCCGCCGTCATGTTGTCGGACTCCCCCCGCGCCCAGGCCGTCCCGGCGAGACGCCGGAGGGACGCGGCCAATCCCCGCCGGCCGGACTCCGCCGCCGTCACCGCGGCGGCGATCTCCTCCGTGTCCAGCCGCCTCCGGAACCCGTCCGAGCACAGGAGGAAGCAGTCGCCGGGGCAGATCCTGCCCCGGAGCCTCTGCAGCTCCACGGACGGGGAGGCGCCGACGCACTGCAGGAGGACCGAGCTCTCCCGGCTCCCCTCCGCCTCCGCCGGGTCCATCCTGCCCTGGGCGACCAGATGCTCCGCCAGGGTCTGGTCGCGGGTCAGAATCTTTCCCCGGCCGCGCCGGATCCGGTAGATCCGGGTGTCGCCGACGCAGAGGGCCGCCCAGCTTCCCCCGCCGCCGATCAGCGCGGCGCAGGTGGTTCCCAGGGGCCGGCGCCTCCTTCTCCCGCGGCGGTCCAGCTCCTCGTTGACGGCCAGGACCGCCAGGCGGAGCCCTTTTTCCGCCTCGCCGACGCGGATCCCGGCGGCCTCCCCCGCGCTCCCGAACCACCGGTCTATGGCGGAGGCCATCTCCGCGCTCGCCTCCGCCCCCGACGACAGGCCTCCCATGCCGTCGCAGACGGCGGCGCAGAAAAAGCTCCCGCGCCCGCCTTCCGAGCGCGCCAGGAAGAGAGAGTCCTGGTTCGACGCCCTTCTCCCGATTTCATTGATATATGCCGTCTCAAATCTCACCGCAGCCTCCCAGAGAGATCCTTCCGGAGCGGAAGGCCGTCCCCCGGGCGGCGCTTCGCTTCGCAAAGTCCGTGCGATCCCATGTCCGCGCAGCCAAAGTCACGCCGCCGCGCAGGCGCCGTCAGTGCAGATGATAACAGTGGAAAAAACCGCCCCGGACGGGGCATAAGAATGGATAAACCCGATAGGACTATTATGAACGAACCCTTCCCCGTTTGCAATAAAAAAGAACTACGGTCCACTCGCGTGAATCGTAGTTCTTTCGCATTTCTTACTCTTCCTCGCCGGTTACGGCGTCGACGAAGTCTCCGGTCTCCTCCTCGAGTTCCTCGGGGAGCTCCTGGTTCTCGTCGAGGATCGTCTCGTCCTCTTCGGTGTCCTCCTCGATGCCGGCCGCGATCATCTCGTCGGTGTCGAGGCTGATGTTTCTGTAGCGCTTCAGCCCGGTTCCCGCGGGAATGAGCTGTCCGATGATGACGTTCTCCTTCAGGCCGATCAGAGGATCGATCTTGCCCTTGATGGCCGCGTCGGTCAGAACCTTCGTCGTCTCCTGGAAGGAGGCGGCCGACAGGAACGAATTGGTGGCCAGCGCCGACTTGGTGATGCCCAGGACGATCCTGACGCCCTCCGCGGGCTCCTTGCCCTCGCTGAGCAGCTCCTCGTTCATGTCCTCGAAATCAAGGTAGTCGACCAGGGAGCCCGGAAGGAATTCCGTGTCTCCGCTCTTCTCGATGCGCACCTTGCGCAGCATCTGGCGGACGATGACCTCGATGTGCTTGTCGTTGATATCCACGCCCTGCAGGCGGTAAACCTTCTGAACCTCGCAGAGCAGGTAATCCTGAACGGCGCGGACGCCGCGGATCTTCATGATGTCGTGCGGGTTGATGGAGCCCTCGGTGATCGGCTCGCCCGCCTCGAGAACCTTGCCGTCGATATCCTTCGGCCTGGAGCCGTAGGGAATGAGGTAGGTCTTCTGGCGGTCCTTGCTCCCCTCCTCGGCGTCGTTGTTCGTGACCACGACTTCCTTCTTCTTCTTGGAGTCGATAATCTGGGCGATACCGGGGATCTCCGTGATGATGGCGAGACCCTTCGGCTTACGCGCCTCAAAAAGCTCCTCGACACGGGGAAGACCCTGTGTGATGTCGCCGCCGGCGACGCCGCCGGTGTGGAAGGTTCTCATCGTCAGCTGTGTGCCGGGCTCGCCGATGGACTGGGCGGCGATGATGCCGACCGCCTCGCCGACCTGGACCGCCTCGCCCGTCGCCATGTTGGCGCCGTAGCACTTGACGCAGATGCCGTACTTCGAGCGGCAGGTCAGGATCGTCCTGATCTTCACCGAAGTGACCGGTTTTCCTTCCTCGTCCACGCCCTGGCTGACGACGCGCTCCGCGCGGCCCGGCGTGATCATGTGGTTCGCCTTGACGATGATATTGCCGTCCTTGTCCTTGATGGTCATCGCGGCAAAACGGCCCGTGATTCTCTCCTGGAGAGACTCGACCACCGACTTGTTGCTGCCTTCTCCCTCGGAGAACTCGCTGACCCACATGCCCGGGATCTCGTCGCGGTCCACGGAGCAGTCCGTCTCGCGGATGATCAGCTCCTGGGAGACGTCCACCAGACGTCTGGTCAGGTAACCGGAGTCCGCGGTGCGGAGCGCGGTGTCGCTCAGACCCTTGCGGGCGCCGTGGGCGGACATGAAGTACTCCAGAACGTCCAGGCCCTCACGGAAGTTGGAGGTGATGGGAAGCTCGATCGTGTGGCCGGTCGTATCCGCCATCAGGCCTCGCATGCCGGCGAGCTGCTTGATCTGCTTGTCGGAGCCTCGGGCTCCGGAGTTCGCCATCATGAAGATGTTGTTGTACTTGTCCAGACCGTCCAGCAGCTTCTTGGTGAGCTTGGCGTCGGTGTCCTTCCAGGTCTCGACGACCTCCTTGTACCGCTCCTCGTTCGTGATGAAGCCGCGGCGGTAGTTGCGCGTGATCCGGTCGACGGTGGCCTGGGCTTCCGCGATGAGCTGCGGCTTGTCGGCCGGAACCGTCATATCGGAAATGGAGACCGTCATGGCCGCCAGCGTGGAGTACTTGTATCCCATCGCCTTGACGTGGTCCAGCACCTCCGCGGTGACGGTGGCGCCGTGAAGGTTGATGGTCTTCCACAGGATGGCCTTCAGCTTCTTCTTGTCCGTCAGGAAGTCGATCTCCGGCTTCAGGAAGTTCTCCGGGACCGAGCGGTCCACAAAGCCGAGGTCCTGCGGGATGATCTCATTGAAGAGAAGACGCCCGAGGGTGCTCTCGATGTTTCCGGAGACCTCGGTGCCGTCCGGCATGGTCTTCGTCACACGGACCGTGATCTGCGACTGCAGCGTGATGTATTTGTTCTCATAGGCGAGAATCGCCTCGCTGACGCTGGAGAACTTCATGCCCTCGCCGAGGGCGCCGGGCCTCATCTGCGTCAGGTAGTAGACTCCCAGGACCATGTCCTGCGAGGGAACCGCCACCGGGCCGCCGTCGGACGGCTTGAGGAGGTTGTTCGGGGAGAGCAGCATGAAGCGGCACTCCGCCTGGGCCTCCACCGTCAGCGGAAGGTGCACGGCCATCTGGTCTCCGTCGAAGTCCGCGTTGAAGGCGGTGCAGACCAGCGGGTGAAGCTTGATCGCCTTGCCCTCGACGAGAATCGGCTCAAAGGCCTGGATGCCGAGACGGTGCAGCGTCGGAGCGCGGTTCAGCATGACCGGATGCTCCGTGATGACGTCCTCGAGGACGTCCCACACGCCGTTTTCGAGGCGCTCGACCATCTTCTTGGCGCTTTTGATGTTGTGGGCGGTGCCTCTCTGCACCAGCTCCTTCATGACGAAGGGCTTGAACAGCTCGATGGCCATCTCCTTCGGGAGACCGCACTGATAGATCTTCAGCTCCGGTCCGACGACGATGACGGAACGGCCCGAGTAGTCCACGCGCTTTCCGAGCAGGTTCTGGCGGAAGCGTCCGGACTTGCCCTTCAGCATATCGGAAAGAGACTTCAGGGCCCTGTTGCCGGGGCCTGTGACCGGGCGGCCGCGGCGGCCGTTGTCAATCAGGGCGTCGACGGCTTCCTGAAGCATTCTCTTCTCATTTCTGACGATGATATCCGGAGCGCCCAGCTCGATGAGTCTCTTGAGACGGTTGTTCCGGTTGATGATTCTTCTGTACAGGTCGTTGAGATCGGACGTGGCGAAGCGTCCGCCGTCGAGCTGCACCATGGGGCGGAGATCCGGCGGAATGACGGGGATGACGCTCATGACCATCCACTCCGGGCGGTTCCCCGACTCGCGGAAGGCCTCGACCACCTCGAGTCTCTTGATGATGCGGGCGCGCTTCTGTCCCGTGGACTCGCGCAGCTCGCTCTTGAGTTCCTCGGACTCCTTCTCGAGGTCGATGCCCCGGAGAAGCTCCTGGATCGCCTCGGCTCCCATGCCGACGCGGAAATCCGGTCCGAATTTCTCCCGGGCCGTCTGATACTCCGTCTCCGACAGGATCTGCTTCCTGGTCAGCTCGGGGGCGGCGTCGCCGGGATCAAGGACGATATAGTTCGCGAAATAGAGCACCTTCTCCAGCGTCCTCGGGGACATGTCGAGAATCAGTCCCATCCTGGAGGGAATGCCCTTGAAATACCAGATGTGAGAGACCGGGGCGGCGAGCTCGATGTGGCCCATGCGCTCGCGGCGGACCGAGGACTTGGTGACCTCGACGCCGCAGCGGTCGCACACGACGCCCTTGTAGCGGATCTTCTTGTATTTGCCGCAGTGGCACTCCCAGTCCTTCGAGGGACCGAAAATGCGCTCGCAGAAGAGGCCGTCCTTCTCCGGCTTCAGCGTCCTGTAATTGATCGTCTCCGGCTTCTTGACTTCGCCTCGGGACCAGGCGCGGATTTTATCGGGAGAGGCAAGGCCGATCTTGATCGCGTCGAAAGTCGTCGGCTTGTAATCCTCCTGCTGCTTGTAAAATTCTGCCATATGTACCTCCAGGAACATAGATCATTGTTTCGCCGCGGGCGCCGAAAGGGCGGCGCCGGGCGGCGCGGAACCATTCAATGCAACGTCTGCCGTAAAATCTGCCGGATTACAGTTCCTCTTCAGCTTCGTCGTCGTACAGGAAGCCGCTGTCAGCGTCGTCGCTGATGTCCGCCCCGAGGAGATCCTCCTCGTCGACAAGCTGCTCCGTCTCCTCGTCGAAGCGCTGCTGCGTGAAGCCGTGCTTCGCGAAGTCCTCGTCCTCGGCCCGTCTTCTTCTGCTGTCGCCCTCGATGATGGAGCGGAAATCGGTGTTGCCGTAGTCGATGGACTCCTTCAGCTGCACCTCGTTGCGGTCCTCGTCGAGTACGCTGACGTCCAGTCCGAGGGACTGAAGCTCCTTGAGAAGGACCTTGAAGGACTCCGGAATGCCCGGGCTCGGGATGTTGTCGCCCTTGATGATCGCCTCGTAGGTCTTGACGCGGCCGACCACGTCGTCGGACTTCATCGTCAGGATCTCCTGAAGCGTGTAGGACGCGCCGTAGGCCTCGAGGGCCCAGACTTCCATCTCCCCGAAGCGCTGTCCGCCGAACTGGGCCTTGCCGCCCAGCGGCTGCTGCGTGACCAGGGAGTACGGTCCGGTCGAACGGGCGTGGATCTTGTCGTCGACCAGGTGATGAAGCTTCAGATAGTGCATGTGGCCGATGGTGGTAGGCGCGTCGAAGTACTCGCCCGTACGTCCGTCCTTCAGCAGGACCTTGCCGTCTCTGGAGATCGGAACGCCCTTCCACAGCTCCCTGTGCTCCAGATGGTCGCCGAGGTACTGATAGACCTCCGGATCCAGGATATCCTTATATTTCGCCGAGAAATCCTCCCAGCTGGTGTTGACGTAGTCGTTGGCCATCTCGAGGGTGTCCTGGATATCGATCTCCTTCGCCCCGTCGAAGACCGGCGTGGACACGTTGAAGCCCAGCGCCATGGACGCGAGGGAGAGATGGATCTCCAGCACCTGCCCGATGTTCATTCGCGAGGGAACGCCCAGGGGGTTGAGAACGATGTCCAGCGGGCGTCCGTTGGGAAGATAGGGCATATCCTCGATCGGAAGCACGCGGGAGACGACGCCCTTGTTTCCGTGGCGTCCGGCCATCTTGTCGCCGACGGAGATCTTTCTCTTCTGGGCGATGTAGATGCGCACGCTCTGATGGACGCCGTTGGGAAGCTCGTCGCCGTTTTCGCGGGAGAAGACCTTGGCGTCGACCACGATGCCGTACTCTCCGTGGGGCACCTTGAGGGAGGTATCCCTGACCTCGCGCTCCTTCTCGCCGAAGATGGCCCGGAGCAGTCTCTCCTCGGCCGTGAGCTCGGTCTCGCCCTTGGGGGTGACCTTGCCGACCAGGATGTCGCCGGCACGGACCTCCGCGCCGATGCGGATGATGCCGCGGTCGTCCAGATCCTTCAGCGCCTCGTCGCCGACGCCCGGGACGTCCCTGGTGATTTCCTCGGGACCCAGCTTGGTGTCGCGGGACTGCGCCTCATATTCCTCGATATGAACCGATGTATAGACGTCGTCTCTGACCAGTCTCTCCGACAGGAGGACGGCGTCCTCGTAGTTGTAGCCTTCCCAGGTCATGAATCCGATGAGCGGGTTCTTGCCCAGCGCGAGCTCGCCGTTCGAGGTGGACGGACCGTCGGCGATGACCTGTCCCGCCTCCACTCTCTCGCCCTTGGAGACGATCGGCTTCTGGTTGTAGCAGTTGCTCTGGTTGGACCTGAGGAATTTCGTCAGGTGATAGCGGTCGACCACTCCGTCGTCCGTCGTCACCGCGATGTCCGTGGAGGTCACGGAGGTCACCGTGCCGGCGCGCCTCGCCAGCATGCAGACGCCGGAGTCCACCGCCGCCTTCTCCTCCATGCCCGTGCCGACCACCGGCGCCTCCGTGGTGAGAAGGGGCACCGCCTGGCGCTGCATGTTCGAGCCCATCAGGGCGCGGTTGGCGTCGTCGTTCTGCAGGAACGGGATCAGGGACGTCGCGACGGAGAAGACCATCTTCGGGGAGACGTCCATGTAGTCAAAGATCTGGCGGTCCCAGGCCTGGGTCACTTCCCTGTAGCGTCCGGAGACGTTCTTGTGGATGAAATGGCCCTCCTGGTCCAGCGGCTCGGAGGCCTGCGCCACGTGGTAATTGTCCTCCTCGTCCGCCGTCATGTAGACGACGTCATTGGTGACGACCGGATTCTTCGGATCCACCGACTTGTCCACGCGGCGGAACGGCGCCTCGACGAAGCCGTACTGGTTGATGCGCGCGTAGCAGGCGAGGGAGTTGATCAGACCGATGTTCGGACCTTCGGGGGTCTCGATCGGGCACATTCTTCCGTAGTGCGTGTAGTGAATATCGCGGACCTCGAATCCCGCGCGGTCACGGGACAGACCGCCCGGACCGAGGGCGGAGAGACGTCTCTTGTGGGTCAGCTCGCCCAGAGGATTGTTCTGATCCATGAACTGGGACAGCTGGGAGGAACCGAAGAACTCCTTGATGGCCGCCACGACCGGCTTGGGGTTGATCAGCGACTGCGGAGACACGGAATCCGTATCCAGCGTCTGCATGCGCTCGCGCACGACCCTCTCCAGTCTCGACAGACCGATCCGGAACTGGTTCTGGAGCAGCTCTCCGACGGCGCGGATGCGGCGGTTGCCCAGATGGTCGATGTCGTCGTCATTGCCGATGCCGTACTCGAGATGGATGTTGTAGTTGATGGAGGCGAAGATATCCTCCTTCGTGATGTGCTTCGGGATCAGCTCATGGATCCGGCGCTTGATGGTCTTGGCGAGCTCCTCGTCGGAGAGCTCCTCGTCCAGGATCTCCTTGAGCACGGGATAATAGACCAGCTCCGTCACGCCGGCCTCCTTCTTCTCCTCGTCGCTCATCTCGATCCACTTGTCGATATCGACCATCATGGAGGAGAGAACCTTCACTTCCTTCTTCTGCTCCTCGCCCTTGTCGTCCCTGTAGGTGGCGAGGACAGACACGGACGGAACGCCCGCGAACTGGATCTCGTCCGCGATCTCCGGCGTCACGATGGTGCCGGCCGAGGCGAGGATCTCTCCCGTCGACTCGTCGACGACGTCCGCCGCCAGCTCGAAGCCGCGGATGCGGTTGCGGAGCATGAGTTTCTTATTATATTTGTAGCGTCCGACCTTGGCGAGATCGTAGCGTCTCGCGTCGAAGAAGAGATTCTGGACCTGCTGCATCGCGGAATCCACCGCCAGCGGTTCGCCCGGGCGGATCTTTTTGTACAGCTCAAGAAGACCCTCGGTGTAATTGGTCGCGGGATCCTTGGAGAAGCTGCCGAGAATCTTCGGCTCGTCGCCGAACATCTCGAGAATCTCCTCGTTGGTCCCGACGCCGAGGGCGCGGATGAGGACCGTGATCGGCACCTTTCTGGTGCGGTCGACACGAACGTAGAAGACGTCGTTGGAGTCGGTCTCGTACTCGAGCCAGGCGCCGCGGTTGGGGATCACGGTGCAGGAGTAGAGCTTCTTGCCGATTTTGTCATGATTGATGGCATAGTAAATGCCGGGAGAGCGCACCAGCTGGCTGACGATGACTCTCTCCGCGCCATTGATAATGAACGTGCCCGTGTCCGTCATGAGGGGAAGCCGGCCCATGAATTCCTCATGCTCCTTGATCTCCCCGTTCTCTTTATTATGAAGGCGGACGGTCACTTTGAGGGGCGCCTCGTAATTGGCGTCGCGCTCCTTGCAGACCTCGATCGGATACTGGACCTCGTCCTTGCAGAGCTGGAAATCCACGAACTCGAGGCTCAGCTTGTCAGAATAATCTTCGATAGGAGAAATGTCATTGAAGATTTCCTTCAGGCCATCGGTGACAAACCAGTTGTAGGAGTTTTTCTGAACCTCAATCAGGTTCGGGATCTCGAGAACTTCCTTCTGTCTCTGATAGGTCATTCGGAATGACCTTCCGGACTTAATAGGACGAATTCTGTTTTTCTCCATTCGACACTTCACCCCGTATATTTAAATATTTATTATGAAAACGTCTTTTCCGCCGGACAAAAACCGGAATCTGAATTTTTGCGCGCAAAAAGACACTGCTCCATAATAGTGCATTGTCCACTGTACCACAGACTTTTCAAGAAGTCAAAGCCTTTTTGTAAATAAAACGTAAGAATTTTTCTATTGACAAAACAACAGCGCCGGTTCCGCATGATCGCGGAACCGGCGCCGGGTATCTTCCGATGGAGGTCCGAATTACTTAAGGGCGACCTTCGCGCCGACTTCCTCAAGCTTCTTCTTGAGATCCTCAGCCGCTTCCTTGTCGAGCTGCTCCTTGACAACCTTCGGAGCGGAGTCAACCAGATCCTTGGCTTCCTTCAGGCCGAGGCCGGTCACTTCACGGACGATCTTGATGACCTTGACCTTGGAGGCGCCGGCTTCCTGAAGCTCGACGTCGAACTCGGTCTTCTCTTCGACTTCTTCAGCCGCCGCTGCCGGTCCGGCAACAACAACGCCCGCCGCCGCGGAAACGCCGAATTCTTCCTCACAGGCCTTGACAAGGTCGTTGAGCTCGGTGACCGTCAGTTCTTTGATCGCTGCAATAAACTCTTCAATAGACATTTTAGCCATTGTAACTTCCTCCGTTTAAAATTATATTTTCCGATAAATCAAATCTTACAAAACTCTGCCCTGCCGGGCAGGCGCCGGATTATTCCGCCGCGGGAGCTTCTTCCGCCGCGGGGGCAGCGGCTTCCGCCGGAGCTCCGTCCTTCTCCGCGATCTGCTTGACGACGCGCGCGAAGTTGGCGATCGGGGACTGCATGCTGCCGAAGAGCCTTCCGAGAAGGGCTTCCCTGGACGGGATGTTCGCCATCTCTGTCAGCTTCGCCTCGTCAGCGTAGGCGCCTTCGACCACGCCCGCGACCATGTTGAAGCACTTGAACTGCTTTGCGTACTTTGCGAGGATCCTCTCGGCGACGATCGGATCTTCCTTGGAAACAGCAAGAGCGTTCGGGCCGTCGAGGTGCTTGTCGAGCTGCGCGAAATCAGTTCCTTCGAACGCACGGTGCATCATGGTATTCTTGTAAACCTTGTAGTTTACGCCGGCTTCGCGAAGTTCCTTGCGAAGAGCCGTATCCTGCTCAACCGTGAGTCCAAGGTACTGAACGAGCACTGCCGCCTGAGCGCCGCTGACTGCGTCTGCGATCTCCTGAACGATCGGCTGTTTCAGTTCTACCTTTGCCATGAACTCTTTTCCTCCTTCTTCAGTAATATAACCGAAAACGCCTCCCGCGTCGAAAGACAGGGGAGGCGTGAATATGATCTCCGGTAAAGAAAATCAAATCCTCGGCAGGCGCGTGGCTTACGACCGTAGTGCGGTCACCTGCTGTCTTCGGCTTGATGCTTATGTAGATTAACACCGTTTTGTTCCGATGTCAATCCATTATTCGCGCCCATCGCTGAGCGGATTTTTCAAAACAGAAACCCCTGACGGGCTTTTCTCACTGAACCTTGAGCGGGTTGACCTTGACGCCCGGGCCCATGGTGGAAGCCAACGTGATGCTTCTCATGTAGGTGCCCTTCACCGCCGACGGACGGGCCTTCACAAGCGCTTCCATGAGGGCCTTGAAGTTCTCGGCGATCTGCTCTTCCGTGAAGGAAGCCTTGCCGACCGGCACATGGATGATGTTGCTCTTGTCGAGACGGTACTCGATCTTACCGGCTTTGATTTCCTTGACGGCCTTGGCGACGTCCATGGTGACGGTGCCGGCCTTGGGGTTCGGCATGAGGCCCTTCGGGCCGAGGACACGGCCGAGACGTCCGACGACGCCCATCATGTCCGGGGTCGCGACGACGACGTCGAAATCGAGCCAGCCTTCATTCTGGATCTTCGGAACCAGCTCGGCCTCGCCGACGTAATCCGCTCCGGCTTCCTTTGCCTCGTCGGCCTTGGCGCCCTTGGCGAATACGAGAACGCGGACCTTCTTGCCCGTTCCGTTCGGAAGGACGACGGCGCCTCTGACCTGCTGATCGGCGTGACGGCCGTCGCAGCCCGTGCGGACGTGGACTTCAATCGTCTCGTCAAACTTCGCGGTTGCGGTCTTTTTCACAAGAGCGATCGCCTCATTCGGATCGTAGAGAACGGAACGATCGTAAGTCTTCGCTGCTTCCTGATACTTCTTTCCGTGTTTCATGTTTTTACCTCCCTGTGGTCCTGACGGAACTTCTCATTCCTTCCACCTGTTATCAGTCAACTACCTCTACGCCCATGCTGCGCGCGGTTCCGGCGATGATGCTCATCGCCGCCTCAATACTCGCGGCGTTGAGGTCCGGCATCTTTGTCTCGGCGATTTCCCTGATCTGAGCCTGTGTGATCTTGCCGACCTTCACCTTGTTCGGCTGTCCGGACGCCTTCGGCAGATTGAGAGCTTTCTTAATAAGAACGGCTGCAGGCGGTGTCTTCGTGATGAACGTAAAGCTCCGGTCCGCGTAAACCGTGATCACAACCGGAATCAGGACGTCGCCCATCTGAGCCGTCTTGGCATTGAACGCCTTGGTGAACTGGACGATGTTGACGCCGTGCTGGCCGAGCGCGGGACCTACCGGCGGAGCAGGAGTTGCCTTGCCGGCCGGAATCTGCAGTTTGATGTAACCTGTAACCTTTTTTGCCATGATGTTACCTCCTCTGTGGTAAATGCGAGTAATAAAACCCTTCCACTTCCAAATGAATCAGTCCCTTTCTTCCCGGAATGGCTTAGGTGTCCGGCGGGGATGATTATTATCTCTTTTTGACCTCGGCGAAGCTGATCTCGACCGGCGTATCCCTGCCGAACAGCTCGACCGATATTGTGACGGTCTGCTTCTGCGCGTTGACGGCCTGGATGACGCCTTCCGTCCCTTCCCAGGCTCCGGCTATGACAACGACCATATCGCCCTTCTCGAAATCGACGACCACCTTCGGCTTCTGGCTCTGGGGCGCTTCCGCGCCGCCGATGCCGAGGGGCCACATCTCCTCCGGCGTCAGGGGAACCGGCTTGCTTCCCGGTCCGACGAAGCCCGTCACGCCTCTCGTATTCCGGACGACATACCAGGTCTCGTCATTCATGACCATGTTGACGAGGACGTATCCCGGAAACAGCTTGTGCTGAACCGTTCTGGCCACGCCGTTCTTGATCTCCCTGACTTCCTCGAGAGGCACGCGCACCTCCAGGATCTCATCCTCGATCTGGCGGTTCGCAACAGTCTTCTCGATGTCTTCCTTCACCTTATTCTCATAGCCGGAATAGGTGTGGATCACGTACCATTTCGCTTCTGCCATCTGTACCCTCTTATCTTCCGCAGTTCCTTAATCAGGCTGTGTGCGTCCGTCAGATCGCCATGATGAGATCGAGCAGGTAGAGCGCCGCTCCGTCGATCACGGTGATGATGATTCCCATAATAAGAGAAGCTACTATAACAAGCGCGGTCCTCTTGACGATGTCGTCTTTCGTGGGCCAGATGATCTTGTTCCACTCGCGCTTGACTCCCTGCCAGAAGCTCGGCTTTTTATCCTTGGCCTTCACGGCCTTCTTTTCATTATCTGCCATCTCAATATCCCTTGACTTTCCCTGCAAAGAACGGATTACTTCGTCTCTTTGTGAAGCGTGTGCTTATGGCAGAACCTGCAGTATTTCTTGGTCTCCATCCTCTCCGGATGTTCCTTCTTGTCCTTCATGGTGTTGTAGTTTCGCTGTTTGCATTCTGTACACGCTAATGTTATCCTTGTACGCACGGTTTTCACCTCCAATGATAATCTGCGTTCCTCTTTTCTTTTCTGACAAAATTGCGCAAAAAAAAAGGACCTGTTACTCGTAGCTTTACTACTATAGCACAGGTCCTTTTCATCGTCAAGCGTCAGTTGAGCCCGGTCACAGGCCGTACTCCCGACCGGCGCGGAGCCGGCCGCGGGCCTGTCCGGAGCTTCCCGTCCCGCCGGCCGCGGGACGCCTGCCCGGTCCGGTCATGAGCCGTACTCGAAGCCCTCGAACATCGGCCTTCTTCTGCCGCCCGAGTTGAAGCAGGCGTGGATGCTGAAGAAGCCGAATCTTCCCTTGGAGTTTACGCCGCGGAAGCGGATTCCCTGGTTCGCGGTGATCACGATGGAGGTGACGCGGAGCTTCCCGCCCTTCGCGAACTTTCTTCCGTACTTCGGCGCCGTGGCCGTCGGGTAGGCCAGGGCGTTGCCGGCGAGGACGTAAGCCTTCGTCGTCGGCCGGCCGGAGCACATGATCACCTTGCCGTAGCTCGAGGCGAGCTTCAGATTTCCGCCGCTGTACGACAGGGTAAAGACGGTCCGGGTGCCCGAGAGCGCGGCGCAGCGGAACACCTCCTCGAACTGGATCTTGTTGCCGCTCACGGCGGTGGGAGTGCCCCAGATGTTCGAGAACATCGGCGTCCTGGAGGAGGGAATGAGCTTCCCGTTCATCGTCAGGAAGTCGTACTTCTGAACCAGCTTCGAGCCGTCATACTGGAAGAGGCCGCAGACGCTGTTGCCTTCATCGATCAGATTGTCGCAGATATAGACGTAGGTGGCGCCGTTCTGGAGCGTCACGACCTTCACCGTGCTGCCGAAGGTCCCCTCGACGTCATAGTTCTTCGTGAAGGCGGTCTTCCCGTCGATCCGGATCACCAGCCTCCCGTAGAAGCCTCCGCTGATCTGCTTTCCGAGACCGATCGAAATCGTGTTTGCCTTTCCGTCGCCCGTCACGTCGATATTCTTATAGGAACGCGAATATCTCTCGGAATAACCGAAATCCGTGATCTTCGCCTCGGCCGCCATGCACGGCACCGCCGCGAAAACAGCCAGCGCCGCAAGCAGCGCAAGAAGCAGTGCTCTCCCGTAGTTCTTCATCAATCACACCTCCTGAACAAAGCTCCCCTTCGAACCGCCGGCAGGGCGGTTCTGTAACAATATATTATAAAGGAATTTCCATCCGTTGGGATGCAGAAATCGCAAATCCGCGATTTTCGTTATTTCGCACAAACGCCGCTTAACATTTTTGTAAAGTCTCTCCGTTTCGTTATTCCGGCGGAGCGGCGCGCCGTCCGGGGGGACCTGCCCGCAGGCCTGCCATGGATTCCGCCGGACGCTTTCCCGTGAACGCCGCCGGACATTTCCCGTGAACGCCGCCGGACGCGGCGCGCCTTCACGCGGGCGGTCCGCGCATTTTCTGCGGACTTTCTGTGGACTTCCCCGCCGTTTTCTACTATGATACAGGGGGTCTGACCGCGGAACGTCTTCCGCCTCTCAGCCTGCCGCCCATTCCCGGCTCCGCCCGGCTTCCGCCGGTGCCGGCCCGCCACGAAAGGATCGCCTATGGAATTCAGTCTCATTCTCGCGGAAAAAATCGCCATGATGCTTCTCTGGGCCGTCGGAGGCTTTATCGCCGTCCGCGCCGGAGCCCTGGAGACCTCCGGAACCAAGACCGTGTCGAACGTGCTCGTCTACATCCTGACGCCCTGCATGATCGTCCATGCGTTCCAGATCGAGCTCACGCGCGAGAAGCTCGCGGGACTGGCCGCCGCGGCCGTCTTCTCCCTGGTCGTGCAGGTGGTCTGGATCCTGATCACCGCCGCGCTGCGCGGGCCGCTGCGTCTCTCCGTCATCGACCGGGAGACCATGATCTACTCGAACTGCGGCAACCTGATCATGCCCCTCGTCAGCATGGCCCTCGGGGACGAGTACACCTTCTACGTCGCCGCCTACGTGGCGGTCTTCAATATCCTGATCTGGACCCACGGCCTCTACCTGATGCAGGACAGCAAAAGCATGAATCTGAAAAAGATCCTGCTCAATCCCAACCTGATCTCCATCCTCCTCGGGGTGACGCTGATGCTCGCCGGGATCCGCCTGCCCTCCCTCGTCGACGGCGCCCTCGCGGGCTTCTCCGACATGGTGGGTCCGACCTCGATGCTCGTCATCGGCATGGTCATCGCGGAGAAAAACGTCCTGGACGCCTTCCGCTATCCCCGCACCTATCCGATCATCGCGGGCAGGCTCATCGTCTTCCCGCTCATCGCGATCCTTCTTCTCCACCTCTCCGGCGTGCTCCGGAGATGGCAGTTCCTGATTCCGATCCTGATGGTGTCGATGCTCTCGGCCGCGGCCCCGCCCGCCACGCTGGTCTCCCAGCTCGCGGTGGTCTGCGACAGGGACTCGTTCCAGGCGGGCTCCTACAACATCGCCGGCACGCTCCTCTGCATCATCACCATCCCGTTCATCCTGTACATCTACCAGACGGTGTTCCCCGTCACGTGAGGAGGCCGGCACGTCTCGCGCCGGATCCACCCGGGCAGGCGCCGCCGTTTTCCGGCTTCCGGCCTGCCGGGTTTCCCCGTACGGACGCCGACGGCTTCCGGCCTGCCGGGTCCGCCCGCCAAGGCGGCGCCGCTGTAAGATCATTCCGCCCCGCTGGCCGCATGGCCGGCGGGGCGCCGCTTTTTCAGTGGAACATGAACTTTCTCACGCCTGCCAGCACGGCCCTCACGGGAGCCGGCCTCAGGGTCCTGTCCGCGGTTTTCAGCAGCTTCCGGATGGGAAGCCCCTGGGGACAGTGCTGCTCGCACCTCCCGCAGCCGACGCACTGGGAGGCGAAGGGCGGATCCTTTCTCAGGGCCATGGTCTGGTAGAACTCCCAGAATCCGGCCCCGCGGCTCTCCGTGTAGATCCGGTTGTAGCAGCGGAAGATGCCGGGAATGTCCACTCCCTTCGGACATGGCATGCAGTAGCCGCACCCGGTGCAGCCGATCTTCATCTTGCGGTTGATCTCGCCGATGACGTCCGCGATGAGGCGGAGATCCTCCTCCGTCAATTCCCCGGCCCGGACCTCCGAGGCGACCCGGCAGTTCTCCCGGACCATTTCCACGGAATTCATGCCGGACAGCACGCAGGTCACGCCGGTCTGGCTCATCAGCCACCGGAAGGACCACTCCGCGGGCGACCATTTCCTGTCCGGATGCGTTTTCCCGTAGTCCCGGAACATCTCCCGGCACTTCGCGGGCAGGAGGTTCACGAGCTTGCCGCCGCGCAGAGGCTCCATGATGATCACCGGGATCCCTCTGGCCTCCGCCGCCTCCAGGCCCCGTCTTCCCGCCTGGCTGTGCTCGTCGAGATAGTTGTACTGGATCTGGCAGAAATCCCAGTCGTAAGCCGCCAGGATCTTGAGGAACATCTCGGAGTTGCCGTGGAAGGAGAAGCCGATGCTGCGGATCGCCCCCGATTCCTTCTTGCGGCGGATCCAGTCCTCGATGCCGAGCTGCTGCAGCTTCGTCCACTCCGCGTAGTCCGTAAACATGTGCATCAGATAGAAGTCGATGTGATCGGTGCGGAGCCTCTTCAGTTCCTCATCGAAATAGCGGTCGATGGTCTCCGCCTTTCTGACCAGATACTGGGGCAGCTTGGTGGCGATGTACACCTGATCGCGCAGGCCGTTCTCCGCGACGATCCTGCCGACACACTCCTCGCTGCCGGGGTAGACGTAGGCGGTGTCGAGATAGTTGACGCCCAGCCGGACCGCCTCCAGCACCTCCTTCTCCGCCTTCTCGTAATCGATGGCGCCTCCCTTCTTCGAGAAGCGCATACATCCGAATCCCAGCATGGAGATCTTATCTCCGTTTCGCGCACTGCGGTACTGCATAAAAAGCCTCTTCGTACTTTCTTTCTGAAACAAAAACAACAAAGCTCCGGAACAGATGAATCCATCATAATCCCAATTCCGCCGGGAATCAACCGCTCCCTCGCCGGCGTCCTTTTCCGCGTCCTTTTCCCCGCCCTCTCCGCTGTCCATTTCCCCCTGAAACTGATATAATGACTGCAGGAATCAACCTGTAGAATATGCGAGGAAATGTCATGAACCAATTCCGCTATGAAATCGTCAGCAATCCCCGGATTTTCCGGGAAAACCGTCTCCCCGCCCACTCCGACCACCGGTACTTCCGCCCGGACGGAAGAGGTGATTTCCGCTTCAGCCTGAACGGATCCTGGAAATTCCGCTTCGCGGAAAACTACAACGAAGCCGTCCCCGGTTTTTACGAGGAGGACTTCGACGTCTCGTCCTGGGACACCATTCCCGTCCCCTCCCACATCCAGCTGCTGGGATACGACGGGATCCAGTACGTAAACGTCCAGTACCCCTGGGACGGACGCGAGGAGGTGGAGCCCGGGGAGATCCCGTCCCGGCGCAACCCCGTCGGAAGCTATGTGAAGGATTTCGAACTCCCGGACTTTATGGAGGGACGCCCCGTCGTCATCTCCTTCCAGGGCGTGGAGAGCGCCGCCGCGGTCTGGCTGAACGGACATTACGCCGGCTACGCCGAGGACTCCTTCACGCCGTCCGAATTCGACCTCACCCCCTACGTCAGAAGCGGCAGGAACCGCCTCGCGGTGCAGGTCTTCCGCTGGAGCTCCGGCTCCTGGTGCGAGGACCAGGATTTCTTCCGTTTCTCGGGCATCTTCCGGGACGTCTTTCTCTATACATATCCCGACGTCCACGTGCGGGATATGCGCGTCACCGCGCTCCCGGACAAAGATCTCCGGAACGCCTCCCTTGAGATAAGGACGTCCGCCACGGCCCCCGGCCGCGCGGCCGTCACGCTGTCCCTCTGCGGCGGCGTCGTCTTCCGCGAGGAGAAGACGCTTCAGCCGGAAAACGTCTGGCGCTTCGACGTCCCGTCCCCAAAGCTTTGGAGCGCCGAATCTCCCGTGCTCTACGATCTTGACATCGAGATCTTCGGCGCGGACGGAAATCCGTCCGAGATCATCCGGGAGAAAACCGGCTTCCGCCGCTTCGAGCTCCGCAGCTCCCTGATGCTCCTGAACGGGAAGAGGATCGTCTTCCGGGGCGTCAACCGGCACGAATTCTCGGCCTCCGCCGGCCGCTGCATCGACGAGGAGACGACCAGACGGGACCTCATCACGATGAAGCAGGCCAACATCAACGCGGTCCGCACCTGCCACTATCCCAACGCCTCCTTCTTCTACCGTCTCTGCGACGAGCTCGGTCTCTACGTCATCGACGAGACGAACATGGAGACCCACGGGACCTGGGCGCCGATCCTGGCGGGAAAAAAGCCCATGGAGTACGCCGTTCCCGGCGACCGCCCGGAATTTCTCGACATGATCCTGGACCGGGCGGAAAGCATGATCCGGCGGGACAGGAACCATCCCTGCATCCTCATCTGGTCCTGCGGAAATGAGTCCTTCGGCGGAACCGACATTCTCAGGCTGTCGGACTTCATCCGCTCCATGGACAACACCCGCGTCGTGCACTACGAGGGAATCTTCAACGACCGGCGTTACCCGGGGAGCAGCGATATCGAGAGCCAGATGTATCCCTCCGTGTCGTCCATCCGGGAATTCCTCCGGGAGCACAGGGACAAGCCCTTCATCTGCTGCGAGTACACCCACGCGATGGGGAACTCCTGCGGGGGCATGAAGAAATACACGGATCTCTCCGACGAGGAGCCCCTCTACCAAGGCGGCTTCATCTGGGACTACATCGACCAGTCGCTGACGGTCCGCGACCGCTACGGCACGGAATACCAGGCCTACGGCGGCGACTTCCACGACCGTCCCTCCGACTACAACTTCTCGGGCAACGGCATCGTCTACGGGCGGGACCGGGATCCCTCCCCGAAAATGCAGGAGGTCCGGTACAACTACCAGCCCTTCGCCGTCAGCTTCGGAGACGGGACCTTCACCGTCAGGAACCGCCACCTCTTCACGGACGCGGATCAGTACCTCTGCCGGATCACCCTCGAGAAGGACGGAACGCCCGCGGAACAGGACGGCCGGATCTGCGAGGAGGAAAAGCGGCTCTCCGTTCCGCCCCTCTCCGAGGAGACCTTCGCCCTGCCGTTCCGGATCCCGGAGGAGGACGGGGAATACATAATCACCGTTTCCTTCCGTCTGGCGGAGGACACGGAATGGGCCGGGGCCGGGCATGAAATCGCCTGGGGCCAGGAGGTCCTGAGACGAGGCGCGCCCCGCCTGCCAGGAGAATTCGTGACGGAAACGGGACGCCGGGAGGAAGGCGCCACGGACGCATCCTGTCTCCCGGACGCCGGAAAACCGGGGAGCGCAAAGCCCGGACCCGTCAGACCGGACGCCGGAAAACCGGAGGGCGCAAATCCCGGGACCGTCAGACCGGAGATCATCCGGGGCAGCTTCAACACGGGCGTACGCGGAGAGCGCTTCGAGGCACTCTTCTCGAATCTCCAGGGCGGACTGATCTCCTACCGCTACGACGGAAGGGAGCTTCTCGAGAGAATGCCCCGCCCGAACTTCTGGAGAGCGCAGGTCGACAACGACGCGGCCAGCCTCCTCCTGTTCCGCGCGGGACAGTGGAAGGACGCCGGCGCCGGGGCGACGACGAAGACCCGGCACGGACGGATGATGGACGATCCGGTCGTGGAGGAGACCGACCGGTCCGTCGCCGTGACCTTTACGTATCACCTCCCGACGGTCCCCGCCAAAGACTGCGTCGTCCGCTACGAGGTGTTCGGCGACGGCGAGATCGCCGTCACCATGCGCATGGACGCCAGCAGCGAGGTCGGACAGCTCCCGGAATTCTCGATGCTCTTCGCCCTTGACGCCGACTGCGACCGCCTGGAGTGGTACGGACTCGGGCCGGAGGAGACCTACCCGGACCGCGCCGGCGCCAGACTCGGGATCTACCAGAGCACCGCGGCCGCCGGAATGGCAAAATACCTGGTTCCCCAGGAATGCGGCTGCCGCATGGGCACGCGGTACGCCAAGTTGACCGACTCCGAGGGCCGGGGCCTCCTCTTCCGGACCTTCGAGAAGGGCTGCGCGGACGGGGATCCCCGCTTCGGGACAGATACCGCATCCCGGCAGGACGGCCCCGCGGCCGCGGAGATGTCCGCGCCGGCCTCCGGGAACGCGTCCGCCTCCGACGGGACGGCGCCTTCCGGGGAAGCCGCGCCGGACCGCATCGAGGTCTGCTCCGGCGGCCTTATGTTCTCGGCGCTTCCCTGGTCCCCGTCGGAGATCGAAAATGCGCTCCATCCCACCGAGCTGCCCCCGGTGCACTTCACCTGGGTCCGGATCGGACTCCAGATGGGCGTCGGCGGAGACGACACGTGGGGCGCCCTGGTGCACCCGGAGTACCTCATCGACAACACGCGTCCCCTCGAGATACGCTTCAGCTTCCGGGGGATCTGACGGAAACGGCGCCGGTTTCACGACTTACAGCGCCGGTTTCACACTATACAGCACCGGTTTCACATCATACAGCACCGGTTTCATGACAAAAAGCGCCGGTTTCACGGCATACAACAATCCCGGGATCCGCCCTCGCGGTTCCCGGGATTGCTCTGTTTCGGTCTTTCTGCGATGCATCTGTGACGATCTTGCTGCCGCGTTCCTTCTTCAGCGGGCTTCCGCGGCGGCCCTTCTGTTCCGGGTTCTCATTGCGGCATGCCTGCCGCCCCGGGGAGGAGCCGTTTTACCCCTCCAGGATCGCCATGAATTCCTCGCCGGTAATGGTCTCATGCTCGTAGAGATACTTCGCGAGCTGATGAAGGCTGGCAAGGTTGTCCTCCAGGATCTTCTTCGCCTTGTCATGCTGCTCCTTCACGACCCGGACCACCGTGTCGTCGATCAGCTTCGCCGTCTCCGGGGCGCAGGCCAGCGTGCTGTCTCCTCCCAGATAGATGTTGTTCTGGGTGGACAGCGCGACCATGCCGAAGTCGTCGTCCATGCCGTACTGCGTGATCATCGCGCGGGCCAGCCTCGTCGCCTGCTCGATGTCGTTGGACGCGCCCGTGGTGATCGAGCCGAAAATCAGCTCCTCGGCGCACCTTCCGCCGGTGAAGGTGGCGATCTTGTTCAGGATCTCCTCCTTCGACATCAGGTACTTGTCCCCCTCGTCGACCTGAAGCGTGTAACCCAGGGCGCCCGAGGTCCTCGGAATAATCGTGATCTTCTGGACCGGGGCCGAATTCGTCTGCTTCGCGGCGACCAGGGCGTGGCCGATCTCGTGGTAGGACACGATCAGCTTCTCCTTCTCGGAGAGGACCCGCGTCTTCTTCTGGTAGCCGGCGATGACGACCTCGATGCTCTCCTGGAGATCCTCCTGCGTCACAACCCTTCTTCCCATGCGGACCGCCCGCAGGGCCGCCTCGTTGACGATGTTGGCCAGCTCGGCGCCGGAAGCGCCGGCCGCGGTCTTCGCGATGGTCTCGTAGTTGACGTTGTCCGCGACCTTGATCTTCTTCGCGTGAACCTTCAGGATGTCGATGCGGCCCTGGAGATCCGGAAGCTCCACCGGGATTCTCCGGTCGAAGCGGCCGGGCCGCAGCAGGGCGGGATCAAGGACGTCCGGCCGGTTGGTCGCCGCGAGAATGATGACGCCCTTCGAGCCGTCGAAGCCGTCCATCTCGGTCAGCAGCTGGTTGAGGGTCTGCTCGCGCTCGTCGTTGGTCGAGAGATTGGCGCCGTCGCGCTTCTTGCCGATGGTGTCGATCTCGTCGATGAAGACGATGCAGGGCGCGTTTTTCTCCGCCTGGTCAAACAGGTCGCGCACCTTGGACGCGCCCATGCCGACGAACATCTCGACAAATTCGGAGCCGGCGATGGAGAAGAACGGAACCTCAGCCTCGCCCGCCACGGCCTTGGCCAGCAGCGTCTTGCCCGTGCCGGGAGGTCCCACGAGGAGAGCGCCCTTCGGGCAGGAGGCGCCGATATCGGCGTATTTCTTGGGATCATGGAGATAGAGGACCAGCTCCTGAAGCAGCTGCTTCGCCTCCTCTTCCCCCGCGACGTCCTGGAACTTGATGCTCGTCGTGGACGGCACGTATTTCTTGGCGCCGCTCTTTCCGAAGGACATCATCGGATTGCCCGCGCCGAAGCCCTCGCCCATCCTGGACATCAGCCTCCGCGAGATGAAGATCCAGAAGACGTAGAAGAACACGAGCGGGAGCACCCAGCCCATGAGGAAGGAGACGAACGGATTGGTCTTGGTCACGACTCGGCCGAACCGGCATCCCGCGTTCTCGAGCCTTGCCACCAGCTGGGGATCGTCGAAGGTCGTCGTCCGGTAGTAGTTCTCCGGCTCGCTCTTATCGGAGAACGTGATGTAGTCCGATTCCAGCTGCACCGCCGAGACCTCGCGGTTCGTGACCATGTTGAGGAAGGTGCTGTAATCCACCTCCTTGATGTTCCTTCCGGCGATGGCCGGGAGGAGAAACGCGTTCAGCAGCAGCAGTCCTATGACGACCGCGATCAGATAGGTAATGATCGGTTTGTTGTCGGGCGATTTAATATTTCCCATTTTATTTCCTCCGTTTTCCGGCCTCTGGACATGCCGGAACACTCTGAATGGAGACTAGCCGTTTTTCCCTGCCTTGTCAAGAATCCGTCCGCATTCTTTCTCAACATTTAATGGATTGTTTACGAATCCGGGCTGTCGGGGTATCCGGAGGTCCCTGCATTTGGAAAGGTCCACCGGTTTCCCGGTGGACCTGCTTTTCTTCCTGTATCCATGTGTCTGTCCGGATCAGCCCACGACGTCCCCGTCGTCCGTTCCGTCTTCTCCCTCAAACGTGGGATCGAGGTACTCACCGCCGTCGTCGTCGCCGGCGTCGATCTCGTTGTCCTCGCCGTACTGGGCTTCGCCGTCGTCGCCGCCCTCGTCAGAGCCGTCGTCGCCGCCCTCGTCAGAGCCGTCGTCACCGCCCTGGTCGGAGCCGTCGTCACCGCCCTGGTCGGAGCCGTCGTCCCCGCCCTCGTCGTAGCCATCGTCGCCGCCGTCGTCCCCGCCGTCGTCCCCGCCGTCGTAGGAGCCGTCGTCGTTGTCGTAATCGTCGCTTCCGTCGTCACCGTCGTCGTAGGAGCCGTCTCCCTCATCGGAGCCGCCGTTCTCTTCCGTGGTCTCCTCCGTGGTTTCTTCCGTCGTCTCCTCCGTGGTCTCCTCCTCTTCCTCGATGCCGTAGTACTCGCGCTCCGCCGCGGCCGTGCTGATTTCCTGGCCTCCCTCGGCGGTCTTGTAGACGATATAGGCGTAGCCGCTTCCCGTCACCAGGCGCGCCTCCACGGCTTCGCCGAAGGGGAACTCATGGATGACGTAGTAGTTCTCGTCCGCCGTCACGAAGCGGATCTGATACTCGGGAATGTCGCCGTACTCCCTGGCCTCCTGGATCGCGTAGGACGCGTCGTAGTAGAGCACCGCCTTCTCATTCGGCGTGAAGGGATCCGACTCGCTCATATACTCGGCGGAGTCCCTGCCGTCGCTCCGGACCCTGACGCCCAGATAGGTGATATCCTGCGCCGTTCCGTTCTCCAGCGTCACCTTGAAGGTAGTCTCCGCGTCCGATTCCTCTCCGAGGATACGGGCGGGCGGCGCCGGCGTCGGCGTCAGCACGATGGGCACTACCGTCGGGATCGGCGTCGCGACAGGCTCGGCGACGCTGTCCGGCGCGCTGTCCACGATGCTCTCCGCGCTCATCGCGAGCGCCTCGGCTTCGACGGATTCCGCCGCGGCCTCCGAGATCACCTCGATCGGAGCGGAGTCCTGAATCGTCTCGGGCGCGGAGGTACTGAACGGATTCTGAAGCGTACAGCCGGTCAGTGTCCCTGCCGCAAAGACGAACGCGACCGCTGCCGCCCCCACTGCGTGAATCGGTAATCTTCTCATAATTATCTGCCTTTCCTTGCCGGGAAATCCCCCGGATCACACCTGAAAAAGTCTCCCCTCACAGCACATCCGGCCGTTCTGCCGGAATCCGCGGAAAAAACCCCGGAGGACGGACGCCCCCGCCGCCGCGGACACCTCTATTTTAATAAGGTACCATCCCTCTGTCAATATATTACGAAATTTTAACAGAAATGTTACGTCCGGTAAAACATGCCCTCGCCTTCCTCTTCGCGGCGGGCCCGTGAACCGTCCCGTGCCGCAAAAAGCGGACAGAGCTCCCGCCCTGTCCGCCGCTGTCATCATTGCATAAAATTCATCACCCGGACGCCGCGGGAACGACGGCTTTTTCGCGCGCCGCGCGTCCGCATCCGTCTCAGACCGTCGCTTCTTCCTTCTCCGCGGATTCCGGATGGGATTCCGCCCAGAGCCTCTTCGCGTACGGGCCCCACTCCTCCGCGTAGTGCTCGCACTTTCCGCAGAGATGCTCCACCGTCTCCGGCTCCGTCATGTCGGTGCTGTGCGCGCCGGAGGCATTGACGATAGCCTTGAGCTTTTCCGGATTCTCGAGCATCGGGCAGGGCTGAAGCAGGTTTTTGTTGAACGGCTGGTTCGCCTGATAGTGCTTGAAGAGAGGCTGCTGCAGGCATTCCAGAAGACTCTTCTCGTGGATGTTCGCGCCGGAATAGTGGATGAAGACGCAGGGCTCCACGTCGCCGTTCGGGTTGATGTGGCAGTAATACTTGCCGCCCGCGATACAGCCGCTGACGAACTCGCCGTCGTTCTGGAAATCCATGCAGAAGATCGGCTTGCCGCCTTCCCAGTTGCGGACCTCGCGGATCCTGTGATACATGTACTCTCTCTGCTCCGGCGTGGGAACAAGATCCATCGTGGCGTCCATGCCGACCGGCATGAAGTGGAAATACCACGTGAACGCGACGCCCTTGTCGATCAGGAAGTCATAGAACTCATCCGACGTGACCGCCTTGTAGTTCTGGCTCGTGTAGCAGATCGACGTTCCGTAAACCAGACCGTTCTTTCTGAGAAGTTCCATGGCGTCCATCACCTTCTGGAACACGCCCTGGCCGCGGCGGTCGTCGGTGGCGTCCTCGAGACCCTCGATGGACATGGAGAGAATGATGTTCTTGCATCTTCTCATGTCGTCGCAGAACTGCTGGTCGACCAGCGTTCCGTTGGTGAACAGCATGAAGGCGCAGTCGTAATGCTTTTCCGCGAGGCGGATGATATCCTTCTTGCGGACCATCGGCTCGCCGCCCGTCATGATATAAGCGTGGATGCCGAGCTCCTTGCCTTCCGTGACCAGCCTGTCCATATCCTCATAGCTGAGGTTGAGCTGACGGCTGTACTCGGAGGCCCAGCAGCCCTTGCAGTGAAGGTTGCACGCGGAGGTCGGGTCAAACAGGATGATCCACGGGATACCCGTCCCGAGCTTCTTCGCCATCTTCCTGGTCTCCCTGAAGCCGGTGAAGCCGCCCTCAAAGCCGATCGACATGAACAATCCCTTCAGGAACTCGACGTCGACGTGATCGAGAAGGTTGTTGAAGAACTGCGTCCACTTGCCGTCCGATCCGAACGCGGCGCGGAGCCTGTCATAGGCCTCATCCGGCCACGCGTCTCCGAGAAGCTTCTGAATCGCGTTGATCACTCCCACATAACCCTCTTTGCGGTTCGCGATCGCCTTCTTGCCGACCGTGTCGAGAACCAGTTCGAACGCTTTGCGCTGAGCGGCGTGTGCAATCTTGTTGGCCATGCTAAATTACCCCCTGAAAACATTAGATAAAGATGAAATCTCCGGCATTCCTCCGCGGCGCCGAGGTTCCGCCTTATGGCTGCGCGTCATTGAAGGCATGGAATGCCCGTCTGAGGTTCAGACTGCTTTGCCTAGTATAGTACGAAATGAGAAAAAAGTATCTTATTTTTTTGCCCTGTGGATACAATTTCGCGAAATTGTTCCATCCGGCGGAGGCGGAAAAACCGTCCCTCTTTCCCGGCCGCCCTTTACTTTTCCGTCCATTTTCTGTATGTTTAATGACATGAACCGCGCCATCCGCGCGGACCTGCGAAAGAAATGAACGGCGCCTGTGCCGAGTAAAGCAGCAGCGCCGAAGCAGAGTAAAGAACAACGCCGAGGCGAAAGTAAAACAACGGCACCGCGGCAGGGCAAAGAACAACGCCGAGGCGAAAGTAAAACAACGGCACCGCGGCAGAGCAGAGAACGGCGCTGAGGCGGAAGAAATGCAGCGGCGCCGAAGCAGAGCAAAGGAGCGACAGCACGAATGAATTCCGACACGAAGATCCTCTTCCTTGATATCGACGACACGCTTCTCACCACCGCAAAGGAGATCACGCCGGGCGTGAAGGACGCCATCAGCCGGGCCGCCGCGGCGGGGCACAAGATCGTCATCACCACCGGCCGTCCCTACTCCGCCGCGATGCGCTTCATCGACGCCCTCGGCCTCGACGTCCCCGGCTGCTACGCCGTGTGCGACAACGGGGGAGAAATCCGGGACACCTTCACCGGGGAGGCACTGGTGAGCCGCCCGCTGTCCGTGGAGGACGCGTCCTACATCATCCGGAAGGCGCGGGAGGCAGGCGTCCACGTCCAGACCTACGACAGCGAGTGCGTCATCTCGCCGGAAAACGACGAGGAGCTCCAGTATTACGTCAGCCGGACGCACATGCAGTTCCGGGTCGCGCCGGATCTGCCGGACTCCCTCGTCGAACCGCCTCTCAAGGTGGTCGTGATCGGCCTCACGGGGAAGGAAAAGATGGACGCGCTGAGGGAATCCCTCTCCGAATGGATGACGGACCGGGTGGACTCCTTCTACTCCTCCAACGAGCTGCTGGAGTTTGTCGGCAAGGGAATCTCAAAGGGAGCCGCCGTGCACGAGCTGGCCGCGCTCCTCGAAATCCCGATGGAGAATACCATCGCCGCGGGAGACTCCGAGAACGATCTCTCCATGATCACGGAGGCCGCCGTCGGCTGCGCGATGGCCAACGGCACCGATGCGGTGAAGGCCGCGGCGGACTACATCACCGAGCGCGACTGCGACCACGACGGCGTGGCGGAGATCATCGAGAAATTCATGCTCTCCTGACAGAATCAATGAACAGAAAAAACCGGACAGGAAAGGCCGCGCCTCTTCTGTCCGGTTTGTTTTTGACGTAACTCTGCCGTGTATTCCGCTTTCGCTCTTCCGCCTCCGCTTTTCTGCTTCCGCTCTTCTGCTTCGGCTCCTACCACATGAAGAATCTTCCGCCTCCGCAGCAGTTGCAGAGAAGGTTGAGGGCGCACATGGAAAGGCACCACTTCGTCGAGGGGCTCATCTGAGTGAAGGCCCCGTAGCTCTCACCGCGGTCCTGATACCAGGTTCCTCCGTTCTGAAGCCTCCGGAGGAGATTCATGTAATCTGCGTTTCCGGGCTCCATGTCGACGGCCCGCTTCGCGTAGTTCATCGCGTCGACGTTGTTGCCGAGCCCCTGGCTCGCCATCGCCGCGTAGTAGTACCACCTGGCGCCCCGCTGCGCCTCGGAAACCTGCCCCAGCGCGTTCATCGCCTCCCTGTAATAGCCGGAATTGATGTAATTTCTGGCGGCGGTCATCTCATTGGATTCTTCCTGCCGGCGCCGTTCGTTCGAGTACTGCGCCCACTGGCTGAAGAACTCCTCGAAGCCTCCCATGCCGCTGTAATCCTGATAGCCCGGTCCGTACCCGTAGGAGGAGCTGCCGGAGGATGAGCTCTGGGCGCGCCCGTAGGCGCTGGTGCCCCGGGCCCTGGCGTCCACGATCTGGCGGTAGGCCTCCTGGATCTCCTTGAACCTCTCCTCGGCGGCCTCCGGGTTGTCCGGATTGGCGTCCGGGTGCCACTTCTTGCTGAGATCCCTGTATGCTTTTTTCAGATCGGCGTCCGAGACGTTCTCGCTTACGCCCAGTACCTTGTAAGGGTCCGCAATCATTCCGACACCTCTTCCTGCCCGTCGCGTCTTCTGCGGACGATCCGGTATTTCATCCACACGCCCGAATAGATGATGTTTCTCAGAATATCGATATCCTGCACGATCGGAAGCTTCTCAAACTCCTTCGCGCACTCCGCCATCATCATCGTCAGCACGTTTTCGACGTAAGCGTCGTAGTCCAGCTGCTTCGCGGCTTCCTCCCAGGGGTTGTAGCGGCCCTTCTTCAGATCCTTCTCCAGATCCTCGTACGCGTCCATGAGATAGACGAACTTCCCGAGGAAATAGCCCATTCTCCTGAGGATGTCCGACCACATGTCCTCCTTGTACACGAAGAGCTCCCCGAGGGCTGTCCCCGTGAAGCCGGCCGCGGCGTCCAGGTCGTGGCCCCTGCCCTTCTCGTATTCCTCCTGGGAACGGATGTAGGCAGCGACGGCCTCCGCCTGTCTCGGCCACCTGCGGGCGCACTTCCGCGCGGACCTCTTCAGGACGCCGGCGCCGGTTCTCGCCTTGATGCCGCCCTCGTCGCGGATGTCGTCCAGGGTCTTGTAGTAGGCCAGCAGAAGTCCCATGTCGGCGCAGTAATCCGTGATCTCATTTGAAAGCATCCGCTGCTTCTCCAGCGGATGGGGAATACAGCGGATGTTCTTCTCCCGAAGCGGCGTCTCGTAGAGGCCGTTCAGCAGGATATCCAGAAACGCCATGTCATACGGAAGGATGATCTGGCCGAAGAGTCCATACTGGCGCCGCAGCGAGTCGCAGAGCCCGCAGTAGAACCCCCGGTAGCGCTTGTATTCCCTGATCTTCAGTTCGTCCTGATTGATCGTTACGTATCCGAACAAGGCAGCCCCCACTGATCAAAAAGACACCTGCGGCACTATCGAGTATCCGAACGTCCCCGCGGCGGAACCTCCGCGCCGGAATGCTCCGGCGGTCCTCCCGCCGGCCTGACGCCGGCGGACCCGCGGGACGCGCTCACACGTTGCGGTCAAACTGCGTCCTGCACTTCGGACATGTGATGCGGATGTGGCCCTTTCCCTTCGGGACGCGCACCTCCTGTCCGCAGCTGGGGCACTTGAAGAAGCGGTAATCCTTGCGCTCCGTGAAGCGGCGCTTTCCGATGCGCGCCTTCCTGCGGAGATCGGCCGTCATGCTCAGGTACTTCTCATTTTCGGCGCGCCTCTTCGCGAAGTCCCTCGAGAACATCCGGTAATAGGAGTAGATCAGGCTCGCGAGGGCCAGCAGGTAGAAAACCGGCAGCCTCGAGAAAAGGGAGAGGAGCAGCAGCACCAGCGTCGCTCCCAGAAGGAACTTAGAAAAGTCGTCCGCTCCGTATCTTCCCGCCATCATGCGGCGGATTCTGTCGCTGATATTATTGAAAAAATCCTTCATCTCTTGTCTCTTCTCCATTCACGGGATTGCCCCGCGCCGCGCGTCCGCGAAAGGCGTCCGCAGTCTTCCGGCGCAAAGCATGTTCTCGTGTATCATAATACGAAAGTCCCGAGAAAACAAGAAGAGGCGCACTGTTTTCATTTTAATTTAATAATCGCGCGCCCGGGATTTCCGATTGACATTCTCCTCCGCATTTTCAATAATGACGGAAAGAAACCATCGTCGCAAAACCGCCGTTCCGCCCGCGCACGCAGGGCGGCGCGCGGCATTTCCGTCAAACCCGGGAGGCCGGAAAAGTGGACCGCACCTACATCGCCATCGATCTCAAATCCTTCTACGCCTCGGTGGAATGCGCCGAGCGTCATCTGGATCCCCTGACGACCCATCTGGTGGTCGCCGACCCGGCGCGGACCGAGAAGACCATCTGCCTCGCGGTGTCCCCGTCTCTGAAGGCCTGCGGGATCTCCGGCCGGCCCCGGCTCTTCGAGGTCGTGCAGCGGGTGAAGGAGATCAACGCGGAGCGGCTCTCCGCCGCAGCGCGCCGCGGCGCCGCCGGAAAGGACGGCCGCGCCGGTTTTTCCTCCTCTTCCTTCAGCGCCCCCGCGCTCGAGGCGGATCCCTCCCTGGCGCTCGCCTACATCACCGCTCCGCCCCGCATGCGCCTGTACGAGGAGTACAGCACGCGGATCTACAGCATCTACCTGAAATACGTCGCGCCGGAGGACATCCACGTCTACAGCATCGACGAGGTCTTCATGGATGTGACCGGCTATCTCCGCACCTACTCGATGACGGCGCGGGAGCTCGCGGTCACCATCATCCGGGACGTCCTCTCCGCCACCGGCATCACCGCCGCGGCCGGCATCGGCACCAATCTGTACCTGGCCAAGGTCGCGATGGACATCATGGCGAAGCGCGTGCCGGCGGACCGCGACGGCGTGAGAATCGCCTTTCTCGACGAGGCCGGCTACCGGCGGGAGCTGTGGAGCCACACGCCTCTCACCGATTTCTGGCGGGTCGGACGGGGCCTGAGCCGAAAGCTTTCGTCCGTGGGGCTCAACACCATGGGCGATATCGCCCGCTGCTCCCTCGGAAAGGAGAACGAATTCTACAACGAGGAGCTGCTCTACCGGATGTTCGGTGTCAACGCGGAGCTCCTGATCGATCACGCCTGGGGCTGGGAGCCCGTCGGCATCGCGGATATCAAGGCCTTCCGCCCCGCCGACAAGAGTCTCTCCTCCGGCCAGGTGCTCCCGTGTCCCTATGACTTCCGGAAGGGCCGCCTGGTCGTCCGGGAAATGGCGGAGCTGCTGGCCCTGGATCTCGTCTCCCGGGATCTTATGGCCGGCCGGGTGACGCTCACGGTCTCCTACGACAAGGACAGCGATCTGTCCGGGTATCAGGGGGAGCTGCAGCCCGACTACTACGGGCGCATCGCCCCGAAGCACGCCCACGGGACCGTCCGGCTCGAAAGGAGCACCAGTTCCTCCCGGAGAATCGTCGAGGCGGTCACGGAAATCTACGACCGGAACGTCGACCCGTCTCTCCTGATACGCCGGATCAACGTGGAGGCCGGGAGCCTCACCGACGGGCGGCAGGCGGACGAGGGCCGCTACGAGCAGATGGATCTCTTCACGGATTACGCGGCGCTGGAGCGGCAGAAGGAAGCGGAGGCCCGCGAGAAGCGCATGCAGAAGGCGATCCTCGGGCTTCAGAAGAAATACGGAAAAAACGCGGTTCTGAAGGGAATGAACCTGCAGGAGGGCGCGACCGCGGTTCAAAGGAACGGACAGATCGGCGGACACCGGGCGGAGTGAGCCCGGCGGCGCAAAAAGAAGCGCGGTGGACATTTCCGGGAAACAAAAACGCCGGCCGGAGGAAGCCCGGCCGGAGAAAGGAACAGGACACAGCTTGAACCGCTACGACGATATCATCGACCTCCCGCACCATCGGTCGAAGACCCATCCCCCTATGAGCCTGTCCGGGAGAGCCGCCCAGTTCTCCCCCTTTGCCGCCCTGAGCGGCTACGACGATCTGATACGGGAGACGGGGCGTCTCACCGAACCGATGAAGGAGCTGTCGGAGGATGACCGGGAGCTTCTCGACCGGAAGCTCCGTCTGATCAGCGAGGCCGTCTCCTCCGGCCGGCACCCCGGCGTCTGTCTGACCTGCTTCTTCCCGGATGAGAAGAAAGAAGGCGGGGCCGTCCGCAAAGTCACGGGAAAGGTGAAGAAGGTGGACTTTTTCCGCCGGGCGATCGTCCTTCAGGAAACCGAAGATTTCCCGGACGCTGCCGGTTCCGGGAACGCTGCCGGCTCTCTCTCCGTCCGGGAAATACCCATCGGCAGGATTCTCGACATCACCGGCTCTCTCGCGGACCGGGCCGGCGATCCTCCCGTTGAGGATCCGTGAGACCGGGAACCATTCACGTCAGGGCCCGCAATTCTCAGGAACCGCCCGCGGCAGGATCCGCGGGATCCAGCGCCTCGTCCATAAAAGCCGCGGTTCTTCGCGCGACGTCCGTGAGGATCTCGATATCTCTCAGCGCATCGTCCGTCTCCAGGGAATGATTCGCCCCCTCATAGACGAACAGCTCCTGTCCGGCGGCGGCGCAGGCCTTCCGGATGGCCTCCGTGTCCTTCGCCCATGGATCGGCGTCGCCGTGGAAGACGATCCCGGTGCCCGCGGCGAAGCGGAACGTCTCCTCAAGCGGGGTGAAGCAGACGGACGCGCCGGTTACGCCGTGCTTCCGGAGGTAGAGATTCGCGATGACCGTGCCGATGCTCTTTGAGATAAAAAGAACGCTCCCGCACCGCCCCCAGTCGATATCCGCGAGCTGCTCCTCCGCCTGCCTCAGGGCGGCCTCCGCCGCTTTCCTCCTCGCGCTCCGGTCTTCCTTCACTCCGGCCGGCAGGTCGCGGTAGACGATCCGCCGCACCTCGCAGCCCCTCTGCGCAGCCAGCTTTCCCGCGTAATACAGCAGCGGCTTATCGGAGTGATAGCCGATTCCCGGGAAGATCACGGCGATCCCGCGGCTTTCTTTCTCTCCGGCGTCCGGGACGCCGGCCTTTTTCTGTCCGTTTTCCATATGCATCACCTTGCGCACCCTCCCGAGACGCTCCCCGATGACCTCGAAGAAGCGCTCCTCCGGGAAGGAGCTCATGTAGAAATTCTCCAGAACAAACTGATTGACCTGGGAGGCGTCCTTCGGGTCCTTCTCTTTGGCGAAATACTCCGCCAGATCCGCGGTAAACCGGTGCCAGTCCTCCTTGAAATGCTCGTATGCGGCCAGGTCCGGGATGCCGAGCCACCGGCTGACCCGCATCTTGGCCTTGCTCCGCCCGGGGCAGCTCTCGTCGGGAATGAAATACGTGACTCCCTTCTCCCCGTACCTTCTGGCCAGCGGATAGAGCCGGCAGATGCCCGGGCGGAATTCATGGATCATGCATCTTTTGTCTTCCCCCAGAAAACGGCAGGCCTCTCCGGGGCCGTCCATCGAAAGATACGGGACGATCAGTCCCTCCGAGACGCCGAGGGAAACCTCCCGGTTCAGCAGCGCCGCGAAGGGCCGCTTCAGCCCCTTTGAAAGCATATGGGCGTCATAGGGATCGAGGATGACCGACTCGCCCATTCCCCGGCAGCATTCCCCGCAGCCCTCGCAGCCGGCCGGCGCGACGCGGGCCAGATCCTTCGACGTATATTCTCTCTCCATCGTTTTTCCGCCATTCTCCGTCATTTTTCCGGGGACTCTTCCCTTCTTCCCGTCCTGTGTTCCGCGGTCTCCTCCGCTTTTCTCAGCCTGTGTTCCGCGGTCTCCTCCGCTCTTCTCAGTCTTTCTCCTTCTTCCGCAGGGCCAGGCAGAAATCCGCCGCGCGGCGGATCCATCCCTCGGCCGCCGTCCCCGTTCCTGGTCCCACGCCGTGGTCGACCCCGGGGATGATCTCGCACCGGCAGGGAACGCCGGCGCGCCGAAGAGCCGCCGCCATGCGGCGGGTGTTTTCGGCCGGCACCGTCTCAGATCGACCGCTTTGACCCTGCTCCCGGCACCGTCTCAGATCAGACGCTTCGCCTCCGATCTTCCGCACTGTCTCAGATCATCCGCTTCGCACCCGATCTTCCGCATCCTCTCAGATCTTCTTCGTCGTCAGCTCCGCCCATCCGGCGCGGAAGCCCGACCGGATCGCGACGTCCCTGGAGAGGGTGTGGGAGACCGCCGTCCCGTAGAAGGGGATCTTTCCCTGCCTCAGCACCTCATTTTTCAGAAGCTCCACCAGCATCACGCCGATGCCGGATCCTCTTGCCTCCGGGAGCACGTCGATGCCGATCTGCCAGAGCAGGACGCCGTCGCTGCTCACGCCGGCCATGCCTGTGATCCTGCCGTCCCGGAGCGACGCGACGCCGATCTCGTCGGGCGCCGTCGGGCAGAACGAGAAGGCGTTCGTAAAACGCGGATCGTCCCGGAACGCCTCGATCTCTTTTCCTCTCCACCAGCGGATCTCCGCGCCCGCGCTGTCCTCGTGTCCCGGCTCCAGCGCGACGTAGAAGGGACGGAGCTGGTCGATCTGATAGCCTCTCCTCTCCAGCTCCCGGTCGAGCTCCCGCATCACGGCGGGCTCCATGAACCAGGCGCCCTCCCGGCCGCCGTATTTCTCCCGGCACCACGCCAGGATGGATTCCTCCCCCGTGAAGAGAAGCCGGTTGCGGATCGACATCACCTTGAGGAAGCAGTCGTCGTCCGTGCGGAAGCGCCTTCTTCCCTCCTTCTTCCGGTAGACATGGTACTGGTTCTCTCCGCTTCGGATCTCTTCCTCCGTACAGCAGAAGTCGAGGGCAAGCTGACGGTACAGCCTGCCCCTGTTTTCTTCTCTCGACATCATTTTCTCATCCAACTGTCTCATTTCCTCCGCGCGTCAAAGAATGTAGACGTCTCCCTCCTCGAAATCGAGATACGCCTTTTCGCCGGCCTCATAGGTCTTCTTGTTCACCGGGTTGTAGTCCGTGATCTGGACCGTCGTGTCGCCGACCAGCACCTGGTAGTACTGATAGGAGCCCATGAAAGTCGACAGGGTGACCTCGCAGCCCAGGTGTCCGCTGTCGGACAGCTTCACCGCCTCGGGCCGCAGAACCAGCACGGCCTTGCCGCCCGTCTGATCCTTCGAGTAGTCCTTGACCGTCATCTGCTGGCCGGCCACCTCGATCCGCGCCATCTCTCCTTCCCGGGAGATCACGTCCGCGTCGAGGAAATTGGCCTCGCCGATGAAGTCGGCCACGAATTTCGAGTTGGGATGATAGTAGATCTCCCTGGGCGTGCCGATCTGCTCCACCCGCCCCTGGCTCATGATGATGATCTTGTCGGAAATGCTCATCGCCTCCGACTGGTCGTGGGTGACGTAGATCGCCGTGATGCCGACCTTCTGCTGGATCTTTCGGATCTCGGTCCTCATCGTCACGCGGAGCTTCGCGTCGAGGTTCGAGAGGGGCTCGTCGAAGAGCAGGACGCCCGGCTCCAGCACCAGCGCCCTCGCGAGGGCGACCCTCTGCTGCTGGCCGCCGGAGAGCTGGTTGGTCATTCTCTCTTCCATGCCCTCGAGCTCGACCAGCTTCAGGATATCCGTCACCTTCTGACGGATCTCCTCCTTCGGCATCTTCCGGATCTTGAGGCCATAGGCGACGTTGTCAAACACGTTGTAATGCGGCAGAAGCGCGTAGCTCTGGAACACCATCGCGGTGTCGCGCTTGTTGGGGGTCAGCTCGTTGATGGGCTCGCCGCCCAGGTAGATCTCCCCCTCGTCGGGACTTTCGAATCCGGCGATCATGCGGAGCGTCGTGGTCTTTCCGCAGCCCGAGGGGCCGAGCAGCGTCACGAACGTCCCCGGCTCGATCTCGAGGTCCGTGTCCTTCACGGCGTAGAATTCCTTCTTTGTTTTCGGATCCTGGTATATCTTGGAAATGTGTTCAAGGCGGACGCCTTTTTTCTCTTTTGCCATTGCTTCTCCTCTCCTGCCGCTCCCCGGCGCTTCCCGGGGACGCGGCGCTTCCGTGCGGCTGTATTGCGGCTTCGCGACTCACCTGCGGGATTCCTTTCCCCTCAGGCGCCTTCCCTGCGGCTCTCCTGCGGGATTCCTTTTCCCTTCAGGCGCCTTCCCTGCGGCTCTTATGCGGATCCGGTTTCCTTCTCAGGCGGACCCGCCGCTGCGGCTGGTGCCGAAGACCTTGATCAGGCCGTTCATGATCAGCACGATGCCGTAGGTGATGGCGATCAGCACCGTCGCGTAGGCGCAGGCCACGCCGTAGTTGCCCTTCTCGGCCTGCTCGTTGATCTGGGTCGTGATGAGAAGGAACTGAGGCGTCACGAGCAGGATGACCGCGGAAATCGCGGTGATGCTGCGGACGAACGCCGTCACAAGCCCGCTGAAGAAGGAATCCTTGATCAGGGGAAGGGTGACGCTGGTGAATACCTTCGCGGAATTCGCGCCCATGTCATAGGCGGATTCCTCGATGGACTTGTCGATCTGCCGCAAGGCGGAAATACCGCTGCGGGTTCCCGTCGGAAGACTCCGGACCACGAACACGATGATCAGGATGAGGCCCGTCCCGTAAATTCCCTGCATGACGCCCGTCCGGAAGATGCCGTTGGCGAATCCCCGGATGTACCCGATGCCGAGGACGGTGCCGGGAACGGCCATCGCCAGCATGGAGACGAATTCGATGAACGCCTTCGCCCGGAATTTCCGCTTGACCACCAGGTAGGCGATCACCATGGAGAGAAACGCGGTGATCACCGCCGCGATCAGCGACAGGACGATGGAGTCGCGGAAGGCCTTGAGTCCGCTGGTCTTCAGCATGTACTGGAACCACTTGAGGCTGAGGGAGTAGTCCCTGCCCCAGAGCTTGAAGCACGCGCCGATGGGAACCATGATGTACATCAGGATGACAAAGGACGCGACGACGCTGCAGAAAATCGTGAGGGGCAGCGTCACGCTCCGGTCCTCGATCAGCATCCTGACCCGCGAGGCCTTGCCCGTGAGGGTCGCCGCCGTCTTGCTCTCGAGGTAGTACTTCTGTATCAGGAACAGGATGACCGTCAGCGACAGCAGGACGACGGACATCGCCGCGGCGCCGGTGGAGTCATAGGCGCCCGTCACCTGCAGGTAGATGGTGGTGGCGAGGGTGTCGTAGGAGCCTCCGATCATCATCGGGTTGGCGAAGTCCGCGACCGACTCGATGAAGGTGACGAGGAAGGCATTGCCGAGGCCGGGAAGCAGGAGGGGCAGGGTCACGCTGGTGAACACCTTCCAGCGGGTCGCGCCCATGTCCCTCGTGGCCTCCTCGAGAGACGGATCGATGTTCTTCAGAAGTCCCCTCAGCATGAGGTAGCAGACGGGGAAGAAGGTCAGCGTCTGGACGATGGCGATTCCCTTGAGTCCGTAGACGTTGGCCCCGCGGATCCCCAGGAGTGACTTCGTGATGATGCCGCTCCGACCGAACAGCATGATCATCGACAGGGACAGCACGAAGGGCGGGGAGACGACCGGCAGCATGGAGACGACGCCGAAGAGCTTCTCCAGGATCTTCGTCCGGACCTTCACGTAGACCTCGACATAGGCGAAGAGAAGTCCGATGACCGTGGAGGCGATGCCGACGATGAAGCCCAGGACAAGGGTGTTTTTAAACGCCGTCCGGAAGCGGGACAGACTCAGGACCCTCCGGAACACGTCCAGCGTGAGCTTTCCCTCCGAGTACACGCTGTCGATCAGAAGCATCAGCAGCGGATACAGGATAAAAAGCGCGAGAAAAACCAGCAGTATCACGATCATTCCGACCAGGATGGGATCCGAAAAGAATTTCTTTCTCTCCAGCCTGGCATTCTGATTATTTGCCATATCCATTCCTCCGGATGAGAAGTGGGCTGGAAGACGGGCGGACCCGTTTCCCGGCTCCGTCTCCTTCCGTCAGGTATTAAAAAGGGGCTGCGCGCGCAGCCCCCTTGCCTTAAAGCTCTTCCGCAAAAACGGTCACGGACGCGGCCCGCGCCGCTGCCCCGGACACGGATTCGTCCGTGCCGCGGAAAATCGTCCGTGCCGCGCGATGCGCGCCGTGATTATTCCTCAAGGAAGCGGCTGGCATCCGTGCCTTCGAGAGCCGCGAAGAAATCTTCGACGTACTTCGCCGTGTTCTCCTTGGCGTCCTCGAAATCATAGTCGATGGTGTTGTTCATATCCAGGCCGAACTCGGCAGCCTCTTCCGGCTGGGTGGCGTTGGAGAGAACGAGGAACTGATAGGAGCCGTTCTCCTTGGCGATGTCGACGCATTCCGGAGAAAGCGCGAACTCGATCCACAGCTTCGCGGCGTTCGGGTGAGCGGCGCCCTTGAAGATGGCCGTCGCGCCGATCTCGAAGGAGGTCCCGTCTTCCGGAACAATGAGGCCGATGTTGTCATAGCCCTGAAGGATCTGGTAGATTCCGTCGTGCAGGAAGCCCACGCCGATGACGCACTCGCCCGGGCCGACCATCTTGGACGGGCCGGAGCCGGACTTGGTGTACTGGGAGACGTTCTTGTCGAGCTCGACGAAATAGTTCATCGCCTCGTCGTGTCCCTTCATCTGGACCATCGTGTTGATGATCAGCTTCGCGGTTCCGGCGGTATTCGGGTTCGAGAGCATGATCAGGCCCTTGTATTCGGGCTTGAGAAGGTCGTCCCAGGTCTTCGGGGCCTCGAGGCCTTCCGCCTCCAGCTCCTCGTTGTTGACCATGAAGCCGAGGATTCCCTTGTAGATGCCGAACCAGTTGTTGTCGGGATCCTTGTAGTCGTCGGAGATCAGGTTGGCCGCGTTGACCGCGTCATAGGGCTCGAGGAGGCCGTCCACCACCGCTTCGTTGTAGGGATCGGTCGTGCCGCCGAACCACACGTCGCCCGACGGATTGCCGGCTTCTTCCTTGATCTTGGTATAGACTTCGGAAGTGGAAAGTCTCTGGTAGCTCGTCTTGATGCCGTACAGCTCCTCGAACTTGGAGCAGGCGGCCGCGAGATATTCCTCCTCGCAGGAGCCGTATACCGTGAGTTCTCCCTCTTCCTGAGCGGCGGCGACAAGCTCGTCAAGGCCTGCCGCTTCGTCCGCGGCTGCCGGAACAGCCGCCAGCATGCCGGCCGCTACGATGCCGGCGATTGCAAGTGCCAGTCTCTTCTTCATATTGGACCTCCCTTCTTTGCTGCCGGGGCCTCCGGTTTCCGGCCCCTTCAGCGTCTATCATATCAGCATATTGCACAATATTCAACAGGGAACGGAAGAATATTTTGTCAGAACTGCGTTCTGACCGCGGCCTTCAGGGCGATCTCCATCATGTCGTGGAAGCTGTCCTGGCGGTCGATGGCGGAGAGGCCTTCGCCCGTGAAAATGTGGTCCGAGATGGTGAGGATCGAGAGCGCTCTCTTGTGGTGCGCCATGGCCTCGATGTAGAGGCCGGCGGTCTCCATTTCGACCGCGAGAATGCCGAGATCCTTGGCCTTCTGGTTGACGTTCTTGTCGGGATGATAGAAGAAATCCGACGTGTAGACGGAGCCGACGTCGGCCTTCACGCCCATCTCGCCGGCGGCGTCCACGGCGTGCTTCAGCATCTCGTAGTCGGCGGTCGGGGCGATCATGCCCGGAAGGCCGTAGGCGTCGTAGAAGCTGCAGTTCGTCGAGGCCGTCATCGCGATGACGACGTCCCTCAGATGCACGTCGTCCCCGAGGCCTCCGGCGGTGCCGACGCGGATCACTCCCTCGACCCCGAAGAACTCGAAGAGCTCATGGACGTAGATGCCGATGGACGGGACGCCCATGCCGGAGCCCATGACGGAGACTTCCCTGCCCTCGTAGGTGCCGGTGTAGGCGAACATGTTTCTGACGTCATTGATGAGAACGGGATTCTCGAGGTAATGCTCCGCGATGTACTTCGCGCGGAGCGGATCGCCCGGCATGAGGACGCATTTCGCGAAATGGGTTCCTTCCTTCAGTTCAATACACGCTGAGGGTGAAAAATTAGCAGGCATAACGGTTTTCCTCCTGTAAGAGTTATATAGTTTAGTAAGCGTTGCGGTTCATTCCTCGAAGAGCTTCTTCAGGTTCACGTCGAAGGGCGGATAGACGATGCCCCTGTCCGTGACGATGGCCGTGATCAGCTCGTGGTCGGTGACGTCGAAGGAGGGATTGAAGCACTTCGTCTCCTCCAGGGCCATCGGCTCCTTGTACCACATCTTCTTGACCTCCTCGGGATCGCGGAGCTCGATGTGGATGTCGTCCCCCGTGGGGCAGTTCATGTCGATCGTGGATCTCGGCCCCAGCACGTAGAACGGAATCCCGTAGTGCTTCGCCAGGATCGCGACGCCGGAGGTGCCGATCTTGTTCGCCGTGTCCCCGTTGGCGGCGACGCGGTCGCAGCCCACGAAGCAGGCCTGGACCCAGCCGTTCTTCATCACCATGGAGGCCATGTTGTCGCAGATCAGGGTGACGTCCACCCCGGCCTTCTCCAGCTCGTAGGAGGTGAGACGCGCCCCCTGAAGCAGCGGCCGTGTCTCGTCCGCGAAGACCTTGAGGTCGATGCCCCGCTCCTTCGCCAGAAGCATCGGACCGATCGCCGTGCCGTATTTCGACGTGGCGAGGGGGCCCGCGTTGCAGTGGGTCAGGATTCCGTCGCCGCTCTTCACCAGGGAGAGGCCGTTCTCGGAAATGCTGCCGCACATCTCGATGTCCTCCCTGTGGATGGCGGCCGCCTCCTGCCCGAGGAGCCTGACGATCTCCGGAACCGGCGTGTCCCTGTGGGCGTCGATCAGCGCCATCTGGCGCTTAATGGCCCAGCTGAGATTTACCGCGGTGGGCCTGGAGGAATTGATGTACTCTCCGTCCTCCTTCATCGAGGCGGCAAATTCCTCGTACCCCAGATCCGCCTTCGGCAGCGAAAGCACGTACATCGCGTAGCCGGCGCAGATGCCGATGGCCGGCGCTCCCCTGACCGCGAGAATCTTGATCGCGTGGTAGAACTCCTCCTTCGTCGTCAGCGTCATGGTGACCTCTCTGCACGGCAGCTGCGTCTGGTCGATGATCACGACGGATTTCCCGTCGTCCGAAAGACGGACGCTGCCCTTCTTAAGGTCCCCGTCCATATAATAGCTCATAAGTCAGCCTCCTCCCGGGCGGCCTCAGAAGCGGCCGCCGCTGTATTGTTGTTTCATCCGCCCGCGGAGACGGATCTGTTTCTTCTCCGCCCGCGGGCGCGCTTTGTCTCATGTCCGCGCGCGGACGCCGGTCCGCCGCCTCTCCGTGCGCAGGCACGGGGCCGCTTCCTGTCCGCGCGGAGACGGATTTACCTCTTGCCCTTGTCCCAGACCTCGCCTGCCGCCTTCGGCGGATGATTCTTCTTGGAGAAGAAGATCAGCAGGAGCATCGTGAGGACGTAGGGCAGCATCAGGAACAGATCGGAATAATTGCTCGGAAGTCCCATCGCGATGCAGAGCTGATAGCCGCCGGATTTCGCCAGGCCGAAGATCAGGCAGACGATGGTCGTTGTGCCGATATTCCAGTTTCCGAAGATCATCGCCGCGATGGCGAGGTATCCGAAGCCCATGTAGATGCTCGGCGAGAACTGCGAAGAGATGGAATAGGCGAAGCAGATGCCGCCGATGCCGGAGAGCGCCCCGGAGATGATCACCGCGATCCAGCGCGTCTTCTCGACCTTTCCGCCGGCGGCGTCCACCGCCTGGGGATTCTCGCCGCAGGCCCGAAGCTGCATGCCGTAGCGCGTCCTGTACATCAGGTACCAGGCGGCGGACACGATCACGATGATGATGATCTCAAACGGATACATGTTTTTGAAAAGGCCGCCGATCCACGGAATGGCCGAAAGCCCCGGAATCGAGAATCTCGTCGACACGCCCAGGATGAACTTGTTCGACGCCGTGCCGTTGATGGCGGTGTTCGCGGCGCTTGTGAAGAACGTCGTCAGCGCCACCGCCAGGATGTTGACGACGACGCCGCTGATGACCTGGTTGGCCTTGAACTTGATGCACAGCAGCGCGTGGAGGCAGGCGTAGACGCCGCCGCCGACCGCGGCCGCCAGCATCGCCAGGTAGATGATGGCCTGGGACCCGTTCCCCAGAACGGGCATGAGAAGGATCGCGATCAGGGCGCCGATGAAGGCACCGAAGCCCTGGAAGCCCTCGATGGCCAGGTTGGTGACGCCGCTCTTCTCGGAATAGATCGCGCCGACAGCCATGATGAGAAGCGGAATCGCAAATGAGAGACCGTCCGTAAATACCTTTGTCATCGCTTCTCCTCCTTCCCCGCGCTCTCGTGGGCGGCGCGTCTTCTGGCCTCGATCTCGCGGTCCACATCCTTCTGGATGATGCTGCGGGCGAGCTGCTTCATGAAGTTGCCGCAGGAGGCGTAGAGAAGCAGAATGCCCGTGATCAGGGAGGCGATCTCCTTGGCGACGCCCACCGTGGAGCTCATGAAGTTGGCGCCCTGCTGGAAGATCGTGACGACGATCGCCGCGAAGATCGATCCGATGGGCGACGAATTGCCCAGAAGCGCGACCGCGATCGAGTCGTAGCCCATGCCGGCCAGCGTCTTCGGGATGATGGTGTTGGTGTAGCCGAGGTAATAGGTGACGCCCGCCAGACCGGCCAGCACGCCGGACAGCGCCATCGAAGCCACGATGCTGCCGCCGACGCCGATGCCGATGTACTTCGCGCAGTTCTTGTTGAGACCCACCGCCTTCAGCTCAAAGCCGAAGGACGTCCTGCTGAAGATGAACTGCACGACCACCGCCATCACCACCGCGATGACGATGCCCAGCGGCACCTTGCAGGAGACGCCGCCGATCTGGACGCCGGTCCAGGTGAGGCGCGCCTTCGGGGTGCACACGCGGCTGGTTCTCGTCAGCATGTCGACGAACTTGTTGTTGATGAAGAAGCCCGTCAGGTAGCTGATGATGTAGTTGACCATGATGGTCGAGACCACCTCGTGGATGTTGAACCTGTATTTCAGGAATCCGATCAACGCCCCCGTGAGGCCGCCGACCGCGATGCCGATGACGAGGACGAAGGGCTTCGCCAGGCCCGCCGGCAGGCTCTTGTTGTAGCCGACGACCACGGTGGCCACAAACCCGGAGAGCAGCATCTGTCCGGCGATACCGATGTTGAACAGGCCCGCCTTGAAGCCGACGATGAAGGCCAGAGACGCCAGCAGCATCGGAGCGAGATAGTTCAGGAAGTCAAAGAGGTCGGAGAGCATGCCGCTGCCGCCGCCGTAGTTGGCCTTCGGCACGAAGCCGCACCCCTGCAGGAAGCTCAGAAACGCCACGGCAGGGTTTCTTCTCATGATCAGGAGCAGGACGCTGGCGGAGAGAATGGTGAGAAGTACGGCGAGTACCGACACGGTCAGCGAGGAGTACTTCTCGCTGACGAGCAGGCCGGAGAGCCAGTGTTTTTTCTTCTTTGTGTTCACGCTTCCTTCACCCCCATCATATATCTTCCGACGTCATGCGAAGACATCGTGTTTGCCGGCGCGATTTTCAGAAGCTGCCCGTTGTAGATGACCCCGATGGTATCGGCGAGCTTCATCACCTCGTCGAGCTCCAGCGAGATCAGGAGGATGGCCGCGCCTCTGTCCCTCTCCTGGAGGATCTGCCTGTGAATGTTCTCGATCGCCCCGATATCCAGGCCGCGGGTCGGCTGCACGAAGATGATCAGCTTCGAGTGCTCCTCGATCTCCCTGCCGATGATCGCCTTCTGCTGATTGCCGCCCGACATCGACCGGATGATCGTCTTGGGACCTTCGCCGCTCCGGATGTCGTACCGCTCGATCAGCTCCTCCGCGTAGCTCCGGAACTTGTCGAACTTCAGGATGCCCTTTTTGGAGAAGGGCTCCTTGTGGTACTTCCTGAGGGCCAGGTTGTCCCGGAGGGTGAAATCCATGACGACGCCCGTCCCGTGACGGTCCTCGGGGATATAGGAGATCCCCGCCTCCGCGCGCTGCCGGATCGAAAGGCCGGTGATGTCGCGGCCGTCGAGCTTCACCGTCCCGGAGTCGATCTTCAGCATGCCGGTGATGGCGTCCGCGATCTCTGTCTGGCCGTTTCCGGAGACGCCGGCGATCGCGAAGATCTCGCCGCCCCTCACGGTGAAGGAGACGTCCTTTACCACGTCGAATTTGTTCTCGTTCTTCACGGTCATGTGCTCGACGGTGAGAACGTCGCCCCTCAGGTTCGCCTCGCTCTTGTGGGCGCTGAAGTCAACCTGGCGTCCCACCATCATGTTGGCCATGTCCTGCACGGAGGTCGTCTTGACGTCCAGCACGTCGACCAGCCTGCCGCGGTACAGGATCGCGCAGCGGTCGGCGATCTTCTTGATCTCCTCGATCTTGTGCGTGATCAGGATGATCGTCTTGCCGTCCTGTCTGAGGCCGTCGATGATCTGGAGCAGGAATTCGATCTCCTGCGGCGTGAGCACGGCCGTCGGCTCGTCGAAGATCATGATCTCGGCCTTGCGGTAGAGCATCTTGAGAATCTCCACCCTCTGCCTGACCGACACCGGGACGTCCTCGATCTTGTCGGTGGGATTCACCTCCAGACCGTATTTTCTGGAAAGCTCGCTGATCTCCTTGTTCGCCCGCTTCATATCGACGCTGGGAAGGAATCCGAGCAGCTTCGTCATCGGCTCGGCGCCGAGAACGATGTTTTCCGCGATCGTGTAGTTGTCGACCAGCTTGAAATGCTGATGAACCATGCCGATGCTGTTGGCGGTCGCGTCATTTGAGGAATGGAACTCGACCTTCTTTCCGTTGATCAGGATCTCTCCGTGATCCGGCTCATACATACCGAACAGCATGCTCATCAGCGTAGATTTTCCCGCGCCGTTCTCTCCGAGCAGAGCGTAGACCTCGCCTCGACGGATTCCGATCGAGACGTCGTCGTTCGCTACGATGCCGGGGAAGAGTTTTGTGATGTGGCGCATCTCCACAATATAGTCTTCCATGGCTCACCCTCTTGGGCAGCTTCTGCCCTCCCTGTGAATAAAAATCTCCCCCGCCGGCAGCCGGCAGGGGGAGACAGTCCCCTAAACGCCAGGGAACACACATCGTTTCAACTGATTACGCAAGGCCCGGGAAATCGGTCGGCGTGTAGCCGTTGTCGCCGGAAGCCGGAACGATCTCGCCCGCGTTGAGGAGCTCATAGCACTCAGCCATCTTCGCGAGAGCGTCCTCGCTGAGCTGCTGACGTCCTTCCTCAGAGACATAGCCCGTGGAATCCGTGTCGGCGCCGAGCAGGGCGTCTTCGCCGACGAAGGTTCCGTTGTAGATGTTCTCAAGCTGCTTCGTGACGTTGCTGTGCATGACCTTGAGTCCGGAGGTAAGGATGATGTTGCCGTCGCCGTTCGCGCCGTCGTCGTACTGGTCGACGTCGCAGCCGATGATATAGACGCCGCTGGCTTCCTTGGCCGCCGTGAACACGCCGTTGCCCGAGGAACCGGCCGCGACGAAGATGACGTCCGCGCCCGCGTCGATCAGCGCTTCACCGACGACCTTGCCCGTCGCCTCGTCCGCGAAATCGCCGACGTAGTTGCCGCCCACGTTGTTGCCCGCGAGATCCGTGCCCGCGTAGGACGGAAGCTCGAGGATCTCGGCGGCCGTGCCGTACTTCGCGTTGGCGTAGTTGACGCCGCTCATGAAGCCGTATTCATAGTTGACGTTGGACGGGAACGCGATGCCGTTGACGACGGCGACCTTGTTGGTCGTCGTGGAAAGAGCCGCCGCAAGTCCCGCGAAGAAGCCGGATTCCTGCTCCTTGAAGGTCATGGTGTAGACGTTGTCCGCGGAGACCGGATTGCCTTCGCTGTCCTGGATCGTGGAGTCGACCACGAGGAAATACTTGTCCGGATTGTTGAGGACGATGTCGCCGATGCCCGCGAAGTTGAAGCCCGGAAGAACGAAGACGTCGTATTCGCCGGCGAACTTCTCGACCGTCGGTACGAGCTGCGCGAGATCGGACTCCTTGATGTCGGTCACCTTGCAGTCGTCATGGGTCTCAAGGAAAGTGAGGATGCCGTTGTAGCAGTCCTGGTTGAAGGAGCCGTCATCCACGCCGCTGGATGTGATGATGCAGATATTGAGAGGATTGCCCTCCGCGGAATCCGCCATTGCCGGAACGGCCATCATGCCGAGGGCCATTCCCGCCGCGCAAAGTGTCGCAACTGCCTTCTTGAATGTCTTTCTCATAACTTCCTCCTTATAAAACGATCTGAGAACCGGTTCTTACGCCATCAGCCCGGTTATGGCGGGCCTGCCGGGGCAGGTTCCGATTATTACCCGTTTATTTTATCATTCCGAAAACCTGCAGTCAATTAAAGTGACGCACGCGGCCCAAAAAACCGGGGCGGAAAAAACGCCGCGTTTTCCGCGGAAAAAAAGAATCCCTGTTCTTCCCGAATGGGAAAAACAGGGATGAAATTCTCTCTTTTCACGCGCCGGACAGATTCCCCGGCATTGCCGGTTCCGCACGCGGCGCCCGGCCCCTCGGTATTGCCGGATCAACACGCGGTGCCCGGGCCCTCAGTATTGCCGGATCAGCACGCCCCTGCCCGTCACCGAGAGGAGGGCGAAGATGCAGCCGATAAAGACCGGCAGCATGGAGCGGATCACATGGGTGCCGACGGCCAGCAGGCCGACGACGACAAATACGGCGGCGAGAACCATGAGCAGGTTCGAGATCAGATTGATATATCTCAGCGCCTTCCCGCGGGACATGCTTCCCACGAACGGAAGCTTCAGGCCGAAGAGGAACTCCTCCGCCCTCTGCGTGTTTTCTGTTTTCCTGTCCTTGTTGGCGGCCATCCACGTGGCGGCGATCTCCTCGGGCGATCCCAGGACGCGGATCACCGTGCGCGCATCCAGGATGTCCGGCTCTCTCCCCGCCGCGTAATCCCGGATCATGTCGTAGACCATCTCAGAGACGTCCTTCGCCGCGCGTCCCCTGGACACGGCGGGGACGTACGAGACGACCTCCTCCACATACCGCTCTACTTTTCTGTCAATCAGCATATACAACCCCTCGAACTGGCCGGCCGCCCTCCCGGCGGCGCTCAGCCGTTCCGCAGCGCCGACACGCTGCCCCCTTCAATATTTTGTGTTTTGCGTGAGCATAAACAACAACATACTGATCTAATTATAATTGACAGACATTTTATGTCAAGTTTTATCAAAATTGTTATCAGGAAATTATTTTAAATTTCCGTTACAAACCGCCGTCTGCCTCTCCGGATCCCCGGATTTCCGCCACCCCCGGCGGCGCCTGCCCTTCCTCTGCTTTCCTCTCCCGCCCGTCACCCGTCTTAGCCACACCCCCGGCGGCGCCTGCCCCTCCTCTGCTTTCCTCTCCTGCCCGTCACGCGTCTTTGCCGCACCCAGGCGAGCCCTTCCGGCGCCTTTCCCGTTCCTCCTTCACGGGCCTGTCACGGGCCGTCTTTAACCTGATTCAGGTTATTTTCCGATATGTTTTCGTTCTCTCATATACACTCGCTTTTGAGGTGATCTCATGTACCCAAGAATACGGGCCCTCCGGGAGGACCGGGATCTGAAGCAGAGAGAGCTCGCCGAGCTTCTGAACATTTCCCAGACCGGGTATTCCAAATACGAAACCGGAGAAAATGACGTCCCCACCGCCATTCTTGACTCACTGGCCGACTTCTACGAGACCAGCGTTGATTACATCATGGGACGGACCGACGAAAAGAAACCGCTTCCCCCGGCGCGGGACAGGAAACACGCCGTTCACATTCACACAAAAAGAACCCGGCGCAGCAGGACAGATGACAGATGTCCCTGACGCCGGATTCATTTTTGCAATTGATCGGTTTCATTTCCCGGGCCGTGCCCGATCCGTTCTTTCACGCCGACCGGCAGCATTCCGCGCCGCCGGATTCCGGAGCATCTCACACCGTCCCGTACAGCTCCGCACCGCCCGGATTCCGGAGTATCTCACACCGTCCCGTACAGCTCCGCGTCGCTCAGGTTCCGGAGCATCTCATACCGTCCCGTACCACTCCGCGTCGCTCAGTCTCTGGAGCATCTCCCGCCACTCCGGGAGCGCGCCTCCCTTTCTGCGTCTCATCGCCGCATCCATCACGCGAAGCGTCGGCGAGCGCTCGATGAACTCTTCGGCGTCGCGGATCCTGCCCGGCTGATAATACGCCATCAGCGCGGCGAAGGGCATGACAATCTCCCGGCAGCCGGGGATCCTGACGATCTCGCTCAGCTTCATCTCCCAGAACATACGGGGCTCGTCCATGCTGTACTCCCTGAAGCCGGGCTCCTCGCCCGACAGGTACCACGCCCTGAGCTCCCGCCGCGCGCGCATGAGCAGAAGGGCCTCTTCGTCCATCCGTCTCCTCATGCCCGGCGAGGTTCTGCCCGCCTCTTCCGGACCGGGCTCCCTCACGAGCACCGCCAGCTCCGTCGAGAGCAGAAGCTCCGCCAGCTCCGGATTCTGCCGGAATTTCTCCAGCGTCCCCCGGTATCTGACCTGCTGCCTCATTCCCGACCAGAGCGTCTCGCTGGGCTGCCTTCCCCTGAAGATCCGCTCCCTCGTCTTCGCGGTATATTCATCCACGGAATCGTAGAAGCCGTCGAAAATGCGGAAGCCGTAGATGGCGTCGGAGGTGAAGCCCCCGAACTCCGGGTCGCCCGGATGATAGGCGATCACCGAGGGCGGGATCTCAACCTCGTACTCCCCGTCGTCCTCCCCGCTTTCATTCACGGCCTGTTCTCCGAATTCTTCGTCTGGTCCTTCCTCAGATTCTCCCTCGGGTTCTCCCATCCCTGCTTCGGACTCCGGCTCTGCGGACTCTTCTGCTGCGGACTCTTCTGCTGCGGGTTCATATGCTTCGAGCTCTTCCTTCTCCGCTCCCGCCCCGGCAGGTTCTTCCGCTGCGGATTCGTCCTCTGCGGGCTCCTCCTTATCTGTGTCTGCTTCTGCGGCAGCCTCCTCTCCAGACGCTGCCGCTGCGGATTCTTCTGTTTCGGACTCTTCCGTTTCCGCTTCCGTCTCTGCGGCTTCCGGCTGCGCTCCGGCCATCGGCGGCGCCGCTCTCCACGTGGGCTCCGTCTCTCTTTCCGTCTCCGGCCGCGCTTCCGGCCAGCCCGGCGTATCCGCCTCTGTCTGTGCTTCCGCTTCGGCAGCTGTTTCCGTTTCCATCCGGGTTTCAGGCCCGGCCATTCTTTCCGATCCGGCCGGTTCTTCGGCCTCCGCGGACATTTCCAGTGCGATCTGCGCCTCCGGCCCGGCCTTCATTTCCGGCGCGGTCTGCGCCTCCGGCCCGGCCTTCATCTCCGGCGCGGTCTGCTCCTCCGGCTCGGCCGGCATCTCCGGCGCGGTCTGCTCCTCCGGCCCCGCCTGCATTTCCGGCGCGGCCGGCGCTCTATCTTCGATCCGCGCTTCGGCCTCCACCGGCGCCTCCGCCGCTGTGCGCTCTTCCGGCATCGGCCGGACTTCGGCGGGCGCTTCCGTTTCCGACGCGCTCTCCGAATCAAAGAGCCTCTTCCTGAACTCGCCGTACTCGGCCTCTTCGCAGCAGAATTCCACGCTCATGCCGAAATCCCGGTTGCGGGCGATCCACGTCCTGGCCGTGGCGATCAGTATCTCCGCCGCGTATCCGGCGGGGAAGAGTTCGCCCAGTTTTGGCACGGAGATCATCGCGAGGGAATGGATCCCCCGCTTCTTCGCCGCCTCAAGGATTCTGCCGAAGCCCCTGCTGCACCTCGCGGCGATCTCGTTCCGGTCGGTCATTCCCGCGAAGACGGACGCGTCCCAGCCGGCCACGCCTCCGCACCCGGTCTCCTCCGGCACGCCCCGCCTCAGGAACAGATGGTTCTTCTCCGAATCCGTCAGACGGCTCGCCATGATCATGATGATCAGATCCTCCGTCAGACGGAAATCGTGGACGCCCGGATTGAGCGTCAGCACCCCCAGCCCCGGCTTACGGAACGCGTCCTCGATGATTTCCGAGAGCGGAAGCACCTCCGCTTCATCCCCGGGACCGGGCACCGCCTTTTTCCCGGTATAAAGCGTCCGCTTCGTCCTGTCCGCGTAAAAGAAAGCCTCCTGATTCATCCGGACCAGAATGCTGTCTATGACCTGATACAGATTGATCTCCGAGGGCTCCGCCGAATACTGGTCCAGCAGATCCTCTATGACACCGTTCCCGCTCACCGCTGCGCTCATGAATGTGACTCCCCGAAAAGATTTTCTCCATCATATCATATTCCGCGCATGCAAAGCATAAGAACTTGCGGGAACCGGAGCCGGCTTTTCCGCGCCGTTCTCCCTCCTTCCGCTTCCCTCCGTTTTAGGATATAATCAGAGCATCAGAGGCAGCATCGCAACGAAAGGACGTCTACCATGAATATTTCTCTCATCAGCGAGGAAGGCTACGCAGGAACCATGGAGAACAAAGTGCTCCCGTTTCTTCAGGCGCGCAAAGTCTCCGGCTATTTCGAGCGGAATCCGGGGGAGCCGATCTATTATGAAAATTATGACGCGGACAGCCCGAAGGGAGTCGTCGTGCTCGTCCACGGCTTCTCGAGCTTCCTCCCGAAATTCTACGAAATAACCTGGTATTTCCTGCAGGCGGGCTATCACGTCCGCATGCTCCAGCAGCGCGGGCACGGTCTCTCGTACCGCGGCGTCCCCGCCCCCGGCGGCGTGAAGGAGGCGATTCAGAAGGGACTTCTCGATCCCGAGATCATTCAGATCCGGGACTACCGCGATCTGGTCTACGACCTCCACTACTATGTGAAGCACGTCGTCGTCCCGTCGAATCCGAAGCGCCTCCCGCTGTATCTCTTCGCCCACTCGATGGGCGGAGGCGTCAGCGCCTGCTATCTCGGCCACTACCCGGGCGTTTTCAAAAAAGCGGTTCTTTCCTCTCCCATGCTGGGAATGAACACCGGCGGCACGCCTCTGGCGGCGGCCTACGCCCTGTCCCAGGTCATGATCACTGCCGGCAGAGGCAGCAGGCCCATACCGGGCTCCGCTCCGTTCTCCGAGACCCCTGATTTCGAGGGGAGCTGCTCGACAAGCCGTCAGAGATACGAATGGGGATTCGCGTTCCAGAAGGCCCACCCTGAGTTCCGGACCTGCATTTCCTCTTTCGACACCGCTCTGCAGCTGCTCCGCATCACCCAGGCCGCCCTGAGGCCGGCCAGCCTCGCCCGCATCAAGGCGGACGTCCTGCTTCTGCAGGCGGAGGACGACACCTACGTCACGCCGGAGCCCCAGGAAAAATTCATCGCCGCCATTCCTCACGGAAAGCTGGTGCGCATCCCGGGCTCGAAGCACGAGATCTACCGCTCGGGGAACGACGTGCTGCAGGGATATCTGGAAAGAATCCTGGAATTCCTGAACTGAGCGGGGGACGGCGCCGCGACAGCTTCTCTGCCCTTCTGTGCGGTTCATCTGGAAAAATGGAATGATTTGGGATATACTGCAGGAAAGCTTCATAAAACCATCACTGATGAGAGGATCCACCCCGGACGGGATACCGCCCGGAGGGTTCTCATCAAATAATTAAAATGGGGGTAATGTAATGTTCAGAAAAACAACGATTGCATTGACAGCTGCTATCGCGTCTCTGTGCTTTGCCGCTCCGGCCTGCGCGGAGACCTTCACCTCCGCGGACGGAATCCTGTCGATCGAGCTTCCCAACGAGAACTGGAAGCAGATCGAGGATCC
>JBGUKX010000030.1:0-29107 GCA_045114695.1 Lachnospiraceae bacterium | reverse complement strand
CGGACTTTTCGAAGCCCGGGTCTTTGTTTTATAAGAGAAATCCGATGAAAAAGACTGCCGCACTAATCACTTAGTGCGACAGCCTCGCTTTAACGTATACTCGTGACGTATCGCGTCTGTATAGCTCTTATACAGGACAGATGCGCAAGCCGGGTTTACCGGGTTCAAGCATCCATGTGCCGGCTTCACGCCCGGTGGATCACCGCCGGATCCATCTCCTCCACGGTCCTGCAGCCGGTATAGGCCATCGCCTTGCGAAGACCGTCGTTCATTTCCTTCAGGAACTGCTTTACGCCGTTCTCGCGGTCCTTTTTGATCGCGGTCATCAGCGGCCTGCCGACGCCGACCGCGGCGGCTCCCAGGGCGAGCGCCTTGAAGGCGTCCATGCCGGTCGAGATCTCGTCGTCGACAAAGACCGGCACCTTTCCCTCCGTCGCCTCCAGGATATCCGGCAGGAGCATGAGCGGAGGACACGCGTACTCGATCCGGTTGTTGTGATGAGACAGCAGAAGGGCCGACACGCCCGCCGATACACACTCCCTGGCGTCGTAGACGCTCAGCACGCCCTTCGCCGCCAGCGGAAGGGAGGACTCCGCGCAGAGGCTCGCCAGCTCCTCGGTGGTGAGGGCCTTCATCTCGTAATCGTCGACGACGTCGTTGGACCCGTCGTTTCCGAAGGGATGATCGATATCGATTCCGACGGCGAGGAGACCGCAGTGGGCCGCGTGCTGAAGCTTGTCGCGGATGATGCCCCGGTCCTTGTAGGGCTTGATGACTTCCACCATTTTCGCCCCGCACGACGCCAGCATCTCGATCTCCTCGTCAGGCGCCATGCCGTACCACAGGAGAACGCCGGCGTCGGCGGCGCCCTTCGCCAGAGCGGCGGAAGCTCCCTCGAACATGAAGTGGTCCAGATGCGACAGGGCCGCGGTCATGATCGGTGAAGAGAAGGTCTCCCCGAAGATACGGCACTCCGTCGAGGGATTCGTCGAATTCATATACCTGGTTTCAATCAGAAGAGAGTCGAGATAGTTTCTTGTGATCTGGTTTGAGTTTGAAATGCGCTCCATATTACTTCCTTTCCTTTGTGCATTTTCAACTTGTTCCCAAACGGACACCGACGCCCGCCGGCGTCGGGCCGTCCCATCACATTTTCTCGAGCCTGATCAGCTGGCCGGCGTGATAGGCCAGCTGCACGGGCATCGGCATGACCACGTCAAAAAACGCCTCCGCGAGGATGTGCCGGCGCATCTTCCTCTTGAAATGGGGATCCAGCCCCCTCCGCCGGATCTCTTCCGCGTTGAGAAACGGACTCTCGGGCTCCGTGTCGGGGTACGCCGCCGGATCCGGGGACGCCTCCGCCTCCCTGATGTGTTCCAGCAGCGCGGCTTCCTCTCCACTGTAGAAGATTCCCGCTCCGCCGGTCGCCCTGTAAATCCGCACGTCCAGGACCTCCGGGATACGCAGCAGCGCCAGCCGGACCGCTCTCGACTCCTCCGGGGTCAGCCCCCCTCCCGCGAGACGTATCCTGACTCTGCCCGGATTTCTGTGCTCCACTGTAAATTTCATCGGTCAGGGACCTCCTTTCCGTCACCCGGTTTATTTTACATGGTTCGTCTGCAGGATTCCGACCAGCCGGTCCCTGGCGAGATCCTCCCATTCGGCGACTTCGATGTCGAGCTCCGCCGCCCTCTTCCGCATCAGCGGCCTGCTCCTGGTCACATTGGAGGAGGTGACGATCATGGCGCGGGATCCCTTTCCTCCGAAACGGTCCCTCAGAATCGCCAGCTCGTTGAGGGCCTCCGTCCGGATCTCGCTGGTCTTGCAGCTGATGAACATAGGCTGGATTCCCCGCACCGCCATCACGTCGATCTCGTTGGTGACCGCGTTTCTCTGGCTGGATCCGCCCTCCCAGTTCACCACGGCGCTCAGCACCACGTCGTGGAAGCAGCCTGCCTCCAGGCAGCTGCGGTAGACCTCAAGCTCCAACACCGCGCCGATGTCCCGCAGCCAGAACCTCACCGTCTCATCCGGGAAATCCAGGCTCACCTGTCCGTCTTCGATCCGTAGGGCCCGGATCAGCCCCTCGCGCTCCAGATCGCGGAGCATGTCCTCGTCCGCCTTTACGATGTGTCTGTCCGCCTTCAGGACGACGGGTCCTTCGGCGTGAAGCCTGCCGGGCTCCGAGGAAGAAATCTGCTGCAGGTAGGTGATCTGCTGCCGCCAGATCCTCCTGTATTTCCGGAATACGGAAAACAGCCGCCGGATGTCGCCGATCCGTTCCTTCAGGTTCACGCCGCCGCTCCTCCCCGGGAGCAGCGTTCCTCCCGCCATGAGGAAGCAGGATTTCGCGTCCAGGACGACGGTGCACGGCAGGTTTCTGGCGAAGGCCGCGTTGCGGATCTCGAAAAACGCGTTCTTTTTGCGGCTGTAGGTAAACACGGCGGTGTCCCTGCTCACCGAACCGGCGGCAAAGAGAGACGCGTCGGTGCCTCCCGAAATGTCGATGGCGCAGTCGGGATGCGACGCGAGCACCTCCAGGAGCTTTTTCTCCACCTTGCCCGCGTCCAGCATACTGACCGGCACGATCGTGATCCGCACTTTGCAGCCTCTGTAGCGGAAATATTCCTCCAGGGATTTCTGCAGGATCCGGGACTCCACCTCCGGGGGACACAGAATCACGGTCTCCTCCGGGCGGAACATCTCCGTCCCGAGGACATTTTCGATCGGCATCTCATCATACAGTTCGATCAGCGTTTTCATATGGCGCCCGCCTTCCTCTCTCCCGCCGCTCTTCTCTCGGTCCGCGCCGGGATTTCCGCTGTCCGCCTTTCCGGAAATATTATCTCACAGGAAGGAAGGATTCTCAAGGGCGCCGTCCCGCCGAAGCAGGATTCCTCTCCGTCCGGGCCGGGGCTCCGTCCCATCCGGAGCAGGGTTTCTTCCCGTCCGGGCCGGGGCTCCGCCCCATCCGGAGCAGGGTTTCTTCCCGTCCGCATCACGGTTCCTTCCCGTTCCATCCTCCGTAGAGCGTCCGCATCCAGCCGCCCACGTCCATGCCGTAGACCGCCCCGAGTCTCTCCTCCGTCAGTACCTCGCCGACCGGGCCGCAGGCCGCGGTCTCTCCCCTGTCGATCAGCACGGCGCTCTTTCCGAAGGCCCGGGCGAGGGACAGGTCGTGCACCGCGGAGAGGATCGCGCGCTCCCCTTCCCCGAGCCAGCCGCCGAGCAGCTCGAACAGCTGCTTCTGGTATTTCAGGTCGAGATGGTTTGTCGGCTCGTCCAGAAGAAGGATCTTCGGATTCTGGGCAAAAAGCTGGGCGAGAAATGCCCTCTGGCGTTCTCCGCCGGAGAGGGTCAGAAGCGGCTGATCCAGCAGCTCCGTCATCCCGGTTCTCTCAGCCGCCTCCTCTGTCCTGCGCTCCGTATCCGCCTCGCTCAGGCGGGAGAACAGTCCTCCCCTGTGGGAATAGAGTCCCAGCCGGATGACGTCCCTCACCGTATACTCGATCCCCGCGGGATGATTCTGCTCGAGAAGGCCGATCAGATGGGCGCGTTCCCTGCTCCTGAGGGAAGCGTTGTCTCTTCCCCCGATCAGAACGCTCCCGCCGCAGGGGACCGCCCGGGTCAGCGCCCTGAGAATCGTCGTCTTTCCCGCCCCGTTGGGACCGGCCAGCATCATCCACCCGCCGGCGTGAAGGTCAAAGGAGATGTTTCTGACAATCTCCCGTCCTCCCAGCGTGACGGTCAGGTTCCTTACTGACAGCAGCACATCGGTCTGTACGTTCATCACAGCCCCCTCCTCATCTTCCGGATGATGGCAAAGAACAGGAGGCATCCCACGACAGACGTCACGACGCCGATCGGAAGCTCCCTCGGTCTCAGTACCGTCCGGGCGGCGAGGTCCGCCAGCATGAGAAAGACGGAACCCCCGGCGAGGGACGCGGGGAGAAGGCGGTGATGATCGGGCCCGGTAAATCTCCGGAGCATATGGGGCGTGACCAGGCCCACAAAGCTGATGCTCCCTCCGATGGAGACGCAGACGCCGATCAGGACACTGACGCAGATCAGGACGCGCAGACGGATCTTTCTCACGTCGATGCCGACGGAGCGCGCGTTGTCCTCTCCGACGGAGAAGGCGTTGAGCTCCTCCGCGCTGAAAAGAAGCGGCGTCCCCGCCAGCACCAGGGCGCCGAGAAGCACCGCGGCGTTCAGCCAGCTGGTGCCCTGAAGGGAGCCCATGTTCCAGAAGGTGATGGTCCTCAGCCTGTCTCCCGCGAACGTGACGACGAGACTGGTCAGCGCGCTGCCCAGCATGGAAAAGACGATGCCGATCAGTATGATCGAATTGGTCGAGAAGGAGGCGTCGAGCCGCCAGGCGGCTCCGAGAATGATGACGAGCGAAAGGAACGCGGCCAGAACCGCGCAGATCATGATGCCGCTGAAGGGAAGTCCCGGAAAGGTCAGCCCGAAGGCTATGGAAATCACGGCGCCGAGGGCGGCCCCCTGGGAGACGCCCAGCGTGCTGCCGTCGGCGAGAGGATTCCTGAGAAGTCCCTGCATGGAGCACCCCGAGACCGCGAGCGCTGCCCCGGAGAGAGCGGCGCAGAGGATGTGGGGGAGCCGCACGTCCGGCAGGATCCGCCCCGCCAGGAGTGAGGCGTTCGCCTGCCTTCCCCCCAGAAGGTCCGCCAGCGTCCTCAGGATGTCCCGGAGAGGAAGCGTCACCGAGCCCAGACAGAGACAGAGAAAAAAGACCGCCAGTTCAGCGGCCGCCATCAGTAAATATCCAGCGGGTGAAAAGCCGGTCTTTCGTTTCTTTTCTGTTCTCATCAAATCAGCGCTCTCCCGTCACGCGGCCTGATCCGCCGTCTCTTCCGCGGGGTTTTCCTGCACAAAATCATAAAGCATTTTCGCGCCGTCCGCAAGACGCGGGGCCGGACGTGAAAGCTCGTTGTTCTGAAGATTCAGGATCCTCCGGTTCGCCACGGCGGGGATCTCCTCCCAGCCGGCCCTGGAAAGAATTTCCTCCACGGGGGTCGGGCCTTCTCCGAAATACATGGAAATGGTGACGATGTAATCCGGGGCGCGCGCGATGACCTGCTCCTCGGAGACCTCGGCCCAGCCGTCCACGTCGGCGAAGATGTTGGTCAGCCCCATCATCGTGGCGATCTCATCCATAAAGGTGCCCTTTCCCGCGGTCCACAGACCGTATTCCAGCGGGGAGACCTCAAAGTAGACGCTGCTGCCAGCCTCTTCCTCCGCAGCGGCCCCCACCTCCTCGAAGGTCTTCTTCATGCCGTCCGCGAGGGCTTCCGCCTCCTCCGTGCGGCCGGTGAGGGCTCCGAGCATCCCGATGGCGGTGTAGACGCCCTCGATGTCCTGGGCGTCAGAGACGACGACCGTGACGCCCGCGTCCTCAAGCGCCTGCACCTGCTCCTCCGTCTGGGCCATGGTGGCCATGACGAGAACCTGCGGATCCAGCGCAAGGATCTGCTCCAGGCTGGTGTCGGCTCCCGACTGCACCGAGGGAACCTCGAAGACCTCCTCGGGATAGTCGCAGTACTCGCCGCGGCCGACCAGGCTGTCGCCCGCGCCGATGGCGTAGAGGATCTCGCAGTCGGACGCCGTGAGTGCGATGATCCGGTCCGCCGGCTGATCCAGATGAATGCTTCGTCCGGCCATATCGGTCAGGGAGACCGGGGCGCCGTTTTCCTCCGCGGCGGCCTCAGCCGTCTCTTCTGCGGCGGAACCCGCCGTGTCCGCGTCCGCGGCGGCGGTCATGGGGAGAGCGGCCAGCAGGGCCGCGGAAATAAGGATGAACAGTACCGGTTTCATGACAAATCGTTTCATAGAATGACAACTCCTCCCGTCAGATGAGCTCTGCCGTCTCCGGACGGCCGTCCCGCGCGGCGGGCTCTCCGGACAGACGCAAAAGCGGATGAATGGAATACCGGATGCTCTGAGCCGACGGGATCCCGGGCACAAAAACAGCGCGAAGCTGATCCTCCGAAGAAGATCCGCGGGAAGATCACCGTCGTTCAGACCGGCAGGCTGCGTCCGCAGACTGCCTGTTTTGCCGAGGGAGGAAAAGACTCCGGAACGGAAAAGAAAGGATGGCACAAAAAGGGTCCTCCGCATGCGAAGTACCCGACAGCTGTACGACTAGTTTCTCGTGGCCCGGCTCTTCCTCCCTCCGGAGGAAAACCCTGTACCCGCGAAAGGCAGGTCTCCTGGCTTACGGATCCATACCGCCGGCCGCCTTCCCGGTTTCCCAGTGGCTGATTGACCGGAGATTCCCCGAATACAGTGACGAGTTCGTACAGGATTCCCACCTGTTTCCCTTTTCACCGGAGCACGCCGCTTTCGCCCGCCTCCGGCACCTTCCGCGCTATGCAGTTCAATCTCCGGGAAGCATTATAACACAGCGCGCCGGGAATGACAATTTTCCTGTCTTCCCGGCGCGCTGCCCTTTTGAACGGCGGTTTCACCGATGTGCAGACGCGGCTGCGCGCTGCTGTCCGGGGGGTTACTCCCCGATGTGCAGATACGGCTTCTTGAGCTCGGCGAGATTCTCCACCTTCTTCTGGGTCATCGCGCCGTCGGCGATCTCGTTTCTGTGCTCCAGCTTACCCGCGTACTTCATGCGGCTGCGGGCCTGCTCCTGCGCCGAAAAGGTGTAGGTGATCTTTCCGTCCACAAGCCCGACGGTTCCGTCGATGCCGCAGATCGAGCACTCCACCCGGCTGCTTCCCTGATGGACCTTGAAGATGCTCTGATGGCAGACCGGGCAGGCGCCCTCTGTCTCGCCGCGCCATTTCGTTCTCTCCTCCTCGGTCTCAGCCGCCAGGGCGTCGATGATATTCTGCGCCATCCTGTCCATGCGCTCCATCTGTTCCGGATTCCCGAGCACGTGCTGGACGTTCATCGCACCGTAGTAGGTATGGGTGTCGATCACGTCCACGCCGGCGGACATCATGCTCTCATACATGACCGGAACGGTGAGAATCGTCCAGTTCTCGGTCCTGGCTCCGCCCACGCCCACAAGACATCCGACGCGGGGCTTGAATACCCTTTCGTCCGGGAGAAGCGCGTTCTCCCCGTCCCTGGCGAGACGTTCCTTCTTCGCCTCGGTGAGGAACGCGAGGTCGTGGGACGGACCGAAGCGGTCACAGAAGGTCTTGAAGGTGCCGGTGGGAGACGTCTCGTAGACCGGGGAGCCCATGATCAGGGCATCCGCGGAATAATAGGCTTCCTCGAGAATGTGGAAGTCATCCTTGTGGACGCAGCTTCCGTTGCTCCTCCCGGAGAGTATGCCGACCACGCAGGCGGTGCAGCCCGTGCACGGTCTGATATCCAGGTCGTCGGGGCGGATAAACTGGATCTCGTGCCCGGCTTCCTGACACTTTTTCAGGATCTCCTTCAGCATCACATCCGTGTTGGACATCTTTCTTCCAAACGAAAACGCAACTACCTTGGCCATTACTGTCCTCCTTCAAAACAGAACTTTTCACTGTCTGGTTCGGTTTGCTGTTTCTTTCTGACGACGTTCTTCTTCCGGAACATGATCCGGGTCAGGCTCCGATCCGGATCATGCTCCGGTCCGGATCACTTCTCCTCCGGTCTGCCGGCCTCGTCGGCGTTTCTTGCCTCCAGGGCCGCGTAGATCTCGTCCATCTTCTCTTTGCCGTTGATATCATACCAGAAGAGCGGGATGGCGGACAGCACGACGGCGATGGCCGGGGCGAGGTTGACGATGACGTTGATGCCCTGCTTGACGGCTTCCGTCTGCTCCGCGTTCGGAACATAGCCGATCGCTCCGAGGGCGATGACCGTGACGGCTCCGCCGACAGCCGTGGCGAGCTTGACGCCGAAGCTCATGTAGGAGTAGGTGATGCCTTCTTCACGGATGCCGTACTTGAGATCTCCGTACTCGATGCAGTCGGACAGCATGCCGGTGCAGACGTTGGCGCAGGAATTGCCGAAGCCGATGACCGCGCAGACCGCGAGAAGGAATACGGTTCCTCCGTTCGGGAAGGCGAACATGATCAGGAAGCCGGCGACCATGATGACGTTAAGCACGAGCACCCAGTTCCTCTTTCCCATCTTTGCGGTTCCCCAGGGCATGATCGTGCAGCCGATGAGCTCGGTGATCGTCATGGTCGTGAACATCGGGGCGATCATCATCGGATTGCCCACGACGTAGATCACGTAATAGGTCAGCATGGACATACGGGCCATGATCGCGACGGCGCCGAGGAATACGCACCAGACCGTGATCATGAGGTTCTTGTTTTTGCACAGAAGAATCAGGTTCTGGAGCACGCTGCGCTTCGGGCCGGCACTGCGCGGCTTCTCGACCACAACCGTCTCCTTGCATCTCCAGGCGCAGAGCCAGAAGCAGGGAAGCAGGGCGAGGGAGCAGACCACGGCCGTCCAGAAGTAACCCTGGGCGTTCGGCGCGTCACTCCTGCCGAAGTAAAGAATCATCGGCATCGCGACGGCCGAGAGGATGATCTTGATGACGGAGGCGCCGATGGCGCGCGCCGAGGTGTAGTTCATACGGACCTGAGAGTCCCTGGCGATCAGATTGACGAGGGCTCCGTAGGTAATGCAGACCGCCGTGTAGGCCATGCCGGCGCCGATGTAGCAGACCAGGCAGAGCGCCACCTTGGCGATACCCTGAACCGGAAATACCGTAAAGGTGAGAACGTTGAAGATGGCGAGAAAGACCGGCGCGAACATCAGGTACGGCCGGAACTTGCCCCAGCGTGTAATGGTCTTGTCCGCGATGACGCCCATCATCGGATCGTTCACCGCGTCCCAGATTCGCGCGATCAGCATGATCGCCGAGATGGCGGTGGCGGTCAGGCCGACGATATCCGTGTAGAAAATCGTCAGATACGTGTTGATCATGTACCAGGAAAGCTGTGAACCCACTTCGCCGAACGCGTAGCAGAACGCGGTCAGCTTATCTGTTTTTTCTGCTCTCTTTACTGCGGTCTGTCCCATTTTTCCCTCCTGCTGGATGTGGATGTGCCGATGTCGTCCCGCCGCAGGCTCTTTTGAGAGGGCGGAACTGCTTTCTGGAATAAGGATAGCGGATTTCCGGAGGTTCCGCATCACACAGAATAAGAATTACATGTCATTTGTTGCGTATTTCCAGGCCAGCATAAAGCCGGTGCAACAATTACACATCAATCGTTGCACCGGCCTGTGAGGCAGCGGTCTTCCGTATTCCGACGCGCCGGTACGGCCGGCGTTCTCATTTCCCTGCCCTGCGTCTGTGGAACCGGGCTGCGCTTTCCGCCCTTCTAGGTCAGCCTCGCCTGTAGATGTGCAGGAGGCAGAATTCCTGCGGCTCGAGAGGGATCTTCACCCTCAGGCTTCCTCCCGCGGCGGTCTGCCGCTCCATGGTCATATGGGGCACGCAGATTTCCTGGAGGTAGCGGATATCCGCCCGTTCAAGCTGGGTCTCGCAGCGGAGGCGCTTCCATTCGTCCAGGATACTCCCGTGCTGCCGGCTGACGCTCCTCGTCTTGATCAGGAATTCTCCTCCCTCGTCAAGCCCGCCCAGCGTCAGTGCGAACTCCATCTTCTCTCCCTCCATCACCACGCGCTCCACGTCCTCCGCCCGGATCTCGTCTTCCTCGCTGAGAAAGTAGCTGATGTCGAAGTACACGCCGTTGACGGCCAGGATCATGTAGTCGTCCCGTCCCCGCGCCGTCACCACGAGATGGGAGTCCGCGTAGAGCAGAGACTGTCCGAGCCGGCACAGGAACTGCAGGGCGAACCAGGCCGGTTTCCTGACGCTGTCTCTCGTCAGCAGTCCGCAGCCTCCGTCCAGAATGGTCCGGGAGTCAAAATAGCTGCTGACCCAGTCCGAGACCAGCCAGATGCAGCATACGTCGGCGCGCCGCATCATCAGGCCGGCCCGCGACGCCAGATACGCCCCGCGGAAGCAGCTGTCGTTGATATGGTTTCTGGTGGAAAGCGTCACGTTCCAGTCCGTGATGTGGACCGGCAGCCCGGCCAGGCCCGCCGCCTCCAGCACGCTGTCGATCTGATTCAGCATCCGCTCCTCAAAGTCGGGATCCGGATTTCTGGAAAACCCCCGGTAATCGTCGGCGGGCTGATACGGGAACAGGATGACGGACACAAAGTCCGGCGCGCATTTTTCCCTCACCGCTTCTTCCAGAAAGGAAGCGAGCTCCCGGTTCGGCCCGTTCGGGACGCAGCCCGGTCCTCCCACGCCTGCCCCGGGCGCGATGCGGCGGATCGTTCTGTAGGCGTGACGCCAGACGTCGCCGAAGGAATAGGCGGGATCCTCATAGTAGGGGCAGCCGCCGCGGTAGCTGGGATCCTGGTTAAAATCAAAGTACCATCCGCTCACCTCGTCGATCCCGTACCGTCGGACGAGGTGCTGTACGAAATCCTCCAGCAGGGACTCCCAGGCCCGCCTCGACTCGAAGCGGACCGCGTTGTCCTCCCGGAAAACGGCCGTATCCTGGGTTCGCACGGCGATCTCCGGCCGCTGTCCGAAGTCAAAATACGCGCCGATGTGGTTTTCGACCAGCATGTCCAGCACCGTGTCGATCGAATTGTAATTGAATACGCCGGCCGTCTTCCCGTCCGTCACCCGGAGATCCTTCGTAAACAGCGACCAGATCCGCGCGTGGGTCACATGCAGCTCCCGCGCGGCGTACAGGAGGTGGTACTGAACGTTAGCCCTCGTGAGGGCCGACATGGAGCCCATGGTCACGACCCGCCGGAAGGGCTGCCCGCAGCGCTCGGTCTGACCTGCATCGATCGCGATCTCCCTGCGGGAGGCGCGGGACTCCTCTGCCGCCCCCATCGGCGCGAAACGCTCCGTCAGCTCCTCCCTCAGCTTCCGCTCGTCCTCCGTCAGCTCAGGAGCGCTCCGTGCGGCCTGTTTCCGGTAGTCATTCGGGGAAATGCCGTAGCGCTCCCGGAACAGTCTCGCAAAGGACGACGGACTGGAGAAGCCGCATTCCGCGGAGATCCGCGTGAGATTGTTATTGGTGCCGCGCATCTCGCGGACCGCGTAATCCAGCCGCACACGATTTACATAATCCGAAAAATAGAGATTTGTCTTCTTCCGGAAAAAACGGGACAGGGAGGAGGTGGAGACGTACATCTCCTTCGCGAGCTCCGAGAGCGAGATGGATTCGCGGTAATGGCCGTGCACATACGAGAGCAGCTGCTGCAGCTTTCTGTCGTCCGGCAGGTTCCTCCTCTCCTCTCCCTCCTTCGCCCCGCCGGCTCTGAAGCGGAGAGAGAGAATGTCCATCAGCTCGTAGAAGTCGCGGTATACCCTGTACTCTCTCTCCTGCCGGCTGCCGGCCTCCAGCCAGATCAGCTCATGGATGATGTAACGGATGTCCTCGTAGGATTCCTCGCGCTCTCTCACGGTATTGAGGTAAAACACGGCACCGCCGTCCGGAGAGGCGTTGGCGACGGCCCTGTATCCGATCCGGATGAGGCAGAGGATTCCTTTCGCCCTGAAGCTGTGCCGTTCCATGGGATTGACCAGGACGATATCCTTCTGCCCCATAGCGACAGAATCCTCCCCCACCGTCAGATCGCAGGTGCCCTCCACCACATAATACAGCTCGACGGCGGAGTGGGCGTGCGTCTCTTCCTGCGCGTCTCTCCTGATCTCCGTGACAAAATCCCTGTTGTCCGTCATAGTTCCTCTCTCTCAGGCCCGAAGCAATGGACGGCCGTCACCCTCTGTGTTATACTCTTCAGAAATCCGAAAGGTGCCCGGACAAAATGTCAGATCTTCATGAAACACAGCCCCTGTGGACCAGGGACTTTACCATCATCACCCTCGGCAGCGTCGTCTCCATGTTCGGCAACGCCATGTCCGGGTTCGCCATGAGCCTCATGGTGCTGGACATCTCGGATTCCACGCTGCTCTATTCCGTGTACGTCGCCATGTTCACTCTCCCGCAGCTTCTGATGCCGGTCGTATCCGGCGCGCTGCTGGACCGCTTCTCGCGGAAGAAGACGATCTACACCCTCGACTTCCTTTCCGCCCTCCTGTATTTCCTGATGGCGGCCTTTCTCTTCGCGGGATGGTTTTCCTTCCCGCTGTTCGCCGTGTACTGCTTCGTTCTCGGTTCGATCCAGAGCACGTACATGGTGGCCTACGAGAGCTTCTATCCTCTCCTGATCACCGAGGGAAACTACCAGAAGGCCTACTCCATCGCCAGCGTCCTGGAGACGGTCTCCGGCGTGATGGTGCCGATATCCGCCTTTCTGTACGGCAGAATCGGTCTCGCTCCCCTGCTGGCGGCCAACGGCGTCTGTTTCCTTGCCGCGGCGGTCATGGAGACCCGCATCGGCGCCGAAGAGCTCTATATCGACAAGAGAAAGGCGGCGGAGCCAGAGGGGCGCCATCCGGCGGGACAGATCCTGGCGGACATCCGGGAGGGATTTCTCTATCTCTTCACGGAGAAGGGGCTTCTCGCCGTCGCGGCCTATTTCGCCGTCTCCTCCATCTGCGGAGGCGTCTCCTCCGTCATCACCCTGCCCTACTTCCGGGGCGCCTTCCCCGCCGGCGAGTACCGCTTCATGTTCGTCATGGCCTTCATGCTGATCGGAAGGGCGGTCGGGGGAACGATTCATTACAGAACGAAAATACCCGCGGAGCAGCGGTACAGGACGGCCCTGGCCGTCTACATCGTCATCTCTCTGTGCGAGGGCTTCTACCTGTTTTTCTCCCTTCCCGTCATGACGGTCCTGTGCTTCGTCATGGGCTTCGGCGGGGTGACGAGCTACACGATCCGCATCTCGGCGACCCAGAGCTATGTGCCTGACGAAAAGAAGGGCCGGTTCAACGGCGCCTTCAACATGCTCTCCACGGCGGGAGCGCTGATCGGGGAGCTCGCGGCGGGCGCTCTGGCGGTGCGCCTTCCGGGAAGGCTGATCCTGATGTCGTCCATGCTGCTGTGCGCGCTGGCCGCCGTCGTTTTCATCGGCGGAAGAAAGCAGGCGGTCGCCGCCATCTACAACCGGACCGAGTAAGAAGCAGGGAACCCGCGGGGAGCGTTTCATCCCCTTTCGTCGAGGCAGGACCGCGTCCGCGATCCTGCCTTTTTATGCGCTTTTATGCGTCTCTCACCGGATGGTGTGAAGCTCGTAGGATCTCGTGCCCAGACCGATCTTCTCGGCGTGGGCCAGGGTCTCCTTCCACCGGACGTTCGGATTGCTGTCCAGGAAATGGTCGTGATGGTGATGCCATTCCGGCTTCGCCAGGTTGTCGCCCAGCTGGCTGTTGCGCACCGGGACTGCCTCCTGGCAGAGATCCGCGCAGGCCTGATCCAGCGCCACCGGATCAAAGGACGCCAGCATGCCGATATTTGGCAGGATGGGCGCGTCGTTTTCGCTGTGGCAGTCGCAGTTCGGCGACACGTCCATGATCAGGCTGATATGGAAGCAGGGCCTGTCGTGGCAGATGGCGTGGGTATACTCGGCGATCTTGCAGCAGAGCAGCTCGTTGGCCGAGTCGTTGATATTGACGATCGCGTCGAAGGCGCAGGCGCCGATGCAGCGGCCGCAGCCCTTGCACTGATCCGGATCGATGAAGGCCTTCCGGTCCTGTCCGTAGGAGATGGCGCCGCTTCCGCACTCCTTCGCGCAGCGCTGACATCCCCGGCACAGCGCCCGGTTCACTTCGGGCGTCCCTTCCTTGTGCTGATGCATCTTGCCCGCGCGGCTCCCGCCGCCCATGCCGATATTCTTGATGGCCCCGCCGAAGCCGGTGCTCTCGTGGCCCTTGAAATGGCTGAGGGAGATCAGGACGTCGGCGTCCATGAGCGCCCTGCCGATGAGGGCCGTCCGGCAGTACTCCCCGTTGGGGACCTCGACCTCGACGTCATCGGTCCCTCTCAGTCCGTCGCCGATGATGACGTGACATCCCGTCGTGATGGTGTTGAAGCCGTTGATCTCCGCGCAGGTCAGGTGATCCAGGGCGTTGGTGCGGCTCCCCGGATAGAGGGTGTTGCAGTCCGTAAGGAAGGGGACGCCGCCCAGCTCCCGAACCAGGTCCGCCACCGCCTTCACGTAGTTGGGACGGAGATAGGCGCAGTTGCCCAGTTCCCCGAAGTGCATCTTGATGGCGGTAAATTTGCTGTCAAAGTCGATGTCGGCGATCCCCGCGGCCCGGCACAGCTTCTGCAGCCTGGCGCACTGGCTCACGCCCGCCGTCGTCCTGAAATCCGTAAAGAAAACCTTTGATTTTTCCATCTCACCTCACCTCAAAAATATGATCTTCGGCGCTGAGGAAGTATTTCCCGAGTTCCGGAAGCCACTTTTTGAAGGTTTCTCCCTGAACGCTCTTCCGGAACAGCGCTTCGCTCTCCCAGTGAGACAGGTACAGTACCCTTCCGGGCGTGCCCGGATCCGTCAGGATCTCCATGGAGATGCATCCCTCATCCTTCTCCACCGTCTCGGCCGCGAAGGCCTTCGCGACGGGAAGATACGCCTCTGTATCGGTCACTCTGTCATCGTTGATCACTGTCACCATATCTTCTACTCCTCCCGGAATACAGATTCCGAATGTCATTAGCTGTTTTCGGATGCGCGGGAAGTCTCTGTCAGAGAGCTCCCTGCCCGCGGAGCCACTTCTCCACATTGGCAAAGGCCATCTCCGCCCTTCTCGCGATCGACTCCCGGGTGTCAAAGGCGACGTGGGGCGTGGTCACCAAGTTCGGCGCGCCAAGAAGGGGATGCCCCTCGGGCAGCGGCGGATCCTGCTCGAAGACGTCGATGCCCGCCTTGATCCGGTTCTCCCTCAGCGCCGCGGCCAGGGCCTGCGTATCCACGACCGGGCCGCGGGCCGTATTGATCAGAATCGCCCCGTCTTTCATCTCCGCAATCTGCTTCTCCCCGATCAGGCCCCGCGTCTCATCCGTGAGGGGCGTATGGACGGAGATAATGTCGGCCTTGGACATCACCGCGTCGAGCGTATCGTAGGTCAGGCCCAGATCTTTCGCTTCCTGCCTTTCGCTTCTGCTGAAGCCGGTCAGGCGGCAGTGAAATGCCCTGAACAGCTCCGCCGTGCGAAGACCGATCGCGCCGGTTCCGATGATTCCCACCGTCTTTCCCGCCAGCTCGTTTCCCTGCAGCCCGGCTTTTCCGCCGCCGGCCTGGACGGACCGGTCGCAGGCGGAAATGTTCCGCAGGCAGTCCAGCGTAAGGCCCAGCGCCAGCTCGGCCACCGCGTCGGTGCAGTATCCCGGCGTGTTCGCGACAGGTATTCCGCGTTCCTCGCAGGCCTTCGCGTCCACATGGTCGATCCCGACGAAAGCGACCGAAATGAACCGGACCTTATCGCACGCCGCGATCACCTCCCCCGGGAGGGGATGATTGGCGAGCATCAGCACGTCCGCGTCCCGGCCCCGGCGGATCAGCTCCTCCGTGTCCGTCGTAAACGTGTCCCAGGCCCGGAAGCTGTGTCCCGCCGCCTCGAGTTTTCCGGAAAGTTCCTTCAGTGTGTCCGCCGGAATCCCCAGCGGCTCAAGCAATACGATTTTCATCCTCCGCCTCCCATATGACAACCGGCGGCAGATCGGATCTCCGCCGCCGGCAGATGTGTCTTTGCGCGTTCCTTCGTCTTATCCCACGATTTTCCTGGCGAATTCCGCCGCCGCTCTCTCGTCGCTGCTGTCCGGCCGTCCCTTGTGAATGCCCTTGAATTCGCCTTTGCAGTGGAATTCGCGTTCATCCATCGGGATGCCGGCCTTGTCCGCCTCCGCCTTGACCTTTTTGTAAGTGGAATTCAGCAGGGCGGCGGACCCGAAATTGACGATTCTGCCGACCTTTTCCCTGTCCAGGGAGCGCACAAAATTCCTCACCTCGGGGTCGATGCTGAAGGCGTAATAGGAATTACCCAGAAAGAGGATATCGACGTACTCCGTGACGGGGGAGGTGATGGGGAGCGCTTCCGCTCCGACCGCCCCGGCGATGGCTTCCGCCAGACGTCTGGTGTTGCCTGTTTTTGTGTAGTACCTGACTGCGATCTTCAAAACTGTGATACTCCTTTCTCCCGGACAGCCGGGGAGGCCGGCGCGGCGTCCCGGCTTCCGGAAACACTTCAGGCGCCTTGAGGCATCCCGTTTTCCGGATGCCTGCGGCACCTGTGCGGCGTCTCAGCTTCCGAACAGCTGTGACGCCATCTCCATCCTCTCTGTGATCTTTACGCCGAAGGGACATCGCTCCTCGCAGTTCCCGCATCCCACGCAGTCTCCCGCCCTGCGGGGAAGATCCTCGTAATGGGCGCGCAGGCTCTGCGGCACGGAGGGCTGTACGGCTGCCAGATCATAAAACTTGTTGACCATCGCGATGTCGATGTCCATGGGACACGGCTTGCAGTGGCCGCAGTAGGTGCACTGCCCCCTGTAGGAATGAAGGGGCGCAGAGGCGATGACCGAGGCGTAATCCTTCTCGCTCTCATCCGCCGTCTCATAGGAGACCGCCGCGTCCACCTGTTCCTTCGTATCATATCCGCAGAGGATCGAACATACGCCCGGCCTGGTGAGGGCATAGTGAATGCACTGCGCCGGCGTGAAGGCCGTCCCGAAGGGAGAGGTCGACGCGTCGAACAGTCTTCCCCCGAAGAAGCCCTTCATCACGGTGATGCCCACGTCCTTCTCCTCGCAGAGGCGGTAGAGCGCCGCGCGCTCGGGATCGATCCCGGAGAGTTCCTCCCCGTAGCCCTCAAACATCGTGTTCAGGTCGTCGCTGGCGGGCTTCATGTCGAAGGCCGGGTTGATGCTGAACAGGATCATCTCGACGAAACCGGTTTCCACCGCTCTCTTCGCCATCCGCGGATTGTGGGTGCTCAGACCGATGTGGCGGATGGCGCCGCTGTCGTGAAGCGCCCGGACGTAGCGGAGGAAATCCGTGGTCATGCAGGCATTCCAGTCCTCCTCGGAATCCACGTAGTGGATCATGCCGAGATCGATGTAGCCGCCTCCGATCCTTTCCAGAAGATCCTCAAAGGCCGGCTTCACATAGGCCATATCCCGGCATCTGACATACTGTCCGTCCTGCCAGGTGGAACCGATGTGTCCCTGCACATACCACCGCTCTCTCTGACCGGCGATGCCTTTTCCTATGATGTCCCTGGATTTCGGGTCCGGCATCCAGCAGTCGATGATGTTGATCCCTTTCTCCGCGGCGTGACGGATCAGCGCGACGCCGTCCTCCTCCGGATGGCGCTCCAGCCATTCTCCGCCGAATCCGACCTCGCTTACCATAAGGCCCGTCCTGCCGAGTCTTCTGTATCTCATATTATGCCTGCCTTTCGATGTGTTCTTCCGGGTCTTTCAGTTCTCCGGGACGGCTCCGCCGTCCCGCATCCAGACGTCCTCCTCTCCGCAGACGACGGCTCCCTCCCCCGCGAAGCTGCCGCAGGCGAGGCATCCGACGGCCCGGGTTCTTCCGGAGCCCGGCTCATAGTCCGTGAGCGTGTTTCCGTAAAGCGCGTATTCCCAGCAGCCGTACTGGCTGTCCAGCTGTGCGGCGGTGAGGGAGAAAATCATCCGGTTCTGCTCGGCCGTGAGGGTGCGGCCGCCGATCCGGACCGCGCCCGGCCGGGCGATTTCGAGGTAGCGCTCATAGAACGCTTCCGCCGTCCGGAACTGTCTCAGCCTGTTCACGCCGTAGGCGGAGAGATACCAGCGCAAGGGATCCCGCAGCACCTTCTTCGAGATGTATTCCGCCAGCGGCATGTCCGGTGAAGCCGCGTCTCCCTCCTCAGGCAGTGCGCCGAAGCGGCTGATCCCCAGCTTTTCGTGGATCTCCCCGCAAAGCACATCCAGATTGAGGAGCGTCCCCGCGTCCCTCAGCGCGGCCGGAGCCTCGCCGAAGAAGGCGGCGTCAAGATAATCGGTGCCGTCGATCGTCCGGTAGGGTACGGCCGTATCCGGATTCTCCGCTCCTTCTTCCGGATCGGAGACATAGTTCCCGTCCCTGATCCATCCTCCCGCGGCGTCGACACAGTACCGGCTGACCTTGCGGAAGCCGTTCACCGCGCCGTCCGGTTCGGGCTCGGGAAGGATCACGCCTTCCGCCGGATCCCGGATCCACTGGGCGTAGAGCGTCGCCTCGGGATCGGCCCGGGACAGGACGTATTTGCTGCCCCCGTAGTACTCCGTCCCCGATCCGTTCTTCAGGACGTTCCAGCCTCGGAAGGTATAGCCCTTTCTCTCCGGATCCTGTTCGGGAATGGTGATGCCGTATCTGTCGGCCGTCGACTGCTTCGTGATGACCGTCTCCTCGGCGGTTCCTCCGTTTCCGTCCAGCGTCAGCCGGTAGGTGTAAACCGGCTTCCGCTTCCACTTCGCGTAAAGCATCAGCGTCGGGTCGGACGACGTCCGCGCCACGGTGACGCCCGGTGAGAAATTGGCGCCGGTCCCGTCCGGCTCGGAGTTCCAGTAGAGGAAGGTATAGCCCTCTCTTACCGGCACCGGCGAAGAGGGAATCTGCAGCCTCACGCTTCGGTCCGCGGAGCGCATCTTCACCGCGTCGGGCGCACCCGTTCCGCCGTTCGGGTCAAACAGCAGGCGGTAGGTGACCACCGGCTTCGCTTTCCATCTGGCGTAGAGCGTGAGCGTGGGATTGGACGACCGGCGGGTGACGGAATGGCCCGGCGTAAAGTTCGCGCCGGTTCCGTCCGGCTCGGAGTTCCAGTAGAGGAACTCGTAGCCCTCCCGCACCGGGATCGGCGAAGACGGAATCCAGAGCTTCACGGTCTTGTCCGTGGAACGCATCGTCACCCTGGACGGGGCGCCCTTGCCCCCGTTCGCGCTGAAGGTCAGGCTGTAGCTGTACACCGGCTTCTTCTGCCATCTCGCGTAGAGCGTGAGGACCGGGTCCGCGGCCGTCCTCGTCACGGCCCGGCCGGGGGCGAAATTGGCACCGGTCCCGTCCGGCTCGGAGTTCCAGTAGAGGAAGGTATAGCCTTCTCTTACCGGCACCGGCGAGGCGGGGATCACCAGCTTCACCGTCTGATCCACGGAGCGGAGCGTCACCTTCTCCGGCGTTCCCCGCCCGCCGTTCGCGTCGAATCGGAGGCCGTAGTTGATCACGGGCCTCTTCTTCCATCTCGCGTAAAGCGTGAGGGAGGGAGCGGACGCCTTTCTCGTCACAGTGCCGCCGGGCGAGAAATTCGCGCCGGTCCCGTCCGGCTCGGAGTTCCAGTAGAGGAACTCGTAGCCCTCCCGCACCGGGATCGGGGAGGCGGGGATATCCAGCTTGACCGTCTTGCTGGCCGACCGTTTCGTCACCTTGTCCGGTCTGCCCTTTCCCCCGTTCGCGTTGAAACTCAGGCTGTAGGTGACGGCCTTCTCCGACGTCCAGCGCGCGTAGAGCGTGAGGGACGGATCGGAGGCCCGCCTCGTCACGGTCTTGCCGGGGGAGAAATTCCGGCCCGTGCCGTCGGGTTCCGTGTTCCAGTACAGGAATTTATAGCCCTTTCTCGTGGGCACCGGGGACTTCGGAATCGTCAGGGTGACCGAGTCGTTGGAGGAGACCTTTTTCACCGCGGCCGGCGAGCCGGTGCCGCCGTTGCCCCTGAAGACGAGGCTGTAGGTCCGCTTCTTCTTCCAGCGGGCGTAGAGCTTGCGCTCGCCCGGCTTTGAGAAGCTGACGGCGCCGCCCGCCTTGTAGCTGCTCCCCTGCCCGTCCTTCTGTGTGTTCCATCCGAGAAAGGTATAGCCCTCCCGCACCGGCTTGACGGAGGAGACGCGGGCCTGTACGCCCGACGTCTTGCTCGACACCATGACGGTCTCCGCCGGAGGGTTCGAGCCCCCGTTGGGATAATAGTGGAGGGTAAACGCGTTGCCCTTGCGCCACCTGGCGTACAGGGTGACGCGGTTCGAATAGGAGTAGACGCTCATCATGGAGCCGCAGCGGTAATCGGTGCCGGATCCGTCTGATCTCGTGTTCCACCCGAGGAACGCGTACCCGGACCTTTGGGGCTTCGTGTAGCTGATCATAAAGGTATAGGGGTCCGCATTCGTCGCTTTGACGATCTCCTCCGGACCGCCGGATCCTCCGTTCGGCCTGAATGAGATCACATAGGTCGCCGCGCCCGCCTCCACGGCGGGGACCGCCGCCATAAACATACAGACGGCAAGCCAGATCAGGACTCTTCTCGTAATCTTCACTGCCGCTTCCTCCTTTGCTGTCATGCTCATGCCGCGCTGCACTGCCGGCACTTTTTCCTTCTCTAAATATATCCTGAATCAGGAGAGTTTTCAACTGCCGCGCTTCCGCCGCTGAAGCCGTTTCTTCGTTATAAATAAGACTGCAGCGGACGCTTCGTGGCAGTCTCATCCTTCGTCCGCTGGGATCGTGTTCTCCTTCGTCAGATTCTGGAACTTGCAGTACGCCCTCAGCTCATTCGAGGCGTTAATTCCCGCGTAGTGGAATCCGCCCGGCTCCGCCTCCGCGTCCGAGATGAAATCCACGAAGGAGGAGCTGCCGCGGTAGACCGCGTCGACGACTTGGGGCTCCCCCCGTCGTCGAAGACGAGAATCGTGTCCGGTATACCGTTGTGGTCAAAATCCTGCAGATAGAGGTTGTACTCGCCGCTGCCGTCCAGATCCACGGCCATCATGTCGATCTTCCTTCCGACCGAGTCGCTCGAGAAGGATACGTCCGCCACGCCGTCCCCGTCGAGATCGAGAGCGATTTCTCTCCATCCGCTGCGCACCAGCATCCGGCTGAGCTCCGGATCATTTTTGATCCTCTTCTTGGCCTGTCGAATACTGACTCTCTTTACTTCCATCACTTTTCCCCTCCTAGTAGGCTTTTCTGAGATTTCACCGGTTTCACTGACAATTATCATATTTTCACTGCACCGTTTTCTGTCGTATGGTATTATCTTATTGTATGTCAGTTCATGCGGCATGGCAATTCCTTCGTCGCCGCTGTCCTGTCTGTCTCGCGAGGCGCCTGATTAAGGAGGGAAATCATGCTTCGGATTGAACATCTGACGAAAACCTACGGTGAAAAAAAAGCGGTGGACGATCTGTCTCTTCACATTATGCCGGGAGAAATCTTCGGGTTTATCGGGCACAACGGCGCCGGCAAGAGCACGACGATCAAATGCGCCGTGGGCATACTGAAGTATGACGGGGGAACCATTGCGGTCAACGGAAAAAAGCTCCCGGAAGACCCGGTGGCCTGCAAGAGGGAGCTGGCCTATATCCCGGACAACCCGGATCTCTATGAGTTCATGAGCGGAATAAAGTATCTGAATTTCATCGCGGACATATTTGCGATCCCGTCCGCCGTAAGGCAGGAAAGAATCCGGAAATATGCCGATCTGCTTGAGCTGACGCAGGATCTGGGACAGCCGGTCTCCGCCTATTCCCATGGGATGAAGCAGAAGCTGGCCGTGATCGCGGCCTGGGTCCACGACCCCAAACTGATCGTGATGGACGAACCCTTTGTCGGCCTTGACCCGAAAGCGTCCCATCTGCTGAAGGAAATGATGCGCGAACACTGCGACAGGGGCGGAGCCATCTTCTTCTCCACCCATGTGCTGGAGGTGGCGGAGAAACTCTGCGACAAGGTGGCCATCATCAAGCAGGGCCGGCTGGTCAGGGTAGGGACGATGGAAGAGGTGAAGGGCGACGAGAGCCTCGAAGAAGTCTTCCTGGAACTGGAGGCGGAATAAATGCTGAGGGTATTGGTAAAAAAGCAGCTTGCGGAAGTGTTCAAAAGCTACTTCTATGACGCGAAAAAGAACCGGATGCGCCCGAAATGGGCCATCGCGGCGTGGATCGTTTTCTTTGTCCTGCTCATGTTCGGGGTCCTGGGAGGCATGTTCACCGCCCTTTCGCTGACCCTGTGCGGAGGGCTGACGCAGGCCGGACTGGGCTGGATGTATTTCCTGCTGATGGGAGGCATCGCCATAGCCCTCGGCGCGTTCGGCAGCGTGTTCAATACCTACGCGGGACTGTACCTGGCCAAAGACAACGATCTGCTTCTGTCTCTGCCGATCCCGGTGAGGACGATCATCGCCGCCCGTCTGGCAAACGTCTGGCTCATGGGAGCCATGTACGCCACCGTCGTCATCGTCCCGGGAATCGTGGTCTACTGGATCCGGACGGGGATCGACGCGGGAAAGGCGATCTGCGGGATTCTTCTCTATCTTGTCGTAACGTTTACGGTGCTGCTTCTCTCCTGCCTGCTTGGCTGGGTGATCGCAAAAATCAGCCTGAGGCTGAAAAACAAAAGCTTTATCACCGTTCTTATCTCCCTGCTTTTTATCGGGGGCTATTACTTTTTCTATTTCAGGGCCAATGATCTGATCAGGACCATTCTCCAGAACGGGGCGTATTACGGGGAGAAGCTCAAAGGCTCGGCCTACGGCCTCTATCTCTTTGGCAGAATCGGTGAGGGAGACTTTGCCGCCGCGGGCGTCTTCGCGGCCGGCACGGCGGCGGTATGTCTGCTTGTCTGGAGAATCCTCTCCCGGAGCTTTCTGAATATCGCCACCTCCGCCGGGCGGGCGGACCGGGTCCGCTATGTCGAAAGAGCCGTCCGGGAGAAGTCCGTGTTCCGGGCGCTGCTCGGCAAAGAGTTTGCCCGATTCACGTCCAGCGCCAGCTATATGCTGAACTGCGGTCTGGGGGTCCTTCTGATCCCGGCCTTCGGCGTGTTCCTGCTGATCAGGGGACGTGAGGCTTTTGAGATCGTCGGCAGAGTCATCCCCGGGATACCGGACTGCGCCGCGGTCCTGATCTGCGCGGCCTTGTGTCTGCTCGCCTCCATGAACGATATGGCGGCCCCCTCGGTGTCCCTCGAGGGGAAAAGCCTGTGGATCCCTCAGTCGCTGCCGGTGAGACCGCAGACGGTTCTCAGAGCCAAGACGGCCGTGCATCTGATCCTTACCGGTATTCCCATGCTGTTTGCGGCCGTATGCGGCGCCGTCATCGTTCCGGCTTCCGCGCCGCTGAAAATACTGATCTGCGTGACGTCCCTGGTCTATGCGCTCTTCTCGGCGCTGTTCGGCATGTGCGTCGGCCTCCGGATGCCGCTCCTCAACTGGACCAGCGAGACCGCGCCGATCAAACAGAGCGGCGCGGTGGTCATCGTTCTTTTCGGCGGCTGGGGCATCGCTGCCGCCATGGCGGTGCTGTATCCGGCGGCCGGTCACAGAATCGGAGCGGTGCCTTACCTGGCGGTCTGGAGTGCCGCGCTGGCGGCTGTTTCCCTCGCTCTGATCAGATGGCTGAAACTCAGAGGGGCGGAAATCTTTGCTTCGCTGTGATCCGGCGGACTGTTTCAGGCGTTCCTTCCGCCTTGTTCCCAAGAACCTTAAAAGCCGCATGCCGCGATGGAACAGAGCCTCTTCAGAAACGATGGTTTTCAGACTGTCCCGGGTGATTACGCCCAGATATACCACAGATACAGATATCCGGTTATCACCGCCACTAAGGTGTAGGGAAGACCTATTCGCATAAACTCTGTAAACGACACCTGATATCCTTCTTTTCTGAGCATTCCGACAGCGGCAATATTTGCGGATGCACCGACAGGGGTTATGTTGCCGCCCAAGGTAGCACCTGACAGCAGACCGAAGTACAGAAGATACGGTTCTGTCCCCAGCGCGGCCGTTACGGCCGTCAGAACAGGCAGCATCGTCGCCACATAGGGGATGTTGTCTACAAAGGCAGAGATTAACACAGATCCCCAGACTACGATGGTATATAACAGAAAGATATTGTTTCCACCGATTGTAACGATGAGGTCTGCAAAGTCATCGATGATACCGACGTTTGTCAGTCCCCCGATCACGATAAATAACCCCGTAAGAAGCCCCAGTGTCTCAAAGTCCAGATTCTTTATGGCCGCTATGGCACGATGCGTCTTTTTTTGCTGAATATAATCCATCAGAACCGTCGCAGCTGCCAGCGAGCAGCAGATCATACCGTTTATCATCTGAGGCGTATCCGGGATGAAAGAAGCGGTAATCAGGGCAGCAACCATAAGGATCAGCATGGCAGTCGGCATATAATGGCTGACTGCAGTTCTTTCAGCGGATGAAACCGGCGCCTTATCTCTGCGAAACAGGAACATCATGACAGGGATCGTGGCCAGCGCCCCGAGTTCTACCGCAAAGAAGATGCCGGGCCGCCCCTTCATCCAGAAGAAATTCATGAAATTCATGTCTGCATAATCTCCCAGCATGATGGATGTGGTATCCCCGACAAGTGTGGCAGCTCCCTGAAGATTAGAAGATACCGCGATGGAGAGGATCATCCCCACCGGGCTCATTTTCAGTTTTCTGCAGACAGCCATCCCTACCGGAGCGACCATCAGTACCGTAGCAACATTGTCAATAAACGCCGAGATTACGCCGGCAAACAGAGACATCAGTATGGTCACCCACATCACGTTTCCGGCTTTTCCCAGCAGAATATCCGCCAGAAGATTCGGCATATGGGAATCAATGAAGTAATAGACGATAATCATGGTTCCTGCTATCATCAGCAAAACATTCCAGTTGATCGCCGACACCAGACTGCCCGGCGGCAATATGCCTGAGATAAGAAAAACCGCCGCCACGGACAGTGCGTAAAACGGCCTGTATTTCGGCCTGGCGATCATTAAGACATACATCAGCACAAACAGAACGAGAGCCAAAATCTTCATCTTATTCCTCCATCACTTTTCCTGAATGCCCGATCAACAACATGCCTGGAACTCCCGGAAAGAAATCTGACGTATTTCACGGCGACGATAAAAAAAGACTTTTACCACAACCTAAGCTGTGGTAAAAGTCTCGCCACTTCGAACAGATTCCGGGGATAAGTCCCGTACTGACGGAATATGTTGCGCACCTGCGCCGGCTACTCCCTGATACCTCGTCTATCATATGGCAAAGAAGAGTTCTTTGTCAACGGTTTGTATCCGGACGGCGGCGTAAAGCCGATGAGACCAAATGCCTTGACAGGAGAAGAAAATCAGCGTAAAAATAAGAATCGATTGACTCATGGGATCAGGTGAGACAGAATGAGGCATCATTTGCAGATCAGGAAAATAACAGCCATTCCGGGAAGAAGCATCCTTCTGATGCTTGTTTTTTCGATGCTCGTTTTCCCTGTCAGCGTGAGTCTGAACCAGCTGCCGGAATACAGCCTGTGCAGTGAAGGCCTCAAGGCAAGGGAAGCTTCCCTGTCCGTCGCGCACATGGTGTTCCAGTATCTGGAACTGTCCAGGGAAGCCGGAGGCAGCCGCTCCTCGGACACCGTGAAGAAGGCATCCGGGGAAAAACGTACGGATGTCAGGCTCTCTGTTCTCCTTCTGGCAGTTCTGAGGAACTGTATCAGAATTCCTGCCTTTCCTACCGTCGGGAGGAGATTTCCCTTCCACAATTCATTCATCCACAGCCGCCGCATTATTCTGAGATATCAGCAGCGGCAGGACGGCGTAACAATCCACTGATATAACGAAACGAAACGTAGTCATCTCATGCAGCGCATGGGCTTTTTTGGCGTGCGGGAAACGGAGGTTATAGGATGCTGGCAAATATTTGCGTCGGTCTGCTGACGGTCATTGCATTCGGTGCCGCTGCGTTCTATGCAGTGTGGTACTTCAAATCGGACAATGACGGGCATTGGATTCACAAAAAATGAAATCAACGGAGGAGGTCAATGGTGATGAAAACATCCGGAATGACGGGTAATAAAGATCTGATGGGAATTCTTTCAATCGTGCTTTCCGCGGCGGGATGCGCGCTCGGTCTCTTTGTAAGGATCGGAGGGAACGGCATCAACCCCGGGCAGATCGTGACATTTGTCGCGATGATTCTGTCTCTGATGTCTGTAAAAGACAAAGGAAAAAATGTACTTGCAAAGGCTGCGTTCTTCCTTTCGTTTGCCGCTCTCTTCCTGGTGGCGGGCTTAGGAGCCATAAAATAATCGGGGACCGGGAGCCGCCCGGGTCTGATAAGATGACCGGCGGCTATACCGGCCGCAGCAGTCAGGCAAAGGCCGGAAGAGAAGCGGTCCAGGCGGAAAAGCACAGGGGCTGTCGCGCCACCATTCTGGTGGTGCGGCAACCCCATCACTGTCTCTGAAACTTACGGTTTACGCGGACTCCTCTGACAGCTTATTCCGATCATAGATTCACCGCGCTGCCGTCTTTCCCGACATTCCCGACAGAGGAGACAGTCCTTTCTGCGGGAAGGGCTTACAGCGCCGGCGCCCGGAGCCGCCGTCATCACGTCGGGACTCCCGCCGCCGTTGCAGCTCAGGTCGAAAATGACATTTTCGATCTCCGGGTTTTCCGACGCTCTCTTCAGCCCGTTGAGCACAGTGCCCAGAGAATCAGAATCCTCCGGGAAGTCTCCTGTTCCCTCATAGTAACGGTCCCATGCTTCCTCGTCCGGCAATGAAGGAGTCCAGGCGGATGATCGCGGTATTATCGCATTCCCGATAATTTGTACTGCAAAAAATGATCGTTTTTCACAAAACCAAAAGCTGTATACAGAAGAACGCCCATATCCGATGCCGTGATCTGTACGGTACCGCAGCCATACGCTCTTGCTTCATCAACCACCCTGGACAGCAGTTCCTTCGCGATCCCTCTCCGGCGATAATCCGGCTCTGTAAACATGCTCGACAGGAGACCCATCTTACCGCTCGGACATCCGAAATAGGGCGGCTTTTCAACAAAAGACATGCCGCTTGTTCCTATGATTCGGCCTCCGTCCACCGCAAGCCAGGAAACAAATGTACCATCTGCCAGATGTCGCCTGTAATAGTCCCGCAGCGCCGGCGCAAGATCAATATCTTCCGTCGCGCCTTCCTCTCGAAGCTGTCGGATACGCATCTGAATGAATCTGTCCAATTCTTTGTCTGTTAATTTCCGATAGATGATCATATCTCTTTATCCCTCCTTCCGTGTTCCTTCCGGCTTCCTTCGGCACACTCCGTTTTTTCGTGAAACCAGGCCGCTGCCCCGTCTTTTAATTCCAGTCGGTCACGCAGGGAAATGAAGGTATCTGCCGATTTCATGTTTTCCTCCTCCACATGCAGCGATGATCTTTTCTTTTCTTCTGTCATTTTTCATTTCTTTTTCTTGGGAGCCGGAAGCTCGCCATACATCCCTTCCAGCAGTTCCTTCAGAAACTCCCTGTTCTCCATATTGTCTACAAGGAGCATTTCCTTTGCTCCTTCATACGGCAATTCCGGTTCTGCTTCCGGCATCATGTTTTTTGCAGCCTTCACAGGCCTGACCAGGAAACGATTATCATAGACCCCGCCGACAATCTTCCCCCTGAAGTAAATGATGTACTCCCCCATCATCGCCTTGTACGATATACCATCCAATTCCGAAAGCTGTTCAAGAACAAAATCCAAATACTCTTTGCTTGATGCCATAGGCTTTATTTCTTCATTCCCAGCCACTGTATAAAGGCTGTCTTGTCGCTGCTGTTATATCCGCATTTTTCATAAAACCGAAGAGTCTCCCGCTTCTTTGAACCTGTCAGCAGCATCATCTTATAGCAGTTCTCTTTTTCGGCAATCTCCCTGGCAAATTCCAGGCACTCACCGGCATAGCCCTTTCCCCGATAATCCTCACATGTCACCACATTCTCAACGAAAGCATACGGGCGAATATTTCTTGTCAGATTGGGAATAATCACGCACACACAAGACGAAACGATCTTGCCATCCACCTCGTCCACGATCAGATGGTGATTCGGATCCCGTATAATCTGAAGCCACGTATCTCTCAAATGTTCATCTTTTTCAGGGATACTTTCCTCATGCAGTGACAGATAGAGCTCCAGTATTGCATCCAGATCACTTTGCTCAGCTTCCCTGACCATGTTTTTTCTCCCATCCCGCTGTGACGGTCTCCATTTATTGTTCTCTCTTTCGGAGCACTGCAAGAGCTGCGTAGTGCAGGACTTCAAACTGTTCCGGTGCGATCCTGTCCAATAGTTCCCTGTGTTCTTTATCCCACCTGGCTAATTCCGCCTCTGACAATGAGGCTCCCACACCTCTGCAGGCTCTCATTCTCCCATGCCAGGATTCTTTGGTAAATGGCACCATCAGATCATATTCCTCATGATCTTCCCATTCAAAATAGTCAAAGGCAATATCCGGAACCCAAATCGGATGTCTTGTTTCCCCGGCCCCTGACCATTTCGGACTATACTTAAGCACAAGTTCTTCGCTCGCGCCTGCAATCTTATCCTCATACGGCAGCCATGCCATATAGAGAATGAGCAGCTTTCCGTCTGTTTTCAGAAGTTCAGCCAGTTTCGGCATAACCCTCTCATGGTCGAAATACCAGAAACACTGACAGGCCGTGATTACATCAAATCTCTCTCCGGTAAAATCCAGTTGTTCTGCTGATACAGTCTGAAAGTTGATCCTCATATTGGAAGCAGAAGCCAATAACTTCGCCTTTTCAATCTGCTCCGGCGAAATATCTGTCCCTGTCCATGCCGCCCCGTACCGGTACATATTCCGTGGAAGGACACCGGTTCCGGTTCCGAGATCAAGGACTGTCTGTCCGTCTGTACAGAGCCCTCTGTCCACAATCTTTCTATAAAAAACATCCGGATAAATGTCCCTGTACTTTGCATATTCTTCGGATGTCCTTCCCCAGTCAAATGCTTTTCCCGCGTCTATACGCTCATCTGCTATTTCCATACGGCTGCGGGGATGGTATAACTGACAGCCTGCCATAAAGACACCTCTCTGCGGTAGTGTAAGCTATTCTGTGTAAACCCCTTGGATTGATGAAAAGACATCATAGGGTTACGACTGGTTCATTGGTTTCATCATAATGGCACACAGTGTTCGGGATGTCAATTTTGTTGCCAGAGTAAAATCACTTCCAGGCTATCTCGAGTTTTCTTTTTGACTTTACACAATCTGCCAGATACAGATTGATCAGCGTCTGATAGGGAATGCCCGTTTCCTGTGATTCGCCTTTAAAATAATCAATCACGGAAGGAGCAATCTTGATTGTAATCTGCTTCTTTAATTCTTTTGCATAAGGATTCGGTCTCGGATTTAATTTATCAATATCATATTCC
>JBGUKX010000029.1:0-237257 GCA_045114695.1 Lachnospiraceae bacterium | reverse complement strand
TCAATAAAGGGAAAAATCCGGCCGCGACGGCCGGATTTTCACCGATTAGAAAGAGCTGCCGCAACATCTATTGCGACAGCCCCTTCTGAATACAGAGTATCGAGAGAACCCCATATTTGTCAATTATTACATACAAAAGAATGTTTCAATATATTTTGGATACTATTAATTATAACAAAGATACTTTTCAGACAGGCAAAATTCAAAATCCTGATTAGAAATTTTGAATATCCATTCACGCCTTTTCATCCGCGCCCGACATCACCTTGTACAGGAGCCGGTACAGAGTCTCCGCCTCCTCCGGAAGCAGATTCACGCATCCGCCGACCTTGCCCGGGATATCGCGCACCCGGGACTTCATGCCCCTTCCCGATTCCGTGAGCTCGACGATGACGACCCTCTCGTCCTCGCTGCTTCTCTTCCTGGTCAGGTAGCCGGCCGTCTCCATCTTCTTCAGGAGAGGGGTCACCGTCCCGTTGTCGAGCATGAGCCTCTCGCCGATCTCGCCGACGGTGATTCCGTCCTTCTCCCACAGAACCATCAGCACGATATACTGTGTGTAGGTAAGACCCAGCGGCTTGAGAAAAGGAGTATAAGCCGACGTCAGCCGCCTGGCCGCCGCATAGAGCGGGAAGCACAGCTGGTTTTTCAGTTTTAACGCCTCATCCGGATCGTAGTTCATTCTCTCCAGTACCCCCTCGTCTTTTCAGCCGCGTCAGAACGGCCGGACGACAAAACAGGCCGCGCCCTCCGTCACGGACAGCGCGGCGCCGTTCATCCTTCTTCAGCCCCTGACAAGTGAAAGAATCTTATCCTTGGGAATCACTCCCACCGACCTGGCGGCTTCCTCGCCGTTCCTGAAAACGATCAGGCAGGGAATCGAGGAGATGCCGTACCTCTCGGCCAGCTCCATCTCGTCGTCGGCGTTGACGCTGGCGACCTTAAAATCCGTGACTTCCCCGGAGATCTGCTCGACCACGGGCGAGAGCATCCTGCAGGGTCCGCACCAGGAGGCCCAGAAATCCACGAGAACGGGGATGTCCGACTTCAGAACTTCTTCCTCAAAGTTGTTTTCATTCAATACCACTACTGCCATCTTTTTCTCCTTCCTGTCATCCTGCCGGATCCGGCAGATCCTTTCTGCGCGCCGCGGGAGGCTCTCCCCGGCTTCTTTTCTGCTTCTTCCGCGGCGTGCCCCGGGCCGGAACAGCCGCCCTCCGGGAAGGCCTCAGCCGATCAGCTCGGCGACCTTCCCGCCGACCAGCTTCATGTCAGCCGTCGGCTCGAACCGCTCCACGACGTTTCCGGAGCGGTCAACCAGAAACTTGGTGAAATTCCACTTGATGTCGGGGTTGTTCTTGTAATCCTTGTCGATCTTCTTAAGCATGGCGCTCATCATCAGCGCCATCGGGCCCTTTCCGAATCCCTCGAAGCCCTTCTGGCTCTTCAGATAGGTGAACAGCGGGGCCGCGTTCTCACCGTTGACGTCGCTCTTCTTCATCTGGGGGAACTGCGTGTTGTACTTCAGCGTGCAGAATTCATGAATCTCCTCATCGGTTCCCGGCGTCTGCCCGGCGAACTGGTTGCAGGGCACGTCTATGATCTCAAGCCCCTTGTCGTGATACGCCTCGTAGAGCTCCTCCAGATCCTTGTACTGGGGCGTAAATCCGCAGCCGGTCGCCGTGTTCACGACGAGGACCACCTTTCCCTCATAGCTGCTCATCGGGATGTCGTTTCCTTTTGTGTCTTTCACGGAATAATCATAAAAACCCATTCTATACCTCCGACCTGATTCATCGGTTCATTTATTATGTGTTCCAATTATATTTTATCAAATATATCAGGCTTGTCAATACCTTTTATAAAATAAAATGAGGGCCGCTTCGCAGCGGTCCCCTCTCATGCCCGGCAGTCCTTCCGGACCGTCAGACCGGACAGTCGACTCAGAGAGCCGGAACCGGCTGTCAGCACGGGCAGTCTGTTCAGACCGTCGGCTCAGGCTGTCAGCCGGACAGTCCGTTCAGACCGTCGGCTCAGGCTGTCAGCTCGATCCCCGTCACCTTGTAGTCCTGGTCCTCCACGGCCTTCTTCAGAGCCTCGTCCGGCACCTCGCCCGTGAGGGTGACGACGGCGGTGCCCGCCTCGTGATCGGCCGCGGCGCTCCCGACTCCCTCGAGGGCTTCAAGCGCCTTTTTGACACGCGCCTCACAGTGAACGCACATCATTCCTTCCACATGCAGTGTCTTTGTCATCTCTTCCGTTCCTCCTTTTTCCTGCTTGTTTTCAGCTGTATCGCTTCCCGCCGGATCCATTCCGTCCGCGGTCTTCCCGCTCTTCGCCGGTTCCGGTCTGCCGGCCGCCGCATCGCCCTTCGCCGGTTCCGGAACCGCCGCCTTCTTCCCGGCCAGGCCGCGGGGCTTCCTGTCGCGGGAGGGGTCGTGCACCTTCACCAGGTTGAGCCTGAGCGCGTTCATGCACACGCAGAACGAGGAGAGGCTCATCGCGGCGGCTCCGTACATCGGCTTCATCGCGAATCCGTAGAGGCCGGCGGCCATGGGAATGCAGACCGCGTTGTAGAAAAAGGCCCAGAACAGATTCTCGTGGATGTTCCGGATCACGGAGCGGCTCAGGCGGACCGCCGCGGGCACGTCGGTCAGCCGGCTCTTCATCAGCACGATGTCGGCCGCGTCGATGGCCACGTCGGTCCCCGCGCCGATGGCGATGCCGGTGTCCGCCCGGGTGAGGGCCGGGGCGTCGTTGATTCCGTCTCCCGCCATCACGACGCTTCCCTGTTCCTTCAGCTTACGGACGACGGCCTCCTTGCCGTCGGGAAGCACGCCCGCGATGACCTCGTCGACGCCGGCCTGTCTCCCGATGGCTGCCGCGGTTCTTTCATTGTCCCCGGTCAGCATGACGACGCGGACGCCCATATGGCGAAGCTGACGTATCGCCTCCGCGGATTCCTCCTTGATCGTGTCGGCCACCGCGATGACCCCGAGGAGCCTCCCGTCCTCCGCGAAGAGAAGGGGCGTCTTCCCCTCCTCCGCCAGGGCGGCGCAGCGGCGGCGGATTCCCCCCGGCACGGACGTCTGCGTCTCCATGAACGCGAGGCTTCCGCCCGTCAGACGTCTGCCGTTCTCAAGCGCCGAAAGACCGTTTCCGGGGAGCGCGGCAAACGCCGAGACGTCCCGGACGGGTACGCCTATCTCACCGCTCTTTTTCATGACCGCCTTTGCCAGCGGGTGCTCGCTCCTCGCCTCCAGGGCCGCGGCTGATTCCAGAAGAGCCGCCTCGCGCTCCCCGGCGGAGCCGGGGCCGTCCGCGGGAACGATATCCGTGACCACCGGCTCTCCCCGCGTGATGGTTCCCGTCTTATCCAGCGCGGCGATCACGGACCGGCCGACTCCCTCGAGGGAAGCGGCGGTCTTGAAAAGAATGCCGTTCCTCGCGCCGACGCCGCTGCCGACCATGATGGCGACGGGCGTGGCAAGTCCCAGCGCGCAGGGGCAGCTGATCACCAGGACGGAGATCGCCCTGGCGATGGCGAATCCCGCGTCTTTTCCCGCCAGCAGCCAGCCGGCCAGTGTTACCGCGGCGATCCCCATGACGGCGGGGACGAAGATGCCTGCCGCCCTGTCGGCGATGCGCGCCAGGGGCGCCTTCGTCGCGGCGGCGTCCGAGACCATCTTTATGATCTGGGACAGCGTCGTGTCCTCTCCCACCCGGGAGGCCCGGCAGCGGATGAAGCCGGACTGGTTGACGGTCGCGGCCGAGACGGTATCGCCCTCCTTCTTGTCGACGGGAATGCTCTCGCCTGTCAGCGCCGATTCATTGACGGCCGTCACGCCCTCGATGACGACGCCGTCGACGGGAATGCTCTCGCCGGGCCTCACGACGAAGATGTCGCCCGGCCTGACTTCGTCGATTCCCACCTCCTTCTCCGCTCCGTCCGCCTCGATGACGGCGGTCTTGGGGGAAAGCCTCATCAGATTCTTCAGCGCGTCGGTGGTCCGCCCCTTGGACATCGCCTCCAGCATCTTCCCGACGGTGATCAGCGTGGGGATCATGGCGGCGGACTCGAAGTACAGATTCATGCCATAGCGCATGACGGTCTCCCCGTCGCCCCGGCCCATGGCGAGGATCATGAGGTAGAGCTCCGCCAGGGAGTAGCCGAAGGACGCCGCGGAGCCGAGGGCCACCAGCGTATCCATGTTGGGAGAACCCATGAAGAGAGCCCTGAAGCCGCCGGTGAAGAATTTTCCGTTGATGATCATCACGGCGATGGAGAGAAGCATCTCCGTCAGCCCGAGGACAACGTGGTTGTCAAAGGCCGCCGGGACAGGCCAGCCCCACATCATGTGCCCCATGGAAAGATACATCAGGGCGAGCAGGAAGCCGACCGACAGGATCAGCCTTCGGCGAAGCTTCGGCGTCTCCCTGTCCTGCAGGGCTTCTTCCTCCGCCTGCAGACGGCTGCCGGCCGTCATCCCGCCGCCCGCCGCCCCCTTCAGGGAGGCGCCGTAGCCGGCGTTCTCCACGGCGCGGATGATCTCTTCGCTCTTTGCGCTGCCTTCCACGCCCATCGAATTGGTCAGGAGACTCACCGAGCAGCCCGTGACGCCCGGAACGGCGGACACCGCCTTTTCCACCCTGGCGCTGCAGGCCGCGCAGCTCATTCCCGTGACATTATACTGTTCCATCTGCGTCTCCGCCTCCGATCCGACACGCCGAACCGCCCGCCCCCGGGCGCCCCGCTGCCTTTTTCCGCCGCACTCTGCCCCGCCGTCATCTCATGACCTTCCGGAGCGTCTCCACCAGCTCGTCGAGCGTATCCTCCCGCCCTTCGCGGATATCCTCCGCGACACAGCTGCGGATGTGGCTCGCGAGAAGAACCTTGCTGAAGCTGCCGAGGGCCGAGCTGACCGCGGAGACCTGAATCAGGATATCGGGGCAGTACGCGTCCTGCTCCAGCATTTTTTCGAGGCCCCGCACCTGTCCCTCTATTCTTCTGAGGCGGTTCATCAGATCCCTGACTTCCTCTTCGCCCCGCTTTTTCTTTCTTGTGCAGCAGTTCCCGGCGGATCCTCCGCCCTGCGCCGTCTCCTTCCGTTCCATCAGGCACCTCGCTTCACAGATACCCCCAAGGGGTATGTCTTCCTGTCCGGCATCATAAACCCCCCGGGGGTATCTGTCAAGATCTTCCGTCAAATTTCTTTTCGGAACATTCCTCCCGGAATTCCTCCGGTTTTTCTTCCGGCGAAATCTGCCTCCGGCACGCTCCTGCCGGAATTCCCCCGGCTTTTCTTCCGGCGAAATCTGCCTCCGGCGCGCTCCTGCCGAAGGCTCCCTCCGGTCTCACTTCCCGGAAACGCCCTCCGGAAGGACGATCCGCTCCGTCTCCCGGAGGGAGCCGTCCCGATACACGACCCGGATGAGCTCCAGATCCCCGCCGCTCCTCGACGCCGCGGCAAACATGTGGCCGTCGTAGATCCCGCAGACGGTCTTCCACTCCGTATCGAATACGGAAAAATCCTTCGGGTTCAGCCCCAGGCCTCTGCCGTCGGCCTTCATGATGCTCTCCTTCATGGTCCACACGGCAAAGAATCTCTCGTCCGAATCCTTTTCCAGAACCCATTCCCGCTCGTCCGGGCGGAAGCAGCGCCGGACGATGCTCACGTGGTACGGCCCGATCCTCTCCACGTCGATGCCCAGCGGTTCCGCGCCTCCGGCGGCGGCCGCGTAGGCGCCTCCGTGGGAGACCGAGATGTAACGGAGGTCTCCCTTCGCCCTGACGAGAAGCGGCTTGCCGCTGCGGTCCCTGTAAGTATCCCTGTCCTCGTCGATCGACAGAGCCTCCGCGAGCAGCAGGCCGGCGGCGGCGCTGTGCAGTCTCCCCTCCTCCGGGCGGAACGCCGTCGTCCTCTCTCTTCTGCCCCGGGGGAGCTTCTGCAGAATTGTGTCAAATGAATTTTGCAGTTCGTTTATGTTTATGATAAACATGCCCAGTTTTCCCTCTCGTCGCTTCGTAAGATATTTGAAATTCAGACTGCAATTTGAACCTTTTTTCGGAATTGAGCCGAAAAATCGCGGAATTCCCCGCCCGAATGGTTCATTTATTTTTATATATGATAAAATAAACGAAGACCGTACGCGTCTTATATTTTCCGCAGGGATTCCGGCAGAGCCGTCCCTGCTCCTCCGCGGTTTCCTTCGCGGCGCGGACGTAACGGCGCATTGAATATAAAGGAGAACCGTTTTGGAAGTATTCTACCATATTGTGTCCTTCCTGGGAGGACTTTCCCTGTTTCTCTACGGCATGCGCATCATGGGGGACGGACTGAAGAGCAGCTCCGGCGGCGCCCTGAAGGCGACCCTCGCCAAGGTCACCAACAAGCGCATCATGGGCTTCCTGCTGGGCGTGATCGTCACCTGCATGATCCAGAGCTCCACGGCGACGATCGTCCTGACCGTCGGTCTGGTCGGCGCCGGCTTCCTCACCTTCCGCCAGTCGGTCGGCATCGTGCTTGGCGCCAACGTCGGAACCGCCATCACCGCCCAGATCATCCGCCTCATGGACCTCGAGGCGGGCGCCTCCAGCATCCTCTATTTCTTTAAATCGGACAATCTGGCGCCCATGGCGCTCCTCATCGGCATCATCCTCATCATGTTCGTGAAAAAGAAATCAGCGGGCGCCGTGGGCACCATCTTCATGGGATTCGGCATCCTGTTCGTGGGACTCATGAACATGAGCGCCGCCGTCTCGACGATCGGCACCTCCCTCAGCCATCTGCTTACGTCCTTTGAGGACAATTACTTCCTGGGCTTCCTCGCCGGCGTGGGCGTGACGGGCGTCATCCAGAGCTCCTCGGCGGTGATCGGTATCCTGCAGTCCATCGCCAGCTCGGTGGGCGTCCGCTTCTGCGGCGTCTTCGCCGTCATCGTCGGCGTCAATATCGGCGACTGCCTCACGACTTACCTCGTGTGCCGCATCGGCGCGAAGACGGAGCAGATCCGCACCTGCATGATCCACATCATCTACAACGTCTGCGCCGCGTCGCTCATCTTTGCCGCGCTCGCCGTTCTGCGCTCCACCGGCGTCCTCGACGACTCGATCTGGTACGCCACCCTCAGATCCGGCGGCGTCGCCAACATCCACGGCCTCTTCCGTCTGATTCCGGCCGTGCTGTTTCTCCCGATGTCGGGCCTCTTTGCCCGCATCGCGGAGCGCATCGTGCCGGACCGGCCTCTGGACGAGATGGACGCGGACATCGAAAAGAACCTGCGGGAGCTCGACATCCGCCTGATTTCCAACCCGGCCGTCGCCCTCTCGGAATCCGAGCATCTGATCCGCCACATGGCCGACGTCTCGGCCCGCAACGTCAAGGCCGCATCCAAGCAGGTCTTTGAGTACCGGGAGAAGCGCTCCGCCAAGATCCACCGCCGCGAGGATCTCCTCGACAGGATGGCCGACGCCACCAGCCAGTACCTCGTGGCCGTGTCGCCGCACATACAGCTCGACGCCGACACGAGAAACCAGACCTTCCAGTTGAGGGCGCTGGTGTGCTTCGAGCGTATCGGCGACCTCGCCGTGAATATCGAAGGAAATGTCGCCAAGCTCAACGAGTCGGGCAAGAAGTTCTCCGAGCGGGCCAGCAAGGAGCTCAAGATCGCCTTCTCGGCGATCCGCAGAATCCTCAGCCTCTCCATAGAAGCCTTCCAGACCGGAAGCGCGGAGAAGGCCAGAAAGGTGGAGCCCCTGGAGGAAGTGATCGACGAGCTGATGGAGGAGCTCCGCAGCAGGCACGTTTTCCGCATGACCAACAACCTGTGCGATCCGATGGGCGGCATCGAGTATCAGAATATTCTCCAGCACCTCGAGAGAATCTCGGATCAGTGCTCGGATCTGGCCGTCTACATGCTCGGCAGAACCGACGCCTCCGTCTACGGAAAGGAGCACCAGTACATCCATCAGCTGCACCACTCCGACAACAAGGAGTACGCCAGGGAGTTCAACGCGGACTACGAGACGTTCTTCGGTCTGCTGAAATCCATCAATCCCTCACCGGACGCCGGGGAAGAGGCGGCCGCCGCCGCGGAAGCCGCCGCTGCCGCCGCCGAGGCCATCGCCGAGATCGACGACCCCGAGGAGGAGTGACGCCTCCGCAGACGTCCGCAATGAAAAAAGCGCCGGTTCAAAACCGGCGCTTTTACTCTGCGTGGAGATGATGGGATTCGAACCCACGACCTTTCGGATGCGAACCGAATGCTCTCCCACTGAGCCACATCCCCGCAACAGAGTATATGATACCCCTTTTTCGTCCTGAAAGCAAGCTTTTTTTCCAATCCCGGCGTCATTTTTCAAAAGCCGCCGTGAGGCGCCTCTCCGACCGGCTGTAGTGATAGACGTGATTCGAAAGAACCTCCGTGGGAAGGACGTGCTCCGCGTTGATGGACGTGACCATGGCCTCCAGCTCTTCCCCGGAGAACTGCCCGCTGTCCGGCAGCAGGATCAGCTCGTGGATACTGCTGGGAAGGACAAACAGGTCCGCCTCCATCCCCTCGGCCGCCGTCTGAAGAACGCCGTCGTAGAGGAGACAGGAAGCGCCGTAGATCCGGCTTCTGTTCGTCAGGACGTACATCGGCGCCATACTCTCAGGCGGAAGCGCCTCTCCGCCCTGTCCCGCCAGAAGCTCTCCGAGGACGTTCCGTATCGAATCCAGCCGCGCCGGCTCCTGTGCGGGCGTATTCCCGCCCGCCAGTGCCGACAGCTCCTCCTCCGTGATGCCCCATCGGCGCAGATCGCGGTAATTCACGATGGCGGAGGCGTTTTCGATGCCCCGGACGTCCACGATATAATAAAAGATCTTTGCCAGATCCAGAAACGTCTCGTGGGGCACCTTCCGCAGCATCTCCTCATTCAGCCCGCGATTGATCACGCGGAACCTGAGCCTGGTCCGGACTGCCTCGAACCCGGTGACCTCTTCCGGGTCAATCGGCCGGGACGGGACGGCGTATTCGCCGCTCTCCGCCAGAAGCTCGGCCGCCAGCTCCCGGACGGGCGTGCCGGCGCGAAATTCCCTGTAATAGGATTCCAGATAAATGCTGGGGGCGAGGTTCTGCCCCCGGGGCATGATCGTCACGGCGTCCAGAACGATCCCGTTGTTTTTCGGGATCCGGTGCAGCGATACCTCGGTGCCCTCTTCCGCCAGTTTCCTGATCTCTTCCGTGATCAGCCGGTTAAAACGCTCCCTGGTTACTGTCATCTTTCTTCCTTTCCATGTTAAAAGCAGCCATCGGTCCGAACGTGTCCCGATGGCGGACGGATTTCCATGTGTGTCGGTTTTCCTTAAACCTGAACCGTGCGGAGGAAAATCCCCTCTCCGGCAGTTCGCGCGGGAGAAGGGTCCCCGGGTCGGGGAAAAGAACAGACGCGGGAAGGACAGAGATTCCGGCGCGGGAAGCGCGGGAAGTGCGCAGATTCCGGCGTGAAACGTGCAGAGCTCCGGCATCCCGGAAAATGTCAAAAAAATAAGAAGTCTCTCCGAAGAGAGACTTCCCGGTTTACGCTCTTGAAAGATATTCCTCAGAACGGGTGTCGATCTTGACCTTGTCGCCGATATTGACGAACAGAGGCACCTGAATCGTCGCTCCGGTCTCCACCGTCGCGGGCTTGGTCGCGCCCTGGGCGGTATTGCCCGCGAAGCCCGGCTCGGTATCCGTGACCTCCAGCTCAACGAACAGAGGCGGCTCGATGGCGAACACGCTGCCGTTGTAGGAGACGACCTTGACCTCATCATTCTCCTTGACGAATTTCATGTTGTCACCGATGATCTCCTTGTTGATCATGATCTGATCGAAGGTCTCCGGATCCATGAAATAGTAGAGATCGCCGTCGTTGTAGAGATACTGTTCATTTTTGCGGTCGATGCGCGCCGCCGGGAATTTCTCGGTCGGGCGGAAGGTCTTCTCCACCACGCCGCCGTTGATGACGTTCCTCATCTTGGTGCGGACGAACGCGGCGCCCTTGCCCGGCTTGACATGCTGGAATTCAAGAATCTGCATCACCTGACCGTCGATCTCGAGTGTTAAGCCGTTCTTAAAATCGCCTGCAGAAATCATAGATCAAAATCCTCCTTGTATATCTGACTACCATTTTATAATAAATCAATAGGCGGCGCAACAACAAAGTTCCGCCATTTTCTCTCATGCCGGGGCAGCCGGGCGGCGGCTCACAGAACCTCGGCGGCGATGCCGCGGGCGATCTCCTCCGGCGTTTTTCCGTCCGTCCGCACCGTGCAGTCCGCGGCGGCGGCGTAATTCTGTCCTCTCTTCTCAAGCAGATCCCGGACGCCGAAGATCGACATCCGGCCGCTGATCATGGGCCTTCCCGACGACTCCCCTGTGAGACGGCGCAGAATCGTCTCCGGCTCGGCGGTCAGAAGAACGACGCGGCCGAGCGCCTTCATCAGCGCCGCGTTCTCCTTCCGCAGCACCGCGCCGCCCCCGCAGGAGACGATGGCAGGCTCCCTTTCGTAGAGACCGGCGAGAAGCTTCGTCTCGAGCTCCCGGAAGCCCTCCTCCCCGGATTCCGCGAATATCCGGGGAATCGGCTTTCCGCAGTCCCCGACGATCTCCGCGTCCATCTCGACGGAGGGGAGTCCGGTCAGCTTCGAGAGCGCCGCCGCAACCGTCGTCTTGCCTGTCCCCATGAAGCCCGTGAGAAAAAGAAAGCTTCCTCTATTTCTGATCGCCCGGATCCGGCCGATACGCGCCCGGAGCTCTCCCGCCTCTATCTGGCCCGGCGCCGACGCCGCCCCCGGGAGACACCCGAAGGTCATCGCGGAGCCGTACACGCCGCAGGACAGCCTGGACGGCAGCCCCCTCTCCCCCATCGATATCACCAGATGGGGAATGCCCAGGCGGCGGAAGGCCTCGGCGGAAGCGGCCTCCGCGAAGGACACGTCGTCGTCCCGCACCGGCATAAAAGCGCATTTCGCCACATCCGCCCCCAGCCTCTCCATCTTCCCGAGAATCGCGAGGATCCCGTCGAAGGAAGGCGTCGCGTGAAAATCATGTTTGGAGAGAAGCACCTCGCTTCCCCTCCGGCGGATCTCTCCCGCGAGCGTTCCGGCCGGATCCCGTTCCAGCTCGACGTCGACGCAGGAAGCAAGTCCCGAGGAAGCGGCGCGAAGAAGGGCCTCTCTGTAGGAAGCTTCATCCGCTTCGGCAAGGCCGCCCTCGGAGACGGTTCTCAGCGTAAAAAGAACGGGCACGCCGCCCGCCCCGTCCGCCGCGGCCTGCAGCAGCGACGGGATCACCCCGCTGCCGGAACCCCGCCAGGCGGCGTCCGCCCGAAGCTCCACCAGGTCCGCTCCCGCCGCCGCGGCCTCCGCCGCCATCTTCGCCGCCTGTCCGCCCGTCTCGGGCATGACCGGGACGGCGATCAGCGGGTCTGTCTCTCCCTGTGCTTTTTTAAAGACCGCCATTTTTTTACTGTCCTCCGTATGTTACAATGGTCCGGATAAGTTCCCCGCCCCGCAAAAAGCGCCGGGGACGACGAAAGGAGTCAGCATGAAACAATACTGTCTGATCGGCACGCCCATCCGCCACAGCCTCTCTCCCGCCATGATGAACTACTCCTTCGGGAAAACAGGCGTCGACGCCAGGTACGGTCTCAGGGAGACAGATGAAGCTTCGCTGGAGGAAACCGTCCGGGAGATGAAGAGGGAAGGCACGGCGGGATGGAACGTCACCATGCCGTGCAAGCGGGCCATGAGCCTGCTGTGCGACGAGCTCTCGACGGAAGCGCGGATCGGCGGTTCCGTCAACACGGTGGTGAACGAAGGAGGAAGGCTGACAGGCTATACCACGGACGGCATCGGCTTCATGAACGCCGCCGCGAAGGCCGGCTGTTCCCTGAAGGGAGGCCGGATGACCCTGATGGGATCGGGCGGAGCCGCAAGCGCGATCCTGATCCGCGCGGCGCTGGAGGGACTGGCGGAGATTTCCGTCTTCTGCAACAGGCCCTCCTCCGCGGAGCACGTCCGGCATATCGCGGAGAAGCTCCGCCCCTATTCCGGGACGACGGTGCGCGTATGCTCCTACGACGATCCCGAAGTTCTGAGACGGGAGATCCGGGAAAGCAGGGCCCTGGTCAACGCGACGAACGTCGGAATGGCCGGGAACGCCTCCGGATCGCCGGCCTCGCTCATTCCCGACGCCTCCTTCTTCCACGAAGGACTCTTCGTCTTTGACATCATCTATCATCCCGCCGTGACGCCGCTTCTGCGGATGGCCCGCTCGGCCGGCATCCCGGCCGAAGGAGGCCTGGGCATGCTGGTGGAACAGGGGGCGGAGTCGTTCCGGATCTGGACCGGCAGGGATATGCCCGTGGAGGAGGTCCGCGCGCTCGCGGAGAAGACTCTTACTTCTCCTTCGAGGCGCTGATGATCATCCCGGCGACTTCGTCGGCGGTCTTGCCCCCGGCGTCGATCGTCACGTCCGCGGTCTCCTTGTAATAGGGTTCTCTTTCCCGGAAGATCCGGATCACCTGCTCGTCCCAGGACTCGCCGCGGATCCACTCGTGCTTCTTGTTGGATTTTTTCATGTTTTCGAGCAGTTCTTCCGGCTTGAGACAGAGATAGTATACCTTTCCCAGCTTCTTAAAATACTGTCTGTTCTGGGGCATCGTGGCCGCGCCGCTCCCCAGCACGATCACGGTCCTCTTCTCGAGGGACGTGAGCTCGTCGAGGATCAGCGTCTCCATGGCGCGGTAGTAGGGCTCCCCGAACCGGTCGTAGATCTCGGCGCTCGTCATCTTCATCCGCTGCGAGACCATCTTGTCCAGATCCACGACGCTCAGCTTCAGCTTTTTCGCGACGCTCTTCGCCACAGCTCCCTTGCCTGAGCCGATAAAGCCTTCGATAATCAGATTATCCATATGAGACTACCTCTCCTTCCATGATAACCCGCCGCCTGCGGGGCAGGCCGCGGGATAATCCGCCGGGCCGCTTACGCCCGCCGGTCCTCTTCCAGATATTTCTTCAGTTCGTCCAGCCTCTGTTCCATGAGGCTGTAGCCATGCATATAGAACGAGCGCAGCTTCTCCGGATCCATCTCCAGGCGGTCCACCGGTTTCTCCAGCGGCCGGAGCACGAACACTTTTCCCTCGTCCTCCCATTTGTCGATCAGATCCTGGGTCCTGTTGTAGGTCCTGTAATAGGTCAGCAGGGTCCGGACCAGTCCGGGATATCCGCTGAAGGTCTTTCTGTAGAGGCCCTCCGTCAGCTTTCCCGGCGCCTTCTTCCGGAAGCCGCGGCCCCTGGTCAGAATCACGATGTTTTTCCGGTAGCCCTTCCGCATCGAGTGAAGAAGCGGCACGCCGTCCGACACGCCCCCGTCCACATATTCCTTTTCGCCGATGAGGACAGGCGGTGAGATCAGCGGAATGGACGAAGACGCCCTGCAGATCGTCATGAACTGATCCCGGTCCGTCCGGTTGTCCATATATTCCGCGTGTCCCGTGGCGCAGGACGTGACCACCATCTCGCAGAGCATGTCCGAAGCGAAATACGTGTCGTAATCGAACGGAATCAGATCGTTCGGGAACCGGTCGAAAAGCATGTCCATGTCGATCAGCGAATGCTGGCCGGGGATGCAGGACAGCTTTGCCATCCTGTAGCTCTTGTCCCTGGGAATCAGCGCGTCCCTGGTTCTTCCGATCTGCTTCGAGATATAGTCCACCGCGCTGCAGGCGCCCGCGGAGACGCCGCAGGTATATTCAAACCAGATCTCCTTCTCCATGAGAAGATCCAACGCGCCCGCCGTGAATGTGCCCCGTTCGGCCCCGCCTTCGAGGATCAGTCCTGCCTTAATCATTGTGTCAACTCCTGTCTGCCTGTCAAAATGGTGAGAACCGGACTTTATTATAGCATTCCGAAAGAGGGTTAATCAACACACCGTTTCGCGCCGATCCGTTCTGAGCATTCCCTGAGAATCAGGGAAACCGCCTTCTTCCGGCGCCTCCAGAAGGTCGCCGGGGAGATGGCCAGCTCCTCGGCGATTTCCTGTACGCACTGCCGGCGGATATAATATCGCCGGAGGATATCCTGCAGGTCCGGATCCATGTGGTAGAACGAATCCCAGACGTGACGGATAACGACGCCGGCGAAATGGATGTTTCTCTGCTGTTTTCTCAGATAAGCCGCCTCCTCCCGGAGCATCCGGTTCGCATCCTGCCATGCGTAGTAGACCGAATCCCTGCCCGGATCTCCCCCTCCGGGGGGCCGGGCCGCTTCACTGCTCCTGAGAGCGGCGTTTTTTATCAGTTCCTCGTAGGTCAGACGGGCCTCCTCATATCTCTCCCGGCGGCCCGCAAGCCATTCACTGCACCTGTCTCCTCTCCTGAGCACGCTGACCACGTCTTCCTCCGTCAGCCCGCGCTCAGGGACAATCCTGTCAAGCGACATCCTCACCCTCCGGCGCTCACGCTTCCGCGCTGTCTGAAGTTCCTTTTCAGGTGACTCCAAGAATAGCATTCCGGATCCGGCTCGTAAACCGCTTCATTGATTATTGTCAAAAGATCATAAGATACTGTAATTTTCTTTTCTTAAGCGGCCTTTCCGGGATTTCCGCGCAGGTATCTTAAGCGGCCTTTCCCGGGATGTCCCCGCAGATATCTCCGCGGCCTTTTCCGGGATTTCCCCCGCAGGTATTTCAGCGGCCTTTCCCGAGCTTCCCGCGCAGGAATTTCAGCGCCATCGCGATATTGTCCCTGTTGAAGAAGAGGAAGCCGGCGGCGCCGACGGCGGTCAGCAGCGCGTTGATCCTGATTCCGCAGAGAATGGAGGCCACGCTGACGATCACGCCCGCCGCCGTGAGGCTGAGGATCATCGGCCACCGGACGGAGATGCCCAGTTCTTCCCTGTTCTGCCTCTCACGGACCAGCCACATCAGGAAGAAGGCGGCGAAGGTGGACACGGCGGCCGCCTGGATGCCGATCAGACGCACGAACATGATGTTGATCACGGCGTTGACCACCGCGCCGAAGATGCTGGTCGAGAAGGCCTTTCCCGTCCGGTCGCTTCTCAGATAGCCGACCCCGTAAAACGAGGAGAAGCTCTGGAAGACCGTTCCCATGTAGTAGAAGGCCACGTAGTCGCAGCCGCTCCTGTAGCGCACGTTGAGCACCGCGGTCATCAGGATCTTGCTGACCGGGATCAGAAACCAGAGAAGGCTCAGGGCAAAGCAGGCGTAGCGGCGGAAGACCTTGGTGTAGTACTCTCCCGTCCCCGTCCTGGCGTCCGCGATGGACACGTCCTGCCAGGCGGAATTGAAGAGATTGAGAACCGTCTGCAGTGCGGTCGGGAACTTGTGGGCGACCGCGAGAATCCCCGTCGCCGAGGTCCCGAGGAAAAAGGCGACGATGTAGCGGTCCGAGGAATTGATGATCCACCAGTTGAGATAGTTGGGAACCAGGGGGATCGAGAACCGGAGCAGCTTCGTGATGATCCCCATATCCGGTCTCACCATCAGCGACACGCGGAGCCTGGGCTCGCAGACGAACATGACCGCCGTGGTGATCAGATAGGCCGCCGCCATGCTCTGGAAAAGACTCACGACGCCCTGGCGGAGTACGACGATCTGAACGATATTCAGCGAGAGGAAAATGGCCGTGTAGAGGATTCCGGCCGCGGCAAACAGCTTCTGCCGCTTCAGTCCCCTCAGGATCTTCTGCACCGTCTGAAAGGCCCTGGAGAGCACCAGGATCGAGATGAACCAGCCGCAGTAGGGAATCGCGTAGAAGCGGTTCACCAGCATGATGAGCGCGGAGGCGACGGCGCAGTTGAACACGAGAACCTGCATGGTCGCCCGCACGTAGATGCTGCTCTCATCCTCGTTCTGAAGGATCCACTTGTACGCCGCGTCGGAAATCTGCATGGTGACAAGGGGCGTGAGCAGATGCACCGTCGAGATCAGGATGTCGTAGACACCCATGTCGCTCGTGGTGATGTAGTAGGTATAGAGAGGCACGATCAGGAAAGACAGGATTTTGGTCCCGAAGGTGCCGATCCCGTAGATTCCCACGCCTTTAATCAGTTTTTTTGCTTTTGTACTGTCGTCCATAGTAACCGTCCGCGCTGACTCTTCAGCTGTTCCACAGATCATAGGGGAAGGCGTCCGCGAGCGTCTTCTGCATCGCCTCCGTGTCCGGCAGATCCATCGGCGTCATGTTCAGCGCTTCCTCCATGCTGTAGGCAAACCGGATATTCTTTCTTCCGGATCCGTAATACCAGTCGTAATATTTCAGGAGGACGTCCTCCATATCCTCCTGCAGAAAGACCGCGGGAACCCCGTAGCTCTCCGCGAGAATGATGCCGTGAAGGGAAGAGGAAACCACCAGCTCCGACGAGCAGATTTCGTCGATCACCGGCCTGTAGTCCTCCGTCCGCACGTCGATCCGGTTGATCCCGGCGGGAAGCTCCCGGTCGGCCTGACGGAAGTGAAGGACCGCGGAAACCTTGCCCCGCTCCTTCACGGCTTCGCTGCGGTAAACCAGCGGCATCAGCACGGCGGGATCCCCGAACACGGCGGGACACCGGTAGCCGCAGACGTCCAGAACCTCCTTGGTGACGGGTCCGCGGACCGCCCGCACGTCCAGCTTCCTGAACATCTTCTCCAGGGCGAGCATGCGGATATTGTCGATCCGGTAGATGCCGCTTCCCCAGACGCAGGCGTCCACCGGATATTTCCCCAGGGCCAGAATCGAGCCGACGGAGAGAAGGTGCCTGGTCTTCTTCAGTCCGGCGGAGGGATCGATTCCCTTCTGCTCCAGCATCCAGCCGCAGACGGCGGGACCTAGTCTGTCGCCGACGTTGCGGGCCTTCCAGTACTCGATGTTTACCTGGTTTTTCCGGGCCTTCTCCCCTCGGATGGTATGGGAGTTTCTTGAGAGAATGTCGATAGGGTTCATAATCCGGCTCCGTTCAGAACATGGTTTTCTTTGCTCATCGACATGAGCAGCATCAGCATACAGTAGAACAGGGGGGCGGTGATAAAGGAAGAGGAAACCGTCCCGAGCAGGAGGAACGCGTACAGCGCCATGATCACGACCGCGTTGCAGTCGCACCGCGCCGATCCGAGAAGCACGCTGTTCAGAAAGACCAGGAAGATGACCAGACCCGCGATGCCTCCGTAGACGAGCAGGGAGAGCACGAAGTTGTGCGGGTTGTTGAGTCCGTGCAGAAGCTCGATGAACTGGGCCCCGTTCAGATACCCCATGCCTTTCCAGCCGTTCTGTCTGAGGACGTCGAGGGTGTACTCCCAGATCACCGTCCTCCCGGAGATGGTCGGCGTCTTGTGCACCACTCTGAGCATGAACCGGGTGAACAGCTCGTTGTACCTGAGGTTCAGCACCGTCACCACGATCACCGCGTACAGGATCTCAAAGACAAAGGGCGAATACACCGCGCGCCGGAACCGCCGGGCGCCCGACGGAACCGCCGAGCGGAAAAACAGGAACAGGTCCAGGAAGAACAGGAACGCGGAGACGGTGATGACCGACGCGGTGCCCCTGCACAGGACCGTATCGAGCAGAACAAGTCCCTGCAGGAAAAACAGGGACTTCTTCGTCTTTCCGGATTCCGCCAGCTGCACATAGGCCGCAAAGACCACAAGGGGTATCGTGATATTCAGCCTGTAGGTCTTGTAGCCCAGAAACCAGTTCTCAGAATAGTTCTCGGACTGGTACAGGCCTCCGGGAAACAGCGCCATCGTGGCCAGATCCGTCAGAAGCAGGACGGTCAGAAAAACGATCCACGCCTTCAGGACGCGCAGCGTCTCCTCCTCCGGCCTGACAATGGAAAAATAGAGGACGAGGAAAAAGGCCGGCGCATATTCATAGAGAAACCGGACGGGGGAATGACCGTTCAGCAGGGTGAGAAACGCCACCCAGAGCGCGTAGATGAGCAGGATGAAGAGCTCCCTGCGGAACAGCGTGACCCCTCTCGAAAAATAGAAGGCGAACAGTCCCGCGGCGAAGAGCGCCTCGCAGGCCAGCGTGCCGAGCTCATTGCCCGCCACGGTATGCCCGATGTACGGGACCCGGAAGAAGACCAGGCCGAAGGCCAGCACCATCAGAAGCCGGTCATATGCAATTGTACGCCAGAACCTCTCGGTTATTCTCATGGATAGTCCGTTCCTTCCCGGAGCGCCGGTCCCCTCTCATGGCCTGTAATTGGCCGGGCTGTTGTTCACGATCACGCCGCACACCGGGCGGTTCGTGTTTCTGGCCAGGCTGAGGAAACCATTGACACCGGCAAAGGTCGATTTGCTTAAGGCCGACAGCACCACGATACCGTCCGCGTCCATCAGATGCTCCAGTTCCGCGCCTCCCAGGGAGACGCCGCAGCAGAACTCCGTGTCGGGGCAGTCCTTCTTCAGCTCGCCGGTCAGCCTGCCCACAAAAGCGGCCGACGCGGCGTCCTCCACATCCGACCAGAAGCAGATCTTCCGGAGCGAATTCGTCCCGATAATGCTGGAAAGCTGCATCCGGAGGATTCTCAGCGCCTTCTCCGGGTCTGTCTCCGTATCCTTCGCGAGGATCGAGACGGCCAGCTTCTCCGCGGGGCTTCGCGGATTCAGGTCCTCGACGCGGATCCGGGCGAGAATCGGGGCGCCGAGAGCTGCGGCGAGGGATGTTCCCGTCATGATCCTGTCCGAGGAGAGATAGCAGAGGAACCAGACGAGCAGCAGGAATAAAAACAGGACGGCGGCCAGGGCCGGTGTTTTTTTGACCGCCCGCCGTCTGCTGAAGGTTTCGAGCTTGAACAGCTCCTCGGCCGTCTCCGAGCCGGCTGCCGTGACGTCCGCCCCCTCTCCGGATCCGTCCGCCGCTCCGGCGGTTTCCCCCGAGGCGGAGGAAGCGGTTTCGGTCTGGGTCTTCAGCGACTCGCACAGGATATTGAAGTACTCGGTCTCGGAGAGAGAGAACTTGTCGATCACGTTGTTCATCAGCGTGACGTAGGAGCCGTACACGTTCCGGAGGCTTGTCAGCTCGCTGTCGCTCTTGTGGTAGTAGGCGTTGGTGAGACCGGTCTCGTAGATGTCGTAGGACGGGCGGATCAGAAGCCTGATGCCGCTCTCCCGGATCCGGACGGCACAGCGCATCAGCGCGTCCTCGACGACCTTGGAAATCTCGTCGCACTCTTCGTCTCCGCTCCCGATGGACATCGCGCAGATAAACGTCGTAAACAGACCGCTTTCGTCCTCTTCCTCCGTCTCGGCGGTCTCGGTGCCGACTGCCGCCGCCGCGCCGTCCTCTCCCGCGCCGGCAGCGTCCTCCCCCGCGTCATCCGCGTCCTCGCCTCCCACGTCGGAGACGCTGACGAGATCCCTGGGATTGACGCCGGGCAGGTCCTCGGCAACGATCTGGCGGATCAGCTCGAAATCCTCGTCGCCCAGATATTTCTTGACGAGGAGGGCGATCGCCGTCCTGTTGTCCGTCGAAACCCTGTAGATGGTCTGTTTTCTGTGGAGCGCCGCAAGATCCGTCTTGGCGGCCAGCGATTCGCCGTACATGCCGGAGAAACGGCTGATCGCGTCCTTGTAGACCCTGTAGGCCCGGAAGGCGTCCTGGACCTTCTGTCTCTGAAGATCCGTCAGGCCGAGGATATCCGCTTCCTTCTGGCTCTCCTGGAGCTCGGCCTCTTCGGCCTTTTCAGCGGCGGCCTTCAGCGCCTCGTTCGCGGTGGAAACCCTTCTCTTCTCCAGATAAACGGAGAGCAGGGCTCCTGCGGCGAGTGAAACCAGCACGGCCAGAAGCAGCAGCTTTCTGCGGAACAGAACGCGGGCGGCAAACGCATGAAGGTTGACATTTTTTTCTACGTATTTTTCCATCGATCCTTCTCTCACTCTCAACAGACCGGCCTGATCTTTTCAGAAGGCCGGTCTGTCGATCAAAACCTTCGGAAATATCTGTGCCGGGAACTCCCCGTCGGAAAACAGCGGCTCAGAAAAGCCCGGCGCTTCCTGCGGGACCATCACAGCTCAAAGGAGGATTTCTCCGGCAGGATGGCCTCCAGGCTGCCGTTGATCTCCCTCTTCGCTTTTTCAAGATCTATGTCGGGAATCATATCGTTGACACAGATCATTTTGGCCTTCTGTTTCCTGATGTACGCGCAGATCTCCGCGTTGTTGTCGGTCAGATTGAAGTATTTCCAGAATTTTCTGCTTCTCGGAACGAAATTGCCCCTGCACAGATTCCAGTACCGCATCAGCCAGTGGTTGAGATCATTCTGCTTCCTGAAACGGTTTCGGGACGTCTGGTCCAGCTTGTCGCCGCACACCTCCCAGAGCTCGGCAAACGTGCTCTTCAGATGGGACGCCGCGCAGTGGGGATTGACGAAGCCGAGGAAGCAGTTCCACGGAAGAAGCAGCAGCGAGCGGAAAACCCCCGTGCCGTACTTCAGGTTGAAGATTTTCCAGGGATACTTCCGGACAACCTGGGACTTGTTGAAATGCTCGTTCAGCACATTCAGGTTGCTGAGGTTCGTGAAGGAGATGCCGTAGAGCTCTCCCTTCGGAAGGATCGGATTGAAAACCATCTCGTCCCTGGGCTGGCCGTTCATGAAGAAATCCTCCGGCTTCACTTCTCCCGTCAGGAAGACGTCGTCGTTAAAGAGGACGAACTGCTCCGAAAGCTCCGGGATTCTGTGGAGGTTCAGCTCGATGGGATTGGAGTTGAAGGTGGGCAGATATTCCGCGGGAATATAGTCGGAATGTCTGACGATCTTCAGCTTGGGATGATCCCGGTTCAGCCATGCGGGGAGATGTCCCCAGGTGATGAAGTAGATATTGTTCACCCAGGGGGCGAATTTCTCCACGCCCCTGAACCAGTACTGGAGATTGTCCCAGTCCCGGTACCTGTTGTCGCTCGAACCGTAATCCTTATTGACAGGGCTGTATCTGGACTTTTCTTCCAGCCAGGCAGGATCGCTGCCGTCAACCCACAGCATGACAAAATCTATTTTTGAGGAATCTTTCATCGTCCGTTCTTCCCCTCTTCAGGCTTATGTCTGATCCGTCAAGGACCCGCTTTTCTGCCGCTCAGGACAGATACTTCTGTTTTTCCAGCTTTGTAAGGATGCGCTGCGCGAGATCCTCGTGTCCCGCCAGGGTCGTGAGCGCGCTTCCGCTCACTCCCACGACGCCGAGGTAATGCTCCCTGCCCCAGTACGCGCTCATGATCTCGTCAAACGTGTCCACATCCGTCACGTTGAGCGGATGGTTGCAGACGATGATGTAGCGGTCCCGGCTGCTGTAGGTGGAAAGAATCTTCTGCTGCATCTCAATGAGCTCGAAGACGTCTCCTCCCCATCCCCCGTAATATCCGACGAAGATGACCGGAATCGCCTCGTAGTCGTTTCTCTGAAGGCTGAGACCGGAGACGTCGCCGGTTCCGCTTTCAAACGGGCTGCTCTTTCTGACCCGGTCCGACTCGGCGTTTCTGTCGACGTACTCCTGTATCTCGGATTCGTCGATCCCCGCGTAATAGAGGTGGGTCAGAGCGCTTCTTGCGTCCAGCGTGTAGTCCATCACACGGATCTGGTACCCGGCGTCCGACAGCTTCTGTTCAAGAATCGCCGGATAGGCGGTCTGGGGATCGCCTCCGTGGATGGCAAAGCTGTCGCCCCTGACGCTCAGGACCACGGGGAGCGCGGGCTCCTCCGCGCTGTCAGCGGTCGACAGGGCGGCCGGATCCTCCGCGGATTCGGGCCCTGAGAGGAGCTCGTCCCCGAAGTTCTCCGGCAGTTCGCTCTCCGGCATCTCCGCTGCCACCTTGCTGACGGCCCTGTTCAGCGTCCGCTGGGATCTCATCTCCCGGTTCTTCTCCAGGGAGAAGACCTTGACGAGGGCGGCGATCAGAACCAGATCCAGGACAATTATCAGAAGAGGACGCCATATTCCGCGTTTGTGTTTCATATCTTTTTATCTCCTGCGCCGTTGTAGACAATGTTCACGGAAAGTCCGCTTCCCTGCTCTATGCGTTCGATGGTTTTCCTGATTTTGCGGAGATCCGACCGGCTCTCCCGTACCACGAACAGGATCCCGTCCAGGGACTCGCTGCACAGAAGCACGTCGGTGGGATACCTGTAGGATCCGGGAAGATCCACGATCACCCAGTCGTACTTCTCCCTGAGGGCGGCCGCAAACCGGTTCATGGCCTCGGAATCAAGCAGTCTGGTGGGATCCTGATCCAGTCCCCCGGCCGTCACCACGTCAAACCCGAAGGAGGTGCGGACCACCGCTTCCTCCGCCGCGGCCTTTCCCGCCAGTACGTCGCAGAACCCCGCGCCGGACTCACAGCCGGTCATCGCGCCGACGGAGGGTTTTCGGAAGTTGGCGTCGACGACGACCGCCTTCTCACCCCTTGCCGCCGCCACCACGGCCAGATTGACGGCCGCGGTGCTCTTGCCGGCCGCGTCCTCGGCGCTTGTCACGCCCAGCGCACGTCCCGTCCCGGAGCGCTCCGAGGAGAGCTTCACCCGCATCAGCTTGAAGGCGTCGCGGTAGCGGGGATCATCGTCTCCGACGGGCGCCGTCGTCTCCGATCTCGTCGCGGGTATCACAAAGACGTCTCTCCCGAAGGCAAGGGATCCGAGCTCCCGGACCGACCAGACCCTCCGGTCGAAGATGTCGGCGAGCACAACCAGCACGAGAGCCGCCGCCAGACCGAACAGGAAGCCTTTCATCGCGTTCCCCTTTACGTCCGCCGTCGAGCGCGAGGCGGCATCCAGGGGACTGGTCAGCACCATGACCGAAGACCCTCTGATGATCTCCGGAAGCATGTCCGTGATCACGTCCGCCATGGCGCAGGCGATTCTGACGCAGTCTTCCGCCCGGTTCATCGTCACGGCGACAGCGACCTGGGTCGTGTCCTCCGCTCTTCTCTCGGCCGTAAAGGAGGAAAGGATCCTGTCCACGGAATAGGTTCCCTCCAGCCCGGCTTTTTGGATGACAGCCCTCACAAAATCCTTGCTCGACCGCATCGTCTCGACGTAGGTCGTCGCGATTCTGGCCGAAGCGGACAGATCGGACGACTTCGCCAGCGTCGCCTTGATGTCGGAGGATTTGTTGCTCACCGCGAGGGTAAACGCCGATCTGTATGTCGGCTTTTCAAAGTAGGCGCACCTGGCGGCCATCAGCAGCGAAACCAGCAGCGCCGCTGTAAGTATCGGAAGCGCGTTTCTCCATACCGCTCTGAACAGACGCCCGATATCCAGAACCGTACCTGCCGGCTGCGGCGCCCTGTATTCTCCTTTTTCCAGCATAGATCCACCTCTTAAACGGTTATCAGACAATCTCGGAGAGCAGCTTGTGCTCTTTCCGGAGTACGACGAATTTTCGCTTCTCAAGATTCATGAACTGCTCCGGATCGGAGATGTCGTCGATCACGGCAGTTCTTCCTTCCACCTGGGCTTCGCTCAGGACAGTGGTGTGGAGGCCGACGACGTATTTCGTCCGGCCGAGGGATTCCTCCATCGAGACCTCCCTGGGATACTCGATCATGGAAGGCTCGAAGCATTCCTCGATCAGGTCCAGGTGCGAATATCTCGGATGGGGCCTCACCAGGCACTTCTTTCCCTTCTTCTCCATCTCCCTGAACACCACCGCGAGCTTCCGGACGGAAGCGGTGCTCTCTCCGGAAAAATAGTAGGTGCAGTAATGATCGGGCTCCACGTTTTCCAGGTTCCACTTCTTGGTGAGCTTGCCCGGCGTCGTGATGAAGTAGTTCCTGATCCTGCAGCGCAGATCGTTCCGGAACATATCGATGTATTCCTCGTTCCAGACATAGTACTCGGAGAAATCCATGTAGGCCTGGATCATCTGGAGAAGGTAGTCCCCGTGCATGAACGATATGAGCTTTCTGCCGCTGATTTCATAGAGATATGTGAGAATCGGCCCCGCGATGTTCCGCTCGTTGACGTAGACGGCGGTGGCGGCGGGATTGTAGAGCCTGATATATCTGCTGTGATTGGACAGTTCCTTCAGCACCCAGAGGTGGAAATGGTACTCTCCGGGATACCGGCGGACGACGGTATTGTAGAGCTCCAGCGCCTCGGACGAGAGATCCCCGTACCGGGCGGCGGTCTGCTTCACGATCTTCATGCCGTCGTATTTGCCGGGAAGCTCCGGCGGAAGAACGTCGCTGTAATGCACGTCTTCCCGCGCCTCGAGCATCAGGGTGTTCCCCTGAAGAGGGGGAAGCGGCTCATGTTTTCCCCTGATTCTGGGAAGCGCCGAAGCCAGCACAAAAAAGGACGCGAAATTCAGAAAGCGCGTCTTGCCCTCCGGAACATACTGAAGCCGGCATCTGTATTTGTTGTAGGCCTCCTCGAAGCAGTCCGCCGGCTCGGGGAGGGAATCAAGAAACGCGTACCAGGCGCCCACATCGGGCTCCTCTTCCGTGTTCTTGATGTCGCTCACTATCAGCTTTTTGTAAAGCTCAGTCGCTATGCTCATACTGCTTAATCTTCTCCAGCGCTATTGTTCTGATACTATCCTTGAGTGTCATCCCGGCGGCAAAACCGGTGTCCCGCTCCAGAAGACCGGCCTTCACCGAAGAGTTCGAGGCGGTTTCATTCTCTTCCTCTACGACGCGGATTTCCATGCCGCGGATCTCCAGAAGCACCTCCGCCACCGTCGCAGCGATTTCAGGCAGCGTGTAGCCGGCGCCGTTCCCGAGATTGTAGACGGGCTTCCACCCGGCGGGATCCGTCCTGATCAGGCGGATGATGCCCTCCGCCGCGTCCCGGACGTCCAGAAAGCCGAATACCTGCCGGTTCCGCTTCACGCGGAGCTCCTTCTTGGCCAGGGCGGCGTCGACGAGCTTGTTCGTGATCCTCTGGTCAAACCCCGGCCCGATCAGGCTCGCGAGTCGGATGTTGGTATAGCGCTCCTGGCAGACCGCGGCGGTCAGAAGCTCCGAGGCGTACTTTCCCACGGCGTAGGGGGTGTCGGGGCACAGCGGTGAATGTTCGTCTGCCGGCTCCGTCCTCTTTCCGTCGTAGACGCTCTGGGAGGAGATGTTGACCACGCCTCCGAAGCCCGCCTCCGCCGCCTGCTCCAGCACACGGCTGACGTAGCTGAGGCCGGACGCCATGCCCGGGCCGTCCGCGCTGCGCGGAAACGCGCAGTTCACCAGCACGGCGTCCGCGACGTCCCCGCCGGAGAAAAGGCCGGCGGGATCCGCGTCCAGCACCCTCAGGCATCCGTTGTCCGGCACTTTCCTCCTCAGCTCATCGGGACGGGACGTGAGCGCCGTGACGCAGTCCGTCCCGCCGGCCAGAAGACGCTCTGTCAGACAGCTTCCGAGAAAACCTCCCGCGCCGGTAATCCAGATATTCATAGGTGTCTCCCATCCCCTCCGGTCTTAAAAGAAAAAGCTCAGCCTTCCGCGGCAATAACCGCCGCAGCCGCTGAGCCGTCCATAATGAGTCCCCCGCGCGAGGCGCGGTTCCGGGTATTCAAATCAGATCATCCTTCCGCGCAGACCGCGGCGCCGGCGTCACTTCTCCAGGATCACGTCGCAGATCAGATCCACCTCATCGAGCGTAAGCTCCTCGTAGATCGGGAGCGTGAGGATGTTGAGGGAGATCCTGTGCGCGATCGGCGTATTGGAGCTGTTGTAGACGTTTCTGTAGACAGCCTGCTCGTTGATCGCGGGATAGAAATACTTCCTGGCGTGAACGTCATGCTCGAGCAGGCGCCCGTAGATGTCGTCCCTGCTGATGCCGAACTCCTCGCGGTCGAACACGAGGGGATAATAGGCGTAATTGCTGGTGGCGTTCGGATTGGGCCTGCAGAAATGGATGCCGGGCACGCCCTTGAGCCTCTCGTTGTAGCGCTCATAGACCGCCTTGCGCTTCGCCATGCAGGTATCCATTCTCCGGAGATTGCAGATTCCCATGGCGGCGCGGAACTCATCGAGCTTGGCGTTGCAGCCAATGGAATCGACCACCTCGGAATTGTGAATGCCGAAGTTCTTCAGCTCGTGCAGCGGCTTTCTGTACTTTTCATCCTGGAACGAAATGGCACCTCCCTCGATGGAGTTGAAGCATTTCGTCGCATGGAAGCTGAACATGACGGCGTCGCCGAAATTGCCGATGCCGACGCCCTTGTACTTTTCGGCGAAGGCATGGGCCCCGTCATAGATCACCTTGAGCCCGTGCTTTTTGGCGATCCTGTCGATCTCTTCCACATCGCAGATATTGCCGTACACGTGAACCGGCATGATCGCGACCGTCTTGTCCGTGATCAGCGCCTCGATCTTGGACGGATCCAGCGTATAGTCGTCTTCCCTGATGTCGCAGAACACGGGATTCAGCCCGTTTCTGACGATGGCGTGCGTGGTGGACACAAAGGTAAACGGAGTCGTGATCACTTCCCCGTGATCTCTCTTGAGGTCCAGCGCCTGGACAGCCAGTTCCAGCGCCATATGGCCGTTCACGAAGAGCGAAAGATAGGGCACCTCAAGATAATCAATCAGCTGATGCTGAAATTTCTTATAGACAGGCCCCATATTCGTGAGAATATGGCTTTCGAAGATCGGTCTGATTTCTTCAATGTATTCCTCTATATCCGGAAGTGAGGATCGGGTTACGTTGATAGCCATGTTGCCTCCGTTATTCTGGAACTATGCGGACCGGCCGCAGGTCTCAGCGCGGTCAGGCGTCTCCCGGATGCCGGAAGCCGCGCCTGTCCGCAGGACAGCAGCCGTATATATCCTGAAAGTATCTCCCGACCGCCCCGGGCCGCGCGCTTCATCCTTCGGACGAGTGCGGCGGAAGCGTCTGCGGACCGGCGGCGGTCCCGCTTCCCGGCGGGGCATCCCGGCGCCGGATCCCGGGCCGTGGGATGGAGAAGATGATTACATAAACACAGGCACAAACATACACCGGTTCCAAAACCTGTGCTGTACGTGATTATACCTATTTTGAGGAAGATATTCAAGTGCAATATATCAGATATCTACGATGGGCCGTTTTTTCGGCATTTTTCTTTGTGTTTTAATGAATATACAATTCCGATTTTTGACAAAATTCAAAATTGAGGTTGACAACGATGGACCCCGTGCATATAATAATCTTGTTCGCTCGAAGGGAGATACCCTTCAGCCGCGAAACGCGGAAGTGTCGGAATTGGCAGACGAGCAAGACTAAGGATCTTGTGCTGGCTACAGCGTGCGGGTTCAAGTCCCGCCTTCCGCAGTACAAACCCGGAAATCCGAATCACGGATTTCCGGGTCTTTTTTATGTCCCTGACACTTCCGTCGCAGCTCCCTCTTCGTCCCTTCCTTCTCTGTCAATCGCGGAAAGGTTCCTTCAGCGCAAAAGCGCCCGCGCACACGTCGCGGACGCTCTTTCACTCAGGGGAAATGTATCATTCTCGTCATGTCGTGATACATCACATATACCATAAGAATCAGCAGCAGCACGGCCGCGACGGTCTGGATCCCCGCCTCCACGTCCCGGTTGACGGGCTTCCCGAAGACGGCCTCATAGAGCAGGAACACGAGCCTGCCGCCGTCGAGGGCCGGTATGGGAAGAAGATTCATCACCCCGAGATTGGCCGAGAGCAGGATGATGAGATTCAGCATATTCATCCAGGTCATGAGGGGGCCTTCGGACCGGGATTCCTCGTAGGTGGTCCCCACGATATCCACGACTCCGACGGGGCCGGACAGGTCGTTGACCGAGAAGCGCCCGGTGAAAAGCGAGGCCACGGACTTCACGGTCGTCACGATCCAGTACCTCAGCTCAATCAGGGCGTACTTCAGCACCCCCCGCGCGGAGGTCCTGATCCGGCCCAGATTGTAGGAGAATCCCAGATTCACCTGTTCCCTGCTCACGGGCAGGACGCTTACCTCATAGCTTTCACTGCCTCTTCGCAGCCCGAGACGCACCTCTTCCTCCCCCAGGGGGTGGGCGCCGAAATACTCATTCAGCTCTTTGGCGTCCGCAATCGCCGTTCCGTCGATGGAGGTAATCACGTCTCCCGCCATGACCCCGGCCTCTTCCAGCGGGGATCCGGGCGAGACGGCCTCCGCCACCGCCTCCGCGTCCTCGAGATAATAGGTGATTCCCAGCATGTACCGCTTCTCAAGGTCCGGTGAGAATGACGCGCTGTACTTCTGCCCGTCCCTGATCCAGGACAGGCGGATCTCCGTGTCGCCGGTGAGATCGTGGAAGACGAACCAGTTGTCCACGTCCCGGCCGATATCCGCGCGGGAGCCCATGAATTCCGTGATCACGTCCCCTGCCTCAAGCCCCGCCCGGGCGGCGGCGCTCCCCTCCTTCACATAGAGGACCTCGGCAGGATCGTATCCCACGACTGACAGCACCACCACGGCACACAGGAAGGCCAGGATAAAATTGAACAGGGGGCCGGCGAAGATGATGGCCGCCCGCCTTCCGACGGAGGCCGCGAGAAAAGAACCTTCCTCAGGCCCGCGCTCTCCGCCGTCCTCTCCGCTCTCAAGGTTCAGCATGCCCTTCATCCGGCACGATCCGCCGAACAGCAGAAGCTTCAGCGAATACCTCGTCTCTCCCTTTTTCACGGAAAGCAGGCGGGGCCCGAAGCCGAGTGAAAACTCCTCCACCTCCACTCCGTTCAGCTTCGCCGCCAGGAAGTGGCCGAACTCATGGAAGATGACCAGCAGCGAAAAGATAAGTATGGCAATGATCCACTTCAAATCAGACGTTCTCCTTAAATACCGGCTCCGATCAATGCCAGCGAAAGGAAATAGATCACAGGAGCCGTAAAAATCACGCTGTCAAACCGGTCCAGAATGCCTCCGTGCCCCGGTATCAGACTGCCGTAGTCCTTGATGTCGTTGTCTCTCTTGATGGCGGACGCGGCCAGATCGCCGAAGATGGAGATCACGGCCCCCGCTCCGCAGATCAGGGCGAACTGCCACAGAAAGCTTCCGTGCTCGACGATCAGGGCGAACAGGACGCCGGAGACGGCGGAACCCGCGATCCCTCCGACCGCGCCCTCGACGGTCTTCTTCGGGCTGAGCACCGGGGCCATCTTATGCTTTCCCAGAAACCTTCCCGTAAAATACGCGCAGGTGTCGGCGATCCAGGAGGACAGGAACACCAGCCAGACCACCGTCCTTCCGTGTTCTCCGGCGCGGATGAGGTAGATGAAGCAGAGCATCACCGCGACGTAGAAAAAGCCGAAGCAGGCGTGGACGGCCTGCCCGGAGGAAGTTCCCGGAAACGAGAGTACGTAGCAGGCCAGAATCGCGGTCACCGAGAGCGCGGCCACGGCCAGACACCAGCTGCTCTCCAGGAAGTACGCCGAGAGGTAATAGGCAAAGGCGCAGACGTACGCCGCGATCACGACGGCCGGCCTCTTCCCCTTTTTCGTCGTGTCCGTCCCGGTCGCCCGGAAGAACTCTCCCATTCCCACGACGGAGCAGAACAGCAGCGCCGCCAGCAGCACCGGACCGCCCGCCAGCAGCACGCCGACGAGTATCACGACCAGCACCGCTCCGCTGATTATCCTTGTTTTCATAGCCGATTTTTCTCCTTTGCCGCGCCGGAGGCCGGCGCCGTGTGTGCCGCGGATCCCGTCACAGATCGTCTCCGATCGCCGCCGCGCAGGCCTTCATAAACGCCTCGGACCACGTGGGGTGCGGATGCATGATTTCCGCCACCTCGTAGGCCGTGATCTCCATGTCCATCATGGTCTTCGCCTCGACGATCATCTCCGTGGCGAAGGTGCCGACCATGTGGACGCCGAGGATCTCGCCGTAGCCCTTGTCGGCGATTACCTTGACAAAGCCGTCCGTCTCTCCCGACGCGGCCGCCCGTCCGTTGGCGGAGAACGGGCATCTTCCGACGAGGATCTCCCCCTGCCTGGAGGCCTGGAGCTCCGTCATTCCGATACTGGCGGCCTCCGGTATGGTGTAGAGGCAGAGCGGCGCACGGTTCAGCCTGACGGCTTTCGGCGTCCCGCAGGCGGTGGACGCCGCGGCGTCCCCCATCCTTATGGCGGAATGCTCCAGAATGCTGCGGTTTGTGATGTCGCCGCAGGCGTAGATGTTGTCGAGATTCGTCCTGCAGTACTCGTCCGTCATGATCTTGCCGCGCTCGTAGTCGAGCTGGTCCCTGAGGACGCCCAGGCAGTTCAGCTCCGGCTGCCTGCCGACCGCCAGCAGAACAATATCCGCGGGTATCTCCGTGCCGTCGTTCAGGACGACCTCCGGTTTCCCGTCCTTTCTCGCGAATTCCTCCACCTTCCCCCCGGTGACGACCCTGACGCCGTGCTGCCGGAAGGATCTTTCGATCTCGCGGGAGATGTCCAGATCAAAGGTCGGAACCAGCACCTCCTGCTGCTCGATGATCGTGACCTGTGTCCCGAACCGGCTCCACGCCGCCGCCATCTCGCAACCGATCACGCCGCCTCCGATCACGGCCAGCCTCTCCGGGAAGCGGTCCAGGCGGAACATGTCCTCGGGACCGACGATCTCCGGCTGATCGATGCCGGGCACGTCCAGTCTGCGCGGCACGGAGCCGCAGCAGAGGATGATATTCTCGGCCCGGTAGGTCTTCCTGCCTGCCCTGATGTGATGTCTTCCGATCAGGGCGGCTTCCTCCCGCACGATCTCGACCCCGTTGCTCCGGAGCTTCTCCTCCAGCTCACCGCGGATCGTGCTGACGGTGTCCTCGCTGCACCGGCGGACTTCCCCGGCGTCGACGCTCATTTCCGACAGATCCAGATGGATGCCCCTCGAGGGGGCCCGCTGGATGTCCTCGATCATTCTGGCGGTCCGGACGTAGGATTTCATCGGAATGCTCCCGCAGTTGACGCCGATACCGCCGACGTCGCTCTTTTCGAACAGGACCGTCTTCTTTCCCATTCCCGACGCCCGGAGCGCGGCCGTGTATCCCGCGGGACCTGCCCCGATCACGGCGATCCGGTACTCGTATTCCTTCGCCGTCCGGTCGATGGCCGCCCTCTGTCTGAGCTCCTCGTCGCCGGCCCTCTCCAGGCCTCCCGCCATGGACGGTCTGTCGGGGACCTGCTCGCCCTCCTCGCCGATGTAGCCGATGATCGTCACGACCGGGACGACCGCCCCGTCGTCAAAATATTTGCAGAGGAGTACGCCGTCCGCGGGAGATTCCACCTCCATCGAGACTTTGTCCGTCTCGATCTCGAGGAGAGGCTCCCCCTGTCTGACCCGGCTGCCCGTCTCCGCCAGCCAGCGTATGATCTTTCCTTCGTGCATATCCATGCCGGCTTTCGGCATAAATACTTCTTTCGCCATTTCCGTTACTCCGCTTTTCCGTCACTGATCAGGCTGTCCGGGTTCTCGAGATATTCCCTGACCGAAAGATTGAACTTCGCGGCGTCGGCGCCGTCGAGAACCCTGTGGTCGAAGGTGAGGCAGATGTGCATGAGCTTTCTTGCCTCGACCGCCCCGTCCCTCACGGCACACCCCTCGTAGACCGAGCAGACGCCGAGAATCGCGGCGTTCGGGAGATGCAGCATCGGCGTGAACGCCTCCACACCGAACATTCCCATGTTGGTCACCGTGAAGACAGAACCCGTGCATTCGTCCGGCGAGAGCTTGTGAGTTCTGGCGCGCCTCGCCAGCTCGTGGGCCTTCTCCGCGATCTCATCCGTGGACAGCGCGTCGGCGTCCCGGATCACCGGCACCAGCAGGCCCTCGTCGAGGGAGACCGCCATGCCGATGTTGATGTCGCTCTTGTAGATGATGCTGTCCCCCGCGAAGGAGCACAGCAGCCGTCTGTTCTTGGCGAGAGCCTTCGCGCACGCCGCGAGGATCAGGTCGTTGACGGTATAGTGCGTGCCCTCACGGCTGTTGTGCCGCAGACGCCGCTCCAGCAGCTCCGTGACGTCGACCTTGGTCGTCACCGTGACCGTCGGAACGCGGGCCGCTTCGATCATCTCGGCGGCGATCGCGCGCCTCATGCTGTTCATGGGCTGGCTGAGCTCGCCGGGCAGAAGGTCGGTCTCCTTCCTCCCCGCGGCGTGCAGCACGTCCGCCTTGCTGATTTTTCCTCCGATGCCGGTTCCGCGGACGGAACCGATGTCGATCCCCAGCTCTCTGGCGATTCTCTCCGCGAGAGGCGTCACAGGAACCTCCCGGGTCCTCTGGCGGCCCTGCCTGGCGCGCACGACGTCCTTCTCCGTCACGGCGCCCCCCGGGCCCGTCGGCGTCACAGCGGCCAGATCAATGTGATACTGCTTCGCGATCTTCCTCGCGTATGGTGTAGCCTTGATGAATGCCATAGCTCCGCCCCTTATCCGACCATCTCACGAACCGCCCCGCAGATCTTCGTCTCATCGGGAAGCACGCCCTTCTCGAGGACGGGGGAAAACGGCACGGGGACGTCCTCCGCGCACAGCCTCCGGATCGGCGAATCGAGGTAATAGAACGCGTCCGACTCGGCGATGGACGCCGCGATCTCCCCGGCCAGTCCGCCGGTTCTGACCGCCTCGTGGACGATCAGCACATGCTTCGTCTTTCTCACGGACGCGGTCACCGTATTCCGGTCCATGGGAAGAAGGGTGCGCAGGTCGATCACCTCGGCGCTGATCCCCTCCCCCGCGAGAATCTCCGCGGCCTTCAGGCAGACCTGGGTCATCCTTCCGTAGGTCACCAGGGTGCAGTCCGTTCCGATTCTCTTGATGTCCGCCTTGCCCAGCGGTATCGTGTAGTCGTGGTCAGGCACGATCCCCCTGGTCCGGTACAGAAGCTTCTGCTCCAGGAAGATGACGGGATTGTTGTCCCTGACCGCCGATTTCAGAAGTCCCTTCGCGTCGTAGGGCGTGGACGGGACCACCACCTTCAGACCGGGGATGTGACACAGCATCGCCTCGAGGGACTGGGAGTGCTGGGCCGCCGCCCCCGTCCCGCAGCCGGAGGCCGTGCGGATCACCAGGGGGACGCTGAGTTCTCCCCCGAACATGAAATGCATCTTCGGGGCCTGATTCAGGATCATGTCCCAGCAGACGCTCATGAAGTCCGAGAACATGATCTCGACGATCGGCCGCATGCCGGAGAGGGCGGCGCCGATGGCGCAGCCCACAAAACCGGCCTCGGAGATCGGGGTGTCGATCACTCTCCCGGGAAATTCCCTGTACATCTCCTGCGTCACTCCGAACGCGCCGCGGTAGACGCCGATATCCTCCCCCATGAGAACGACGCCGTCGTCCCTCATCATCTCCTCGCGCATCGCGTCGCGGACCGCCTGTGCGTATGTTATCTCATTCTGCGTAGACATCTTCGTAGATATCCTCCAACTTCGGATAGGGGCTGTCGATCGCGAACCTGACGGCTTTTTCCAGGATCTCGTCCGTCTTCTTCTCCAGCGCGGCGATCTCCTCCTCTGTCATGAGACCGCGCGAGAGCACTTTCTTTTTGTGCAGCGCGATGGGATCCAGCTGCTTCCAGTAGCTGATCTCCTCCTTCGTGCGGTACTGGTTTCCGTCGGACTTGCTGTGTCCGGAGATGCGGTACGTGTTTTCGACGATCAAAGAAGGCTCGGACGTGGACGACGTGTACTCTCTCGCCTCGGTCACCGTGTTCCACACCTCCTCGGCGTCGTTTCCGTCCACCGTCCAGGACCGCATTCCGTATGGAATCGCCCGGTCCGCGATGTTGGTGTCCCGCATCACCTTCGAGATATGGGTGCTCATGCCGTAGAGGTTGTTCGTACAGACAAAAAGCACCGGCAGCCGCCAGACGGATGCCAGGTTCATGGACTCGTGGAAAATGCCCTCGTTTGTCGCGCCGTCTCCGAAAAACGCCAGAGACACCGCGTCCTCCCCCCGGTACCTGTGGGCGAAGGCCGCGCCGCAGGCGAGCGCCGCGGAGGGCCCGACGATGCCGTTCGTCCCCATCGCGCCGACGCTCTTGTCGGCGATGTGCATGGAGCCGCCGTGTCCCTTGCAGACGCCGGTGGCCTTGCCGAAGATCTCCGCCATCATGCCGTTGACGTCGACGCCCTTGGAAATAGAGGCCCCGTGCCCCCTGTGGGTCGCGAACATGTCGTCGCCGGGCCGCAGGGCCAGGCAGGTCCCCGCGCTGGCCGCCTCCTCGCCGATCCCCAGGTGCGTTGTCCCGTGAATCATGCCGAGCGAGAAGTAATACTGCACGTTCTCCTCAAATTTCCGGCACAAAAGCATCTTCTCCAGAAGCTGTGACGCAAGCTGTTTATCCATATCGTTCCTCACAAAGGGCGTTGATCTCGGACTGGAGGGCAAGGATCTCCTCCACGCCGGGATTCTCCACCACCTGATGCCGTCCCATCATGTCCTCAATGACTTCGTAGATATCGCAGAATCCGATTCTGCGCGCGCGGAAGGCGGCGTTGGCCCACTCGTTCGCGGCGTTGAACACGCCGGTCATGGAGCCTCCCGCCCTGACCGCCTCATAGGCCAGGGGAAGTCCCCGCAGGTTCGAGGTGTCGGGAACGTCCAGCTCGATCGAGCGAAGGGCCCTGAAATCCAGCGGTTTCGCCGGCGACGGCAGGTGGTCCGGCCACGTCAGGGCGTACTGTATCGGGATCCTCATATCGGACACCGCCATCTGGGCAATCACCGAGCAGTCCTCGTACTCCACGGCGGAGTGAATGACGCTCTGGGGCTGGATCACGACCTCGACCTGATCGGGGGAGACGTCGAACAGCCGGCAGGCCTCGATCACCTCGAGCCCCTTGTTGACCATCGTGGCGGAATCCACCGTGATCTTCGGTCCCATCGACCACGTGGGATGCGCGAGGGCGTCCTCCACGGTCACCGACCTCAGCTGCTCCTTCGTGCGCCCCCGGAACGGACCGCCCGAGGCCGTCAGGAGAATTCTCCGGATGCGGGAGTCCCCGCGGCCCTGGAGCGCCTGAAAGATCGCGGAGTGCTCCGAATCCACCGGCAGGATCCTGACGCCGAGCCGCGCGGCCAGCGGCATGATAATATGACCTGCCGTCACGCAGGTCTCCTTGTTGGCAAGGGCGATATCCTTGCCGGCCTCCATCGCCGCGATGGTGGGCCTGATTCCGATCATTCCGACGATCGCCGTCACAACCACATCCGCGGACGGCAGGGCGCACATCTCGATGAGGCCCTCCATCCCGGAGACAACCTTGACGTCCGTATCCGCCAGGCGCGTCCTCAGCTCAGAGGCGGCCTCTTCGCTGTACACGGCCGCCATCTCCGGACGAAACTCCCGCGCCTGCTTCTCCAGCAGGTCGATCCGGCCGCCGCACCCGATGGCAGCGACCTTCAGCCGGTCGGGATGCATCCGCGCCACGTCCAGCGTCTGCGTCCCGATCGACCCCGTCGATCCCAGAACCGATATCCGTTTCATCAGATCGTCATCAGCTCCTTTGTTTTGACATCGATCATCTCGTCGATCTTCTTGACGTACCGGTCCGTCGCCTTCTGAAGGATGTCCTCCTCGTCAGCGATCTCGTCCTCGGAGACTTCCTCCGACTTCTTCAGCTTCTTGAGCTGGTCGTTGCCGTCCCGGCGGATGTTGCGGACCGCGACCTTGGCGGCTTCGCCCTTCTTCTTCACGTCCTTGACCAGCTGCTTTCTGCGCTCCTCGGTGAGCTCCGGGAACACGAGGCGGATGACGTGTCCGTCGTCGCTGGGATTGATGCCGATATCCGACATCTGGATCGCCTTGGTGATCGGCTTGACCATCTTCGGCTCCCAGGGGGAGATGGTGATCATTCTCGCCTCGGGAACCTGCACGTTGGCGACCTGCTGGATCCCGGTCGGAGAACCGTAGTAATCCACGGTGATCTTGTCAAGAACATGCGGATTGGCACGGCCGGCACGGATCCCCTGAAGCTCATTCTCCAGGTTCTTAAGGCTCTTCTCCATCTTGTCTTCGTAAACTTTGGATCTCTCGCTCATAAATAAGACCTCCTCCCGGAATTCAGATTCCGAATGTGACTTACTGTTTCCGGATGCGAAGCATGGAACCCTCCTGCTCTCGTATCCGGGAACATGCTTCCGCTCCTCTGCTATAAAACCGGCCGCCCGGCAAAAGGCGCCGTATCCTGCAAATCCGGGGACCCGGCCTCGCCCTGTCAGCCGGACACCGTCACCCTCGTGCCTTCCACCGTTCCCCTCGCGGCGTTCAGAATGCTGTCCTTTCCCGCGAGGCCGAAAACCAGCATCGGCATCCGGTTCTCTTTGGCAATGACCGCCGCGGCGCCGTCGACGACGCCCAGGCCCTGCGCCACCACCTCGTCGATGGTGATCTCGTCGTATTTCCTGGCGTCGGGATTCGTCCTGGGATCGCTGTCGTAGACGCCGTCCACGGCCTTGGCGAGCAGGATCTCATCCGCCTCCATCTCCACGGCCCGGAGAACGACGCCCGTATCCGTGGAGAAATAGGGATGGCCGGTGCCTCCCGCAAAGAATACCACGCTTCCGCTCTCAAGAGCGCTCACGGCGGCGTCCTTGGAAAACAGCTCCGTGAAGGCGCCGACCTGGAACGGGGTCATCACCTTCGTCTTCATCCCGCAGGAGCGGAATATCTCGGACACATAGATGCAGTTCATCACCGTCGCGAGCATGCCGATCTGGTCGGCCTTGGTCCTGTCGATGGCGTTTGAGGAGCGGCCCCGCCAGAAGTTTCCGCCGCCGATGACGATGGCGATCTGGATCCCCTCCTTCAGCATCTCCTTCACCTGGCCGGCGACGCCCTTCACGGTCTCCTCGTCGAAGCCGGTCTTCTTCTCTCCCGCCAGCGCTTCTCCGCTCAGTTTCAGAAGTACCCTTCTCATGTCTCCCTCCGATTCAAGTATTGTCAGTGTGCCGGGGCCGGGGAATACAGACGTTTTTTCCGAAACGGCAGGCACTCCGAAGGCGCGGGGAGCCTGACCGTCCCCGGCCCGTTATCCAGATATTATACCATACATGAGGAAAGATGTCGTGCAGAGTTTCCGCCGCGCCCATTTTCTCTCCCACGAAAAAAAGCCGCCCGCCTGCGCGGACGGCTTTCCCGTCTCATCGTAAACCGGAGTCCCGCTCCGGCCGGAGCGTCACTGGAGAAACGTCTTCAGCTCCTCCATGAACGTCTCCACGTCCTTGAATTCCCGGTAGACGCTGGCGAACCTCACGTAGGCCACCGCGTCCAGATCCTTGATCCGTGAGATCACCATCTCGCCGATCTTGGTGCTGGGAATCTCCCGCTCTCCGAAATTGTAGACCTCCGTCTCGACGGAGTCCACAAGGTCGTGAATCTGCTGGGCGGAAATCGGCCTCTTGTGGCACGCGCGAAGTACGCCCGACTCGATCTTGGAGCGGTCAAACAGTTCTCTGTTTTTATCTTTTTTGATGACAACCAACGGAACGGTCTCCACTCTCTCATAGGAGGTGAAGCGCTTCCCGCAGTCGTCGCAGACTCTCCTGCGCCGGATCGAGGAATTGTCATCGACCGGACGGGAATCCACGACCCGGGTATCCGGATTGCCGCAGTAGGGACATTTCATCAGCGATTCCTGTTCTTAAGGAAATCCGGGATCTGAATATCCCGCTTTTCCACCGTGCTCTGAACCTTCGGCTGCTGCAGGGACATCGGGGCCGTCTGAACCCTCGGAGGCGTCTGATTCAGGAAGTCCGGATTCGAGAAGCTGCGGAAGGTGGGCATCGGCTGCGTGCGGACGCGGTCCTGCGTCCTCGAGGACGACTTGCTCTCTTCCTTGCTCTTCTTCTCGCTGTCCTGGAGGCCCGTCGCGATCACGGTGATCTTGCAGGCGTCCACCTCGGAGTCGTCATACATCGCGCCGAAAATGATGTTGGCCTCGTCGCCCACCATCTGCTGGACGTAGCTCGCCGCGTCGTTGGCGTCCATGAGGGAGATATCCCCGCGGATATTGATGATGACGTTTCTGGCGCCCTGGATCGAGGTCTCGAGCAGCGGGCTGGCGACCGCCTGCTGGACCGCCTCGAGGGCCTTGTCGTCGCCCTTCGCCTCACCGATACCGATGTGGGCGATACCGCCGTTGGTCATGACAGTCTGGACGTCCGCGAAGTCGAGGTTGATCAGAGCGGGCTGATTGATCAGGTCCGTGATTCCCTGCACGGCCTGCTGCAGTACTTCGTCCGCCTTCTTGAGGGCCTCCGGCATCGTCGTTCTTCTGTCGACGATATCAAGGAGCCGGTCATTGGGGATCACGATCAGGGTGTCCACGTTCTGGGACAGCTTGTCGATGCCGCGGAGGGCGTTCTCCATGCGCTTGTTCGCCTCGAAGCGGAAGGGCTTCGTGACGACGCCGACCGTGAGGCAGCCGAGCTCCTTCGCGATGCTCGCGACCACGGGCGCGCCGCCCGTTCCGGTTCCGCCGCCCATGCCGCAGGTGACGAAGACCATGTCCGCTCCTGACAGAGTCTGCTTGATCTCCTCGGAGCTCTCGGTCGCTGCCTGTTCTCCGATCTCAGGCTTGGCACCGGCGCCGAGTCCCTTGGTGACCTTCTCGCCGATCTGGACGATCGTCGGGGCCTTGCACATCGAAAGCGCCTGCTTGTCGGTATTGACTCCCACAAATTCAACGCCGCCGATAGTCTCATCGACCATGCGGTTGACCGCGTTATTGCCGGCGCCGCCGACGCCGACCACTATGATTCGAGCCTCAGACTCGAGCTCGTTGGAAGTAATTTCTAACAAGGTGTCCTCCTTCTTTCCTCTGTCCGGAACATAATATATAGAATTGCGCGGATCGCACAATGAGTCAACATAAAGTAATGATATAGTGTTTAAAGGCTTTTATCAAGATTTTTTTTTAAAATCTCACGAGGTGGGATCAAAAATCAGCCCGTTCTGGGAGCCGTCGTAATTCTCGAGATGGAGCGTCCCGCTGTAGCCCGCTTTCAGCTCGTCGATCACTCCGGACAGCTCCCGCAGCCTCATCTCGAGCTTTTCTCCGCTCCCCATCAGAACCTTTACGCTCCCGTACACAAGCGTCATGGCACTGTCGCTGCCGAACACGACCTTGTCGGGAATCATCTCCTCCCTGAAGTCGATCCGGTTCTTCAGCATCCCCAGCATCGAAAAAATCTTCGTGTTCGTGATGGGCAGATACCTCATGGTCTCCGCCTCCGCCAGAAGCTCCAGGCCCTCCACCGGAGGAATGCCGTCCCCGCCGAGGGGCGAGGCGGAAGAGGCGAGCACCTCCCCCGACGTGTCAAAGTAATACCAGACGCCTCCGGATTCCACCCTTCCGACGAAGGGCCTCTCCTCCACGACGACGCGCACGCTGTCTCTGCCCGTGACGGTGACCTTCAGCCGGTCCGCGAAGCCTTCTCCTTCCACCCTCCTGCCGTTGTTGAGAAGCATCGTCAGCAGCGTGTTCCCGAGGACGGGTCTCTGCAGAAGGATCTCCGTGATCTCGGAGGGGGCGCTGTGGATATTCCCGGACACGACGACGGTCCTGAGCCGGAAAACCGCGAAAAACAGGACGACGGCAAGAACGGCAAGGATCACTGCCGCAATCCGCCTCCCGACCTGTCTCCGAAATCTTTTAGATCTTTTCCCTGACATAATTCTTGAAAACTTCTCCCCTCACCTCATAGTTCGGGAACTCGCCCCATGACGCGCACGCCGGCGAAAGCAGGACCGCGTCCCCGCTCACGGCGTGATCGCGGCAGTAGTCCATCGCCTCGTTCATATTTTCAAGGATCACGATCTTTTCCTCCGGGAATCCGCATTCAAGGGCGGCGTCCCGGATATCGAACCTCGTCGCGCCTTCCAGCACGAGCATCCTGACCCGGTCCCCGAAGGAGCGGATCCATTCCCTGTAGTCCGATCCCTTGTCATAGCCCCCCGCGATCAGGAAGGTGGGGCGCTTCATGGCCAGAATGCCCTTGATGGCCGCGTCGGGGTTCGTGCCTTTTGAGTCATTATACCAGATAACCCCGTTCTTCTCATCGACGTACTCAATCCGGTGGGCGACGGGCCTGAAGTGAACGCAGACGTCCCGGATCACGTCCAGGGGGACGCCCGCCGACCAGGCCGCCGCCGCGGCCGCCATGACGTTTTCGTAGTTGTGCTCACCGATCAGGAACAGATCCCCGACGTCCAGCAGGATCTCGTCTATTCCGTCTCTCCGCATCCGGATGAGACTTCCGTCGAGAAATATGCCGTCCTCCAGCTCCCTTTTCGACGAGAACCAGAACACGCGGGCGGGGCAGCCGTTCTCGCCGAAGCGGCGGAGCACGGGATCCTCGTAGTTGAGGACGCAGGTGTCGCTCCTGTCCTGGTTCAGCGTGATCCTCTCCTTGACCCGGATGTATTCCTCCATCGTGTGGTGGCGGTTGAGGTGATCCTCCGTGATGTTGAGAATGGCGGACACCGCCGGGCGGAACTGACGGATGGTCTCCAGCTGGAAGCTGGAAATCTCGGCGACCACCGTGGAGCCGGGGGTCGTGTCCGCGGCGGCGCCGGTATAGGCGTTGCCGATGTTGCCGACGACAAAGACGTCGGGGCTGACGGCTTTCATGATCTCGCCGAGAAGAGAGGTCGTGGTGGTCTTTCCGTTCGTCCCCGTGATCGCCAGCACCCTGCCTCTGCCCGCCAGGTAGCCGAGCTCCACCTCCCCGATGATGGGAACGCCCGCCTCCCGGAGACGGTTTACATTCTCACAGTCACAGGGAACGCCGGGGCTCAGGACGGCCAGATCAAAGCGTCCGGCGGGGTCTTCCGGCAGATCACCGGTGACCGCCTCCGCGCGGGAGGCGTCCTTCAGCTTCCCGAGAATGTCCTGCGCAGGGACGTCCTTCTTCTCATCATAAATCACCGGCCGGGCGCCGAGACGGATCAGTAGCTCCGCCGCCCCGATTCCGCTCTTCCCGGCTCCGTAGACAAGCACCCTTTTATTCTGAAAATCCATGATAAGGCTTCCTCCGAATGTAGTTTATTATCTTCCCTCCCGGGCCCCTGGCGCCGGAAGGCCGACAGGCTGTCAAAGGGCGCAGAGCCCGATCAGCGACGCGAGGGCGGTAATCACGGTAAAGACCGCCACGATCCGGGTCTCGGACCACCCGCATTTCTCGAAGTGATGGTGAATCGGCGTCATTTTGAAAATGCGCTTTCCGTGGGTCAGCTTGAAGTAGCTGACCTGCATCATCACCGAGAGGATCTCCGCGAAATACACGATGCCGACAATGAGGATGAACAGAGGCATCTGGAGGATATACGCCATGCCGGCGACAAATCCGCCCAGCGCCAGGGATCCCGTATCCCCCATGAACACCTTCGCGGGATACGCGTTGTACAGAAGGAAGCCCATCAGGGCGCCGGCGACCGCTCCCGCGACGGGGGAGGTGCCGCTGCCGAGCATCACGGAGACGGCCGCGAAGAAAACCGCGACGACGATCGTCACGGAGCTTGCCAGTCCGTCGAGTCCGTCCGTGAAGTTGACGGCGTTGACCGTGCCGAGAACCGCGATGAACAGGAGCGGGATCGCGAGGAATCCGATGTCCGCCATACGCCCTCCCGCAAAAGGAATCCGGAGCGCGAGCGACACGCCCGCCAGACGCGTCATCCAGAAACAGAACAGCGCGGTCACCACAAACTCCAGGAGCAGCTTCTGCCAGGCGATCAACCCGTCCGAGTTGTGCTTCACCACCTTGAGATAGTCATCGACGAAGCCGATGATCCCGAAGGCCGCGGTGAGGAAAAGGACCGGACCGGTCCGCGGATAGCGGGGAATGAAAATCACCGAGGCCGCGGTCACGGCGATCAGGATCATGACGCCTCCCATGGTCGGCGTGCCGGCCTTCTTCAGATGGGTCTCCATGCCGTAGGTTCTCTCGGTCTGGCTCATCTTGAGCTTCCGCAGCCACGGAATGACAAAGGGCCCGAGCAGGGCGCTGACCGCAAACGCGATCAGGACAGGTGCAGCCGTTGACAGATCAATCATCTTCTATTCCAGCCTCCTCGTTTGTATAGCCGTCCTCTTCTCTCGTGTTCCCTCCGCCGGCGTCCGCGGAGCCTCCCGTTCCCTGGGGTTCCGGCACGTTGGTATCCGCGGAGGTATCGGCTTCATTCTCGCCCGTCGGGTTGTCGAAATCCTTCGCCAGATAAGAGTTTTCCGGATTCGACGGCTCGTCCGGATAGACGTTCATGTAGGGAAGGATCTGCATCAGGATATCTCTGGCGATCCACTGCGGATAGCGGTTGTCCGCCTGTTCCTCCACGTTCGGCTCATCCACGATGCAGTAGATCGCGACCTGGGGATCGTCGCAGGGGACGAACCCGATGAAGGAGACGAGGTATTTGCCGTTGCCGCGCGGAATCTTCTGGGCCGTCCCGGTCTTTCCGCCCATGGAATACCCGTCCACCTTGGCGTACCTCGACGTTCCGCTCTCCACGCTGGCCCTCATCGCGGACTTGATGAACTCCGACACGTCGGAGGACACGGTCTGCTGCATGAGCACGCTGTCGTAGCTCTGCCTGGTGCTGCCGTTGGGATCGATGATGCTGCTGACGACGTGGGGTCTGTAGTAGTTTCCGCCGTTGATGATGGAGCTTACGGCGGAGATCTCCTGGATCATCGTGCAGGTAAAGCCCTGGCCGAAGGACGCGGTGGCAAGATCGACCGATCCCATCGTGTCCGCGGCGCCTACGATCCCCGACGCCTCCCCGGACAGATCGATCCCGGTTCTGCTGCCGAAGCCGAAGGCGGACTGGAACCGGCAGAAGGCGTCCACGCCGAGCCGGCTTCCGACCTGCATCAGGCCGTCGTTGCAGGAATTCTGAATGACCTCGAGGAGGCTCTCCTCCCCGTGCCCCTCCGTATCGGAGCACTTGATGCGGATGCCCGACACCGTCTCATAGCCGTCGCAGAGGAACCTGTCCGCGAAGCTGACGGCGCCGGTCTCAAGGGCCGCGGAGACCGTGACCGGCTTGAACACCGATCCGGGCTCATAGGCGTCGGAGATGCAGAAATTTCTCCAGATCTTCTGAAGATTTTCCGCCTTCCTGGCGTCCGTCATGGCGCTGATCTCGGACTCCGAGTAATAGCCCGTCAGATCCCTGGGGTTGTTGGGATCGTAGCCCTCCGAGGTGGCCATCGCGAGAATGGCTCCGTTCTGCGGATTCATCACCACGACGCCGATATTCTTGGCGGCCTGCTGATTGCTGTAGGGACCTTCCCTGTAATAGTCCTCGAACCGCAGGATCGTCTCCTCGACCACGCTCTGGATGTTGACGTCGATGGTGCTCTTCACCGAATTTCCGTCAACGGGGTCCACGATCGTCTGCTCGATCTCGGAATCCGAGCCCCAGTAGCCGTATTTCCGGCCGTCGACGCCGCAGAGGGTGTTGTTGTAGTAGCCCTCGATGCCCCAGTCCGCCTGGTCCTTGTCGTAGGTAAAGCCGAGAACCTCCCCGGCGAGGGCTCCCAGCGGATAGCTGCGGACGTAGTTCTCCTCGAACCAGACGCCTCTCACGTAGTAGCGCTCCTTCGCCTGCTCCGGCGTCAGGGGCTCCTCCTCCGTCCCGTTCTTGTACCGGTCGAAGGCCTGCTTGTCCTCGACGGAAATGTTCCGGGCGATAATCTGATAGCGGGAGTTCTTCGTCTCCTCGGACGTGAGCCTTTCGCGGATCAGCTCCTCGTCGATGCCCAGGACTTCGGTCAATGCCTTCACCGTGGGCTCCGCGTAGGATTCGGAGTAATTGACGACGGAGCAGTCCAGAATCACGTTGTATTTCTTCTCGGAGGTGGCCAGCACCACCCCGTTCCTGTCGAGAATATCTCCCCGCTTGTAGGCCATGGACACGGAGGAATACTGCGACTGCGACCTGGCCAGAACCTGCTTTCGGTACTGCTCGCCCTTGGTCGCGTTGATGTACGTCATTCTTATCAGAAGACAAATTAAAGCCAGCACGACCGCCACAAACAGTCCTGCCAGCTTCCTTCTCATCAGTGTATTCAGTTTGCGGTTGCGTCCCGTGCCCTTATTTCCGGCAGATTTCTGATCACCCAAAACCGACCCGGCTTTCCGCGGATCTGCCGGTCCCCCGGTCAGGGCGACGGCACATCCTGAAATTGTCTCACATAACAGCAGTCTTCGGTATTATACCATACAATCTGCTCTTCTGCCGCATATTTCATTCCCAATTTGTTGACGGCCGTCTCGCGGATATAATTCCAGTCCACGTCGTTGGAGACGCACTCAAGAAGCGCGTCGTTCTCGCTCCGGAGCGACACGAGACTGGATTCCAGCTTTTCATTGGCGGAAATCTGGGCCGTGATCGTCTCCTTGAGCCTGAGATACCTCACGCACATGACGACCGTGGCGGCGGAAATCAATGTCAGAAACAAGACGAATGCCTTGTTCACGGCGAGGGCTTTGCTGCGGTTTCGTTTTACCTCGCGGCTCGCGCCGGCCTCGCGGCGGTAAGCGCCGTCATACGGAAGCGCGTATTCCCCCCTGTAGAATACGGGCTCCTCCGGCACATAGGCAGCCGTTCCGTCGACAGGATACTGCACGTCTCTCATATCCGATCTTTGATTTACCCTTCTTCGTGCAGCGTTCCCGGACATTTTTTACGTTGCCTTTCGTTCGAAAACCCTGAGCTTTGCGCTCTTCGCCCTGGAATTCCTCTCCGACTCCTCCGCGGAGGGAAGAACCGGCTTTCTTGTTACCACGCGTCCCTTCGGGACCTTCCCGCACACGCACACGGGAAATCCCGGCGGGCAGGTGCACGGATTCTCATTCCTCCGGAAGACGGACTTTACGATCCTGTCCTCCAGGGAATGGAACGTGATCACGCAGAGCCTTCCGCCGTCCGCGAGAAGATCGATCATCCCGTCGAGCGAGTCCTCCAGAGCCGAAAGCTCCCCGTTCAGCTCTATCCGGATCGCCTGGAAGGTCCTTTTTGCGGGATGTCCCCCGTTTTTCTGAAATTTCATCGGGATCGACGCGCTGATGATCTCGACTAACTCCCCAGTCGTCTCGATTCTCTTCTGCTTCCGTCTCTCCACGATGTTTCTGGCGATGTTCTGCGCAAACCTTTCCTCCCCGTAATCACGAATGATTCCGAAAAGCTCGCGCTCATCCGCCCCGTTCACGATATCGGCGGCTGTCCTCTGCTCCCGGCGGTCCATCCTCATGTCCAGAGGGGCGTCCTTCATGTAGGAAAACCCCCGCTCCGCCGTATCCAGCTGATACGACGAAACGCCCAGGTCCAGAAGAATTCCGTCGACCCTGTCGATCCCGAGTCCGTGAACGATCTCCGGCATCTGACTGTAATTTCCGCGCACGATCCGGACCACTCCCCTGTAATCCGAAAGCCGCTCCCCAGCGGCCGTAATCGCGGCCTCATCGCGGTCTATGCCGATCAGTGTGCCTCTTCCATCAAGTCGCTTCGCGATCTCAAGAGAATGACCTCCGCCTCCCAGCGTCCCGTCGCAGTATACCCCGCCCGGTCTGACGCGGAGGTTTTCGATCGTCTCCTCCAGCATCACGGATCTGTGAGAAAATTCCAATCGCGTCTCCTCCCCTTTGCGGCCAGCCGCATGCCGGAAGCTCCCCTTCCGGCCCGCATCCGGCGGCAGAACGCGTCTTCTCCCCAAAAGGCGCGCGCTTCCGCGGAGCGGATTACATCAGCTGCCTAAGACTCTCAAGCTCATTTCTCATCTCGTCCGCGTCGTTCAGGAGGCTTTCCGTCTTCGCCCAGACATCCGGATTCCAGATTTCAAAGCTGTCCATATTGCCGGTGAGGATGACATCCCCGCTAAGATGCGCATAGTCGCGGAGGCTCTGGTTAAGGAGAATCCGTCCCTGTGCGTCGAGCCGGCATTCATCGGCGCCGCTCGTTATGAACCGCTTGATGCGTCTGCGCGCTTCCGCACTTCCCTGAAGATCGTCGAGAGACCGGATGTATTCCCTGAAGCCGTCCTGCGTAAACACCGTCAGGTCGCCCTCCCACCACGGAGCGACAACAAGCTTCGAGGCGCCGATTTCATCCCTGAACTTGGAGGGAATGATCAGCCGCCCTTTGCTGTCGATCGTGTGAGTGTACTTCCCAAGAAACATCCTTATCTCCCATTTCGTGGCATTTCCGTCCCACTTCGTACCACTTGATCTAAATTTTACCCCATTGCATGGGAAAATGCAAGCATTTCAGGGCCGGTTGCCGTCATGGATTTTTCGCCTCCCTCTCAGACGGAATATCTGGTGTTTTCCCGTCCCCGCCGCCGCTAAATATGCTCCCGGAGACACAAAAAAAGCGGCCCTTCACGCGCCGGACGCGTGAAGAGCCGCAGGCGGAAGTCCCGTTCCTCTCCGGAGACTTCCGTTCACTGTTTCGCTCCCTGTTCATTTAGATTTTTGAAGGATTCTTCCTCCGTCCCAGCAGGATCAGCACTCCGGCGGCCGCCGCGGCCGCGGCGGAAAGAACCATCGAGACCGGCACCGTCGTCCCGGGAATCAGCAGCTGATCCGTACGGAGGGGCTCGATCAGGAACCTTCCCGTCCCGTAGCCGAGCACGTAGACCAGAAACAGCTCTCCGCTGAATTTCGTCCGGTTCCGGAGCAGGAAGAGAAGGAGCAGCACGCCGAGATTCCAGAACCCTTCGTAGAGAAACGTGGGATGAACCTGGACCAGCCGGACTCCGCCGCGGATCACCACATTCTCCCACATGGCGGACGTGACCTCCTCCGCGCGGACCGCCGATACGGGGAGCTGCATGGCGAAGAGGCCGTCCGTGTATCCGCCGAAAGCCTCCCGGTTGAAAAAGTTCCCCCACCGTCCGAGAATCTGCCCGATGGGCACTCCGATGACGCACGTGTCGAGAAGCAGCGGAAACGGCTTCTTTTTGACCCTCGCGAGCACGGCGACGGTGATGACGCCGGCGATGATTCCGCCGTAGATCGCCAGCCCGCCCTCCCGGATATTGAAAACCGACAGGGGACTGTCCCGGTAGAGATCCCACGAGAAGACCACGTAGTAGATCCGCGCCCCGGCGATGGCGAAGAGCATGGTAAAGACCGCGATATCCAGATAGTCCTCCGGATCCTGCCCCGTCTCTTTGGCCCTTCTCATGAGCGCCGCGATGCCGAGGGTCATGCCGACGGCGATCATCACCCCGTAGAGGGCGATCTCCACTCTGCCGACCGAAAACGACTTCGGCACATGGGACAGATAAATACCCAGGTTGGGAAAGTTGATCTGATAATCCATAGCTTCTTTCAGGGGTTTCAGCCCGTGTTACACGTTGAACCTGAAGAGAATCACGTCCCCGTCCTGAACGACATATTCTTTTCCTTCCATCCGGACGAGTCCCTTCTCCTTCGCGGCGACATAGGATCCGCAGTCCAGGAGCTGACGGTAGTTGATCACCTCAGCCTTGATGAAGCCCCTCTCGAAATCGGAGTGGATCTTGCCGGCCGCCTTCGGCGCCTTGCAGCCGATCGGGATCGTCCACGCCCTCGTCTCATCCTCGCCGGTGGTCAGGTAGCTCTGGAGTCCGAGAATGTGATAACTCGCGGCGATCAGCTTCTCCAGCCCGGACTTGGTGATGCCCAGGTCCGCGAAGAACTCCTCCTTCTCCTCGTCGCTCAGCTCGGATATTTCCTGCTCGATCTCCGCCGAGATCACAAACACCTCCGAGCCCTGCTCCGCGGCGATCTTCCGCACCGCGGCGACATACTCGTTGGAGGCGCCGTCGTCCGCGAGATCCTCGTCGGCGACATTGGCGGCGTAGATGACGGGCTTGTCCGTCAGCAGATCCAGCGAGCGCCTGAAAGCGTCCTCCTCCTCGTTGTCCAGCTTCAGGGTGATGCAGAGATTGCCGTCCTCGAGCCAGGCATGGATCTTCTTCAGTACGTCGTATTCCTTCTTCGCGTTCTTGTCCGCTCCGGACTTGGCCGACCGGGCCGTCTTGGCGATCCGTCGGTCCAGCACCTCAAGATCGGCGAACAGCAGCTCCAGATTGATCGTCTCGATGTCCCTCGCCGGGTTCACAGCCCCGTCGACGTGGATCACGTTGGGGTCGTCGAAGCAGCGGACGACGTGGACGATGGCGTCGCATTCCCGGATATTCGCCAGGAACTGGTTGCCGAGTCCTTCCCCCTTCGACGCGCCCTTGACAAGGCCGGCGATGTCGACGAATTCGATCGTGGCGGGGGTCACTTTTCTGGAATGGCTGAAATCTCCCAGAAGCTTAAGGCGCTCATCGGGAACCGCTACGATTCCGATGTTGGGGTCGATGGTGCAGAAGGGATAATTTGCGGATTCCGCCCCGGCTTTCGTGAGCGAATTGAAGAGCGTGCTTTTGCCTACATTCGGAAGTCCGACGATACCTAATTTCATTTCTATGTATTCTCCTTCGAAAAGTCGGACAGGAGTCCTGTCCGGATCGGGCGAAGCCCCAGAGGCATAAAAAGCCCGATACGTCATACAATTTTATCATGCGGGGACTGTTCGCTCAATCATTTTCGGTGGAAATATCGCCTTTCATGGGTGTGAGCGCATCGACGCCGCCTTTTCCGCTGTAAAATCGTTTATACCGGCGGCATGTTCGTGCAGATAACGCCGGATCCATGTTTCCGAATACCTTCAGACAAGTCTCCTGCACCGCATGCGGGAACAGGCAGACAAACGTTTTATCATTCCTTCCCGGATGCCTGACAGGCATAATTCATGTAATAGCAGCGCTTATGAACTTCAAAATCCATTGTTTCCGCCAGTTCCTCTTTTGTCGGAGCCTTTGGATCCCGGCCGACATAGATGACGGCCTGGTTCTGCCCCTTGACCATGAAGCGGCCATTGCTGTCAATCAGGAGAACCGCCCTTTCCCGGCTTCCTGCTCTGACATCCGTGGCTGCGGTAATATCCAGTCTGCTGCCGTATTTTTCAAGCAGTTTTCGATGGCACACGGCAATTTCCTTATGATCTACCCGGATGCTTTCGTAGATGTCAGCACATTTCGGGCTCGGATCCATTCGGTACAGGTGCCATCTTCTGACGCCCATGGCAATCAGATCCTCAGCCGTCTGCTCCAGGCTGTCCCTGTTTCTGGTTGAAACCACCGTATGGATTTCCAGCGGGACATCCGCCTCCAGCAGCATCTCCACAGACTTGCGGATCAGCCTCATCTGGTCGAAGTCCAAAGCCCTGCTGCCCTTAACCGGACGGAGTGCATTCTGAACGCTGTTGCTTGTAGAGTCAATGGAAATACGGACCAGCGTCCCGGTTTCCTTCAGCTGCGGCACGATATGCTGCAGAAGCGGCGTTGTTCCATTGGTATTCAATATGCAATCCACCCGGTCTTTGAACAGCTCCATGATTTCAGGCAGTTTACGGTTCAGGGTGGGTTCTCCGCCGCTCAGCCCCACGCAGACAGGCTCCAATGCCAGGATGCTTTTTGCCACATCCGCAATATCTGTTGTGTTTCCCTGATGCAGTGTCGTATCCGCAAAGCAGTAAATACAGTCCAGATTGCACTCCGCGGACAGCTGCCATCCGATATAGAGAGGCCTGTCTGTCCGGATATTCACGGTCATGCGGTCCTCATGCGCCTTCATGAAAGCTGTAAACCCTGCGCTGTCCAGCGCCGGTACTTCTCTGTGCACATCTGCTGTCGAAAGGCCCTCAAAAAAGAAGAACTTATGCTTTTTCTTATCATAAACCGTCATTCCGTTGGATTCCGGGCGGATCGCATAGCTTTTTTCAATGAACAGCCTGTTTTCGTTTTTCATACTGTACCTCCTATTACTCTATATTGATCCCTCGTCCCCCAGCAGCCGGAAGCCCGGGAGTCTCGCGCCTGTCAATCAGTCAGCTTATTGAAAAGACAGTCCGGCTGCGTGCTTTTTAAAACTCAGGCCTGCCAGAATCATCCAGATCATCTGTGTCAGGACGGACGCGGCCCATATGCCCCGAATCCCCATATGCAGGGGATAAGCGAGCAGATAGCTCATTCCCGGATTCAGCACAAAAACGCACAGGGTCACAATGCGGCGCGGATCACGGACTTCTCCCATGCCTCTCAGACCGGCGATGAATACAATGCGCATGATCTGAAATGTGGTGATGCCAATCACATGCAGTGTGGCAGCAAACCCCTCCTCAATGGATGCCGGATCACTGAAATACTGACGGAAAAACCATCTCGCACCGATCAGGTACAGGGAACTGAGCGCTACGGAGAGGACGACCGCCCATGAGATCATAATCCGGAAATACGCCCTGAAATCCTCTCTGTTCCCGGCACCGATGCTTTTCCCCGTCAGCGAGATCGTGGCAGCCTGAAGCCCGTCCCCGAAGGCAAAGGAATACTGAAGAAGAATCAATCCGACAAAATAAACCGAAGTCTCATCCGATGGAAAAGTGGACACGAGCACACTGGTCAGCATGAACCCGATCCGCACGAAAAGATTCTCAAATACTATACTCCCTGCCTTCTTACGGATGCTCTGTGTGATCGCCTTTTCCCGGACCGGACGCAGCACACCCTTCAGGGTCAGGAATCCGGATTTCCTTTTCAGATAGAACAGGCTCACTGCGCAGGCAGCTGCGGTCCCCAGTACTGTGGCGATCGCGTCACCGACGACTTCAAGTCTGGGGAACCCGAACCGGCCCTGGATCAGCAGATAATTAAAGAGAATATCCGTGCCGGCAAGGGCAAGACTCGAATATAAGGTCACTCTGGTCTCGCCGATGCCCCTGAGTGCACCGTTGAGCACAATGGACAGCGCCTGAAAGACCATGCAGCCCATAATGACGGCAAAGAAATCCGCGGACAGCCCCACGCTTTCCGGCTGCCTGTTAAACAGCTGCATGACCGGCCTGGCAAACAGGCCAAGGACAATCCCCAGAACCACGGACAGGAAAACTGTGATACGCAGGATCGCATGAAAATACGCATTGCCTCTGGTCCGGTCTCTGCTGCCGCTGGCCTGGGCAATGAAGAAGGAACTGGCTGTTCCAAGAGCATAGAAGAGGGCAAAACAGAGCAGCTTTGGCTGCGCTGTAAGCCCCACTGCCGTAATAGCTGTATGCCCCAGAGAAGAGATCATCTTTGTGTCAATGGTTGCAACGGTCACCAGGATCAGGCTCTCCAGAATCGCCGGTAATGCAATCCTGACAGCCTCCCGGATTCTGATTCTGTCCATCTTTATCTCTCTTTCGCACCAGCCCGGGGTCCGGTGATCATTTCATGGCTACTCTGTAGTCATCAAGAACCAGTGTATCGTTTTCCGTATACCGGTACCGGTTCACGATGATCAGTGTTTCAGGTAATCCGCCATGAGCGGCATACTGAGGCTTCACCAGCACTTCCTCTGTATAGAGCAGGTCCGGGTTCATGACCGCTTCCTCTTCCGCCGTCAGTACCGTTTCAATCATTTCGTTCCGGGCTCTTCTGCGGACAAGGCGGACTTCCGTGTTCCGGTCGAATAAAAGGCACTGGTCCCACCCGAGCAGTTCGGAGCAGTCCTGCCCGTCCACCAGGATCTTTCCCGACCGGAACACATAAGGTGTAAAAACCAGCCGGTCCCGTCCCTCTGCCAGGAGCAGCCCGTTCCCGGGAATCCTGTCATTCATCTTCATGATCTTCCCCTCCCGTCAGACCGTCCTGATACCATCCGATCAGCTGCTCATCCGTAATCACAGGGCTATACATGTCCCGGATCATGCGCAGCAGATCTTCAGGAACCTGTGCTTTTGCACCTGCCTTCAGGTCCCCCCGGTCCAGCAGTCCGAGATGGTAGATACGCTCCCGGATCATGCTGTTGATAACCCCGCCGGTGAGCTGTGCACTGAAAACAGAATCCCTGTACGTAACCGGCATGGGTACCTCATTCCGATCCTGCACCAGTTCTTCGGCAAGCCGATAGTATGTACCCCTTGCGGGCCAGGCCGCCAGTTCTCCATATCCGTCTTCCGTCCGCTCGCCAAGGAAGCAGTGCGAAAGGCGGGAAATGTCCAGCGGCGCATCCACGGCTTCCAGCCGCAGGATGGACCCCTTCGCCAGACAGCGCACAACCGTCCGGTCTTCCTGCCACCCGGGATTCCGGGAATAGTCCTCATGGATTGCTGTATACTTTCCGATGATGCGCAGCTTTCCGGGACACCCGAAAACATATTCAATCTCAGACAGCAGGTCTTCGGCACGGCAGGTGGGTACGCCCCGGTCATTAAGGATCAGGGTATCCGACAGACAGCATACATCAAAGCACCGGCTCAGCTGCTCGGCAGGAATTGGGGCCTCGTTCACTGCCGGGATCCTGAAATACACTTCCCCCAGCCCCTCTTCGGTCAGCATCCCCAGCTGCGCAGCCGGAAAGCGCGAAACAGACTCCACGATCTGCCGGATCGCAGCATCCGGCCCGTAAACCGTACCGCGGAAAGCCTGTCCCTCCGTAATGGCTTCGTGCACCTGCCCGTCCTTTGCAAGGTACGGACCAGTCCCGGGCACAGTGTACCGCGTCAAATGCTCCTGAATACCGGTGGAAAACGTGTCATCCAGGCCCACATCCTGCTCGACAAGCAGAGGGTCTTTCCCGGGTGCGAGGCGGTACCGCAGCTGCTCCCGGTCAAGTTTCACAACACTGATACAGACCGGCGTCGGCAAAAGCCGCTCCTGGCCGAAAGCCAGGTATGCGTTGGAGCAGATCAGCTGCTCCCGGTCGGTTGCACTGCATGCTCCCACTCGTTTCATCAGGAAGTCCCGGATGACCGCCCCCGGCACAAAAAGCTCTGTTTTCGCATGGTCAGAGAACGGCGTATCCAAACAAAACGGCGAGACCAGCAGGATTTCCAGGTCCAGCGAAGCATAGGTACATTTCTCATGCAGGACCGGCATATCAAAAACCGGGTCTTCCGGCTCCGCCAGTCGGACCCGTACTTCACCCGATATTCCGTCCTCCGGTGCCCGGATGCCGAGCCGCGTAATCTTCTCCAGCGCGCTTGCGGTCTGTGCACGGTCTGTGTCCGCGCAGAAAAGCCAGGCCGTGTACGTCTGCCCCGGCTTCAGTGCCCGGATACTGTATCCTTTCCCGGCATCATACCGCCGGGTCAGAAACTGTTCGCTGATGTACCGGCTGCACCCCGGCAGATGGTTTTTCAGGGTTCGGGCAGCCCGCATCTGTCCCATATACCCGTCCGGATGCGCGAACCCGATCTGTGTGCCTGCGGGCAGCCCGCCTGCAGCGGCCAGGATTTCATGCGAAGGAATGTACGGGATCCCCAGCGAATCCACCGTGACATCGTACCTGCACCCGACCTCAGAATGCAAGGTATGCTCAAAGGCCACCTGTCCCAGAATACTGATCTGAATCGATAACATCCTACTGTCCCTCCGGCAGAAATCCCGAAAGCTCCAGAGCGTCCATCCATGCATAGCTGAGCATGCCGGCTTCATCCCTGTACGCCGGGTCCCCCAGCTGCTGTACCAGGTCCTTTCCCTGACTCTTCATGGCATCCACCCAACGCCTGAATTCAGGCCCGCCTGCCAGGTAAGACTGACACAGCATGTCCTCCTGGCTGTCGGTCAGCTGCATCCGGCGGATGCGCTCCGCCCGCTCCAGCAGCTTCTGAAAGGCATACGGCCGGTCAGCTGCTTCCGGATCGGCGCAATAGGGCCTGAGCAGCAGACGTCTGCCGCCGCGGCTCACAAAGGTCCGTTCCCTGAGCATATCCAAAGTCTGTGTCGGGGGCTCCGGGCAAACCTGGAAATCGATCCAGTTCCCGGCAAACCCGTTTCTCAGGTTCGGTTCCCGCTTGGCCGCGGTCTTTGCCCTGGCACAGCATGCCTCCGCCATGGCGAACGCATCGTGGAATCCGGTCGCTTTCGTTACGAAAGCGATTCCGGTGCAGACATACAGGGGTGCCGTGAACTCCTCCGACTGCCAGAGACAGGCCCCCTGCAGGTTCCGGTACAGACTGTTCAGGAAGGGTACGACCAGGGCTGCGTCGCAGATGATGTTCAGGTCATCACCGCCCCGGTGCAGCACATAGAAGGCGCCTTCAAAAGGCACCTGCCCATGCCCGGGCATCTTCTGCCAGCAGGCCCGCACGTCCTCAAGCGTATGATCTATCACGCGCCCGTAGGTTTCTGCAATCGTGCGGCCGATGATCCGTCGGATGCGTATGCCTGCCTCATAGGACGCGGTCTGCTGCATCATCCGGCCGATGGTAATCCCCAGATTGTTCCCGTCGGAGTGCAGAACCGCGAGGTATTCCCGGCCGTCATATCCCCGGCTTGTCCGGAAATGCGGGAGATCCACAACGTTCCTGCGCAGCGCCGCTTCCTTTCTGCGCAGTGCGGACGCTGTGGAGTAATATTCACCCGCCCCGTCCCGGCCGACGGCCGGTTCGCCCGTGCGCGCCTCGCGTGCCGCCACCGAGAGCGGGCCTGCCGGGTCCGAGATGTCACAGGAAGCCTTCACGGCATTCAGCTTTCTGTACAGTTCAAAAATATCGTGCCCGAAATCGTCCGTCTTTTCCGTGACCGCGGCCGTCAGGTTCAGGGAATACCCGTGTTCCAGATAATACCGGGACATCCTGCGGATCAGCTGCCGGCACAGCCGTCCGGTACGCACCAGACACATGGCGTTGCCTGCACCGCAGAAGATCAGCTGGAACTGTATTTCAGGCGACACGAACCAGGGGATTTCTTCGTCCGGGTTCAGGCTCAGCGCGTACTCCCTCTCCGTAAGCAGCGGATCCGTGTGCGCCAGGGCGTCCCGGATCGCATCCATCTGGATATGAAGGATGGAATCACTGGCGCCCAGAACATCCAGCAGCGTATTGCTTTTGAATATGTACTTCTGAATCTGCCGGGTATCCAGAAGACAGAGGACTTCCTTGTCCATCAGGCTTGCTTCCATTTACCGCTCCTCATAATACGCATAGTCCCTGAACCCTTCAAAGGCGAATACGGCTGTCTTTTCCACGGTCCCGTCCGGCTTTCTCGCCTCGGTTGTCACCCTTCTGGAACAGCTGCACACGACCCGCACGCCGTCCGTCAGCAGCTTATCTGCCAGCATGAATGTGAAACTGAATTCTCCGGCCAGCAGAACGGCTTCCGGGTGCATTCCCTCGATCTGATCTGCTGTCTTCCCGGCCAGTTCCCGCAGCTCTTCCGTCGTCATCCGGGGATCGATCTGCGGGAACGGAAAGTCCAGCACACCGCCATAGCAGCCTGCGCCGCTGCGCTGCGCTTCGCCCCATATCTCATACGGATGATTGGTACAATTGATCAGCATATTCCCTCACCGCTTCCAAAATATTTACCGTTGTCCGCGTTCCGCATCCTCCCGGCTCCTCAAAAGCCGCGCAGTCATTGGATTTATGGCATTTTCAGTATAGCATAGAACACCGCGTCTATCCAGTTGAGGCTCATTAACAGCCGGCGTCTGACCAAAGTGACGACAGCGCAGGCAGAACCTGCAGGGAGGCTTGTACTGCAGAAGCTTCTGCGGGGCATAAGGGTGCCTCCGTCCGGAATTCTTTCCTGTCTGTCCCACAGTCAGAAGCGGGCACGTCGTGCCCGCTTCTGTTCCTCTCGCTATTATCTTTCCCGGCTCTCTTCGAACCGCCGGGCGCTCATGCCTTCCCGGTCTCTTCATAGCGTCTGATATCAGACGAATCCCTCACGCATGCGCGCGCTTCCTTCAGGTCTTTAAATACACCGTCACTGATCATCTGCGCCAGGAGATTTCCGATGGCGGTGGCCTCGCCGGGTCCGGCATAGACGGTCCGTCCTGTGTACCTCGCCGTGACGCGGTTCAGGTATTCCGCATGGGAGCCGCCCCCGACCACATAGATGCGTTCATACGTCCTGCCGGTCATCTGCTCGATCTCCCGGACCGTGTCCGCGTAGCACTTTCCGAGGCTGTTGTAGATCACCGCCGCGATCTCCCAGGCGTTCCCGGGAACCTGCTGCCCCGTCTCCCGGCAGAAGCTTCTCACTTCTTCGATCATGCTCTCCGGAGCCAGAAATCTCTCATCATTGCAGTCCACGAGAGACGGTATGGACTGACGCGACGCCTGTTCACAGATTTCCGCGTAGGAATATTCCTCGGGGAACTCCTTGCGGACGGACTGGATCATCCACAGGCCCATGATGTTTTTCAGATACCGGAACCGGTACCCGTATCCGCCCTCATTGGTCAGGTTGCGCTCCATGCTTTCCCGGGAGCAGTCTGCCTGCGGAAGCTCGGTTCCCATCAGAGACCAGGTGCCGGAGCTGATATACAGGGCGTCATCCTCGGTGGTAGGAAGCGCCGCGACCGCGGAGCCCGTATCGTGCGTCGCCGGCAGTACCACCCGGCAGTCAAACCCTGCCGCCTCCCGGATCTCTTCCGTAAAATGGCCCACACAGGTGCCCGGCGCGCTGATTTCCCCGAAGATCCGCCTCGGAAAGCCAAGCCGGTCGATGAGCTCGTAGTCCCAGTCCTTCGTCACGGGACTCACCAGCTGCGTGGTGGTCGCGTTGGTATATTCCGTCCGCTTTACGCCCGTAAGAAGGAAGTGAAAGTAGTCCGGGATCAGCAGCAGGCTCTCGGCCTTCTCAAGAAGCGCCGGCTCCTCCTCCCTGACGGCCGTCAGCTGGTAGATCGTGTTGAACGCCTGCTTCTGGATGCCCGTGCGGGCGTACAGTTCTTCCGGAGAAATCTTCTCATAGACCTTTTCGGGCGTCCCGGCCGTTCTGCGGTCGCGGTATCCATAGGTCTTTCCCAGGACCCGGTTCCCGCCGTCCAGCAGCACATAGTCCACTCCCCAGGTATCGATCCCCATATATGAAGGAATCTTTCCCTGCTTCCTGCAGCGTCTGAGCCCTTCGACGATCTCGGAGAACAGCGCCGGTAAATCCCAGCAGAGGGAGCCGTCCGCTTCCTTCATGCCGTTCGGGAACCGGTAAACCTCCTCCAGACAGATCTTTCCGTTCTCCGGCCAGCCCAGGATATGACGTCCGCCGGATGCGCCGATATCCACTGCCAGATAGTATTTTCTCATGGTTCTATGCTCCTCCCAACACGAGGTGTGTCCGCGGGTGACCGTTCTGAAACGGCATCCGCCGCACTTTCGTCTGCATCCGCGGACAGAATCTGTCTCTTACTGCGCCATATCCTTTATCTTGTGACCACATCGACCGGCACATTGAAGATCTTCGCGACCTTCAGGATGGTGTCGATATGCCTTCCCGACGCCGCAGCCATATGGTGCGTCGGACCTGCCTCGCTCCAGCGGTTGCAGAACTCCCTGGCGCCGCAGGTAAAGCGTGTGCGCATATTGGTATCGCCGAACGTAAAGATCGGTCCCGGTTCATTGACGCCTTCCGCCACGACGAATTTGAAATGACCGTCGCGGTCCTGCGTAATGCCGAGATAGGTAACCGGTCCGGGATGCGGGTAGAACTGGGTGAGATAGCCTCCGCCGGTCTTTCCGTGGAATACCGGCACGATCTTCATGGTCGGCTTTTTTTCGGAAATATCCGCGTCCCCGGAGCCGCTGTGGCCGATGATGCAGATATCTTCGTTAAAATCAATGGAATACATCTCGGAGAGCTGCCCCATTCCGGAGATGGTCTTCAGGATGCTCATCGCCATGGCAACTTTGATGTCTCCTTCCACCGCGCAGGCGATCCCCTGCCTGATCAACATGGAAAATGCGGGGATCAGCATGCTGTCCAGCGTACCGGCCTTGCCCTGCGCAAATCCGTCGTAGTGGGACGCCACAAATGCGATCTGCTCGTCTTTGACCCACTGCTCGAAGGCCGCCACATACCGGGCCATCTCCCAGACCTTCTCTATGGTTCCGCCTCCCTCGATGTCAAAGGTGTCCAGGATGTCCTGCGCTTTGGCCCGGATCTCCTCTTCATCCGTGACATCGTCCGCGATCGCCCACATCTTCTCCCAGTCGAACTGTTTGGTGTACAGGAACATCCTGTGGTAGAGATTTGTTTCATCAATATACAGATCCATCATGCCCGGGTAGGGACGGCCGATCTGGGCCAGATTGGTATCGCGGAAACGGCGGCGCACCTGCGCGGCGCGGCACCAGTCTTCGATCTCTGCCTGTACCTGCGGATCTCCGCCCTCGGCCACGCCGGTGATCACGGCATGGCGCTTGCCGGCCCGCTCCAGGTCCGCGACCATCTCACCGACCGCGCCGCAGGCGTACAGCTCTCCGAGCCAGGTCGCCGTATCCGTGTTTTCATAGTCGGCGGCTCTCTTCTTCTGGATGTTGACCAGGACGACCGGCACATCCAGATCCCGGACGGCCGGGAGCATGTTGTAGGAGGTGGCGTAGGTCAGGAGCTGCAGGATCACCAGATCCACATCAGCAGCGCGGAACCTGTCGCCGGCAGCACTCGATAGTTCTTTTGTCGTTACGATTCCACCGTCAATGAGTTCCACCGTATCCGGTATCCATTTCTTAAATGCTTCATACTGCGCCTCAAACTCCGGCACCAGTGACGGGAACTGCGGAAGATACGCGCCGAGCGCGATGGAGAAAACGCCTATTCTTGCTTTCGTATTTACCAGCATAATAACCTCCCGTAAAAACGGTTTTGCCCGGGACCGTTTCCTGAGTTCCCGGTTCTGTCTTGTTCATTATGCTGCTATTATAATCGGTAACAGACAGAAATATAAGGTCCTGCCATTCAAATAATCAGGACCTTATTTGCAGCTCCTTTATCACCATGGAGGCAGTCTGTGCTATACTCTTGAGGAAGCGGAAGCGCAGATACGGACCGCGGCAGCGGTGAGAAGGGGATCTGATGAGGCAGGATATCCTGGACCGGTTAACGGTCATCACAGAAGAAGAGCAGGAGATACTGGACGGTCAGAAAAGCGTCCGGAAAGACCGGTATACCCTGCAGGAGGACTTTATCATCGACAGCAGCCGGCTGCTGCGCAAAGGACAGCTGATCATGATCCGGCCGCATACCCGCTTTATCCATTTTCCGAAGCACCGCCACAATTATGTGGAAATGGTCTATATGTGCACCGGCACGACGACGCACATCATTAACGGGACAAAAACGATCACACTGAAAGAAGGCGACCTTCTGTTCCTGAACCAGTACGCAACGCAGGAGATCCTTCCTGCGGGTGAGCGCGATATGGCGGTGAATTTCATCATTCTCCCGGAGTTTTTCGACCGGACTCTTCCGATGATGGAACGCGAAAATATCCTGAGGGATTTCCTGGTATCCTCTCTGTCACAGAATACGGCCCTGACCAGTTACCTGCATTTTCGGGCAAAAGAGATCGTTCCTGTCCAGAATCTGATCGAAAACATGATCTGGACACTGCTCTCCGACCGGAAAGGAATCAACACACTCACACAGATAACCATGGGCCTGATCTTCATGAACCTGTCCGCCTTTGCAGATACCATCAACCAGGACGGACCGGATCAGTATGAGCAGAATATCGTCTTCACTGTTTTGAAATATATAGAGACGCACTACAAAGACGGTACGCTCGCCCAGATCAGCGCAGAATTAAAGCAGCCGGCGTATTATATCAGCCGGCTGCTGAAAAAACATACGGACGATCATTTCAAGGGTCTTCTGCAGCAGAGAAAACTCCAGCAGGCGGGGTGGCTGCTGGCCAACACATCTCTGCCGGTGGAAGACATCATAGGTGCTGTCGGCTATGACAACAGCAGCTATTTCTACCGGAAATTCAAAGAGAAATACGGCGTGTCACCCAAAGAATACCGCAGGCCGGACATTTCCAGGCCATAACCGGACAAAGCCTGCCATCAGCTCAGATATTTCAGCAGAGCCTCCGTGCATTCTTCCGTGGTGGCCGTTCCTCCCTGGTCAGGCGTCAGATGCTCCCTGCTGACCAGCAGCTTCTCTATCGCCTGAATGATTCGTGTTTCCCACTGCGCATACCCGAGGAAGTTCAATAACTGGGCGGCCGACCAGATCGCTGCCAGCGGATTCGCCGTTTTGCTGCCCGCAATATCCGGGGCGGAGCCGTGGATGGGCTCAAACATGGAAGGAAACCTTCTCTCGGGGTTCAGGTTCGCTCCTGCCGCCAGGCCCATTCCGCCGGCGATTGCCGCCCCGAGATCCGTAAGAATATCCCCGAACAGGTTTGACGCCACGACGATCTGGAACCTTTTCGGATCCTTTACCATAAACATGGCCGCCGCGTCCACCAGCAGCGAACGCGTTTCCACCTCGGGATAGTCTTTTCCGACTTCCTCAAAAATCTGATCCCAGAAAACCATGGAATAATTGAGCGCGTTCCCCTTCGAGATACTGGTCAGCGTTTTCTTCTCCTTCCTGGCAAGTTCATAGGCATACCGGATGACCCGCTCTGTTCCTTTTCTGGAAAAAACGCTGTCCTGAATGACAACCTCCTGGGGAGAATCCTTGTAAAGCCACGCTCCCTGGCCGCTGTATTCGCCCTCGCTGTTCTCTCTCACAAACAGCATGTCGACCTCGTCGGGACGGATCCCGGCCAGAGGACAGGAGGCCCCCTTAAGAAGCTTCACCGGGCGGAGATTGATATATTCATCGAAGTCGTGTCTGATCCGAAGCAGCAGATCTCTTAAGGAAATATGATCCGGCACGCCCGGATATCCCACCGCGCCCAGGAGAATGGCGTCAAAACCGCTCAAGATCTCCATTCCGTCCGCAGGCATCATTTCTCCGTTCTTCAGATAGTACTCGCATCCCCACGGAAACCAGGCAAAGGAAAATGCAAAACCCCCGTCTGTCCGTGCCGCCTGTTCCAGGACCTTCACGCTCTCCCGCATCACTTCCGGTCCGATCCCGTCTCCGGGGATCACTGCCACTTTGTATTTTTTCTTTGTTCTATGCAATACGATGGACTCCTCTGCGCGCCTTCCGGCACTTTTATCATGGATCTGTATGACATGTTGTACGGAGCGGTGATCCGCTCACGACCCGGATTCGGCCTTTTTCCTGCCCGACTTTCTCAGGGAGCGGATGATCATGATCACGGTGACCAGGCCCGTCAGAGGAACGACGCCTCTCTTCAGCACAAAGGACAGGGAGAAGCAGACGGTAAAGCCGATGGTGAGTATTTTTTTGTCGACCGAACGGGACGGGTATTCCCGCGGGAGACCCGGGTTTTCTTTGATCACCTGGTGCTCCAGCCAGAGAAAGCTCAGCGCCCAGAGCAGGATATTGAGGGAGTAGACGACCCTCGGCGCGGTTTTCGGCCCTGCCGTCTTCCCGACCCAGCCGGTCGTAAAAGGCACGAGCGTCAGAAGCAGCAGCCAGATTCCGTTGATCAGAAAAACCCTGACGGAAATCTTTTCCGTACCCATGAACAGGTTGTGGTGCATATACCACACGAGATAGATCAGCATGTAGCTGACAACATACGCCAGCAGTACACTGCCCTGAGAAAACAGGCCTCTCCAGTCATCCGTCCCGGGGACTTTGAGATTCAGCACCATGATGGTCGCCGCGATCGCGGCGATCCCGTCGGTGAACGCCATCAGCCGGTCTTTCCTGATCTCCATTTTCCCGATCCTCCTTTTCCGTCATGCGGTTCCCGGGGCCATGAGTCATGCCGCCGCGAACCGGTTCACTCTGCTGTCTCTTCCTCTGCCGTTTCTTCGTCAGCCGCCTCCGCGGTCTCTGTCCGGCTTGCGCGGACAGAAACCGGCTTTTTTCTTTCTCAGGTTTCCCTGCTGCAAGCTCTCTCTATTGTCTCTTTGAGATGCTTCTCACCGCGTAGATGGCCAGCGCCACGGAGAAGATCAGCCCGATCGCCGCCAGCACGGGAACGTTGCCCGGCGCCTTGGGGGTCATATCCGAGAGGCACAGGACGCAGGAGCCGATAAACATCACGCAGGCAAAGAGCGCCAGAACGACGTTTTTGACCGTATCGCTGCCTTTCGTCAGCAGCTCTTCGTATCCGGTCAGCTCCAGGTTCATCTTCATCCTGCCCCTGGCGGCGCTTTTCAGCAGGTCAGAGGTCAGCACCGGTATCCTGGCCGCTTTCTTCCCGATCTCCAGCGCGTCCTTTCCCGTGCTGATGAGCTTCTGCTCCAGGTCGAAGTGATTCTTCGCCCGTTCCATCAGCTTATTGCTGAAAATCTCGAACAGGTTCAGGGACGGGCAGAGCTGCTCGATCACGCCTTCGATGGTCGCCAGCGAGCGGACCAGCATCGTGAACTTTCCGGGCATCTTGACGTGATGCTTCTCCGCCAGCGCGCAGATCTCCTCGAACAGCACGGAGACGTCCAGATCGTTGAGGCTCGTGACCGATACGTACCGGTCCATGAACACGTCCAGATCCTCGATCAGCTTGTCGCGGTTGGTTTTCGGAGAGGCCGCTCCCATCGACATGACCGAGTTGACGATCGTCTCCACATCCCCTTCCAGGACGGCCAGCACCAGGGACTGGATGATATTCACATCCGCGTCCGTGATCCGTCCGATCATGCCGAAATCGATCCAGACCGGCGTCCCGTGCATGACCATGATGTTGCCCTGATGGGGATCCGCGTGGAACGTGCCGACGTCCAGCACCTGGTGGAGATAGTTGTCCACGATGCGGCGTCCGATGTCCTCCACGTCATAGCCTTCCTCGATCAGGCGCTCCCTCTTGGAGATGGAATAGCCGTCCACAAAGGACATCGTGAAAATCCGTTCCGTCGTCAGCCCGTCGAAGACGTCCGGGCACGTCACTTTCGTCTCGTCCTCGATGCAGTGCTCCTTGAAGTATCTGGTGTTCTCCGCCTCCACGCGGCAGTCCAGCTCCTCCTCGGTCACCTTCTCGAATTCATCGATCACACTCAGGAAATCAAGCTGATCCTCCGCGTTTTCGGCCCCTTCCGTCACGGCGTTGAATACGGAGGCCATTTTTTTCAGAAGGACGAAATCCTGACGCATCATGTCCGCGATCAGGGGCCGCTGTACCTTCGTGACGACGGGGGTTCCGTCCTTGAGCACGGCGTAATGCGCCTGCCCGATCGACGCGGAGCCGAGAGGCTTGTCCCGGAATTCCGAGTAGATCTCGTCGATCTTTTTCCCGGTCTCCTGCTCGATGACAGCCTTCGCCAGCGCCGGATCCAGCTCCTGCACGTTCTGGCGCAGTTTCTCAAGCTCCTTGCAGTAGCTCTCGGGAAGCAGATCCACACGGCTCGACATGATCTGGCCGATCTTCACAAAGGTGGGGCCCAGATCCTCCAGGGTGGACCGGAGTTCCTCCGGCGTCAGGCCGTTTACGTAGAAGTTGTGTTTCGCGAATACGCCCAGAATCTCCGTCGAGCGGCGTTTCTCACGCTTCTTTACCTCTTTCGTCTGCTCCGGCTTCTGCTGCTCCGGCTTCTGCTGCTCCGGCATCAGCTGCTTCACCTCGCCTCTCATTTCCTCCGCGGACTGCTTCAGTTCGTCCATCTTCTCATCCAGTTCCTTCAGTACCTCCCTGCGCTCCTGAAGAGAGGACTCATTCTTCTTTTTTCCGTTTTTCTTCGACATGTTTGTCCCCCCCTCTTATATATTCCGGAACGGCCAGATCAGGATGACGTGCACGATTCCGACGGCGGAAGAAAACAGCATGGTTCCTCCGATCACCTTCATCAGCGAGCCCGGGGTATCCCACCACGGATTCGTGAGAATGACGATCCCCGCCGCGATCAGAAGCAGGGCCAGCAGTACGAGAATCCACCATCCGCGGTGATGGGCGCGGCGCGCGTACCGCCAGGTGTTAAACAGCTCGTAGACGCCATCCAGCACCAGGAAGATGCCGAACAGCAGGCCCAGCACTCTCAGCACGTCGCTGCGGTAGAACAGAACGGCCGCGCCGATTATGCCGATGAGCAGGGCGCCGGTCAGATAGACATAGTTGATCAGCACCTTTTTGCTGGAAAGGAATTCCAGCGCCAATACGGTGGCCAGAATCAGCAGTCCGTACCCGGCCGCCGCTACCAGCAGGCTGACATACCGCTCCGGGCAGATGAGCATGAGAATGCCGGCCGCGATCATAATGACGGACGTCATGATCATGCTTCGCTTCAGTTTTCCCAGTTCCTGAAAAAGCATCGTTTGCGCCTCCTCTTTCTGTTTCCTGTACGTTTCATTTTATGAGCGGCCGTTTTCCGGCCTCTCATAAAAAGAGCCGTTCCCATAGCCTGTCATGTGTCACTCAAGCGCTGCGGGAACGGCTGTCAAAAATCTCTCACTGCATTATAACAGGCAGAGGCGCCATTATACAAGTTACACTTAATAATTACCGAAGGCAGTTATTCCGGTGCCGCTGCCAGTGCCGCGGCACAAAACCGCAGACGGCAGGTATCTGTGACCGCGGGCAGAACCATTCGGAATTCATCATTTGTACTCCAGGCACAGCATCGTCAGGTCGTCGAACTGCTCCGCGTCCTTCACAAAGGCATTTACCTCGCGCTTCACCTGCTCCATGATCTCCCTCGGCTCCCCGTCCGGGTTCTCGTTGAGCGCCGCGATCATCCGCTCCGTGCCGAACATCTTCTCGGAGGCGTCCGTGGCCTCCGGGACGCCGTCGGTGTAGAGAAACAGCTTGTCCCCGTGTTCCAGGGTAAAGTCATACTCCTTGTAGCGGATCCCGTCGACGCCGCCGATCACGAAACCGTGTTTGTCCCTGATCAGCTCGAAGCGGCCTCCGTTCCGGCAGATCACCGGATACTCATGCCCCGCGTTGGCCGCCGTCATCTTTCCGGTGGAGATCGTGAGGATCCCGAGCCACACCGTGATAAACATCTCCTCCCGGTTGTTGGAGCAGATCGCCGCGTTCGTATCCTCCAGGATTCTGGCGGGAGATTTTCCGGCCATGGCGTTGTTTGCCAGAATAATCTTGGCGGCCATCATATACAGGGCGGCCGGCACGCCCTTGCCGGAGACGTCCGCGATGACCAGGCACAGGTGATCGTCGTCCACCAGATAATAGTCGTAAAAATCTCCTCCCACCTCCCGGGCGGGATTCATGGCGGCGTAGAGATCAAACTCGGGCCGGTCCGGGAACGCCGGGAAAATGCTCGGGAGCATGTCCGCCTGAATCCGCGTCGCCAGCGCCAGCTCCGTGGAGACCCTCTCCTTCTCGGCCGTGATCCGCGTCAGATGATCCTCGTACTCGGAGATGTCGTGCTCCATATCCGCCATGACCAGGCTCAGGTTCTCCACCTCGTCCCCGGTGCGGATATTGAGAATGGCGAAGTGATCGGATTCCGTCCGCCCCTCTCTCTTGTCCCTCATATAGTCCTCCGCGGCGGCGGCGATATCATTGATCGGCTTCACCAGGGTCTTCTTCATATGGCGGGTCATAAAATACCCCAGAAGAAAGGTGGCGGCGGCCATCGCGATCAGGTACTGCAGAAGAAAGCGTTTCATCCCTCCCGCGACCTCCGACAGAGAGATATCCGCCAGAATGAAGCCCGCGGTCTCTCCCCGGTCTCCCAGCGGCACACCCGCGGTGCAGAGCCACAGGTAGTTGTCCCGCTTCGAGATATAGGAGAGCTTTCCCCTGCCGTCCCAGTCCAGGAAGACGGACGCCTCCTTCTCCCCGACGGAATCCCAGTCTCCGGGCATGCAGATATGCCCCTCCCGCTCATCCGGATCCGAGATATAGATGACGGCCGGCGTCTCTCTGTCATAGACGGCGAAAAAGACGTCGTTGACGTCGCTGGTTTTCAGAAACTCCTTCAGGATGGCGTTGATCCTCTGCCAGCTCTCTCTTTCCTTGATTTCAGAGAAAAGCGCGCGGTATGCCTCTGTTCTGGATCCGGCGCGCTCCTCCGGCGTCAGGCCGCGCCAGATCTCCATGACGTCGGCGGCGAGCTCCTCCGCTCCTCCCGCCTGCTGCACGATGCCGGCCGCGGACCGGGCAAGCCCCCAGGCTTCGCCGACGTACTGCCCCGTCAGGGCGTAGGCGTAGAGCCCCAGCCCGATCAGCAGCGCGACGAGTCCCAGCAGAAGGGATCCCATCACGGTGGAATGAAAGGTTCTCGCCTCAAGGGAGTAATGTTTTCTCTCCAGTTCCGTCATTTCCCGAACAGACTTTTCCGGCATACCCTCTCCGCATCTCCTTTGGATTTCTCCGGCCTTACGCCTCTTTGGCGGTTACTGCTCCGTGTCAAGCCGCTGCCTCGCGACGAGCTCGGCAAAGGCTCCGTTTTCTTTGATCAGCTCCTCGTAGGTTCCTTCTTCGATGATGCCGCCCTTGTCCAGCACCAGAATGCGGTCGCAGTTCCGGATGGTGGAGAGACGGTGCGCGATCACGATCCTGGTGCTCTTCAGCCCGTCCAGGGCCTCCGAGACCTGCTTCTGCGTCTTGTTGTCAAGAGCGCTGGTGGCCTCGTCGAAGATCAGGATCCGAGGCTTCGGCGCGATGGCCCTGGCGATCATCAGGCGCTGCTTCTGGCCGCCGGAGATGCCGCCCTGGCCCTCCGAAATGACGGTCTGCATGCCCATGGGCATTTCCCGGATATTGTCCGCGATACCCGCCATCTCGGCCGCCTCCCATGCCTCATCCATGGTCAGCGTGGGCGCGGAGATGGCGATATTGGAGAAAATATCCCCCTGGAACAGCTCGCCGTTCTGAATCACCACGCCGATGTTCTTTCTCAGGGAACGGGGATCCAGTTTGCTCAGATCCCGGCGGTCGAAGTAGATCGCGCCCTTCTCCGGCTTCTCAAAGCCGAGCAGCAGCCGGATCAGCGTGGATTTACCGCATCCCGTGCGGCCGACGATCGCCACATATTCCCCTGCCCTGATGCTGAGCGACAGGTCGTTCAGGACGTAGGGCATGTTTTCATGATACCGGAAGGAGATGTGGCTCATCTCGATGCTTCCGCTCAGTCTGGTGACCTGCTCCTTGTCCTCCGCCACCTCCGGTTCGGTCTTCAGAATCGGCTCGGCCATCTCCAGGACCGGGGGAATCGAGGCGATGGAAATCGCGATTCCCGCCAGAGAGGAAAAGGCGCCCATCACGCGTCCGTAGGCAGCCGTGAAGCCGATATACATCTCGGGCTTAATGCCGGTGGACACCGCGATGTAGTAGAGCAGGACGTTTCCGGCCAGGGAAATGGCCGTGACCAGCACGCCGTTCAGCTTCAGGAAGAGGGGCGGATTGTACTGCAGCCGCGCGCTCTCCGAGTACAGCCTCGCCCAGCGGGCAAACATTCTCTTCTCGGAACCGGAAAGCCTGATTTTCTGGATCCCGCCGAGCATGGCAAAGGACATGCCCGTCTGCTTCGCCTGGAGCTCCATCGACTTCCTCGAGATGCCGATCTGGATCAGCGACGCGGCGACGCTCAGAATCACCGTGGAGAAAATGATCGCGATCGAAGGCCAGGCCAGAGACGGCGCGAACTCGGCGATCTGCGTGATGTACAGAAGGGACATCACGCTTCCCAGACCCACGGACAGAATATTGTTCACAAGAATCGAGCAGAGCGAATTGACGCTCCCCGCGCGGCTGGACAGCTCGCCCGAGGAATACTGCCTGAAAAAATTGACGGGAAGCGACAGAATCCGCATCATCACCGAGGCTTCCACCGCCTGCGACGTCTTGGTATTGATCCTGTCCATCAGCAGGGAGCGGACCACCCCGAACATCTGCGCCGAAAAAGCGGACGTCAGAAGGAAAACTCCCGCTCCGATCAGGGCCGTCTGTCTCCTGCTGTTCAGGACTCTGCCCGTCATCTGCACATAGAGCATCGGTTCGATCCTGCCCACCAGGGTCACCACGAGGGTCGCCAGGATGATCAGGACCAGGTCGCTGCGCGAGATGCTGTTCTTCATGTAGATGATGAGATCGGGGATCCCCAGCTTCTTCATCGGGAGCGGCCGGTAGAAGCACATGGCCTCCCGCGCAAAGATGCCCGCATTTTTCCGGGTTATCCGCGTCTTCTTTCCGGTGGAAGGATCCTGGTACCAGTACCCGGCGAGCGCATCGGGAATCAGCGCCACCGCCGTGCCGCTCTCCCGGATATAGCCCAGCATGGGACCATAGGCGTCCCCCTGCCAGCCTTCCGTCAGCTCCACCTCGCGGACCATCAGTCCCGTCGGGCGGATCGCGTATTCAAGCACTTCGTCCGCCCCCGTGACCTCCGGCGGGATATCCGCGGGCTTCATCCGGAAGTATTTTAAAATCATATCAAGCGCCATCTTGGAGATCAGGCGGTCGTCCCGGAGCCGGTCCGCATCCCACCGGTTCAGCACGGAGCTGGCCATGAGAATAAAGGAATCCTCCAGCGTCTCCTGATCGCTCTGCATGCGCTGTTTGATCTGCTCGTCAAACCAACCCATACGCGCCAATCCTCCTTATTCTGATGTGACCAGCTCGGTGTAGGCTCCCCCTCTGGCGTACAGCTCCTCGTGGGTGCCGCGCTCGACCACCCGGCCCTTGTCAAGCACGATGATCTCGTCGCAGTCCCTGATGGTGGAGAGCCGGTGGGCGATCACGATGCAGGAAATGCCCCTGTCCCTGACAGCCTTCACCAGCTCATACTCGGTCTTTGCGTCAAGGGCGCTGGTCGCCTCGTCGAGAATGATCACGGAAGGATCCTGGGCGAGCACGCGGGCTATCTCAAGCCGCTGCCGCTGCCCTCCGGACAGATCCCGGCCGTTTTCCACCAGTTTCCCCTGATATCCTCCCGGTCTCTGGAGAATGTCGTCGTGGATCTGCGCGTCCCGCGCGGCGAGAATCACCTCGAAATCGGCGATGGAATTGTCCCACATGCGGATATTGTTGGCGATGGTGTCCTCAAAGAGAACGATATCCTGGTCCACCATGGCCACGGATCCGGTCAGTACGGCCCTGGGAATCTCGCGGATCGGCTTGCCGTCGTAGAGGATCTCTCCTTCCCACGGCTGGTAGAGACCCGTGATCAGCTTGCTGACGGTGGATTTGCCGCTTCCGCTTCCGCCCACGATCGCCACGCGGCTGCCCGGCTTCATGTGCATGGAAAAATCCTCAATGGTGGGCTTTCCCAGGGGGGAATAGCCAAAGGTGAGATTTCTGACCTCCACCTCGCCGCTGAGCTTCGCATAATTGCCGTCCCCGGGATCGTCGTCCGGGCTGAGCATCGGATCGTCGGGGTATTCCATGACGTCCTCGATCCGCTCCATCTGGGTGCGCATCTCCTGAATCGTCTGTCCCGCCGAGACCAGACTGGACGCCGGCCCCATGAAGGAGGAGAGCAGTCCCTGGAAGGTCGAGATCATACCGATGGTGAAATTGCCCTGCATCGCCATCCAGACCCCGAAGAAGAGAACCGCGTAATTGGACGCCGTGGTGATCAGCTGGGGAAGCAGCCCCAGCTTCGCGTTCAGGGTGATATACCTGACGTTCTGCGCGTTGACGGAGGCCTGATAGCCGGACCATCTCCGGAAGTACCCCGCCTCGGCGCCGGAGGCCTTGATGGTCTCCGTCATACTGATGCCCGCCATCGTGGCCGATACCAGTTTCCCCTCGTCCCGCATCAGGGTCCGCGTCACATTGATCCGTTTTTCGGACATATACCGGGCGATCAGGAGGTTGCAGAACAGGGAAAACAGGCTGATCCCCGTCAGAAGCGGGCTGTAGCGGACCATCACCACCAGATAGAACACCATCATGACCACGTTCAGGGCAAGGGGCGCCACCGTCTCCACCAGCGTCCGGGCGATCATCGCGTTGGAGCCCTGTCTCTGAACGATATCTCCGGTCATTCTCTGGGTGAAGAACTCGATGGGAAGCCGGAGGACCTTCCAGAGATAGGAGGCGTTGCCCTCCACCGCCATCTTCCCGTTGATCCTGAGGGAATAGATCGCCCGCGCGCCTTCCACGATGATCTGAAAGACGCACAGCAGCGACATCACCAGAATAAAAGGCCTGAACCAGTCCGGGGCCAGCCCCGTGAGCAGCCGGTCATAGAAAATCCGGGACATCACCGGATTGATAATGCCCAGGAGACAGACGATGACGGATGTGAGGATGATGAACGCCACAGCCGCCCCCGCGCCCTTGAGGCGCTTCCGGGCGAATTCAAGAGTGCTCTTTCTCTTTCCGGAGGGTTCAAAGTTTTCCCCGGGCTCGAAGGTCATGCACACGCCGGTAAAAGACTGGTCAAATTCCTCCATGGAGACCGAGACATTGCCCCGGGCGGGATCGTTCAGAACCGCCTTGTTGTTCCGGAAACCGTCCAGCACGACAAAATGATTGAAGTTCCAGTGAATGATGCAGGGAAACGTCGCGTCTTTACGGACCGAGTCCACGTCCATCCGGTAGCCCTGGGCCTCCAGCCCGTAATGCTGCGCGGCGTAATAGACGTTCTTCAGATTCGATCCGTCTCTGGAAACGCCGCAGTCCAGCCGGATCTGCTCGAGCGGAATCCATTTGCGGTAGTAGGCCAGTATCATGGCGAGGCTGGCGGCGCCGCATTCCAGCGCCTCCATCTGCATCACCACGGGAACCTTCGCCACCCCCTTTTTCAGGGGTTGACGGTCGTTTTTTCTGTGATTGTTTTTCTTTTCAGCCATCAGTGCCGTCCTCTTTCCCGGTCAGTTCATCAAAAAATGAATCGGCGAAGATGAATCGATCACAACGGAGGCGTCGTAGGTTCCGTCCGGAAGAACCGTCTCCCCGGAATCCAGTTCTATCGTGAAGCTTTTGGCGGCGGACCGCTTCGGATTGGAAAGAAACACATGCCTGCCGCCGATCCGAACCGCTTTTTCCGAGGAGAGATACTCCGCTATCACGGATCCCCCGTTATAGAAGGACACGGTTTCACCGGATACATACACGATAATCGGCGTGTCCTTCATTTTCGCCGGAGCGTCCTCCCCTGTAAATTCGAAGGCATAGTAGCCTTCCGAAAGCGCGGCTCCGTCCCCGGTTCTGAGGCTCGCGGTGACGGTCTCCGTCTCCGAGAGATCGGAGAGACGGCCGGTCAGTTCCCCGATCCGGACCGGCATGTCCAGGTCCAGACTGCCCTGAGGATCCTCCTGCACGCCGTAGAGCTTTCCGTCCGAAGAGAGCACCTTGAACTCCATGGTGCTCTCGAGCGTCAGCGTGGAAGCGTAGACGATAAAACCAGTCAGCAGGGCGGCAATCCCGATGAGTATCATCCACATGCGGGGGCTGGTGACTTTCATATAGTCATGCAGCTCCTCCGGGGAGGAAATACGTTCCAGGCTTTCTTTTCTGAATAGCTGCTGATCCATTGCGGTGTGCTCCTTTCGGGATAAGGCCCGCGGCAGGCGTGCTCTTACATACGGAAATCATCATGGAAAGCCAGGGAGACTCCCCCCTGGCTTTCCATGATGTCTTTTGCGGACGTCATCGGAAATTACTGAATGTTGCTGAGCCACTTTGCCCCGCTGCTGTCGGAGACCGCCAGAGCGGCGAAGCCCGGAGTCTCGCTCCAGCTTCTGCTCACCCGGAAGCTGCCGGAGACGCTGTTGCCGCACCTGGGGAGAAGCTCCTCCCCGTCAAGCGCCATGACGAAGTTTCCGGATCTGAAATCGGACGTGGCGTCGGGATTCATCAGCAGCGTCGTGAAAATGCAGCTCTCGCTGCCGAGATTGGTCAGCGACCAGGAATAGGTCAGGATCGCGTCGTCCGACTCCTCCTCGACCGGCGTCACGGTCAAAGCCAGGTTGACAGGGGTCTCGTTGTTTCCGTTGCCGGACCATTCCTCCTCCGGCACCGACGCGATCCAGCTGTTCACCAGGGAATCAATCTGGAGGGCGTTCAGCGATCCGGGCGTAAATTCCAGGTTCTGCGCCTTCGCGAAGAGCTCAAAGGCGTTGTCCAGCTTCTGGCCGTAGATGCCGTCGAAAGAACCGGCGTCGAACCCCAGCGTCGTCAGCATCTGCTGGAATGCCCTGACGTCCTCTCCCCTGCGTCCCCGCTCCATGCCGGGTTCAGGCTCGACGGTCTCATGCTGCTCATAGCCGCACTCCCTGCAGACGCGCCTGCGTTCTCCCGCGGCGTCCCTCTCGAGATCCTTTATCATCTCCCACTCACCGAATTCATGACGGAGCTTCTGCATGGTCTGAGGCCAGCACACGCCGTCCGGTGTGAGTCCCCGATCCTTCTGGAACGTCATGACGGCGATCTCCGTGCCGCCGCCGAAGATTCCGTCCGCGCCGTCGTAATTCAGGTAATTCTGATCTGCCAGAAGCCGCTGCATCTCGCGGACCTCCTCGCTGCGGTCGCCGCGGCGGAGGGTCCCCTCGGGATCGAAGCTGACCTCTTCCTCGGTGTAACCGCAGTTCTTGCAGACATTGGTGCGGACGCCGGAGGAATGGTCGGTGGGCTCCTTCAGGATCCTGCTCTCAAAATCATGGGGCAGCTTTTCGATCGTCTCGGTGCCCGTGTAGCCGCAGTTCACACAGGTATGCTCCCGGGATCCCTCCGCGGCGCAGGTGGCTTCCTTCGTCACCTTCCAGTTCCCGTAACTGTGGGGGAGCTTCTCCACCGTCTGACGTTCCTCCGCGCCGCACACGGTGCAGCTGCGGACTCTCTGTCCCTCCGACGTGCAGGTCGCCTGCCTCGTGACTTTCCAGTCCCCGTAGGAATGCGCCGCCTTCTCGATGGTCTGGTACTGTTCCCGGCCGCACCTCACGCAGCTCCTGACCTTCTCCCCCTCCGACGTGCAGGTCGCCTGCCTCGTGACCCTCCAGTCTCCGTAGGAGTGTCCGAGGGGTTCCATATCCTTCGCCTCACCGACTCCGCAGATCGGACAGCTTCTCATCATCATCCCGCCGGAAGTACAGGTGGGCTCCGTGGTCACGGTCCAGTCCGTCCACTGATGATGGCAGATGTTGGAAGGGATGTGGTTGATGGACATGTATTCCATCCTGACCCAGCCGAGCATCTGTCCCCCGCGTGGATCCTCGACCAGTACGGAGGACCAGGAGCTTCCCAGCTCCTCCACGAGAAGCTGCTCTCCCTTGCTGCAGGTCTTGATCACCTTGGAACTGGTGCTCTTCTCGGCAAAGACCCGCACGCCTCCCGCCGTGGCGTAGAGGACGTCCGCCGCTTTCACGGAAGATACGGATACCATCAGCATCACAAACAGTATAAATGGAACCAACACTCTTTTTTTCATCACAACCTCCCTTTCGCGCCGCCCTGCCGGCGTCAAAGACAGTCATTCGCAGACAAGCAAGTCACAGACAACTATGATAAAGCGTCTCTGTCCGGCTGCATTTCCTGTTTTGTCAGGTCCTTGTTTTGTCCTGACACCTGTTGATACGAAGCACAGCCAAAGAAAGCTAACAATTTGAAGGATTCCCTTCTCCCGGCCGGCTCCTCCGGACGCCGGTCATGAGCGGCAGGCGCCGTCCGGCCGGAGCGGCCTGGCCGATTCTTTAAAAACGGAACGCCATATGCAGGCACAGGGCAGGAGCATGCGGACATGAACCGTAATCCTGTGCGGACGCATATGGCTTTCCCATACAATAACTCAAGACAGTGACTTTTGCCTTCCGGAATTCCTTCCGTCACAGAAGCTTTGTCATTTTCAGAATATTTCTGCCGTCTCTGCGCTCATAGGCGATGCGGTCCGTCAGTTCCTTGGCCATGAAGATCCCCAGTCCGCCGATCTGTCTCTCTTCGGCGGAAAGCGTCACATTCGGGTCTTTTTTGGCCAGAGGGTCAAAGGGCACGCCTTCGTCCGTGAAGGTGATCTCCACGGCGGGCTCATCGGTCAGCTCCAAGCGCACCAGGACGCTGCCTCTGCCGGGAGTATAGGCGTAATCGGCAATGTTGACGAAGATTTCCTCGCAGGCCATCATGATCTGCGTCCGTGTCCTGGCTCCGAATCCCGCCTTCTCCAGATGTTCCTCCACAAAGGAAAGCACCTCGGGCAGCTGATCCACGACCGCCTCGAAGGTTCTCTCTTCTGCCCTCGGCGCCGCTCCGCCGGCTTCTTCCGGAAGTACCTGCCGATGTTCACCGCATCCGCTTTTCACTTCCTGCATAGCAATCCGCCTGTTCCTTTCCGTCCGGCATGCGCATGCCGGACATATTAAGCGGCCTTATCCTCCGGTTTCACTCGATGGTAAGAATGTCCGAGAACCCTGTCACCTCGAAGATCTCCATGACGTTTTCATTGACATGGGTCACCTTCATGCTGCCCTGGCTGTTCATCGTCTTCTGAGCGGACAGAAGCACGCGGAGGCCGGCGGATGAAATGTACTCCAGCTTCTCAAAATCCAGCACCAGCTCCTTGAGGCCGTCAAGGGAATTCTTCAGTTCCGCCTCAAGCACGGGAGAGGTGGTCGTGTCCAGTCTTCCTTCCAGTGCGATGCAGAGTGTGCCGTTTTCCACTTTTTTGTTGATATTCAGCATAGCTTTTCCTCCTTGCTGCTGTTCCTGCCTCTTTGAAACCTTCACCAGATACCACTGGGAAATAATCCTGTATTTCGAAACAATCCGTCCGATAAACCGGCATATCAGGCCGTATCCGCGCGTTCTTTCGCGAGCGGATCCGCTATTTTATATTAACTCCAACGGGCGACAATATCAATAGAACATATTTCAGCGGAAGCGGATCGTGACCACCATGATCTCGCTGTCCGTTCCGATCCTGAGGGGCGGACCGTAATACCCCACCCCGGAGGTGACCACACTCTGAACGCCGCTCAGCGTCTTGAGCCCGTAGTTGTTCTGATTGAAGAAGGGCGTGATCAGATTGCCCGGGAAAATCTGCCCCGCGTGGGTGTGACCGCTCAGGACCAGATCGGCCCCGGCCTTCGCGAGACTGTCGAACTCCACCGGCTCATGCTCCACCACAAGGACAGGCTTCGACGTGTCGATCCCCGCCATGAGGTCGGCGGCTTCCGCGCGTTTCTCCGTGCCTCTTCCGGTCTTCTCTCCGTCCTCGCGCCCCACCAGGACGATGCTTCCGCCGACGGCGTCCGCCACTTCGTCCGAAAGGACTTCAAAGCCGCAGCTTGCGATGAAGGAGACCACCTCCTCGCTCCGGAAGGTCTTGCTCTTGGGCGTCATGGGAAATCCGCCCAGCAGCGGCTCCTCCACGTCGTGGTTGCCGTAGACGGCGTAGACGCCGTACCTCGCCCGCATCTCCCGGAGGATCGCCGCGTAGGTTTCCGGATCCTTCAGCCCCCTGTAGGTGCTGGTCAGGTAATCTCCGGCCGCCAGAACCAGGTCCGCGTCCTGCCGATTGACAAGCTCCACCATGCGCCGGATCGTCTCCGGCCTCGAATTGACGCTCATATGAAGATCGGCGATCAGGACGACCCTGAGGGAATCGGCCCCGTCAGCCGCGTCAAGCGGCTTGTCGACCTCAACCGTCAGCTCATGCACCTTTACGTCCCGGGCGTGACGCAGGCCGTAGACGTTCAGCGCGACGGCCAGCGCCGCGCTCACGCACAGAAAAACCCTGGAAACGGTCCTGGTCCTCGCGGTTCTCTTCTTTCTCATCAGGCCGGCGGCCACCGCGAAGAAGGAGAGCAGGAACCCGCATCCCCCGAAATACAGGAAAAAGCCGAGCCAGATATTTCCGGCGGCGGCCATGGCGAACTTGAAGCCGCTGTCCGGGAGAAAGCATCCCAGCAGCGCCGGGAGCGTCAGCCCGGCGACCGCTGCCGCCAGCAGCCGCTTCCATCCCTTTCGCCCGTGATACCCGGCAAACCCGTGATCAAGCCACCAGTCGAGGTTGAGGAAAAACAGCAGATGCAGAAACAGATAGACAAATGGGATCACATACAGGTACATAATGCGGTAATCTCCTCCGGTTTTCAGGCCACGGCTTCCGCCGCCGCGCCGGAATCCGTCTCTCCCGCGTCTGCGCCCGATTCCGCCGAAGCGGAGGGGCTTCCGCCGCCGGACGCCGGCACACTTTCCGTCGCCTCGATGGCGCCCTCGGCCATGTTCGGATATATGCTGGAGTGAATCTCGTCGGCCGCGAAGAGAACCGCCAGGACGAGGCACACGGGGATCAGAATCCTCTTGTTGACCTTCGACAGAAGGAAGTCGAACACCGGCGCGATCAGATAGACGACGATGCAGCAGCCGACGCCGAAGACCAGCAGGCCTTCCGCGCAGATTCTGCCGTGGAGATTCAGGAAATAGCCGTCATAGGACCACCACCTCTGGTGGAACCGCGTCTCCAGATACCACGCGGTGAAATACTCGAGGGTGCCGCAGAGCACGATCGCGGTGAAAAATTCCGCGACAGGGTTCCGGCGGAACCGGCTGCAGAGCATCAGGACCACGACGCCGCCCGACCCGTAGATCGGAAGCCAGGGGCCCAGGAGCGTCCCTCTGTTCACGAAATCTCCTGTCTGCATATAGTGCAGCGCCACCTCCCAGCTCCATCCGACAAAGGAGAAAAGGATGAAGAGCAGGAAGATCGTACAGATCGAATAGTGACGGAAGAAGGAGAAATTTCCCTGCTTCGCGATCTCCTTTTTGTTCCAGAGAGGATTCAGCCGCTGAGGATAGGACGTTCCGTTCATGCAGCTCTGATACTGCCGGATCGCGAAGCGCCTGCCCTCAAGATCGTCATATTTCTTCTTCCGGTCCAGCGTGTCCAGCCAGACCCCGAGCCAATCGGCGGCGATCTTCTTGACGCCCTTGAGCTCCATCCTGTTCTCGTGGAGGACGGTGATCTCGTCCACGACGTCAAAATAGGTCTCGTAGAGGACAATGCGGTCGGCCTTCTCATACAGCCAACGGTCGTTGAGGAGCTCCGTTCCCTCGACATTCCTGCGGATCGCGTCCTCCCGGAGCCTGGCGTAGAACTCCGTCCTGCAGGCCATGCGGTAGGACACCCCCCAGGCTATCTCGGAGATGCCGGCGGTCACGATGCCCAGCAGGATCCACCCGATCATCGTCAGATCGTACTTGAACATCTCCATCTTGTGGCCGTCCATCATCTTTCTGGAGAGCGTGATGGCCTCCCGGGCGCCGACGTCCGGGTTCTCGGCGACGATATAGGGCACCGCCGCGTAGGAATAATATTTGACAAAGGCTCCCATCACCGTAAGACACCAGAGGAAATAGAAGATCTCCCTGACAAGCATGACCCGGCAGGCCTTCCGCCACTTCTTCACCGCGGCCAGGAAGAGCGCTTCTCCGTAGTGGACGTTTTCGTAGACGCGGGCCTCAAGATAAAACCGGCGGCAAATGACGGAGTATACATTGATCAGCAGCGCGAAGACCAGGAATTTAAAGGCGTATCTGAGAAGCCAGATGATGAGTCCCACGCCTGTCTCGTTCCGTACGAACGAATAGAAGAAGCCGGCGACATGCATGGCCGGCTTTCCCGCGGAAACCGACCTGACCAGCTGGGCGATGACTCCGTTGGTCCTGCCCAGCGCCTTGCTGATATCTCCCTGCTCATCGATCTCTTTTGCCAGGGACTCCGAGATTTTCTTTCCCTCTTTGTAGCGTCCCTCGATGATTTCGTTGATGACGGGGTCCGCGTCCAGGATGGAGTCGATGACGTTCCCGCTTTTCTCCAGGGAGGAGCTGCCCCAGCTCATGATGCTGAGATTGAACTCCGAGCCGAAGAGAATCATCACCAGCGAAAGGAAAAACAGCGTGAAGAAGTGCGACTTCACCACCTGCCGGCTTTTCCTTTTCAGTTCTTTTCTCTGCTTCAGTATATAGTCTTTTTCCATTTTATTATCAGCCAGTCTGATTTTGTACCGCGGCGCCTTATTCGGCCACAAGAAGGCCGAGGGCGTACATCCATTCCGTCACTTCTCCGCTGTCCACATACTCTTCCAGTCGCTCGGAAATCTCGCGGACCGCCTCCCGGTCGATATGCACGCCGGCTTCGTCGACGCTCTCAACCGCGGTTTTGATCAGTTCCATCATTATGTCCGTCATCTGTTCGTCCACGCCCAGCGTCATCAGGATCTTCTTCGACAGAGCCGGATCCGTCAGCACCAGACCGGCGAAGCGTTCCGCCGACTCCAGGATAAGCTCCTGGACCTCCGGATACTTCATCAGGCTCTGAACCTTCTCGGAATAGAGGAATTCTCTGATTCTGGCGAGCTCATCCCTGACCTTGTCCGAGCCGGCTCTGTCCAGAATCAATCCGATGATCTCGGCGGTACTCTGTCCCGGATCAGCCGGATTCGCGCCGAAACCGGCCGCCTCTTCCGCCGCGGAAACAGCCGTCTCATCTGCGGAGCCGCCCGGAATTTCCGCCGCGGACACAGCCGCCTCAGCCCCGGAGACGCCCGGGATTTCCGCCCCGGACACAGCCGCCTCAGCGGCGGACAGGGCCGCGTCCACGGTCCCGGACGAGGTTTCTCCCGCTGCCGCCGCGGCGAAAGAAACGGACAGAAGCACGGCGCTCAGGCAGGCGGCCGCGAGCCGCTTTCCCGTTTTTCTCATCACGTCAGTCTCTCCCTTCCCAAATACCGATTCCGAATGTGACTTACTGTTTCCGGATGCGAAGCAGGCAGTCCTCCTGCTTTCGTATTCGGGGACCTGCTTCCGCTCCTATCGCTTATCCTTGTCAATCAGTTCCAGGAATATCAGTCCGATCAGGGCGTAAACCAGCGAAAAGACCGCCAGCCTCACCCACGACATCAGGAGATTCTTTCTGGTATATTCGTAATCCGGCTTCTGGAGCTTGGAGGCGGTATATTCCTCCAGCCCGTCGCGGACCTCCTCGATGTTCATGACGTCCTGCACTTTCACCATCATCTCGTCCGAGGAGTCCGACATGCTGCCGATGGCCTGATAGAGGATGGTGGATTTCTGGCCGTTATAATCCGCGGCGATATTGACCGCCCGGATTCCCCAGCTGCTGACCGTGTAGTTGGAGATCAGCTTCGCTCCCCTGCGCTCCAGAGGGAAGATGCCCCCCGCGAAGACCAGCTGCACGACGAGGAGGAAAGGCATGATCGTCATAGCGGTCGTCGTGGTGTGGGCGATGCAGGAAACCATGAGAGCCAGCATGTCCGAGGCGTAGGTGATGAGAAACATCGAGATTCCCAGATCCAGCGTGAAGGATCCGGTGATCAGCCCCGTATTCGGGAAATAGACGCCGAAGAACCGGAAGATGCATATCGAGATCACCACCTGCAGAAGGCAGATCACCGCCTGATAGATCATGTGCGAGGCGAGATAGGAGGAAATATGCAGTCCCGCGCGGTGCTCCCGCTTGATGATGCTTCTCTCCTTGCAGACCACCTGGATGGAATTGAACATGCCGTTCCAGATGCACACGCAGACCACCGCGAGGGATCCGTAGGTGGTCGCCTCCATGTTTCGGAACATCCTTTTTCCGAGCACGTAGACGACCAGAAAAGCGATGACGGCCGCCATGGGCAGCACCTTCCAGTTCATCTCGCCGAACAGCATGCGGAACTGTTTCCCGAGGTAGATCGGGATCTGTTCGAGGCGGTTCCTGTACTCGATGGGACCGTCGTCCTTCTCCTTCCTGCTCTTCCGCATGGCTCTGTCAAGGGCGGGAGAAACCTCTTCCTCCGGTTCCTCCTCCCCGAAGACGCCGGTATCTCTGCCGGCCCTCTCCCCGGAGTATTCTTTGTATTTCTCGATGTATTCGTCGGCTCTTCCCTCGCCGCCTTCGTTCAGGGCGTTGATCCTTTTTACGACGCTCTCCATGGAATACACGCCGAAGAATTTCCTCGCCTCCGGTATGCTCCCGTAGAAGGCCAGCTGACCGACCTTGGTCCTGGTGCTCTTGGCCAGGACGATCACCTTGTCGAAGAGGTTGGCCACGCGGTCCGGCGCGTGGGTGATCACCATGACGATCTTGCCCTGGCAGGCGATGAGGCGGAGGTTCTCCATCAGTTCCCTGGCCATGATCCCGTCCAGCCCGGAGTCGGGCTCGTCCAGAATAAACAGCGAGGGAGAGGCGATAAACTCGGTGCAGATGGAAAGTCTCTTCTTCTGTCCGCCGGACAGCTTGGAGATCTGCTCCTTCTCTCTTCCGGAAAGACCGAAGGTCTCCAGGACGGCGGTGATTCTCTTCTGCTTTTCCTCCGAGCTCATGTCTCTGGGGAGACGCATGTCGGCTGCGTTCTTGATCGTGCTGCCCACCGTGTCTTCTTCTCTCATCAGGTTGTCCTGGGGGACAAAGCCGATCCTGTGCCTGACCTGGCTGAAGTCGCGGTAGTAGTCCAGCTCGCCCTCGCGGATGGTCGCCTTCGCCTTCTCATAACCGGTCACCGCGTTGACGAAGGTGCTCTTCCCGGCGCCCGAGCCGCCGAGAATCAGGACCATCTCACCCGGATCCACGGACAGATTGATGTCCTTGAGCAGGGTCACCTTGCCGAGGGCCTTGTGCACGGAGCGTTCGTCGATATGAATGCTGAGGCCGCTCTCACGGACGGGGTAGCAGTACACCAGCCCCGAACCCTCGAAGATGAACCAGCTGTCCCCGATCCGGATGGTGTCGTCGATGCGGATCTTCACCTGTTCGGAGACAGGTCTGCCGTTGTGGAGGACGTCGTTGGCGTGCATCTCCTGCATGACCCATCGGCCGGAATCATACTGCAGCTTCAGAAAAGCGCCGTCGTTCTCCTGATGCTGCTCGGTGATGCGCACCTCGTGGCGGCCGTTGTCCATGTCAAGGAAGCGCCAGTCGCGGCCGCTGACAAAATTCTCGAGAAAGACGGCCGTCAGCATGCGGTCGTTGATCAGACGGATCACCGCCCCGTCGTGAAGGGCGGTCACCTCTCCCTGCTTCAGATTTTTGCCGCCCACGAAGGTAAAGACGTTTTCGGAGAGGTTCCGGTAAAACCACTTCCCGCCTTCTTCGTAGATGTCGCACTGGTCCTTGTCCAGGAAAGAGCTCTCCAGCTGCAGGCTGGTGGTGGTGAACACCTCCATGCCGCACCGGCCTCTGATCCGGGCATGGTGGAAAATGACGTACTGACGAGGCTTCTCTTTTTCTTCAAAGAATACAAGGCCTGCAGGGATGGTTTTCTGTTCGAGGATCTTATCTTCCGCCATCTGATTTCTTCCTCCTGTCGTCTGTGCCGTGTCAGACTGCCCACGACGAACGGCGCCCGCCTAAGTTCCTCTTCTTTTGCGGAATCCGTCCCCCTCTCCCCGGCGCTCAGTCCTTCGACCGCACGACCGCAAGAATCCCGCTTCCGATGACGACCTCCGCCGTCCCGGACGTTATCTCGTTGCTGATGGTAAGAGATGCGTTGTCCGCGTTGACGCGCGCCTCCTCCAGAGGGTATCGGAAGCCTCTGAGGGTCAGTCCCGTCACCTCTCCGAACAGCGGAAGAAAGGAGATATAGCGTCCGCCTCCCTCCCGGCGCCCGGGATAAAATGTTCTGTCCGCCAGAAATATTTCATTCCTCTCGTCGAGAATCCTGGCCGGAATTCCGGCGTCGAGGGGAATTTTCAGATTCAGGACGTTGGCCAGAAAATGATCCAGCCGTCCGCCGCAGCCGCCCAGCAGGTCGATGGAGGCACTGCCCCGTCTCACCGCCTCGCGGAGCGCCGCCTCGGAGTCCGAGAAATCCTTCTCCTCCGGATAGGTCAGTATCTCGGTCCCGTCCGCTCGGAAGCGCTCCAGCTTCTCCCGGGCGGCGAGGCTGTCATAGTCGCCCAGGATGAGATCCGGACGGATTCCGCACGCGTCGAGAACGTCCAGCCCCGAATCTGCCGCAATGACATAATCCGGCCGCTCCGCCCTCAGATACCGCTTCAGGAAGGCCGTATCCAGCACGCCGCCGGCGACGATCAGCGTCTTCATATCGTTTTTCCCCAGCACGCTCCCGAGGGAGCCTGATTCCTATGGGAACAGACCGTTCCCTGTCACTCTCCGCCCTCCAGGACCTCCCTGAAACCGCGGATATTCTCCCGGATGCTTCCGCGGAAGACGGAGCTTCCCGCGACGAAGACGTTGGCCCCGGCCTCCCTCACGCGGGCGATATTCCCGGCCGAAATGCCTCCATCCACCTGGATATCCGTCTCCCTGCCGGCTCTTTCCGCGGCCTCCCGGATCTCCCGGATCTTCGGCAGCATATCCTCGCGGAAGGCCTGTCCTCCGAATCCGGGCTCGACGGTCATCACGAGAACGAGATCGACGAGGGGAAGAAAGGGGATCACGGAGGACGCCGGCGTCCCGGGCCTGAGCGATATACCGACCTTCCGTCCCCGGTCCCTGATCTTCCGTATCACAGCCTCCGCGTCCGGCGCGGCCTCCACATGGAAGGTGATGCCGTCCGCGCCCGCGTCGGCAAAGACGTCGACGAAGCGGATCGGATCCGTGATCATCAGATGCACGTCGAAAAAGAGCTTCGTGTACTTTCGGACGGTCTCCACGACCGGCACGCCGATCGCCAGATTGGGGACGAAGACGCCGTCCATGACGTCGATGTGGAGCCAGGGCGCCCCTGCCTCCTCGATCTCCCGGATCTGTCTGCCGATCTCCCAGTAATCCGCGGCCAGAAGTGACGGTGCTATGATCGCTTTCATAGGTATTTCCTCCTTTCGGCCTCCTTCAGTTCCCCGAACAGCTGCCTGTAGCTCCCGTACCTCTTCTCCGGAAAAAGGCCCTCGCGGAGCGCCTCCTTCACGGCGCAGCCGGGCTCGTCCACATGGACGCAGCCCTGGAAGCGGCAGGAGTCCCGGTACGGAGTGAATTCGTCATAGTAATACTGGAGATCCTCCTTGGCGATCTCCGCCGTGTCAAAGGCGGTAAAGCCCGGCGTGTCGCAGAGATAGGTCCCGTCCCCGATCTCGAGAAGCTCCGTATGCCTCGTGGTGTTTTTCCCTCTGGCAAGCTTCCGGGAGATCTCGCCCGTCTCCATCAGATTTCTCCCCGCCGCCGCGTTGATCAGCGACGATTTTCCGACGCCGGAGGGACCCGCCAGGATCGTCGTCCTGCCTCTGAGAAGGGACATGAGCTCCGCCATGCCGGTTCCCTCCCTGACGCTCAGGAAAACCGTCGGCGAGCCGCACCCGGCGTACACGGACCGCAGCTCCTCCAGGGCGGCGGCGTCCGCCAGATCGGCCTTATTGACGCCGATGATGCACGGAATGCCCTGCATGGCCGCGGAGATGAGAAAGCGGTCGATCACCACGAGATTGGGCGAGGGGTCCCGGAACGCGCACAGAACCAGCACCTGGTCGACGTTGGCCGCGGCGGGCCTCGCCAGCTCATTTCTTCTCGGATGGATTTTCTCTACGTTTCCCTCCATGTCCTTCTCGTGGGTGATCCCGATCGTCACGTCGTCGCCCACCAGAGGCTTTGTCCCGTCTTTTCGGAAGATTCCTTTTGCCCTGCATTTATAAATACCGGATTCCGCTACAAAGACGTAGTAGAATCCGGCAATTGCTTTCACTATCTTTCCTACAGCCATGAATCAGCCTTCTTTGAAGATCAGCGGCCACGTGGCAAGCGCAGTATAATCCCCGTCTTCATTCTGTTCGTACAGATATACGATTCCGTCCGTAACGCCCGGCGCGCCTTCCGCCTCCAGGATATACGGGAAGGCCAGCGACGTGGTGCTCTCCTCGATCACGGTCTCCACGTCCTCGCCGTTGACGGTCTGGACCAGCGTGAGCCTGTAGGGACCGCCGGTGTAGTTCGGCGCCGCCGTGAGGGAGGCGACAGACGTCCACGGCTTCTCCTCGGTCGCTGCGGGCTCCGCCTCCTGGGCGTTTCCGGCGTTATCCGTCTCGCCGCCCGTCAGGGACACGGTCTCCGTGCTGTCGGGCAGGATTTCTTCCTGCGGCTCCGGTTCGGGCTCGGTCGTCGGCTCAGGCGTCGCCTGCGCCTTGGCGTCCTGTTCGGCCGCCAGCTCGGCGTTGTTCACGGTGAACACCATGTCGGACCCCTGCGCGACGGAGATGCCCGGCTCAAGCGACTGGGCCATGACCTGGTTCTCTCCCACGGAATCGCTGGTGCTGTAATTGATCGAGACGATAAGACCGCTCTGTCTGGCGTCCTCGTAGGACTCGTCGATCGACATGCCGACGTAGTCGGTCACGCGGGTCGTGCTGGCGTACTGGGAGCCCGTGCTGACGATCAGCGTCACTTCCGTGTCCGTCGGCACCGATTCTCCCTCCTCCGGCGTGATGCCGAGAACCACGCCCACCGAGCTGCTCTCGGAGGACTGCTTCTCGACGCGGACGTTTGTGAAGCCTGCCGCCTCGAGGGCCGCCTTCGCGTCGTTGACCTGGCCGCCGGTCACGGTGGGAACGGCGTGGGTCTCAGGTCCGCTGCTCTTGTAGTAATTGATCGTCGTGTTTCTGTCGACCTGGGTTCCCTGGACCGGATCCTGCTCGATGATGGTGCCCTCCGCCTGATCCGAGAACCGCTCGCCCTTGAATTTGATCCCGAGGCCCTTGTCCTTGGCGATCTTCTGCGCGTCGGACTCGGTCATGCCCAGGATGTTCGGGACAGAGACCGTCGTGATGATCTGGCTCGCGCCGGATTCTCCGGATTCCGCCGCCGATTCCGCGGCCGGCGTCCTGGAGACCGTGCCGGCGGTATTGGACTTGCCGACCAGGCCCGCCGCCTTCGCGATGAAGAAAATCAGGATGAAGATGATGAGTCCGCACACGATAAAGCTGCCGATCGTCACGGCCTTTTCCAGTCCGGAGCTCTCGTCGGAGCCTTCGTCGTCCACCCCGTCGTCCTCCTCGGGCACCTGCTCGCGCCCTCTCTTGGCGGCTTCGATGGACGTAAAGGTCTGGGCGGCCGGCGTGGTGCTTCCGCCCGCCTTTCCCGCGTTTCTGATCTCCTGCTGTTCCTGCCTGGAGATGAGGACGGTGGACGCGTGATCCGTCAGAGGCGCAAGCTGCACGAAATTCCCCTGCGGCTCCATGAGGGAGCGCTTGAGGTCGGCAATCACCTCGTTCATGGACTGGTAGCGCCGGTCGACGCTCTTCTGGGTACACTTGTAGATGATCTGCTCCAGCGCGTGGGGAAGATCCGGCGTGTACTTGGTGGGCGGCTCCATCTCGTCCTGGAGATGCTTGATGGCGATGGCCACCGTGGTCTCCCCGTCGAAGGGCACGCGGCCCGTCACCATCTCATAGAGAGTGATGCCCAGGGAGTAGATATCGGAACGGGAGTCCGAGTATCCTCCCCTGACCTGCTCGGGGGAGCTGTAGTGGACGGACCCCATGGCGTTGGCGCTGATGGTGTTGGACGACGCCGCTCTCGCGATGCCGAAATCCGTGACCTTGACCTTGCCGTCCGTCGAGATGATGATGTTCTGCGGCTTGACGTCCCTGTGGACGATGCCCTGGTCGTGGGCGGCCGCCAGGCCCATGCAGACCTGAATCGCGATGCTGGTGGCTTCCCTGACGGAAAGCTTTCCCTTCTTCTCGATATATTCCTTCAGCGTGATGCCCTCGACGAGTTCCATCACGATATAGTAGCTTCCCTGATCCTCCCCCACGTCGTAGACGTTGACGATGTTGGGATTCGCCAGACCGGCCGCGGCCTGGGCTTCTCTTCGGAACTTGGAGACAAAGGTGCTGTCCCCCTGGAATTCAGGCTTCATCACCTTGACCGCGACAAAGCGGTTCAGCTTGTGATCCATCGCCTTATAGACATCCGCCATACCGCCGGAACCGATCCTTCCGACGATCTCATAACGATTTGCTAACATTACTCCCGCTTTTAACATTCTCACACCTCATCCGCATCGGGTCTGACCATTATCACCGCGATATTGTCCTTGCCGCCGTTATCATTTGCCGTCCCGATGAGTGAGGCAGCTTTCGATTCCAGCCCGTCCGTCTTCGACAGGATCTTTCGGATTTCTTCGTCGTCGACCATATTCGTGAGCCCGTCCGAGCACATGAGAATGATGGAATCCGGCGGCAGCTGAAAATCAAAAAAGTCGATGTCGATTTCCTCGGCGGCTCCGACAGCCCTTGTGATAATGTGCCTGTCCGGATGCGTGCGCGCATCCTCTTCCGTTATTTCGCCGAGCCTCACCATCTCCTCGACCAGAGAATGATCCTTTGTGATCTGTCTCAGCTCCCCATCGAAGAGATACAGCCGGCTGTCCCCTACATTTGCCGTATACGCGTATTGATCAATGACAGTCGTGACGACTATCGTGGTTCCCATCCCGTACATTTCCTCGTGCTCGCCGGCCTCCCTGAGGATGCCGCTGTTGGCGAGCCTGATCGCCTCGTCGATCAGCTTTACGGGGTTTTTTTCTCTGCTTTCCGCGATAAATTCCTTGACGGTGTTGACAGCATACCTGGACGCGAAATCACCGGCGTTATGACCTCCCATGCCGTCGGCGACGATGTACAGATTCGGCAGATTCCCGACAGGCCTGTCCGAAGCAAATATACTGTCCTGATTAATTTTTCGCTTTCTCCCTACATCCGTAGCCGAGTAAGATCTCATTGGCAAAATTCCATTTCTGTACAGCGTTTTCGAAGCTGCCCGCAGGCACCTTCGATATCTCTGCCCATTTCTCTTCTTATAGTAACATGAATTCCATGATTTTCAAGTTTTTTCTTAAAGGCCGCGACGCGCCCGGCCTCGGTCTCACGGAATCCCGTCTCGGCGACGGGATTGACGGGAATCAGGTTCACCAGGCAGTTGACGCCCCTGAGAAGAGAGGCGAGACGGCGTACGCATTCGTCGGTGTCGTTGACGCCGCGGATCAGGCTGTACTCGAAGGTCAGCCGGCGCCGCCCCTCGCTGTAGTAGTCCTTCAGGGCCGCCATCGTCTCGGCGAGCGTATAGCGGCGGGCCACCGGCATGAGCGTCCTGCGCAGCTCATCCTCCGGGGCGTGAAGGGACAGAGCCAGGTTGATCATCAGGTGCTCGCCCTTGAGCCGGCGGATCTGCGGGACGAGGCCGCAGGTCGACAGCGTGATGCTGCGCTCGCTGATCCCCTGCCCCTCGGGGTCCGAGATCATCCGGATAAAACGGACGACGTTGTCGTAGTTGTCCAGAGGCTCTCCGGTCCCCATCACGACGATGTTGGACACGCGGCTGCCCGTGTCGCGCCGGATCGCGTAAATCTGGGCCAGCATCTCGCCGGCCTCGAGATTCCGCGTCAGCCCCAGCAGGGTCGACGCGCAGAACCGGCAGCCCATGCGGCAGCCGACCTGGGAGGAAATGCAGACGGAATTGCCGTGATGATAGGACATCCAGACGCTCTCGACGTAATTGCCGTCCCTCAGCCGGAACAGATATTTCCTCGTCCCGTCGATCTTCGACACCTGGAGGGCGCGGATCTCCGGCTCAAAGAGAGAGCAGACGCGGGAAAGCCGCTCCCGCAGCGCGAGGGGAAGGCTGGTCATCCCGGAAAACGACGAGGCCGTCTTCCCGTGGACCCATTCGTAGATCTGGTCCGCCCGGTAAGCCGGCTCTCCGAGATCCGATACCAGCGCCTTTACCTCGCTCTTCGTCATCGAGCGGAGATCAGGCAGGTACTTTTCCTGTTCCAATGCTTCCGTCATGCCTTCTTCCTTCTGAGTCTCGCGATAAAGAATCCGTCCGTGTCATGGATCCCGGGAATCAGCTGCAGGTATCCCTCCGACGTGGTCAGCCGGCGGAGCGGCTTCGGGATGTACGGATCCAGGCTCTCGGTCTCGTAGGGGAAATTGTTTACGAACCAGCGGACGTTGTCCAGGTTCTCCCGCCTTCCCACCGTGCAGGTGCTGTAGATGAGATGGCCGCCCGGGAGCACGTAGCGGGCCGCGTTGGTCAGGATCTGCCGCTGAAGCTCGACGAGGCTGTCGATTCTCTCGGGAGTCACCCGGTACTTGATGTCGGATTTTCTGCTGATGACGCCGAGTCCCGAGCACGGGACGTCGCAGATGACGATATCGGCCTTGCCCTCAGAGCTCATGTCGTAGACCAGGGCGTCCATCACGACGGGGCGCACGTTGATGACATCCGCCCGGTGCACGTTCTCCCGGATCATCGCCACCTTGTCCTCGGTGAGATCGCGGGCCTCGACCATGCCGAAGCCGCCCATCCGGTCCGCGATGTGAAGGCTCTTGCCTCCCGGCGCGGCGCACAGATCGATGACGTAGTCCCCCCGCATGGGCGAGGCGGCCTCCGCCACGAGCATGGAGCTGACGTCCTGGGGGAAGATCCAGCCGCTCTTAAAGGCGGTCAGGGCCGGCAGATAGTTGTAATCGCTCAGGATATAGGCGTAGGGAAGGTACGGGGCGCGCTTCACCGTCACGCCCTGGGATGTCAGGGAATTCAGAATCGTCGTCCGGGAGATCCGGTCCGTCTTGAAGCGGACGACGGTGGGTCTTTCGGACAGGCTGGCCTCGAGCATTCTGCGCGTGACGAAGGGGCCGAACTCCCGGGTCCAGTCCTCCACGATCCACTCCGGCATCGAGTAGCGCACCGACAGGTACCTGACGGGCTCCTTCTCCTCGTCCGGGCAGGGGACGTTGTCTCCCTCGCGGATCACGGTGCGGAGCACCCCGTTTACAAAGCCCTTGAGATTGTAGAAGCCCCTCTTCTGCGTGAGCTTGACCGCCTCGTTCACCGCGGCCGCCGCGGGGACCCCGTCCATGAAAAGGATCTGATACACGGCGCTGCGCAGAATGTCCCGGATGACGGGCTTCATCCTGGCGGCGGGCACCGTCGAGCAGGAGTCGATGATGTAGTCCAGCTCGATCATGCGCTCGACCGTCCCCTCGCAGACCCGGTTGATGAACGCCCTGTCCCGCTTCGTGAGGAACTGGTAGCGGTCCAGCGCGCCGCGGATCGCCAGGTGGCTGTAGATCCCGTTCTCGCTGATTTCAGTAAGAATCTTCAGAATGATCTCTCTCGTGCTTTCAGTCATGTTTCCTCCCATCGGAGTTTCTGTCCGTACGGAATCACCCCGGAGTCTTCGTAAGATCGTTGTCCCTTATAATAAATCCTCTGAGGAATTCCGCCGAGGTCATGCGGCGCTTCCCTTCCGCCTGGATTTCGTCGGGCACGAGAATGCCGCGCCCGGTCTGAACGTAGAAGCCTCCCGCGTCCTGGCGGACGATGCGCCCGCAGCGGTCCGGCGTTCCCTCGAGGTCCGCCTTCTCCACATGGGCCTTCCAGATCTTCAGCATCTTTCCATCGAGATACGTCCAGGCGCTGGGCCAGGGATCCATGGCGCGGATCTGCCGCTCGATGAAGGCCGCGTCCCGGCTCCAGTCGATCCGGCCGTCCTTTCTGGAAATCATGGCCGCGTAGGGCGTCGTGCTCTTTTCCGGCTGCGGGACGGGCTTCACGCTGCCGTCCAGAATGCCGGGAATCGTCTCCGAAAGAAGTGCGGCCCCTTCCGCGGCAAGGGTCTCAAAGAGGCTGCCGCCCGTCGTCTCCGGGGTGATCGGGACCGCTCTGCGGGAGAGAATATCCCCCGTGTCCAGGCCTTCGTTCATCAGCATGATCGTCACGCCGGTCTCCTCGCACCCGTCGAGGATCGCCCTCTGGATCGGCGCCGCCCCGCGGTAGGCGGGAAGCAGCGAGGCGTGGACGTTGACGCAGCCGTATTTCGGGAGATCCAGAATCTCCCGGGGAATGATCTGTCCGAAGGCGGCGACGACGATGAGATCCGGCTCCATCTCCCGGATCCGGCGGACCGCCTCTTCGTCCCTGACCTTCACCGGCTGAAAGACGGGAATCCCACGCGCCATGGCCTCCGACTTGACGGGACCCGGGAGGATCTCCTTCTTTCTCCCCTTCGGGCGGTCCGGCTGGGTCACGACGCCGGCGATCTCCCCTGGATAATCGTCGGCCAGCCTCTTCAGGATTCCGACGGCGAAATCGGGCGTTCCCATGAATACGATGTTCATGCCTCTTCCTCCTCGTACTGCACGTCGTGGATGCCGCCCTCGACGAACTCGGTGTACATATGGCCGTCGAGATGGTCGATCTCATGGCAGAGCGCCCGGGCGAGCAGCTCGTCCCCGACGACGGTCCTCACCTTCATGTCGCGGTCCATCGCCTCCACGACGACGTGGTTCGGCCGCGTCACGACGCCGGCCTTTCCGGGAAGCGAGAGGCAGCCTTCGTCCCCGGTCTGCTCCCCCTCTTTTTCGACAATCACCGGATTGATCAGGACGATGGGATCCTCGCCGGTGGTGTCCACCACCGCGATCCTCTTCAGTATGCCGACCTGGGGCGCCGCGAGACCGACGCCGTTCTCGTGATACATGGTCTCGAGCATGTCGTCGATGAGCTCCATGAGCCTCGGCGTCATCTCCTTCACTTCGCGGCATTTTTTGGTGAGCACGGGATCTCCCGCTATGCGTATCGTTCTCAGTGCCATATTCTTTCCTCTCCTGCTGTCTGATGCTGTCCGGCGGCGCGGCGGCCGCGGGTATCACACGTTGAAGTCAAACTGTATCCTGATTCCGTCAAATCCGCTGTTGATGGCGATATACTCCTCGATCCGGTCCTTGGCGAGGACCAGCGCCTCCCGGTCCTCGTTCCGGATGTAGATCACCTGCCGGTAGCTGTCCCGCACCTTCCCCACGGTCTGGGGCGCGGGACCGATCGCGCGGAGCTTCCCCCGGGGATCGATCCGGTCTATATACCGGCGGATGAAGCCCATGCCCGCGGAAAGAAGCTTCTCGTCGCGGGAGGACCCGAGGACGGCCGCCATGGAGCCCGCCGGAGGGTAGGACATCATTTCGCGGAAAGCCGTCTCCTCCCGGTAGAACGTCTCGTAATCCTGGCGCGCTCCGGCGCGGACCGCGTAATTGTCCGGCTGGTAGGTCTGAATGACCGCGGTGCCGGGGACCTTCCCCCTGCCGGCCCTTCCCACCGCCTGGGCGATGATCGAGTAGGTCCGCTCTCCCGCCCGGTAGTCGTTCTCCGAGAGGGAGAGATCCGCCAGGAGGATGCCCACCAGCGTGACGTCGGGGAAATCATGGCCCTTGACGATCATCTGGGTGCCGAGAAGAATGTCGGCGCCCCCGTCGGAGAATTCCCTCAGCACCGCCTCGTGGCCGCCTCTCCCTCGGGTCGTGTCCGCGTCCATGCGGACTACCTTCGCCCCGGGGAATTCCCGGTTCAGGATCTCTTCCACCTGCTCCGTGCCGACGGTCAGGCCGCCGATATAGGGCGAGCCGCAGGAGGGGCAGACGGCCGTGTCCGGCGACTCGTGGCCGCAGTAGTGGCAGATCAGCCTTCCGTTCATATGCCTTGTCATGGAGACGTCGCAGTGCGGGCACCGGATGACGTGGCCGCAGGCGCGGCAGGTGACGCAGCCGGCGTAGCCCCGGCGGTTCAGGAACAGCATCGCCTGGGACCCCTTTTCCAGGGTCTCTCCGATGAGCTCCCTCAGCCGGCCGCTCAGGACGGACCGGTTGCCGCTTTGCAGCTCCTGCCTCATGTCCACGATTTCGGCGGACGGGAGCTTCGCCCCGCCGTATCTTGAGGCAAGGCGGACGCCGAAATACTCCCCCGTCCTCGCCCGGTACGCGGAGATCAGGGACGGCGTCGCGGAGCCCAGAAGGACGTGGGCGCCTTCCATCTCCGCCCTCCGCACCGCCGTCTCCCTCGCATGGTAGCGGGGGACGTTTTCCGAGTGATAGGTCTCCTCGTGTTCCTCATCGATGATGATGAGGCCCAGCTCCGGGAACGGGGTAAACAGGGCGGATCTTGGTCCGACCATCACGGAGATCTCCCCGTTTTTCGCGGCTTTCATCTGGTCGTGGCGCTCTCCTCCGGTCAGTCTCGAATGAAGGAAGGATACCTTCTCCCCGAACCGTCGGACAAACCGGATCACGGTCTGACGCGTAAGCGCGATCTCCGGGATCAGCACGATCGCCTGCCGGCCCTCCCTGAGGACGTCCGCCACCAGCTCGAGATAGACCAGGGTCTTGCCGCTTCCCGTGACTCCTTCGAGCAGGACGGGCCTGTTCGAGGTCCGCCACTCCTCCCGGATTTTCCCGGCGGCGCGCGACTGCTCCCCGGTCAGGACGTCCGCGGGAAACACCCTGGCGTCCTTCACGAGGCGCCGGAGCTCCGACGCGCTGCTGATTTCCGCCGCGCCCGCCTTTTCCAGCTCCCGGATCTGGGCTATCGTCACGCCCGCTTCCTGCTTCAGCTCGTCCGCCGTCAGGCTGCCGGCGGACGTCAGAGCCTCCAGGGCTCTCTGCCGCGCTTTCCACTGTTTCTTCCGGCAAAGCGCCAGATATTCCTCCGAGCGGGGCGTGGCGCTGACCGTCATCGTCGTCACTGCGGAGACCCTTTTTCTCACGGGAACGACCGTCTTCAGCGCCTGAATCATCGTCGAGCCGTAATTGCGGCTCATCCAAGCGGCGAGGGCGACCATCCGCGCCTCGGAGGTCTCGCCGCCGGCCGTCACCTCCGCGATGTCCCGGATTCTGGAATCCTCGAGCCCGCAGGAATCCCTGCAGGCGACGACGTAGCCCCCTATGACCCGGCCGCCGCCCCCGAAGGGAACCCTGACGGCGCTGCCCGGCTCTATCTCCGGGCGCATGGATTCCGGGACGCGGTAGGTGAAGGGCCTGTCCAGCTTCTCATGCGCGATGTCGACGATCACGTCAGCATAAAGCTTCTTCATCCAGAATTTCCTTTATGAGGACGCGCTCGTCCATCGGATGCTTCACGCCCCTGATCTCCTGATAATCTTCGTGCCCCTTGCCCGCGAGGACGATCACGTCGCCCTTCCTTCCGTTCCGGATGGCGTAGGCGATCGCCTCTTTTCTGTCGGGAATCGAGATGTACTTCCCGTCCGTCTTCTTCATCCCGGAGATGATATCGTCGATGATCGCCGAGGGCTCCTCGAATCTCGGGTTGTCGGAGGTGATAATCGTGAAATCCGCAAGCCTCCCGGAGACCTCGCCCATCTCGTAGCGTCTGGATTTCGCGCGGTTTCCGCCGCAGCCGAAGACACATACGATCCGCTCCGGGTGATAGTCGCGGAGCGTCGAAAGAAGGCTCTCGAGGGCCATCGCGTTGTGGGCGTAGTCGATCATCAGGGTGAACTCGTCCGAGACCTTTACCGGCTCAATTCTCCCCTTCACCCTGGCCGCCTTGAGCGCGGCGCGCACGTCCTCGTCACGGATCCGGAAATGCTCGCACACGGCGGCGGCCGTCAGCGCGTTATACACGGAGAAGATCCCCGGCACGTCCAGCTCCACCTCAAACCGCTTCCTGCCGGTGAGGGTGAACTTCATCCCGAGATAGCCGGGCCTCTGCACGTGCTCGATGTTCTCCGCCCGGTAATCCGTGCCCTCTTTTCTGATAGAGAAGGTCTCGATCCTGCAGGTATGTCCCTTGATGACCTCCTCCGTGTGGGGGTCGTCGGCGTTGACGATGCCGACCCTGCACTGGCGGAACAGAAGCCCCTTGCATCTCAGATACTCCTCGAAGGAGGAATGCTCGTTGGGCCCGATGTGATCCGGCGAAAGATTGGTGAACACGCCTGTCTCAAATTCGATCCCGTCCGTCCGGTGCATCATCAGGGCCTGGGAGGAGACCTCCATCACGGCGCAGTTCATGCCGCAGTCGATCATCTCCCGGAGATATTTCTGGATCACATAGGATTCCGGGGTCGTGTTGGCGGCCGGAATATGGCGGTCTCCGACGATCGCCTCGATGGTCCCGATCAGGCCCACGCGGTAGCCGGCGTGCTCCAGAATCGAGCGGATCATGTAGGTCGACGTCGTCTTTCCCTTGGTTCCGGTGATGCCTATCACGGGAATCTGTTCCGACGGATATCCGAAGAAGGCGGCGGACACGGCGGCGAGACCGGCCCTCGTGTCGTCCGTCTCGACCACGGCCGTCCCCTCCGGCACCACGGTCCCGGAGGGCATTCCGCCCCTGGCTGTCATGACCGCGGACACGCCCTTCTCAAAGACTTCCGGCAGGAAGGAATGTCCGTCGAAATTGGCGCCGGAGATACAGACGAAGAGCGCCCCGGGGCCGGCCTTTCTGGAATCGTAAACAATATCGGTGATCTCCGTGTCTGAACCGGTCACGCGGCACGCCAGACGTTCCAGCAATTTACTCAGAAGCATATGTGTGAAAGCCTCCTTCTCCCTGCAGCCCTCCGCGCGGGGATGCCCCGCCGCGGCCCTCACTTACACGGTTATTTCCGCCGGTGGGGACAGCTGAACATTTAAGTTATTATTGTATACCTAACGGCACTTCAAGTCAAACTTCTGTCCGGGACGGGACAGAAGGCATGCCGACTCTTTTAATAGTTTTTTTAGATTTTTTATCTTTTGTTTCTTTCATCAACACAGCCCCTCCACATTTTCCCCTTAGAATGACAGTCAGATAGTTGATTTCGGATAACTATCTCCCCCCCTCATGAATGAATGAAAGAAGAGGCCGAAAGGCCTCTTCTTTCATTTTATTCCCGGGCAGAGCGGTCATTCGCGCTCCGCTTCAGGGTATACCCGTGAACCGGGCTCAGATCTCCGCCACGATCTCCGTGCCGGCCTTGCCGAAGTAGGCCGCCCTGGCGCGCGGGATCGAAGTGATCAGCGCTCTTCTTCCTCCTCCGAATTCGACGAATTCAATCGCCGCCTCGAATTTCGGCCTCATGGACCCTCTCTCAAACTGGTCCTCCTCCATGTAGCTCCTCGCCTGGCGGGCGTCGATCCTGCCGATCATCTTCTCGTTGTCGGAGCGGAAGCCCAGGGCCACCTGATCCACCGAGGTGAGAATCATCAGCACGTCGGCCGACAGCTCCACCGCCAGAAGACCGGCGATCAGGTCCTTCTCGATGACGGCCGAGGCGCCGCGCAGGTCCACGCCCTGCTCCATCACGGGGATTCCGCCTCCGCCGCAGCAGATCACGATCTGGTTGTCCCGAAGAAGCGCCTTCACCGTGTCCAGCTCGATGATCTCCTTCGGCCTGGGTGAGGCCACGATCCTCCGGAAGCCGCCCTCGCAGGCCGTGACGAAATTGCCCTTCTTCTCCTCTGCGTCCGCCTCCTCCCTGGTGAGGACCCGGCCGATGATCTTGGACGGCTCGTAGAAGGCCTCGTCATAGGGATCGACCAGCACCTGGGTGAGAACCGTGGAGACCGGCCTGTAGATGCCCCTCGTGATCAGCTCGGCGCGGATCGCGTTCTGGAGGTCATAGCCGATGTATCCCTGGCTCATGGCGGAGCAGACCGACATCGGGCAGGCCGTGTACTCCGGATGCTCCTGGGCGAACTCGCTCATCGCCATATGGATCATCCCGATCTGGGGCGAATTGCTGTGCGTGATGACGACGTTGGCGCCGGTCTCGGCGATATCCGCCACCGCCTTCGCCGCCTCCTTGGTTGCGTTTTTCTGTTCGGGGAGCGTGCTGCCCAGCGCCCTGTGCCCGAGGGCGATCACGACCGTCTTTCTCTTTTCCATCTCATTCCTCCGTTTATCTCACCGCATTAAGCACGGAAAACACAACAAGCACAACGACGCCCAGCACGATCCTGTATTTTCCGAAAATCGTGAAATCATGTTTCCGGATGTATCCGATGAGGAACCGGATCGCCGCCAGGGAGACCACGAACGCGACGGCCATGCCCAGGATCAGATAGCCGATCTGGGGTCCCGTGAAGGCGCCGCCGAATTTGACGAGCTTGAGAAGGCTGGCCCCCAGCATCGTCGGAACGGCAAGGAAGAAGGTGTACTCGGAAGCGCACTTTCTCGACATGCCCAGCAGGATTCCGCCCAGGATGGTGGCGCCGGAGCGCGACGTCCCGGGAATGATCGCCAGCGCCTGGAAGACGCCGATCAGCAGGGCCAGCAGGAAACCGATATCCCCGATCTTCCTGACGGAGGCCTTCCGCCCCTTGTTGTACTTTTCGACGAGAAGGAAGAGTACGCCGTACACGATCAGCATGATTGCCACCGTGACGTAGTTGTAGAGATGGGCCTCGATCCAGTCGTCGATGGTCAGTCCGATCACCGCGGCCGGCAGACAGGAGACGACGATTTTGACCCACATCAGGACCTTCTCCCTGTCGAATACGCTCAGGACGCGGGCCGCGCCTCCCAGCTCCATGTCCGGCCTCCGGAAGGGCCACAGCCTCCGGAAGTATATCACGATCACGGCGAGGATCGCCCCCAGCTGGATGACCACAAGGAACATCGACCAGAAGGGATCCTGTTCGCTGATGTGGAAGAGCTCGTAGAGGAGGAGCATGTGACCGGTCGAGCTGACCGGGAGCCACTCCGTGATCCCCTCCACGATTCCGAGTACGAGAACCGCCACTATTACACTCATAATCAGATCTCCGCAATATTCACAATATCGGTTACCGGTTCCGTCTCCGCCTGCTCAAGGGAGGTCACAAGGGCCTCGGCGGTATCGATCGCGGTAAAGACCGTGACGCCGGTCTCGATCGCGTATCTTCTGATGAGAAATCCGTCCCGCTGATGCTCGATGCCCTGAGGCGGCAGGTCGATGATCAGATCGATCCGGTGTCCCAGAATGAGATCGAGCAGGTTCGGGTGGGGCTGCTCCAGCTTGTTGGTGCGCACGGCCTTCACGCCCCTGCCGTTGAGATAGGCGGCCGTCCCGAAGGTGGAATAGATCCTGTAGCCGAGCTTCTCAAACCTGGCCGCGATCGGGACGATGGCTTCCTTGTCCTCGTCCCTTACGGTGATGATCATGTTGCGGTACTTCGGAAGGTTGATTCCCGCCCCGAGGAACGCCTTGTAGAGCGCCGCCCCCGTCGTCTCCGCGACGCCGAGCGCCTCGCCCGTGGACTTCATCTCCGGTCCGAGGGAGATGTCCGCGCCGCGGATCTTCTCAAACGAGAACACCGGCATCTTCACCGCGGTATACCTCGCCTCCTTCTGGAGTCCCGGCTCGTACCCCATCCCGCGGATCGTCTCCCCGAGAATCACCCGGGCCGCCAGCGGGACGATCGGAATCCCCGTCACCTTGCTGATATAGGGCACGGTCCTCGAGGATCTGGGATTCACCTCGATGCAGTACACGTCGTCTCCGGAGGCGATGAACTGAATGTTGATCATCCCCCGGACATGCAGCGCCGCCGCGAGCCTGCCCGTGTAGTCGACGATCCGGTTCACGGCCGTCTCCGATACCGTCCTGGCGGGATAGACCGAGATCGAATCGCCGGAGTGGATGCCTGCCCGCTCCACATGCTCCATGATGCCCGGGATCAGGATGTCCGTCCCGTCGCAGACCGCGTCCACCTCGATCTCCTTGCCCGGCACGTATTTGTCCACAAGGATGGGATGATCCTGGGCGATCCGGTTGATCACCCCGATGTACTCGTCGATGTCGGCGTCGCTGATGGCGATCCGCATCCCCTGTCCGCCGAGGACGTAGGACGGCCGCACGAGCACCGGATACCCCAGCCTGCCCGCCGCGGCCCGGGCCTCCTCCGCGGTGAAGACGGTCTCGCCCTTCGGCCTCGAGATCCCGCAGGAGGCGAGGATCTCGTCGAATCTCTCCCGGTCCTCGGCCGCGTCCACGTCGTCCGCCGAGGTCCCCAGGATCGGGACCCCCATCTTCATCAGGGCCTCCGTGAGACCGATGGCCGTCTGCCCGCCGAACTGGACCACCGCCCCGTCGGGCTTCTCGGTCCGGACGACGTTCTCCACGTCCTCGGGCGTCAGCGGCTCGAAGTAGAGCCGGTCGGCGATGTCGAAGTCGGTACTGACCGTCTCCGGATTGTTGTTGACGATCACGGTCTCCCACCCGGCCTTCGAGAAGGCCCAGGTGCAGTGGACGGAGCAGAAATCGAACTCGATTCCCTGGCCGATCCGGATCGGTCCCGAGCCGAGGACCAGGACCTTCTTTCTGTCATGGGAAGGGACCGACTCGTTCTCCCCGTCATAGACGGAATAATAGTAGGGCGTCGCCGCCGCGAATTCCGCGGCGCAGGTATCGACCATCTTGAAGGAGGCGGTGATGCCGTTCTCCTCCCGCAGGGCCTTCACCTCGCCGGCCGTCTTTCCGGTCAGGGAGGCGATCAGGGTGTCCGGGAACTCCAGGCGCTTCGCGTTGGCGAGAAGCGCGGGCGTGAGTTTCCTCGTCCTGAGGGAGTACTCCATGCCGACCAGGATCGCGATCTTGTCGATGAACCAGAGATCGATCCCCGTAATCCGGTGGATCTCGTCGTAGGTCATCTGGCGCCGGACGGCCTCCGCGATCTTCCAGAGACGTCTGTCGTCCACGATTCTCAGTTCGTCCTCAAACTCGCTGTCCGAAAGCTGGCTGTAGTCATAGGAGAGCAGGGAGTCGACGTGCTGCTCCAGGGAGCGGATCGCCTTCATCAGCGCTCCCTCGAAATTCGTGCAGATCGCCATGACCTCTCCGGTCGCCTTCATCTGGGTCGTCAGCGTGTGGCGGGCCGTGAGGAATTTGTCGAAGGGAAGACGCGGGATCTTGACGACGCAGTAGTCCAGCATCGGCTCAAAGGACGCGTACGTCTTCTTCGTGATGGCGTTGGGAATCTCATCCAGGGTATAGCCCAGCGCGATTTTAGCGGAGACCCTGGCGATCGGATAGCCGGTCGCCTTGGACGCGAGGGCCGAGCTCCGGCTCACGCGGGGATTGACCTCGATGACGCAGTACTCAAACGACACCGGATCGAGGGCGAACTGCACGTTGCAGCCCCCCGTGATCCTCAGCTCCTCGATGATGTTGAGGGCGGAGGTCCGGAGCATCTGGTACTCCCTGTCGCCCAGGGTCTGGGACGGCGCCACGACCACGGAATCCCCGGTATGGACGCCGACCGGATCCACATTTTCCATATTGCAGACGGTGATGCGGTTGCCTCTGGCGTCCCGCATGACCTCGTACTCGATTTCCTTCCAGCCGGCGATGCAGCGCTCCACGAGGACCTCGCTGACCCGGGAGAGACGCAGTCCGTTCGCGAGAATCTCCCTGAGCTCGGACTCGTTGTGGGCGATGCCTCCGCCGGATCCGCCCAGCGTATAGGCAGGCCTCAGCACCACCGGGTAGCCGATCTTCGAGGCGAACACGGCGCCCTCCTCCACGGAATGGACGACCAGGCTGGCCGCGATCGGCTCGCCGATCTTCTCCATCGTGTCCTTGAAGGACTGACGGTCCTCCGCCTTCCTGATCGTGAGGGCGGTGGTCCCGATCAGCCTGACCTCGGGATGGGCTTCAAAGAAGCCTTCGTCGGAGAGCTCCATCGCCAGATTGAGGCCGGCCTGTCCGCCGAGCGTCGGCAGAATGGAGTCCGGCTTCTCTTTTTCGATGATGCGGCGGACGACGGCTGTCGTGAGCGGCTCGATGTAGACCTCGTCGGCGATGTCCTTGTCCGTCATGATGGTGGCGGGGTTGCTGTTCAGGAGGACGACCTCGATCCCCTCCTCCCTCAGCGCGCGGCACGCCTGAGTACCCGCGTAGTCAAACTCGGCCGCCTGGCCGATGATGATCGGGCCGGAGCCGATCACAAGAACCTTCCTGATATTCTCATTTCTCGGCATGTCACGGTCTCCTTTTCATCATTTTCATGAACCGGTCGAACAGGTAATTCGCGTCCTGCGGTCCCGGACAGGCCTCCGGATGGAACTGGACCGTGAAGATGTCCCGGCCGTTATAGACGAGACCCTCGTTGGTGCCGTCGTTGACGTTCTCGAAGGCGGGGCGGGCGACGGCCGGATCCACCGTCTTCACGTCGACGGCGTAGCCGTGGTTCTGGGACGTGATGAGAACCCTCCCCCCGTCGGTCAGATCCCGCACCGGGTGGTTGCCTCCCCTGTGGCCGTACTTCAGCTTGTAGGTGTCGGCGCCTGTCGCCAGGGCCATCAGCTGATGGCCGAGACAGATCGCGAAAATGGGAACCTCCGATTCATAGAGCTTCCGGATCTCCTGTATCAGCTCGGGGTTGTCCTTGGGATCTCCCGGCCCGTTGGTGAGCATGATGCCGTCCGGCTCCGACGCGAGAATTTCCTCCGCCGTCGTCCGGGAGGGATAGATCGTCACGGCGCAGCCCCTCTTCACGAGGTTATCGGCGATATCCTTCTTGGCGCCGAAATCATAGAGCGCGACCCTCGGCCCCCTGCCGGGAATCCGGCGGATTTCCTTCGACGTGACGCGGTCCACCACCCGGCCGGTCCTGTAGGCCCGGATCTCTGCGAGAACCGAGGAAGGATCCCTCTCCTCGGTGGTGATCATCCCGTTCATCGTGCCCTTTTCGCGGAGAAGCCTCGTCAGGGCGCGGGTATCTATGCCGGCGATGCCGGGAATATGATGTTCTTCCAGGAACTGCTGAATGGTTTCTTCCGAACGGAAGTTGCTGGGAAGTCTCGAAAGCTCGCGAACGATAAAGCCGTCGGCCCAGGGGCCCCCGGACTGCATGTCCTCCAGGGAAACGCCGTAATTGCCGATCAGAGGCCACGTCATCGTGACCGCCTGCCCGGCATAGGAGGGATCGGTGAGAACTTCGAGATATCCGGTCATGGAGGTGTTGAAGACGATCTCGCTCACACAGGTCCCGGCGGACCCGATGGATGTACCGGTAAACACGCTGCCGTCTTCCAGAATAAGAAATGCTTTCAATCAGTTTGCCCTTTCTTTCAATCTCGGTGGATGCGGTACGCTTTCAGCCGGAGCGCTGCTGTACCTGAGCGCAGGCCTAAAGCATTATATCTCTATTTTTGCGGCTTTTCAACCCATCAGGAGGCTGACAGATTTTCATGGGGTTTGACATTTTATGGGGCGGAACCGGTCCCGGCGTTTTTTCCGGCCCCCTTTTCCGTCCGAAAACAACCGTCTTCTCCGGCAGAACGAAATAACAGGTTCCGGGAAAAAAATAATAGGTTGACGAACGGGACGAAAAAGTGTAAACTATGTTTCGTTGACGGATCAGTCAGCGGTTCGCAGGAGTGGCGGAATCGGCAGACGCGCAGGCTTCAGGTGCCTGTTGTCGCAAGGCAGTGAGGGTTCAAGTCCCTTCTCCTGCAGAGGAAAAGGAAGTTTGCATCAATGGCAGACTTCCTTTTTTCTATGTGAAAAGGTCCCCGAAAAACAGGGACCTTTTATCTTGCTCTCTTCTGTTATTCGATCGTGATCTGCTCTCCGGCGTCCGGGGCCGCGGGCGTCTCGGCGGGCTCTTCCGCTGCCGGCTCTGTCTCGATGGCCTGCGGCGCCTCCGCGGGCTCTTCCGCTTCCGGCTCTGCCTCCGCGGCCTGCGGCTCCGCCGCCTCCTCAGGGGCTGCCTCCGGGGAAATCTCCTCGTACTCGGCGTTCAGCGCGCTGTCATCAGCGGGGATCGCCTCTTCGTCCTCCACCTGCTGGAATTCCGCGTCAAGAATGTCGTCCTCCGCTTCCGGATCCGCGCTCTCCGCGGCCGCTCCGCTCCTGAAGATCCGGTTCTCCGGTTCCTCCGCCGCTTCCGGGCCGCCCTCCTGCGGAATGTCGTCCGCGGATTCCTCCCCGAAGGTGCCGCTCTCCGCTGCAGGCGCCTCCTCCGGCTCATGCGTGATGGTCTCCTGGGGGAACGCGGCGCCGCACATCGGGCAGAAAGCCGCTCCCGTTTCGACCAGCTCGCGGCAGGAAGGACAGATCTTCATACCCTTCGCGGCGGCAAGCTGTCCCTCAAGGGCGGCTACCGCGCCGAGATGCGCCCGGATCTCCTCAAATACGGCGAGGTCCTCATCGGAGAACCCGGCCGGATCCTCTCCCGCCCTGCGGAAGACCGATTCGCCGAGGCGCTGGTACAGTTTTTCGATCTCCTTGTTTTCTCCGCTGATCTGAGCCTTCATACGCGCGGTATTGACGGCGGACCCGGTGGAGTCGGCGGCCTTTCTGGTCGCCTTGGCAATCGACTTGCCGATTTCGCTGAAAAAGTTTCCTCCTGACATCCCCTTCGCTCCTTTCTCAGAGACACTGACCCCTCATCAGTATTCGGGGCGCTCCCTTATGGTTGACATAATCTTTTGTTATTACAACTTCGCCGATGCTGCTGTCCTTGGGAATTTCGTACATGATGTCCAGCATGAATTCCTCCAGGATGGAGCGGAGGGCTCTCGCCCCGGTCTCCTCTTTTACCGCTCTTGCGGCGATCTCCCGGAGAGCGTCCTCCTCAAAGGTCAGTTTGACCTCGTCCATGGCGAGAAGCGCTTCGTACTGTCTCAGGATCGCGTTTTTCGGCTCGTGGAGGATCCTGACCATCATATCCTCCGTCAGCGCCTCCAGCGGGCAGATGACCGGAAGCCTCCCGAGAAACTCGGGAATCATGCCGAATTTTCTGAGATCCTCGTTGATAACCCGAAGCATCAGATTACGGTCGTCGTCGTACTTGTCGCGCAGATCCGCCTGGAAGCCGATCGAGCTGCGCCGGTTCAGCCTCTCCTTGATGATATCCTCGAGTCCGGGGAACGCGCCTCCGACGATGAAAAGGATATTCTTGGTGCTGATCTTCTTCATGGGCACCATGGCGTTCTTGCTCGAAGCGCCCACCGGCACCTCGATCTCGGCGCCCTCCAGAAGCTTCAGCATCCCCTGCTGCACCGCCTCGCCGCTCACGTCCCTCTGGCTGGTATTCTTCTTCTTGGCGATCTTGTCGATCTCGTCCACGAAAATGATGCCCCGCTCCGCCCTTGAGACCTTGTTGCCCGCGGCGGCCAGAAGCTTCGACACGACGCTCTCGATGTCGTCGCCGATGTACCCGGCCTCGGTGAGGGAGGTGGCGTCGGTAATGGCCAGCGGGACGTCCAGCATCTTTGCCAGCGTCTGCACAAGGTACGTCTTCCCGCAGCCGGTCGGACCGATCAGCAGGATGTTTGACTTCGCGATTTCCACCGGCTCCTTCTCGGAGGGATCCGGAATCCTGACCTTTTCCTGCTTCTTCCGATGCCCCGCGATGCGGTCCTCCTCGATGATTCTCTTGTAGTGGTTGTACACGGCGACGGAGAGCACCTTCTTGGCATGCTCCTGCCCGACCACATAGCGGTCCAGCCCCTCCTTGATCCTGTGAGGGGCGGGCACGCTGCTCATCTCCGGCGCTGTCGTCTCCTGCGCGGCCTCCTCCGGTTCGGCGGAGGGCTGCCCGGTCAGTCCGGAAAAAATATCTCCCAGATTGAGGAACGAGACGTTCGGAATCTTCCCCAGGATCTGCTTGAAATCCGTCCGGTTCCTGACTTCGTCCACGCTTTTCTGCAGACAGCTTCCGCACACGCGGATCCCGTCGGGAAATTCCGTCAGCCGGCCGGCCTCCTTCTCGGAGCGCCCGCACATCGCGCAGAAACGCTCCTCCCGCTCTTCCGATGCGTTTTCCGACAGCTGCCTGCTGTCCTGATCATTCCGGTCGTCCATCAATGTCTGTACTGTCTCCTCGCGCTTTTCCGGAGACCCCGCCGCCGGCGTGGGGCCGGATCAGCGGAAAAGGTCCCCGAAATTGAATTCTCTGTTGTCTTTGCCGAAGATCGCGCCGAAATCATACTCTGATCCGCCGTCTTCCTTCCGGGGCTCCTCCGCGGCATCCGGCGCTTTCTCCGCTTCGTCCCCGTCTCCCTCAAGGGTTCCGGGGGCGGCTTCACCGTCCTTCTCCCCGTCTCCGCCGGGTTCGTCCGTTGCCGGCGCTTCTCCGCCGGGCCCGTCTGCGTCCGGCGCTCCTTCCGCGGGTCCTCCTTCGCCGGGTTCTTCTCCTTCCGGCTCAACCGGGCTGCCGTCCTCGTTCATCAGGCCGTTTTCTACGGCGTCCGCGCGGCTTCCCAGGGTGATGGTGACGCTGACCTTGCTGAAGGTGCCCTGCTCGATATCCGGCCGGCTGAGGGTGACGCTGATCTCCTCTCCGGCCTCATAGTAGGAGAGCTCCTCCAGAAGATCCTCCTGGGAGGTGACCGCCGCACCCTCGACGGAGGTGATGATATCGTTGATCATGACCCCGGCGCCGGCCGCCGGGCCGCCCTCCGTGAGATCGATGACGCAGGCGCCGGCGGGATAGCCCAGGTTCTTGACATACGCCGCCGGGACCGTCGCGATCGTGACGCCGAGGTACGCTTCCTTCCCTTCGGCGGCCGGTTCCTTCTCCTCGGAATTCCGGAGCTTCTCCAGAATCGGAACCGCGTCGGCGGCCGGTATCGCGTATCCGACGCCCTCCACGGTGGTGTCGACGTACTTGATCTCATTGATTCCGACGAGCTCGCCCTGCATGTTCAGGAGGGCGCCGCCCGAATTGCCCGGATTGATCGAGGCGTCCGTCTGGATCATCTCCCTGACGGTGCCGTCCGAGTCCTTCAGGACCCGGTTGACGGCGCTGACGATGCCGCTGGAGACGGACTGACCGTAGCCGAGAGCGTTTCCGATGGCGATCACGGGCTCTCCCACCTCGAGGGCGTCGGAGTCGCCGATCGTAATGACCTGTATGGCGTCCCTGGTCTCACAGGAAATATCCGCGGCGGCCACCTCGATCACGGCGAGATCGCTGTCCGCGTCCACGCCCTTCACGGTGCCCGGCGCCGTGCTGTCGTCCGCGAAGGCGGCGGTGATATCGTCCGCGTCGGCGATGACGTGATAATTGGTGGCGATCTGGACCGCCTCGTCCGTAATCCCGATGATGATGCCGCTGCCGGACGAGACGGCATCCCTGCTGTTCATCAGTCCGTTGTAGGAGCGGTATTCCTGCACCGTCATATTGGTGATGGAGACCATCGCGGGCATCGCCCTTCTGACGACCTCCTGCACGCTGTACACGGAATTCTCCGGGCTTTCCTGCGCCCCGGCCGTCTCCGCCTCAGCCGCCGGAAGGGCCGCCGCTTCTTTCGGCGCCTCTTCCCCGGCGTTCTCCTCTTCGCCTGCCGTTTTCTCTTCCCCGGCAGGTTTCTCCTCCGCAGCCTCTTCGGCCTCTGAACCGGCGGCAGAGCTGCCCGCAGGGGCGGTCTCTCCCGTCTCTCCCGTCTTTGCCGCTTCCACCGTCTTTTCCGGCTCTTCGGTCTCTTCCGCTTCCCCCGTCTTTTCCGGTTCTTCGGTCTCTTCCGCTTCCTTCGCTTCTTCCTCCGCGGCCTCCTCCGCCATGCTGACGGCGGCGGTCTCCGGAGCGCTCGCGGTCTTCCTGTCCGGGTTCTTCGGTCTGATGAGCTGCGCGGCCGCGGACACCAGAATCACCGCGAGAATCACCGTCATCGCCGCGATGGCCACGCCGAAGATCACGTTGTTCCGTCTTCTCTCCGGGTCGTCCGGGAAAATGTCCCTTTCTCCGCCCGGATTCGGGCCGGCGCCGGTTCCCCGGGCGATGTCCGGACCCCCGCTGTTCCCCGGGGCTGACCCGGTCGCAGGGGCGCCGGGATCGGAATTCCCGCCGTCGGACGTCCCCGGATCCCCGGGCTCCGGGATCCTGAACCGGTAGGCGTCGTACCGGCTGAAATATCCGCCTCCCTCCCGGTCCTCTCCGGACGCGCGGCTCCTGCGTCTCTGGCGGAATTCCGCATTCTTTCTGCTTTCCTCATGTCCGAAATCGAAGTGCTCGCCGTAACCCGGTTCTCCGTATCCCGGTCCGCTCTGTCTCCCGGACGTTTCCTCTCCGGGCATTCCGTTCCGGTCCCTGTTCTCTTCCATATGAGCCAATTCCTTTCCGGCGCGGCGTCTCCCCGCGGCGCCCGGCTGATCCCCTTCTGACGGACATCAGCTTATATGATATTTGTGATCAAAACGTGAATCAGAATTCTCTGTCCGCCGGAATGCCGTTTCTCCAGAATTCCCTGTTGGAGGAGCACGCCCGCACGAGCCAGCGCGGCAGACGGCGGAAGGCCTTTCCCATCCGGAAGCCCAGGAGCCGGGCGGCGCACTGGACGCAGAAGCCGGGGAGCAGATAGAGCCTTCCGGAATCCTTCAGTTTTCCGGCGACGAACTTCACCATCCGGACGCCCTCTCCCTCGGATCTGACCCTCCCGAAGATCTCGGGGTGCATCGCCTGGGAGACGCCGTTGTCGAAATTCCTGCGGAACTGCTGGGATGCCGTGTAGTTGTGGGAATGAATGACGACCGCGTCCGCCGCGTAGCGCACACAGTAGCCGAGATTCATGATTCTCCCGGCGTAGACCATGTCCTCGTTGAAAATAGCGGGCGCGCTGAAGCCGTGCATCTCCGTAAAAAGGCCTCTCTCGTAGCAGGCGCACACGTCCGAACAGAAAAAGGCCTTGACGCCGCGCTCCGCGGTATCTTCGATTTTCTGGATCCTGCTCTCGTCGGGATAGTTGTAGATGCGGACGAAGGCCTCCGCGATCCTGGAATCCGGCTTCGGGAGCTGCCGGGCGTAGGAAACCCTGACCAGAGGATCGTCGAAGGACTGCAGCAGCTTCTCGACGAGCAGGTGATCCGCGGGAACCGCGTCCTGGGTCATGAAGATCAGGTAATCCGCATTCGAAAAACCGGCGCCCATATTTCTTGTCGCCGCGTGATCAAACTCCTTTTTCGTGATGTGAAATACCTCGGCATTCGGAATGCCGGCCGCCAGCTCCTCGTTCCAGTTCTCTTCTCCCGTATTGATAATCAGGATATGATCGGGCCTGACGCTCTGTCTGTCCAGCTGCTCCAGAAGAGACCGGAAGGAGCTGTCCGGCCGAAAGGTGGGTATGATGACATCCACCGATTTTGTCCCCATAATTTCTCCCCGCAAAACCTTCAGCGCCGCTTCGTGTGCGGCTGCCGGAAAAGAACCCGGACCGCGCCCGCGCGCCCCCGGACGGCTCTTCCCCGACGGGATAAAAATAGTACCATCAAATATGTATCATATCCGATGGTACTCTGTATGTCTTTTTCAAGGATCGGAGCGGTCCCCTCTGGCCCCTCTCACGCGTCACGTCACGATGTCCGCTTCTCCGCCCGACATCCCGATGACGCTGTTCTCGATGGCGCTCTCGCGGCTCTTCTCCGTCAGGTTCGACAGGCGCTCGATATCGGCGCTGTACTCCGCGACGGTGGCGCTGACCTCGTAGTTTTCCTCGTCAAAGAGGAATTCGTGGAGCTCGGACACGTTCTCCGCCAGCGTCACGGGGACGACCGCGTCGAGGGTCCTCGATCCGCAGGTGACGTTTTTCTCAAGGTGCTCAAACGGGAAGCCCGACGTCTTCTCGATCTCATAGCTGAACATCTGGGACGCGAGCCGTATGATCTCCGTGGAGGAGAGGGATGTCCTGCAGAGCGGGAACACGTCCCTGATCATCGCCTGCACCGTCTGAATCCCCTTGCTCTTCGCCTTGCTGACGACCTTCTCGATGACGACCCTCTGCCGCTGGGTCCTCTTCATGTCGCTGCCGGTGGTGTAGCGGATCCTGGCGTAGGAGACAGCCTGAACGCCGTTCAGGTGATAGTACTGGGCGTCCTTCTGAGGCTCCACCGGCTCATAGGCGAGGCCGGTGACCTGGGACGTCTCGACGCAGTAGTTGTTCATGTGAATGACCTCCTGCTCGGTCATCCAGACGTCGATGCCGTCGATGTCGTCCACCAGCTTGGCCACTCCGTTGAAATCCACGACGATGTAGTCGTGAATGTTGAGATCAAGATTCCGGTTCAGCATGGTCAGAAGCTGCTTCGCGCTTCCGTTGGCGTAGGCCGCGTTGGCCTTGTTGTAATGGCCGTCCGGCTCCGGGCTTCCGGAGAAGTCGTTGGATTCCTCGGAGAGGGCCGCCTCGTCGAACTCATCGTTGCTGGCGTACCGCACTTCGGACTCCGCGCCGGCTTCCTCGGCCTCCGCGCCTGCCGCCGCGGTCTCCTCGACGGACGCCGCGCCGTTCCCTCCGGCGGACTCCTCCGCGCCGCTCTTCGTTCCGATGTTGAGGAGCGTGTCGCGGTAGAGGGAGATCATACGGACCATGCCGGTCCCGTTGTTGATGCTGGCGACGATCATGGTGTCGCTGTTGGCGTAATCGATCTGCTCGGAATTTCTGGAATCGATGCCGATCAGGGCGATATTGGTGTAGCCCTTCAGCTTCTGGTTCTGAGATACCCCGAGGTTTTCCTCCGCGGCGTCGGCGTCAAAGTTCGGGTCCGGCGTCACCTGGGTCCTGCCCTGCAGGTTTACGGCTCCCTCGCCGATGGACCCGCCGTTTCCGGTGAGGGTCCCGGTTCCGTCCGTCCCCGCGGTCACCGCGTCTCCTCCGGCGGAAACCACCGCGCCCCCGTCTCCCGCAGATACGGCCTGGCCGGTCACCGCGTTTCCGGGGTTTCCCGTCCCGGAGCCGATGCTGCGAAGACTGTCGCTGATTCTCGCAAATACAAAGATGCCCGCCGCAAGCGCGATAAGCAGAATAACTTCAACGAGGAAGACGATCCGTCCGGTCTTCTTCTTGCCCCGTCTTCCGTTATTTCCGTTTGAATGAGACATTGCGTTTTCCTTCTTCCGCCATTATATGAGACACAGCCGGATGCCTCCGTCACGGACCGTCGTCCGGCTGTCCGAGCGCCGCCCCGCGGGCTCAGTAGGCATTTTTGTTCACAAATCCGCTGAATACCGTCAGGAACAGGATCTTGAAATCCAGTCCCAGGGTCCAGTTTTCGATGTAATAGAGGTCGTAGTCGATTCTCTTTCGGATCGACGTGTCCCCCCTGTAGCCGTGGATCTGCGCCCAGCCCGTCATGCCCGGGCGGACCTGGTGCTTCACCATGTAGCGGGGAATCTCCTCCTGAAATTTCTCCACAAAATACGGCCTCTCCGGCCTCGGCCCCACCAGCGACATCTCGCCCTTGAGGACGTTGAAGAACTGGGGCATCTCGTCGATGCTGGTTTTTCTCATGAACCGGCCGACGCGGGTGACCCGGGGGTCGTCCCTCGTCGTCCACTTCCGCTTCTCGGAGTTCTCATCCTGCACGACCATGGAGCGGAACTTGTACATCATGAACTTCCGGTTTCTCAGCCCCACTCGCTCCTGGGCGTAGATCAAAGGGCCCGGGGACGTGAGCTTCACCGCGACGGCAAAAATCAGCATGATGGGCGAGAAGAACACGATGCAGAACAGGCTTCCCACAATGTCGATCAGTCTCTTGATCATCGCGGGGAACGTATTCGACAGCGGGACGTAGCGGATGTTGATCACCGGCAGTCCCAGGATGTCCTCGGTGTAGGGCTTGGTCGGGATGATGTTGTTGTAGTCGGGGATGAACTTGGTGTGGACCCCCGATTTTTCGCACAGAGACACAATGGACTCCAGCCGGTAGTACTCCGACAGGCCCATCGTGATCGCGATCTCGTCCAGATGATTCTCCGGCAGGATGATCATGAGGTTGTCGATCCTGCCCAGAACCCGGATGCCCTTGTATTCCGTCCCGGCCTCGATCCGGTCGTCCAGAATGCCGCGGATGTTATAGCCCCACTGCGGGTTCATCCTGACGCGGTCGATGTACTCCTCCGCCGCCCGGCTGTAGCCGACGAGGAGGACGTTTCTGACGTTGAGGCCCCGGCGCCGCATATCCCTGATGACGTGCCAGATGCTGAAGCGCAGAATCAGATCCAGCGTCGTATTCAGGACGAAGAACACCGCGATCATGGTTCGCGACCAGTTGTCCTGATGCAGCGTGAACAACACCACGATGAAGAGGAAGAAGCCGATCATATTGGCGAGAATCACATTGCCGATCTCGGATCTCCGGCCCTTCATCCGGTTCGTGGTATACAGGCTGAATCCCCAGTAGATCACCAGAAGACTGGGTATGATAAAAAACAGCGCCGTCATATAAGATGTAAACGACACTGTCTCGACCGAACTGCCCGGAAGAATCCGGCTGCGGAACTTCAGATACCATGCAAGCCAGTATGAAAACGCGATAATCGCGGCGTCACCCACAGCCAGAAGCCGGCTGAAATACTTTTGATTTTCTTCAATCAAATCGGTATCCCCGTACTTCCGCTCTGTTCAAAAAGCCGACGGCACAGCGTCAGCGTTTCGAATCCCTGAATATTAACAAATATACTATATCCCCGCACGCAAGGCAAGCGGGAAATCCGCCGGCCGGGGCCACGGAGAGATCCGCTTCACCCACCCGAAGGCCCGCGGAACAGACCTATCTTCTCAGCAGTCTTCTCGCGATGTTGACCCACAGCTCCGCCTGGATTTTCAGGTAATGGGGCAGATTTTCGGAGCGGAATTTCACCCTTCTCCCCTCGCGTCTCCCCCGCGCGCTGAGGGCAAAGCCCTGGCGGATGCCGCCGACGTACTCCCTTCCGAAGCCCCTGCAGGCGAAGAAGACCGCCTTGACGGCAAAGCCGGCCAGAAGAAACGGCAGGTTCAGGAGGATCTGCGGCACGGGCATGTTCTTGGAGATGAGGTAGATGCTGTTCCGCGACGTATTCTTCACCTTGAAGAGGTTGTAGACGGAGCCGCTGGTGGCGCTGCCGACGTGCAGCACCCGGGCCTCGGGGACGAAGACGTTGCGGTATCCGTGAATTCTCGCCCTCCACCCGATGTCCGTGTCCTCCAGATACGCGAAGTGGTTCTCGTCAAAGATGCCGATGCGGTCCAGGATCTCCATCCTGTAGATCGCGGCGCCGGCGCAGGAGGAGAAGATGTTCTCCCTCCGGCAGAACCGCTCCTCCGGCTGTCCCTTTCCCCTGGCGAAGGCCCATCCGAGGGCGCAGTAGAGGTCGCCCGCGTCGTCCATCCGGGAGGGCTCCGCCATGCGGAGCATCTTTGCCTGACACGAAAAAACGGCGGGATCCTCTTCCATCGCCTTCACCAGGGCTTCGGTAAAGCCGGACTCCGCCTTTGTGTCGTTGTTCAGCAGAATACAGTAGTCCATCCCCGCCTCGGCGGAAGCCCGGATGCCGGCGTTGACCGCCCCGCAGAAGCCGGTATTTTCGCCGAAGCAGATCAGCTCCGTCCCGGGAAACCGCTCCCGGATAAAATCCACACTTCCGTCCGAGGAGCCGTTGTCGACGACGATCACCAGGTCCGCCTTCCGCGTCTGCGCCTCCAGGGCCCGCAGGCAGGTCTCCAGATACTGTATGCCGTTGTAGTTCGGTATCACGATCGATGTTCTGTGAGCCATAGCCGGACAGCGCCTCCCGCTACACCCGGAGCGAATAGTTCCATTTCTTGACCGACAGGTTCGGATTGTAGTTGGGATCGCCGTCCTTCAGGATATCCGTCCACGCGGTCCGGAAATATTCTATCTCGTTCTGGAAGCGGCGGACCTTCTCGGGCGTATCCTCCGGTCCGCGGGTTCTCGATTCGTCGTGGTAGAGCTCGGCGAAGGGATCGTAGACGATCCTGTAGCCGCACTTCGCCACCTTCAGACAGAAATCCACGTCGTTGAAAGCCACCGGCAGCTCCTCGGTGAAGCCACCTGCCTTGACGTAGGCCTCCCGCCTGACCAGCATGCACGCCGCGGTCACGGCGCTGAGATCCTGCATGAGGGAAGCCTTGTGCATGTAGCCGCTCCTCCCCCTGGGAAGATTGACGAACATGGAGCCGGCGATGCCGCCCATGCCGACGACCACCCCGGCGCTCTGAATCCGGTTGTCCGGATAGTAGAGCTTCGCGCCCACGATCCCCACGTCCGGGCGCATGCACACACCGAGCATCTCGGTGAGCCAGTCCTTGGAGATGGTTCCGCGCACGTCGTTGTTGAGGAACAGGATGTAGTCCCCGTGGGTGTATTTCACGCCGTAATTGTTGACGGCGGAGTAGTTGAAATCCTTCTTCCAGCGGACCAGATGGACCGCGTCCAGCGCCGAGATCGTCCGGTAGAATTCAAACGTCTCCCGCTCGGTGCTGCCGTTTTCGACGATCACGATCTCCAGATTCGGATAGCCGGTGTCCAGCAGGGCTTCCAGGCAGCTCCTCAGGGCGTCGCTCTCGTCCTTGTTGGGGATGACCACGGAGACCATCGGTTCCCCCTTGACGGGGTATCTCACGCGGTAGAACCCGAAGTCCGGCAGCAGCTCCACCGTGCCCTCGGTCCCGGTCCTCCGGAGATTGCCCTCGATGGCCCGCTTCCCCGCCTCATAGGCGTAGGTCTTGCTCATGGGGTTGTCCGCGGTGGAAGTCTCGTGGGTCCGCCAGTGATACAGCACCCTCGGGATCCGGACGATCTTCGAGGCCTGCTCGGCGCAGCGGAAAATAAAGTCGTAGTCCTGCGCTCCGTCCATGGAGGGATCAAACAGCCCGGCGCTCTCCGCCAGGGACTTCTTCACCACGAGAAAATGAGTGATATAGTTGTTCGACCGGAGAAGGTCCAGGTTGAACTCCGGCTTGAAATGAGGCTGATAGTACCGGGAGCGGTCGGACGTCACCTTGTCCTCGTCGGTGTAGATCAGGTCCGCGCCTTCCTTCGTGCGCTTCGCCGCCTCGTAGAGGGCGTCCGGCTCCAGGAGGTCGTCGTGGTCGAGAAACGCGACGTACTCCCCGTGGGCGGCTTTTACGCCGCGGTTCGTGTTTCCGGCGATGCCCAGGTTCTCCTCCAGCTCGACGAGGCAGATCCTGGAGTCCTCGGAACGGAACGCCTCCGTCATCTCTTTGACGGTTTTCTTCTTTCCGTTTTCCTTCTCTTCGCCCGCGCCGGCGTCCACGATGACAAGCTCCCAGTTCTCGTAGCTCTGCTCCCGGACAGACTCCACCATCTGCTGGAAATACCGCTCATTGGTCCGGTAGGCGGGGACGATCACGGAGATCCAGGGCGCCCCGGAAATCGGATGATTTCTCTGTTCCCTGAGATCCTCCTCGCGGGCCCGGTGCTCGTCGCGCCACGGTCCGTAGGGGACGTCCTCCGGCTCCATCCTGTCCATCAGCCGGCTGATGAATTCCTTCGTCCCGAAATGCTTCCAGTAGAGATACGCCTTCTTTACTTTGTACGGGGTAATGGGAAACTGCATTCGCCTCTCTCCTTCAGATCTCTCCTCTTTCCCTCAGTACCGCGATATATCTCGAAAGCGCGTCCGTCCATTCCGGGAGGGGCGCAAAGCCCCGCTCCGCAATGAGCGAACGGTCCATCCGGCTGTTGTAGGGCCGCTTCGCGGCGGCTCCGTACTCGGCGGAGGTGACCGGGATGACGCTGATTCCTTCGATCCCCGCCTCCCGGAAGATCGCGCGGGCGAAATCATACCAGGAAATGTAGGGTCCTTCGTTCGTCACGTGGTAGACGCCGTACCGGTCCGTGCCGATCATGTCCACCACCAGCCGGGCAAGGTCGTACGTATAGGTCGGGGTGCCGATCTGGTCCATGACGACCCTCACGGCATCGTGGTTCTTTGACAGATTCAGCATGGTGCGGATGAAATTCTTCCCGTTGATCCCGAAGACCCAGGCGATTCTCAGGATAAAATATTTCTTCAGGAGCCTTTCGACCGCGATCTCGCCCTCCGCCTTCGTCTCTCCGTAGACGTCGAGGGGATTCCTCGGATCGTCCGGCTTCCAGGGCCGCGTGCCGTTGCCGTCAAACACGTAGTCTGTCGAGAAATACATCATGGGGATGTCCTTCTCCGCGCAGACCCCGGCGATGTTTTCGGTCCCGAGAGCGTTGACCCTGCGGCATGCCTCGGGCATCTCCTCCGCCCGGTCCACCGCCGTCCAGGCGGCGCAGTGGACGCAGAAATCGACGTCCGCTTCCCCGAGCACCCGTCTGACCTCGTCCCTGTCCGTAATATCCATCCTGACGTAGGGCATGTCCGTCACGGCGGTCCCGTCCCGGAGGCCGCTGTATTCCGGCGCTATGTCGCTGCCAATCCCTTCTATGCCCCGTTTCGCAAGCTCATTCATCACGTCGTGGCCGAGCTGGCCGCCGACGCCTGTCACGAATACTCTCATCTTACAGCCCCAATCAAAGACAAATCTGAAAACAACACATCAAGTCCGTGACCCCCATCCGCGGGTCATGGACTTGACAGTATCATACCACATCTTTTCCGATTCGTCATTGCCGGAAGAAAAGGTTCCCGGTGAAAATCCTCCTTTAGTTTCTCTTCAGGGAGAAATCCTGCGTGATCATGGAGAGATTCGGGTTGTAATAGGGATCTCCGTCCCGGAGGATCTCCGGCCATCTCTCCTTGAACAGCCCGATCTCCCTGCTGAAGCGGCTCTGCTTCTCGGGGGTGTTCTCCAGGCCTCTGGATTTCGACTCGTAGTGATAGAGCTCCGCGAAGGGGTTGTACACGACCAGGTACCCCTTCTGCCTGACCTTCATGCACAGGTCTATGTCGTTGAAGGCCACCGCGAGCTCCTCGGTGAAGCCTCCCGCCTCCTCGAAGACCTTCCGCGGCATCATCATGCAGGCGGCGGTGACCGCGCTGTAATTCTGCTGGCAGATGATCCTGTGCTGATAGCCCGTCAGGCCGCGGGGCTGGTTGACGAAGGCGTGTCCCGCGACACCGCCCCAGCCGACGATGGCCCCGGCGTGCTGGATCGTGTCGTCGCCGTAGTACAGCCTGGCGCCGACGGCCCCGACGTCGGACCGCATCGCGTACCCCGCCATCTCCCGGACGCAGTCGCTGATGCTCTCGGTGTCGTTGTTGAGGAAGAGCAGCAGCTCCCCTTTGGCCTCCCTGACGCCGAAGTTGTTGATGGCGGAATAGTTGAAGCCGCCGCTGTAGCGGATCACCCGCAGCTCCGGACAGGTCCGCTCCAGCTCCCCGTACCCGTCGAAGGTCTCCTGCTCCGTGCTGTTGTTCTCGATGACGATGATCTCGAGACGGCTCCAGGTGTTGTGCTTAAGGAGGGAGCTGACGCATTTTTTCAGGTCCTCCAGGTGGTCCTTGTTGGGAATCAGCACCGATACGAGCGGCTCCCTGTCCCAGTGCCAGGTCGTCCTGTAGAGCCCCGGATATTCCCCCATGTGCGCCTCGGCGGGCAGACCGAGCCGGTCATAGTGGGCCTGCACCGCGCGGCGGCCCGCCTCGAAGGCGTAGAGCTTGCTCTCCGGGTTCGCCGCGGTGCTCCCCTCGAAATACCGCCAGTGATAGAGGATCTTCGGCACATGGACGATGCGGTCCGTCAGCTCGGAGCACCTCAGGATAAAGTCGTGATCCTGGGCTCCGTCAAACTCGGGGCGGAGCAGCCCCGCGCGGTCCGCCAGGGATCTCCTGACCAGCAGAAGGTGACAGATATAGTTGACCGAGCGCAGAAAATCCGGGGAAAAATCGGGCTTCAGGTTCGGCTGGAACAGCTTGTCGCCCGTCCCGATCTTGTCCTCGTCCGTGTAGATCATCTCGGCCCCCGGGTCGCGGTTCATCGCCTTCACGCACTCGTAGAGGGCGCTGGGGACCAGGAGGTCGTCGTGGTCGCAGAACGCGATCCATTCCCCTTTGGCGGCGGCAATGGCGGCGTTCGTGTTCTCCGCGATCCTCATGCTCTTTCCGGGGCAGAGGGCCCGGATCCTTCCGTCGGAGGCCTCCAGCTCGCGGAGAAGCCCCTCGATGGGGGAATCCGCGCCGCTTCCGTCCGACAGTATCAGCTCCCAATTGGCGTAGCTCTGCGCCGTGACCGACGAGACCAGCTCGCGCAGGTACTTTTCCGGGGTCTTGTAGCAGGGGACGACGATGCTCACGAGGGGCATCCGGTCGAAGGTCTCATTTCTCTGGCGGATGAGCTCCCGGGGCGACGGGAGATGGCGCCTGATCCATTTTCCGTACCGGATCTGGTGCATCGCCGGGTTGAACAGCTTGTTCCAGGTCTTCGAGACCACCGTCCCCGTCCCCCCGTAGAGGAAGGCGTCCTTCGCCTTTCCGGCGTAGACGCCGGCCTTCCTGATCAGCGCGCCGGCGGCGTCCGTCGGGTAATAGAGCCTCACCTCGTCGCCGCGGGTCCGGAGCCGGACGCAGATCCTGCCCTTCGGCACGGGCCGGATCTCTATGTTGAAGCCGCACTCCGGATCGACCGGGTACTCGTCGAAGAGCTCGGCGGTGTCGTACCGCTTGTACCGCTCGGGCGTGACCGGAAGACGTTTCCCGTCCATGCCGTACACGTCGACCCTGACCGGCTCCTTCGCGGCGGCCCAGCCCTGGATCCGGACGAGTCCGTCCTCCCGGAGGATCTGATAGTCGTCGACGAAGTAGTGGATCTCTCTCTTCTTCCCGCGAAGCTCCCGGCCGGTGATCCGGAAGCAGAGATGCCGCTCCCCGTCCGCCGTCTCCGCGAAAAGCTCGAACCGGTCCCCGTCCTTCATGTCCCCGGGGATCTCCGTCTCAATCCTGGTCTCGCAGCCTCCGAAGCGCTCGTCGATGTAGTCCGCGACCTGCTCCAGGGCAAAGGGCAGCTCCCTTCCGCCGGCCCTGAGGGTGACCGAGGCGCCCTGGGCAAGCCACCCGGTGAGCCGGTAGCGGCTGTCGTCCGTGAGAAGGAATCTGTCATTTTTTACCAGAAATCCGTTATTCTGATTCATATTCTTCACTCTCCCGCCGCGCGGAACGTTCCGGCGCGCCCAATGAGAAATCCGGTTTGGTCAGCGTCAGGTTGGGGTTGTAATACGGATCTCCGCCCGTGAAGTACTCCGGCCATTTCTCCCGGAGAAGTCCGGCCTCCCGGAGCAGTCTTTCGTGGCGGGCGCGGTCCGCTTCCTCGGCGTCGCTGCCCCTGCTGAGCGACTCGTAGTGGATCAGCTTCGCGTAGACGTTGACCGCGACGAGCAGCCCCGCCTTTCTGACCCTGAGGCAGTAATCGACGTCGTTATAGGCGACCGCCAGCTCCTCGTCGAAGCCGCCGACGGCCTCAAAGACAGCGCGTTTCGTCATCAGGCACGCGCCGGTCACCGCGCTGAGATCCTGCTGGGAGAAGCATCTGCCCCCGCCGGGATACTCACTGACGTCCATTCCGCCGAACATGTGGGAGGCGGCTCCGCCCATGCCGACGATCACCCCCGTGTGCTGGATGGTCCCGTCCGGATACGTGAGGAAGGCGCCGACGCAGCCGGTGTCCTCCCTGCCGCAGAAGCCGGCCAGCTCCTCGATCCAGTCGTTCGTCACCACTTCCGTGTCGTTGTTGAGGAAAAGCAGATACTCGCCCGACGCCCGGGCGGCTCCCCAGTTGTTGATGGCGGAATAGTTGAAGGGCTTCTCCCACTTCAGCACCCGGATCCTGCCGTCCTCCGCTTTGAGCCGGTCGTACAGCCGGAAGGTCTTCTCCTCGGTGCTCCCGTTCTCAAGAATCAGGATCTCGTAACGGCTCCAGGACGACTTCCGAAGTATCGAACGGACGCAGGTCTCCAGCGCCTCCGCCTGGTCGCGGCTGGGGATGATGATGCTCACGAGGGGTTCGCCCTCCACCGCGTATTTCGTGCGGTAATGGCCCAGATGCTCCGTGAACAGAACCTCTCCCCGGAGCCCCTGCCGGGCCAGATGGGCCTCCACCGCGCGCCGGCCGTTCTCATAGGCGTACAGCTTGCTCTCCGGCCTTCCCGCCGTGGAGTCCGGATGCGCCCTCCAGTGATAGAGAGCCCTCGGGATGTGGGCGGTCTTACGCGCCAGCTCCGTGCAGCGCAGGATAAAATCGTAGTCCTGGGCGCCGTCGTACTCGCTCCGCAGCAGTCCCGCCTCCCTTACGAGGGAGGTTTTCGCCGCGAAAATGTGGCAGATGTAGTTGCTGCTCCTCAGATAATCCGGGTTGAAATCCGGCTTGAAATTCGGGTCATACAGAAAATGTCCCGACGCGGTCACCTTGTCCTCGTCCGTGTACACGGCGTCGACGGTTTCGTCGGCGGCGAAGGCGGCGGCGATGGCCGCGCAGGCGTCCCTCTCCAGCGTGTCGTCGTGATCGCAGAGCATGATCACGCCGCCCGAGGCCATCCCGACGGCGGCGTTGGTGTTGCCGGAGATGCCCAGGTTTTCCCCGAGATGCCGGTATTTCACCCTGCCGTCGCCGGCCGTCCGTTCCCGGATGAAGGCGCCGAGCGAATCGTCGGGGCTGCCGTCCGCGAAGCAGATCTCGATCTTCCTCCGGGTCTGTCCCGTCAGCGAGTCGAGAAGCTCCGCCAGGTGTTCCTTCCTCGTCCGGTAGAGAGGAATGACGACGCTGATGAGCGGTCCCTCCTCCCCGCGGGCGTCGTCCGCCGGATCCGCCGGGCGCAGCGCCTCCTCCGCGATCCGTCTGTCCAGATCCCAGTCGTCGTACTCCTCCGCGACGGGCAGCAGGAAGCCCTCCGTCTCTCCCTTCTTCAGGCGTTTCCTCCGGGCGAGGCGTCTGTCCCGGTCCGGCTCGATGTCCAGCATAAGGTCCATGACGCCGCGGGGATTCTCCGCGCGGAGCCGCAGGGGCAGGCGGACGCCCTCAAAATCATAGCCGATCAGAATGTTGAAGCCCGTGCAGCGGCCGTCGGTGATCCCCAGCGCCGCGGCGACGTCCTCCCTCGGAAAACGTTCGCACTTCGCCGGAATTTCCTTTCCCGCCGCGTCGGTCACCCGGAGGCTCTCCCCCGGAAAGGCCGGGTCGTAGAACCATCCCATCAGATGAATGCCCTCCGGCTGATAGCATCTCCTGTCGAGGGTCAGATGGGCTTCCCTGTGGTTTTCCAGGGCCGGGCGGATCGAGTCGAAGGGATCGCTCTTTCCGAGCTTCTGCCTGGCCGCCCGGTAGGTGCGGATCGCCTTCGTCCCCTTCAGCTCCTCCAGAACCCGGGCGACGGCCCTGCCTGTCTCCTCCTCGGAGTGAAGCCGGTCGCTCAGGAACCGCACCTTCGCCGCCTCCGCGGCCAGCACTCTCGCGGCCCCCTCCCGGAAGCCCTCCGGACCGGTGAGGACGGTGAGCTCCGCCGAAAGCCGCCGGACCCCCTCGGGGATGTTCCTGACCAGGATCTGCGGATCCTCCCCGGTGAAAAGATAGTCCCTGTGGTCCGGCGTGCAGCCGTTGGTCTCAAGGTTTCCGGCCTCTGCCGGCCGGTTGTCCAGGTAGACGCCCCCGAGCCGGACGGCGCAGGGAAGCTCCGTGGGATCGATCCGGACGCAGCGCGCCCCGCCGGTCTCCAGATCGAGGGAGAGCCTCCCGTCCTCCGGAACCGGCACCTTGACGCTGTCGCCCTCGCTGAAGCCCTCTCCGCGGTCAAAATAGACCGTCGCGGTACTGGCGCGGCCGCCCGCGGCGCCTCTTCCGGCGGCGTCCCCCACGGGCACCGCCCCCTCGGAGATCTCGGGATACAGCTTCCACAGAGGAACCGCACCGCCGGCGATGTACGCCTGGAAGCGCCGCTCCATTTTTTCAAAAAACGGGACGTCCCGGAGGTCGATGCCCGCCAGGCCGATAAGCTCTCCCTCGGCGTCCCCGCCGCGCCTTCCGGCGTAGTAGTGGGCCGCCCGCCACTTGATGAAGTCGGCGGGAACCGTGAAGGGGAACGTCCACTCCGTGTCGATGACGCCCCACGCCCCGTCCCGGACGATGACGTTGCTCAGCACGAGATCCACGTCCGAAACCGGCGGCGCCATTCTCTCCCGCGCGGGAAGATCCGCGCCGAACACCTCCGCAAATTCCGGGGTCTCCCGGTGAACCGCCGTCGCGGTCCTGTCGATCTCCCCGAAGAACCGGCGGAACAGCTCCTTCTGCTTCTCCGGCTCCCGGCTCAGAAGCTCCGCCTCCTCCTCGAGGGTCCTGCCGGGCAGGAATTCAAATCCCGCCGCGCCGTCCGCCTCGTCTTCGCAGGGATCCGGGACAAATTTCGTGCCGCGGAAGGTCTGCGCCAGAAGCTCCGTGCGGCTCCTGAAGGACCTGACGTGGGGAAGGGCCTCCTCCCCGGCCGCGCACTTTCTCACATGCGGCTCTTCGCCGGCGAAGATCTCCGTGCGGATCCGGAAGCGGGGGCTTCTGTCGTTGGAAAACTTGACAAAATCCGCTGCCTCCGAAGCAAAGGGCTCCGCCGACAGCGTCACGAAGAACGAATTGGAAAAGACCGGGAACTCGTACTCCGTCTCCAGCGCGTCGTAGGACAGGCCTTCATCGAATACCACCAGCCTTTTTCTGTCAAAATTCACCAGATTGTTCCGGAGCTCTCCCTTCTTCGGGAGATACCGGTCCGAGTAGAGGGACATCGGGAACTTGTAATCCGGGTAGGGGTACCGGAATTCCCGGCAGGGGAAGCCCGCGGCGTCGAAAATCCGCTCCAGCCCCTTCCGCGAGAACGTCCTGGCGACGCCTCCGCCCGGGTAGCCCTCGATGCCGTCGAAAAACCGCCCGGTGTGATCCTCGGCGCACCCGGCGAAATATTTCATGCCGAGCCGGTTCTCGATGGCGATGAGGATCCTGCCGCCCGGCGCCAGATGTCTCCCGATGATCCTCAGGAAGTCCTCGTAGGGCTCCTCCGTCGAGATGTAGCCGGCAGCGTATTCGAACACGCCGATCAGCGTGATGACGTCATAATCGGTGGGCAGCTTCTTCTCCACGTCCTGGAAATTGCCCAGCCGGATCTCGATGTTGTCGAGATCCCTGTTTCTCCAGGCGTTGACCAGGCTTCTCTTCTTCGACAGGTCCACGCAGGTGACGCTCTTCACCCTTTCGGCGACGGTTCTCGTCACCGCGCCGCACCCGGAGCCGATCTCCAGCACCCGCTCCGTGCCGCGGAACGGATACCAGCTAAGGATATTCTGCCGGATCGTCGAGAAATGGTACATCACCGGCCAGGATTTCCGCTCCGCCACGATGCGGTCGAAATCCTCCGTTTTTTCGTTGGCGGCGATCTCCAGCAGCTCGTCCTCCACGGTTCCGTCCGAGTAGAGGTCCCTGCCCGGGTAATCCTCGTCGTTGATCCGCACTCCGCCTATCCGCTCGCTCATCTTTCCCCTCTCCGTTAGTTCGTTCTGACCTCGATCACGGACTCCATGTCGTAGAAGCCGACGGTGTTCTTCGAGGAGATGCAGGTCACGTTCAGCACGTCGTAGAGACGGTGGAACACCCGGAACGCCCCCTCGTGATAGCCGGTGCATCCGAAGGACAGCAGGTACTCTCCTCCCTGGAGCGTCATTCTCTGCCTGAACGTGACCTCCACCTCGTCCCCGGCCTTCTTCGCGTCGACCGGGACCTTCTCAAACATCGTATTCGTCCCCGTGATCTCGGTGCCCTGAAGGTTTTTCACCGTGCAGGCGAAAATCGGGCTCTCCACGTCCCCGGCAAACCTGACGCGCATCTCGATGGTAAACAGTTCTCCCTTTTCGATCGCGTTGGTGACGGTGCCGGAGGCGTCCCGGGTGATGACCCGGATGATCTTCGCCTGTCCTTCCCCGTACTCGATGGTGTCTGGGTTCATCGGGAGCGGGCCGGTCAGGCCCCACTTCTCCTCTCCGCCCGCGCCGCTCTCCGACGCGGAGACGCCGGCGGCCGTCTCCTCCGTCTTCTCTTCCTCCTCCGGGACGCCGTCGGGAGCGTTCTCCCCGCCCGCGAGATTCACGAGAAGCTTCTTGTAGAGGTCGACGATCTCCTTCGGCTTCCCCTCCGCCATCTTCACGCCCTTGTTGAGAAGGATGACCCGGTCGCAGTATTTGGAAATGCTGCTCAGGTCGTGGCTCACGAAGAGAATGGTCCTGCCCTGCTCCCTGAACTCCTCGAACTTGCGGTAGCATTTGGCCTGGAAGAACACGTCTCCCACCGAGAGGGCCTCGTCGACGATCAGGATCTCCGGATCGATGTTGATGGCCACGGCGAAGGCGAGGCGGACGAACATGCCGCTGGAGTACGTCTTAACCGGCTGATAGACGAAATCGCCGATGTCCGCGAAATCGAGGATGCTCTGAAGCTTCGCATCGATCTCCTCCCGGGAGAAGCCGATCATGGTCCCGTTGAGATAGACGTTCTCGATCCCCGTGTATTCCATGTTGAAGCCCGCGCCGAGCTCCAGCAGGGCGGAGATTCTTCCGTTTACCTTCACGTCCCCCGACGTCTCGTTCAGCACTCCCGTGATGATCTTGAGGATCGTGGACTTGCCGGAGCCGTTGGTGCCGATGATGCCCACGGTCTCGCCCGACCGCACGTCGAAGCTCACGTCGGAGAGGGCGTTGAGCTCGGTATATCTCTTCCGTTTTGAAAAACCGAGAGCCTCCCGAAGTCGGTCGGAAGGCTTGCTGTAGAGTTTATATGTCTTTGTCAGATGCGATATGCTGATCGCGATTTCATTTTTCATAGTCTCTCCGGCAGGGATACCGGCCGGCGCGCCGCCCGCGGGCGGCCGTCCCCGGTCCCGTTGAATCACAGCACGTCGGCGAAGTGGATCCTGAGCTTCCGGAACACATGCGTCCCGAAGAGGAACAGGCCCAGGGCCCAGGCCCAGTAGTAGGCGGTGTACCAGCCCCGCTCCCAGAACCAGACGCGGCCGTAGACCGCGTCCCGGTAGCCCGTCACGATATAGTACATGGGATTGATGCGGAAAATCCACGCAAAGGAGGACGTCTCAAACGTATGCAGGCTGAACATGATCGGCACCGACCAGATGCCGATCTGAAGGGCGATGCTGATGATCTGGGAAAGATCCCGGAAAAAGATGACGGCCGCGCTTGTCCCGTAGCAGATCCCGATGGCGAGAACAAACATGGCCGCAAAATAGTAGACCAGCTGCAGGAGGTAGAGCGAGGGACGGAATCCGTACAGGATCGCGATGAAGACCGCGACGCAGATAAAAAACAGATGGACGAACAGGGCCGACAGAGCCTTGACAAAGGGAAGCACGCCGAATTCGAAGACGACCTTCTTGACAAGATAGCTGTACTCCAGCAGCACGTTCGTGCCGGAGATCAGGATCTCCTGGCAGTAGAACCACGGGACGATGCCGCAGGTGAGGTAGAGCACGAAGGGAACCCCCGTGTCCGTATGGCTCTTGAAGCCGAGGCCGAAGACCAGCCAGTAGACGAGAACGGTAACGACAGGCTGAATAAAAGCCCAGATGATGCCGAAATAGGATCCGGCATATCTGGTCCTGAAGTCATTTTTGGCCAGAGACACAATCAGCCTCCTGTTCCTGATCACTTCGGAGGGAAGGCTGAGTGCAAAAAACCTATTCTGTTTCTTCATCCGAACTGTCCGTCCCGAAAAGAGATTTGGTATAGTCCCTGAAGCTTCCCCAGCGGGTGTCCTTGTCGGAGAGCGTCAGCGGCACGCCTTCCAGGAGCGGCCAGTCGATCGCGATGTCCGGGTCGTCCCAGGCGAGTCCGCCTTCGTCGTTCGGGTGATAGAAGTCGCTGCACTTATAGAAGAATTCGGCATTGTCCGAAAGCACATAGAAGCCGTGGGCAAAGCCCTTCGGGATATAGAACTGCTTCTTGTTCTCCGCGGAGAGCAGGGCGCCGTACCACTTCCCGTAGGTCTCCGAGCCGGGGCGCAGATCCACGGCGACGTCAAAGACCTCGCCGCTCACGACCCTCACAAGTTTGTCCTGGGGATACCGGATCTGGAAATGAAGACCTCTCAGCACGCCGCGCACGCTGGACGACTGGTTGTCCTGGACAAAGACGCTGTCAATCCCGATCTCGCGGAAGTCGTTGAGGTTGTAGGTCTCCGTAAAATACCCGCGCCTGTCTCCGTAGATGACCGGCTCTATGATCTTGAGTCCCTCTATCTCACAAGTTTCTACTGTCAACTTTCTCATTGTGTTAGCTTTACCCTTTGCATGCCCCTGATAACCGGACAGGCCCCTCCTCCGCAGCCGTCCGGACGCTCGCCTGATATCCTCTCAAAGGCCCTCGGCGATCTCCATGAGATACTGGCCGTAGGCCGTCTTGATCAGCGGCTGCGCCAGCGCCACCAGCTGATCCCTGTTGATGAATCCGCGTTTGTACGCGATCTCCTCGATACAGGAGATATAAAGCCCCTGCCGCTTCTGGAAGGCGGAGACAAAGTCCGCGGCGTCCAGCAGCATGTCGTGGCTTCCCGTGTCCAGCCACGCGAATCCTCTGCCGAGGGTCTCGACGTAGAGATCCCCGCGCTTCAGATATTCGTTGTTCACCGAAGTGATCTCGAGCTCGCCCCTGGCGGACGGCCTGATGTTCTTCGAGATCTCAACGACGTCGTTGTCGTAGAAATACAGGCCGGGTACCGCGTACTTTGACTTCGGGTGCTCCGGCTTCTCCTCGATCGAGATGGCCTTTCCGTTCTCGTCGAATTCCACCACGCCGTATTCCCTCGGATCCTTCACGTAGTACCCGAAGATCGTCGCCCCCTTTGTTCTGGAAGCGGCCTCGGCCAGCACTTTCGAGAAGCTCCGCCCGTAGAAAATATTGTCGCCCAGAACCAGCGCGACGCGGTCGCTGCCGATAAAGCGCTCGCCCAGCAGAAACGCCTCCGCGAGGCCGTTGGGCTGCTCCTGCACGGCGTAGGAGAAGGACATTCCCAGCTGGCTGCCGTCCCCGAAAAGCTCTTCGAAGGCCGGGATATCCCTCGGGGTCGAGATGATCAGCACGTCCCTGATCCCCGCGAGCATCAGCGTGGACAGGGGGTAATACACCATCGGCTTGTCATATACCGGCATGAGCTGCTTGCTCACCGCCTTTGTCAGCGGGTACAGTCTGGTTCCGCTGCCGCCCGCAAGTATAATTCCCTTCATCGTATCTCTCCCCTCCGCGACGGTTTCCGCCTGCCGCAGAGGCAGTGCGAAACTCTCAGTTTCCGTACATTTCCTCGTAATACTGCTGGTACGCGCCGGACGTGACGCGGTCCATCCACTCCCCGTGCCCCGCGTACCACTCGATGGTCTTCCGGATGCCGTCCTCAAAGCAGGTCTCGGGATACCAGCCCACCTCGGCCCGGATCTTGTCCGGCGCGATGGCGTATCTCCTGTCGTGCCCCTTGCGGTCCTCCACATAGGTGATGAGGTCCTCGGAGACGGCTTCCTTCCTCGGGTCGTCGTCCGGGAGCATCTCGCGCAGCGTGCGGATGACCGTCCGGACGATCTCGATATTCTGGCGCTCGTTGTGGCCGCCGATATTGTAGGTCTCGAAAAGCCTGCCCTTCTCCTGCACCAGGTCGATGCCCTTGCAGTGATCCTCGACGTAGAGCCAGTCCCGGACGTTTTTCCCGTCGCCGTAGACCGGGAGCTTCCTGCCGTGAAGGGCGTTGTTGATCATCAGAGGGATCAGCTTCTCGGGGAACTGGTACGGGCCGTAGTTGTTGCTGCAGTTCGTGATGTTCGCCGGGAACCCGTAGGTGTCCATGTAGGCCTTCACCATGAAATCGGAAGAGGCCTTCGACGCGGAGTACGGGCTGTGGGGATCGTACTTCGTCGTCTCGTAGAAATAGGTATCGGGCTCGGAAAGGGAGCCGTACACCTCGTCCGTGGAGACGTGCAGGAACCTGTGGTCCGGGAGGTAGGATCCGTCCGGCTGCTCCCAGGCGTTCTTGGCCGCGTTGAGCATCGTCAGCGTCCCGAGCACGTTTGTCTTTACGAATACGTCGGGGTTCCGGATGCTGCGGTCCACATGGCTTTCCGCAGCAAAATGAACGACACGGTTAATGTCGTTTTCACTGAAAATACGCCCGATGGCGTCCGCGTCGCAGACGTCGGCCCTGACGAACCGGTAATTGTCACGCTTCTCAATGTCCTTGAGATTTTCGAGATTGCCCGCGTAGGTCAGCTTGTCTACATTGATGATACGGATATCGTCGCCGTACTTTTCAAACATATAGTGAATATAATTCGAACCGATAAAGCCGGCGCCGCCGGTTACCAGATATGTGCGCATAGCTCCCCCTGTATCCAGACCATAATCAAACAGATTATATCATTGAATAAGGAGGTTTGCAACCGCACGTTTATCCCTCCCGCGCCCTCTTCAGGAGCGGGCGCAGGTCTCAAAAACGGCCTCCAGTATGCCGCAGGCCTCGTCGATTTCCTGCTCCGTGACGACGAGGGGCGGCACGAAACGGAGCACGTTTCCGCCGGCGGTGATGATAAGGAGGCCTCTCTTCAGCGCCTCCGCGGCGACGTCCCCCGCCTTCACACCGTCGGTGAGCTGAAGTCCCCTCATCATGCCGAGGCCGCGGTGATCGGCGATGCAGTCGAACCGGGCGGCGAGAAGATCCAGCTTCCGGGCGAGATACCGGCCTGCCGCCTCCGCGCGCGCCGGTATCCCGTCTCTTCTGAAGATGCGGAACACCTCCGCCGCGGCGGCCGTGGCCAGGGGGTTCCCCCCGTAGGTCGATCCGTGATCGCCGGCCGCGAGCGACGCTCCGGCGGCCTTCCCGCCGAGAACGAAGGCGCCCACCGGGACGCCGCAGCCGAGGGCCTTGGCGCAGGTCAGGATATCCGGCTTCACGCCGTATTGCTGGAAGGCCCACATTTTTCCGGATCTTCCCATGCCGCACTGGATTTCGTCGAGGATCAGGAGGACGTCCCGCTCCTCGCAGAGGGCGGCGACGCCCCTGATAAAGGATTCCTCCGCCGGATAGATCCCGCCCTCACCCTGGACGGTCTCCATGATGACGGCGCAGGTCTTCTCGTTCAGCAGCGCCTTCACGCTCCCGAGATTGTTGAACTCTGCAAATTTCACCCCGCCCATCAGGGGGCGGAAGGCCTCCTGGTAGTGATCGTTGCCCGTCACGGAGAGGGCTCCCACCGTGCGTCCGTGGAAGGAGTCCTTCATGGCGATGATCTCGTGTCCGTCGGTTCCGTCCCGCAGCCACGCGTATTTTCTGGCCGCCTTGACCGCGCCCTCTACCGCCTCCGCGCCGCTGTTGGTGAAAAAGACCTTGGAGAGGCCGGCGGATTCGCAGAGCGCCTTGGCGGCCTCCGCGAGAGGCTCGTGGTAGTAGAGATTCGACGTATGAAGGATTTTCCCCACCTGGGCGGTCAGCGCCTCGTCATACCCCGGGTAGTGATAGCCGAGGGCGTAGACGCCGATGCCGGCCATGAAATCGAGATACCGTTTCCCCTCCGCGTCATACACGTAGACGCCTTCGCCGCGGTCGACGGCCAGCGGGAACCGGTTGTAGGTGTGAAGCACATACTGCTCCGTCTGCTCGATGATCTGTCTGCTGTTCATCACTCTTCGCCTCCTGTCAGCGGGGCCGCCTCGTGGTCCCCTTTGATGGCCGTCCCGATTCCTTTGTTGGTAAAGAACTCGAGAAGCAGGCAGTGCATGATTCTGCCGTCCAGGATGTGGACCCTGCTGACGCCGTTCTCAATGGCGCCGATGCAGTTCTGGAGCTTCGGGAGCATGCCGCCGCCGGCGTTGCCCTCTTCGATAAATTTCTTCGCCTCGCTCACCGACAGCTCCGAGATCAGCGTCGAGGGATCCATGGGATCTCCGTAGACGCCCTCGATATCCGTCAGGAAGACCAGCTTCTCCGCCTTCACGGCCTTGGCCACCGCGCAGGCGGCGTCGTCCGCGTTGATGTTGTAGGATTTGAAGTCCTCCCCCAGGCCGATGGGACAGATGACGGGCACATAGTCCTTCTCGATCAGGGTGTCGATCAGCCCCGTGTCCACGCCGGTGACCTCGCCGACATAGCCGAGATCAACGCCCGATTCCAGCTGTTTTTTCTCGACGCGGATGGAGCCGCCGTCCTTGCCCGAGATGCCGCAGGCCTTGACGCCGTTCTCCTCCATGTACTGGACGAGTCCCTTGTTCACCTTGCCCAGCACCATCTCGGCGATCTCCATCGTCTTCGCGTCCGTCACGCGCAGTCCGTTTACGAACTCCGGCACCATGCCGGACAGCTTCACCCAGCTGCTGATCTCCTTGCCGCCCCCGTGGACGATGATCGGCTTCATGCCGACGAGCTTCAGCAGGGCGACGTCGGTGATCACGCTTTTCTTGAGGGCGGAATCCTTCATCGCCGAGCCGCCGTACTTGACGACGATCTTCTTGCCCGAGAACTTCCTGATGTAGGGAAGCGCCTCGACGAGCACGTCCGCCTTCTGAATCCAGAGTTCCATGTTTTCCATGCCGTATCTCCTCCCGGTCCTGTCCGCAGCTTTCCTACTGTCCGCGGCTTTCCTTCTGTCCGACGGTATTCTTCCTGTCCGACGGTATTCTTCCTGTCCGACGGCTTTCCTTCTGTCCGCCGGTTTTCTCTTTCAGGATCTGTAGTCCGCGTTGATGTTCACGTATTCGTGGGTGAGGTCGCAGCCCCACGCGACGGCCTCCGCCTCTCCGCCATGGAGATCGATGACGCAGCGGATCTCGTCCTGGGAGAGGATCTCCGTCGCCTTCTCCTCGCTGTATTCGGCGATGACGCCCCCCCGGAAGGTCTGGACGCTTCCGGCGCTGCTTTCGAGCAGAAGATCCACCTTCTCCGGATCGAAGGCCGCCCCGGAATAGCCCAGGGCGCAGAGGAACCTGCCGCAGTTCGCGTCGTGTCCCGCGATCGCCGCCTTGGTGAGGGTCGAGGAGACCACGGACCGTGCGAGCTTCTTCGCGTCCGCCTCCGTCGCGGCGCCCCTGACGACGCACTCGAAGAGGCAGGTGGCCCCCTCCCCGTCCTTCGCCATCATTCTGGCGAGGCGGGTGCAGACGTCGAGAAGGCCCTCCCTGAAGGCCAGGAAATCGTCGTTCTCCTCCGCGATCTCCGCATTCCCGGCCAGGCCGTCGGCCAGGAGAAGACAGGTGTCGTTCGTCGAAGTGTCCCCGTCGACGGATACCATGTTGAAGGTGTCGGGAATGACGTCCGACAGCGCCTTCTGCAGCATCTCCCGGGAGATGCAGGCGTCCGTCGTGACGAAGCAGAGCATCGTGCACATGTTGGGGTGGATCATGCCGGAGCCCTTGCAGCAGGCGCCGATCACGGCCTCCGTTCCGTCGGAGAAGCTCACCGAGACGGCCGCCTCCTTGCTGACGGTATCGGTGGTCATGATGGCACGGGCCGCCTCCTGCCCGTGCTCCGCCGTCGCCCCGAGCCTGCCGGAGAGGACGCCGACGCCCGCGCGGATCTTGTCGATGGGGATCTGCGCCCCGATGACGCCGGTGGAGGCGACGAGGACCAGGCCGGGGTCGATGGCGAGGGCGGCCCCCGCGGCCTCCGCGGTCTCGGCGCAGTACCGGAGTCCTTCCTGCCCCGTGCACGCGTTGGCGACCCCGGAATTCACCACAATGGCCTGGGACGCCCTCTTCTCCTCCACAAAGGCCTTGTCCCACAGGACGGGGGCCGCCTTGACCAGGTTGGTGGTGAATGTCCCCGCCGTCACGCAGGGCTTCTCGCACGCGATCAGCGCCATATCCGCGTTTCCGTTTTTCTTGATGCCCGCGGCGCACCCCGCCGCGCTGAATCCCTTCGCGGCCGTCACGCCGCCCTTGATCACTTTCAGCATAGCTGCCTCCCCGGCGCACCCGCGCCGCCTGTCTCCGTCTTCAGACTGATTCGGGGACCATTCTCAGACCGGCTGTCTCGTCCAGTCCGAACATCAGGTTCATGTTCTGAACCGCCTGCCCGGCGGCTCCCTTTACGATATTGTCGATGGCGCCCATCATGATCACGCGGCCCGTCCTGGGATCGGCCCTGACGGCGACGTCCGCGTAATTGCTCCCCCGGACCCATCTCGTCTCCGGGACCCTGCCTTCCCCCAGTACTCTGACGAAGGGCTCGTCCCTGTAGAATTCCTCGTAGAACGCGCGGATCTCCGACTCCGGCGCGGATTTTGCCAGCGTGCCGTAGGCGGTCACCAGGATGCCCCGGTTCATCGGTATCAGATGCGGCGTGAACTGCACCTTCACCTCGCGTCCGGCCGCGGCTCCCAGCTGATCCTCGATCTCGGGCGTGTGCCTGTGGACCGCGACGCCGTAGGGCTTCACCGTCTCATTGACTTCGCAGTAGAGATTCTGGACCTTGGCGCCTCTTCCCGCCCCGGTGGTGCCCGATTTGGCGTCGATGATGACGGAATCCGGATCGATGAACCCTCCGCGGATCATGGGAAACACCGAGAGGACGCTGCAGGTCGGAAAGCATCCCGGATTCGCGATCAGCCTGGCCCCGCGCACGGACGCCCTGTTGAGCTCCGGCAGGCCGTAGACCGCCTCCGGCAGAAACTCCGGCGTGGGATGATGAATCCCGTACCACGCCTCGTAGCGGGCCGGATCCTTGATCCGGAAGTCCGCCGACAGATCGATCACCTTCGCCGAGGACAGCAGCTTTTCGCTGATCTTCGACGCGCAGTATCCCTGGGGCGTGGCGGTAAAGATCACGTCCGCCTCCTCCGCCAGCTCGTCCATGCTGTCCTCGAGACAGGTCTCGTCGACGAGGCGGAAAAAGCTGCCGTAGATGTCCTGATACTTCTGCCCCACGTAGCTTCTGGATCCGTACCATACGATCCGGGCCTCCGGATGATTCAGAAGGATCCTCACCAGCTCCGCCCCCGCGTAACCCGTAGATCCGATTATTCCGACTTTAATCATGCCTGCTGTCCAGCCTTTCCTGCGGTATTGGGCCCGTCCTGCCCGGCTCCGCGCCCCGGCGCGGGGCGTTCTTCCTCCGGGAGAGACGTGCACAGAGTCTATCTTAATGGACGGCGTGGGAAATGTAAAGGGAGAATTATGCATAATTATGCACTGTTTATGAATATTATGCACGCCAATCTGCCAAAACTTCCCTTAAAAAATAAATATAACTTGCATATTAATTGCATATGCTGTATAGTCGAATGCGAGTTAACAAGAAGGAGGCTGTATTATGGCAAATGAAAAAGTAGTCCTCGCGTATTCCGGCGGTCTCGACACCACCGCCATCATCCCCTGGCTCAAGGAGCACTTCGGCTATGACGTCATCTGCTGCTGCGTCGACTGCGGGCAGGGAAACGAGCTCAACGGTCTCGACGAGAGAGCCCGGCTTTCCGGAGCCAGCAAATTATATATTGAAGACATCAACGACGATTTTGCCGAGAATTATATCATGCCCTGCGTGAAGGCAGGCGCCGTCTACGAGAACAAATATCTCCTCGGGACGTCGATGGCGCGTCCCGCCATCGCGAAGAAGCTGGTGGAGATCGCCAGGAAGGAAGGCGCCTCCGCCATCTGCCACGGTGCGACGGGAAAAGGAAACGACCAGATCCGCTTCGAGCTCGGCATCCGGGCTCTCGCGCCGGATCTCAAAATCATCGCCCCCTGGAGGATGACCGACGTCTGGACCTTCCGTTCCCGGGAGGATGAGATCGACTACTGCAGAAGCAAGGGCATCGATCTCCCCTTCGACGCCGCGTCCAGCTACAGCCGCGACCGCAATCTCTGGCACATCAGCCACGAGGGCCTCGAGCTGGAGGATCCCTCCCAGGCGCCGAATTACGATCACATGCTGGTGCTCAGCGTCACCCCCGAGAAGGCGCCGGACCGTCCCACCGACGTGACGATGACCTTTGAGAAGGGCGTGCCGACCTCCATCAACGGCAAAAAGATGAAGGTCGCGGACATCATCCGCGAGCTGAACACCCTCGGCGGCGAGAACGGCATCGGCATCGTCGATATCGTCGAGAACCGCGTCGTCGGCATGAAGAGCCGTGGCGTGTACGAGACGCCCGGCGGAACCATCCTCATGGCCGCCCACGAGCAGCTGGAGGAGCTGGTGCTCGACAGAGCCACTCTCGAGGAGAAGAAGATCCTCGGAGAGAAGCTGGCGCAGGTGGTCTACGAGGGCAAGTGGTTCACGCCGCTGTGCGACGCCATCAAGGCCTTCGTCGACGTGACCCAGGAATACGTGACCGGCGAGGTCCGTTTCCGCCTCTACAAGGGCAACATCATCAAGGCGGGAACCACGTCCCCCTATTCGCTCTACAATGAGAGTCTCGCGTCCTTCACCACGGGAGATCTCTACAATCATCACGACGCGGACGGCTTCATCACCCTCTTCGGTCTTCCGCTGAAGGTCCGCGCCATGAAGATGCTCGAGGTGGGGCTCTCCAATCCCTACGAGGCCTGACGCTCCGGCATCGCCGCGGATTCCTCAAAAACCCGATCCATACAGCAGTGCCGCAGGCTTTCCGTTCACCGGACCTGCGGCATTCTTTGCATTATTTCCTGTTTTTCTTTCCCGCTCTCTGTGCTACAATAAGGCACGGGGTAAGCGGATTCCCGGCGCGTCCGCCTCGCGCTGAGCAGCCTCTCTTCGGAGATCCTGCTGTCGGAATCCGGCGGGGAGTATAAGGATTGACAAGAGACCAGCTCATTGAAAAGCGAAAGCGGAAAAAGAGGATTCGTCTCGGCGCGGCAGTATGCGGCGCCGTTGCTTTATGCCTGATCGGGACCGGCCTGTACCGCGCCTCGAGAAAGCCCTCGCCGCCTCCGGAGGCGCCGGTCTCCGCCGCTGAATTCCCACAATCCGCGGAGATCCCTGCGCCGGAGCAGACCGCGTCATCCGCGCCGGAGTCGGTGATCACGGGGTGGCAGTCGGATTCGCAGGGCCGGTACTATCTCGACTCCTCGGGGGAACGGACGACCGGCTGGTTTACGGACACCGACGGCAGCACCTATTTCTTCGGTGACGACGGATACGCGCTGACAGGATGGCAGGAGCCCGACATCGGACGCGTGTGGTTCGACGAAAACGGCGTTCTCACGACGGGCTTCAGGGAGATCGACGGAAAGAAATACTGCTTCGGGTACGACGGGGTCATGCTCTCGGGCTGGCAGGACGACGGTCCGGACACCTATTACTTCTCCGAGGAGACGGGGGAAGCCGTCACCGGCTGGCAGACCATCAACGGGGAGGACTGCTGGTTCGACGAAAACGGCGTCTACGATCCCTCCGTGGTCAAGGAGACCGGCCCCGCGGTCGCCCTGACCTTCGACGACGGCCCTGGGGTGTACACGGAGCAGCTGCTGGACATCCTCGAAGAAAACGACGCCAAAGCCACCTTCTTCATGATCGGGGAGCTGGTCCCGGAATTCTCCTCCTCCGTGGCGCGGGAGCTTGCCGCGGGCATGGAGCTGGGAAATCATTCCTGGAACCACAAAACCCTGACCCATCTCGGCCCGGAGGACATCAGCGACGAGGTCTCGATGACGAACGACGCGATCCGCGCCGCCGCCGGTGAAAACCCGACCCTGTTCCGTCCGCCGGGAGGCGGCTACAACAGCGACGTCATCGAAAACTCCTTCGGACTGCCGATGATCCTGTGGTCGATCGACACGCTGGACTGGCAGACCCTGAGCGAGGACCGGACCTACAACACCGTCATGAACAGCGTCCAGGACGGGGACATCATCCTGATGCATGAGATCTACCAGTCTTCGCTGAACGCGGCCGCGCGGATCATCCCCGAGCTGAAGGCACGGGGCTTCCGGCTCGTCACCGTGTCCGAGCTGGCGCGGATCAAGGGCGTCAATCTCACTTCCGGAACAACTTACGGGAGGATCGTATAGCGATCCTCCCGTTTTTGCATCCCGCGGTCTTCCTCCCGCGGGGTTTCATCTCGTGGATAAGAATTCGTATTCGCGGAGTCCCGCCTCGTCCCCCGGGTACTTTCCGACGTAGGCCGCCGCCTTCGAGCGGGCGGTCTTCCAGTCCCTCATCTGCTCGTAGATGACAATTTCGTTGAAAAGAAGCCCCTGGGCCGAGGACTCGTCGCCGCTTTCCAGCCCCGCCTCGACGTTCTGGAGGGCGTTCTCGTAATCGCCGGAGGCGATGTCGCACAGCGCCAGTCCGTTGTAGGCGGCCGCCGCGGTGTCCTGCGTCCCCGTGTGCTCGCGGAAAACCGCGCGCGCGTCCGCGATATCGTCCATCGCCAGATAGACCTTTCCGAGGAGGAACACCGAGCGGCTGTCGGAGCTGTCCCTTCTGACCGCCTGAATCAGCGTGTCCTTGGCCTCCTCATAGTTCTGGAGATAGTAGCTCACCAGCCCCTGGTTGTACAGGTCGTCCTCGTTTCTGCTGGCCGCCTCCAGGGCCTCCTCGAGGTAATAGGCGCCGTCTCCCGTCTTGTCCACCGATTCGTAGACCTCATAGATATTGATGTAGAGATCGTAATCGGCTCCCAGGGCGATGGCCTGGTCGAAATCGTTCCGGGCGGCCTTGACGTTTCCGTTCTTGAGATTCAGCCTCCCCCTCAGGAACAGCACCTCGGTGTCGGGCTCCTTCTTGATCAGGGTGTTGTAGATCTCCATGGTGCGGTCCGCCTGCCCCTGTCTCTCGCGGCAGCAGGCGAGGTAGAGATTGACGTCCCGGATATAGGCGTCATCCTCCCCGTCCACATAGAGAAGGCTCTTCTCAAAGGAGATGCAGGCGTCGGCGTAATCGGCCTCCGCCATCTGCGCGAGGCCGAGGCCTCTGTAGGCCTGGGACAGATAGTAGCCGGACTCCGTCACCTCGCCGAACAGCTGCTCCGCCTGTTCGAAGCTGCCGCCCTCCAGCGCCTCGCACGCGGAGAGATAGGCGCTCTTCGCCTCTGAACCGGCGCATCCGCCGAGGGTCAGCGCGGCAAGCGCCAGCGCGGCGGCCGCCGCCAGCCGCACGGAAAGAGTCCGCGCGGAGGGATTCCGGACGGCAGAACGCCGGGAGACGCCTGAGCCGTCCTCCGGAACAAAGGAAGCTGTTTCGTTTTTAGCCTTCAACCGCAAGTCCTTCATCATAGATCACTTTCACCACGCCCTCGACGTACCTGTCGCAGGTTTCATAGTCGGAAGCCTCCACCATCACGCGGATCTTCGGCTCCGTTCCGCTCTCTCTGACCAGTATTCTGCCTTCCGTTCCGAGGGCCTCCTCAGCCGCCCGGACGGCCGCCCGCACCTTCTCATTCGCCTGCGCGGCCTTCTTGTCCGCGACTCTGACGTTCTTCAGCACCTGGGGATATACCTTCATCTCACCCGCCAGGGCGGAGAGGGGGGCCTTCTTCTCGATCATGGTCTGCATCACCATGAGGGACGTGAGAATGCCGTCTCCGGTGGTGGCGTACTTGCTGAAAATGATGTGGCCGGACTGTTCCCCGCCGATCTCGTATCCGTTGGCCATCATGTTCTCGGCGACGTACTTGTCGCCCACGGGGGTCTGCTCATAGCGCATCCCGTTGGCCTCGAGGGCCTTGTAGAGGCCGAGATTGGACATGACGGTCGTCACGACGGTCTCCTCGGGGAGCTGCCCGGTCTCGTGGAGATACTTTCCGCAGAGGAACATGATGTGGTCGCCGTTGACCACATTGCCCTTCTCGTCCACCGCGAGGCATCTGTCGGCGTCCCCGTCGTAGGCAAAGCCGACGTCGAGGGCGTTGTCCGTCACATAGTTCTGAAGCGCCTCGATGTGGGTGGAGCCGCAGCCGCGGTTGATGTTGACGCCGTCGGGCGAGTTGTTGATCACGAAGGTCTTCGCGCCCAGAGCCTCAAAGACGCTCTTCGCGATGGCGGAGGAGCTTCCGTTGGCGCAGTCGAGGCCGACCCGCATGCCCTTGAAGGCCCTGGTGGGGATCGTCATCAGATAACCGATGTAGCGGTTTCTTCCGGCGGAGAAATCAATCGTCCTGCCGATGGCTTCCTTCTGGGCGTAGGGGATTTCTTCGATCTTTCCGTCGATGTATTCCTCCACCTTGTCCTCGATCTCCGCCTCGATCTTCTGGCCGTTCGCCCTCATGATTTTGATGCCGTTGTCATAGAACGGGTTGTGGCTCGCGGAGATCATGATGCCGCAGTCAAATCCCTCCGTCCGGACGACGAAGGAAACCGAGGGCGTCGTGGTGACGTGCAGAAGATAGACGTCGGCTCCCGAGGAGGTAAGACCGGCGCACAGAGCGTCCTCCAGCATGTAGCTGCTCCGGCGCGTATCCTTTCCGATGGCCACCTGGGCCTTGCCGTCCGGATGCTGCGTCCCGTAATACCAGCCCAGATACCGTCCCACCTTGAATGCCTTTTCGGCCGTCAGCTGAATGTTGGCCTCGCCTCTGAATCCATCTGTTCCGAAATACTTTCCCATAATAATCTCCTACCTATCATGCTTTGTCAGGTTCCGCCAGTGTCGTATGAGGGAACACGCCGCACGCCTGCTTCGCAGCCGTCAGCCTGTACCTTTCTCCTGTATGATACTAATGTCACGCCCAGAGCGGACATGGGTACACGCCTTCACCGACCAGTCTCGCGAATTCCTCCCTCACGAAATCCCGGTCTTCCTTATATGTCACGCCGAACCACCTGTCGTCTGTCCTCAGCAGCCTGACAGCCGCTTCCCCGCTGTTCAGCATCCCGTCGACGATGGTCGGCAGGAGGAACTCGCCGCTCAGCCTCTTCTCCCCCTCCAGACTCGAAAGGAACGCGGGGAACCTGGCCTCCAGCTGCCCGATGAAGGACGGACGGAAGCCCCACATGTTCATCGATACGAGGCTCTCGGAATCCACCTTGACGAGGCCGCTGTCCGTGATCACGGCGGCGCCCTCCGGGGTGCGGATCAGGTTCTTCGTCTCATGGATGCCGGAGAGCCTGCCGGCCGCGTCGAACTCCAGGATGCCCCTGGTCACGCCTCCGTTTTCGGAGAGCGTGTTCCCCAGCACGAAGGCGGCCAGACAGACCGGCTCCTTCCCGCTGTCCGCGTCCGGTTCCGCCGTCAGCATCCCGTGAAGCTCCCGGAACCCCTCTTTTCCGTAATAATCGTCGGCGTTGATCACCGCGAAGGGCTCCGTAATGACGTCCTTTGCCGCCAGAAGCGCGTGCCCGGTTCCCCAGGGCTTCGTTCTCCCCTCCGGCAGCGCGAAGCCGGCCGGCAGGTCCTCCGCCTCCTGATAGGCGTAAGCCACCTCCGTGAAGGCGCTGATCCTGTCGCCGATCACTTCCCTGAAATCCGCGTCCAGATCGCGCCTGATGATGAACACGACCTTGTTGAAGCCTGCTTCCAGAGCGTCGTGAACGGAATAATCAATCATGATCTCTCCGCCCGGTCCCAGCGGCTCCATCTGCTTGACGCCTCCGCCGAACCGGCTTCCGATGCCGGCGGCGAGAATAACGAGCGCCGTTTTCTCCATGACGATCCCCCTCTGATGATTCAGCTCACGGATGACAGTTTCTCCGCCCGGTCGGCGGCCGTGAGCCGGTCGATCACTTCGTCCAGATCCCCGTCCATAATGCTGTCAATCCTGTGGGTCGTCAGATGGATTCTGTGATCCGTCACCCTTCCCTGCGGGAAATTGTAGGTTCTGATTTTTTCGGACCGGTCCCCGGTGCCCACCTGGCTTCTCCGGAGCTCGGCTCTCTCGCTGTGAAGCTCCCTCTGCTTCAGGTCATAGAGCTTGGACCTGAGGATTTTGAGGGCCTTCGCCTTGTTCTTGATCTGCGATTTCTCGTCCTGGCAGGAGATCACGATCCCCGTCGGGACATGGGTCAGACGCACCGCGGAATCCGTGGTGTTGACGCACTGCCCGCCGTTGCCCGAGGCCCGGAATACGTCGAAGCGGCAGTCCTTCGGGTCGATCTCCACGTCGACCTCCTCCGCCTCCGGCATGATCGCCACCGTCGCGGTGGACGTGTGGATCCGGCCTCCGCTCTCGGTCTCGGGGACGCGCTGCACGCGGTGAGTCCCGCTCTCGAACTTCAGTCTGGAATAGACGCCCTTCCCGCTGATCAGGAAGGTGATTTCCTTGAATCCGCCGATCCCGTTCTCGCTGACGGAGGCGGTCTCGCACCGGAATCCGTGCCTGTCGGCGTAGCGGACGTACATCCTGTAAAGATCCGCGGCAAAAAGCGCCGCCTCGTCGCCTCCCGCGCCGGCCCGGATCTCCACGACCACGTTTCTTTCGTCGTCGGGATCCTTCGGCAGAAGGAGGATCATCAGCTCCCGGGCGAGCTCCTCTTTTCTTGCCCCGGCGGCCGCGATCTCCTCGCGGAGGAGCTCCCGCATCTCTTCGTCCTCCTCCTCTTCGAGGAGGACGGCGCAGTCGCTCTCCGACTTCTCGGCCTCCCGGTAGAGGCCGTAGGCGCTGACGATGGGATCCAGCTCGGCCTGTTCCTTCATCAGGACGGTCATCCTGGCGGGGTCGCCCTGTATTCCGGGAGACGCGAGTTCCGCCAGAATCTCCCGGTGCCGCCGGGCGATGGTTTCTATTTTCTCCAACATTTTCTGCAAAAGGCTACTTCCTCGTTCCGATCACGGCCCTCGTGTTCCAGCCAAGATCCCTTTTTACGGAAATGCTCCCGAAGCCGTTCCTCTCCATCAGCTCCGAGACGTCCTGGGCCTGATCGTATCCGATCTCGAGTCCCAGGAGGCCGCCCTCGTTCAGATGGTCCGGCGCTTCGCCCACGATCCTCCTGTAGAATTCCAGTCCGTCCCCGCCGCCGTCCAGCGCCGCCCGGGGCTCATGGCCGGAGACCTCCGGCTCGAGTCCGTCGATCTCTCCGCTCCGGATGTAGGGAGGATTCGCGGTGATGAGGTCGTAGGTTTCCCCGAATTTCTCAAAAAGATCGCTCTGTACAAATACCGCGTCGGCGCCGAGCTTCGCGGCATTTTCCGAGGCGGCGGCCACCGCCTCGGGGGAAATGTCCCCGCCGGCGCCCGTCATGCCCTCCGGTCCCTCCAGCAGCAGCGAGATCAGAATGCAGCCGCTGCCGGTACACAGATCCAGAAGCTTCATGCCCGGTCTGAGCCGCGGAATCAGGCCTTCGACCAGGGTCTCCGTGTCGAAGCGGGGAATGAGCACCCCGTCCCTCACCGCGAACTCACGGCCGTAGAAGGACGCCGTCCCCAGAATTCTCTGGAGCGGAATTCTCTCCGCCCTCCGCCGGATCAGCGCCGGATACTCTCCCGCAGCGCCTTCCGGGACCTCCTCCCGGCTCCGCAGGGCGTAGGTCGTCATGGTCAGCCCGGACGCGCGGAACAGCAGCTCCCTCGCGTCATATTCGGCGTCGGGTATTCCCGCGCCGCGGAGTGCCGCGGTTCCTTTCCCGAGCAGCTCCCGCCAGGTCACGCTTCTTCCTCCTTCGGGGCCTTTCCCTGCCACACCCTCCAGTCAAAAACGGATTCGATGGCGGTGATGGCGACCTCGCACATCTTCTCGTCCGGCTCCCTCGTGACCAGCAGCTGCATTCTCAGGCCGGGCTGCACCAGAAGGTTGATGCACTTTCCGTCGTGGCTCCCGCCGTAGCGGAGGATCTCGTAGGAGACGCCCGCTATGACCGGGATCAGGATGATCCGCCACAGAAAGCGCCACAGCCCCGAGCGGATCCCGAAAAGGCCGAGGATCAGAAACGCGATGACGGAGATGCAGACCACGATCAGCAGGAAGCTCGTCCCGCAGCGCCTGTGCTGCCGGGAGGACTTCATGACGTTCTCCACCGTGAGATCCATCCCGCTTTCGATGCAGTTGATGCACTTGTGCTCGGCGCCGTGGTAGGCGAAGACCCGCTGGATGTCCTTCATCCGCGAGATCAGCAGCATGTACGTCAGAAAAATGGCGATCCGGAGAAGCGCCTCCGCGAGGTTCACCCCCACGTCGGGCACGCCGGCCTTCCGCATGAGGCCCGCGAGCCAGAAGGGAAGCAGCATGAACAGCACCACGGAGAAACCGATGGAGATGATCACCGTCACCGTCATGAGGACCTTCCAGAGCCTGTCGTCCTTCGCCTTCTCCGCCTCGGTCTTCTCCGGCAGGGGATTCCCGGATTCGTCCTTGTCCTCCTCCGCCGCGATATCCGCGGAGAACATGAGGGAAGACATGCCGACCACCAGGGAGTCGATAAAGGAGACGACGCCGCGCAGGAGGGGAACCTTCCACACGCCCTTCCAGGGGCAGACGCTCCTGTAGTCGTCGACCTTGGTCTCGATCTCTCCGTTCGGCTTCCGGACCGAGATCGAATATCTGTCGGCGTTCCGCATCATGATACCTTCCATGACGGCCTGTCCGCCGATGCCGGAATTCTTCTGCATAGACAACCTCCCTTTATGCCGCGGCGGCGCGGATCCCGCACACAGCGGACGCGTCCCCAGAAGCGCCCGCGGCATAATCTCATAATATACGAAACGGGGACGAGCAGCTTTCGGCCAGCCCGTCCCCCAATAATATCCTCTTTGGATTTACTGCGCGTTCGCCGCAGAAATTCCGTACTTCTTGTTGAACGCCTCAATACGTCCGCGCGCCTGGGCAGCCTTCTGCTGTCCCGTGTAGAACGGATGGCACTTGGAGCAGATTTCGACGTGGATGTCCTTCTTGGTGGATCCCGTCGTAAACGTATTGCCGCAGTTGCAGGTTACAGTCGCTTCATAGTACTTCGGATGGATTCCTTCCTTCATTGCTCTCACCTCTTTACAGCTCTGATTCTTGCCTCGATTATATCTTCAGCGGCAGCCCGCCGCTGCCCGCGCGATGCGCGGAAGGGCTGTGCCCACTTGTTTATTTCCATAAACAGCAACACATATTCTAACATACGGTCAATGGCTTTGCAAGGGTTAGTTTTACGGTTTTGACGGGTTCCTGTTCCGGGTCCGTGTTTTGGGTCCGCGTTCCGGGTTCGTGTTCCGGCCCCGTGTTCCGGCTCCGGCGTTCCGGCCCCATGTTCCGGCTCCGGCGTTCCGGCCTCTCACCCCTGCCATCTCTGGAGAATTACATTGACGACCTGCTCGTTCGTCGGATAGTGGGCGAAGGCCTGGAGAATCTGTTCGACGGCCTCCTCCGCCTTGAGTCCGTTCATCTTCCGCCTCATGATGTCGACCGCCTTAAGCTCCTTCGGGGTCAGCAGCAGGTCCTCCCTCCTGGTCCCCGATTTCACGATGTCGATCGCCGGGAAGATTCTGCGTTCCTGCAGCTTCCGGTCAAGAATCAGTTCCATGTTGCCGGTGCCCTTGAACTCCTCGTACACCACGTCGTCCATCTTGCTGCCCGTATCCACGAGGGCGGTGGCGAGAATCGTCAGGCTTCCTCCCTCCCGCATATTCCGGGCGGCCCCGAAGAAGCGCTTCGGCATGTACAGCGCGGTGGGATCAAGGCCTCCGGAGAGGGTCCGGCCGCTCTGGGGCACGAGGATATTGTAGGCCCTCGTCAGGCGGGTGATGGAATCCAGAAGAATGATGACGTCCTGATGATGCTCCACCAGACGCTTCGCCCTCTCGATCACCATCTCGGAGACCCTCCTGTGGTGCTCCGGAAGCTCGTCGAAGGTGGAGTAGATGATCTCCACGTTCTTCCCGAAGACGGATTCCTTCATGTCCGTCACTTCCTCCGGACGCTCGTCGATCAGCAGGATAATCAGGTTGGCCTCCGGATTCCCGGCCAGGATCGATTTGGCGATGTCCTTCAGGAGGGTGGTCTTCCCGGCCTTCGGCGGGGACACGATCATGCCTCTCTGGCCCTTGCCGATAGGGCTGATGAGATCCACGATCCTGGTCGCCCTGGAGCCGTCGGGTCTCTCGAGGACGATCCTCTCGTTCGGGAAAACGGGCGTCATATTCTCGAAGACGGAACGCTTCCTCGCCTCGTCGGCGGGAAAATCGTTGACCCTGGACACGTAGAGCAGCGCGCCGTACTTCTCCCCCTGGGCCTTCTCGCGCTTGTTTCCGGTGATCATATCGCCGGTCTTCAGGTTGAAGCGGCGGATCTGGGACGGAGAGACGTAGATATCCTCCTCCCCCGGAAGAAAATTGTCGCTTCTCAGGAAGCCGAATCCGTCCTGCATGACCTCCAGGATCCCGCGGACGACATGGCCTCCCTCGACGGGGTGCTTTTCCTTATTCTCGGGACGGCCGCCCCTCTCCTCCTTCCGCGGCTCCTGCTTCCAGGGTTCGGACGGATTCGCCGACGGAGGCGCCGCCTCCTGCTTCCGCGGTTCCGGCGGATTCGCCGACGGGAGCTCCGACTCCTGCTTCCGAGGCTCCGGCGGATTCACCGACGGGGGCGCCGGCTCCTGCTTCCGAGGTTCGTAAGGATTCGCCGACGCAGGTGCAGCCTCCTGCTTCCGAGGTTCCGGCGGATTCGCCGCCGCAGGTGCAGCCTCCTGCTTCCGCGGTTCCGGCGGATTCGCCGACGCAGGTGCAGGCCCATGCTTCCGCGGCTCCCGCGGATTCGCCGGCGGGGACGCCGGTTCCGCCCTGACGGTCCCCTCCTCCCGGGCGGCCTGCCCGTCGAGGGCAAGCATCGCCTCGATCAGCTCCGCCTTTTTCATGGACGCCGTCTTTTTCACACCGCGCGACCTGGCCAGCTCACGCAGATTCGTGACATGGATAGACTGATACTGTTCTCTTGTCATATAGATCTTCCTGTGGAATAGAATTTTGGAATTGCTGCCCCAAATGACTGTAATGAAAAGACAAAAACGGGTGAGTGCGGCTGACAGGACTTGAACCTGCACATCCGGGAGATATTGGAACCTAAATCCAACGCGTCTGCCAATTCCGCCACAGCCGCTCAAACGAAAAGAACGCCCGGAACGCACCGGACGCGGACCGCCGTTCCGGCAGGAAGCACGATCCTTTCTTTTTATACCAGAGAAAAAGGGAAAAGTCCATTGTATTTATGAAAAAAGACTCTCCCTCTTTCTCTTCCCTCTCTTCTTCTCCGGCCGGCGCCCGGGCCCCCGGGATCAGATTCTCCGGCCGGCGCCCGGGACCCCCGGGGATCAGATTCTCCGCCCGTGGACGGCCGCTTTTTCCTTCAGCATCTCCGTGTCGGACTGGCCGAGGCCGTAGTCGAAGTCATAATTTTCCTCTGTCATGGTACAGATGCCGGCGCTGAAGGAGATGGGCCGCCCGCCGACTTCGCTTTCCGCCGCGGTTTTTCTCAGCTCCGCCACCCTTTTGCGGGCTTCCTCCATGCCGGTGCTCTTTGCCAGGACCAGGAACTCGTCCCCTCCGTTCCGCAGGACGGTAAACCGCGGGTCGATAAACTCCTCCTTCAGCAGATCCGCCAGCGTCTTCAGCAGAAGATCGCCGGTCTTGTGGCCGAAATTGTCGTTGATGTTCTTCAGGCGGTTGCAGTCCAGCATGAGGAAGGACACGGGGTAGTCCTTCTCCTGAAGGCCGCGCTCGGTCCAGATCTCAAGATAATTACGGGAATAGAGCCCCGTCAGATAGTCCTTGTAGGCGATCTCCTCGAGATGCTCCTTCTGCTCCTGCTCCATCTTTCTCTGAAGCACTCTCCTGCCGCGTCGCGTGATCAGCCGGGACATGACATAGGTAGCCAGCCCGATGAGGAGCAGAACGCCGAGACTGAGAAGCACCTTGAACCATTTTTCTTCCGTCAGGCGGAGCTGCTTGTCGATCGTCAGGACGTATTCGCTCTCTCCTGCCCTCAGACTGAACTCGTATTCCCCGCCGTCGAGGTTGGTGTAGGTGACGGACCCGAGATCCGAGCGGGTCCGCTCCGTCTCCCACTCGTCGAAGCCCCTGAGCATGAACCGCACCTTCGGATCTTCCAGTCCGTAGGTCAGGACATGGGGGAACAGCTCGATACGTCTGGCGTCGCTGGCCATCGTCACGGACGAACCGTCAAAATCCAGCACCGGTTCGTCGTCCACGATCACGTCGAACACCACCGGGTATTCCGGCTCCCGGTTCCCGCTCACGCCCGCGTCCAGCGTCATCAGGCCGCCGGATCCGCAGAGATAGATGGTATGCCCGTCCATGAACTGATACGAGTTCGCCGTCACCTCGAAGGGCATGCCGTCGCTCTTCCGGAACTGCCGGATCTCATCGAAATCATTGTCCGTCAGAGACTCCTCATCCGTCAGAAAGATGCCGGTCCCGGAGGGGATCCAGACATTTCCCGAATCGGTGAAAATCATATCCAGATTGTTGGTTGAAGGAAATCCCTCCAGGTGCACGAGGGAGCCCTCCGCGTCGAGCCGGACGATTTCATTGCCGGTCACCATCCAGATATCGTCCGTGGTTCTGCCCCGGCACAGCTTCATGATGACGTTGGATCCCAGCCCGTCCTCTCTGGTGTAGTGCCGCTCCACCTCGCCGTCGCGGATCTGAAAGAGGCCGTAGCCGTCCGTTCCGAGGTAGAGCCGTCCGCCCCGGGACATGACCGAGAGCACTCTGCCGCGGAAGACCTCGCTGTCCCTGAGGACGTTTTCCACCTTGCCGTCCCGGATCCTGTACGCGCCGGCGTCGCTCCCCGCGATCATGCCGTCCTCCGTCTCCGTGATACAGCGGAAATTGTCGGAGCCGATCTCCGGGAACTGCGCGGAATTATAGGTCTTCCAGGTGCCGTCCGCCGTCCTTTGCAGAAGTCCCATGCCCTTGGTGCAGAACCACAGGCCGCCCTCCGAATCCGGACAGACGCAGCGGATCCTGACGTCGTTGAGCACGTCAAACTCAGGGTCGCTGATGATGCCGAAGTTCTCCGCGTCCAGTATGACGAGACCGCTGTCGTGGCCTATGTAGATCCTGTCCTCCGCCTCCGCGACGGCGTTCACCACGAGAGTGCCGAGGCCCGCCCGGCGGCTCACGTTTCCGAAGCGGCTCCGGGCCACCTCCAGCACGCCGAGGCGCGAAGAGGCGAACCAGAAATTGCGCTCCGCGTCGATCATCATCCGGTCGACGGAATTGTCGATCTCCAGATTCTGCACCTCCACCGTGCCGTCGCGGAAGAGGCCCACGCCGCTGTCCGTGCAGATCCAGACCGATCCGTTCTCGTCGGGAACCAGCTGGTTGACGGTCGCAAGAGTGCCGGTCGCGATCACCTCCAGCACCTTGAAATCGCTTCCGCAGTGAACGACCGTGCTGCCGGACGTCCCGAGATAGTAATCGCCTCCCCTGGCGCGCGCCAGAGACCGCACTGGCTCATCCGTCCCGGAGACCGTGACCGGCTCGCAGCTTTCCTTCTTCCGGTCGTACCGGAAGAATCCCCCGCTCTGCGTCACGCACAGGGCCGCGGCGTCCGATTCGCAGAGAATGTCGGTGATTTTCTGTTCCTCAAGCTCGGGACAGGGAAGCATCTGCCACCCCTCCCCGGAGGAATAGCGCCCGATCCCGCTGTCGGTGCCGAACCAGACGGCGCCCGAAGGAGCCTCTCCTAGACACTCGACCGAGGGCACCTCCCCGGAATCTGCCGGCGTCAGGAATGACAGCCGCCCCGATTCCAGGAGAACCAGTCCCTGGTCGACGGAGCCGATATACAGGGCGCCGCCGCTTCCCGGGAGAAGATCCGTGATGTTTGACAGCGTTCCGGCCCCCCAGGGCACGAAGGTCTTTCCGTCATAGCGGACAAGACCGCCGTATCCGCCGATCCATATGAAGCCGTCGTCCGTCTGGGCAATCGCCGTGGTGGAGGTTGACATAAGACCCTGCTCCGCGGTAAATACCCTCTGGACACCTTCGTCGATATTGGACGTTCCCACGTCGGCGGAAACCAGGCTGCAGCAGAAAAGCATAAGCAGCAGCGCCGCCGGGAGGCACCGGAATTTCCCTGTGGATTTCATCATTTTTCCTTTCAAGCCCGTTACGGTCCGTCTTCTGTCCATTGCTGCCGGGTGATCCTTTCTTCTCTCAGGCGGACCCCCGCTCCTCCGGGTGCTCGGCGGCGTCGGCCTCCTCCGGATCCTCCTGCCCGTAATCCGGCACGGCGCCGGCGTCCAGGAGACGGAGAAAAACAGACACGATGCCGGGATCAAACTGCGTTCCCGCGCCCCGCCGGATCTCTTCCCGGGCGGTCTCCAGCTTCATTCTCTTCTTGTAATGCCGGCGGCTCACCAGAGCGTCGTAGACGTCCGCCACGGCGATGATGCGTCCGACCAGCGGAATCTCCTCGCCGCTGAGGCCGCGGGGATAGCCCTTCCCGTCGTACCTCTCGTGGTGATACCGCGCCCCGTCCTCCAGATAGCCGATGGAGGAAATGGCGCCGAGGATGTTGGCGCCGATGGTGGTGTGCTCCTTGATGCTCTCGTATTCCTCCGGTGTCAGACGCCCCTTCTTCTTGAGGATGGAATCCGGAATGCCGATTTTTCCGACGTCATGGAGCATCGCGGTCTGATAGATCTTTTCGACCGTATCGTCGGAACAGCCCATCTCCCTTGCGATGGCCCGGCTGCACTCCGCGACCCTGGAGGAGTGGCCCTTCGTCAGGGGATCCCTGGCCTCCAGCGCCTGGGCGATCGCTCCGACGGCCTGCAGGGACAGCCGCTCGATCTCGGCGGATTTCTCCTCTATCTCCCCGTTCAGCTCCCGGCGGATATCGAAGGAATCCATCGCGTTGCGGATTCTTCTCTCCAGAATCTCCGGGACGATCGGTTTGGTGAGGAAGTCGCTGGCCCCCATGTTCAGGCACTCCACCTCCACGTCCTCGTCCTTGTTCGCGGTCAGGAAAATCACCGGGATGTCCGCGCACGCTGGATCCTCCTTGATCTTCGTGAAGGTCTCCCTGCCGCTCATGCCGGGCATCATCAGGTCGAGCAGGATCAGGTCCGGCTTCCTTTTCGTCAGAAACTTCAGCGCGGTTTCCCCGCTGATAGCCAGCATCAGGTCGTAGTCCTTTTCCAGTACGTCCCTGATGATCTGCAGATTGGTTCGGCTGTCGTCCACAGCCAGGATCGATCTTTCTTTCATATCACACAGCCTCACGCCGCATTATTCATCTACTGTCACGCCGCGTTGATCCGCGCGGCCTCACCCCTCCTGTGTGTCAGAGGGATTCCACGAGCTCGTCCAGGAGATCGTATTCAAAGCCCTCCGCGAGACGCTGCATCGCCTGGAGCTTCTCCTCCAGCTCCTTCGTGTACCGCCGCGTCCCGAGCCGCTCGAGCAGCCTCTCCACCGCCATGTAGTCCATGTCGCGGCAGGCCTTTCTGACCGCCTCGACCTCATCCGGAGGGAAGGCGGCTTCCGCCTCTTCTCCGCTGTCCGCCGGCTTCTCGAGATAGCGTCTGACGTATTTTCCCGTCCCCTCCATGACGCGGAGGAGATTTTCCCGGAATTCCGGGTACAGCGAGCCGACGGCGTCCCCGTCCCGGCGCCGGCCGGCCTCCTCGAGTTCTTCCGCCATCTTCCCGACGTCGGAAGCCCCGACGCTCAGAGAGGCGCTCCTGACCGCGTGCACGCAGATCGTGAAGGCCTCGAGATCCCCCTGCCCGACCGCCTCATCCAGCTTCGGCAGCCGCTCGAGAAGGTCGTAGTAGTAGGTTTTCAGAATGTTGTGATAGATCCGGACCGACCCGCCGTAGGTATCGACGCTCTCCCGCATATGGATGCCGGGAATCGGCGCCCGGAGCTCGTCAAGGCCTCCGCCGGCTCCCTCACCGGCCGGATCCTCCCCGGCCGGCTCCGCCTCGGCGCCGGCTTCCGCCGCGCCATGATCCGCCGCGCCGGCTTCCGCCGGGATTTCGCGGGGAAGGACGCCGTTTCTCTCCGGCCCGTTCTCCCCGGCCGTGTCCGTTTCCGGACCGGCGCTTCCAAGAAGCGCCTGCAGCAGAAGCAGGTTCTGACGCAGCACCAGATTGTTCTGGGAGAGCAGGCGGGACATCATGCTCCCGTCCGTCCCGGCGTCTGCGGCGCCCGCGTTCCGCGGGAAGGCGCGGCCCGGCGCGTCCGCCCCGGGCGCCTGGCCGGCGCGGGCGTGTTCCCGGCCGATCCGCTCCGCCATCTTCTCCCTGTAGTCCTCCGGTGCCTTCGGAAGCACGTATTTCTTCAGAACCCTGTTCAGCTCCGCCATCTCGATGGGCTTCGCGACAAAATCGTCCATGCCCGAGCTGAGGAACATCGCCCTGGCGTCGCTCATCGCGTTCGCCGTGAGAGCGATGATCGGGACCTTCCGGTAATAGTCCCCCGGCAGCTTCCGGATGTACTGCGTCGTCTCGATGCCGTCCATCTCCGGCATCATGTGGTCCATGAAAATGGCGTCATACCGGACCGCCTTGACCATCTCGATCGCCTTGAAGCCGCTGGCGGCAACGTCGATTTTCATGCGGTACGGCGCCATGAGCCCCTGCGCCACCTGAAGATTCGTCGTATTGTCGTCGACGATGAGAATTCTGGCGAAGGAGAGCGGTACGATCTGGCTCCGGTCGAAGGATTTTTTCTTGATGCTGGTGACGATCTCCTCCCCGTTGAGGACGTTGATGATCTGCATGCAGATCAGCGGCAGCTGGAGCTGCTTGTACTGCAGGAAATGGCTTTCCGCGTGCTCGCCGCTGTCGAGAATCAGGCAGATATTCTCCTTCGGAAACATGAATTCCAGCTTTTCACGCAGATCGAGAAACGATTTTCTGCGGATCAGCACATGGGTCATGCCCTCGTAGCTCCGGAGGCGGTCCGTCTCCCGGCAGACCGCGTAGTCGAGCCCCAGCTTCTCCATCGTCCTCGTGAGGCTGTGAATGACGGCCTCATTCTGCTCGCAGATCAGGATGCGGTACTTCCCCGGGTCCTTTACCTCGCCGAACCGGACGTATTCCTTCACGGTCTGCACGATCCTGACGGTGAAAAGGCTTCCCTTGCCGTACTCGCTCTCGACCGTCAGGTCGCCCCCCATCATCCGGGCGAGATTCCGGCTGATCGCGAGGCCCAGCCCCGATCCGGAGATCTCCCGGTTCCTCTTGGTGTCCACCTGGGAGAAGGTCGTAAAGAGCTTCCCGAAGTCCTCCCGGCGGATGCCGATCCCGCTGTCCTTGATCTCGAAGACCAGCTCGCAGTGCGTCTCGTCGGTCATGCGGCCTTCCACGCGCAGCTCGATATAGCCCTCCCGGGTAAACTTCGCGGAATTGCCGATCAGATTGAGAAGAATCTGCTTCAGCCGGATGTCGTCCCCGTAGAGGCGGCTCGGGATGGCCGGATCGATGTCCATCATGAAGAAAATGGGCCGGCCCGAGATCCGCACCGAGATCACGTTGCTCACGTCCATCAGCAGGGACGGCAGCATGTAGTCGGTCTCGTTGATCTCCAGCTTGCCGGTCTCGATCTTCGAGAAATCCAGGATGTCGTTGATGATTCCCAGCAGGGAGCTGCCGGAATTCTGGATCGTCGAGATGTCCATGAGGACGTCCTCGGGAAGCGGCTTCCCGAGAAGGATCTCGCTGATCCCGACGATGGAGTTCATGGGCGTGCGGATCTCGTGGCTCATGTTGGCGAGGAACGCGCTCTTCGCCCGGTTCGCCTCCTGCGCGTCGGCCGCGGCGCTCCTCAGCTGCTCCCTGATATCCTCCTCGCCCTGGATGTCCGTGCACAGCATGATGATCCGCCGGTGGTCGTCGCCGAAGAAAATCCCCTCCAGCAGCTTCCAGCGGATTTCCCCGTCCTCCGAGCGCAGCCGCACCCGAAGGCTCAGCTTTCCGTTTTTCTCTATCTCGCCCGGAAGATTCCCAAGATACAGCTTCTCAAGGGCGGCGGCGTCCTCCTCCCCCGCGGCCCTTTCGGAGATAAGGCTGCGGATTCTCCCGTCGTAGGACTCCGTCTCCCCGGGGCAGAGGCTCCCGCCCTTCCTGCCCGGATTCCGGAGAACGCTTCGGACGGTATCCGCGGCGAGATCGATCAGGTCCGCCTCCTCATAGTGATTCTCGACCGCGAAGCGGCACACCTCCTCCATGAGCTCGGCCTCGTCCCTCGCCCGGTGCAGCTCGTCGGTGTTCTCCACGATGCCGAGAATCGCGGCGGGCCGGCCGTCGGAATCCGTGTCGATGATCTCCAGGGTCACGCGGGTCCAGTGCCCGTTGACGTCCCGAAGCTCCGAGCTGGCGTGGTTGATGCCGCTCATGCAGCGGCGGTACATCTCGTCATGAAAGGCGTAGAAGTCCGGATCCACAAACTGGTCCCTGAAGGAATCCGGCATGCCCTCCAGCCTTCTCGGCGCGCCGTGCAGGTCCTCTATGCCGGCGGAGGCGATCCCGTAGCCTTCCGTCACGTAGTACGTGAATTTCATGATATTGGAGTTCTCGAACGCGTGCTTCTCCATCAGCTCGCGCTCCTTCTCCTTTTTCTGGTCCTCCAGATGACGCCTCATCAGGGCGTCGATGTCCTTTACGCACAGACAGTAGCCGTCCGGCGCCCCGTCCTCCGTCCTGGTGGTGACGTCGATCTCGCAGCGCATCCAGCGTCTCTCCCCGCCGTGATCCGACAGGAATTCCGTCTCCGCCTGGCTGATGTCGCTGAAGATCTGTTCCGCCCTGTTCCGGTAGAGATACCGGAACAGGAGGTGCCGCTGTTCCTCAGGAACGTATTTCTCGATGATTTCCTTATAGTAAGACTCCGCGTCGGAGATCTCTTCCTCAGGCCCGGGTGAGACGCGCAGCGCCCGGTTCTGCGAAAAACTTCCGACGCAGATGATGCGGTTGATGCCGTAGACTGATTTTTTCATACGCTGTGTACCCTGATGACGTCATGGGCCGGAGCGGTATGCCGGGTCCGGCCTGCCATGGATGCGAAGTGTCGTTTTCGAAGCGTTTAAGAGGTGATTTCCTTGAGATTATACTGGATCCTCAGGCGGCTGTGGCCCGAGGGCATATAGTAGTCGTGAAAGACGCGCTTCAGGATGTCCTCCGCGTTCTCCTTCGGACATTCCGGAAGCATGATCAGGTACTGGCTCTGGCTGTAGCGGGTCAGCACGTCCCCGGAGCGGAGCGACTTCATCAGCCGGCCCTTGAGCCGGTTCATGTCCGCCCTTCTCTGCTGCTCCAGGGCGGGATATTCGGATTCGTCGGCGTCCCCGTCGATCACCATGGAGATCAGCACCAGAAGGTGAGGCCTCCCGCTCCGCTTCATGCGGCGCGTGCTGACCTCATAGATCTTCCGGAAGTTCTCGAATTCGCAGAAATAGGCCCCTTTGAGGCTCTCCGTCTCCATCAGCTCCTCATGGATCTTGAGAAGATCCAGCTCCTCGCTGCGGTGCTGTTCCATCATGCGGGAATACAGATTTCTGAGAGTCTCGGGGATTTCATTTCCGTCTTTTGTGTAGAGGACCTGAATCGTGCGGCGGTAGTGCTCCTCCGCGGCGGAGATCCGGTTCTCCCCGATCAGTGATTTGAGAAGGGCGCAGTGCACGACCTCGTCCCGGTCGTCGATCAGAATCGCTTTTCTGCATATCTTCTCCAGCATCGGGTAATCCTGTCTGGTCTCCAGAAGATCGGTGCACATGTGGACCGCGGAGATCCAGGAATTGTGGAACCACGTCTGTCTGGGCAGAACCCAGTACTCATCGGAAAATGACTCCAGGAGCCGCCCCCGGTAGAGCTCCAGAATCCGGCGGATCATGCCGATCTTCCTGACAGGCTCGCGGATTCCGCCAAGCGTCGCGCAGAACGTCTTGAATTTCTCGGTGTCCAGCTCCACCGGAAACGCCGTATTCCAGATATAACCGCCGTTGGAGGTGAGGATGAAATCCCGGCCGGGCCAGAGGCTTTCCAGTTTCCGGCGGGTTCTGTAGACAAGATTTTTCAGGGCGCCCTGAGGGTTCTCACTCTCGAGATCCGGCCACAGCGCGTCGATGATCTCATGAAACGTGCTGCTGTGCCCCCGCCGCAGAATCAGATACGCGGTGAGCTTGACCATCATCTCGGATTTGAAGTCCTCTTCCGTAAGGACCCGGCCCCCTCCGGATAATTCAAAGGATCCGAAAAGCCTGACGCTCATGGCCGCTCCCGCAGTGCTGTTCTTCATAATCGCTCCTCAAAAAACTGCTGTCAAAGCGGACATTCGCATTCCGCGCCGCCATAAAAATACATACGCCTTTATTATAAAACCTGACTTTTTTTAATGCAATCCTGCTTTTTCGTACAGGACCGGGCGCACATTTCGCACAGGAGCGGGAGTCCCTTTCCCGCAGGAGCGGAACCACACTTCACACAGGAGCGGGAGTCCTTTTCACACAGGAGCAGGAGTCCCTTTCCCGCAGGAGCGGAAGCGGTTTCCGCGGGACTTCTTTTTTTATAAAAACATCGGGCAGCTGTCTTCCGCAGTCTGCCCGATGCCGTCTTTCTGTCTTTCTTTCGTTCTTCTGTTACCGGTTCCGGCGTCTGCCCGATGCCAGGAGCAGCAGGACCGCTCCGGATACGAACAGCAGCGTCAGGAACAGGAACACCGGCGAGTCGTCGCCCGTCTTCACCGGGGCCGTCGTCCCGGTTCCGGGATGGGATCCCCCGCCGCCCGGAGGCGTCGTCGGCGTCGCGGAAGGCGTCACGCTCGGGGTCACAGAGGGGGTCACGCTCGGGGTCACACTCGGCGTCACGGAGGGCGTCACCCTTCCGCCCGGCTTGTAGACGTTCGTCACGATGTAGGTGACCAGCGTCTCGGATTCCTCTCTCGAGACCTCCTTTTCGTAATCCGCCGGCACCTCGATCTCGTCCACCGTCCACTTCCGCGAGGCGTCCAGACCGTCCCACTCGTGCCGCCAGCTGCAGGAGGCGTCCAGCTGTACGGTCTCCTTCAGCGATCCGTTCTCATAGAGCCCGACCTTTATCTTCTTCGGCCGGCGGCCCTCCACGTCGTTGGCGTCCTCCCAGTGCTTTTCAACCGCGATTCTGACGGTTCCGCCCTCGTCGGGGATCTTTTCTCCCTTGGTGCTGCACTCCACCTGCCTCAGGAAGCTCCCGTCGTCCTCCTGCATCGGGAGAAACACGAGAAAGGCTCCGAAGGAAGCTCTGTAGCCAAGCTGTTCGAAATCGCCCTTACCGTTCGTCTGGAGAATGAGATAGACGCCGTCCTCCAGATCGTCGAACCTGGCGGTTCCGTCGCTCCCCGTCGTCTGTCTGTCGACGGCGGGAACGGATGTTTCCGCGATATGAGAGGCGAGAAGCTTCACCGCCGAGGCGTCCGCCTGCAGCAGTTCCTCCGCCGTCACGCCCGCATCAGAGAAATCTTCCGTCAGCTCCGTGCCGTCGTAGGGAGAGCCCGAGGCGATCTCATAGAGAGACGCCGTCACGCCCGCTATCAGATCCTCCGGATGATAGATGTCCTTCATCCTCACCAGGATGGACCCTTCTCCGCTGATCCCGCCGTGATCGGCCGAGACCGGATAGTCCGGGCTGTCGGCGCGGACCGTCGCCGGGACGCAGGGCAGACTCAGAAGCAGCGTCAGACACAACGCGCATCCGAGGACGCCCATCAGGAATCGTTTTCTTTCCCGCCGCATTGCCGCTGCTCCTTTCTTTGTTTTTCTTCCTCTCTCCTGTCCCGTCTCCGGTCCCTTATCACCTTGATGATGACCAGAAGCAGGAACAGGGCCGCCGCCGTGAAGGCGGCTATCCATTTGCTGCGGTTCGGATTGTCCCTGGAGAGTATCGCTGTCTCCGTGGGCTTCACCGAGAAGTCATAATCCACGCGGGTGCCGCGCACCAGCAGCCGGTGGTCGTTGATGCCGAAGGGCGTGCAGGTCAGCAGCGTCACCAGATCCCGGTCCTTCTCGATGGCGAGATCCTTCGTCTCGTCGGGAAGAACCACCTTGATCTGGTCCACTTCATAGGCAAAATGCCGATCCAGCACGTGTACGAAGAAGAGATCGCCTTCCTTCAGCCTGTTGAGATCCGTCAGGATCTTCCTGGACGCCAGACCGGAGTGGCCCGAGATCACGGCGTGGGAGCCGGAGCCTCCGACCGGCAGAGACGTGTTCTCCACCAGTCCCAACGCCTTGCCCAGCACCTCGTCCGAAGTCCCGTAATAGACGGCGAGATAGACGCCGATCTTCGGGATCTCGCAGTACCCGATCATCCCTCCGGGCTGCACCATATCGAAGCTTTCGAATTCCGTTCCGGTGAAATCCGTGATATTCGCCCCGGAGAAGGGATCCGCCGGAAAGCTTCTGGGAAGCGTGTCATTGTAGGCGTGGGCCAGGGCCATCTCCCGTTCAAGCTCTGTGGTGTCCATCTCCTCGATCTGCTGCTCGTATTCCTCGATCTCGCGGTTCGCGAAGACATGGTTGACGAACGTCGCGATGGTCGGATAATTGAACATCACGACCCCGGCGAGCACGATGAGCACCGCGAAGATGGTTTTTCCTGCTTTTGACACGACCGGAAGCCCTCCGCCTGAAATGTTGGGATACCCTTTTGAGAGGTATCCCAACGTCGTTATCCTGGATTACCGGCCAGCCTCGCGGGGAGGATCAGGCCTTCTTTCTGCGAACAGCGAACTCATAGTACAGGGCGCCGATCAGGATGATGAGCGCGCCGCCGATCATGCAGAAGAGCGCGGATCTGCTGCCTGTCTCGGGAAGGGAGATGCCCTTTGTATCCTTGACGAGGACGACGATGTCGATGCTGCCGTTTCCGTCCGTCTTAAGCTCCGTCGCCTGGTTCTCGCGGTCCTTGTCATCGCCGTTATCTTCATAGCCGGTGGAATTGCCGACCTCGAAGGTGGCCTTGCCCGTCAGGACGTCGTTTCCGTGGCTGTCCACGCCGTTGGTCTCGGCCTTGATGGTAACCGTGATGTCGTTTCCGATGAGGGAGTAGCCCTCCGGAGCCTTGGTCTCGTGGATCTGATAGGTCGTGCCGTCCTTGCTGCCCTCGAGGCCGGATACGCTCACGCGTCCGTCTTCGTCCGTCGTGACGGAGACTGCTTCATCCTTGGAGACCACGACCGGCTTGCCTTTGTCGTCATAGGTCACAATCGCGATCTTGTTGCCGTCGGCATCGAGGATTTCGAATTCGGCGCCTGCCAGATCCTCGTAGATGTCGTTCTTGTCGACCTTGCGGATGTCGAAGCCGAACGTGAAAGTCTTGACTTCGTCATTAAGCGTGCCGTAGCTGTCCTCTTCGTTCGGGTTGTTCGTGTACTTAAGCTCGATGTCGTTGACGTTGCCTTCCGTGCTGTCGACCTTCGCCTTCTCATTGAGCACCGCGCTGTAGGTGAGCACGACGTCCTTGCCCTGGTTCGCGTAGACCTGCTCCGCGGTCAGCGCGACCACAAAGCCGTGATCCGTCTCTTCCTTGGACTTGAAGGTCTTGATCTCCGTTCCGTCGATGGTGACCTTAAGATCCTTCTGATAGTCAAGGCTGTCGTCCATCGTATCGGAGAGGATGAACTCAAGCTTGTCGGCGTCGAGGTTTTCGATGTGGGAGTAGTTCGGGACCCTGGTGGTGACCTTGTAGCTTACCGTGTCGCCGACGTTGACCGAGTTGGTCTTCTTCTCAGCGCTGTCCTCGACGATCACCTTCTCCAGCGGAATCTTGTCGTCCTTGACCGTGATGGACTTGTTCTCGGTGAGATTGACAAGGATCGGCTTGGAGGCGACGGCGTTCGCCGCTTCCGACTTCGTCTCGCTGACGACATAGAAGCCGATGGGAAGGGCCTCGGAAGTCGCGCCGGCCGCGATCACCGTGCCGGCGATCTTGTTCTCAAGGGCGTACTTCTCGAGTGCGGAGGCCAGGGCCGCCGCGTCGGTGGTGGCGTCGTTGATCCACTCTCCGTCGCCGGGGATCACCGTGCCGTTCGCCACGATCTCTCCGTCGGCGTTCAGCTGATAGGCCTTGTCGGCGCCGAAGAAACCCTTGAACGCGTCGGTCACTTCGTAGGTGTAGACCACTTTGCCGGAGCCGGCGTCATTGGCCGTCGCCTGCATGACCTGGAAGGCGGTATACTCGTTTCCGGCGATGCTCTTGTCCGCCACGGAGGAATCGGCGATGGTGATCGTCGCCGTATTGGCCGGCGCCTCATCCGCGCCGACGGCAATGCTTCCGAGGGCCATCACCGCGGTGACCGCGATCGTGAGTACTCTTTTGAAAAGGCTGTTTTTCATCTTTTTTCTCCTTGTTGTGGTAGTGTGTATGTGTGTAGGTCTCTTTTTAACAATGTTCGTTCCTGTGCGCCGCGGACGACTATCCGCTTCCGCCCGCTCCGGAAGACTCTCCCGGCGGACGCGCCCAGGCGTCCGGCAGCCGGCGTCCGGCAGCTCGATTCTCTATCTCAGATCAGCCTCCTTCCTTCGTCTCCCGAAAATGAGGAGTGCCGCTCCGAGCAGCATGGCCGCCGTTCCGAAGAGCATCAGCCGCAGCGCGCCGTTTCCGCCTGTCACGGGCATATTGATGTATCTGTAGTTCTTTACAGTCAACACCGGTCCGCCGCCTGCGTCCGTCTCTTTCTCCACGGACCAGAGGCTGCTTTCCTTCTCCGCCGCAAGCGTTCCGTCCTCCCCTACGGCAAGGAGAATCGGCTCCGCCTCCGAGAACTCGACCGGGCTGTAAAGCTCCGTCAGCCTGTAGCTTCCCGGCAGAAGCCCTTTGTAGGTGATTCTGCCGTTTTCGTCGATCGGGGCTTCCTCCCGTCCCGAGACGTCGGGAACGGGCGTCCACGCTCCGTCCTCCTCCTTCTCCAGCAGGAATCCCACCGATCCCTCCGGCATCGTCTCGCCGGAGTGGCCGTTGATCTTCCTGACGACGAACCCGTAGGTCCGCTGATTGGTGAAGACTGCTGCGTCCGTCTCCTCCGCGGTGCCGTCCCCGCGAAGATCGAAGTAACGGACCGTGGCGCTTAAGCCTTCTCCGGAGGGCTGAGTCACCGTGACCTCCGCCTTCACCTCGTGGGTGTCGTAGAGGATGCCGTCCTTCTCATCCGGAACCGCCTCGCGGATCCGGTACTCGAAGGTGCCCGGGGCGGTGAAGCGGATCGCGCCGAAGGAGACATTTCCCGAGGCGTCGTTGGCGGCCGTCTTCCGGAGAGTCGTCTCCCCTCCGTCCGACGCCGTCTCCTCAGAGTCTTCCGGCATCGGCGCCCCGGCGCTTACGGGCGTCAGCTCGAAGAGGAACTGTCCGTCCTCCAGTGTGCCGTGCTCCAGATGCTTCTCCGCCGTAAGCTCCGTCTCGGCGGGTTCCGGCGTGTACCGGTTGTCGAACCAGAACTTGGCGGTGTAGGTATCTCCGATGTCGGTGCCGGCGCTCTCCTGGTCTCTCAGCGCGTCTCCGTTCAGAAGATCGAAGAAGCGGCTGTCGTCCGGGTAGTCGTTGGTCAGCCTGATGACCGTCTCGCGGGTAAAGCCCGGAATATCGCCGTTCTGCTCCGTCACCGTGTAGGTTCCCGGCGTCAGGTCGTTCAGCGTGTATTCCCTGCCGCCGTACGCCTGGTCTGCAAAGTCCCTGTAGTATACGGTCTCCTCGAAGCCTTCGGGTCCGGTGATCCTGAAGCTGAGGTTGTCGAGCAGCGCCCGGAGCGTTCCGTCCGGATCCTGCTCCGTGCCGTACTCGCTCGCGTTGATTGTCTTCCAGATCTTGAGGGAGCAGCTGCTGGGAGGAACGGGCTCCGACGCGTTGCTGCATCTCACGACCGCGGTGGCGGTCGCCCCGTTCACCGGCCTGCTGTGAATCTCGCTCGCCCCGTGCCGGGCGTCGGCAGCGATGACCGTTCCGCAGAAGCTTCCCTCTGTGTTCGTGACGGTTCCCGACGGAAGCAGGATGGTTCCCGAGGCTTCCACCAGATGAATCCGTCCGTCATAAGGTACGAATCCGTCCGATCCTCTCCTGACGAAATTGAAAAGGATCTTGTCCGAGGCGGTGTTCCATTCTCCCGCCTTCAGGCCGTTGATCACGAACTTTCCGACTTCGTAATCGCCTCCCTGGAAATCCGTGAGGTCGATGTTGATCAGGAGATGTTCTCCGTCCGCCAGGTATCCGATGCCCCCGGCTTCCGGCTTGTCCACGTTGTTCTGGTCGATTCCCAGGACCCGGGCGACGTCTTCCCGGAAGTTTGTCCAGGCTCCCGCGCGGATATTGATCACGCTGAGCCCGTCGCCTGTCTGGGCCTGCGCCAGCTCCGAGGAGAGATTCCTCAGATTGGCGAATTCAGCGGCGAAATCGATGGGGAAGCATCCCTCGGCCCGGATCACCGTGCCTCCCTCGCCCACGTCGTAGCGGGCGCCGGTTCCGTAATTGGTGATCAGGGGATGGCCGTTCATGCCGCCCGTCTGGTCGAGGTTGTTGCCGCTTCCTATGATCAGTACCGCGTCCTGTCCCTTGTTGAGGATGTTGGAGCCCGTTCCGCTGAAGACTTCCACATAGCTCGTGTTTCCGAGATTTGTCGTCGTCTTCGCGACGGTATGGCTGTCCTCGTAGGTCACCGTGTAGCTGTAATCGCCGCTGCGGTAGCTGTCTCCGTCGTTCAGAAGATTTCCTTCCTCGTCCTTCTCAAAGACGATCAGCTCGGTTCCGTCCCCGAAGCTTCCTCTGAAGAGGCCCTGGCCGACGCCGCTGTCGTCCGTCGTGATCAGGAGATCCGATCCCACCTGCGTCCAGTATCCGCCGTCCCGGCGGTACAGTCCGAAGCGGAAGGTTCCGCTCTTCGCTTCACCCGTGACCCTCTTTGTGACGGAGACGGTGAAACGGTCCGTCGTCACCTCCACCTTTTTGGTGTTGCCGAATTCGTAGGGCGATCCCGTCAGCTCCCGGACGGCGATGGTGCCCTCCATGTGGTTGTTGTTCAGGAAGCGGTCCGCGAATACCGAGAAGCTCCCGGCGATGCCGATCCGCTCACAGATCCCGTCCCAGCTCCACGGGACGGTTCCCGTCCAGTCGTCGCCGATGGGGTTCCTGGTGTGGCTGATGCCGGAGACCGCCATCAGGGAGAGACTGTCCAGCCGGAAGCCGGCCTCGTCTACGCTCTCCTCGCCGTAGGTCACGTATCCGTCCGTGACCGGCTCCACGAGAATGTCCTCCGGGGCGATGTCGCTGGCGTCCGCCGTCTTGTCGAACGATTCCCGAACCTCCTCCGCGAGGGGGAGATGAACCAGGGTCATCGCATCGGCGTTCTCCGCGTCGAGCTGCTCCGTAAGCTGACGGTTCCTGAACAGAATCGAGAAGCTCACCGAGCCGTTCTCCGGCTCGACTTCCACCTTCTCTCCTTCTTCGAGGGCGTCCGTCTCTCCGGATCTTTCCGCCATGAAGGCGATGTCAAAGAACAGGGTATTCTCGCTGGTGTAAATCCGCTCCTCCCGGGGCGTCTCTGCCGTCTGCTGTTCTGCCGCGAGGACCATTTCCTCGTCACCGAGCTGATAGCCGATGATACCGGCGCCGTCGTTGAGGGCGTCCAGATAAGCTTCGTAATTGTAACCGGCCGTATGTTCCGTGACCGGCGTCACCACAAACTCCACGCCCGCCGGCAGAGCCTCCGGATGCTCAAGGACGGCTCTCACCGTCACTCCGTCCGCTTCCGCCTCAAAGACCGAAATCTCATTTCTCGCGGGGATCTCCGCGATTTCCTCCGCGAAGGAGGAGGTGCTCTCCGTGCCGTCTTCCGGATCTTCCGGTTCCTCGACGAAGGAGACCGTCTCCGGGTTCTCCGCCTGGGAATCCGTTTCCTCGGCCCCGACGTCCGCCGGCTCTTCCGCGCTGTCCGGGAAGGACAGGGCGTCTTCTTCCGCGTCCCACGGGTTCTCGTCCTGGGTCAGCTCCGGATCCGACTCCGCGTCGTACATGCCGAAAGGATCTTCGACCGATGAATCCGCGTCGGAGGGATCCTCATCCACGATCACGGTTTCTTCCTCATCCCCGATGAGGACGTCCTCCTCCGGATCCGCTTCCGTCAGGTCCTCCTCATCGCCGTCCGTCCCGCCGGGCTCCTGTATCTCCTCCACCGTCGATTCCACCGGATCCGTCTCACCGGAAGGTTCGCCGCCGAAGGGCTCTTCCTGATCTTCCTCGTACCACTCGTCATCCGAAGGTTCTGCCGGATCCTCCTCGTACCACTCGTCCTCCGAGGGTTCCGCCGGTTCCTCTTCGTACCACTCGTCCTCCGAGGGCTCCGCCGGTTCCTCTTCGTACCACTCGTCCTCCGAGGGCTCCGCCGGCTCCTCCTCGTACCACTCGTCCTCCGAGGGCTCCGCCTGGATCTCTTCGTACCCGCCGTCGGCTGCCGGTTCCATCGGTTCCTCTTCGTACCATTCGTCGGCTGCCGGTTCCGCCGGATCCTCTTCGTACCATCCGTCGTCCGCCGGCTCCTCTTCGGTCAGGCCGACGACCTCGGCGTTCTCATCGGCAGGTTCGTCTTCCGGTTCAAAGGACGGTTCCTCCCAGAAGACGCCCTCCTCCGCGGAATCCGGGCTGATCCGGATGTTTTCCCCGCCGTCCGGCAGCTCCGCCGCCGGCTCGTCGTAGAAGCCGGGCTCTATGTAGACATCCGGTTCTTCATAATAATCCGGTTCCTCGTAATAATCCGGTTCCGTATCGCAGATAGGCTCGGCGCCGCCGGCCGCTCCCCCGAAAACTTCGAAGCCCGCGCTGTCAGGGATCTCCTCCATCACGACGTAATCGTCCTCGAAATCCGGATAAACCTGTATGCAGTTGGCTATCAGCATGGCCGCGGCGGTAAAGGAGGCCGCCAGCCTTCTCAGATTTCGTCTCATGATGCTCCCTGTGTCTTCGTCGTCCGGCCGACCGCCCGTTCCGGGCCGTCAGCTTAACAAAAGTCTTTGTATCGGAAATCTTATAGCAATTTTATACCTTTCTTTTTTACATAATAGTCACACGGAGTCACACGACGGTCACACGAATTTGATTCAGCATTTTGCTTATATGAACCTCTGTTTTTCTCTTCCTATTGCGCTATATGCACAGATTCACCTCCTCTTTTCCCGCAGTTCAATTCCCGCCCTGCTGGAAAAAGGACAGAAGAAATCCCGAAAAACCTCTGGATTTCAAGGTTTTTCGGGATTGTTGACTGCCTGCCAAAAAGGCTTGTATCCGAACGAATTTTCAGCTGTATTTTGGGGCAAAAAACGATAAATTCTTGCTCTTAACTTCGAAAATCTTGCTTAAATCTACTTAAAATCCGGCCTTTCGCTCGAAAATGTCCGTCCGCTCCGGGGATCAGCCTCCGTCCTCTCCCACTAACCGTCAGTATCTCGTCAGGACATAGGATCCGGAGGATCTGAGCGCCGCCCTGGTCATCGTCCGCCCCCAGTGTACCGTCGTCCCGTAGCACCCTTCGGCGAGAACCACGGTGTTGCCGACGATCTTGAGCACAATGACGAAATGGGTGTTGTGATCGACGCGCACGATATCACCGACCTTCACATTCCCCATGTTATAATGAAGCTTCGCCGGCGCGGAGCCGAAGGCGGCGTCGCTGAGAAGGAACGCGAACGCCGCGCAGCCGCTGCCTCCCCGGAACAGGCCTCCCTTCCAGGCGTAGTAATTCTGTTCCGTCCACGTCCTGCCCTCATAGTACGTCTTCTTCATGGCGACCATGGCCCGGTAGGCCTTTGCCTCCTTCGCGGTCATACCGGCCGTGTTTCCGTCGACCTTGGCGGTGGGCTTTCTTGTCACCGTGACGCTGCACGTATACCTTTTGCCGCCCGAAACCGCCGTGATGACGGCTTTCCCCGCCTTCTTTCCGCTCACGACGCCCTTCTGGGTGACGGCGGCGACGGCGGCGTTGCTGCTCTTCCAGGTGACCTTCGCGCGGCTGCTGGAGGAAAGCGTCAGCCGGAAGGAGCTTCCCGCCGTGACGGAAGCGCTTTTTTTGCTGAGGCCCGCGGCCGATACGCTGATCTGTGTGAGGAGGATCAGGAGCAGCGGCAGAAGAAGCAGGCTGATTTTGGCTCGTCTCTTCATAAGAAATACCCTCCGGGCAAAAGCCGGAGGGTATGCCGATGCGCTCTCAGTAAGCGGTCGGAAAACGAGTGCAGAATCACCCGGATCAGCGCGAAAACCCGCGCAAATCCAGTCTGCACGGGTTTCCGAATCCATTCAGAATGCAGCTGGCTGACATTTTACAGTCCCTCTAGCTTTGCGTCACAGGCTTTCGCCTGCTTTGCCCTTTAATTCAGTATCTTTTAAGTCCGGTTTCCGGATGCTCCCGCCGGGAGTCCGGAATTGCTGTCAGTTTTTCCTGATATCCGTATTTTCTCAGATTCCTTTATCTATGTCAATTCCGATTTTTATAAAACTTTCCGGATTCCTTCATTGCTTTAGCACGCTGTATTTGCCTGATTTATGCGGTTTTTAGGAGGGACAGGGAGCGCGGGTTTCTGAATCGTTTTCGAACTGTTAACTTATTTGATCTATTAATTTTATAAAAGTTATTTGCAAAAAGAGCCCGCTCCGTCTCTTTACATTCCTCCCGCAGAAGTTTATAGTATTCTATCATCGCCGGTCATGCCGGTGAAAAGCCGCGAAGAGGCTGCGGACGGAAGCCCGGGGAGGACGGAAAACATGGGAACGGTAATGGCTGTCAATATCAGCAGAGAGAGGGGCACGAGGAAGGAAAACGTCCACACCGCCCGACTGACGGCGGATTACGGGATCGAGGGAGACGCCCACGCCGGGAAATGGCACCGCCAGGTAAGCCTCCTGTCCTTCGAGCAGATCGAGGCCTTCCGGGCGCGGGGAGCCAGCGTCGCCGACGGCGATTTCGGCGAAAATCTCATCGTCAGAGGCCTCCCGGACCTGAAGACTCTCCCCGTCGGCACCCTTCTCCGGTGCGGCGAGGCCGTCCTCGAGGTGACTCAGATCGGAAAGGAATGCCACAGCGGCTGTGAGATCTACAAGATCATGGGCGACTGTATCATGCCCCGGGAGGGAATTTTTGCCAGGGTCCTGACGGGAGGAACCGTCTCGGAAGGAGACGCCATAGAAGTGGTGACAGACTGAAAGAAGAGCAAAATAGGAGCGTCTTCTCCAGGCGCTGAAACAGGATAAAAAAGAGCGCCTTCTCCAGGCGCTGAAACAGGATAAAAAGGAGCGCCTTCTCCGGGCGCTGAAACAGGATAAAAAAAGAGCGCCTTCTCACGGCGCTGAAAAAAGAGAAAAAAAGAGCACCTTCTCCAGGTGCAGAAAAAAGAAAGAAGCACGTCCGCAGGCGGAACGGAGGCTCTCCGCATGAAGCATCGGGGACTCGAACCCCGGACAACTTGATTAAAAGTCAAGTGCTCTACCACCTGAGCTAATGCTCCAAATGTCTGAATCGCATTCAAACTGGGCTAGTTGGATTCGAACCAACGAATGCAGCAGTCAAAGTGCTGTGCCTTACCCCCTTGGCGATAGCCCATTAAGCAGGTACTGCACATAACTGCAGAGGGTGAATGGTGGGACTCGAACCCACGATCTCCAGAGCCACAATCTGGCGCGCTAACCAACTGCGCCACACCCACCACGACCGTGCCTGAAGGGATTCGAACCCCTGACCCACGGCTTAGAAGGCCGTTGCTCTATCCGGCTGAGCTACAAGCACACATAGAAAGACTGGCCAAAAAAACAAAGAGCGGGTGATGGGAATCGAACCCACGTGTCTAGCTTGGAAGGCTAGTGTTCTACCATTGAACTACACCCGCACAAGATACAATCGGGGTGACAGGATTCGAACCTGCGGCTTCCTGCTCCCAAAGCAGGCGCTCTAGCCAAGCTGAGCCACACCCCGTCACCGCGTCACCGTTTTTCCGGCCTAGCGCTTTCAAATCGCGCATATGTTATTATATTGACCCTTCCGCTATTTGTCAACAACTATTTTTCCCTAAAAGAAGCGCCTCCTCCGCCCCGAGGGCCCTCTCTTCAGGAAGTTGACGGTGTAGTGGGCCTCTCCCATCCGGTCGATCTCCATCATGATATAGCTGGGCTCCCTGCCCTCCTGCCGCGGCAGGGCCAGGCTCCCCGGATTGAGCAGGGTAAGACGCGGGTCCGACTGATCGATCAGGGGCCTGTGGGTGTGGCCGAAAACCGCGATATCGCATTCGAGGGAAATGGCTTCGTCCCTGAGCATGGCCGTATCCATGGAGACGCCGTACAGATGGCCGTGGGTGACGAAGAGCCTGTGGTTTCCCAGCTCGACCACCTCGTCATAGCGAAGATCCGTGAGAAAGTCGTTGTTTCCCCTCACGATCGTCGAGGGACAGCCCGCCGCCCCGGAGACGGCGCTCTCCTGCTCCTCCACGTCGCCGGCGTGGATCAGGTAGTCGATGGGTTTCGTCTTTTTCAGAACCTCGTTGTATTCCCTCAGCTGTCCGTGGGTGTCGCTGACTATCAGTATTCTCATCCCGGCTCCTGAAGCTCCTCCAGCTGTCTCTTCATGTCCCGAAGCGCCTGCCCACGGTGGCTGATTTCGTTCTTTTCCTCCGGGGCAAGCTCCGCGGAATGCTTTCCCTTCCCGGGGACGTAGAAAATCGGGTCGTACCCGAACCCGTTTTCTCCCCGCTCCTCGTAACCGATCCGTCCCTCAAAACAGCCGGCGGATTCCAGAACTCTTCCGTCCGGGAAGACGCAGCAGACCGCGCAGACAAACCGCGCCGTCCTTTTTTCCTCGGGTACGCCCTCGAGCCTCCGCAGGATCTCCGCGTTTTTCACGCGGTAGGACGTATCCTCCCCGAGCCATCTGGCCGAGTAGACGCCGGGCTCGCCGTCCATCGCGTCGACCACGAGTCCCGAGTCGTCCGCCATCGTGATTTCGCCGCAGAGATCGCAGATCGTCTTCGCCTTGATATAGGCGTTCTCGGCGAAGGTGGTCCCGTTCTCGTCGATGTCGGCGGTGATCCCGGCGTCCTTCATCGAGACGACCTCGTAACCGGAGTCCGCCAGTATCTCCCGGATTTCCCGGATTTTCCCCTGATTTCCCGTCGCGAAAATGATCCGTTTCATGGCTTTTTCCTGATGTCCTTTCCCGAAGGCTTCGGCCCGAAGTACTGATAGATCCTCGTCTCGATCATTCCGTTGTAGATCTTCCGGTTCCTGTCGGCCTTTCTCCCGATGTCCTTCTCCGCGTTCTCATAAGAGGATATCAGATACATCGACCAGGAATCAAGTCCCCGGTAGGCCTCCCCAATCTGCCGGTAGAGGGCCGGGAGCGCCTCCCGGTCTTCGATCCGCTCCCCGTACGGGGGATTGGTGACGATAAAGCCGTATTTCTTCGGGTGGTGAAGGTCCTTCACCGCCCGTCTCTGGAAATGGATCACGTCCGCCACGCCGGCCGCCGCCGCGTTGTCCCGGGCAAAACGGACCGCCCGCTCGTCGATGTCATAGCCCTGAATCTGGATATCCCGGCTTTCGCGGATCACGTTCTCCGCGGCTTTTTCCCTGGCCCTCCGGAAGCATCCGGCCGGCAGGAGAGACTTCCACTCCTCGGCGAGGAAGGCTCTCTTCATCCCGGGGGCGATCCGTTTTGCCATCATCGCCGCCTCGATGGGGATCGTGCCCGAGCCGCAGAAGGGATCGACCAGCACGCGGTCGGGCTTCCAGGGCGTCAGGAGGATCATCGAGGCCGCCAGCGTCTCCGAGATCGGGGCGATGACCGGCGAGACCCTGTACCCTCTTTTGTGAAGGGACGGGCCGGTGGTATCGATTCCCACGGTGACGACGTCCTTTTTGATCGTGACCCTGAGCGGGTAGGCGGGGCCGTCCTCCCTGAACCACTCCGTGTGATAGCGGGATTTCATTCTCTCGACCATCGCCTTCTTCATGACCGACTGCACGTCGGAGGGAGAATGGAGCGCGCTGCGGATCGAGGAGACCTTGGCCACCCAGAACTTCGCGTCCGCCGGCAGATAGTCCTCCCAGGGGATCTTCCTCGTCTCCTCGAAAAGCTCGTCGAAGGAGGCCGCCGTAAATTCCCCCGCGCACAGCAGGATTCTCTCCGCGCTCCGCAGGTTGACGTTAGCCTCCGCCGCCGCCTCCCCGTCTCCGAGGAAGCGGACTCTGCCGTCGTCCACCGAGGAGATCTCCAGGCCGAGATCCCGGATCTCCCGCTTGAGGACGGCTTCCAGGCCGAAATGACAGGGTGCGATGTATTCTGAACGGGACATGGATTTCCTCCGTGATTTCTGGCAGGGATCTCTCCGGGACAGGGAAAGGAGCGGGTTCTCCGCCTGTGCCGCCGCCTGCACCGCCCCGCCGCCTGCGCCGCTGCTGCTGCCTGCGCCGCCTGCTCCGATGCCTGCGCCGCCGGCGGGGCGGTTCCGTCCTCTCCCGGGCGGATCCCCCTTAACGTTGAAAGAGCCCTGCCGGGGGAGCCGACAGAGCCCTTTCAGGGGAGTATAAATAATTAATAAGGGGTTGTAAAAAAATTTTTGAAGGGTAAATTCTTTTACATGAGTGATTATATCCCAAGCCAAAGCAAAATGCAACACATATTTAATATTTTTTTAACAATGTTTCCCCATTTTCCGGAAGAAGGCATCCGGAGGCCTCCGCTGCCGCCTCTTCCCCGTCCCCGGCAGGCTGAATGTCGTTTACCGAATCCGTTTTGAGGGGTATAATAAGCATGTCGACGGCCGCCCGGGAGGCGCGCCGATCCTGATTTATGGCAGGTGCTTTCAAATGAAAAAGACGTCCGAACATCTCTCCTATCTCATTTATATCATACTCGGCGTGTTTATGGCGCTTATTTTTAAATACGCCTCCGCCGCGCCCTACAATGAGACCGGAGATTTCCACGGCATCAACTTCAATCTGTTCGTCTATGTCGCCGCGCTCGCCTGCGCGTTCGTCCTCTGGCTGCTCCTCCGTCTCCTCACCCTGCTTCTTACCGGCAGGGCCGGCGGGAAAAGGAGCGCGGAAGCCGGGGAGGAAACCGGCGGCCTGTCGGGAGCCGCCCGCTTCGCGGACGCGCTTCTCTACGGGGTGTACGGCGCCGCGGCGGCCGGGCTCCTGCTGCTGATCTATGAGATTTACGCCAACGAGAACAACCTCTGGCCGGGAACGGCGTCGCCGTCCTATCTCCGCCAGGAGGTGAATCACCGGATCTACTTCCTGGTGATCGTCCTCATCGCGGGAATCCTGTTTCTGGTTCTCGCCCGGGACGGGGAGACGCGGAAGAACCGGCGCTTCCGCGTCGGGCTCGCGGGAATCTTCGCCCTGCTCAACGCGATCGCCACGTTCTGCCCGAACATCTTCAAGGACAACGGAGGCGGCGTTCCCCACATTCACGCCGTGCTGAACAGCATCGTCAACGTGGCCCATTTCCGGCCCTACGACGAGCTGAACTGCAGCATTTACGGGCATTTCGGCCTGATCTTCATGCCCTTTGTCAAGGTGCTCGGAAATGATCTCACGGGCATCATGCTTGCCATCTCACTCTTCACGTTCATCACGTTTCTGGCGGCCTTCTACGTCGCGGACAAGCTGGTCCGCAGCGACAGTGTCTACCTGATCGTTCTCGCCGCCATCACGGGGACGACGACCATCTTCACGCGCCGGGGACAGTATTACCAGATCAACCCCCTGAGGCTGCTCTTCCCGATGCTGATGCTGGCGGCGGTCACCTTCAGCTCCCTGCAGAAGACCGGGAAGAAGATTCTCCTCTCCCGGATTCTCGAGTACGTGATCGGCATCCTGGCCGTCGTCTGGAATTTTGAGACGGGGCTTTTCTGCGTGGCGGTCTGCGCGGCGGTCAAGGTCTTCCGCTCGCTGTACGGCAGAAAGCTGATCGGGCTCCATACCTTCGTCATGCTCCTGCGGGCGGTTCTTTACGCCGCGGTCTGTCTGGCGGGCGCCTACCTGACCGTGAACGGCTACAACCTGCTGACGGGCGGCGGCTTCAACTCGCTGAAGCTGTTCATCTACCCGCTCTTCTCGGGCACCTACAACGTCAACAACCTCCGGGTGCCGCTGCCCTCGGTGGAGTTCCTCTATTTCTTCCAGATCCTTCTGTTCTTCATCACGGCCCTCCTGGTCATCGAGCGCCAGAGGGAACGCAGGGAGACGGATCCGGTCATCGATACCATTCGCTTCGCGGCGGCTCTGTCCGGACTTTCGTCGCTCATCTACTTCATGAACCGGGCGGCCTACAGCAACATGTCGATCGCCCACATCCAGATGATTCTCCTGATCGCCTCCTGGGGCCAGTACGCCCTGACGATCACCCGGTCAAACCTCCGGGAGAAATTCGGCAGCTCCGCGGCGTTTTTCAGGTCCGCCCTCTCCGTCATCCTGTTCGGAGGAACGGTGTGGATGGCCATCGAAGGAGCCCTGTACGTCGAGGTATGCTTCGACAACCGCGCGGACACGTCCTGGCAGAAGCAGGAGTACGCGGTCGGGCTGGAGGAGCTGAAGCAGAGAATTCCCGAGAACACCTTCGGCTTCGGATACTGCGTCCCCGAGGTGTGGTATCAGCTGGGATGGGACAACATCTGCTTCATGACGGACTGGTCGGACATCAACGACTACAACCTGCAGTATGCCGTCGCCGAGGCGAAGAAGCACGACGCCTTCGTGACGACGACGGAGCACCAGAAGTTCCCGGGCTACCGCGTCGAAGACGTCGTGACCATCGGCCCCTATGACTTCCAGCTGTATGTAAAAAAAGCCGGAAAGACGTCCGGCAAAGACGCGGGAAAAGCGAAGGAGTCTTCCGCGGACAGCGCGGCGGCCAGCGCCGCTGAGGAAGCCGCGGCCGCCGGCGCGAAAGAAGAAGCGCTCTCAGCCCCCGCGGAAACCGCGGACAGCACCGCCGTCAGCGGCACGGACAGCGCCGCCGTCAGCGCCGCGGAGAGCGCCGCGGCAGGCGCCGGGGAAAACACGACGGCCGCCGGCTCCGCGCCCGAGAGCGCGGAAGCGGCAGCCGCTTAAGCTGAAAAGCGCGGGAACCTCTTCCCGTCAGTCATCAGTCATCGGTCCGGGATTTTCTCCGGATGCGCTGAAGCGCGTTGTCCACGGATTTGGGCGGCTTTCCGAGAACCACCGCGATCTCCCGGTAATCCAGACCGGAAATATAAAGACCAAGAACTTTTTTCTCAAGGGGGCTCAGATTTTCTCTGAGCCACGCAATTTTTTCATCGGTCATCTCCTGCTCGATCACGATCTTTTCCGGACTCTCCGTGATCTGCCGGACGGCCTGCTCCAGCTCCTCGTCCGTGAGCCCGACGGAATTGTTGAGCGGGAGATTCTTTTCCCTTCTCGACGCGTCGATGGCGTTCAGCATCTGCCTGTCAATGCACAGCGCGGCAAAGGTCGCGAACGACGCCGTCCTGTCCGGGTCGTAATCCCGGACGGCCTTGTAGAGGCCGATCATCCCTTCCTGGATCAGGTCGTCCCGCTCGCCGCCCGCGATGAACCTCGCGCGGGAAAGCTTCAGGACCAGCGGCTTATACCGCTCCAGGAGCTGATCCACCGCCTCGTTCTTTCCTTCCCTGCTGGCGCTGATCAGTTCGTCATCAGAGTAACGGCTCATCTGATTCATCCGCGTCTCTGCCTCACAATCTCATACATCAGGACTCCCGCCGCGACGGAAGCGTTGAGAGAATCGATTTTTCCCGTCATCGGGACCGACACGGAGAAGTCGCAGGCCTCCCGCACAAGGCGTCCCACGCCCTCCCCTTCGCTTCCGATGACAAGCCCGATGGGGCCTCTGAGGTCGGCGTCATACATGACCCGGCTGTCCATCTCCGCGCAGGCGAACCAGATTCCCTTCTGCTTCAGCTCCCCGATGGTCCTCGCCAGATTCGTCACCTTGGCGACCGGCACGTAGTTGAGGGCTCCGGCCGACGTCCTCATGACGGCGGCCGTCAGGCCGACCGCCCTGTTCTTCGTCGTGATCACGCCGTGGGCGCCGGCCTGGCAGGCGGTCCGGATGATCGCGCCGAGATTGTGGGGATCCTCGATCCCGTCCAGCAGGATGAGGAACGGGTCCTCTCCGCTCTCTTCCGCCTTTTTCAGGATGTCCTCCACCGTCGAATATTCGCAGGAGGCCGCCTGGGCGATCACGCCCTGGTGATGCCCCGTCGCGGACATCTCGTCCAGCAGCTCCTTCCGGACAAAGCGCACGATCGTGCCGCCCTTCTTCGCCTCCCGCAGGATCGTCCTGACGGGTCCGTCCCCCAGGTGCTCCTGGACAAAGAGCTTGTCCACCGGCCTGCCGGAACGGAACGCCTCGAGGACCGCGTTTCTTCCCTCGATTCTGTCCGTGGAGGTCTCCCGTCCCTCCGTATCCTTTCTCGGTTCCTCAGTTCCGCCCATCGCTGATCCTCCCTTTCAGATTCGGCTGCTCGCTTGTCACCCCGGCGTCCACCAGCTCCAGGATCCGGTCCTTCTCGCCCATCAGATAGAGATAGCCGATCAGGGCCTCGAAGCCGGTCGCCCTCCGGTAATCGGTCTGGCTGGCGTTTTTCGCGGACGAGGCGGGGCTGGCGTTCCTTCCGCGGCGGTAGATATCCGCCTCCCGCTCCGTAAGCAGCGGCTCGATGGCGGTCATCATCCTCGACTGGGCGGACGCCTTCGCGAAAGCGGTCTTCCTCCGGTTGAGATCGTTGAGCCGGGCGTTCCCCTTCCTGACCAGCATGGTTCTGATCAGAAGCTCATAGACGGCGTCTCCCGCGAAAGCAAGGACAAGCGGGGAATAATTCCCCGCCTCCGATGCTGACATCTCACAAGTATATTTCTCTTTCAGATTCGTTTCCACTTGACCCCCTCGCGGGTATCGAGCAGCTCGATGCCCATCGATTTGAGCTCGTCCCGGATCCGGTCGGCCTCGGCGAAATTCTTCGCCTTCCTGGCGGCCTGGCGCTGTTCGATCATCGCCTCGATATCGGCGTCGAGGGTCTCCTCCCCCCTGAGCACAATGAGACCGAGAATGTCGCACAGTCCGGTCAGCACGCCGAGCACCGAGGCGGCAAGCTCCGGGCTCGCGCCGTCGGCGACGGAGACGTTGGCGAAGCGGACGAGATCAAACACGACGGACAGGGCGTCGGCCGTGTTCGCGTCGTCGTCCATCTTCTCGTCGAATTTCGCGACAAACGCGGCGGCTTCCTCCGCCGTCTTCTTTTCCTCTTCCCCCAGCTTCGACGTGTCGGCCGCCGCGCCGCCCGCCATGTCGCGGAGGCGCTCCGCCGCGTTCCGGATGCGCTCCAGGGAGGCTTTGGCGGACTCCATGAGCTCGGCGCTGAAATTGAGCGGGCTCCTGTAATGGGCGGAGAGCATGAAGAGCCTCAGCACCTGGAGATCATATTTCCGGGAGATGTCTCTCACCGTGAAGAAATTGCCCAGGGATTTCGACATCTTCTTATTGTCGATATTGAGGAACGCGTTGTGCATCCAGTAGTGCGCGAAGGGAACCCCGTTGGCGCAGGTGGACTGGGCGATCTCATTTTCGTGGTGCGGGAAGATCAGGTCCTCGCCGCCGGCGTGGATATCGATGGTATCGCCGAGGTAGCGCTTCGCCATGACCGAGCACTCGATGTGCCAGCCCGGCCTGCCGTCGCTCCAGGGGGAGCTCCAGCTGGGCTCTCCCTCCTTCTTCGGCTTCCAGAGCACAAAGTCCAGGGGATCCTGCTTCTCGTCCTCCCCGCTGACCTGGATCTGGCGGAAGCCCGAGCGCAGGTCGTCGAGGTTCTTGTGGCTCAGCTCCCCGTAGTTTTTGCAGCTTCTCGTCGAGAAGTAGACCGTGCCGTTCTTCTCGTAGGCGTGGCCGCCCTCGATCAGCCTGCCGATCATATCGATCATGCCGTCGATCTCGAGGGTCGCCTGCGGATGAGTCGTGGCGGGTTTGACGTTCATTCCCTCCATATCCTTCCGGCACTCCTCGATGTAGCGGGAGGCGATCTCCTCGGCCGACACGCCTTCCTCGTTGGCCGCCTTGATAATCTTGTCGTCCACGTCCGTGAAATTCGACACGTAGTTTACTTCGTATCCTTTGTGCTCCAGATATCTCCGGAAGGTGTCGAACACGATCATCGGGCGGGCGTTTCCGATGTGAATCAGGTTGTAGACCGTGGGTCCGCACACGTACATGCTGACCTTTCCCGGAACAATCGGAACGAACTCCTGCTTGGTCATGGTGAGCGAATTAAAAATCTTCATGTCTCGATCCTTCTCCTGCTTATTTCGCGAATGGGCCGCCGTGCTTCCTTATCCGGCGTATCTGATATTGTCCGACAGAAGCATGCCTTTTGTCAACCTGGATTCAAAGAATAATTCCCGGACCGGATCCGGCAGCGCCTCTTTCTCCCCGGCGCGGCGGCGGTTTCCCGCCGGCCTTTCCCGGGCCGCCGGCGGCTCCTGTCCTGCCTCACGCACCGACGAGAACGTCGATCGAGGCGGCCGCCTGGGCGGCGATGCCTTCGCCGCTCCCGGTGAAGCCGAGATGCTCCTCCGTCGTCGCCTTGACGTTGACCCGGTCCTCCGGGATTCCCAGAAACAGGGCGATATTTTTCTGCATCTCCGGGATGTAGGGACGCAGCTTCGGCGCCTGGCAGACGACGGTCGCGTCCACGTTGTTGATCCGGTATCCCTTGTTTGTCAGCATTCCCCCGACCTTCTTCAGCAGCCTCAAGGAAGAGATGCCCTTGTAGGCCGGGTCGCTGTCCGGGAAATGAAGGCCGATGTCCCCCAGCGCCGCCGCGCCCAGAAGGGCGTCCATCACCGCGTGGACCAGGACGTCCGCGTCGGAATGGCCGTCCAGGCCTTTTTCATAGGGGATCTCCACGCCTCCGAGAATCAGCTTCCTCCCGGTCACCAGTCTGTGCACGTCATATCCTGTTCCGACTCTGCTCATGATTCGTTTCCTCCGTTTTCTTCTTCCGGCTCCGCGCCGCCGCTCCTGGCGCCGGATTCCCCGGACGCCGCATCTGCAGCTCCGGCCCCTTCTTCCGGTCCGGAGATCGTCTCAAGTCCGGCGGCCTCCCCCGGTCCGGTTATCGCTTCCGGGCCGGAACTAGCTTCAGGCCCGGTCATCTCCTCCGGCCCGAACCCCGCTTCCGGTCCGCTCATCTCCTCCGGGCCGGACGCCGTCCCGGAAGGGGACGCCTCCTCCGACGCGTAGTAGGCCGCGTCGTAATCCAGGCAGGTGGTCAGGGCGGTCGACACCGCGTACACTGTGTCCTCCGATCCCTCCTCCATACAGTAGACGTCCATGGTGGTATCGTTGATGCCGCCAATCCGGAGGACGATCTCCTCCCCGTCCCCGATCTTTCTCACGGCCAGCGTCTTTTCCGGCGCCTCCAGGCCGTAGGGCGCGAGATCGTCCACGTCCTCCAACACCTGAGAGACAGGGACCCCCGTCACCGAGGAGGCGAGGACGCCGACCTTCGTCTGGTCGGGATGGAGGTCCGGATCGGACAGGCATTTCCAGAGGCCGGCCTCCTTCTCGAAGACCAGCTCCTTTCCTTCTGTCCCGACCGAGATCCTCTTCATCTGGTCCACCGTCCAGGGGATGATCATGTCCCTCTCGGAAGCCTGTTCGGATTCCGCCCTGTTCCGTCTTCTCAGAAGAAACAGACAGAGGCAGAGCAGCGCCAGAACGGCGGCGGCGGAGATCAGTCTCAGCGTTCTTTGTCTTCTCTTCATCTCATTACTCCATGAATCTCCCCGGGAACGCCTGTGACAGGGGCGTCCTCCGAGGCCTTCCGGCAGGTTTCGTCGGCACAGGCATCATCCCATCCCCTTCCGGCGCACGGACGCCCTCCCGGCCCGTTCCGTCGGCGCGGGCGTCATCCCGGCCGGTACCGGCGGCAAGGGCGTCCTCCCGGCCTGTTCCGTCGGCGCGGGCGTCATCTCCTTCTTCGCAGATACCAGACGAGGAAGCCCGCGGCAAGGGTGAGGGCCGGCAGCACGATCATCGCCAGAGTCCCCAGCAGATTGACGGTGCCGGTGCTGATCGTCGTCTGCGGCGTGGACAGCAGCTTCGCCGGCACCGAGACCGCCGTGTCCCGGTCCGTCAGATATTTCAGGGACGCCGAGATCAGCAGGCTGTTGCCCTCCGGAAGAGCCGTGTACTGCTGGATCAGGGAGGAAAGGGCGTCCGAGCTGAACGTGCAGGGCGTCGTGAAGCAGAGCAGCTTTGTCTGCTTCGTCTCCGCCGGCTCCTCTTCCTCCTCCCTGTCCTCCTGGATGTCCGACTGCCCGTAATCGCCGGCCGTGAAGGTCTGCTCGATCTCCGCGCCGAGAATGTAGGCATCCGAGGGATCCCCGGCCGTCTTCTCCAGGGTGCTGTCGATATCCGTCTTCAGATAGGCGTCCTCCGACGTGTAGAGCAGCGACGTGACGGACCACGCGTCGTCCTCCTTCTCGTCATATTCGAGGGCCTCGGCGAGGGCGCAGACGATGTTGCTGTTGCCGATGCCGCCTGTGACCTCGGCGTTTTCGTTGATTCCGGGGACCAGCAGGTAAGGCGCCTGGACGAACCGGCTGTCATCTCCCTCCATCACCAGGCCCTCCGGACGGCTGATCCCGTAGGCCTCCATAATCGAGTCGAAATGGGGCGTCTTCGCGCCGGTGACAAGGTACGGCATGGTTACCAGCATCGCGTGGCCGCCGTCGTAGAGGTATTTCAGAACCTTGTCCGCCTCCGCCTCCGTAAAATCCTGCTCCGGGGCAAAGACCAGCAGGGCCGAGCAGTCGGCGGGGATCGTCTCGCTCAGCAGGTTGATCTCCGCGGAGGCGATGTGGGCCTTTTCCATGGCGTCCGTCATTTCTCCGCCCAGGGCGATCTCCCCGTGTCCCGTCGTGTAGTAGATTTTCGCCTCTTCCTCCCCGCTCACGAAGGAGATCGCCGAAGTGATCCTGCCCTCCGCGTCATAGGCGCTCACGCCGTAGCTCATCCCGCTGTAGCTGTACTGGTAGAACGAGCTGTAATCCGCCGTGCGCACCCTGTCCCCGGAGACGGCGATGACGCTGTTGAGCGATACATTCTCATCCGTCAGCTGCTTCGCGAAGGTGGGATTCCGCACCGCGTCCACGCGGTGCACCTCGATATGGGGCGAAGCCCCCTCGTAGGCGTCCAGCAGCTTCTCGACGCCTTCGTCCTCCTGTCCGTTCTCGGTGATGAAATGGAGCGTCACGTCCTCTTCCAGGGTGTCCAGCAGCTCCTCCGTCTCCGCGCTGAGAGAATAGAGCTTCTGATCCGTCAGGTCGAAGGCCGAGATTCCCGCGGGCAGCTCGGCGGCGACGAGATTCCCCACCGCCAGGGCCGCGGAGATCACCGCCGCCATGACCAGGGCGTAGGCGCGGTGGACGCCGTTTCGTCCGCCCAGCGCGATCGTCAGCACGATGCCCAGGACGACGTAGGAGGCGAAATAGACCAGGTTCGAGATTTCCAGGGATCCGGCAGTGACGTCCTGAAAATGCGTGTAGAAGTCCAGGACGCGCAGCACGGATTCCGTTCTCCCGCTGAACCACTCCGGCCTGACGCGGAAGAGAATCAGGAAGACGACCGACATCACGCCGAAGACGGTGACGCCCCAGAAGGAGCTGCCTGTCATATACCTGGTCAGAAGTCCCGCTGCCGCCGTCAGCACCAGCAGGAAAATCAGGGACGAGACGCCCGACGCGCCGATGATCGTGAAGACGCTGCTCATCATCTGGGTCGCGAACACAAAAGCGATGCAGAGAATCGCCGCGATCACGGGATTCTCCGTCGTGGCGGAAAGGAACATGCCCACGGAGAGATACGCGCAGCCCATGAGGAAAAACATCAGGATGCAGGCGTAGTCCCATCTCAGCGTCTCGGCGCCGAAGCGCAGCATGACGAGCGGCCCGGCGCACATCACGGCGACGGGAATCGCGAAAATCGTCACCAGCGCCAGATATTTCCCCAGAACAATCTTCGGGAAGGACACGGGGGACGTGAGAAGAAGCTGATCTGTCTTCTGCCTCTTCTCCTCCGCGAACACCCTCATGGAGAGAACCGGCACCACGATGTAGAACATCAGGATGGAATTGCTGACCGCGTAGTGATAGGTCAGCACCCCGTTGTACAGGTTGTAGTAGCGGAACATGAGGCCGGCCGTCAACAGCATCACCGCCAGGGCGACGGCGCCGGACATGTTGACCAGGAGGCTTCTCAGTTCCTTTTTATAGATCGCTGTCATGCCGCCTCCTTATCCTGCCAAAAAGCTTCCCTGCCGCGTTCTGTTTCTTCGGGGAGGCCTCTCCCGCGCCGGGACCGGCCTCCTCTTCCTCCGCCCGCGCCTCCGGATCTCCGTCTCTAAGCGCGGCGGCCTCCCGGGCAGACATCTTTTTCTCGTCCTCATCCTCCGTGACCCGGAGGAAAATGTCCTCGAGGCTCGCCGTCTCCGTTCTCATCTCGAGAATGCCGGCTCCCGCCTCCACGAGAGCCCGGCTGACCTCCCTTCGGAGGGCGGCCTCGGCGGCCGGGGCGCCGTCTCCGTGCGATCCCTCTTCTCCGCTCTCTCCGCCGGATTCCCCGGCGGGCAGCGGGATCTTCACCTGTACGGTATCCGCGCCGCTGACGGAGAAGTCTCCCTCCCGGATCTCCGTCACTTTGTCCAGCGCCCGGCGGATCGCCTCCGGATCCCCCTCCGCCTCCAGATAGAGCGACCTGTCCCGGACGCCGCCCGGACGTATGCTCCGCGGGTCGCCCCGGGCGGCGAGCTCGCCGTGGGACAGAATCAGCACTTCGTCGCACAGCCCGCTCACCTCGGAGAGAATGTGGGAGCTCAGTATGATGGTGTGCTTCCCGCCGAGCCGGCGTATCAGCTCCCGGATTTCGACCATCTGCTTCGGGTCCAGGCCGTTGGTGGGCTCGTCCAGAATCAGCGTCTCAGGGTTCCCGATGATCGCCTGGGCAAAGCCCACCCGCTGCCGGAAGCCCTTGGAGAGATTCCGGATCAGGCGCCGTCCCGACTCCTCGAGGCCCATCTCCCGCATCACCCGCCGGACCTCCTCCTTCCGGTCTCTGCCCGGCACGCCCTTGAGCTCGGCGGCGAAGCCGAGATACTCCTCCACCGTCATATCGTTGTAGAGCGGCGGCTGCTCCGGAAGGTAGCCGACGGTCCTCTTCGCCTCGGCGGGCTCCTCGAGAACCGAATGCCCGTTGATGAGGATCTCCCCCGAGGACGGGGCGGTATAGCCCGTCAGCATATTCATGGTGGTCGTCTTTCCGGCCCCGTTCGGGCCCAGGAAGCCGCAGATCGTGCCGTCCTCTACGGTAAAGCTGAGATCGTCGACCACGATGCGGTCTCCGTACCATTTCGTCAGATTCCTTGCCTCTATCATTCCGATTCCCCGCGGCCGCCCCCGGCCTTCTGTGAATGTGCTCCCGGCTGCCTTTTCTGCCGGCGCAGCCGGCGGCCGTTCTTCCGCCCGGCCGGCAGGACCGGCATCAGTCATCCCTTCAGCCGGCGCGGCTGGCATTTGTCTTCCCTTCAGCCGGCGCGGCCGGCATTCGAATACTATAGCCCCGAAATGTGATCTTTCAGTGAATGGAACGTCCTCCCCCGGGCGTCTGCGCAGGCCCCCCGGCCTGCTCCCGCGACCGGGCCGTCCCGCGGGCCGCGCCGGTCTTCTGCGCCTGCGTCTTTTCCTTCCGCTCCTGCCAGGCCAGCAGCATGCCGGTGAATTCCTCCAGGAGCTCCTTCCCGGCGCCGCGCCGGGGTGTGATGAGATACCCCTTTCTCCGCAGGCCTTTGTGCCGCAGCTCGTGGAGATACCTCCTGTCCCCGATCAGGACCTCCGCCACCGACGCGGGCATGAGCACCCAGTCCTCTTCCTTCTGGCACAGATCCAGGGCCATGTGGATCAGGTTGACCTTTCCCTTCGCGCTCCCCTCGCGGATGACCGAGCGGTGCCACTGGTTGTACTCGCTGCCGTATACGTGGAACACCTCCGAGAAGGGATTCAGTTCCGAAAGCTCCACCGAAGGGCTGTTCAGCAGATCCGGATTTCTGGAATAGACCAGAAATTTCTCGGAGAGAATCTCTCTGACCTGCAGCTCCGGGAAAAACGCTTCTCCGTTTGTGATCCCCGCGTCCGCGCCGCCGTCGCGCACCATCTCGCAGATCTGGCGGGAATCCGACATGACCAGTTCGATCTCCCACTCCGGCTTCGCCGAAGTCAGCTCCGCGAAAAAGTCCCTGAGGTAGTAGGAGCCGATGCTGTCCACCGCGGCGATCCGGATCTTCTGCTGGCGGCTCTGCCGGCAGATCTCCTCCGCGTCCCCGCACAGGGACAGAATCTGCCGCGCAATCGGGTGGAGGCGCTCTCCCGCCATCGTCACTTTCACCTCCGACAATCCCCTGCCCCTGTGAAACAGGACGCAGTTCAGCTCCTTCTCCAGGGACGCCAGCCTTTTGCTGACCGTCGACTGGGACTGGAACAGGTTCGAGGCCGCGGCGCTCACGCTGCGGGTGCGGTAAATCTCGGTGAAGATGGCCAGATCCTCGGTGTTCATTTCCGTTCCTCCGGTTAAATATTCTGATCAGGAATATTATATCGGAATATTTGTCGATTTACAAATATTTCCCTTCTCCTTATAATCATTCTCATCAAAACAGGGAAGGAACGCAGGCAATGAAAGATCTGGGTTATTACAACGGACGCTATGATCTTCTGGAAAACATGACCATACCCATGAACGACCGGGTCTGCTGGTTCGGCGACGGCGTGTACGATGCGGGACCCTGCCATCAGTACACGATCTTCGCGCTGGAGGAGCACATCGCGCGCCTTTTCCGGAGCGCGGAGGCGGTGGACATCCGGATCCCCCTCTCCCCGCAGGAGCTGGCGGAGCTGCTCCGCACGCTCGTACGGAAGCTGGATACCGGAGACCTCTTCGTCTACTACCAGGTAACCCGCGGCACCGCGGCCAGATCCCACGCCTATGAGCCCGGGCCGGGCAATCTCTGGGTCATGATCCGGCCGGCCGCCGTCAACGACGGCACCGTTCCGATCTCCCTGATCACCTGCGAGGACACGCGCTTCCTGCACTGCGACATCAAGACGCTGAATCTTCTTCCGTCCGTGATCGCCTCGCAGAAGGCCTCTCTGGCCGGCTGCCAGGAGGCGGTCTTCTTCCGCCCCGGCGGACGCGTCACCGAATGCGCCCACAGCAACGTCCACATCCTGAAAAACCATGTGCTCCGCACCGCGCCGACGGATCACCTGATTCTCCCCGGCATCGCGCGGAAGCACCTTCTGGAGGCATGCCGGCGGCTGAACGTCGCCGTCTCCGAGGAGCCCTTCTATCTCCCGGATCTGTACGACGCCGACGAGATCATCGTCACGAGCTCAAGCAATCTCTGCCTCAGGGCCGAACGCATCGACGGGAAACCTGCCGGCGGCCGGGATCCGGAGCTGTACGAGGCGCTCCGCGGGGAGGTCATACGCGAATTTCTCGAACAGACGGAGCGCGAAAACGCGTAAAAAAGGAAATCCGCCGGCCTTCTGCGGGACAGAGGCCGGCTGTCTTCCGGAAAAAGCCGCAGCGGCTTCATCAGGAAATGGCGCTGCGGCTTTCTTTGTGTCTCTTATCGGCACATTTCCCCGTGTGCCTCTTTCTTTGAAGGCGCTGTCCGGCCGCTGCCTCAGCGGGACTCCTTGCCGGAAGGCGCGGCGTCCGGCCCGCAGTTCCCCGCCTCGCCGGAGAGGATCTCCAGGCCGTGCCCCAGGGCGGGCAGCAGGAACTCCAGGCTCTCCCGCACGGCCTTCGGGCTGCCCGGGAGATTGACGATCAGCGTGCGTCCCCTGATGCCGGCCGCGGCCCGGCTCAGACAGGCCCGGTTCGTGTACTGCATGCTGTTCATCCGGATCGCCTCGGGTATCCCGGGCACCCGTCTCTCCGTCACGTCCTCCGTCGCCTCGGGCGTCACGTCCCGCGGGGAGAATCCGGTTCCCCCCGAAGTGAGGATGAGATCGGCGGCGCCGGAGTCGGCGATCTCTCTCATGGCGTCCGCCAGGACGGTCCTGTCATCCGGAAGGATCCGGATCTCCCTGACCCGGTAGCCGCCGTACTCCGTCAGAATTCTCTCCGCCTCGGGACCGCTTCGGTCTTCCCTCAGCCCCTTAAAGCTGCTGTCGCTGGAGATAATGATCACCACCTGCTTCTCCGTCATCGCTCGTCTCTCCTTGTATCATCTGTCTGTCAGATTCCCGTAAATGCCGGATGAGCAAACCGGTCACAGGCCGTCTCCGCGGCAGTTCCCCGCCGCGCCGCGCCCCGCGGCGTATCCGCTCGACCAGGCCCACTGGAGATTATAGCCTCCGCAGGGACCGTCGGCGTCCAGCATCTCACCGGCAAAGAACAGTCCCGGGGCCAGAAGGGATTCCAGCGTCACGGGATTGACCTCCGTCAGGTCCGCGCCGCCGGCTGTCACTTGGGCGTGTTCAAAGGACCGGGGGCCCCGCACCGGAAGCTCCGTCCGCTTCAGCAGCCTCGCCGCCCTGCGGGACAGGGGCTCCGTCTCCCGGGATCCGCTCCCGGATCCGGTCTTTCTTTCTCCGGCGGCCGCGGCGCCGGTCTTCTCCGCCTCCGCTTCTGCGCCGTCTTTCTTCACGAGATATGCCGCCGTCCTCTCATGGGTGTAGCCGCAGAGCAGCTGCAGGAGGCCGCACCGGCTCCCGAACCGCGAGAGCACCGCCTCCATCTGACTCGCGATCTCCTCCTCCGGAAGATCCGGGGCCAGATCGACGCGGATTCGGAAGTCACGGCAGGAGCGCATCCCGGCGATCCGCCGGCTCAGCTGGAAAACGGCGATGCCCGACAGGCCGTAATCCGTCCACTGGATCTCGCCGGTCTCGGAGCCGGCCTCCTTCCCGTCCGCCGTCAGGAAAACCTCCGCGGGCGTTCTGGCTCCGGAAGCGAGCCGGATGTCCGGATCCGGGACGACCAGTCCCGTCAGGGCGGGAACCGGGGGGATCACGTGATGCCCCGCCGCGCGGGCGAGCGCAAAGCCTCCGCCGTCGCTGCCCGTCTCCGGCGCCGCCATCCCGCCGCACGCCAGAACCAGGCTGTCGGAGGTATACTCCCAGCCGTCCGTCGCCGCGTGCCACTCCCGGGCGTCCGCGTCATAAAATATCCGGGTGACCTCCGCGTCATATTTCATCTTCACGCCCAGGCGCTCCGCCTCGGACAGCAGGGCGTTCAGCACGGACCGGGCCTGTCCCGACCGGGGATAAACCCAGCTGTCGCGGCCGACCGCCGGGACGCCGATCCCGGAGAAAAAGGCCAGCGTCTCCCTCACCGGAAATCCCTCAAGAATCCCGGCGACGGTCCTTCTGCGCGCCGGGCTGTCCTCCTGTCTCTCATAGGCCTTCGCCGTCCCGGGCGAAAGATTGGTGAGGTTGCAGCGCCCGTTTCCGGTCAGAAGAAGCTTTTTCCCCGGCTTCTTCATCTTTTCCAGCACCGTCACCCGGGCGCCGCCGCGGGCCGCCCATATCGCCGCCGTGATTCCGGCGGGCCCGGCGCCGGCGACGATCACTCTTCTCTGACTCATCGTTTTTACCTGCTTGAGAATAAGACGCTCCGGCGGAAGATGGTTCCCTCATTCCGGAACCGTTTCCCCGGCTAATATGGTTCCCCCGTTCCGGAACCGTTTCCCGGTTGATACGGTTTCCCTCCCGGAACCGTTTCCACGGATAATATGGCTTCCCGGTCAGGAACCGTTTCCCCGGATTACGAAAAAACTGCCGCGAAATACTCGAATATTTCGCGGCAGAACTGTTTCCCGTACTGCGACAGGGATACGTGCGGACTCTTCCTCTCCGCCGCTCCCGGTCCGGCCTCCCCGGGCGGGGCGTTCAGCCCAGATTCTGGGAAGGCTCCGGATAAGGTCTGATCTCGGCGGTGGGCCTGACGTTCTTGACGGTTATCTTGCAGGAACCCCTGAAGCCGCCGTCTACGGTATACACATGGATGTAGGCCGCTCCCGCGGTAAGCGCCTTGACCAGGCCGAGGGACGACACCGACGCGACAGACGGACGCGTCGAGTACCACTTCAGCTTCTTGTTGGAGGCGGTGGAAGGCGTGACCGCTGCCCGGAGCTTGAAATACCGGTTCTCCGCGTCGAGAATGACGGACTTCGAATTGAGGCTGATGCCGTTCACGCAGTATTTCTTGTAGAGAGAAACCATCTTCGACGCGATCAGGATCTGGGCCTTCTGGGTCGGATGATGTCCGTCGCTCTGGATGTACTCCGGATGATCCCTGAGAATCTTCTCCATCCCTGCCAGATAGATCCATCCGTTGTCGCGGGCCGCCTTCTTGTAGTAGGGCATGTGGGCGACCATCGCCCTGAGGCAGTCCATGTTTCTGGTCCGCCAGTTGCAGTAGCCGTAGACGATCCTCGCATTGGGAAAACGTCTCCGGATATCCGCGTTGAGGTACCTGCAGGCCGTCGTGATCTCCGCCGGCGTGTTGTGCCAGTCGTTGCCCACGCCTCCCATGATAATGACGTCCGTCACGGCGGCATCATACTTCAGCTGTCTGACCAGGGAGAGGAACTGTTTTCCTTTTTTCGCGATGCCGTAGCCGCCGCCTCTGGCGTAGAGTACCCGGTTCGGTTTTATTCCCAGCTTCTCCTGGAAAAGCTCCGGCCACGGCTTCTGGCATCCGGCTCTCTGGAGGGCGTAGGAATCCCCGACGAAGACGTACTTGCGTCCGCTCACGGGGTAATCGGCCGCTTCCCCTGACCGGCAGGACAGCAGGGCCCCGGACAGAAGGACGGTAGCAAAAATCAGCAGCCGCACGGTCAGAAGACAAAGTCTTCTCCCCGCCGCCGCGTTTTTCCGCCAGTCTGTTCTCCTGATGCCGATCATGTCATTTCCTCTCTTCCGAAAGCGCCGAAATCCCGGCTTTCCGCGCCGGAATGCCGGTCCTTGAAATCCTCCTCTTCCGTCATCGCATAATTGTAACACATCCGTAACATTTTCGTCCACTGTTATCGGCAAATCCGTCAAAAAAGACAGGGAGAGTTACTCTCCCTGCCTTTCCTTCTCCTTCACGATCTTCACGATCCGGCTGGTGCCCAGCCGGTCCGCGCCGAGATCCAGGAACTTCTCCGCGTCCTCCAGGGAGGAAATCCCTCCCGCGGCCTTGATCCTGACGTTCGGCCCCGTATATTTCCGGAAGAGCGCCACGTCGTCGAAGGTCGCGCCGCCCGTGCCGAATCCCGTCGAGGTCTTGATGTAGTCGGCCCCGGCCTTCGTCACCGCGTCGCAGAGCCGGATCTTCTCGCTCTCCGTCAGGTAACAGGTCTCGATGATGACCTTGAGGATCCTGTCCCCGCAGGCGGCCTTCACCATCGCGATCTCCGCCTCGACGTCGGTGTACTTCTCGTCCTTCACCCAGCCGAGATTGATGACCATGTCGATTTCGTCGGCGCCGTTCTTGACCGCGTCGGCGGCCATGAAGGCCTTGGACGCGGAGGTGTCGTATCCGTTCGGAAAGCCGATCACGGTGCAGACCTTCATCCGCTTTCCCACGTAGCGCTTCGCGTCCTCCACGTAGCAGGCGGGGATGCAGACGGAGGCCGTGCCGTAGCGCATCGCGTCGTCGCAGAGCTTCCGGATATCGGCTCTCGTCGCCGTCGGCGCGAGGCAGGTGTGGTCCACATGGGAAAGTATCTCTCTGATATCCGCCATTTCTTACTCCTTTCAGTCCTCTTTCACATAGTTGGCGCCAAGCTTCGCCGGCACGTTGAACTGCTTCCTCAGCGCGGTCAGGATGATGACCAGCAGATAAGGAAGGGCGCTGAAAAGCTCGCTGGGGATGCCTCCCAGCCCGATCGCCTTGACGTAGTTTCCGACGGCGTCGGAGATGCCGAAGACGATGCCGAACAGCAGGGCCCCGACAGGATTCCAGTTGCCGAGGAAGCAGATGCCGAAGGCGATCCAGCCCCGCCCGCTGATGATCTCGGAGTTGTACATGCCCACGTTGCAGAGGGAGTAGTACGCGCCGGCGACGCCTCCGAAGCAGCCGGCGGCCAGAACGGCGATAAACCGGACCTTTCTCACGTTGATGCCGGCGACCTCGACGGCCACGGGATTCTCACCGCAGGAGCGCACCGTGAGGCCCGCCGCGGTTTTGTAGAGAAAGAAGAACACCACGGGGACGATCAGGTAGGTGATATAGCTCACGATATTCTGCGAGAAAATGATCTGGCCGATCACCGGGATCCGGGAGAGGCCCGGGATCTTCAGCACCGGCAGGGTCCGGACCTTGAGCGGCGACGTGGGGACGCCGAAGACGATCCTGTAGAAAAACTGGCAGAAGCCGGCCATCAGGATCGCGATGGCCGTTCCCATGACGATCTGGTGCTGCCCCAGGTAGATCGTGCAGAAGCCGTACAGCATGGCCACCAGCATTCCGCAGACCAGCGCGGCCAGGAAGCCCGCCGCCATGCTGCCGGTGAGATACGCCCCGGCGAATCCGCCCCAGGCTCCGGTCAGGAAGATGCCCTCCACCGCGCACATCATCATTCCCGTGCGCTCGGCGATCACCTCTCCCAGCGCGCCGAGGATCAGCGGCGTGCTCATAAACAATGCTCTCGTCAGAAGATTGATCAGATTCTGCATACCGCTCACTCCTCCCCCGTTTTCTGTTTTTTCAGTCTCGACAGCGCGATCCTCCTCCTGAAGTAGAACGAGATCAGGACGAAGAGCATGACCACTCCGAGCATGAGGTCGATGATGCTGGCAGGGGCGTCCGTGGAATGCGAGAGCACGGTGCCGCCGACCTGGAGGATGCCGAACAGAAGGGACGAGAAGATGACGCCGATGGGATGGGCGTTGGCCATGATGGCGATGCCGATTCCGTAGGAGCCGACGTCGGCGTCCAGCCCGGTCAGCAGCATGTGCTGCATCCCGTTCACCTCGCAGAAGCCCGCGAGACCCGCGATGGCCCCGCTGATGGCGAAGGCGGTCATGAACTCTTTCTTCGGGCTGATGCCGGAAAGCCGCGCGGCGTCCATGTTCTGGCCCGTGACCCGGATCCGGAAGCCGAGAGTCGTCTTATAGAGAAGGAACCAGACGACGACGGCCGTGCAGACCGATATCACGATGCCGAGGGTCACGGAGGTTCCCGGAAGGATCTTCGGGAGCCAGAGAGCCCTGTCGATCCTGTCCGTCTTGATGTACTCGTGCTTCGACTCCTGCAGGACCGTCCGCAGCAGAAGCTGCATGACGTAGATGATGACGTAGGTGGACATCATGCTGACCAGGAACTCGTTGGCGTTGAATTTCGCCTTGAGGAAGCCGATGACGAAGCCCACCGCGGCCCCGCCGAGCATCGCCGCGAGCATCGCGGCCACGGCCCCCAGAGGCCCCGGCACCTTTCCCTGGAGCGCCAGGGAGACCGCCACGGCGCAGGTGCAGCCCACATAGAACTGGCCCTGGGCGCCGATGTTGTAAAGGTTCGCCTTGAACGTAAACGCGAAGGCCAGGCCGGTCAGGATGAGCGGGGTCATCTTGACGAGGATATTCCCCATCGTGAAGGTGTCCGCGAAGACGCCGCCGAACATCGTGACGAAGGCGCTGACCGGATTCATTCCCATCAGCGGAAGGAAGCTGAAGCAGACAAACAGTCCCAGGAGGAACGCGAGGGCCGTCCAGATCAGCAGATCCGCCATACTCCGTCTGTCATTCATCTGTTTCTCCCTCCTTTCCGTCCTTCTCCGTCTTCCGGATCTCGTCCATCGGGACACCCGCCATCAGAAGCCCGATCGTCTCCGTCGTCAGCTCCGAGGGCCTGTAGATCCCCATCAGCCTTCCCTGGTACATCACCGCGATCCGGTCCGCCAGCTCGAAGAGCTCCGTGAGCTCCGTGGAGACGAGGAGGACGCTCTTGCCTTCGCTCCTCTCCTTGAGGATGACCTTCTGGACGTTATGGATGGCGCCCAGGTCGAGTCCCCGCGTCGGCTGGTCAAAGATCACGAGCCGGCTGCCCATCTCGGCCTCCCGGGCGACGACGACCTTCTGCTGGTTTCCTCCGGAGAGGGAGCCGGCTGTCACCGTCGAATCCGGGGCCTTCACGCTGTAGTCGCGGATCAGCTCGTCCGCGTGCTTCGCGACTTCCTTCCAGCGGATGATCCCGCGGCGGTCCCATTTTCCCAGATAGCTCGCCTTCAGCATCAGATTCTCGGCCAGGGTCATGCCCGCCACCATGCCGTAGCGGTAGCGGTCGGCGGCGCAGTACCCGATTCCCTTCGCGATCCTGTCCGCGACCCCGGAGGCCGTGATGTCCTCTCCGTCCAGCAGGACGCTTCCCTTCGTGGGCGGGAGGGCCCCGTAGATCATCTCGCAGAGCTCCTGCTGGCCGTTGCCGGAGACGCCCGCGATCCCGAAGATCTCTCCCTCCCGGATGTCAAAGTCGATGTCCTGCAGAAGAGGCGGCGCGTCCTTTGGTTCGACGGATATATGCCTGACCTCCAGGCGTTTGGCCCGGGAGCCCTCCTCCTGCTCCTCCTTGGTGAGGGTCTCGAGGTCATGTCCGATCATGAGGCGGGCCAGCTCCCGCGTGTCGGTCTCGTCCTTTCTCACCTCGCCGCTCACCCGGCCGTTCCGCATGATCACGATGCGGTCCGCCACCTCCATCACCTCGCGCATCTTGTGGGTGATGAAAATGACCGAATTTCCTTCCTCCGCAAATTTCCTGACGAAGGACATCAGCGTGCCGATCTCCTGCGGCATCAGAACCGCCGTCGGCTCGTCCATGATCAGGATTCTGGTCTTTCTGTGGAGGGCCTTGAGGATCTCGACCTTCTGCTGGATTCCCACCGGAAGATCGCTCACCTTCGCCCTGGCGTCGACGCCGAAGCCGTACTCATCCGAGAGCTGCTGGACCTTCCTCTCTTCCTCCTCGAAATTCACCCTGCCCTTCACCGTCCCGAGAATGATGTTCTCCGTCACGGTGTGGGCCTCCACCAGGGAGAAGTGCTGCTGGATCATGGATATCCCGAGATCCATCGCGTCCCGGGGCGAGGAGATGTGCCGGAGAACGCCGTCCACATAGATCTCTCCCGATGTCTGGTGATAAAGTCCGTACAGGATCTTCATGATGGTGCTCTTGCCGGCTCCGTTCTCTCCCAGAAGGGCGACGACCTCCCCTTTTCCTACACGGATCGAGACGTTGTCGTTGGCGAGAACCCGGGCAAAGCGCTTGCTGACTGATTTCAGTTCGACGACAGGCTGTTCCATTTGCGAATTTCTCCCTGTGAGGCGTCCGCCGTCGCGGCGGCGCAGTGATGATGCTTTGTTTAACGCGGGGGGAAGCGCGTTGCCCGCGCTGCCCCCCCTGGCTGAGCTTGTCTGCTTTATTCGGCGTTGTCAACAAATCCGAAATACTGGGAGAAGTCAAGTGTTCCGGCTTCCGCGTCCGCCAGCGCCTGGTCGATGGCAGCCTTGCACTCGTCGGTGCACTGATCCGTGTAGTCGACCTTGAACACGCCTTCGGCGAGACCGATCTCGTTGTAGCCGGTCCATGTGCCGCTGAGAACGTTGTTTACGATGGTCGGATAGACGTTCGGCCAGTCCATCTCGACGGAGCCGTACACGCAGTCAGACTCGCCGTTCTTGTTCGCGGAGAATCCGATGAACGTCTTGCCGGCTTCCTGGGCGGCCTGAATCGCGCCGGAGGTTCCTTCGTTGGAATAGCAGAAGATCGTGTCGGCGCCGTTGTCGATCATCGAGGACGTCAGATCCTTGGTCGCGGAGACGTCGGTCCAGGAATTCACGAAAGCGCGCGTCGCGGAGGCATCCTCAAAGCCTCTCTCCTTCGCGATCTCGACGGCCTTGCCGAGATACGTGTCGATCAGCTTGACCATCGGGTCGTTGGACTCGCCGCCCATGGCTGCGAACTGGCCGTTCTCCGTGGCGTAGCCCGCAAGAATTCCGGAGAGAAGGGAGCCTTCGTATTCCTTCGGGAAGATGGGGATCTGGTTGTCGGACTCAGAGACCTGACCGTTGATGACGGTGTAGATCGAATCCGGATAGTCCGGCGCCACGACGGTCGCCGACTCGTCGAACTGGCTTCCTGCCGCCATGATCAGATCGTAGCCCTTCTCGCCGTATTCCACGAAAGTGGACTCATACTCTTCCGCGGGAACCGACTCCACGACGTCGATCTTGACGCCGAGCTCTTCCTCCGCCGCCTTTGCGCCGGCGTTGTTCGTGGCGTTCCAGCCCTGGTCGTCGATGCTTCCCGGAAGAATCAGGCAGATCTTCTTGTCGGAGAGATCGGGCGCCTCATCCGCGCCGGTGACAGCCGTGCACAGAGACATTGTCATTGCCGATGCAAGTGCGAGAACCAACCATTTTTTCATTTTGCATACCTCCTGTTTCCGTGTGCCCCCGGACGGCAATCCGGGTCGTGCTGCAATGTTAACTGTATTATACTACAGTTTGCATCCAAATCAACCATCTAACGCCGTCAGATCACCGCGACGGCCTCGATCTCGACCCGCGCCCCCTTGGGAAGCGCCGCCGCCTGGAACGCCGCTCTCGCGGGATACGGCGCCTCGAAGAACTCCGCGTACACCTCGTTCATCGCGCCGAAATCCGCGATGTCGGCCAGCAGGACGGTGGTCTTGACGACGTTCCCCATATCCGCGCCGGCTTCCGCCAGAATATGGCGGATATTTGTCAGGGACTGTCTCGTCTGGGAGGCGGCGTCCTCTCCGGCGAACCCGCCCGTGGCCGGGTCGATCGGCAGCTGTCCCGATACATAGATCGTGTTCCCCGCCTGAACGGCCTGTGAATAGGGTCCGATCGCCGCGGGAGCGTTGTCCGTGTGAAGTGCTTTTTTACTCATCATGTAACCTCCGCTATTGTCTCTGCCATGGGGACAGGTGCCTTTGGCGCCCCTTCCCCGGATTTCACTGTCTTTTCGGGGCTTCCGTCACCGTCTCACGAACTCTCCCGCCAGAGCGTCCGTCGGCTCTCCGTCCTTCGAGGCGAGAATGCCGTTTACGAAGACGAAGCGCGGCCTTCCCGTCACCCCGAGGCCCTCGTAGGGCGTATAGTCAAGATTCTGGTGCATGTTTTTGGCGCTGATGGTCCACGAAACCTGCGGGTCCCAGACCGTGATGTCGGCGTCGGAGCCCTCCAGGAGCGCGCCCTTCCTCGGGTACATGCCGAAGAGCTTCGCGGGGCCGGCGCTCATCAGGCGGCAGTAATCCGCCGGCGCGAGCGTCTCCCCGAAGATGTGCATCATCACCACGGGCCTGTGCTCGATGCCGGGCGCCCCGTTGGGGATCTTCCTGAAATCCTCCGTCCCGGCCTTCTTCTGCTCAAAGGTAAAGCTGCAGTGGTCGGTCGCGATGGTATCGATCTCCCCCCGGACGACGGCCTCCTTCAGTGCCTCGATGTCCTCCTGCCTGCGGAGCGGCGGGCTGCAGACGTATTTGGCGCCCTCAAAGCCGGGCTTCGCGTAGACGCTGTCGTCCAGAAGCATGTACTGCGGGCAGCTCTCCACATAGACCGTCTGGCCGTTCCTCCTCGCCTTGCGGATCTCCTCGAGCCCCAGCTTCGTGGAGAGGTGGACGATGTGCACCGGGGCGTCCGCGATCTTGCCGAGATAGCAGAACCGGCTGACCGCCTCCGCCTCGACCTCGGCGGGCCGGGAGAGCGGATGGGCCCAGGGCTCCGTGTGCCCCGCCTCGATCTGCTGCCTCTGAAGCGCCAGGACGAGACCGCCGTTCTCGCAGTGGCACCCGACGATGCAGCCGAGAGGCTTCACGGATTCCAGGACGTCGAGAATCTCTGCGTCCGTAAGAGCCGTGTCATAGGCCATGTAGACCTTGATCGACGTCACGCCCGCCTCGCGGAGAGCCGGCAGATCGGCTTTGGTCCGCTCGTTCCAGTCGCACACCGCCATGTGGTAGGCGACGTTGCAGTGCATTTTCCCCTCCGCCTTCTTCTCCCAGGTGTGAAGGGCTCCCAGAAGCGTGTCGCCCTTGTACTGGGTCGCGAAATCGACGACGCAGGTGGTCCCGCCGCACACGGCGGCCGTCGTGCCCGTGCCCACGTCGTCGGCGGTGACGTTTCCGCCCACGGGGAGGTCCAGGTGCGTATGCCCGTCGATAAAGCCGGGATATACATAGCATCCGGACGCGTCGACGACCTCGTCCCCTTCCCCGGGGACGATCTCGCCTATTTTCACGATTTTACCGTTTTCAAATGCCAGAGAAGCTTTCTTCTCACCGTCCGGCGTCACAAGGATTCCGTTTTCAATAATCTTCATGTCCTTTCTCCTCCCTGTTTACACACTCTCTCAACCGGCCGGACCCGGGCCTGCCCCGCGGCTCTGTGCTCAGCAGTGAACCAGGGTTCCCGTCTTCCCCGCGATGCCGTCCTTCGCCTTCTCGAGGAGCGTGATCAGGGAAACCCTTCCCTCCCCGGATTTCGCGAATTCCAGCGCGGCTTCCACCTTCGGGAGCATGGAGCCCGGCGCGAATTCCCCGTCCGCGATATATTTCTCCGCATCCGCGGGCGTCAGCTCGGACAGCTCCGTCTGGTCAGGCTTTCCGAAATGAACCGCCACTTTTTCCACCGCCGTCAGGATGATCAGGACGTCCGCGTTCAGCTGCTCGGCGAGCTTCGCGGCGGCGAAGTCCTTGTCGATCACCGCGGCGGCGCCCTTGAGATGATGTCCGTTGGTGCGGAATACCGGGATTCCCCCGCCTCCGCAGGCGACGACGATGTGGTCCGTCTCGATCAGCGACTCGATGGTTCCGATCTCGACGATGGATACGGGCTTCGGAGAGGCGACGACCCGCCGGTAGCCGCGCCCGGCGTCCTCGACGACGTCGTATTCGCGGTCTCTCACCAGGGCGTCCGCCTCTTCTTTGGTCATGAAGGCGCCGATGGGCTTCGTCGGATGGCTGAAAGCGGGATCGTCGGGATCGACCTCGACCTGGGTCAGCACGGTGGCGACGCCCTTGTCGATGCCCCGGTCGAGCATCTCCTCGCGCAGCGCGTTCTGGAGATCGTACCCGATGTAGCCCTGGCTCATGGCGACACAGACCGAAAGCGGGCAGTGAATGTATTTCTCCGGGTCGGAGCGGACGAGCTCCGTCATCGCCTCCTGGATCATGCCGACCTGCGGCCCGTTTCCGTGGGCGATCACCACCTCGTGGCCCTGCTCGATCAGATCGACGATAGCCCTCGCCGTGATCTTGACCGCCTTCATCTGTTCCGGAAGATTTTTGCCCAGGGCGTTACCGCCCAGGGCTATCACGATTTTCTTGGACATAATATCAGCCTTTCAGCCAGCGGGCGGCTCCTCTCTCCTCGAGCAGTTTCAGAACCGCCTGGGGATCCTTCTCCTTCGCGAGGAAGATCATCGCGGCGATGATATAGGGTTTGAAGCTGGCCTGCTTGTAGAGCGGGACGCGGTAGCGGTCAAATACGGAGGCCTCGACCTCGCCGTCCTTGCAGGAGACGTCGTTGATATCGGCGGGCAGGCAGTGGAGATACAGGGCCTTTCCGTCCCGGGTGGTCTTCATGAGCTCCTCCGTGCAGCACCAGTCCTTGTGGGTCGCGTTCTGGGCGAGAAGCTCCTTCTCCAGTTTGTCGATTCCGTCGAAATCGCCGTTGCCGTAGAGATCCGTCCTCTTCTCCATCGCGGCGAAGGGAGCCCAGCTCTTCGGATAGACGATATCCGCGTCCTTAAAGGCCTCCGCCATGCTGTTGACTCTGCGGAAGGATCCGCCGCTCTTCGCGGCGTTGGCCTTCGCCACTTCCTCCACCTCGGGCATCACCTCGTATCCCTCCGGATGCGCCAGGACGACGTCCATGCCGAAGCGCGTGAACAGTCCGATCACGCCCTGGGGAACGGAGAGGGGCTTGCCGTAGCTCGGAGAATAGGCCCAGGTCATGGCGACCTTCTTGCCCTTGAGGTTCTCCACGCCGCCGAATTCATGGATGACGTGAAGCATGTCGGCCATGCACTGCGTGGGATGGTCGATGTCGCACTGGAGATTGACGAGGGTCGGCTTCTGCTCGAGGACGCCGTCCCTGTTGCCTTCCGTCACCGCGTCGACGACGTCATGCATGTACTTGTTGCCCTTGCCGATGTACATGTCGTCGCGGATGCCGATGACGTCCGCCATGAAGGAGATCATGTTGGCCGTCTCGCGGACCGTCTCCCCGTGAGCGATCTGGCTCTTGCCCTCGTCGAGGTCCTGAACCTCCAGTCCGAGAAGGTTGCAGGCCGACGCGAAGCTGAAGCGCGTTCTGGTGGAATTGTCGCGGAAAAGCGAAATGCCGAGGCCTGACTCGAAGATTTTGGTGGAGATGTTGTTCTCTCTCATATAGCGGAGCGCGTCGGCCACCGTGAAGACCGCCTCGATCTCGTCGTCGGTCTTCTCCCATGTGAGGAAGAAGTTGTTTTCATACATTTCCTTGAAATTGAGTTTGTTTAAACGATCGATATACTCCTGAAGTTTTGCGTCCATATCCGCTCCTTTGTCTGTGGTGGTGGTTGTACAGCTGCCTCTGCCGCGGCGGCCTGCACGGCCGTTCCGGCGCCCCGGTCCGCGGACCGGTTACTGAATGTTGTTGTTCGTCTTTCCGGCGCGGAATTCGGTGATGTCGTCCGTCTTCTCTTCCGTCGGATAGAGGTTGATCGCCGCCACATACATCGCGGCGCAGGTCACCAGATCCTGCTTCCAGGTGATCTCGTTGGGGGCGTGGGCCTGGCTCTCGGCGCCCGGGCCGAATCCCACGCAGGGGATGCCGTAGCGGCCCTGGATCGCGACGCCGTTGGTCGAGAAGGTCCACTTGTCCGTGAGCGGTCTGTCGCGGAGCGCCTTCTGGCTGTCCGGTCCGATCCTCTTCTCGCCGAAGAGGGCCTTGTGGGCGTCGACGAGGGCCTTGACGTGGGCGGCGCTCTCCTTGTTGATCCAGGTCGGGAAATAGGCCTCGGTCTCGTACACCTCGTTCTTCCACGACGGTCTGTCGTACATATACATGGAGACCTTGACGTCGTCGCCGTACTTCTTCACCGAGGGAAGCTCGCGGATCTCCTCCAGGCAGCTGTCCCAGGTCTCGCCGGCCGTCATGCGGCGGTCGATGGAGATCGCGCAGGAGTCGGCTACCGCGCAGCGGCTCGGGGACGTGTAGAAGATCTGTGATACCGTGCAGGTGCCGCGTCCCAGGAACCTGGCGTCCTCGTAGTGCTCCGGGTTGTATTTCGGATCCAGCATCTTCACGAGGCCCCGGATCTCCGTGCTGTCGGAGCAGCCGTTGTTGTTCAGCGCCCTGACGTCCGCGATGATGTCCGCCATCTTGTAGATCGCGTTGTCGCCGCGCTCCGGGGCGGAGCCGTGGCAGGAGACGCCCTTGACGTCGACGCGGATCTCCATGCGGCCTCTGTGGCCTCTGTAGATGCCGCCGTCCGTCGGCTCCGTGGAGATGACGAATTCCGGACGGATCCCGTCCTTGTTGACGATGTACTGCCAGCAGAGACCGTCGCAGTCCTCTTCCATCACGGACCCGACGATCATGAGCTTATAGCCCTCGGGGATCATGTTCATGTCCTTCATGATCTTCGCGCCGTAGACCGCCGAAGCAAGTCCGCCCTCCTGGTCGGAGCCGCCGCGGCCGTAGATCACCTCGTCGTCCTCATAGCCCTCGTAGGGATCAGCGGTCCAGTTGTCCCGGTTTCCGATGCCCACCGTGTCGATGTGGGAGTCGATGGCGATGATCCTGTCGCCCTCGCCCATCCAGCCGATGATATTGCCGAGGCCGTCGATCTCGACTTTGTCAAAGCCGAGCTTTTCCATCTCTTCCTTGATGCACATGACGACTTCCTTCTCCTCGCAGCTCTCGCTCGGATGAGAAATCATCCTCCGGAGAAACGCGGTCATGTCTTTCCCGTAATCCGCCGCCGCCTTTTTGATCGCTTCATAATCAAGAGCCATTTCCCTTTGCCTCCTCCCGGGGTTTATAAATAATTTTCAGCTTCACAAACTTTTTGTTTGCACTTATTTAATATAATACCATTTCTGACGCATGAGTCAAGTAGATTCTGCGGTAAAACCGGCGGATTCCGGGGCCTTTTCAGGCGCCCTCCGCCGCCCTTGGAAAAAGACCTGTGAAGGGCTGCTTCACAGGTCTTTCGGATGTCATTATCAGCAGGTTCTCCGGCGGCGCCTCCGGGGCGCCTCCCCCCGCTGTCCGCGCGGATTCTCAGCTGTAGGTGTAGTAGGCGCGGAGCGAATTGTAATAGTTCACGGAGCTCTTTCCGATCTTTGCCTTTGTCCTGATCTTGACGTAGTAGGTCGGGCCGACGGCGAAGGAACCGCTGCCGGAGGAGGTGAGGGTGACGGCCGTCGCGGAGCCGCTGACGGACTTCACCCGCTTGTAGCCGGAATCGGAGCTCTTCGACACGTAGATGTCGTATCCCGTGGCGCCGATCACCTTCTGCCAGGCGAGATGCATCTTGCCGTTCCGGATGTAGTTTTTAGCGGTGCCGCCCGTGAGAATGGGCTGCGGGACGATCGCCTTGGTGGACCAGGGACCGAAGAAGTTCTTGTCGTTCAGCTTGATGAAGGGACGGACCTTCGCCCGGAGCACCCGTCTGTAATAGGAGAAGGAGCTTCTCGTGTAGGGATTGGACTTCGCCACGACGGAAAAGACCTTCTTCCCGGACAGGTTGCGGAGCTGGATCTGGTAATAGGGATTGTAGTTTCCGGAGGGCGGATTCATCTTCATCCGCAGTCCCTTCTGGCTGCTGTTGTAATCATAGGTGATGCCGCCGATCCTGCCGGGGGCGGTGTAGCAGGTAAGCTCGCCGAAGCTGCCGGTTCCCGTGGAGCCGGAGCTGTTACGGTAATAGACGGTGAGCTTGGCGTAATACCTCTTCGTCGGGGACATGCCCGTGACGACGGCGCTCCTGGAGGAGGCGGAAAGCCTGCGGGACCAGGTGTAATTCGAGGAGCTCTTCCCCCACTGGAGGAGATAGGACGTGGTCGTGAGGCTGGAGTAATCCGCACAGGGATCGTCCCAGACAAATTTCATGGTTTTCTGTCCCGCGCTCGTCTGTCTGAATGTTGCGGCCTGCGCCGCCGACGCGGAGATGATCATCGCTAGGGCTGCGATCAGGGGCAGCAGCATCCATCTGCTCTTTTTCATAATAATCGGTTCCTCCCTCTCTGTCTTCCGGCACAATTGCCGCATATAAAAGAAATTATACCCTCAACGACTTCTTTTCGCAAGAGATCTGTGACGTTCTCTTAACACTTTCCTTACATCCCGGAAGAGTTTCGTCGTTTTCTGCTTGTCTCGGCCTTCCCCATGATTTATAATTCACCTATACAGAAGGCCGCCGGACGGCGGCGCGGCGGACTGCGCCGCGGGTTTCCCCACGCCCGCACTTTTGCGCTTCCTTTGCTGAAACGGTCCGCCGGACAGTCAACACATTATCAGGCGCCGCTTATCCCGCGTTCCGCGGGGGACCGGGCGGCGGGAAGAGGAGGCAATATGACGACGAAAATGAAACGCACACTGACGCTGCTGTTCACGGTGCTGACGCTGGCGCTGTCGGCCCTGGCGGTCCGCGCCGATGAAATCCCGCAGACCGTGTCGATCCAGTCCCTAAAGGGCGGAGAAGGCATGATGATCCAGAGCGCGTACGCCAGGCAGACCGGCGCCGGGACCAAGACCATTAAGGTCGTCTGGGACGACCCCTGCGCGGATTACGCCAATCTCACGACCACGTCCTACATCTTCAAGTGGGGCACCAGCTCGAGCAGTCTCACACACTCGATAAAGCTTCCGGCCAGCAGACGGTACTACGTCATCCAGGGCCTGCAGGCCAGCTCGAGATATTACTGCAAGGTCTACTTCAATTACAAGTCGCCCACCAAGACCTACCAGAGCTCCTTTGGCACCATGGCCGTCTACACGACACCCGGCACCGTCAAGGGCATCAAGGTTCTCTTCGGGTCTGACCAGAAAAACTTCCGGTTCAGCTGGGACAAGCCGGAATCCGATCACGGCTATTCCAACTACCAGTACCTGCTGAACGACCTGAGCGGCGGAAGGATCACCTCCGGCAAGACCGGCGGCACCTATATCACGACCAACATCTATCTGAGAAGGTCTGCGAGGCTGAAGATCCGCGGCTTCGTCATCATCAACGACGTAGGCCACTACGGCCCCTGGACGACGAAGAACGTCATCCCGCAGCCCATCATCAACACCAACACCAACGTGAGCCGCATCAGAAACGGCGCCCTCACACTCGGCTGGGCCAAGGTCAGCGGCGCGCTGTCCTATGACATCTACGTCTCCAGGTCCCAGGACTCCGGCTACACCAAGGTCAAGACCGTGGACGGCTCCGCCAGCTCGACGGTGCTCTACAACTCCGGAAGCGGCTCCTTCGCCTACAACACCACCTACTACGTCAAGATGGTGACCCGCACCAAGCTCGGCAGAAGCGACAGCACCTACGGCGCCTACTTCAGAACCAGCCAGACCTACTATTGATCCGGCCATCCGCAGGAGAAAGTCAGGGCGGAGAATGAACCTTCATTCTCCGCCCTGTTTCTGTTCGTCCGTCCTGCCGGGTCCCGTCCGGCAAAAACGTCCCGCCCGCTCAGTCCGTCTCGATCCGGAACGCGAACGGCTTGTCCGACCGGAAGCGCGTGAAGAGGTGAAGTCCCTCTTCGTCCCTCTTCCATCCGACCTTCTCATCCGACCCCAGCAGAGTGACGTCCCGGATGATCCCGTGGAAATTTGCCTCTCTTGAGGCGTCTTTTTCCCCCAGGGCGGTGATGCAGTATTCACCGGCATCGCTGCACTTCATGGCGAAGGCGTACAGGAGCCCGTCCTTCATGGTGAAACGGAAGTCCCTGTCCGTAAAAGGAATCGGCCCGGCGTCGGAAAACTGCCCTTCCGTCACCTGCGTGGGACCTTCTCCGAACATCCTCCAGGTATCCGCCCCGTAAACCGCCTCTCCGTTTGTCTTCATCCATCCGCCGATCTCCTCCAGGATCCGGGCGTCCTCCTCCGGGATGGTCCCGTCCGCCCGCGGCCCGATATTCAGCAGCAGACAGCCGTTCTTGCTGACCGCGTCGATCAGATTGGAGATCAGCTCGCCGGCGCTCTTATAGACGTTTCCCTCCGTGAAGCACCAGGAATTCCGCGCCACGGCGGTATCCGTCTGCCAGAAATACGGCTTCATCCCGGCAAACTGGCCGCGCTCCACGTCCGGCACCGCCGTGCCGAACACAAAGCTGTCATGCTTGTAGGTGATGACCGCGTCCTTTCCCCGCTGCGCCGACCGGTTGTACAGATAGGCGGCCGCCTTTCTGAGATACGGCTTCACCGCGCTGTGCTGGATCCACCAGTCAAAATACAGAACAGACGGCTCATAGCGGTCGACGAGCTCGCAGGTCCGAAGAAGCCAGTCCTCCAGGAATTCCTCATCCGGAGCGGGGGTGCTGAAGATGTCCTGGAGATCCCGCTCCGGCATGGCCGGCCAGTAGAAGTCTCCCCTCCGCAGCGGCTCCCTGACGTCGCTGTCGAACTCCCGCCCGTGGCCCATGAAAAACCAGTGCTCCACTCTGTGGCTCGAGGCGCCGGTGACCAGTCCCCGGCGGGCGCAGGCCGCGGTGAGCTCGCCGAGGACGTCCCTCCTCGGCCCCATCTCAAAGGCGTTCCAGCGGGACAGGCTGCTCCTGTACATCTGGAACCCGTCGTGATGCTCCGCCACCGGAACCACGTATTTCGCCCCCGCCCGCACAAACAGATCGGCCCATGCCTCCGGATCGAAGCGCTCGGCGCGGAACATCGGGATGAAATCCTTGTATCCGAATTCGGACGGGGGACCGTAACGGGCCGTATGGTGCTCGAATTCGGCCGAACCCCGGATGTACATATTCCGGGGATACCATTCCGTTCCGAACGCGGGCACACTGTAGACGCCCCAGTGGATGAAGATGCCGAATTTCAGATCACGGAACCACGCCGGCATCGGCCGGCGGGACAGAGAGCCCCATGTGTCGTGCCAGGGGCCTTCCCGGATCACCGCCTCGATCTCTTCGAGCCTGTCCCTGATCTGTTTCTCGTCCGTCAGCATCGCTTTCCTCCTCCCTCTTTCTCCCGCCCGCGGCAGGCGGTCCGATGTCCGCGTCCCGTCTCCCGCCCGCCGGCAACGGTCGATTATCGCGTCCTGTCTCCTGCCCACCGGCGGCGGTCGATTATCGCGTCCTGTCTCCTGCCCGCCGGCGGCGGTCATGCTTTATCCGTGTGCTTTCGGATCAGGTCCAGAAGGCCCAGATAGAGAAATCCCACCGCGACCAGAAACGCCGAGAGCGCGAGAATCCACCAGACGCATCCCATGTAGGGCAGCTCCCTGCTGAAGCCGAAGGCTCCCGCCGGGCTTTCCCAGTTCAGGAAGAAGTAGGGGTAACGGCACGCCCCGGGGCCGGCTCATCAGAGCCGCGCCGGCGGCGCAGACGACGGCCGCCGCGATATTGGACTGAATCGTAAAATACATGAATACCCGGCTGCCTCCCATGAAGGCGTTTCTTCCGGCGATGGCGCTCAGAAGAACGCCCGCGGCCGCCGCGACGACGACCACGAGCTTGAGTGGGTATGAAATCTTTCTGTTTGTTTCGGATATGATCATTCTTTCCCTTCCGCTGTCAAAACGCCCGGCGTCTCCGCCCGGAGATCCCGGCGGCCTCACTTTTTTCCGGAATAATAGGTGTCCTCCAGCGGCAGGCTCGTCCTCAGCCTGTGATCCCTGGCATAGTACGCGCCCTGGCAGGCGGGAGCCGCCGGAATCGTGGTGATCTCCCCCACGCCCTTGGCGCCGTAAGCGACGCCCAGCAGTTCCTCCTTCTCCACGTACATCGCGTGAATTCTCGGAATCTGGGTAGCCCTGAAGAGCCCCAGCGTCCCGTATTTCGCGGTGGGCACGCAGTCCTTCAGAGGCCATTTCTCGGTGAACGCGTATCCCATCCCCATCAGGACGCCGCCCTCGATCTGACCCTGGATGGAGATGGGATTCACGACCCTGCCGGCGTCATAGGCGGCGTAGATGTCCGAGACCCTGCCCTCTTCGTCCAGCACCACCACGTTGGTGGCGTAGCCGTAGGCGATGTGGCTCTTGGGATTCGGCTTGTCGGATCCCACCGGGTCCGTCGGCTCGAAATACTCGTAGAAGAACTCCTGCCCCTCCAGACTTCCGAGCTTCTCCGCCGGCGCGGCCGACGGATCGGCCGGGACGGCGTCCATCGCCTTCTTCAGCGCCGCGGCGGCGCCGCGGACCGCTTCGCCCGTGAGCAGGGTCTGGCGCGAGCCCGACGTCGTGCCCGAATCCGGGGCGTTCTCCGTATTACTGATTCCGTTCCGGATGCCCGCGAGGGGCAGGCCCGTCATCTCGGCCACGTCCTGGCAGAATACCGTGAGGCAGCCCTGGCCGATGTCCGAGGCGGCGGTATAGATCACGGCGGTTCCCTCCTCGATCCGGATCCGGCATCGGCCCTTGTCGGGAAGTCCCACGCCGACGCCGGCGTTCTTCATCGCGCAGGCGATGCCGCAGTGCCCTTCATGGGCGTCGAAAAACGGCTTTACTGCGAGAAGCGTCTCCTTGAGAGCCGTCGAGCAGTCCGCGATCTGGCCGTTGGGCAGAACCTTGCCCGGCTCGATCGCGTTTCTCATGCGGATCTCCCAGGGAGAGATGCCCGCCTTCTCCGCCAGGACGTTGAGCAGGGATTCCAGGGCGAATTCGCTCTGGCAGACGCCGAAGCCCCGGAAGGCCCCGGCGGGGGGATTGTTGGTGTAATACCCGTAGCCCCGGATATCCGTATTCTGGTAGCTGTAGGGGCCGGGCGCGTGGGTGCAGGCCCTCTCAAGAACGGGACCGCAGAGAGACGCGTAGGCGCCGGTATCCAGATTGATCTCGCAGTCCAGCCCCGTGATGATGCCGTCCTTGTCGCAGCCCAGGGTGAACACCGCCTCCATCGCGTGCCGCTTCGGGTGGAACCGCAGTGATTCCCGGCGGGTGAGGCGGCATTTGACGGGTCTTTGGAACCGGTACGCGGCGAGGGCAGCCAGGTGCTGCACCGACACGTCCTCCTTGCCGCCGAAGCCTCCGCCCACCAGCATATTTTCGACGATCACCCGCTCCGGCTGATCCGTCCAGCCGAACATGATCAGGATCTCGCGCCTCGTGTCGTAGGCGCCCTGATCCGAGCTGAAGACCTTGACCCCGTCTCCGACCGGATAGGCCACGGCGCACTCCGGCTCGAGGAAAGCGTGCTCCGTAAACGGCGTCGAGAACGTCTCCGTCACCACATAGGCGGACTCCTCCAGCGCCTTCTTCGCGTCGCCCCGCTTCACATGTCTCGACTGGCAGAGATTGCCGGCGGAATGGACCTTCGGGGCCCCCTCCGCCTTCGCCTCCGCGATACTTCTGACGGGCTCCAGCACCTCGTAACCGATCTCCACCAGCTCCTTCGCCTTCTGGAGGATGTAGGGAGACTCCGCGACGACGAGACAGAGCGCGTCGCCGACGCACCGGGTGACGCTGCCCTCGGCGATCATGACGTCCCAGTCCTGCATGATGTGCCCGACCTTGTTGTGGGGGACGTCCCGCGCGGTCAGAACGCCCAGAACGCCCGGAAGCGCCGCGGCCTTCGAGGTGTCGATACGAAGGATCCTGGCGCGGGGATATTCGGTCCGCACGGCGGACGCGTAGGCCATGGGCGGCATGGAGGGATCCACATGGACGTACCGGCGTATTCCCCGGTCTCCGTCCCCGTCCGGGTTCAGGACGGGCGTCTCTCCCTCGGGCACAAAGAATTCGGGGCCGATATCGTCGGGGTATTTGCCGTATCCCAGGGTCTTGCGCCTCACGTCGACGCGGAACGCCCGCTTTCCGACGCCGTAGTCGTTTCCCTCCTCAAGATCGTCGATCGTCTCTTCCCCTCTCAGGATCGCCGCGGCGGAGAGAATGCCCTCGATGATCTTCTTGTAGCCGGTGCACCGGCAGATATTGCCCTTCAGGGCGTTTTTGACCTCGTCCTCCGTCGGATCCGGATTTGCGTCAAGCAGGGCCTTGCCCGACATCACCATGCCTGGGATACAGAACCCGCACTGAACCGCGCCTTTCGAGCCGAAGGCGTAGACAAAGGCCTCCTTCTCCCTGACGCTTAAGCCCTCGACGGTCAGGATCGATTTTCCCACCGCCCTCTTCGTCGTCAGGACGCAGGATCTTGTCGCCCTGCCGTCGACAACGATCGTGCAGGTCCCGCAGGCGCCCTCGCTGCACCCGTCCTTGACCGAATACAGCTTCAGGTCATCCCGCAGATACCGCAGCAGCGGCTTGTCCTCCTCCGTGCGGCGCTCGACCCCGTTGACGGTAAAGATATATTCCTCTGACATCCGTATTTCCTCTTTATCTGATCAGCCAGGGATACCCTTCGCGAACTGCCAGAATCAGCAGGCGCAACGGCTCATAGAGGCCGCAGCCCGGATCGGTCACCCGGTAATCTCTGACCGTATCTCCCAGGCGGACCCGGAAGAGTCCCTCTTCTCCCACGGCGAGGAATCCCGCGTTGTCCGAATCCAGGAAATCCTCCTCCGACCAGAAGAGCGTGAATTTGTCCTTGTAGGGCCGTCCGCTGTACGGGCAGAACACGCCGCAGTTGCCGCATTCGTTGCACATCCCGTCGACGTGTACGATCTGCTCCCGGGAGAGCCCCGGCACCTTCACCGCGACATTGGCGCGGTTCGGACATACGTCGGCACACACCCCGCAGACCGTCGCGCAGCCGAGGCACCTGTGATCCGGCGTCCCTTCCGGTTCCCTGTCGATGGTTCCCTTTTTGCCCAGCAGCTTCTCCGTATTCCCGGAGGAATTGGCGTCCTGATACCGGTCGAAGGCGTATCCCGTGATGGCCTCCGCGATCTTCATCGCGTCCGCCACCGCCTTGACGATGGTGGCGGGACCTCTGCGGCAGTCGCCCGCGGCGTAGACGCCGGGAACCGTCGTCATCAGGTGCTCATCCACGATCGGCCGTCCCTTGGCGTCCGTCTCGGCTCCGGCCTCCGCGTAGAGCGAAGAATCCACCTGCTCCCCCGTCGCCATGATGACAAGCTCCGCCGGCACTTCGGCAGTGGCGCCGGTGGGCTCGGGGGCTCTTCTTCCCGAGGCGTCCGGCGCTCCCAGCTTCATGACTTCACAGGAAAGAACGCCTTCCTTCACGCCCTTCGGCGCCAGAAGCTCCATGAACTCCACGCCGTCGTCCAGCGCCATGCGGAGTTCTTCCTCGTCCGCCGGCATATACCGGCGCGTACGGCGGTAGACCAGTCTCACATGCTCCGTCCCGGGAAGCCTCTTCGCGGCCCTCGCGACGTCCATGGCGGTATTGCCTCCGCCGATCACCACGACGTCCCTGAGGCCCCGCCCCGGTTCCGCCTCGTGCTTCTTCACGAATGCTCCGGCGTCCGCCTTTACGCTCCCCAGGAAGTCGATGGCGTCCAGCGCCTCGCCGTACGAAAGACGGCTGCTGCTCTCCTTCCAGGCACCGGCCGCGATGATCACGTCGGTATACCCTTCTTCCTTCAGGGCGGAGACTGAGGTGATCTCCCTGCCCGTGACGAACTCCGCCCCGTAGGCCCCGCAGAGCGCGACGTCCCGGTCGATGGCGTCACCGGTGATCCGGAATTCCGGAATCACGTATCTCGGGACGCCTCCGAGGCGGTCCCGCTTCTCAAAGACGGTCACTTTCACGCCCGCTCTGGTAAGGAACGAGGCGGCCGCAAGTCCCGCGGGGCCGCCGCCGATCACGGCGACGTTCCGGTCCGTCCTCTTCCCGGGCGCCGCGAGGGAGGGAAGCACGCTCTCGAAGGCCGCTTCCGCCGCCCGGAGCTTGACGTCCCTGATGTGGACGCCCTCCTCGTAGTAGTTTCTCATGCAGCGGTCCGCGCAGGTGTGCGGGCAGATGGTCCCGGTGATGAAGGGAAGCGCGTTTCTTTCCAGAATGATGCGGAACGCGTCCTCCGGCCGGCCCTCCTCCATCGCCTGAAGGTAGGCGGGAATGTCCTGTCCGATGGGACAGTTGGTGCGGCACGGGGCGGTAAAGCAGTCGATCAGCGGAAGGGGCTCCTCCATCTTTCTGTCCGGGATTCCCTTGACCGGCTTCCTGTAGCGCCCGTCGCTCCGGGCGTACGCCGCCAGCGCCTCCACCTTTTCCGGGCTTACGCCGCGGAAGCCTTCCGTCCCGCAGTCCGTGAAAAGCTCCGCGATCTGGCTCATCCTCTGATAGCCGCCCGGCTTGAGAACCGTCGTCGCCATCGTGATGGGCCAGATGCCCGCGTCAAAAATCCTGTCAATGTTGAAATAATCCGCGCCTCCGGAGTAGGAGATCCGGAGCGCGCCGCGGAACTGTTCCGTGATCCTCCTCGCCGCCTCGACGGTGAGCGGGAACAGCGAACGTCCCGACATATACATCTCTTCGCTGGGGAGTTCGCCCGCCTTCACGTCGACGGGGAAGGTGTTCGTCAGCTTCACGCCGAATTCCAGTCCCTTTTCGTCACAGAGCTTCTGAAGGCGCTCGAACATCGGGACCGCGTCCTCCCACTGGAGATCCTCCCGGAAATGGTGGTCGTCGAAGGAGATGTAGTCAAAGCCGAGGCTGTCCAGCGTCTTTCTCGCGAAGTCGTAGCCCAGGAGGGTGGGATTGCACTTGATGAACGTGTGCAGGCCCTTCACGGTGATCAGGTAGGTGGCGATTCTCTCGATCTCGTCGGGGGGACATCCGTGAAGCGTCGACTCCGTGATCGATTCCGAGATCCGGGACGGGACGGACGCGACGTCCTCCTGTGTGACCTTCTGAAGAAGACCGCTTTGCACGGCCTCCGCCGAGACGGCGGCGCACTCCCTGAAGATCTCCGAGCCGGAGGCGTCCTTCATGCCCTCGATGTAGCCGTCCACCTTGGGCTGCCTGATTCCCTCGAGGTCGTAGCCGACGGACATGTTGAACACAAACCCGTCGGGATCCCCCAGGCCGAATTCCTTCGCGAGAATGCGGCAGACGAACCAGGCCTTGACGTATTCCGCATAGGCCTCCTCCACCGTCAGCTCCGTGGACCACTCGCAGTTGTAGCACTCGTCACCGGCGGTGATGCAGGGCTTCGGGACGCAGGCGGCCAGCTCCCGGCCGTCCATCTTCTGCACGGTCTTAAGCTCAAAGAAACGCGCCCCCGCCGCGTAGGAAGCGATGATATTCTGGGCCAGCTGGGTGTTCGGTCCCGCGGCGGGGCCGAAGGGGGACTCGATCTTCCCGCTGAAGATCGGAAGCGCCTTCCCGCCGCTGTGCTTTACAACCTTGGACACGCCGAAAATACTTCCTCTGGTTCTCATCTCCGTGACAGCCCATCTGAGAAGCTGCTCATACGGAATCGGTCTCATAATATCTCCCATGACATACCTCCTGGCCTTTGGCAGATCGGATTGTTTCCGCATCCGGCGTTCTTCAGTACACTCTGTGGTTCAGGTCTCCCCAGAGCTTCTTCGACTGTTCCATGGTCCACGCGTTGACCGCCTCCTCGTCGATTCCGACGAATTCGCGGTCTTTGTAGAGCACCCTGCCGTTGATGATCGTCGTCCTGACGTTCTTTCCCATCATCCCGAACAGCATGTGCCCGTCGACGTTCTCGTCCGAGAACGGCGTAAACGGCCTGTAATCCATCACGATCACGTCGGCCGCGGCCCCTTCCCTGAGGATGCCGAGGGGCTTTCTGAAGTACTTCGCCGCGATCTCCCGGTTGTTCGCGAAGAGCATCTGCATGCCCTCGCCGAAGGCGACGTCGGGAAGGCAGGCGTTGTGCCTCTGGATGATCAGGAAAACCTTGAGGGATTCGAGCATGTCGTGGGTGTAGGCGTCGGTTCCCATGCCGACGAGGATTCCCTTCCGCATCATCTGAAGCACCGGCGAGCAGCCGACCGCGTTGCCCATGTTGGACTCGGGATTGTTGACGACCATGGTTCCCGTCTCCCGGATGATGTCCATCTCCGCCGGATTGACGTGGATGCAGTGCCCGAGCAGGGTCTTCGGCCCCAGGATCCCGTTGTTGAGGAGGCGGTTGACGGGGCGGCAGCCGTAATTCCTCAGGCTGTCGTAGACGTCGTTCATTCCCTCGGCGACGTGAATGTGGAAGCCGGTGAGACCGTCGTTGGCCTCGACCATCTTCGCGAAGGTGCTGTCCGAGATCGTAAACAGGGCGTGTCCGCCGAACATCGCGCGGATCATGTCGTCGTCCTCCTTCGCGGCCCAGCGGGCGAACTCGGCGTTCTCCTCGATGGACTGCCGGCACTTCTCCTCGCCGTCCCTCTCGGAGACCTCATAGCAGAGGCAGGCGCGCATCCCGAGCTCCTTCGCCACGTCGCGGATCGCGAACAGGGATCCCGGAATCTCGCAGAACGACGCGTGGTGGTCGAAGATCGTCGTCACCCCGTCGCGGATGCAGTCGAGAATGGTGGCGTAGGCGCACGCCCGGGTCCCGTCCAGCGTCAGGTGGCGGTCGATGGCCCACCACATGCCCTCCAGCACCTCCAGGAAATTGGTGGGATGATTGCCCTCGATGGCAAGGCCTCTGGCGAGTCCGGAATAGATATGGGTATGCGCGTTGATCAGGCCGGGCATGATGATCCCGCCGTGCGCGTCGATGAATTCGGCGTCAGGATATTTCCGTTTGAGCTCCTCGAACGATGCGACCTCGCGGACGGTGTCCTTTTCGATCGCCACCGCTCCGTTTTCAAGATAGGGATTCGTGGAATCTCTTGTGATCACTTTACCATTTCCTACAAGCAGCATACTGGAATCTCCTTTCTTTTTGTATAAATTTACCACAAAACACATTGAAAATGAAGAGTATTTGTTTTACAATTATTTTTATTATCAAAAACATTTTTTTGAGGAGGAGGCAGCGGATGAAATCAGCAGAAATAGCTTATTATTCCCGCCTGATCAAGGGTCTCGCGGACCATTTCGGCACCTCGACGGAAATTGTTCTCCATGACCTTCACTCAAAGGATCCCCGGCACTCCATCGTCGCCATCGAAAACGGCTACGTCACGGGCCGCAAGATCGGCGACGGCCCCTCCCGCATCGTGCAGGAGGCCCTGAAGACCGACTCCGACCGGCTGGAGGACCGGCTCTCCTATCTGACAAAGACCGAGGACGGAAAGATCCTGAAGTCCAGCTCGATCTATATCCGGGACGAGAGCGGCAGCGCCATCGGGATCATAGGCATCAACACCGACATCACTCTCACCATGGCGATGGAGAAGCAGCTCCACGACTTCCACACGCCGGACATCCCGGACGAAGAGCCGGAGCCGATCACGACCAACGTCGCGGAGATTCTCGACGGCCTCATCGTCCAGAGCATCCAGCTCATCGGGAAGCCCGCCGCCCTGATGTCGAAGGACGAAAAAATCAAGGCGATCCGGTTCCTGAACGACAGCGGCGCCTTCCTGATCACCAAGTCCGGCCCGAAGGTCTGCACGGCCTTCGGCATCTCCAAATACACGCTCTACAGCTATCTGGACGAGGCCAAGGCGATGGGCGGCGCCTGACCGCCCGGGATCGGAGACGGCCGTCCTTCTCTCCCGCCGCCGGGCGGATTCCGGACTATCACCGTTCTGGAAACGTGCGCCGCGGGCCGCTCCGCGCGAAGCCCCGCAAGCAGCAAAAACCGGCTTTTACGTCTTTTCGGATGAAAAGGCGCAAAAGCCGGTTTTTCTGTGCCGTAAACGGACGCACGGTTCCGTGCCGGAGGATCTGACGGAGCATCCTTCTCAGATGACGCCCGTCGTGATCTCCGCCGCGAACACGATCTCCGCGATGTGGAAATACAGGATCAGCGAGCAGGCGTCCACCACCGTCGTGATGAACGGCGTCGCCATAATCGCCGGATCGAGATGAACCAGCTTGGCCAGAAGCGGCAGCACCGCTCCGACGAGCTTTGCCATGACGATCGCGCCGAACAGGGCAATGCTGACGACCAGCGTGTAGCGGAGCGTCATCGGGTCCGGGGTCTTGGTGAGCACGCCGTACATCAGGTAGATGCGGAGGCCGTTGACCACCCCGAGAATCGCTCCGACGATCAGCGACACCCTGAGCTCCTTCCAGAGCACCTTGCCGAAATCTCTCACCGTCACCTCGCCCAGGGCAAGGCCGCGGACCATCAGGGTACAGACCTGGTTGCCGCAGTTTCCGGGCGTGTCCATCAGCATCGGCATGAACGAAACCAGGAGCGGTATCGCGTTGAACGCCGCCTCGTAGTGGGAGGTCACCATTCCCGTGAAGGTCGCCGAGAGCATGAGGATCAGCAGCCAGGGAATTCTCTGCCTGGCGTGATGCCAGACCGTCGTCCCGAAGTAGCTGGCCGCCTGGTCCTCGGGAATGATGGCCGCCATCTTCTGCATATCCTCGGTGGACTCGTCCGTCAGGACGTCGACGGCGTCGTCGATGGTGACGATACCGACCAACATCCCCTCGTCGTCCACGACGGGCATGGCGTTGAAGTCATATTTCTGCAGCTGACGCGCCACGTACTCCTGGTCGTCCGTCACCTTCACGGTGACGAGATTGGAGTCCATGAGCTCGGAGATGGGGACGTCCGTGTCGCTGAGCAGCAGGTCCTTGGCGGAGACCACCCCGACAAGGGCGTTGTGCTCGACGACGTAGCCCGTGTAGACGGTCTCGGCGTCAGGCCCCTGCTTCCGGATCTCCTGAAGGGCGTCGCTCACCTTCATGTCCTTCCGGAACCGGATATACTCCGGCGTCATGATGCTGCCCGCGCTGTACTCAGGATAATGCAGCAGCTTGTTCAGGCTCTCCCGCGTCTTCCTGCTGGATTTCGAGAGCACTCTCTTGACGACGCTGGCCGGCATATCCTCCAGCATGTCCGCCGCGTCGTCCAGGCTGATTTCCTCCAGCGTGTTGACGATTTCCGCGTCGGAGAAGCCCTCCACCAGCTCCGCCCTCGCCCAGTCGGCCATATAGGTGAAGGCCTCGGTGGCCGTGTCCTTGCGCAGGAGACGGAACACCACCAGACGGTTGTTCTCGTCCAGTTCCTCCAGCACCGACGCGAGATCCGCCGGGTGCATCTCCGAGGTCTCGTCGCGCAGCTCCTTGTACTGTTTCTTCATCAGAAAGGAAAGCAGATGCGCCTTCAGCTTTCTGGTTCTCTCGTGATCGTCCGCGTCATGCTCGTGGCTCGTGGCCTCGTCCACCTCATAGCGGATCTCTTCTTCCTGCATCAGCTCTTCCTTGTCCCTGACGTCCATCGGTCTGAACCCTCCTTTTCTCAAAGTCCCGAAAAAACGGCACAATAAAAACACGTCTTCCCGTGATCGACGAATCAGCCGCACAGCCGGAAGCCGTGTTTCGGAAATTCAGAGCAGGCCGCCCGGACGGAGACGAGTCCTCCCGGAGCGGGCGTCAGCGGCCTTTTCCCCTCAGAAGAGGGCGGAAACAGCCGGCCGCTCCTGCCGGAGCAGCGCAGAGAGTTTTCCGGACAACAGTCCCGGATTTGCAGCTTTCACACATCGTCGATAGTGATCGGTATCCATACCTGTTGTCCACCCCTCTTTCCCGCTTAAGTAAGCGTCTTTATTATAATCCCCCCGCCTGACGAGGGTCAACTGTTTTGTCCCGTTTCCGGACCCGGCGCGCGCACCGGATCCGGGACATGCCGCTATTTCAGGACAATCCGGTTCGGGGCGTCGTCCAGCCGGAGAATCTCCGTCCCCTTTTCCTCAAAATAGTTCCTCAGAAGATATCCGTCGTACCGGCTCTCCTCGTCGTCGATGATCTGGGAGGGAGAATCCATAAACGCGGTCTTCGCCTCCACCAGGTCGTAGAAATCCGTCGTGAGCCCCCAGTTCCCGTGGTGGCCGCACTGCACATAGTCCGCCTTCAGCTGTTCCGCGTGATCCGGGATGATGTACGGCTCCATCTCCGACTGGACGTCCGCGCAGAACAGCATGCTCTCCTTGCGGCCCTTCGCCCTGAACATCAGGGAGCCGTCGTTGCAGAGGTGATCGGGCAGGGCGTCGACCCTCTCGTCCCAGGAATGCAGCACCTCGCACTGAAGACCGATCAGGTCAAAGGTGTCGTTTTCCCTGAGATAGGTGACGTTGTCCGCGTCCTTCGTCAGAATATAGAACGTCTCATAGGCGTCGATCACATCGTAGGCCCGGGCGGTCTCCTGGTACCGCTCCCGGTTGACGGGGACGGTCAGGATCCGGTCCACGACGACCGAGCCGTCCACATTGGCCGCCATGATCGCGTTGAACGCGCCGGTGTGGTCCGGGTGAGGATGCGTGATGATCCAGGCGTCGACATGGCCGTTGTGGCTCGCGATCACCTCCCGGAGAGCGTCCGCGTCGTAATCCCAGCCGCCGTCGATGATCGCGAGCTGCCCCCGCGGGTTCTCGACGGTGTAGCACATCATCTGGTTTGCGCCGCTGCTCCCGTACTGGGTCACGGTCCACGGATGGTCTCTGTGCTTCAGGACATAAAAAGAGCCTCCCGCCGCGAGTACCGCGGCGAGGATCAGAGGCAGAATCAGCTTTTTCATGCGGGGTCCCCCTTTTTGCTCTCCCGGCCCTCCCGGGCCCGCGGGGCTCTCACGCCTTCGGGAATTTGATCTCGGAGGGATAGGCCCAGCCCTGGAGCTCCTCCGTGGGAAGAAGTTCCGGTTCCTTCCAGCCGTTGCAGGAGAGGATGTGATGATACATCTCCGCCAGCTCCTCCACGTAGCAGGCCGTGAGATAGGCTCCCTCGATGTCCTTCTCGCTGCAGGCGATGGCGCCGTGGGCCTGCATCAGGGCGGCGTTGCTGTCCTTCAGAGTCTCCGAGACGTTGTCCGCCAGCGCCTTGGTTCCGGGGCGGCCGTAGGGAGCCACCGGCACCGTGTCGTCCTTGCAGCCGAGATACATCGACTCATAGACGTAGGGCGGAATCGGCTTGTTGAGAACCGCGAAAACCGTCGCGTACTTGGAGTGGGTGTGGGCCACCGCGCGGACCGCGGGGCGCAGACGGTAGGTCGCCAGGTGCACGAGCACCTCGCTGCTGGGCTTCGTCCCCGTCAGATTCTCGATGACGTTGGCGTCCATGTCCATCACGACCATGTCGTCGACCTTCAGTACGTCGCGGTCGATGCCGGACGGCGTGACGACCACGTAGCCCGTCTCCGGATCGTACTGGGAGAAGTTGCCGGACTTGTGCTTGCAAAGTCCCTCGTGCTGAGCCTGCCTTGCCACTTCAAGAACCCTTTTTTTGATGTCTTCCAGCATGTCTTTTCTACCTTTCTTTCGTGTGATTATTGGTTTGTGATTATTGGTTCATCTTTCCACGGATTTCAGTGCCGTGAACTGCTTTCTCAGCGCCTGGTAGGATTCCAGGTAGATCTGATAGAGCTCCTCGTATTTCCCGATCCAGGAGGGCTCCGGCTCGACGCTGTACCGGATCCTCATGCAGGCCTTCGAGGCCTCCTGCGGAGAGGCGTACTCTCCCATGAAGGCGGCGTTCATGTAGGCGAGGCCTACCGGCGCGCCGAGGTTCACCTCCGGGATCTGTATCTCCTTCTGAATGACGGACGCCTTGATCTTCAGCCAGATGTTGCTCTTGCTGCATCCCCCGCAGCAGACCAGGCTGTCGAAGGAGATGCCCGTACTGGCGACCTGGTCCAGATTGTCCCTCAGCGCGAAGCAGCCGCCCTCCATGACCGCCCGCGCCATCTGCGACAGCCTCGTGTGGGAGTTGAGACCGATGAAGGTGCCCCGGGCGTCGGCGTCCCAGATGGGCGAGCGTTCTCCCGTGAGATAGGGAAGAAACACCAGGCCGGCGGGTCCCTTCGTCTCTGACTCGATCAGGCGGTTGATCCGGTCGTAGGCGTCCCTCTCCGGCGTCTCGCCGCCCATGAACGCGTCCCGGAACCATTTCAGGGAGCCGCCGATGGAATTCATGGCGCCGAACAGGATCGAGTCGTCTCTCCCGCAGCCCCTGAGGAAGGAGAGCCCCCGCGAGGTGACGAGCCGGTCGAAGCCGATGATCACGACGGAGCTGGTCCCGGTGATCTCGGCGACCTTGCCGCCTCCCGTCACGCCGACCTCCAGGGCGGCCGCCGTGGCGTCGACCGCGCCGCCCAGCACCACGGTGGTGGTGGCCAGTCCGGTCTCCTCCGCGGCCTTCTGCGTCACGCAGCCGATGGGCTCGCAGCAGCCCACGATCTCCGGCATCAGCGAGCGGTCCACGCCCGCCGCCCGGAGGATCTCGTCGCTCCAGTCATTGGTGCGGTAATCGCACAGCTCGGTGAGCGAGGCGTGGGATTCATCGATGGTGAAGGTTCCCGTGAGCTTCGTGTTGATGAAGCCGTTCACCTGCACGAGCTTGTGACATCGGGCCATGACCACCGGTTCGTTCTCCAGAAGCCACATCAGCTCCGGCAGCATGAAGTAGGTATCCAGCCGGTTTCCCGTGATCTCGAAAATGCGGTCCGTTCCCGGATCCTCCGCCAGCTTTTTCATCTGGGCGGCGCTTCTGCGGTCCATCCAGATCAGGGCGTTGTGCAGAGGATTGCCGGCTTTGTTCAGCGGCAGGGCGCAGGGCGCCTGGCTGCTGACGGAGATTACTTTGATGTCCGCCGGATTGACCCGGCTCTTTTCCAGCAGTGTGCGGATGCAGTACACGGTGCCGTTCCACCAGTCCAGCGGATCCTGTTCCGCCCAGGAGTGGTGGAGGCTGATCGTGCGGTATTCCCGGGAAGCCTCGGCCGCAACGGCCGGTCCCTCCCCGAACAGTATGCCTTTTACGGTAGTCGTGCCGATATCGATGCCGATGGAGTAGTTCATTCCGCACCTCCCTTGCGACGCCGGTCAGCCCAGCACTTCGGGGTTGCAGATGAAACGGGGGCGCTCGTGGGCCAGCAGCTTCCGGACGTCGTTCAGGGTGATCTCCGTCTGATGGCCGACGATGTCGCGGGCGGATCCCGCCAGATGCGGCGTCGTGACCAGGTTGGTCAGCGCGAGCAGCTTATCCCCTGAGGGAATCGGCTCCACGGGATAGACGTCCAGTCCGGCGCCGGCGATCTTCTTCTCCTTCAGCGCGTCATACAGCGCGTCGTAATCCAGGATCTTCGCGCGGGCCGTGTTGACCAGATAGGCGGTGGGCTTCATCAGGGCGATCTTCTCGCGGCTGATCATTCCCACGGTCTCGGGGACGACGTTGCAGTTGATCGAGACGAAATCCGACTCCTTCATCAGCGTGTCCAGATCGACCTTCTTTCCGTGAACGGCTTCCATCTCCGACTCATCCACATAGGGATCATAGATGAGGACGTTCATGTCCAGGGCATAGGCCCTCTTCGCCACCTGTCTGCCGATGGCGCCGTATCCGATCTGGCCGAAGGTCTTGCCGTACATCTCCGGGCCGCCTCCGTAGAGGGCGAAAGGCGCGTCCGGATCCATGGACCACTCCGACATCGTGGCGGCGCGCTTTCCTTCGTTGTCATGATAGGTCTTTCCGGTCAGCTGGTCCGTATATTTCAGCAGATGATCCGTGAGGGAGATGTTCTTCGACACGCACATCAGCAGAGCGATGGTGTGCTCGGCCACGGCGATCGCGTTCCTGCCTCCGGCGCGGAGGACGGGGATTCCCTTTTTCGTCGCCGCCTCGATGTCGATGCTGGCGAAGGCCTCATTTCTGCAGCATACGATGATCTTCAGCTTCTCCGCCGCCTCTATCACCTCCGCCGTGATATCCTCGAACTCGGATATCAGAAGCTCGACGTCCCGGATCTCCTCCTTCATCTTCTCGACGGGCATCTTGACGCCCGTCACCCCGTATCCCGCAAAGGTGTAATCTGTCGTGATCGTCTCCAGAAGGGGAAGCTTTGTCTTGTCGAAACGTGCCGTAATCAGTGTTTTCATAGGCCGGTTCTCCTCTCATGCAGCAGACAAAACAATCAATATCGTTGTTTCCAGAATAACACATCTGCTGTTTCGGTTCAATCTTTTGGCATCCGCGGGAACGCCCCGCCGCGGCGCCGGTCCGCGTCCCGGCGTCTCCCGCAAATCCGCCCCCGCGGACGGATTGCATCTTGTGAAACACACGCACTCAATGGTAAAATCGGTCTGAAGCCGCCGTGCGGCGGTACCAACACCATCATCAGGAAGGGCGCGGGCACATATCCTGCGTCCCTTCATACGGAGGACAGACATCCTATGGGCAAAAAGATCACTGACAAGGTCACATGGGTCGGCAAGGTCGACTGGGAACTGACGCATTTCCACGGACAGGAGCTCTCCACGCACAGAGGCTCCTCCTACAACTCGTATCTGATCCGGGACGAGAAAACCGTTCTGGTCGATACGGTCTGGCTGCCGTACGACAAGGAATTCGTCTCCAGGCTCAGGCAGGAAACGGATCTGAAGGCCATCGACTACATCGTCATGAACCACAACGAAGTGGATCACAGCGGGGCCCTGCCCGAGCTCATGCGGGAGATACCGGATACGCCGATCATCTGCACGGCCAACGGCAAGAAGATCATCCAGGGCCACTACCACGAGGACTGGAATTTCCAGGTCGTCAAGGCAGGGGACACCCTCAGCATCGGGGAGAGCACGCTGCGCTTCTTCCCCGCGCCGATGTGCCACTGGCCGGATACCATGTTCACCTACCTGAGCGGGGACAACATCCTGTTTTCCAACGACGGATTCGGCCAGCACTACGCGTCGGAATCTCTCTTTAACGACTGTGTCGACGAAAACGAGGTGTACTTCGAGGCAAAGAAGTATTACTGCAATATCCTGAATCTCTACAACCCCAACGTCGTGCGCGCGGTAAACGCGGTTCTGGCGGCGGATCTCCCGATCAGCATGATCTGCCCGAGCCACGGCATCATCTGGAAGGAAAATCCCACCCGGATCGTGGAGACCTACCTGAAGTGGGCGGCCGATTATCAGGAGGATCAGGTCACGCTCATCTACGACACGATGTGGAATTCGACCCGGAAGATGGCGGAGGCCATCGGGGAAGGAATCCGCGCCGCCTCCCCGGAGACGACGGTCAAGATCATGGACTGCGGCAAGCAGGACAAGAACGACATCCTGACGGAGGTCTTCAGCTCGAAGGCGGTTCTCGTCGGCTGCCCCACGGTGAATATCGGCCTCACCTTCGCCACGGCGGGCATCCTTGAGATGATGAAGGGGCTTCGCTTCAAGAACAAGAAAGCTGCGGCTTTCGGCAGCTACGGCTGGGGCGGCGGCTCCGTCAAGCAAATCACGGAGCACCTCCGCGAGGCGGGCCTCGAGGTCGTCAACGACGGCATCGGCTGCCTCTGGGTTCCGGACGAGGAAGCCCTCGCGAAATGCAGGGCCTACGGAGAATCGTTCGCGGGAAGTCTGTGAGACAAAGGAAAGGCGAAAAAAGGCGCCTGTGATCCGCGCTGATGCAGGCAGCGTCGGTCACAGACGGACGTTTCAAAGACGGGATATGATGAAAAAACCCGGAACGGCGATTTCAGCCGGTCCGGGTTTTTTGCTCGGGAAGAAGGATCACAGCGCAGGCTCCCCGGCGCTGTCGGGGGACGCGGTTTCCTCCGCGCTGTCGGGAGGCGATGCAGGCTCTTCGGCGCTGTCGGGAGAGGACGAGGCCTCCGTCCCGGCGTATGTCCAGCCCGCCTCCTTCGAATCCGTCAGGTAGGGAATGGTGGCGTCCATATTGGCCTCGTCCGCGCAGAATACGGCGCCCGGGCCGTATGTGACGCCGCCGTTGACGAGCACCTGGACGATATTGTACGGATAGCCGTCCGGATCCTCCTTCATGAGCCGGAGCGGCACCACAAAACCGCTCTCATCCGTCTCAAATTCCGAGAGGCAGCGGTACCCGTACTCCTTCGACACCAGCATCAGGATCGTGTTGTCGGGATCCGTCTCCGGCCCTATGGAGATATGCACCTCGGCGTCCGTTCCTCCCGCGATGTAGTATCGCCGGTAGGAAAGCTCCTCTCCTTCCGCCGGGGACACGATCACCTCCTTCGCCTTTCCGCCGGATACGGTGAGCTCACAGGCGTCTCCCGTGAGGACGGCCGGCCAGACGGGCAGGGCAGCCAGCGCCTCCTCCGCCTCCTTCCCCGACAGAAGCCTGACGTCCCGGATCGTCATGAAGTAATCCTCGGAAGGGGAATCGAAGGCGTTGACGACGAAGTCGAAGGCGACCTCATGTCTGCCCGCTTTTTCGAAGGTGTAGGCGTACCCGGAGCGCTCCTTGACGCCGGTGATGGATTTTACGGTCTCCCCGTCGACGAGAAGGGCCGCGTTCTCCAGCACCACGGATCCGTTCATCTCCCAGGTGAAAGCCAGGACGTCTCCCTTCCCGGCCTCGAGGACGCAGCGGCACTCCGCCGTCGTCCCGGGGCAGCCGAAATTGGAGGGACGGACGCCTCCGTCCTCCGACGCCACAAAGGGAAACACCGCCGGATCCTCGGAATTGGTGAAGGCCAGGTCTCCCTTCCCGGCGCAAAGAAGCCTGCTGAGCTCCTCGCCGGAGAGCGCCTCGGCCCCGGCCACCTCCGGGGTGGCGGGAGGAATCACGTAGTCGGTCAGAGAATCCCCGTAGTCGTCCGCGGAAAAGGCGTGAAACAGCATCTTTAACGGGGCCGCGGACTGGAAGGCGGACGTCTGGGTCCAGCAGAGGACCTTGCGGCGGTCGATCATAAAGGAGGTGGGAACCGCCTGTACGCTGAACGCGATGTCCAGGTCATAGCTGCACTGAGCCGTCATGAAGCCAAGGCCGTATTTCTCCCGTTCCTCCAGAAGCGCCTCGGCGGTGTCGGAGGGATCCGCGGAGACCGCCAGAACGGCGACGTCCTCATACTCCGCCGCTGCCTCGTTGAGATAAGGGTACTCCATGTGGCAGGGCATGCACCAGGTGGCGAAGAAATTGAGGAAAACCGCGTCGTGGTCCTCCAGAAGCCCGTACAGGGAGACCTGCTGCCCGTCCTCGAGGAGGACGGTAAAGTCTTTGACCACGTCCCCGATCTGATAGACCCCGGGCATCGCGGCGTCCTCCGCAGCGGACTCCGCGGAGGCTGCTCCGCCTGTCTCCCCATCAGATGACACGGCGGCTTCTTCGGCAAAGGATACCGCGCCTGCCTCTTCGATGAAGGACGATGCGCCTGCCTCTTCAGCGAACGACGCCGCCTCCGGCGTCTCTGTCCGCGCCGCCGTCTCCGCCGGCACGCATCCGGCCGTCAGCACTGCGGCCGCGGCAAACAACACTCCCAGCCATCTTCTCAGTCTCATACTCCCTCCGTTTCCGGATCAATCTCCTGCGGATCCGGCGTTCTCCCGCTGCCGGAACAGTCTCCCGCGGCTCCGGCGTCTTCTGCTGCCGGTTCCGTCTCCCGCGGATCCGGCACTCTCCCGCTTTTTCGGGGTTCCGTCCGTTTTCTTCATTCCGCCCGGACGGCCTGCGCCTGCACCGCGGTGATGCAGACCGTGTTGACGATGTCTTCCACGGAACAGCCCCGCGACAGGTCGTTGCAGGGCATGGCCAGCCCCTGGAGCACCGCGAAGGCCTCCGCGTCCGCGATCCTCTGGACCAGCTTGTAGCCGATATTGCCTGCCTGGAGATCGGGAAAAACCAGCACGTTGGCCCTTCCTCCCACCGGGCTTCCCTCCGCCTTCAGCGCGGCCACCTCCGGAGACAGAGCCGCGTCAAGCTGCAGCTCCCCGTCCAGAATCAGGTCCGGCGCCAGCCGGTGAGCGATCTCCGCCGCTTCCCGCACCTTGGAGGCCAGCTCGTGGGAGGCGCTTCCCTTCGTGGAAAACGACAGCAGCGCGACTCTCGGCTCGTCGATCCCGCACAGGGTGCGGGCCGTGTCCGCCGCGGAGACGGCGATATGGGCGAGCTCCTCCGCCGTCGGGCAGGGAACGACGACACAGTCCGAGAAAATCAGAAGGCCGTCTTTCCCCAGATCCTTCTTGCGGCACTCCACCAGGAAGCTGGAGGAGACCAGCCCGGTTCCCGGCTTCGTCCTGATGATCTGGAGCGCGGGGCGCAGCATGTCTCCCGTCGTATGCGCGGCGCCGGAGACCAGGCCGTCGGCGTCCCCGCATTTCACCATGAGCACGCCGAAATACATGGGATCCCGGACGAGCGCCTCCGCCTGCTCCGGCGTCATGCCCCTCGTCTTCCTCAATTCATACAGTGTTTCCGCGTAGGCCTTCGCCGAGGGGCTGTCGGAGGGATCCCGGATCTCGATTCCGCCGGCGTCAAGGCCCGCGCTGCGGGCCTTCTCCCTGATGCTGCCGGGGCAGCCGAGCAGGACCGGTTCGGCCAGAGACTCCTCCCGGAGCCTCACCGCCGCCGCGATGGTGCGCGGCTCGCCGCCCTCCGGCAGAACGATCCGCTTTTTACCGGCCCGCGCCTTCTGTCTGATCTCGTCAATGATACCCAACTGGGTGCCTCCTTTCGTCCGGCGGCACAGACCTCCGGGTCTGTCAGAACTCCACGCCTCGGAAGCCCGTCCAGACGGGACGTCCCGTGTAGTCTCTCGCTTCCCTCTCCCCTCTCACTACCTTCAGCGCCGACAGGGCGAGGGCCTTCTGTTCCATTTCTCCCGGGTAGATGCTGATCGGGGCGATCCATCCGCAGTGCTTCCGGATCATTTCCCCCACGTCGTCGAACCGCATCAGTCCGCCCGTCAGCAGAATGGCGTCCACCTCTCCGCACAGGACGGCGCTCATCTCCCCGATCATCTTGCAGACCTGGTAGACCATCGCGTTCCACGCGAGGCAGGCCTTGGGATCTCCCTCCTCCACCAGCGCGTGGACCGAATCCGAGTTGGCCGTTCCGAACAGGCTGACGAAGCCTCCGGCCCGGGCGCACATGAGACGCACCTCTTCGATGGAATGCTCCTCGAGATAATCCAGCAGGGTGAGCACCGGTATGCTGCCGATGCGGGTCGGGGTAAAGGCTCCTTCCCCGTCGGCCCCCATGTTGCCGTCCACCATGCGCCCGCGGTCGTGGGCGCTGACGGTGATGCCTCCGTCGATATGGGCGACGATAAACCGGCAGTCCTCGTAGGACTTCCCCATCGTCTCCGCGTGATATTCGGCCACCGCCTTCTGGTTGAGGACATGGGCGTGGGAGCAGCGGTACACGCCCCGTATGCCCGTCATTCTCGCGTAGTCGCAGTACTCGTCCACATTGGTGGGATTCAGCGTGTAGGCGCTCTTCCCGTACTTCTTCGCGAAGGTCCAGGCGAGCATGACACCCAGCTTCGCGGGGTGGTCGCTCCCGCCCACCGCCTTCTCCGTGTCGTCATAGAGCCGCTGATCGATCCGGATCACGCCGCCGGTCTGGGAGTAGGCGCTTCCGCCCCTTCCGACGAAGACGTCGATCTCCGCGGGATCGATTCCCTCCTTCTTCAGGATGTCCGTCACGACGCCGTACCGGAACGGCAGCTGGTCGTTGACCTCCGGATAGCGGAGGAGCTCCGGCGCGTCGTGGAACACGCTCCGCTCGAACAGCTCCCGCTCATTTTCAAAAACGCTCACCTTGGTTGACGTCGACCCCGGGTTGATCACCAGAAGTCTGTATACCTTGTTGTCCTGCTCCATTTCCGTCTGTCCTTTCCGATGGACCTCCCGCGCCGGAGATCCTGTATTCCGTCTCTCAGCCGCCGCGCGTTGTCACCTGGGCGCGGCGGTAAAAATCCTTCTTGGGCGACGCTCCGCGCGGCCTCTCTCAAAACCTGCCGCGGAGCATTCCCCCGCCGCTGTGCGGCCGCAAAAGGGCGCCGCTCCGCGCGGCCCTCAGGCGTAGCTGTGAATGCCGGGAAGCAGCGTGTTCACGCCGATATACGTAAACAGCACACACACGAATCCCGCCACGGCGAAGATCGCGGCGCTCCTGCCCCGCCATCCCTTCCGGATTCTCTGATGCAGATAGACCGCGTAAATCAGCCAGGTGATCAGGGACCAGGTCTCCTTGGGATCCCAGGACCAGTAGGAGCCCCAGGCCCGCTCGGCCCAGATGGAGCCGGAGATGATGCAGAACGTCAGGAAAAGAATCCCCATCGCCACGGCCCTGTACTCGATCAGGTCGAGCTGCTCCCCCGAGGGTATGTGCCTGTCCAGGAAACCTCCCTCCTGCAGTCTGCCGCGGAACAGGAAGATCAGCGCGATGGCGAAGGAGACGCCGAAGGCCCCGTAGGAGATGATCGCCGTCGAGACGTGGAACCCGAGCCAGCTGCTCCGCAGCGAGGGCATCAGCTCGTGCACCTCCCGGCTCTGCATCGCGGCGTAGCCGATCACGAGGAAGATGACCGGCACCGCAAAGGCCCCGAGCACGTCGAAGCGGTATTTCCGGATAAAGATCAGGGAGACGAGGGCCAGCCCGAAGGCGAAGCTCGTCGCGAACTCATACTGATTCGTCATCGGGAGCCGTCCGGCCCCGATTCCCCTGACGATGAGCGCCGCCGCGTGCAGGACGAAGCCCGCGAGCAGGGCGGCGTAAGCCGCCAGGGCGACCTTCTGCTTCTTGACTCCGATGAAGACAAAATAGCCGATCATGGAGGCAAAATACAGAATCATGGTAATGGTGAACAGCGTGTTTTCCGCGTCAAGAAGCCTCACATTCATCTTTCCTTCTCCTTCTCTTCTGCATGGACCGGCTTCACGTAGAACGCCAGCACCAGCCCCAGCAGGGTGATGAGCCCTCCGGCGAGCGCCACCGGCGTCAGGGGATCCCGCTTGACCTGGATCAGCGTGAAGGGCTGAGGATCCGAGAAGGTCACCGTGTACTCGTCGATGGTCAGCGCCTCTTCCTCCGGAAGCGCGTTCATTCCCAGAAACTGCCCCTGGTAGTAGGCGGTGTAAAGATACGCCGGATTTGTGATCTCGTCGGTATCCGCGGAGACCGTCATCGCGTTGCCGGGGTCATAGTCCGGATAGAAGCGGTTGAAGCTGACGACCAGATCCGGCTTGTCTGCAAAGGCGAGAAAATCGCCCGCGCAGACCGTCTCCTTCTGGATCTCCTCCCCGTCCTTCGCCACGTGCATGTCCGCAGCCCAGCCGGTGGAATTCTGATAGAATTTCATGCCGAACAGCTTCGCGGGATGATTGACGCTCACGCTGGCCCCGGCGTCCTCTCCGGTCTTAAGATTCCGGACCGTGATGTCCGAGGTGTACTGTATGACGGACCCGTCGTCCCGCTTGTCGGTGCGGAAATCCTCGATGGTCAGCACACAGCCGGTGCCGCCGATCTCCCGGTTGTCGCCGGGAACGCCGTAAACCGCGTATTCCTGCTTCACCATCTGTCCCGCCCCGAAGCCGATGATCAGGATCAGCACGCCCAGGTGGCACACCCACGCCCCCCAGACTCCGAGACGGCCCCGCAGCGTGCTCCGGGCCCTTGACCTTCTGATCAGGGAAGCCAGCCTGACGAGGTTGCACAGAAACAGGTTGAGGCACAGGAAAGCGGTGATGACCACGAACCACGGCGAATGAAAGACGTCGTCCAGGCCCAGCGCGATGACCGCCCCGGCCGCCCTCTCGCCGTAGGCCGCCGCGTACCACGAGTAGGTCTGCCCCTGGGTCACGAAGCTGCCCGCGGCGCAGGCGGCGATCAGGATCAGGAGAAGAATCACGGCGAACCTCATGGAGCTCAGAAACTTCCATACCTTCTTTATGTCCATCGCGGGGATACCTCCGGATACCACGGCAGGGCGCCGGCGGGACCTGGCGGCGTCCTGCCGCGAAAGTCTCCGGCTTCTGCAAAAAAAGGCGCCGGCCTGCGCGCATACCGCGCCCGTCCGCCGGCACCTGCAAAATCAGTTTGACAAAAGCGCATCGCTGCCCCGGTGGGCGGTAGTTCCGCGATCCGCTCTTAAGGCCTGTGAATCAGACGTCGAGAATTTCCAGCGCCTCCCGGATCTTGCTCTCGGAGATGCCGAGGCATTCCTTGGCCAGGGCGTAATTGTGGGCGCCCTCGCTGTTCTCGACGTAGCAGTAGTCAAAGTACCACTGCGCTTCCCGGTGAAGCTTGCGAAGACGGTTCAGCTCCTCCTCCGGCAGCTTTCCTTCCGCGACGGCGGCCGCCAGCTTGTCCTTCATGTCGGAGAGCAGATTTCCGACCTCGGTCTCTCTCTCCTTGATCTCCGACTGGATCTCGCCGACGTAGGCGGTCATGTTCCGGTCGCCGTGGCACTCGGCGCACCGCTTCAGGAGCTCCTCGTTGTCCAGGGGGCTTTCGATGTAGTGGCTGTGATAGACCGTGCCGTCCTCCGCCTGAACGAGAGCCATGTGGCAGTCCGCGCAGTTCAGCACGCCCGCGTGCTTCCCCTGGAGGAAGGTCTCAAACTCGGGATGCTGGGCCTTTATGAGCCGCGAGCCGGTGCTCTCCTGCGTCCAGTCCGCGAAGTCGATGGAGTCGTAGTACGCCAGAATCGCCTGCGGGGTCATCTCCGCGACGCTCGTGTAGGGCATCGAGGTCTCCTTGGTGTCCGGCTGGAAATAGTACTCGATGTGGCACTGGCCGCAGGAGACGGTCGACGGGTCGATTCCCTGAAGATCCTCGCCGAGGGCTTTCTGCACATAGGTGTGGGTGATCTCGATGGCGCCCGCGTTTCCGGCGCTGTTGCCGTGGCAGGTATAGCAGCTGACGTCCTCGGTCATGAGCGCCATGACCTCGTCGAAATCCATGGAGTAGACCTCTACGCCGCGGTCCTGGACCAGCTTCGCGAAGTTGGGCGTCTTGCAGGTCAGGCAGTTGGCCATCGGATGCGGGCGCTGGGTCTTCGCGACGTCCTCGAGGGTGTAGTTGTGTCCTCTGGCGCTGCCGTAATCCCTGGCGAAGCCGTAGCCCTCATAGATGTTGACCAGATACGGATCTTCCTCCAGATAGTCCGTCACATAGCTGTTTTCGTCGTTCTGCCCCATCGACGCCCTGATGTACGGATAGGTCTCCGCCCACTCGTCGGCGGTGACCACCCCGTCGGCGCCGGACGCCTCGGGCGCGTCTGTCTCAACATATTCGATATCTTCTCTTGTCAGCATCTCCCCGGCCGGCTTCTGCGCGCGGTACAGGACCTTTCCCCCGATCCCGCTCACTCCGGCGGCCAGGCCCGCCAGTATGGCGGCGGATACTGCGATCTCTGCTATTTTTTTCTTATTCATATAAGCACTCCATGGAAACGGAAAGCTGATACATAAGGGTAGGATTCTCTGCTGTCTCTGATTCTACCAGTTTTCGGTTCACGTGGCAATTGTGGACTGCGGGCATTTGGCGGCGCAGTTCCCGCAGTTCGTGCAGAGCGAATAATCGATCCTCGCCAGGTTGTCCTCGACGGTGATCGCGCCGGTCCCGCACTGCTTCGTGCAGAGGCGGCAGCCGATGCAGCCCACGCCGCAGGCCGCCTTGACGTCCTTGCCCTTGTCCGTGTTTCTGCAACGGACGACGACCTTCTGGCTGTAGGGCACCAGCTCGATCAGCTGCTTGGGACATGCCTTCACGCAGAGCCCGCAGCCGACGCAGCGCTCCCGGTCGACCAAAGCGACTCCGTCCTTCACATGAATGGCGTTCTCGGGGCAGACCTTCACGCAGGAGCCGTAGCCCATGCAGCCGAAGTCGCAGTTCCACGGGTGCATGCCCGACAGAGCGGCGGCGCGGCAGTCCCTGATGCCGATGTACTGATTCTTGGCGGAGGTGTGCTCGCAGCTGCCGTTGCAGCGCACATAGGCGGTCATTCTCTCGGTTTCCCCGACGGCGACGCCCATGATGGCGCCGATCTTACCGGCGACGGCAGCGCCGCCGACCGGACAGCCGTTCGCGGGGGCGTCGCCCGCCGCGATCGCGGCGGCCATGGCGTCGCAGCCGGCGAAGCCGCAGGCGCCGCAGTTGTTGCCCGGAAGAACCTCCCGGACCGCCGCCTCTCTCTCGTCCACTTCCACATAAAACTTGTTGCCGATATAGACCAGTCCGATTCCCACCAGCAGGCCGACCAGACCGATCACAATGGTTGCTGTCAGTATCGCACTCAAGTTCTCACCTCCTATGTTCAGCCAAGGTTGCCGAAGCCCATGAACGCGATCGACATCAGCGCCGCGGAAAGCAGCACGACCGGCGCCCCCCGGAACGGGGCGGGAATCGCCTCCTCATCCAGCCTCGATCGGACGCCGGCGAGCAGGACGATCGCTATCGTGTACCCGACGGCGGTTCCGAAGCCGGCCAGTACGCTCTCGATGAAGTTGTACTCATCCTGGACGTTCGTGAGGGCCACGCCGAGAACCGCGCAGTTGGTCGTAATCAGGGGCAGATAGATTCCCAGCGCCTTGTAGAGTCCCGGCGAGGTCTTCTTCAGGAACATCTCCACGATCTGGACGAGGGCCGCGATGACCAGGATGAAGACGATCGTCTTCATATAGTCCAGATTGAACGGTTTCAGCACAAAGTCATACAGAACGGACGCCACGGCGCAGGCGATGGTCAGGACGAAGATGACCGCCATTCCCAGCGACGCGGACGCCTTCATCTGCTTGGAGACGCCGACGAAGGAGCAGATGCCCAGGAACTGATTCAGGACGACGTTGTTGATCAGGGCGCAGCTGACGATAATCATGATCAGAGATGTCATTTTCCGGCCTCCTCTCCGCAGACGCTTCCTTTGGCGCATGTCGCGCAGCATCCGTCACAGCCGTTGACGAGCTCATTTCCGCGGTTCTTGACCTGCATCGCGTTCAGCACGGCGATGACGACCGCCAGCACCAGGAAGGCGCCGGGCGCCTTGATGAAGATGCCGATCGGCTGGGAAAGAACCTTGAAGCCGAAGACGGTGCCGTTCCCCAGAAGCTCCCGGATGAAGCCGATCACCGTCAGCGCGATGGTGAAGCCCAGTCCCATGCCGAGGCCGTCGAAGAAGGCGAGACCGACACTGTTCTTGTTGGCGTACGCCTCCGCTCTGCCGAGGATGATGCAGTTGACGACGATCAGGGGAATGTAGATGCCCAGCGCGGCGTACAGCGCCGGGACATAGGCCTTGATCAGGAGCTCGACGATCGTGACCAGCGTCGCGACGATCACGATGTAGGACGGAAGTCTGACTTCGTCGGGGATGACCTTCCGGAGCGCGGAAATAATCACGTTCGACAGAATCAGGACCGCCGTGGTGGCGATGCCCATACCGACGCCGTTGGACGCCGCGGTGCTGACCGCGAGAGTCGGGCACATTCCCAGCATGAGAATGAACGTCGGATTTTCCTTTACGATACCGTTATAAATTCGCTCAAGATATCGGTTCATTTTCTCACCTCCGTCAGCCGACATTCGCGTGAATGAAACTGAGAGCCGCGTTGACCGCGTTGACGACCGCGCCGGACGAGACGGACGCGCCGGACACCGAGTCGATCTCATTGTCCGCCGTCGAGCCGCCCGCCTTGTTCAGGACGAACTGGTCGACGCTCACGCCGGAGAACTGATCCTTGAACGCCGGCTCCGCGCAGCGCATGCCCATGCCCGCGGTCTCGGCGAGCTCGGTGAACTCGATGCCCCGGATCACGTTGTCGGTGCCGATGCCGAGGGAGAGGGTGATATTCCCGTCGAAGCCGTCCGCGCTGGTGACGCTGACGACGTAGCCGGCGGTCTCTCCCGCCTCGTCCCTGCCGACCGCGATCTCATTGATGTAGGAGCGGCCGAAGTCAGCTCCGTAGGGCTTCCCGCCGAGGGCTTCCACCGCCGCGTCCAGGGCGTCGTCGTATTCAAATTCAGCCGCGTCCTCCAGCACCGTGCTGTAAGACTTAAGCTTCGCCCGAAGCTCCTGCTCCTCGATGGTTCCCCTGGTCATGTTGAAGACGGCGGCGAGGCCGAGTCCCGCGATCAGCGTGATGATCACCAGGTTGCACGCCGGACCCAGCATCTTCGGGGAGAAGGCCCGGTCTGAGAGAATGTTCTTGTCGGCCTCGGCGTTTTTCCTGAAGCCGTAGGGCAGCACGATGAAATACTCGTCGATGAGCGGCGTCAGGAGATTGGCGACGATCACGGCGTAGCTCCCGGAATCGGCCGCCGAGCCGTAAAGACGGAAGATTCCCGTCAGCAGGCCGATGATGACGCCGTACAGAAGCTGACCCGCCGGCGAGACCGGATTGGTCACGGGATCCGTCGCCATGAAGAACGCGCTCATGATGACGCTGCCGCCGAAGATATGCGCCAGAATGTACATCGGATCCGCGCCGTGTCCCCCGAAGAGGAGGATGAAAACCGCGAAGGAACCGATGATCGACACGGGAAGCTCCCACGAGATGGCGTCCACGATAATGAGGTAGAGCCCGCCCAGAAGAAGCGCGAAGACGGAAGAGCCGATGACGCCGCTGGCGCTCCCCCAGAAGAGGGCGCTCATGTCCACGGTCTTATCCGCCAGCAGGTTCGCGAGGGGCGTCGCCGAGCTGACGGCGTCGCTGACGCTGTAGTTCGTCATCGCGCTTCCGAAGGAGATCAGCAGGAAGCACCGGGCCGCCAGGGCCGGGTTCATGAAGTTCTTGCCGAGTCCGCCGAAGAAGCATTTGACGAACAGGATCGCGAAGGCGCTTCCAAGCACGGGGATGTACCACGGCACGGAAGGGGAAAGACACAGCGCCAGCAGAAGTCCGGTGACTCCCGCGCTGAGATCCCTTATGCTCATCTCCCTCCTGGAGACAAGGCAGAACAGGGCCTCCGATCCGTAGGCGGATCCCATGGCCAGAAGGATCACGAGAAACGCCTTGAAGCCGTAATTGATGACGCCCATCACCGCGGCCGGGATGAGGGCGATCTGCACGTCGAGCATCACCCGCCGGGTGTCGAGCCTTCCTCTTACGTGGGGACTGTTCGAGACCTGATACAACGCGCTCATGCTTTTGCCCCCTCCTTTTCTTTCTGTGCCCGTTTTATCGCCATGATCTCCGCTTTCGCCACCTTGAATTCCTGGGTCAGCGGCTTTCTGGCCGGGCAGATGAAGGTGCAGCAGCCGCAGCTGATGCACTCCAGTCCGTGGAGCTTGTTCTCGTAGCGGTCCAGGTCCCCGCGCTCATACGCCAGGCACATCAGCTGGGGCGTAAGCCCCATGGGACATACGCGCGCGCAGCGCCCGCAGCGGATGCAGTTCGTCTTTATCTTCTCCGCCTTCTCCACTTCATCCACCGGAAGAAGCGTCAGGGCGTTGTTGTTTTTCTGGACAGGCACGTCCGTGCTGTCGAAGGCCACGCCCATCATCGGGCCGCCCGCCAGCATCTTGACGGGGGCGCTGCCGCCCTTGAAGCCGCCTGCGTACTCAATCAGCTCGGAGGCAAGAACCCCGATCCGGGTCATGAGATTGCAGGGGCGCTCCGCCGCCTCGCCGGTGATGGTGATGCCGCGCTCCATCAGGGGCGTCGATTCACAGACCGCTTTGTAGACGGCCCGGATCGTCCCGACGTTGTCGACGACGCATCCCACGTCCGCCGGGAGCTGGGTGATCTTGTAGTCGATCCCCGTCACCAGGCTGATGCAGCTGCGCTCCCCTCCCTGGGGATACTTGACCGGCGCGGAGACCACGCGGATTTTTTTATGCCCCGAAGCGGCCTTCTTCATCGCCTCGATCGCCTCGGGCTTGTTGTCCTCTATCACGATGTGGCCGGAAGCCTTGGGAAACAGACGGAGAAGGATCTCCATGCCCGTGATGATCTCGTCCGCGTACGTGCGCATCAACTGATCGTCGCAGGTGATATAGGGTTCGCACTCGGCGCCGTTGGCGATCACGTAGTGAATGGCCTTCGGATCCTTCGGGGCCAGCTTCACGTGAGTCGGGAAGCCCGCGCCGCCCATACCGACAATTCCGGCCGCCTTGACTTTATCGAGGATTTCCTGGGAGGACAGTCCGGTGTAATCGCATTTTTCTCCGATGCCCGGCGCCTCTTCATAGAGACCGTCGTTGTCGATGATGATGGATTCCGCAAATTTTCCGCCGATGGTGCGGTACCGGTCGACCGCCTTTACGGTTCCGGAACATCCGCTCACGATGTTGGCGGACACGAAAGCCGACGCCTCGGCGATGATCTGGCCCGCCAGGACGCGGTCGCCCTTCTTCACCACCGGCGTCGAGGGTCTTCCGATATGCTGAGAGAGCGGATAGACCATCGGTCCCTTAGGCAGATACACCTCGAACGCGGCATCCCTGGACAGGTCCTTGTGCCCTGCCGGATGCACGCCTCCGCGGAACGTCTTTCTTGCCATATCTTTCCCCTTCCTTTGTGCTGAAAGTTCCTGTGCTGAAAGAATCTGTGTATTCTGTTATTATACAATACGCCCCTGCGGTTAGGACACTCTTTTTCCGCAGGGATACAAAAAAATACATTAATATGGCTTAAACACTCGCTTTTGGCTCTGTCAAATATGCTGCTGCACCACTTTTACACCACATTTTCCATCAGAAAAGCATCCTGATCAGCTATATCAAACTGATTTCCAGCTGTAAGCCATATCACCTGAAAACATCAGTATTTTCAGTCCTTCCAAGTTCTTACATTTCATCGCAAACCTGGAAAATATAGAATTTCAGATAGTAGGTTTCCGCCTGCGCAAGAAGCAGCGGATGATCCGGTCCCTGGGCCCGGGCCTCGATCTGCCTGAGCCTCACGTGAGCCTCCCTTGAGGCGCTCCGGATCATCTCCTCGAAAAGCTCCCTGGTCATGAAATGGGAGCAGGAGCAGGTCGCCAGATACCCGCCCGGCCGCACGAGCCTCATTCCGTTCCGGTTGATCTCCCTGTACCCGCGCACGGCGTTCCTCACATGGGACTTCGACTTGGCAAAGGCCGGAGGATCCAGGATCACGAGATCGTACTGCTTTCCCTCCGCCGCGAGAGCCGGAAGGAGCTCCAGGACGTCGGCCCTGACGAAGTCCACCTGACTGAGACCGTTGAGCTCCGCGTTGCGGCGCGCCATCTCCAGGGCGCTCTCCGACGCGTCGACAGCCGTGACGTGCCTCGCCCCCGCCTGGGCGGCGTTGAGGGCAAAGGAGCCGGTGTGCGTGAAGCAGTCCAGCACCTCGGCGCCCGCGGCGAGGGGCCGGATCGCGCGCCTGTTGTACTTCTGGTCGAGGAAAAAGCCGGTCTTCTGCCCGTCCTTTACGTCGACGTAATACTTCACGCCGTTTTCGACGATCATGACCTCCGTCGGGAATTCGGGGCCGATGAAGCCCTTTACCCGCTCCATTCCCTCTTTCAGGCGCTCTTTGCCGTCGCTTCTCTCATAGACGCCCCGGATGGCGACGCCGTCCTCCGCCAGAATGTCCTTCAGCAGATCGACGAGCCGTTCCTTCATGCGGTCCAGGCCCAGGGAGCAGGATTCGACGACAAGCACGTCCTCGTACTTGTCGATGGTGATTCCCGGAAGATAATCCGCCTCCCCGAACACGACCCTGCAGCATCCGGTGTCGCAGGTTTTCTTCCTGCTCTCCCACGCGTTTCTCAGCCTCCTGCCGAAAAAAGCGTCGTCGATCACGGCGTCCGTATTTCTTGTGATCACGCGCACGCGGATCTTTGATTTCACATTGATGAAGCCGAGTCCCAGGCCGTATCCGTCGTAATCGGAAATCCTGACCAGGGAGCCGTTCAGGCAGGCGCCTCTCACCTCGGCGATCTCATTGTCAAAAACCCAGAGACCGCCCGATTTCAGCAGTCTGCCCTCTCCCCTTTTTAATACCACCTCTGCAGAAACAGTCATTTCCGTCGCCTCTTCGTCTTTCAGTCCTCCGGCACCATCTCGTGGGCCAGCTGATAATTCTTATATCTCTTGTCGCCTGTCACGTCGCGGATGATCCGGATTCCTTCCGGCGCCGTCACCTTCTCGTCCTCGTCGGCCAGCTCGACCTCCATGACCGCCTGTTTCTTCCACTCGGGATAGATGTCGATCTCATAGTAGCTGTTTCCGTAGGCGAGGCAGTACCGCGTCTTCCGGATCGGCCGGGCGGAGGGATCCGCGCCGGCCAGCTGCTCCAGATACTCCTCTTCCGTCAGCCGCTTTTCGATCTCTCCCCGTCTCAGGGGCGTGATGTACCTCTTCTCGGAGCGATAGTAGATGTAGTGCCCGCCGCTCCCTCTCTTCCTCACGCGGATCTGGGTGTCGTCCGGGCTCAGCAGATAGGTCTGGGTGATGTCGACCTTCTCGCAGTTCGGGAGGGATGCCAGATACGCCTCGTCGGGATACCTGATCAGGTATTTCCGCTCGACGCCCGGGCTGTCCGGCTCGCCGAGGAACGCGGAAATTTCCGAGATCAGACGCTCCAGCTTCGTCTGGAAATCCGTGCCGTTGTCGATGATGTGCAGGTGCGGATGTCCCATCCAGCACGAGATGAGCTTCCTGTCCAGCGCGCAGGCCTGCTCCACCGTCTCGGTCCTGGCGGCGTTGTTCGACAGCGTATAGGCCTCGACCGCCCCGGAGGCGGCGGTGACGAGGTGAAAGACGGCGTCGTAGCTGTCCCGGAGCTCGATCTCGTTGAGAGAGAGCTCCCCGAGGACTTCCTGCCACTCCTGGGCGTCCATGTACGCCTTGTTGTCCAGGGCGCCCCGGTCGCACACGATCAGGATCCGTTCGTCCTTCATGGTGAGGGCCGCCTTCCGGAACATCTCCTCCTTGAACAGCTGCAGACTGACCTGCACCTTCTGGTAGGAGACATTGGTGCCGCAGGTCCACGGCGCGACGCCTCCCGAGATCAGCTCGGTGGCCGTCTCCGGCACAAACAGGACCCTGTATCCCTTTTTCGTAAAAGCGTTCTGAATCCAGCTGAGGGCGGTCGTCTTCCCCGCACAGGGGCCGCCGGTAATCACGATCTTCCGGATCTCCATCTGCTTCTCCTTTCCCGTGGGTAAAAACAGCATAAATCACACGACGTCACGCGGCGATGTCCGCCGCCTCGACGAAGGGCCTTCTCTCGGTCTTGATGACGTTCTCCCCTGATTCCGGAAAACGGTGTGTTTCACTCATTGACAGAATTCTTCATATTTTCGAATAACGGTATGCTTCCAGTCTACTTTGCTTTCGTCCTTTTTGAAAGAATTTTCCGTTCTGCTTTCCTCAATTCCGGCAGACATCTACGAGACAGAATACCAGGCAGGTCTCTTTTTGCTTGCGCGCCCGCCCTTCGGCGTGAAGACAAAGGCGACGCCCAGCTTTCTGCATTGTTCGGCCAGTTCCTTTCCTTCCGTCTCCCCCGCGACAATCCACAAGCTTCCCCCGTTCATTCTTTTGTCCGCGTATTCAAAGCCTGAATTTCTGATCAGCTCCAGGACCGGGTCGTTATCCTTTTCCTCCGGTGCAGTTCCTTCTCTGCCTTATATGATACCATAACCGCTCCGATATGTCCCTCCATCCATCATACTTCAGTTCTCCGGAATGATCTGTGTGCTTGTGGGTAAGCAGGATCTTTGTCACCTGCTCCGGCTTATACCCCAATTTGGAGAAGGCCTCCATATAACTGCAGATATCCTTCCCCGTAAACCCCATGCTCGTCTCGTCGGGCACTTCCTCCGGCGTCCCGGCAGGGAACCCGGTATCAACAAGAATCACCTCGTCCCCCGTATCAATCAGATAGTCTTTCGTATTCATCTGCTGTCTGCATCATCTCCATATCGGTTTCCTTTAAGAAAAGGCCGGCACAGAAGACAATGCGCCGGTCTTGCTTTTTCGTTCACAGCTTCATTCCCCAAGCTGCTCGATCAGCCTGGCATTGACTTTCCTGGCCTCTTCCCACTCCTCATCCGATTCAGCCATGATCCTGTCCGCAAGCTTTGTCAGGCCGCGGGCCTTGAGAAGCTGCGCGTGGATGGAATGCTGCCGGGAATTTCCAAACCATCCCCGGGCAAATGACTTCAATAATTCGATTTTTTCCATTGCAGATACCTCCGTCCTTACGTCTCGTTGTTGCGCGCGTTTTTATTGTGCGCAACTTATATGCGTCATTTTACGGAGGAAGGCACAAACCTTCAATACGGGCAGGAGGCTCAGAATCAGGAAGACACCCCGCTTCACGGCGAAGCGGGGTGTCCCGTTACTGATCATTTTTATTTCATTCGTCTGTTTTACAGATGAAGCACTCTCTCGGCGATCTCCTGCGTTCTTCCCTGGTTCCAGTACTGGGTGCCGATGTAGCCGCAGGTTCTTCTGGCGACGTGCATCTTGGTCTGATCGCGGTTGCCGCAGCTAGGGCACTCCCAGACGAGCTTGCCCGTGTCGTCCTTCTTGATCAGGATCTCGCCGTCGTAGCCGCAGACGTCGCAGAAGTCGCTCTTGGTGTTGAGCTCTGCGTAGAGGATGGCGTCGTAGATATGCTGCATCACCCGGATGACCGCCGGAATGTTGTTCTGCATGTTGGGAACCTCGACGTAGCTGATGGCGCCGCCCGGGGAGAGCTTCTGGAACTCCGCCTCCTTGGAGAGCTTGCTGAACGCGTCGATGTTCTCGGTCACATGGATGTGGTAGCTGTTGGTGATGTAGTTCTTGTCCGTGACGCCCGGAATCCGGCCGAATCTCTTCTGGAGGCACTTGGCGAACTTGTAGGTCGTGCTCTCAAGCGGGGTTCCGTAGACGGAGTAATCGATGTTCTCCTCTTTCTTCCACTTCGCGCAGGCGTCGTTCATGGCCTGCATGACGCGGAGCCCGAATTCCTTGCCTTCCTCGCTGGTGTGGGAGACGCCCTTCATGTAGTAGACGCACTCGGCGAGACCCGCGTAGCCCAGGGAGATCGTCGAATAGCCGTTGTACAGCAGACGGTCGATCGTCTCGCCCGGCGCGAGGCGCGCCAGCGCTCCGTCCTGCCAGAGGATCGGCGCCACGTCCGAGGGCGTTCCCTTCAGGCGGTTGTGACGGATCTGAAGAGCCTTGTGGCAGAGCGCGAGACGCTCGTTCATGATCGTCCAGAACTTGTTCTCGTCCTTCCCCGAGGAGCAGGCGATATCGACCAGGTTCAGCGTCACGACGCCCTGATTGAAGCGGCCGTAATATCTGTGAATGCCCGGGGTGTAGTTCTCGGCGTTGGAGAGATTGCCGACGCCGGCGTCCGTGAACCGGTCGGGCGTCAGGAAGCTCCGGCAGCCCATGCACGGATAGACGTCGCCCTTGAGCTCCATGGCCTTCTTCTCGGAGATGTAGTCCGGGACCATGCGCTTCGCGGTGCACTCCGCGGCGATCTTCGTCAGGTAGAAATAGGGGGTCCCTTCGCGGATGTTGTCCTCCTGGAGGACGTAGATCAGCTTCGGGAACGCCGGGGTGATGTAGACCCCCGCCCTGTCCTTGACGCCGAGGATGCGCTGGCGCAGCATGACCTCGATGACCAGCGCGAGATCCTGACGGACCCGGCCCTCGGGCACCTCGCCGAGGTACATGAAGACCGTGACGAAGGGCGCCTGGCCGTTGGTGGACTGAAGCGTGATCAGCTGGTACTGGATGGTCTGGCAGCCCGACTCGACCTCCTTCAGCACTTCTTTCTCGACCAGCTCGCTGAACTTCTCCTCGGGAAGCGTCACGCCTGCCTCCTGCAGCTCGCTGCGGAGTCTGGCGGCGATCTTCTTCCGGCTCACGTCCACAAAGGGGGCGAGGTGGGACATGGTGATCGTCTGGCCGCCGTACTGGCTCGAGGCCACCTGGGCGACGATCTGGGAGGCGACGGTACATGCCGTGGAGAAGCTCTTCGGCGTGTCGATGTGCGTGCCGGAGATGCAGGTCCCGTTCTGCAGCATATCCTCCAGGTTCACGAGGCAGCAGTTGTGCATGTGCTGCGCGAAATAGTCCGCGTCGTGGAAATGGATGATGCCCTCCTTGTGGGCCTCCACCACCTCCTCGGGGAGAAGGTATCTGCTCGTGTAGTAGCGGCTCCACTCACCCGCCATGTAATCGCGCTGGACCGACAGGACGGTGGGATTCTTGTTGGAGTTCTCCTGCTTGACTTCTTCATTATCGCGCTCGACGACGCCGGCGATCTTCTGATCGATGTTGCTCATCTTGCGCATCTCGTTGTGCTTGTAACGGTACGTGATGTAGAGCCTTGCGACCTTCGGTTTGCCGACGCCCATCAGGGCGTCCTCGACCTTGTCCTGGATCTCCTCGACCGAGAGGTCTCTGCCGGCGTTCCTCGCGTCCTTCTCGATGCCCCGGGTGATGTCGTTGATCTGATTCTCCGTCAGACGCTCCGAGAAGATTCCTTCCTCCCGGTTCGCCCGCTCGATGGCCTCGGCGATCTTCACGCCGTCGAACGGGACGCGCTCTCCCGAGCGCTTCATGACACAGATTTTCGGCTCCTCGACGGCCATGTTGCCGTCCAGATCTTCATCATAGATATACATGGAAAATAAACCTCCCCTCAGAAACTGTCCGCTTCTATTTCAGCCCCTTATCAATATTTAGGTGTCTGAGACATGTTCACGTACCAGATATTGTGGTGCGCAGATTCTATTATAGATCATTCGGGAAATAGGTCAAGACTCAATCGGGGGATTTCATATATTCAGAAAACTCCCTGCCGGACCGGGCGCGGTCAGGCAGGGAGCGCAGCGTACTGCATGAATTTTGAAGAGCGGGACGGGCGGGGACGCCCGCGGAACCGGGACGCGCGAAGCAGGAAGCGCAGCGCAGGACGCGCGCAGCAGGAGGCGCGGGGCCAGGACGCGCCGGCAGGAATCGCGGAGCAGGAGGCGCGGGGCCAGGACGCGCGGCGGCCGTGCATGCGGAGTTTCTCACTCCACCGTCACGGACTTGGCCAGATTTCTCGGCTTGTCCACGTCCAGGCCCTTGGCCACGCTCACATAGTAGCTGAGCAGCTGGAGCGGGACGACGGCGAGGGACGTGGCGAAGTACTCGCTTGTCCTCGGGATGTAGACCGTGAAGTTGACGTTGTCCTCGATGCTGTAGTTGCCGTAGGACGTCAGTCCCATGAGGTAGGCGCCCCGGCTGCGGCACTCGACCATGTTGCTCAGGGTCTTCTCGTAGAGCTTCTTCTGGGTCAGCGCCCCGACAACGAGGGTGCCGTCCTCGATGAGGCTGATCGTCCCGTGCTTGAGCTCCCCGGCGGCGTAGGCCTCGGAGTGGATGTAGCTGATCTCCTTCAGCTTGAGGCTTCCCTCGAGACAGATGGCATAGTCGAGGCCTCTGCCGATGAAAAAGATGTCCCTGGCGTTGGCGTACTTCGCGGCGAACCACTGGATTCGTTCCTTGTCCTCCAGCACCCGGACGATCTTGTCGGGCAGCGTCCGGATCTCCTCCAGAAGAGACCGGTACTCCTCCTCGCCGATCGCGCCGCGGACGCGGGCCGTCTCCATGGCAAGAAGATCGCAGACGATCAGCTGGCTGCTGTAGGCCTTTGTCGTGGCCACCGCGATTTCGGGCCCGGCCATCGTGTAGAAGACGTGGTCCGCTTCCCGCGCGATGGAGCTGCCGACGACGTTTACGATTCCCAGAGTCCGCGCCCCCAGGCGCTTCGCCTCCCGGAGCGCCGCCAGGGAATCGGCGGTCTCGCCGCTCTGGCTGATCACGATCACAAGGGCGTTCTCCGCAAGGATCGGATTCCGGTAGCGGAACTCCGAGGCGAGCTCCACCCTCACCGGGATCCGGCAGAGATCCTCAAAGACGTACTGGGCGGCGATCCCCGCGTGATAGGCGGAGCCGCAGGCCACGATCACGATCTGCGTCAGCTGCCGGAGGAAGTCCTCCTCCAGGCCCGTCTCGCTAAGATCGATCCTCCCGTCCCGGATGCAGGCGTTCATCGTATCCCGCACCGCCTTGGGCTGTTCATGGATCTCCTTCATCATGAAATGCTCGAAGCCGTCCTTCTCCGCGGCCTCGGCGTCCCACTTGATCTCCGTCAGCGGCTTTTCGATCTCGTCGCCGTCGAGGTTGTAGAAATGGGCCTCCCCCTTCTTCAGGCAGGCCATCTCGTGATTGCCGATGTAATAGACGTTCCTCGTATATTTCAGGATCGCGGGGACGTCCGAGGCGACGTAGGTCTCCCCTTCGCCGGTCCCGATGATCATGGGGCTGTCCTTCCGCGCCACCCACAGCTCCTCCGGGCAGTCCCGGAACATCAGGGCAAGGGCGTAGGAGCCCCGGATACGGACCATCGCCTTGGCGATCGCGTCGATGGGACCGATCCTGTATTTTTTATAGTAGTAATCGACCAGCTTCACCGCCACCTCGGTGTCGGTCCCGGAGTAGAACTGATAGCCCTTCCGGAGAAGCTTGTCCTTCAGCTCCTGGTAGTTCTCGATGATGCCGTTGTGGACGCCCACCACGTTGCCGTCGTCGCTTCTGTGGGGATGGGCGTTGATCTCGGACGGCTCGCCGTGGGTGGCCCACCTGGTGTGGCCGATGCCGCAGGTGCCGATGAGAGCGCTGCCGTTGTCCGTCTTCTCCATGAGCACCCTGAGCCGTCCCTTCGCCTTGACGAGGCTGACTTCGGCGTCGCCGTCCCGCACCGCCAGTCCGGAGGAATCGTAGCCCCTGTATTCCAGCTTTGCCAGGCCGTCGAGCAGAATCGGCGCCGCCTGCCTGTTTCCGTTGTATCCCACAATACCGCACATAATGATAACCCTCTGAAAAAAACGGTTCCTGTCTGAACCGGGACGGGACCGCGATGCCTCCGTCCCGGTTTCCGCCGGCTGCCGGGATGCTCTCCCGGACCGCGCGGAAGCTGTCACGACGAACATTATAAACGAATCGGCCCGAATTGAAAATGCCCTGCCCGGACGGACGGCCCGGGAAATACCATTGTATCGATATCCGTACAATCACGGCCGCATTGTCCGACGTTCCGCACATCGTTCTTCCGGAGGAAGGCGCGTCCGCGCCCGCGGGCAAACCGCTTGACATCCCCGTTTCCGTCAGGATATAATTTTTCCGGCCGGGCGAAGACGCTCCCCTTTCCGGGAGGATCCTCGTCCTTTTTCTATATCGAACGGACCTGCCCGCAGGCAGTCCCGCGCAGCCGCGCCCGTCTTTCCGGCTGCGCCGGAATCCGATACCGTTTCAGACAGACAAAGGAGTCAGTATGGGTTACACAAAGAAAGAAATCCTGAGGATGGCCGAAGAGGATGACATCGAGTTCATCCGCATGCAGTTCACCGACATTTTCGGGCAGCTGAAAAATGTCGCCATCACGCGTTCCCAGCTCGCCAAGGCCCTCGACAACCGCATCATGTTCGACGGCAGCTCCATCGAGGGCTTCGCCAGGATCCACGAGTCGGACCAGTATCTCTATCCCGACCTCAACACCTGGACGATCATTCCCTGGAAGCCCCAGCACAGCAAGGTGGCGCGTCTGATCTGCGACGTCCACAACCCGGACGGAACGCCCTTCGAGGGGGACCCCCGCATCGTCCTGAAGAAGGAGCTTCAGAAGGCGAAGGATCTGGGCTTCGAGTTCAACGTGGGACCGGAATGCGAGTTCTTCCTTTTTGAGACGGACGACAGCGGCCGCCCCACCACCAGGACCTCCGACGAGGCGGGATACTTCGATCTCGCACCGGTGGATCACGGCTCGGAGACCCGCAGGGACATCACCCTGAACCTGGAAAAGATGGGCTACGAGATCGAGGCCAGCCACCACGAGGTGGCGCAAGGCCAGCACGAGATCGATTTCCGGTACGGCGAAGCGCTGGAAACCGCGGACAAGATCATGACGTTCCGCCTGGCGGTCAAGGTGATCGCCCAGCGAAGCGGCCTCCACGCGACCTTTATGCCGAAGCCGCTCTGCGGCGTCAACGGCTCCGGCATGCACATCAACATGTCCCTCTTCCGGGACGGCGCCAACCTCTTCTGCGACCCGGATGGCAAAAACGGTCTGAGCCGCGAGGCCTACAGCTTCGTCGCGGGCATCCTGGAGCACATCCGGGCGATCACGGCCCTGGCCAATCCGCTGGTCAACTCCTACAAGCGCCTGGTACCCGGCTACGAGGCCCCCTGCTATCTCGCGTGGTCCGCCTCGAACCGCTCCGCCCTCATCCGCATCCCGGTCTCCCGCGGGCAGGAGACGCGGATCGAGCTGAGAAGCCCCGACCCCTCCTGCAATCCCTATCTCACGCTGGCGGCGTGCCTCGCTGCGGGCCTGGACGGAATCGAGCGGGGTCTGGTGCCCCCCGAGGAGATCACGGACAACATCTTCGCCATGTCGGACGAGGTGAGACAGCAGAACGGCATCGAAGCCCTGCCCGGGACTCTCTCCGAAGCTCTCCGCGAGCTCCGAAAGGACCGTCTGATCCGGGACACGCTTGGCAGCCATGTGTACGAGCAGTATATGACCGGAAAGAAGAAAGAATGGAATGAATACCGCAGCGCGGTCAGCGACTGGGAGCTCGCCCGCTACATGAAGAATTACTGATTCCTGTCTTCTGAAAGTATCCCGGGAAAGGAGGTCAGGCTATGATACGGACTGTCATCGCGATCGCCGATGATTCTCTCCGGGAATCCGTTCTGCGGCTTCTCCGCAAAAGCGGCATCGATGTCCGCGTCGTATGCCGGTCCGGCCGGGAAGCCCTCCGGTCTCTCAGACGGATGGACGGAGGTATCGTCATCTGCTCCGCGAAGCTGCCCGATATGACCGCCGACGATCTGGCGGAGCTGCTGGGCAGCGACGCGCTGGTGCTGGTGCTGGCGCGCCCCTCGGAGCTGGATTACTGTGAAAACGGGGATCTGTTCCGCGTCCCGCTCCCGATCCGTTCCGGTGAACTGATCGGCTGCGTCAGGATCCTCATCCAGCTGGATGAGCGTCAGGCCGCCGGCCGGGCGCCGAAGCGGACGGAGGAGGAAAACAGCGTCATCTCAAAGGCCAAGGAGCTGCTCATGGAAGCGAACGGCATGACGGAGGATCAGGCCTACCGCTTCCTTCAGAAAAGAAGCATGGAGACCTCCTCCCCCATGGCGGAGGTCGCCGCGATGATCCTGGAGGCACTGAGCTAGGGCGGAGGACCTTCCGGTCCCCGGAAGCGCCGGGCCGGACGGACGTCTTCCCGCCTGAAACGCCGGACGGACGGGCGTCCCCGCGGTACGCGTTCCCCGAAAAGCCATTTGCCAACCGTTACCCCATAAGATAGAATGGGGCTGTCGCAATAGATGTTGCGGCAGCTCTTTCTAATCGGTGAAAATCCGGCCGTCGCGGCCGGATTTTTCCCTTTATTGACGTG
>JBGUKX010000028.1:0-318755 GCA_045114695.1 Lachnospiraceae bacterium | reverse complement strand
TTGCTCATTTTTTATGCAAAAGAGTCTGAACCCCCAGTAAACAAAGGTTTTCTCGCGGCGGCAGCCGCGAATAAGTTGACACTACGTACAGGATTAAGAGCGAAGAGAGATGAATATAGAAGACGCGAAAACAGAAATCAGGAGAGCCGTGAGCATCTATCTGCGAAAGGACGGGTACGGGAATTACAGGATCCCCGTCGAAAAGCAGCGGCCCGTATTCATGATCGGCGCCCCGGGCATCGGCAAGACCGCCATCATGGAACAGATCGCCCGGGAGCTGGATCTCCTGCTGGTTTCCTATTCCATGACGCATCACACGCGCCAGAGCGCCATCGGACTCCCCTTCATCGTCCGCCGGACTTACGGGGGAGAGGCGTACGACGTCTCCGAGTACACCATGTCGGAGATCGTGGCCTCCGTGTACGAGAGCATGGAGAAGAGCGGAAAGAAGGAGGGAATCCTGTTTCTCGATGAGATCAACTGCGTCTCCGAGACCCTGGCGCCCTCCATGCTGCGCTTTCTCCAGTACAAGACCTTCGGAAATCAGCGCATTCCGAGGGGCTGGGTCATCGTGACGGCGGGAAACCCACCGGAATTCAACCGTTCGGTCCGGGAATTCGACGTGGTGACGCTGGACCGCCTCAAAGTGCTGAACGTGGAGCCCGACTACGAGACGTGGAAGCGCTACGCCGCCGCGAAGGGGATTCACCGGTCGGTCCAGAGCTATCTGGACGTGCGCACCGAGGATTTCTACCGCATTGAATCGGACGCCGACGGAAAGTCCTATGTGACTGCCCGCGGCTGGGAGGATCTGGCCGAGGCGATCGCCCTCTACGAGGAGATGGATTATCCCGTGGACGTAAGGCTGGTCGGCCAGTACATCCGGAACCGCAGGATCGCGGGAGAATTCGCCACCTACTACGAGATCTACCGGAAATACCGGAGCGATTACCGGATCCGGGACATTCTGGCGGGCGAGGAGATCCCGGAGATCGAGGCGCGGGCGTCGTCGGCGGGCTTCGATGAGAAGCTGACCGTGACGGAGCTTCTCCTCGAGGCCCTGCTCCCCGAGATGATCACCTGCTCCGAGCACGAGGAGTCCGTGCGGGGGCTGCTGGCTTCCCTTTCGGAGATCCGCGACGGACTCGACGGCCGGGACGGCGCCTATGTGACGGAGCAGCTGGCCCGGATCCGCGACGGGCGGACCGAAGAGGCGGAGAAGGAGGAGATGGTGCACGGTCTGGACGCTTCCCGGAGAAGGGTTCTCGCGGATCAGGCCGCTTTTGCCGGGAAATGCCTCCGGGCGGTCCGCATGAAGGATCCCGGGGCGGCCCTTTCCGCGGCCGAGGCATTTTCGACGGTCCGGGCGCTCTATCAGGAGCGCGTCGCCTCCCTCAGGGCGGAGACGGCGGAGACGGAGAAGCACCTGGCCGGCCTCTTCCGCTTCGCGGAGAAATGCTTCGGCGACGCCAACGAGATGCTTGTGATCGTCACCGAGCTGACGGTGAACGGCAGGGCGGCCTCCTTCATCGCGGAGCATGGCTCGGACGAATACTACCGCTATCAGAAGCGGTTCATGCTGCACGAAAGAAGCCGGGAACTTCAGAGGAAGGTCGGCAGAATCGGAGACGTGCCGTGAGCGGGGAAAGCCCCGTCCCCTTCCGCTTCCGGGTGGAGCAGGGCGAAGCGGTGGTGACCCAGTTTACCGGAGGCGGCGGGACGGCGGAGATTCCGGAGCGCTGGCAGGGCGTGCCCGTGACGGCGGTCGGAAGCTACGCCTTCTTTGACAACGGGTCGGACGTCCGGCGCATCCGCGTGCCGGGGAGCGTAAGAAACATTCTTCCCCACGCCTTCGAGCTGTGCATCAGTTTGGAGCAGCTCACGCTGGAGGAAGGGGTGGAGGAGCTCGGCGAGGACTGCCTTCTGGCGACGGACGTGAGAGAGCTCCGCGTTCCGTCGACCCTGAGAAGGATCCATTCTCCCTGCAGCCTTCCCTGCCGCCTTGTCATTGCGGACGGCCATCCGTTTTTTTCGACGGACGGCTACGGCGTATACGAAGGAGACACGCTGATCTGCGTCAATCCTCACGACGAAAGAGAGTGCTACCGGGTCCGGGAGGGGACCCGCGTGATCCGCAGGGGGGTATTCGAAGACCGCCCGGCCCTCCGAAGGGTGCTGCTTCCGGCCTCTCTCGAGAGCCTTGGGGAGGGCGTCCTCTCCAACGTGAGGAACCAGTACTCCGGGGAGAAGGGAATCACGGAGGCGGAGGTCGACGGGGCGAATCCGTATTTCGGCCGGGACGGGAACTGTCTCTTCAGAAAGCTTCCCGACGGAAAGCGGATCGTGAGATGGTTCGGGGAAGACCGCAGGATCGATCTTCCCGAAGACGTCCGGGAGATCGGCCGGGAGGCCTTCGCCGGCATCGGCGTAGAGGCGGTCTCGTTCCCGGCGACGGTCCGGGAGATCGCCCCCGACGCGTTCCGGGGCTGCCCGCTCCGGGAGGCCCGCGTCAGAGGCGGAGATTTCGGCGTGGTCTTCCCCGCGGGGAACGCCTATCTGCTGAAGGATCTTCTGCGGGGCTTCGGCCGGGGCGGGAAGCTCTATGAATTCTCCGGATACGACGCGAAGCTCGACAGCTGGTATCCGGACGCCGGACGGGTCGAGATGATTCTCGCCAGGCTCCGGATGCCCCGGGACCTGACGGAGGAGAGGAAGGCCTTCTACCGGGAGACCATCGCCTCCAGGACCGGCGAGGTGATCCGGCTGATCGCGTCGGAGTCCAGGCCGGATCTCCTGCGGGAGCTGGCGGAGGAGGGCTTCCTGGACGACCGCTTGGCGGAGGAGGCGGTCCGCGTCATGAACGGGGCCGGCCTCCACGAGATGACGGCGTATCTGATGAACTGGAAGAACACGCATCTGGAAAAGAAGGAATTCGACTATTCTCTCTGACCGGAAAGGGGAACGAACATGTACAGACTGACCTCAAAGCTGATTATTTACAGGAAGATTCCCAGGGACAGCATCCTGTTCCGGCTCTCGGAGATCTGTCAGAAATTCAGCGAAGGAAATTACGGGAAGGAGGAGCTGACGGGAGAGATCCTCGACCAGATCAACCGGCTCCTCGATCTTTCCACCACCTACGGCTTTGACCGCAACCTCTGGCACAATTACCTCGCCTATCTGCTGGCGACGACCGAGACGCCCTTTACGCTGGTCTCCGAGAAGGTCGGGGCCAACGAGGGGTCGGTGAACCATTTCGCGGAAAATGACTTCGCCGTCTTCCTGGAGCTCTTCCGGTATGATTTCAGTCCCCTTGAAGAAGCCCTGGGGATCGACTGCTTCCGCGTGATCAGCGACTACAAGGCCGTCGGCAAGAAGGAGAGAATCTTCAACAAGAGCGTCAGCGAGAAGGTCCGCGAGCTGAGCGAATCCATCGAAAAGGCCCGGGACGCGGGGGAGATGTACCGCATCGTCACCGACTTCTACCGGAATTACGGCGTCGGCAAGCTCGGCCTCAACAAGGCGTTTCGGATCGACGAGAGCGGAAAGGAGCTTCTGGTTCCCATCACCGCGACGAGCGACGTCGTCCTCGAGGACCTGGTGGGATATGAGCTCCAGAAGCAGAAGCTCATCGAGAACACGGAGGCCTTCGTGCGGGGCTTCGCGGCCAACAACGTCCTCCTCTACGGCGACGCGGGGACGGGAAAATCCACCAGCGTCAAGGCGATCCTGAACCGCTACTACAGCCAGGGCCTCCGCATGATCGAAATCTACAGACATGAGTTCCGGTCCCTGTCCAGGGTGATTTCGGAGGTCAAGAACCGGAACTACCGTTTCGTCATCTTCATGGACGACCTGTCCTTCGAGGACTTCGAGACGGAGTACAAGTATCTGAAGGCGGTGATCGAGGGCGGCATCGAGACGAAGCCGGAAAACGTCGTGATCTACGCCACCTCCAACCGCCGGCACCTGATCCGCGAGAGCTGGAAGGACAGAAGGGACGGGGACGACGAGCTGCACAAGACCGACACCGTCTCGGAGAAGCTTTCCCTGTCGGCCCGGTTCGGCGTGCAGATCGGCTACTTCCGGCCGTCGCCGAAGGAATTCAACCGGATCGTCACGGAGCTGGCCTCCCGCTATCCGGAAATCACGATGCCGGAGGAAGAGCTTCTGCAGGAGGCAAACAAGTGGGAGATCGCCCACGGAGGCATCTCGGGACGCACGGCGCAGCAGTTTATCCAGTACGTCGCCGGGCAGGCCTGGAGAGGCAGCGGAGCATGAGGAGCGCGGGATGACGGACGAAGAGAAGAAATACGAAAGAGACCGCTGGAAGGAAATGACGCTGTCCCAGAAGGCGCAGCATTTCTGCACCTACTACCTCGCGCAGACCGCCGCGGCAGCGGCGATCCTGATCTTCGCGGTCTGGTTTATCCATCACGTGATGAGCCCCCGGGAGATCACCGCGCTGGGCGTCTACGTGTTCGACGATTACTTCGACGAGGAGGCGTCGGAGGCGTTTAATCTCAGGCTCCGGGAGGACCTGGGCCTGACGGAGAAGCGCGAGATCGTGGTTCTGGCCGGCGGCTACAGCGACAGCCAGTATCATCAGATCATGACGATCCAGGCCAGACAGGCCGTCAATGAGGTCGACCTCATCATCGGGACGGAGGAGACCTTCCGCCATCTTGCCGGACTCGGCTACATGGTGGAGCTCGACGAGGCGCTGGACCGGGATTTCCTCGACAGCCTGTCGGACCGGATCGTGGAGGCCGCGGGCCCTGACCTCAGCGAGGGCTACGTGGAGCCCGATATCGAGAGCCCCGAGGGCAAAGGGGAGGTCGGAAGATACGGCATCAGCCTGAAGGGAAGCAAGATCTGGGAGGATCTCATGCTGAGCGGCAGCAGCGACTGTATCGCGGCCGTGGCCGAGGGATCCGAAAACGGAGCGAACATCGAGGTATTCCTGCGCGATCTGTTTTCGGATTGACAAAGTGTGATTCTGCGGTAAAATGAGAGAAATGCGTCGGCCCGCTCCGCCCGTTCCCGGACGCGGAGGAAAAGGGAAGGCGCCGGACGCGCCGGAAGGGAGCTGCTATGGATACATTTATCTTATCACTGCTTGTTGACAACGCCTCGGGCGTCCTCACCAGGATCGCCGGCCTTTTCTCGAGACGGGCCTACAATATCGACAGCCTTACGGTAGGCGTGACTTCCAATCCGAATATCTCCCGCATGACGATCATGAGCCGCGGGGACGACAGGGTGCTTCACCTGATCGTCGAGCAGCTCAGAAAGCAGGAGGACGTGCTGGACATCAAGGTTCTCGAGAGGGGCAAGTCCGTCGTCCGCGAGGAGATCCTCGTGAAGGTGAGGGCCGACGCGAGGACCAGGAGGGACATCATCGGGATCGCCGATATTTTCCGCGCGAACATCGTCGACGTGCAGAAGGACTCGCTGATCGTGGAGCTGACCGGCTCGCAGTCGAAGCTCGCCGCTCTGCTCGACATGCTGAGCGACTACGAGATCCTCGAGATCGCGAGGACCGGCGTCACGGGCCTCTCCCGCGGAGCGGCGGACGTCGTCTATCTGTGATCTGTTTTTTGGAGTTGAGATCCGCGCGGAGACGATCCCCGCGGAACAGCTTATAGATTTACTGTCAATACCCAAGAGTAAGAGAGGAGCGAACACATTATGGCACAGGCAAAGATCTTTTATCAGGAAGACTGCAATCCGTCCCTGCTGGAAGGACAGAAGATTGCGATCATCGGCTACGGCTCACAGGGACATGCCCACGCGCTGAACCTGAAGGACTCCGGTTATGACGTCATCATCGGTCTCTACAACGGAAGCCGTTCCTGGAAGAGAGCGGAGGAACAGGGATTTAAGGTCTACACCGCGGCGGAGGCCGCGAAGCAGGCGGATATCATCATGATCCTCATCAACGACGAGCTTCAGGCCGGTCTCTACAAGAAGGATATCGAGCCGAACCTTGAGGAAGGCAACATGCTGATGTTCGCGCACGGCTTCAACATTCATTTCGGCCAGATCGTTCCTCCCGCCTTTGTCGACGTCACGATGATCGCTCCCAAGGCTCCGGGACACACCGTCCGCTCCGAGTACCAGGCCGGCAAGGGAACCCCGATGCTGGTCGCCGTCCAGCAGGACGCCACGGGCAAGGCCCTCGACAGAGCCCTCGCCTACGGCGCCGCCATCGGCGGAGCCCGCGCGGGTATCCTTGAGACGACGTTCCGCACGGAGACCGAGACGGACCTCTTCGGCGAGCAGGCAGTCCTGTGCGGCGGCATCTGCAAGCTGATGCAGACCGGATTCGAGGTTCTGACGGAAGCCGGCTATGATCCGAGAAACGCCTACTTCGAGTGCATCCATGAGATGAAGCTGATCGTCGACCTGATCTACGAGTCCGGCTTCGCGGGCATGAGATATTCGATCTCCAACACCGCCGAGTACGGCGACTACGTCACCGGCCCGAAGATCATCACGGCCGAGACGAAGGAGACCATGAAGAAGATCCTCGCGGATATCCAGGACGGAACCTTCGCGAAGGACTTCCTGCTCGACATGAGCCCCGCCGGCGGACAGGCCCATTTCAAGGCCCTCAGAAGAAAGGCCGCGGAGCATCCGTCGGAGGAAATCGGAAAGCAGATCCGCTCCCTCTACAGCTGGAGTGAAAATGACAAGCTGATCAACAACTGAGCCGGAGTGAGAATGACAAGCTGATCAGCAACTGATCGGAAAATAGAGAAAGACAGAAAGAAGCGGCCCGTCTCCAAGTGAGACGGACCGCTTTTGACAACACCGAAAAAGAGAGATGGGGACGGCCGGTCAGTAGGAGCAGCCTCCCTCGAGCACCTTCGTGCAGGTGAGGGCGAGCGAGCCGGGGCCGATGTGGCAGGCGATGCTGATCGGCAGCTCGTCCACGTGGACGTCGAATCCGGGGAAGAGCTCGCAGGCTTCGCGTCGGAACTCCTCGGCGGCCTCAAAATTCCTGGTGTGGGCGAGCCCGATCCAGGCGCCGGGAGTCCTGTCGCCGGAGACGCCGCCGAATTCGTTGGTGACCGCGTCGAGGACAGCGGTCTTCATGATTTTTTTCGCCGCCTTGATCCCGCGGCATTTGGCGAAGGCGTCCAGCTTGCCGCCCTGGATCTGCAGGACCGGCTTCAGGTTCAGCACGCCCGCGATCATGGCCGCGGCCGGCGTGATGCGTCCGCCCTGCTTCAGATATTTGAGCGTGTCCACCATGATAAAGATGTGGGACTCCGCCTTCGTCTCCTCCAGGATCCGGCGGATCTCGGCCGCGGAGGCGCCTCCCTCCGCCAGCGCCTTGGCGTCCAGGGCGGACTGGCGCTGCGTCACGGAGATGCGCTGGTTGTCGACCACCTGTACCTTTCCGTCGAAGTCCCCGGCGTAGAGAGCGGCGCTCTGGCAGGATCCCGAGAGGGAGCTGGACATGGGGATATAGACGATCTCGTCGTAATCCCTGAGCGTCTTCTCCCACAGATCGATCACGTCGCCGGCGGAAGGCTGGGAGGTCTGTATCTCGGCGTTGGCCGCCTGCATGCTGTAAAACTGCTCCGGAGTGAGATTGACGTTCTCCTTGTACTCCCTGCCGTCGATGATGACCGGCATGGGCATCAGAAGAATGCCGTGCTCCTCGGCGTCTGCGGCCGTCATGCCGCTGTTGGTATCGGTAATAACCGCAGTTTTCATCCGAACCTCATTCTGTCGCTGAAATATGTGAAACAAATCATGTTGCCTGTCAATTTATGTGGTATTCTATCATAAAAGGAGAGTCATAACAACTTCCGTTTTTTTTCACAATATGGACACAGCGGCGGGAATATAATAAGGGACGCGGAAGTCCGTCTGCGGCCGCCCGCCGGAAGGAAAAACCGGGGACGGGAATGCCGGACGTCCGCCGGACGGCTGCCTCTGGCACAGCCGGACAAGAGAATGAAAATACCTGCCGGGACAGAAGAAGACAGAAGGTCCCGGCGGCCGGAGGATACTGATGAGGAACAGGCTGATTGCGTTACTTGCCGCTGCGGCGGCTGTGTTCGGACTGTCAGGATGCGGAGCGGAAAATCTGACGTCCGTATCCGTGCAGTCTGTCGCGATGATCTGCGGGTTCAGCGAGGCCATGCAGTCCCAGCAGTTTACGGGGATCGTGAGTACGGGGAAAGAGCAGAACGTCGCGAGAGATACGAACAAGAAGATTTCAAAGGTCTACGTCACCGAGGGAGACCAGGTCAAGGAGGGAGACAAGCTCTTCACCTACGATTCCGAGCAGGCCCAGAACTCTCTCGAGCGGGCCAGGCTGGAGCTGGAGCAGCAGCAGCTGGCGGTGACGCAGCAGGAGAAGGATATCGAGGACCTGAAGAAGCTGAGGGACAAGGCGGCCGCCAATCTCCAGATGGATTACACGCTGAAGGTACAGGCGGCGGAGAACGCCCTCAGGGAGGCCCAGTACACGGCGCAGCTGAAGGAGAAGGAGATCAAACAGCTCGAGGACTCCACCAAAAACCTGGACGTCACGGCCCCCATCACGGGCAGGATCCAGAAGGCGGGCACCGCCGACACCTCCACCGTCGAGGCGGCCGACGACGATCTCGGCTACGGGACCTCCTACGGCGACTCCGGGGACGGGTCCTCGGACGCGTCCGCCTTCATCAAGATCATCGAGAACGAGAATTTCCGCATCAAGGGAACCATCAACGAGCAGAATATCCGGAGTCTCTACACGGGGATGGAGATGACCATCCACTCCCGGATCGATCCCTCGCAGTCCTGGACGGGGACGGTCACGGAGATCGACACAAAGAACACGGTTCAGAACAACGAAGACTTCGGCTATTACGGGAACACCGACGAGCAGACGACGTCCTCGAAATACGCGTTTTACGTCAGCATCGACTCGCTGGACGGTCTCATGATCGGCCAGCACGTGTTCATGTATCAGAACACCGATGAATTTGAGGACGAGAACGAGATCCGCCTGGACGGCGCCTTTATCAACGATCCCGAGACGGATCCCTGGATCTGGGCGGAGAACGACGACCAGCTTCTCGAGAAGCGGAAGGTCAGCGTCGCGGATTACGACGAGAGCGGCAACACCTGGCTTGTGACCGGGGGAATCGACGTGGAGGACTACATCTGCCCGGCCTCCGATCTCTACAAGGAAGGCATGCCCTGCATTGAGAACAACAACACATCCTTCCAGTCCTCGGACAACGCCGGAACCGATGAAGGCGGAGACGCCGCCGAAGGAGAAGATTACTACGGCGACGAGGAGCTGGAGGACGGCGGCGGTGAGGAGTACTACGAGGAGCTTGACGAGACGGGCGGCTTTGAGGATGAGGAATTCTATGAAGACGAGGAATTCTTCGACGACGGGGCGTACGAGGAGGGCGGCGCCGATTTCCGGGATGCGGCCGGATTCGATCAGGGACCCTTTGCCGGCGGCACATTCGGGGGAGCAGTCGGATGATTCTTGAGATGACCAATATCAACAAGGAATATCCGATGGGACGATCGACGCTTCGCGTCCTCAAGGACGTGAATCTCTCCGTGGAGGAGCAGGACTACATCGCGATCATGGGCCCGTCGGGAAGCGGCAAGACGACGCTGATGAACCTCATCGGGTGTCTTGACGTGCCGACGACCGGCATCTACCGGCTCGCCGGCAGGGAAATCGGAAAATGCACGGACAACCAGCTCGCCGAGATCAGGAACCGGCAGATCGGCTTTGTCTTTCAGTCCTTCCATCTCATGCCGAGAATGACCGCTCTGGACAACGTTGCCCTCCCGCTGCTGTTCGGCGGAGTAAAGAAGAGGGAGCGGAGAGAGAGGGCGGCGGAAGCCCTGAAAATCGTGGGACTGGAGGACCGGATGACCCATCTTCCGCAGCAGCTGTCCGGCGGCCAGTGCCAGAGAGTGGCGATCGCGCGGGCGATCGTGGGACGCCCGTCCCTTCTTCTGGCGGACGAGCCCACCGGCGCCCTGGATTCTGTCTCGGGGAAGCAGGTAATGGAGCTCTTCCGGGAGCTTCACAACAACGGATCAACGATCATCATGATCACTCACGACGCGAACATCGCGTCCTACGCGGATACGGTTTATCATATCTTTGACGGCGTTCTTACCGGAGGGGAGAGGTCGGATGAACAAGACAGTTAAACGCCTGATCGCCGGCGTGACGGCGGCCGGACTGATCTGCGGCGGGATCTACGGGGGACTGTACGCCTACCGGTCCACGTCCAAGGTGCCGGTCAACGTGTACAGCGTCGGAGAAATCGAGGGCAGTACGTACTACTATTCGGACGATTACGGCTTCGGAAAAAGCGGCACGGTCGTCGCGGACAGGATACAGAGCTGTTTTCTGTCCGATACGCAGAATGTAAAGGAAGTCCTCGTGACGACGGGACAGAACGTGAAGGCCGGTGAGCCGCTCTACACGTTCGACACCACCCTGAGCGAAATCGAGCTGGAGAAGCTGGAGATCGAGCTGGCGCAGGACCAGCTGGACCTCAAGCATATGCAGGACAATCTGGTTCTCATCAACCGCCTGCGGCCGTCCTCCCCGGACGACGGGGGCGGCACGGACGACTTTGAGGACGTCACGGACAGCGTGCCCGAGGAGCCCGTCGAGGAGGTCTACGACCCCGAGCCGACGGGAAGGCTGCTCTACGGCGACGGGACGCTCTTCAATCCCTATGTGTTCCTGTGGAGCTTCAGCGATATCATCGACGCCGACGCCATCGTCTACCTGTTTCACGGGGGCGAGATGCCCGGCGATCCGGACGACGGGACCGAAGAGGACGGCGGCGGGGAAGAGGACGGCGACGGCCCGGAAGACGGGCAGGATGAACAGGACGAAGAAGGCGACTACGACGAAGGCGGAGAAGGAACCGGCGAAGAGCCGGAGGACGACAACGAGCCCGTCGCGGCGTTCCTGCTGAGGGGACTTCTTCCCGTCAGCGTCTGGGGCGCTCCCCTGGAGGACGACGAGACGGCCCGGTACATCGAGGACGACGAGGAGCCGGAATTCTATTTCGAGGAGGACGACACACCGGACGTCTATTTTGAGGACGACGTGCTTCCGGAGGAAGAGACGGAATCCACCGTCGAGGAGATGGCAGAGCCGGAGGAGAACCAGGAACCCGTCGGGGAAGAGGAAAACGGCGGGGACACTGCGCCTGAACAGGAAGAACCGGAAGATCCGGTCATTGACGACGATACGGACGAGGAAGAGGTTTTTATCGAAGAAGATCCGGACGATGGCATAGCGGAGGAAGAGCTTGACATCGAGATGCCCGACGATGTCCCGGAATACGAGGACGTCTACCCCGACGAACCGGACGAAGGCGGGACGGAGGATCAGGAGCCGGAGGAGATAACGACGGAATCCGACGGAACCGGGACGGAGCGGCCGGACGCCGCGGAAGAGGAGACGGGCGAAGAAGAGCCGTCCGACGGGAAGGACCCGGAGTCCGATGCCTCCTCTGAGACGGAAGAACCCGACGGGGGAAGGGAAGAGGAGATCGACACGCTGATTCCCGACGAGAACATCGAAGTCGAGGACGACGGCGACGACATGGACGTGTACGTCGTCCTTGAGATCCACCAGTCCGACAATTCCGAGGCCCCTCTGATCCTGAAGATCGGCCTCCACATGTTCCGCGTCTCCAACCGGATTTCGATGCGGCTCTACAATCCCGACGAAAGTCCGGACGACGGAGAAGAGGACAGCGTGCCCGAGGAATTTGCCGACGACGGCACGGACGACGGCGGCTATTACTACTACGACGACGTTCCCGCCGCGGCAGCAGACGGCGCGGACGACGGCGGATCCGGGCGAAGCGATCTCGAGATCCAGGACGACACCATCGACCTGAATGCGAGCTACACCGCGGAAGAGATCGCCTCCATGAGGGAGACCACGGAGAAAGACATCGCGGAGATGTCCATCAAGGTCCGGGTCGCGGAGATCGACCTTAGGGAGAAGCGGAAGGAGATCGGAGACGGCACCGTCCGCAGCAGGCTGGACGGCGTCGTCAAGACCGTCCGGGATCCCGAGGACGCCAAGTCGACGGGCGCGGCCGTCGTCCAGGTATCCGGCGGCGGAGGCTACTATATCGCCAGCACGGTGGGAGAGCTGGAGCTTCCGGACCTCTCGATCGGGCAGAGCGTGACCGTCACGGATTACGAGTCCGGGCAGGAGATGATCGGATCGATCGACAGCATCTCGGAATTTCCGTCCACCGGCAATGACTACGGCTTCATGGAGGGCAATCCCAATTCCTCCAGCTACGGCTGTACGATCCGGATGGACGAGGACGTGGAGCTGAGGGACGACGCCTGGGTGGAGGTCAACTACTCCACAAAACAGGAGGACACGTCCGAGGGCTTCTTCATCGACGCGATGTTCGTCCGGATCGATCCGGGCGGAAACTACGTCTACGTCCGGAACGGCGACGGCCGGATCGAAAAGCGCATCGTGTCCACCGGCGTCTCCTCGACCGACGCGGTTCAGATCAAGGGCGGCCTGTCGAAGGACGAGTACATCGCGTTCCCGTACGGGAACGACTGCGTGCCCGGCGCGTACACGGAGGTATCCAGCCTGGAGTCCTTCTACGGCTTCACCTGATGCGGACCGTTCCGGGAAGAAACAACTACCAGATCGGAGGACAGCTCCATGCTTGAAAATATCTCCCTGTCGTTTCAGGGAATATGGAGTCATAAGCTGAGATCCGTCCTGACCATGCTCGGCATCATCATCGGCATCGCCTCCATCATCACGATCGTATCCACGATCAAGGGGACGAACGAGCAGATCAAGGAGAATCTGATCGGCGCGGGCAACAACGTCGTCGACGTCACGCTGAAGCGGGACAATTCGACCTACGACCTCGCCTACGGCGGACTGCCGGAGGGGGTCCGCGTCATTGACGAAAAGACAAGAAAAAAACTGGAAAAGCTCGAAGGCGTCGAGGAGGTGTCGCTCTATCGGAAGAGGGAGTGGTCGGACAGCGTGTACTATCTGAGCACGTCCTTCTCCGGCAACATCATGGGGATCGACACCCACTATTTCAACGTAAATGACTACGCCGTCGAGTACGGCAGGGCCTTCACCGACTTTGACAATGAAAACTACCGGAAGGTGGCGATTCTCGACTCGGCCACCGCGTCCCGGCTTTTCGGGGGAGAGATTCCCGTGGGCAAGGTCCTGGAGATCTCCGGGGAGCCGTTTACGGTCATCGGGGTCGTGAGCAAGATGAACGACACCAGCCTGAATATCAACTCCCTCAACGATTACGTGACCTACCACAGCGAGACCGACGGCGGGACCATCTTCATTCCCATCGACGACTGGCCGATCATCTATCAGTACGACGAGCCGCAGTACGTCTCCGTCAAGGCGAGCTCCACCGACGACATGACCATCGCCGGAAAGAACGTGGCGGACGCCCTGTCGCAGAGCCAGATGAACGAGGGATCGAAATTCACCTACGCCGCGACGGACCTCCTCAAGCGGGCCGCCCAGATGCAGAGTCTGGCGACGGCCTCGAGCCGGCAGCTGATCTGGATCGCGGGCATCTCTCTGCTGGTCGGCGGAATCGGCGTCATGAACATCATGCTGGTTTCCGTGACCGAGCGCACCAGGGAGATCGGCCTCAAGAAGGCCATCGGGGCGAAGAAGAGCAGGATCCGGGCCCAGTTCCTGACGGAAGCCGCGGTCCTGACGTCCCTCGGCGGCATGATAGGCGTCGCGGGAGGCATCGTGTTCAGCCGGGTTTTCTCCAACGTGATGGGGACGAGGACTTCGATCTCCATTCCGGCCTGTGTGGTCTCGGTGGCATTTTCCATGGCGATCGGCATCATCTTCGGCCTGCTCCCGGCGGTCAAGGCATCCAATCTGAACCCCATCGACGCTCTCAGGAGCGAATAACCGCCGTCCGCCCGGAACCGGCATTTTCAGGAAAGGCATTTCATCTATGAGCTTTGAATACATAAAAGAGATTCCGTCCCCGGAGGAGGTCAGGGAAAGGCTTCCTCTCCCCGCGGCCCTCGCGGAGGTAAAGAAGGAGAGGGACCGTCAGATCCGGGACGTCTTTGAGGGGCGCTCCGACAAGTTCCTTCTGATCATCGGCCCCTGCTCGGCCGACAACGAGGACGCGGTGGTGGATTACGCCGTGAGGCTGAGCCGGGCGGCGGAGAAGGTCAGGGACAGGATTCTCGTGATTCCCCGGATTTATACCAACAAGCCCCGGACGACGGGAACCGGCTACAAGGGCATGCTGCATCAGCCGGACCCGGAGAAAAAGCCGGATCTCTTCGCGGGCCTTCTGGCCATCAGAAAGATGCACATCGACGTGATCCGGGAGACGGGGCTTACGCCCGCGGACGAGATGCTCTACCCGGAAAACCACGAGTTTATGGACGACGTCCTGTCCTATGTCGCGGTGGGCGCCCGGTCGGTGGAGGACCAGCTTCACAGGATCGTCGCCAGCGGCGTCGGGATCCCCGTGGGGATGAAGAACCCGACGAGCGGCGACTTCAGCGTCATGCTGAATTCGATCGTGGCCGCCCAGGCGCCCCAGATGTTCATCTACCGGAAATGGGAGGTGAAGACCGGCGGAAACGACCTGGCCCACGCGGTGCTGCGGGGGGCCGTCAACAAGCACGGACAGAATCTCCCGAACTATCACTTCGAGGACCTGAGCCTGCTGTCGGAGATGTATCTGAGCCGCGGGCTGCGCAATCCCGCCGTGATCGTCGACACCAACCACAGCAATTCCGGGAAGCGCTACCTGGAGCAGATCCGGATCGCCAGGGAGGTCCTCTACAGCCGGAGACACTCCGGGGACGTGAAAAAACTGGTCAAGGGCTTCATGATCGAGAGCTACATCGAACCGGGCTGCCAGAAGGTGGGAGAAGGCGTCTACGGAAAATCCATCACGGATCCCTGCCTCGGCTGGGAGGAGTCGGAAAAGCTCATCTACAGCATCGCGGAGATGGTCTGACCGTTCCCTCCCCGAAAAGGGACGGTTTGATATTTCCCTGAGAAATGTGATTGACAAATCGGCTTTTTAAGCGGATAATGTACTGGTGCCGTACAGATGAGGCACAACGGGGTATGGCGTAGCTTGGTAGCGCGCACGGCTGGGGGCCGTGAGGTCGCGAGTTCAAATCTCGCTGCCCCGATTTTTATTGCCTGCTTGCAGGGAATCATCAGCTTCCGGACGGCTGTATGGTTTCCTTCGAAGCAGGTATTTTTGTACCGTCACACCAGGACGGATGTCGCCCGCGGCATCACGCGGAAAGGAGAAGCGCATGGCTCTCATCATTCTTCAGCAGATTCTGACGATGTCCCTCTATATGATCTGCGGATACCTTCTCTACAGGTCGGGCAAAATAACGGAGGAAGGGAGCCGTTCCGTGGCGAATCTTCTGCCCTGGGTGGCGATTCCCTCCACGCTGGTCAGCAGCTTTCTCGTGGAGTATTCGGCGGAGAAGATGAGAGGCCTTCTGATCAGCTTCGCCATGGCGGCGCTCACGCTTCTGATCGCCATGGTCCTGTCGGCCGCGGTGTTCCGGAGGTCCGGCATCGAGTGCTTCGCCTCGAGCTTCTCCAACGCCGGCTTCATCGGAATTCCGCTGGTGCAGGCCACCATCGGAGACGAGGGCGTGTTTTATCTCGCCGGACTGGTGATCCTGCTGAACCTTCTGCAGTGGACCTACGGCATCGGCCTTCTGAACAGGGACAGGAAGGCGCAGGGCGCCGCGGTCCGGAAGACGAGCCTTCGCAGCGTCCTGCTTAGCCCCATCGTCGTGTGCTCGGTGCTGGGCGTGGTGATTTTCCGCTGCGGACTGGGGACGAGCCTCCCGCCCGTCCTTTCTGCCTTCATCCGGGGACTTGCCATGACGAACGCCCCTCTGGCCATGATCGTCCTGGGCATCTATCTCGCGCGAACGAAGATCACCTCGCTCTTCACGAACGGCCGGCTGTACCTGGTCAGCGCGATGCGGCTGATCGCGATCCCCCTGGTGACAATTCTCGTGTTCCGGTTCCTTCCGGTTCCCTATCCCGTCAGGATGACCATGATCATCGCCGGGGCCGCCCCCGCGGGCGCCAACGTGGCGGTCTACGCCCAGCTCTACGACGCGGATTACAGCTACGCCTGCCAGACCGTGACCCAGAGCACGCTGCTGTCCATCGCGGTGATGCCGGTCATCATCCGGATCGCGGAATTTCTGATTCCGGCGTGACGGCGGGAATTGCAGAGCGTTCCCGTTTGCCCTATAATAGACATATCAACGGCCTGAAGGAAAGGAGTGTCTCGTCTTGGAAATACTTACCATGATTCTCTCTCTGCTCTGCGGCGTCTCACTGTTCCTGTTCGGCATGTCGCTTATGGGCGACGGCCTGAAAAGCGTTGCGGGCAACAAGCTTGAGGCGTTTCTGTACAAGATGACCAGCACGCCGATCAAGGGCGTCCTTCTGGGGACAGGGGTGACCTCCGTCATCCAGTCGTCCTCGGCGACGACGGTGATGGTCATCGGTTTCGTCAACTCCGGCATGATGAAGCTTCATCAGGCCATCGGCATCATCATGGGCGCCAACATCGGCACCAGCATCACAGGGTGGATCCTCTGCCTGTCCTACATCGAGGGCTCGGGCGGGATCGCCCAGCTCCTGTCCTCGGCGACGATCGCCGCGGTGGTCGCGATCGCGGGCACGCTGGTCAAGATGCTGGGCAAACACACCGTCCAGAAAAATCTCGGGAATATCATGCTCGGCTTCGCGATCCTGATGGTCGGCATGCAGATGATGAGCGGGGCGGTGGCGCCGCTGAAGGAGAGCAGCGCCTTCATGGAGGCTCTGACCCTGTTCTCCCACCCGGTCTTCGGCATGCTTCTCGGTATCGTGATGACGGCGATCCTCCAGAGCGCGTCCGCCTCCATCGGTATCCTTCAGGCGCTTTCCGTGACGGGAGCCCTGACCTTCGCGACCGCGTTCCCGGTCATCCTGGGCATCGGCGTCGGCGCCGCCTGTCCCGTGCTGATTTCCTCCATCGGCGCCAACAAGAACGGCCGGAGAACCGCCCTGATCTACCTGCTGGACGATCTCTTCGGCATGATCCTCTGGGGCGTGGTGTTCTATTCCCTCAACGCGGTGATGCATTTCCCCTTTATGAACCGCACCGTCAATCCGGTGATCATCGCCGCGGTCAACTCCGTCTTCCGCATCCTCACGGTCTGCATCCTGTTCCCGTTCATCTCGAAGATCGAGAAGCTGGCGATGTTCCTGATCAAGGATTCGGAGGAGGATCTGGAGGACATCGCGGACAGCAGGGACTTCGACCTGCTTGAAGAACGTCTCCTCAAGTATCCGGCCCTCGCCATCGGCCAGAGCAACCGCGTCGTGGACGGCATGTCCCGGAAGGTGAGAAAGAACGTCGGCCGGGCGCTGAACCTGATCCAGGAGTATTCCGAGAAGAAATATGAGAAGGTCCAGCGGAAGGAGGACCTGATCGACAAATACGAATCCAAGACCGGCGAGTACCTGATGCAGCTCACCCGGTGCGAGATGAACTCGCAGCAGACCCGGCAGGTGACCCAGAGTCTCCGGGCCATAGGGGATCTGGAGAGGATCGGCGACTACGCCTCCAACATCGCCCGCGTGACGCATCAGATCAACGAGGAGAAGATCACGTTCTCCGACGTGGCGATGAGGGACCTGAACATCGCGATCACGGCGATGCGCGAGCTGGTCAACAGCTCGATCCGCTCCTTCCAGGACCACGATCTGCACATCGCGATGCAGATCAAGCCGCTGGCGGCCGTGATCTCAAATCTGTGCGAGACGCTGAAGGCGGGCCATATCAGCCGCCTCAGCAAGGGAGAGTGCGACCTTCAGCAGGGCGCGGTCTTCGAGGAGCTGGTGAACAGCTTCGAGAGGATCACCTCCCACTGCGTCGCCCTCTCCGGCGTCGTGCGCCGGGAGCACCAGGAGCATCCCGACTACCACGTCCATTCCGCGAAGCTGCAGGAGCTGACGGATGAGCAGTACAGCGAGATATACAACCACTTCATGGAGAAATACGACGTGAACAGCCCGGAGAAGAGGGCGATCAGCATCGAGGAGGAAACCGTGCGATGAGGGCCTTTTTTTGGAAGATGGATTTTTTACAGTTGTATTACGGAAATCAGGGGGATGGAGAAGTGATGAAGAGAAGACTGCTGCCAATATTGATTATATTAACTATGCTATTAAACTCAACACTTGCAGTTGCTGACGAAGATTATTCATATCTTGATCGTCTTTCGGTGGAACAACTACAAGAACTGGATGCCGAGATACATAAAAGGCTGTCTTCGGAAAATCATCAGGTGAGCGTTTCCGCTGGCTCAGAGAAAGATCAGACAGACAGTACTGTTGAGCAGAATACTGAAATCGAATCAAGCGTTGATTCCCTGAATAATACAGAGGAAGGTTCCAACGATAAAGAAAAAGCAGAATATGTGGAAGAGGATATCATAGGTGTCTGGGGAAACAAGGGCTATGAAGGGAAATGGATGACATTTCTCCGGGATGGTACAGGCTTCTTTCACGATGAAAAAGGTGATTTTGATGATTATATGATCGAATGGAAGCTGGCGGGTAATCGTCTTCTGATTATCTATCCAGAGAATACACCAGCGTATTTTGATTTCTTTACAGACGGTTCAGACTTATGTGTCATAAGTGAAGATAAGTCTGTTTCCTTTTACAAAGACAATACGGAAGAGATAGAAAAAGAGATGCTTTATGTCCCAAAGCTAGAAGGCCCTTTGTCAACAGTCTGTGGGACAGATGAGTTTTCGTTAAAATATGATCACTGTATGCTTGGCAGAATGAAAGATGGGACGGTTGTTGCAATCGTTATATTTGATTTCTCCAGTATGTATACAGAGCCGGCAAGTTTTATTAACACAATTAATGCTCGTTTTTATCAGAACTCTGTTGAAGTCAGCCTTCCATCTGTTGCATACAGCGATTGGACACTTGGCGAAGAAGCATATGGCTATATGAGCAACGCGACAAAGAATGTCCTTTCCGGAGGATCGTTGAAAGCCGCTCTGATGATACCGGTGGGAGATGGAAGTCCTATCACAGTAAATGTTGATGAGCATCGATATTATGGTGATGGTGAGTGGACATCTTCGGGGACATTGGTTTTTTACGATTTGAATGAGGAGCAAGATTACGAGTCTTTGGAAGAGAATGAGGAACTGGATTCTGTCCCGCAAGATCCGATCAGCATATCTGAATTAGAAAAAGCCCTAAGAGAACAGCCGGTGTACGTTGAAAGTACTCATTATCTCGAGGGGGATCCGAAAGCAAATGCACTGTATCCTGACATATTGTGCGCTGTTTTTAAAAATGTCTCCGGAGCAGATATAAAGGATGTGGTCGTATCTTTTGTTGCCTGGGACAGTAACAATTATCCTATAATAATATATACCCTTGGAGGCGAAGATGATTATGTTTCCGATTTAGAATATAAAGGGATTAATCTAATTAATGGAAATTCATACGGGCAAGATGAGGGTTTAGCCCTATCATCCAATGCACTCCATGAACATAGAATAGCAAATTTCAAGGCAGTTGTGAAAAGCTATACGGATTTAGATGGAAATACATGGACTAATCCGCTTTATTATGATTGGGTGAGAACCTTTAAAGACAAAATTCTGGTTGAAGACAATTCTTCTCCAGAAGGTGGTACAGAAGGAGGTGAGATTGAAATCTCAGATGCTGAACAAATAAAAAAGTTTCAGCAATATCTGAATGATAAGGGATTCAATTGTGGTACACCTGATGGAGTCGTTGGAGCAAAAACAGTTGAAGCAATAAAACAATTCCAGAAATCTAATTCTTTAGAACCCACTGGAATAATTACAGAGGATTTATTATCGATGATCAACGATTGATAACGTAATCAGGAATAGAAATAGCAGATTATGTTACAGATATTTTTAGTATGCTGGTTTCAGCCTGAGCTATTTCATGATATCGGTGTTGTGAAAACAAAGTTTCTATTCGATCGTTTGTAATTCTATAGTGAATTCATACATAACCACAAGCCGATTTGGGAGAGAAAAAGTATGAAACAGATTCCATTTCAGGCGATGAACGGAAGGAGCGTGCCCGCCGTCGTCGTGGGGTGCATGAGGCAGGCAGGTTTCTCGGACAACCCCTTCTCCCCGGAGCGCATGCTGGCCTTCATCCGGTCGGCGCTGGAAAACGGGGCCTTCTACTTCGACCACGCCGATATCTACGGCATGGGGAGGGCGGAGGAAGTGTTCGGAAAGGCGCTCGCCCTGGACGCCTCCATCCGCAGGGAGGACCTGATCCTTCAGTCGAAGTGCGGGATACGGAACGGCTTCTACGACTCGTCAAAGGAGCACATCCTTGAGGCGGCCGACGGCATTTTAAAGAGACTGAACACCGAATATCTGGACGTCCTTCTCCTGCACCGGCCCGACGCCCTGGCGGAGCCGGAGGAGATCGCGGAGGCCTTCGACCTCCTTTACGACGCGGGGAAGGTCCGGTACTTCGGCGTCTCCAATTATACGCCGGGACAGATCCGTCTGCTGCAGTCCTGCGTAAGACAGAAGCTCATCGTCAACCAGATGGAGTGCAGCATCGTCCACGCGGGGATGATCTCCGCGGGGATCGAGGCCAACATGACCACCGAGGGCTCGGTTGATCACGACGGCGGCATTCTCGATTTCTGCCGGAGCAGCGGGATACTGATGCAGGCCTGGTCGCCGTTCCAGATCAGTCTGAGGGAGGGCAGCTTCATCGACAGCGGCCGATATCCGGCGCTCAACGATGAGCTCGCAGCTCTCGCCGGACAGTACGGGACGACCAAAAGCGGCATTGCGGCCGCCTGGCTTCTCCGTCATCCGGCACAGATGCAGGTCGTCGTCGGCACGTCCCGCGAGGAGCGGCTGGCGGAGATCATACGGGCGGGCGAAATCCGGCTGACCCGCGAGGAATGGTATCGACTGTACCGCGCGGCCGGACACATACTTCCGTGAAACGGGATCCGGGAGCCTGACAGGTCTGTCGGGCTCCCGTTTACTGAGGGCGGAAACGGGCGGAGAGCCGGAGGGCGGTCCGCGCATACGGCAGCAAGGGGGAGAAGAGCGGAATTGATGACGGCAAATTATCACACACATACATGGCGCTGCAAGCATGCCTCCGGTACGGAGCGGGAGTACGTGGAGGCGGCGATCCGGGGCGGCATCCGGATCCTCGGCTTCTCCGACCACACGCCGATGCCCTACCCGGACGGCTACGTCAGCCGGGTGAAGATGGACATGGGGCAGCTCGGGGATTACGTCGAGACCGTTCTGGCGCTCCGGGAGGAGTACCGGGACGACATAGAGATCCATCTCGGGCTGGAGGTGGAGTACTATCCCGCCCTGTTCGATGAGCTCTGCCGGTTCACGGATCAGTATCCGATCGAGTACTTCCTGCTGGGACAGCACTGCCTGGGAAACGAGATCGGCGACGTCTCCTCCTTCGATCCGACGGACGACGAAAACCTCCTGGCGCGCTACAGCGCCCAGGTCGTCGAGGCGATGAAAACCGGACGCTTCTGCTGCGTCGCCCATCCGGACGTGTTTCATTTCACCGGGGGAGACGAGGCGTATGAGCGGCGGATGCGGATCATCTGCGAGACAGCCCTCGCGCTGGACATCCCCCTGGAGATCAACCTTCTGGGCATCGGAACCCACAGGCATTACCCGGATCCGCGCTTCTGGAAAATGGCCGGGGAGGTGGGAAATCGGGTGATCTTCGGCTCGGACGCCCACAAATCCTCCATGGTCTGGAATCCGGAGGCTTACAGGAAGGGCCTGGAGATCGTCGGCCGCTTCGGCCTTCATCTGACCGAGACGATGAGGCTTGCGAGGACGCTGTGATCCGGGAGGGGGCCGGGAACCTTCCGCCTGCGTGCCGGACCGGCGCGGATGAGGCGGGGAACAGGCTTCATAAAGATTTAACTTCCTGATTTCCGCTCCTGTGATATAATTCATATGATCCGCCGCGGGAACGGGGCCGGGGACGGAGGGACCGTCCGCCTCCGGAGATCCGCCGCGGATGAGCAAAGTGATTAAAATCAAAGGGAGGTGCAATATGAGAATTGATCTGTCATTTGTACTGCTGGCGGTGCTTGTCGTCATTGCCCTGATCATTCTGATCAACTGTATCAGGGTTGTCCCCCAGGGGCAGGCGTTCGTCATTGAAAATCTCGGAAAGTTCAAATGCGTCTGGGACGCGGGCCTTCACCTCAAGGTGCCTTTCTTCGAAAGAATCGCGAAGAAGGTGTCTCTGAAGGAGCAGGTTCTGGATTTCCCGCCCCAGCCCGTCATCACGAAGGATAACGTCACGATCAATATCGACTCCGTCGTTTTCGCGAGAGTGTTTGACCCGAGGCTCTACACCTACGGCGTCGAAAGTCCCATCGCGGGCCTTCAGAACCTCTCCGCTACGACGCTGCGAAACATCATCGGCGAGCTGGAGCTCGACCAGACCCTCACGAGCCGCGACCAGATCAACGCGAGACTTGCCGCTGTGCTCGACGAGGCGACGGACCCCTGGGGCATCAAGGTGACCCGCGTGGAGCTGAAGAACATCCAGCCGCCCAAGGAAATCGAGGAAGTCATGACCAAGCAGATGCGCGCGGAGCGCGAGAGACGTCAGACGGTCCTCGAAGCGACGGCCCATCAGGAGGCGGTCGTCTCCAGGGCGGAGGGTGACAAGAAGGCCAAGATCCTCGCCGCCGAGGCGGAGAGAGACGCGCAGATCGCCCTGGCGGAAGGCCACGCGAGATCCATCGAGCTGGTCTACCAGGCGGAGGCGGAAGGTATCGAGAAGCTGAACGCCGCCAAAATCAGCGATTCCGTCCTGAAGCTGAAGGGCATCGAGGCCCTCAAGGACGTCGCCGACGGAAGGGCGACCAAGATCTACATGCCCTCCGACATCACGGGAATCGTCTCGTCCCTGGGCGTCGCGGGAGAGGCCCTGGGAATCGGGGACGCGACGAAAATAGACAAATCCGCCAGACCGGCCGCCCCTGCCCCCACCGATCCGTGCATCTCTTCGGAGACGAGCGCGGGCGGCGTGGACGCCTTCTACACGACGTCCCGCCTCCAGAGGGAGGTCTCCGGCAGGCAGAGACACGGAGAGGCTGAAGAATAACCGAAGGTATGGGCCGACCCCGCCGGGGACCGCGGCGAAGCGGAATCCGGCGGGGGGCTTTGTGACATCATCGAGAAAGGCATCATGAGAGGAGTAAGTCAATGGAACGGATCAATGTGTGGAGTACGTACGATCTGAAGACGCAGAAGGCCTGCGATGAATTTTCAAGGTCCTACATGGATTTCCTGAACGAGGGAAAGACGGAGAGGGAATGTGTGAACCGGATCGTGCAGATGGCCGAGGAAGCGGGCTTCACCGAGCTTCGGGAGGCCGTCCGCCAGGGAAAAAAGCTCTGCCCGGGCGACAAGGTTTACAGCATCTGGATGAACAAGTCCGCCGTGCTTTTCCGGATCGGATCGGATCCCATTGAGCAGGGCATGAACATCCTCGGCGCTCATATTGATTCGCCGCGGCTCGACGTCAAGCAGAACCCCCTCTATGAGAGCGACGGGTTCGCCTACCTGGATACCCATTATTACGGCGGAATCAAGAAATACCAGTACGTCGCCCGCCCGCTGGCGATCCACGGGGTCGTGGTAAAAAAGGACGGCACCACCGTTGAACTGGCGGTCGGAGAGGATGAGGACGAGCCGGTTTTCTTCGTGTCGGATCTTCTCATCCATCTTTCCCAGGAGCAGATGAAGAAGGACGGAGCCACCGTGGTGGAGGGCGAGAACCTCGACCTCCTGATCGGTTCCTCGCCCGTCCTCATCGACGCCGACTCCGTGGCGGGAAGCGCGGACAAGACGGCGCCGAAGAAGGACGCCGTCAGGGACGCCGTCCTTGAGATCCTCAGGAGGGATTACGGCATCGAGGAGGCGGATTTCGAGTCCGCCGAGCTGGAGATCGTCCCGGCCGGGAAGGCCCGGGAGGCGGGCTTCGACAGGAGCATGATCCTCTCCTACGGACACGACGACAGGGTGTGCGCGTATCCTTCCCTCAGGGCGATCCTCGATTCCGGAGACGTGAAGAGAACCTCCTGCTGCCTCCTTGTGGACAAGGAGGAGATCGGCTCGGTGGGCGCGACGGGCATGAGATCCCGTTTCTTCGAAAACGCCTTCGCCGAGGTCCTGGACCTCATGGGATGCGGGTCGGAGCTGACGCTCCGCCGCGCCCTCGCCAACAGCTGCATGCTTTCATCGGACGTCAGCGCGGCCTATGATCCGCTCTACGCCGCTGCCTTCGAAAAGAAGAACGCCGCCGTCATGGGCTGCGGCGTCGTATTCAACAAATTCACCGGGTCGAGGGGCAAGTCGGGATCGAACGACGCCAACGCGGAGTATATCGCCCATCTCAGAAAGATCTACGACGACGCGGACGTCAGGACGCAGACGGCCGAGCTGGGCAAGGTGGACGTCGGCGGCGGCGGAACGATCGCCTACATCCTCGCCCTCTACGGCATGAACGTGATCGACAGCGGCGTCGCCGTCCTCAACATGCACGCCCCCTACGAGGCGGCCAGCAAGGCGGACATCTACGAGGCCTACCGCGCCTACGGCGTGTTCCTCGGGGAGGCGTCGCTGACGAATTTCTGACGAGGCGCACCCTCCGGGCCGGCATGGCCCCGGAAGACACCTGCCTCTTACGTGACAGTTACAGGAGCTCCCCCCATGCCGGGGGCGGCGCATCCCCATGGAGAGACGGCCTATGGAAGAACACCTGAAAAACATCGAGAATGTCCTGGAGGCGGACATGGAGACGGAGGAGACCGTTCTGACGCCCGAAAGCAGCGCCGCGCCCTCCGGTTCTCAGGACAGCTGGTTCGACTATCATGACGCCATGATCCAGATTGAGATGCTGTTCCAGAGCCACATTCTGTCCTTCGGCTATAAGGAGTACTCTCTGGAGACTTACGTTGACCGGAAATTTTTCAGGGAATGGAAGGCGAGAGAGGGCTGCAGCGACACGGACGAGATGCGCGCCGGCCTCAACATCGACGGGATCCTGCGCAGCGCGGATCCTTCCGAGAACGAGGTGCTGACCTATCTGCAGTACACGCTGAACATCGCCGAGCTCTGCCGGAGATCCTTCAACAAGGAGGAGGCTCCCGGCTATGACTTCGATATCCGCAACTATACCGAGCTGCTGTCCAGGATCCGTGAGATTCTGAAGCGCTTCCGCTATGAGATCAAATACGTCCGGGAGAAGGAATTCATCTTCCTCGTGCCCCACGATCCCGCCGCGGAAGCGGTCGAGGAGGACGAGACGGATCCGGTCACCTCGGCGATCACGGAGTACCGCAGTTCCTCCGCCAGGGGACACATCGAGAGAAAGCGGGAGCTGCTCTCCGAGCTGGGGTCGAGGATCGAGACCTACAGGGACAATCTGAAGGCGGAGAACAGCGTGCTGTTCAGCCGGATCGAATTCATGCTGAACAATCTCAACATCCGCAGCGACAACGTGAACGGAGAGGGCCGGATCGACCGGGTCGCCTCCATGAGCAGCGAGGAGATGGAGCAGTGGTACGACGAGACATACCAGATGCTCCTGCTGAGAATCCTGCAGCACGAGAACGCGGAGAGGATCGAGCGCGTCGACCGTCTCGCGGAGCAGTGCGGCACGGGGATCTCCTCCATCTCGGAAGAGGAGATGGTGAAGCTTCTGAACTTCGATCCGGAGGAATCGGATGACGAGGAGACCGCCGCCGGGACGCAGGCCGTGATGAGCCGGCTCTACGCCCCGAAGGAGAGCGAGCCCCAGGAGAAAAAGAGCGGAAGCTCCTCCAAGGGCATCGTGATCGCCGTGGTGATCGCCGATATCCTGTTCATCCTCTTCCTTCTGTGCTATTTCCTGCTTCTCCGGTAACGGGAAGGGGGAACCTTCCGGCGCGCCGCGCCGGAGGGACGGCGGGGCGTCCCGCGCTCAAAATCTATCTTACATTGGAGTTTTTTCGGACATTTGAAATCGATTAAAACAAACCGACAGAATTACGCCCTGACCGCGTTCCTGCTGAATCTGGCCGCCGCGGCCGTGGGCTTCGGCATCTTTATCATCCGGAACGGCGGACTGTTCGCCGTCGCCGGAGATTTCAACGTGCAGCAGATTCCCTTCGCGATGTACGCCAACGACGCCGTGAAATCAGGCAGCGTCGTGTGGGACTGGTCGCTGGACCTGGGCTCGAATTTCATCGGCGGAATGATGTTCTACATTCTGGGAAATCCGTCCTTCTGGCTTTCCCTGCTGTTTCCCGCGGACGCGTTCATCTACATCGTCGGATGGATCTATGTGCTGAAATACGCCTTCGCGGGGCTGACGGCGTACCTGTGGATCAAAAGGTTCGTCAAAAATCCCGAAAACGCCGTGATCGCCTCGGTCCTCTACGCGTTCTCGGGCTTTATGCACGAGGATCTCCTGTTCTATCATTTTCATGACGTGGCGGCCCTGTTCCCGCTCCTGATGCTGACCTTCGACATGCTGATGGAGGAGAAGCGGCGGGGACCCTTTATCCTGGCCGTCACCCTCAACGTACTGGTCAATTATTTCTTCTTCCCCGGCGAGGTCCTGTTTCTCGTGGCCTATTTTGTCCTGCGGTACGTGGCGGCGGACGGAAGAGGGGCGCTGAAGCGCCTGCCCGGTATTCTCGCGGAGGGCGTGCTCGGGTGTCTGATCGGAGCCGTCCTGCTCGTGCCGGCCGCTCTCTTTGTGCTGCAGAACCCGCGGGTGAAGTTTGATTACGTGGGGAGTAATTCCCTTGTTTTCGGGGCGGAGCGGTACCTCTTCATCCTGAAGTCGATGATTTTTCCGGGGGAAGTGATGTCGGACCAGAGCGCCGTCATCAACCACAACTTCTCCTCCTGCGCCGCGTATCTGCCCATGACGGGCATGGTCCTCGTGATCGCGTTCCTCTTCATGGACCGGTACAGGAAGCACTGGATCCGGCGGATGCTGGTATGGAGTCTCGTCGCGGCCGTCGTGCCGATCTTCAACGCGGCCTTCTCCCTTTTCGCGGGACTCTATCACCGCTGGTACTATATGCCGGTCCTTCTGTTCGCCCTGTGCGGGGCGCTGGTTCTGGAGCAGCTGGAGCTGGAGTCGGAGCTCTGGGAGCCGATGACGCCTGCGGAACACGCGGTCCAGAAGGGCATGATCCTCTGGGCGGCGGTCACGGGCGGCTTCATCGCGTTCCTGGCCTTCGTGCCCTGGAGCAGCTCGGAGAAGAGCAAGATCTACCGGGAGGGGCTTTTCATCGCCTGGTCCTGCGTGAGCATCGCGGGCACGATCTTCACCTGGCTGATTCTCACCCAGATCAGGAAGCACCGAAAGATACTCTTTGCCGGCGGCGTCCTTCTCTTCGCGGTGGGCACGCTGGTCGCGGCGATCCGCCTCTACAACGTCGCCAACGGGGAGGACGCGGTGCATCTGCAGGACCGCCTGGTGACCTCGGCGTCCCTGCCGGACCCGGGGCCCGACTACCGCTATACCAACAGGGACAATCCGGAGACCCTGACCCATGGGTATGCCGCCAGCGCGAATTTCTGCAGCACCGTATCCGGCTCGATCTTCCGGTTCTACACCTCCCTGGGACTCAAGCGCGACGTGAAGTCGCCGGATCCTCCGGCGGGCATGATGAACCTGATTTCCGCGAAGTACACCTATGCCCAGGAGGAGCAGGACGAGGGAACGCTGGTCACAAAGGTGAAGGGAAAATACCGGACCTACTACGTGTACAAGGATGAGTCCGTGCCTCCCATCGGCTTCACCTACGACACCTACATGACCGCCTCCGAATTCGCGGAGACGAAGGAGGCGGACCGCGCGGTCGTCATGCTGAAGACGCTGGTGATCCCGGATGAGGAAGAGGAGACGGTGAGCGCCGTTCTCAGACACTACGACGAGGAGCAGGACGGGGCCGCGACGGAGGAGTTCATCACGTCGATCAGCGCCGCCCATCTCGGGGAGTCCTCGCGGGGCGTGGAGCGGACGACGTCGTCCTACCGCGCGACGATTCCCTCGGACGGGGAGAAGTACGCCTTTTTCTCCATCCCGGACGACGCGGGGTGGAGCGCCGAGGTGAACGGGGAAAAGGCCGACATTATCGATATCAACGGATTTATGGCCGTAAAAGTGGGAGAGGGAGAGAACCTGGTGGAATTCCGCTACACCGTGCCGGGCCTCAGGGCCGGCGCGCTCCTGTCCATGGCCGGCCTGCTCGCCTCGGCCGCCTACGTCGCGCTGATGAAGAAAAAAGAAGGTCTGTCCCAAAATAAAAAGCGGACCGCACGCTGACGCGCGGTCCGGTGAAGACGGATGACCGGGTGAAACGGTCAGCGCCTGCGCCCGAGCAGATCCCTGACGGCGCCAAGAACAAACAAAGCGCCCATGAACGCGAACGCGGCGACGCCGAGAATGAGCTCTTCCTGGAGTTTCTTTTTCTTTTTTCCGAACATGGCGGAACCTCCCTTGGATGATGCCGCTATTATACCATGAAACGCGGCGCGGCGCGGAGAAGTTTGTCAACCGAATAAGAAGAATCCATGAACGTGCGGCGGGGCGTCCGCTCCCGCGGCCGGCGGCGAGATGAGCCGGAATAAACCTGTCAAAGGAGAAATCTATGATTGAAGCGATCAATGTGACCTACAGAGTCGGAAAGAAGGCCCTTTTCGAGGACGTCAACATCAAGTTTACGGAAGGGAACTGCTACGGACTGATCGGCGCCAACGGCGCCGGAAAGTCGACGTTCCTGAAAATTCTGGCGGGACAGCTGGAGACCACCAGCGGCACCATCGTGGTGACGCCGGGCGACCGGATCTCTTTCCTCGAGCAGGATCACTTCAAGTACGACGCCTATGACGTCCTCGACACCGTCATCCTGGGCAACCGCCGTCTCTATGAGATCATGAAGGAGAAGGACGCGATCTACGCCAAGCCGGACTTCACCGACGAGGACGGCATCCGCGCCTCCGAGCTGGAGGGCGAATTTGCCGAGATGAATGGCTGGGAAGCCGAGTCGGACGCGGAGGCGCTGCTTCTGGGCCTCGGCATCGAGACAGAGCTTCACCACCGGATGATGTCCTCCCTGGACGGCCCCGTGAAGGTCAAGGTCCTTCTGGCCCAGGCCCTTTTCGGCGACCCGGACATCCTGCTGCTCGACGAGCCCACCAACCACCTGGATCTGGACGCCATCGGCTGGCTCGAGGAGTTCCTGATCGGCTTCAACAACACGGTGATCGTGGTGTCCCACGACCGCTACTTCCTCAACAAGGTCTGCACCCAGACGGCCGATATCGACTACGGAAAGATCCGCCTGTTCGCCGGAAACTACGATTTCTGGTTCGAATCCAGCCAGCTCCTCGTCCGTCAGATGAAGGAGCAGAACAGGAAGAAGGAGGAGCAGATCAAGGAGCTGAAGGAATTCATCGCCCGCTTCTCCGCCAATGCCTCGAAATCCAAGCAGGCGACGTCGCGGAAGCGCGCTCTCGAAAAGATCGAGCTGGAGGCCATGGTGCCCTCGAGCCGGAAATATCCGTACATCGACTTCCGTCCCAACCGGGAGATCGGCAACGACGTCCTCTTCGTGGAGCATCTCTCCAAGACCGTCGACGGAGAGGTGATCTTCAAGGACCTCAACTTCATCATCTCCAGGACGGACAAGGTGGCCTTTGTGGGCGGCAACGAGAGGGCGAAGACGGTGCTCTTCGAGATCCTGACGGGCAGGATGGAGCCCGACGAGGGCTACTACAAGTGGGGCATCACCACCTCCCGCGCGTATTTCCCCAAGGACTACAACGACGAGTTCGACAATGACCTGACCATCGCCGACTGGCTCACCCAGTACTCCGAGAACAAGGACACCACCTACGTCAGAAGCTTCCTCGGCCGCATGCTCTTCGCGGGGGAGGACGGCATCAAGCGCGTGAGGGTTCTGTCCGGCGGGGAGAAGGTCCGCTGCCTGCTCTCCAAGATGATGATCTCCGGGGCCAACGTCCTGATCTTCGACGAGCCCACCAACCACCTTGACATGGAGGCGATCACGGCCCTCAACACCGGCATGACCCGGTTCCCCGGCGTGATCCTCTTTACGACCAGGGACCATCAGATCGTCGAGACGACCGCCAACCGGATCATGGAGTTCATGCCGGACGGCACGCTCATCGACAAGGTCGGGACCTACGACGAGTATCTCGCGAGCGACGCCATGGCCAGGAAGCGCCAGATCTACGTTGCCGCGCAGGATCAGGAGGATGACGACTGAAAACGTGCCTGCGCGTCGGGCGGCCCGTGGCATGCGGCGCCTGACTTCCCGCTCGCCGTTTCCGATTCCGGGCGGAGGTTATCATGGCTCATCTGATTCAGGCTTCGGTGCTGCTTGCCGCCGAGCTGGCTGTCTTTTATCTGGCAGGCGGGCTGCTCCCCTTCGGCAGGAAGCCGGGGGAGAGGTTTGCCGCAGAGACGATCTGCGCGGGATATCTGCTGTATTCCGCGCTTTTTGAGATAGTCTGCCTGCTGTGCGCGGCGGCGGGAACCTCCCTGACGCGCTTCTCCTGCGTCTGGGCGGCGTGCGTGTCGTCGCTCATCGCCGTCGCCGCCGTCTCCCGTCCGAGGACGAGATTCCTGGCGGAGCTTCCGGAGGATATAAGGAGCCACAGGATACATCCACTCTGCGCCATGATGACCGCGGCGGTCGCGGCGGCCGCGGTGTACGCGGCCCTAAGACCCGCGGTGGACGACAGCGCCATGACGGTGGGAAGGATGGCCTCCAATTATGTCCATGACTCGATCGGGAGATACGACCCCGTCACGGGGGAACCTCTGACGGGCCTGCCGCTCGGGACCTTTCTGGCCCTGCGGTACGTCCACGGCGATTACATCTCCCTGCTGTCCGGGCTTCCCGTGAAAGCCTCCGCGAAGTATTTCGCCGTCATGCGGAACGTGGTTCTTTCCTTCCTGCTGATCTACCGGGTTCTGGCGCGGCTCCTGAAGAAGAGATCCGCGGCGGCGGCCGTCGTGCTGCTTCTCATCGGCGTCTCCGTATTCCTCAGATTCCGGAGATTCACCTCTTTCATGCTCTTCGAGCAGGGGTGGACCGGCGACGCGGAGCTGGCGGGCGTGCTGATTCCGGCCCTCGTCCTCACGGCGCTGCTGACCGCCCGGGGAGGGGACGCGGACCGGCTCTTCGCGCTGGCGTTTCTGGAAGGCGTCACCGCCCTTTCCCTCTCGCCGGCGTCCGTCGCGGCGTTTCCGTTTCTGGAGGCTGCGCTGCTGATTCCCGCCGTCATCCGTTCCCGGAAATGGTCCTCGTTTCTCCGCCTTCTTCTGTGCGTTCTGATCCCGGCCATGGCCGCCTGGCTCGTGATTTCGTCAAATCCGCAGATTCCGTTTCGCTGAGACGGCCCGTTTCTTCGTCTTCTTTTACAGTAAATGCTTGAATATCTGAGTCATTTTTCATATAATGTTGAAAGGCTTTTATTACAGTTTTTCGGGAGGTAATTATGCAGGTTTACAAAACTGATGACATTCGCAATGTGGTACTGCTCGGTCACGGCGGTTCCGGAAAGACCACTCTGACTGAAGCCATGGCTTTTCTCACCGGCATCACGACCCGTATGGGAAATGTGACGGACGGGAACACCATCAGCGATTACGATAAAGAGGAACAGAAGAGAAAATTCTCGATCTCCACATCTGTCGTACCGGTTGAATGGAAGAAGACGAAGATCAATGTCCTGGACAGCCCGGGATACTTCGATTTCGTCGGCGAAGTGGAAGAGGCGGTCGGAGCGGCCGACGCCGCGGTGATCGTGGTTTCCGCCAAGGACGGCGTGCAGGTGGGAACGGAGAAGGCCTGGAACCGCTGCGAGGAGAAGGGACTTCCGAGAATCATCTATCTCAGCGAGATGGACAACGCCGACGTCAGCTTCGACGAGATCATCGAGAACCTCCGCGGCCTCTACGGCACAAGGATCGCCCCGTTCCAGGTTCCGATCCGAGACGGCGGCAAGCTGACCGGCTACGCGGGCGTCGTGTCCCAGACCGCCCACAAATATGAGGACAAGGGAAAGCTCTCCGACATGGCCGTCCCGGACAGCGTCGCCGGAGAGACCGAGGAATTCCGCGATTCCCTTCTTGAGTCCGTCGCCGAGACCTCCGAGGAGTTCATGGAGAAGTTCTTCGGCGGAGAGGAATTCACTCCCGAAGAGATTCAGCAGGCCCTCGCCGCGAACATCGCGGACGGCTCCATCGTCCCGGTGCTGATCGGCTCCCCGGTCAATCTCCAGGGCGTCTCCCCGCTCCTCGACGAGATCGTGAGCTTCTTCCCGGCTCCCTCCGCGAGAAAGATCAGCGGAACCAACACGAAGACGGAAGAGAAGTTCGACGCGGACTATGACGACGCGAAGGACAAGACGGCCTACGTCTGGAAGACCATCTCGGATCCGTTCATCGGAAAATACAGCCTGATCAAGGTCTGCTCCGGCGTGCTGAAGTCGGACGACACGCTCTACGACGTCCAGAAGGAAAATGAGGAGCGTCTCGGCAAGCTCTACGTCATCCGCGGAAACAAGCCGCAGGAGGTTCCGGAGCTTCACGCCGGCGATATCGGCGCTGTCGGCAAGCTCGGCGACGTCACGACGGGAGATTCCCTCTCCTCCAAGGCCGCCCCGATCGCCTTCGAGGCGCCGGTGCTCTCGGTTCCCTACACCTATGAGCGCTACCGCGCGGTCAACAAGGGCGACGAGGACAAGATCGCCCAGGCGCTCGCCAGACTTGCCGTCGAGGACCTCACCTTCAAGACGGTCATCGACTCCGCGAATCATCAGAGCCTCCTCTACGCCATCGGCGATCAGCAGATCGAGGTGATCAAGAGCAGGCTGAAGGACCGCTACAAGGTGGACATCGAGCTTTCCGAGCCGAGAGTCGCCTTCCGCGAGACGATCCGCAAGAAGTCCGACGTCGAAGGAAAGTACAAGAAGCAGACGGGCGGCCACGGACAGTACGGCCACGTCAAGATGCGCTTTGAGCCCAGCGGCGACATGACGAAGCCCTTTGAGTTCGGCATCGAGGTCGTCGGCGGCGCGGTTCCGAAGAACTATTACCCGGCCGTTGAGAAGGGTCTCAACGAGTGCGTACAGAGCGGCCCGGTGGCCGGTTATCCGGTGGTCGGCGTCAGGGCGGTGCTCTACGACGGATCCTATCATCCGGTCGATTCCTCCGAGCAGGCCTTCAAGACCGCGACGCATCTCGCGTTTAAGGACGGCTTCATGAAGGCGGATCCGATCCTCCTCGAGCCGATCATCAACCTGAAGGTCACGGTCAAGGATCAGTTTACCGGCGACGTCATGGGCGATCTCAACAAGAGACGCGGACGCGTCCTGGGCATGAATCCGGACCACAAGGGCAACACCATCATCGAGGCGGACGTCCCGCAGACCGAGATCTACGGATACAGCACCGTGCTCCGCTCCATGACCGGCGGCTCCGGAGATTTCTCCTTTGAGTTTGCCCGCTACGAGCAGGCTCCCGCCGACGTCCAGGCCAAGCAGATCGCGGCCAGGGCCGACGAAGTCAATCAGGGCGACGAGTAATCCGCCCGTCACAGAAGACAGAAAATCCCCGCGGCATCGAATGCCGCGGGGATCTTTTTACGACGTTCCGCTCTGAGGGACGGCAGCGTCGGCCGGACTCCGGTGTTTTTTGACGGGAGCGTCGGCCGGGCTCCGGTACTTTTTGACGGGAGCGACAGCCGGACTCCGGTACTTTTTGACGGGAGTGGCAGCCGGCCCGTTCCGCTTCTGCGCGACGGGTCTTTACCGGTTTTCCTCCGTGTCCCGGGTCAGCACCGCGCCGGCACCGCTGTTCCGCTTGATCTTCTCGAGGGTCTTGGTGATCTTGCTCGTCGTGCTCTTGACGCTGTCCAGGGACATGTCGTGGTTGAGAGAGTTGATGATGCTCGCGAGGTACTTGTACATGTTCGCGGTCTCGTAGTAGGGCTTCCGGAGCAGTTCGGGCGGGCGGTAGCAGAGATTGGTCGTGATCAGCTTCGTGAAATAACCCTTCTCATAGAACTCGTCGAATTTGGCGAAGCCGTCCGTGAAGAGACCGAAGGTGGTGCAGATGAAGATCCTCCGGGCGCCGCGCTCCTTCATCTGGCGGCACACGTCCAGCATGGATCCTCCCGAGGAGATCATGTCGTCGATGATGACGCAGTCCTTTCCCTCCACGGAATCCCCCAGGAATTCATGGGCGACGATGGGGTTCTTGCCGTTTACGACGCGGGAGTAGTCCCTGCGCTTGTAGAACATGCCGATGTCCGCGCCGAGAACGCTGGAGAAGTAGACCGCCCGGTTCATGGCTCCCTCGTCCGGGCTGATGACCATGAAATGCCTGTTGTCAAACCGGAGATCCGGGGCGGCCTTGAGGAGCGCCCGCAGGAACTGGTAGGTGGGCATGAAATTGTCGAATCCGCGGAGGGGGATGGAGCTTCGGACCCTGGGGTCGTGGGCGTCGAAGGTGATGATCTCGGACACGCCGTAGTTCTGCAGCTCGACGAGGGCCATGGCCGCGTCCAGGGATTCTCTCCCCGAGCGCTTGTGCTGGCGGCTCTCGTACAGGAAGGGCATGATCACCGTGATCCGGTGGGCCTTTCCGTTGGCGGCGGCGATGATCCGCTTGATATCCGCAAAATGATTGTCCGGCGACATGTGGTTGACTCTGCCGCAGACCTTGTAGGTGACGCTGTAATTCATGACGTCCGCGAGGATGTAGAGATCCGTGCCGCGGATGGATTCCCCGATGAACGCCTTGCCCTCGCCGGTTCCGTATCTTGAGAGGGAGATGTCCAGCAGATAGTTCTGTTCGATGTAGCCTCTCACCGTTTCCGCGGAGCTGTCCTGATCGGCGATGGTCTTCCTCATTTTGACCAGACTGGAATTGACCTGCTTTGCGATCGGACGGCTGCCCTCGATGTAGGCGATTTTGAGGGGGGCGACAGGCAGCGTTTTTTCATGATTGGCATGAGATGACATACTTATCCTCCCTGGCAGGTGTTTGCTGTATTTATCATAACATCTGAATCTTGTTCGTTCAAGAACTGCCGCGCAGTTTACAAAAAAACAGAAAATTGATATTATTAACGATATATGCCGCCGCGCGAAGCCGGCGGAGCCGCGAGGAGAGAGACGGATGCAGCCTTCGGGACACCGGATAAAAACCGTGGAAGAGGACAGCATCGCCTGGGAGATGGGAGTGGAACCCGGGATGACGCTGGTCTCCGTAAACGGCCATGAGATCGAGGACGTCTTTGACTATCAGTATCTGATGCAGGACGCCCATGTCGACGTGCTGATCCGGGAGGAGAATGGGGAAGAGACCCTTCTGGAGATCGACAAGGAGGAGGGAGAGGAGTTCGGCGTCGCGTTCGACAGCTCCCTGATGGACGAATACCGCTCCTGCCGCAACCACTGCATCTTCTGCTTTATCGACCAGATGCCTCCGGGGATGCGGGAGACCCTGTATTTCAAGGACGACGACTCCAGGCTCTCCTTCCTGCAGGGCAATTATGTGACATTGACCAATATGACCGACCGGGATATCGACCGGATCATCCGCTTTCGGATGGAGCCCATCAATATCTCGGTGCAGACCACCAATCCCGCCCTTCGCGTGAAGATGCTTCACAACCGTTTCGCGGGAGATATCTTTCCGAAAATGAGACGTCTCAGGGACGCCGGCATCGCCATGAACGGGCAGATCGTGCTGTGCAGGGGATGGAACGACGGCGAGGAGCTGGAGAGGACGATCCGGGATCTGACCGAGTACCTCCCCGCGATGCAGAGCGTCTCCGTGGTTCCCGTGGGCCTCACGCGGTTCCGGGAGGGCCTTGTGCCGCTGGAGCCCTTTACGAAAGAAGACGCCGGGCAGGTGATCGACGTCATCGAGAAGTGGCAGAAAATCGTCATGGAGAAGCTCTCAAAGACCTATGTCCCCGAGCCCTTCGAGACCGAGCCGGACCTGATGAGGGGCGCCCCGCGCCACTTCGTCCACGCCTCCGACGAATGGTACATTCTCGCGGGGCGGGAGCTCCCCGAGGAAGAGCGGTACGACGGCTATATCCAGTACGAGAACGGCGTCGGCATGATCCGCTTCCTGGAGACGGAGGCGGAGAAAGCCATCGGGAAGTACAGCGCCATGAGGGACCGCGGCGAAATCGCCGTTCCCGGGGAAGCTTACCCGGTGACCGTCGTCTCGGGCATGCTCGCGGCCTCCTATATCCGGAGGATCGCCGACAGGACGGCGAAGGTGTTTCCGGGGGCGTCCGCCGACGTCCGGGCGATAAGGAACGATTTCTTCGGGGAAAGAATCACCGTCTCCGGCCTGATCACGGGCGGGGACCTGATCGCGCAGCTGCGGGAGGTTCCCCTCGGGGAGCGGCTCCTGATCCCCGTCAACATGCTCCGGCGGGGGGAAGACGTCTTTCTGGACGACGTCACGGTCGGGGACGTGGAGCGGGAGCTCCGCACGACGGTGCGCGTGGTCTGGGACGGCGGAGAGGACTTAATACGGGCGATGCTCGGGCTTTCGCCCCTGAAAGATGAGGACAGACAAATCTATGAGTAGACCGATCGCGGCCATCGTGGGAAGGCCGAATGTGGGAAAATCGACGCTTTTCAACGCGCTCGCGGGGAAAAACATCTCCATTATCAAGGACACGCCGGGCGTGACCAGGGACCGCATCTACGCGGACATCGACTGGGCGGGGTATCACTTCACGCTGATCGACACCGGAGGCATCGAGCCGGAATCCGCCGACGTGATCCTCCGTCAGATGAGAGAGCAGGCGCAGATCGCCATCGACACGGCGGACGTCATCATTTTCATGGTGGACCTCCGAAGCGGCCTGACGGATTCCGACGGCAAGGTGGCCGACATGCTGAGAAGGTCCGGGAAGCCGGTGGTCCTGTGCGTAAACGCCGTGGACAATTTCCTGAAGCAGTCTCCCTACATCTATGAGTTCTATGAGCTCGGCATCGGCGACCCGGTCCCGATTTCCGCCGCGAACAAGCAGGGGATCGGCGATCTGCTGGACCAGGTGACGAAGGGCTTCGAGATGACCGCCGGCGAGGAGGACGAGGGGGACGTGCCCCGGGTCGCCATCGTCGGAAAACCCAACGTCGGAAAATCCAGCATCATCAACAAGCTGATCGGAGAGAGCCGGGTCATCGTGTCGGACGTGGCCGGGACGACCCGGGACGCCGTGGACACTCCCGTGCGATGGAAGGACCGGGATTACGTCTTCATCGACACGGCCGGTCTGAGGCGGAAGAGCAGGATCCGGGAGGAGCTGGAGCGGTATACCGTCATCCGGACCGTGAGCGCCGTGGAACGCGCGGATATCGTCGTCGTGGTCATCGACGCCCTGGAGGGCATCTCCGAGCAGGACGCCAAGATCGCCGGGATCGCCCACGAGAGGGGAAAAGGAATTGTCATCGCCGTCAACAAGTGGGACGCCGTGGCCGACAAGCACACCAACAGCACGAAGGAGTACGAGGCGGATATCCGGCGGATCCTTTCCTATCTGAGCTACGCCGAGATCATCTTCATCTCGGCGGAGACCGGGCAGCGACTCGACAAGCTGTTTCAGACCATCGACATGGTCCTCGAGAACCAGTCGCGGAGGATCGCCACCGGCGTCCTCAACGAGATCATGACGGAGGCCGTCGCCCTGCAGGCGCCGCCCACCGACAAGGGAAAGCGGCTCAAGCTGTTCTACATCACCCAGGTGGCCGTGAAGCCGCCCACCTTCGTGATCTTCGTGAATGACAAGGAGCTGATGCATTTTTCCTATGTGCGCTACATCGAAAATCAGATCCGGCAGTCCTTCGCGTTCCGCGGGACGTCGCTGAAGATCCTTATCCGGGAACGCTCGGAAAAGGACAAGGTGACCACCGGATCCAGGTGACAGGAAGACTCGGAGGGGAGGAAAATCAAATGGTTCGCATTGCTGCGCTGGTGATCGGATACGCGTTCGGTCTGATCCAGACGTCCTATATTTACGGAAAAATGAAGGGAATCGACATCAGGACCCGGGGGTCCGGCAACGCCGGGACGACGAACGCGCTGAGGACGCTGGGCCTCAAGGCCGGCGCGATCGTCATGATCGGGGATATCGTCAAGTGCATCGCCGCCATTTTGCTGGTGAGGCTTCTCTTTGTCAGGAGATTCCCCGAGCTGGACTATCTTCTCAGGGCCTACGCCGGACTCGGATGTATTCTCGGGCACAACTACCCGGTCACGCTGGGATTCCGAGGCGGCAAGGGAGTGGCCTGCACCGCCGGCTACATCAACTCGATCTCCCTGGTCATGACGATCATCGGCAACCTCCTGTTTTTCGGGACGGTGGCCCTCACGCACTACGTCTCCCTGGCCAGCCTTCTCGTCGGCGCGATGCTGATGATCGGGACAGTCATCCGGGGCCAGACGGGCATGCTGGAGCTTGGCGGATCAGGGCTGGCCGAGCTCTACGCCGTCACCGCCGTGATCACGGGGCTGATGTACTTCCAGCACAGGGGCAATATCCTGAGGCTGATCCGGGGAGAGGAGAGAAAGACCTATATATTCCATAAGAAATAACTGTCTGGCAGTTCGCAGGAGAGAATGACCTATGAAGATAACGCTGATCGGCTGCGGCGCGTGGGGAATGGCCATCGCGTCGCACCTGACAAGAAACGGACATGAAGTGACGGTGTGGGCCCATTCCGCGGAAGAGGCCGCGAGGCTCTCCGCCGAGAGATCGCTCCGGGCCTTTCCCGGCGTCTCCTTCCCGGAAGGGATCCGCTACACGAACGACCGGGCCGACGCCCTGAGGGACTCCCGGCTGACCGTATTTGCCGTCGCCTCGCCCTATACCCGGTCCACCGCCGCGCAGTTCGCGCCTTACATCGGGACCGGACGGGACGTCGTGACGGTCACGAAGGGAATCGAGGAGGAGACCCTGATGACGCAGGCGGAGATCCTCGGGGAGCTTCTTCCGGGATGCCGGATCGCCGCGCTCTCCGGTCCCACCCACGCGGAGGAGGTGGTGCTCGGCCTGCCGACGACCATCGTGGCCGCTTCCTCGGACAGGCAGCTGGCGGAGCTTGTGCAGGAGACCTTCAGCTCGGACAGCTTCCGCGTCTATACCAACCCGGACATCCTGGGGGTGGAGCTGGGCGGATCCCTCAAAAACGTCATCGCCCTCGCGGCCGGCATGGCCGACGGCATGGGCTACGGGGACAACATCAAGGCGGCGCTGATCACCCGCGGCATCCATGAGATCGCGGGCCTCGCGATCCTGATGGGGGCGAAGGCGGAGACCCTCCAGGGACTCTCCGGCATCGGCGACCTGATCGTGACCTGCGCCTCGATGCACTCCAGAAACCGTCAGGCCGGTATCCTGATGGGCAGGGGAAAGTCCATGGAGGAGGCGATGGAGGAGGTCGGCCAGATCGTCGAAGGCGTCTACTCCGCGAAGGCCGCCCTGGCCCTCTCGAAGAAGTACGGCGCGCCGCTTCCCATCGTGGAGGAAGTCAACCGCATCCTGTTTGAGGGAAAGAGCGCCCGTCTCGCGCTGAACGATCTCATGAGCCGGGGAAGAAAGATGGAAATTACCCTGGAAAAGGAAGCGCTGCCGGAGTCCTGGAGGGACTGAGGCAGCGCGCATCTGCGAAGATTATCCTTTGGAACGGAGGAGGCCTGTGTCTCAGGAGAGGAGATCCTCCGGAATGCTGGCGGCGCGGTAGTTCTCATTGAGCGCCCCGATCGCCTCCATCTCATAGTCGTCAAGAGAAAAATCAAAGATCTGGCTGTTTTCCAGAAGGCGCTCGTCGCGCACCGACTTCGGAATGACGGCCACGCCCTTCTGAATGATCCACCGGAGTCCCACCTGCGCGGGACTTCGGTTATATTTTGCCGCGATCCGGGCGAGGATGTCCTTGCCCAGATAGGCCCCTCTCGCCAGCGGCGCGTAGGCCTGGACGGCGATCCCGTTCAGCTGGCAGAAGCGGCGGATGCCGTCCTGCACGAAGAGCGGGTGATACTCGATCTGGTTGACGGCGGGGACAACGCTGCCGTGCTCCAGAATCTCGTCCAGCTGGAACTCGTTGAAATTGGAGACGCCGATGGCTCTGGCCCTGCCGGAATGAAAAATCTCCTCCAGCACCTGCCACGTATCGAGATAACAGCCGGGGACGGGCCAGTGGATGAGATAGAGGTCGACGTAATCCAGTCCGAGACGCTCCAGCGAGCGGCTGAAGGCGCCTTCGATATTGCCGATTCTCTGGGCGTTGTTCCAGATTTTTGTCGTGATGAAGAGCTCCTTGCGGGGGATATTCCCGCTGCGGATCGCCGAACCGAGCAGATCCTCATTTTTGTAGGCGGAGGCCGTGTCGAACAGACGGTAGCCCATCGTGACGGCGGAGCTGAAGGCGTGCTCCAGTTCTCCTGCCGCGGCTTTGTAGAGCCCGAGCCCGAGCAGGGGCATCTCGCATCCGTTATTCAACAGAATCGTATTATTCATAGAACCTCCCGAAGAAAAACACGGTGCCGTCCGGATCCGGCGCTTCCGCACGGCGGAAACAGCCGATGCAGGACAGCCTTCTTTTTCGTATTCTACCACTTAATTATGAAAGATAACCGACATGTATATTACGAATCTGTTACGGCATTGCATCCTGAAAAGGAATGGTCTAAAATGGTCGATGAATCGCCAACCCGTTTTATCAGGGGAATCAATCCGCTATGAAAAAACTAACGCCCGCTGTGATGGCCTATGTCGGGATGCTTACGGCCATGAATGTTGTACTGAGCCGTCTGGTGGCGGTCCCCGTCGGACTGACGCTGCGCATCTCGGCTGGACCCGTGCCCGTGATTCTGTCGGGACTCTGGCTGGGGCCCCTGGCCGGAGGCATCACCGGAGCGGCCGGGGATCTGATCGGCTGCGCCCTGAACGGCTATGCCCCCAATCCGCTGATCACGGTGTCCTCGGTTCTGACCGGCGTCATCCCCGCCCTTTTCGTCAGGTTTATCTTTCGCGACAGACGTTTTTACGTCCGTTTTCTGAGACTCTTCGCCGTCCTGGCCTGTACGATGATGATCACCTCCCAGGGCTTCTCGGTGCTGGGACTGAGCGTGATGTACGGACTTCCTTTCCGGGCGACCTGGCTGTCCAGGCTGCCCCAGACCGCCTTTCTGTGCGTGATGAATTCTTTCCTTGTGTGCCTGATCTACTCCAAGGTCCGCCTGCCGGGGCTTACCGCACCGAAGCCGGAGAGGGGAAGAGAGGGCGGAGACGGCTCCCGCTGACCTATGATACTTTACCGAAGAGATACGGAGAACACTATGTCAAAGCCCGATTTATCCGAGAATCTGAGACGTTCCGGGGAGGAAATCCGGAAATGCGCGCGGCTGCTCGCCCGGGGACTTGAGGGAGAGAAGGAGAGCGCTCTGGCCGGAAGAGTCCTGTACCTGCTGGAAAAGCTGGAGACGGGGGAGCTGTCCGTTCACGGGACGGAGAACCCGGCAGGAGAAGAAACGGAGGCGCTCCCCGGTGATGCGGGAGAGGACGCCGCCGCGGAAAAGGCAGAGGGACAGGCCGGGGAAGATGCCGCAAGGACCGGGCTGTACGCCGGGATCTGCGTCGATCTCATCAGGATCGCGGGGGAGGCCCTGGAAGAGATGCGGCCCGCGCCGGGCCCCTTCGGCGAGGCGGCCTTCGCCTCCTCGGTCGCCTGCGTCTTCGCGGCCTCAAGGGGGCTTGCCGCCTGGACCTACACGCTGACCGGGTTTCTCGCGGACCGCGGCGCGGCGAAAAGACTCAATTCCTCCGCGCTCCGGGAGGAGGAGCGGATCGGGAAGCGGTACGAGAAGCTCTGCCGCGGTGCGATGGAGCGCATTCTCTACGGCTGAAACAGTCCGTCAATCATTCTGTAACAAAGGGAGTATCGTCTGCCCCGGACGGCCTCCGGCCGCGCGCCGGACGAGGGGTCCGGAAAAAAGTTCTTGCTTTTTGGCTACAAAAATGTTAAGTTGTTGTTAAGTTTGTGGCGAACGATGTATGATGACTCGATTACCGGAAGGAAAGGACTGACAGGTCATCAGCGATAAACCGCCTGTCTGACGGGCGGAAGGAGCCTGGTTACTGTTATGAAAAAAATTCTGAGATTGTTAATCCTGACAGCTGTAATGACGCTTCTGCCTGTGACGGCCCACGCCGACAAGCCGAAGGTCAAGGCGCTTCGCCCCAGCACCTCTCTCTCGTCCGGATATTATATCCTCCGTCCGAGATGCGCCGGGAACAACGCTCTTTCCATCAGCGGCTTCTCCAAGGTGAAGTACGCTGTGGCGCTCTCCAAAAAATATGTCAAGAGCCCGGGACAGATCTTCTATATCAGCCGCAATTCCGACGGCACCTACAAGATCAAGAACAAGAAGTCCGGCATGGTGCTCGGCATCAAGGGCATCTCGACCAAGAGCGGCGCGACGGTACGCCAGAGCACGGACAGGGACAGCAATTTCCAGAAATGGTACATTTCCAGATATAACTGCTCCTCCGGATCCTATTACATGATCCAGTCGGCGATCTCCGACAATATGCTCACCCTGTGGGGCGGATCCGACGCGGAGAACACGAGAGTCTACATCCACACCTATCACTACGGTCTGAAGAAAGAGCACTGGTCCCTGGTCAAGGTGGGCGGCGCTCTCGCGAGCAAATACAAGACTTCGTCCAAGACGGGCATGTCGTCCGACGACTACAAGGTTCTCAACAACATCATCGGCGCGGTCGAGACCGGCGGCCAGATTTACGGAAACAGGGCCTACGGCGACTATACCGCTCCCTATACCAACACTTCCAACGAGCACACCTGCACCCTCGGCTGGGGCGCCTTCTACGGAGACGAGGCCCAGTATCTGGTCAGCCAGATCAGGAAAGCCATTCCGACGACCTTCAAGAAGATCGACAGCAAGGGCCTGATCGCCGCCGCCCTGAAGAAGAACTGGGTGAGCTCGAGATGGAGGCCGAACGCCAGTGAGATCGCCGTTCTCAAGAAGCTGATCGTCACCAAGGCGGGCAAGCGCATCCAGGATCAGATGTTCTCCTCCCTGATGAAGCAGTTTGTCAGCTCCTGCACGAGCGAGTACACCAACAATACCTGGGCCATCATGATGTACTGCCAGATCCGCCATCTCGGCGGAAAGAGCGGCGCCGACCGTATCTTCAGACGCTGCAAGGCCAAGGGCAGCTACACCCTCGATACCATCATGTGGGCGCTTCAGCAGGATCAGTCCGATTCCTCCAGCAGCTATCAGGTGGGCGACACCATTTTCTGGTCGCGCCACGAGAAATGCTGTGAATTCATTCAGAAGTACGCCGCGTGATGAATCCTGAAATGACCGTGGCCGCCGTCTTCGCGGTGTTTGCCGCCGCCGCGGCGGTTCTGATCCTCCTTGAGAGATCAAGGCAGAACAGACAACTTCATGACAAGATCAAGAACAGCTGGGGCAGTCCTCTGTCCCAGCTGTTTTCCGTGCGGGAGCCGGAAGAAATCCGCGTGTGGTCCGACAGCGGAAGGGGAAGCCCGGAACGGGACCGCTGCGCCGCGATGGACGATATCACCGCGAAGGATCTCGACCTTGACCGGGTCTTCCGCCTCATGGACCACACCCTGAGCTCGCCCGGCTCCGAGGTTCTCTACGCCTGGCTGCGTCATCCTCTGACGGATCCGGAGGCCCTGAAGGAAAGGATCCGCGCGGAGGATTATTTTGAAGCCCACGAGGCGGAGCGGAACCGCATCCGGGAGATCCTGCTCCGCACGGGGCGTCTGAAAAAAGGTTCCTTCGCGGCTTCGATCCTCGCGCTGGAGGAGGCGGAGCCCATCGGAAGATCCTCCTATCTGATTCTTTCCGTCCTGACGGCGGCTCTCTTCGTGCTCCTCTTTGTCAGCCCGCTCGCTGCGGTCATCGGTATGGTGCCGGTCCTGTTTCTCGACTTCAGGACGCATCTGGCGATGAAGGAGAGGACGGCTCCCTGTATCGCGGGCTTCCGCGCGGTTCTTCGTCTCCTGGAGGCGTCCGACCGGATTCTCGCGCTGGACATTCCGGAGCTCAGGCCTTATACCAAGGGACTTGCGGAGGCGTCAAAGGCGTTTTCCGGGTTCCGGAAGGGGGCGTTTCTGATCACCTCCGCCGGGAGCGTGGGGACCGGCATCGGAGACGCCGTACTCGAATATATCAAGATGTTCTTCCATGTGGATCTGATCCGCTTCGACGCGATGCTCGCCGCGGTCAGAGGACACATCGGCGAGGCCTGCCTCCTTCTCGACCGGATCGGTTCCCTGGACGCGCTCGCCGCGGCGGCCTCCTTCGGAAAGTCCGCCGGATGCGTCTGCCGGCCTTCCTTCGCCGCGGAAGAGGGCGGCGCCGCGGAAGCGGCGGCATCCGGAAACAGCGGGGCGGGTGCCGGGTTCGCGGCGGAGGCGCTTGTCCATCCCCTGCTGACGGATCCCGTTCCCAACAGTATTTCTGTGAAACAGGACGTGCTGCTGACGGGCTCAAACGCCTCCGGGAAATCCACGTTTCTTCGAAGCGCCGCCCTCGCGGCGGTCATGGCCCAGAGCGTGGGGCTGGTGACGGCCGCGTCTTACCGGGCTCCGATGTACCGGATCATCACCTCGATGGCGCTGGAAGACAGTCTGGAAAACGGAGAAAGCTACTACGCGGTGGAGATCCGGTCCCTCAAGCGGATCTGTGACGCCGCCGCTCTCCCCGGACCGCCGGTGCTCGCCGTGATCGACGAGGTGCTGAAGGGGACGAACACGACGGAGCGGATCGCCGCCTCCTCCCAGATCCTGAAGGCGCTCGCCGGAGGGAACGCGATGATCATCGCGGCGACCCACGACGGGGAGCTGACGGAGATGCTGAAGGGGCTCTACCGCAATATGCATTTCGGAGAGACCGTCACCGGCGGGGACGTGAGCTTCGACTATATTCTGAGAGACGGGGCGTCGGAGGGGCGCAACGCGATCCGTCTGCTCGCCGAGGCCGGCTACGGGGCGGAGATCACGGACGGCGCCAGGCGATGCGCGCGGGAATTCGAGGAGACGGGAGAGTGGAGGCTCTGACCGCGGCCGCCAGACAGCGGGCCGGCAGACGCCCGGAGAGGAAACGGAATCTATGAAAGTGGTCATCTATACCGACGGCGCCGCCAGGGGCAACCCGGACGGGCCGGGAGGATACGGAACGATCCTCCTCTATACGGACAGGACAGGGCACGTCCACCGCAGAGAGCTGTCCGAAGGCTTTCGGAACACCACCAACAACCGGATGGAGCTGATGGCGGCCATCGCCGGCCTGGAGGCCCTGATCCGTCCCTGCGAGGTGGAGCTCCACTCGGACTCGAAATATCTCACGGACGCCTTCAACAAGGGCTGGATCGATTCCTGGATCAGAAACGGCTGGAAAAAGTCCGACCGCAAGCCGGTCCTCAACGTGGATCTGTGGGAGAGGCTGCTGAAGGCCGCCGAGCCTCACAGCATCCGCTGGATCTGGGTCAAGGGCCACAGCGGCGATCCGGAGAACGAGCGCTGCGACAGCCTGGCGACCGCCGCGGCGGACGCGCTGAAATAAACAGAGCGGCGCACGGAAGCGGTCAGGCAGACACGCCGGCACGGCCGGCGGACGCGCTGAAATAAACGGTGCGGCTCACGGAAGCGTTCAGGCGGACGCTCCGGCACGGCCGGAGGGCGCGCTGAAATGATCGCGCCCCTTGTATTTGAGAGACCATCTGTGCTATATTACAAAAACGAGTTTAAACATACGGGAGGCATATCGTGGAAAAATACGGAGTCAATACCCTGAGACAGATGTTTCTTGACTTCATGGAGGGAAAGGGCTGTCTGGTCAAGAAGTCGTTTTCCCTGGTACCGCACAACGACAACAGCGTGCTCCTGATCAACGCGGGCATGACGCCGCTCAAGCCGTATTTTACGGGAGCGGAGGTTCCGCCGAGAAAGCGGATGGCCACCTGCCAGAAGTGCATCCGGACGGGAGATATCGAAAATGTCGGCCACACGGCGAGGCACGGCACTTTCTTTGAGATGCTCGGAAATTTTTCCTTCGGCGATTACTTCAAGACCGAAGCCATCCACTGGACGTGGGAGTTCCTGACGGAGACCGTCGGGCTTGATCCGGACCGCCTCTATCCGTCCGTCTACCTCGACGACGACGAGGCCTTCGACATCTGGAACAAGGAGATCGGCATTCCGGCGGACCGGATCTACCGGTTCGGCAAGGAGGACAATTTCTGGGAGCACGGCGCGGGTCCCTGCGGACCGTGTTCCGAGGTCTACTACGACCGCGGCGAGCAGTACGGCTGCGGAAAGCCGGACTGCGCCCCGGGCTGTGACTGCGACCGCTATATGGAAATCTGGAACGACGTTTTCACGCAGTTCGAGAACGACGGAAACGGCAATTACACGCCGCTGAGCCAGAAGAATATCGATACGGGCATGGGACTCGAGCGTCTGGCCGTCGCCGTCCAGGACGTCGATTCCATGTTTGACATCGACACGATCAAGGCGCTGAGGGACAAGGTCTGCGAGGTGACGGGCTCAACGTACAAGGAGGATCACAACACGGACGTCTCCATCCGCATCATCACGGATCACATCCGCTCTGCCACCTTCATGATCTCCGACGGGATCACTCCCTCCAACGAGGGGCGCGGCTACGTCCTCCGCAGACTGATCCGAAGGGCCGCCAGGCACGGAAGAAAGCTCGGCGTGACGGGCTCCTTCCTCGCGGATCTCGCGAAGACGGTGGCCGATACCTCCAGGGAAGGCTATCCCGAGCTGGAGGAGAAATATACCTTTATTCACGACGTTCTCGCATCCGAGGAGGCCGCGTTCGGAAAGACCATCGACCAGGGCCTTGTCATCCTCGCCCAGAGGGAGCAGGAGCTCGAAAGCAGCGGGGAGAAGGTGCTCTCCGGCGAGAAGGCCTTTGAGCTCTACGACACCTACGGATTCCCCCTGGATCTGACGAAGGACATCCTGGAGGAGAAGGGATACTCCGTCGACGAGGAGGGCTTCGCCGCCTGCATGCAGGAGCAGCGGGTGCGCGCGAAGAACGCCCGCAGCAAAACCAACTACATGGGCGCCAGGGCGACGGTCTACGATGAGATCGGACAGGACGTCACCACGGAATTCACCGGCTACACGACGATGACGGACAGCTCCGGGATTCTGGTTCTGACGTCCAAGGTCGACGAGGAGAATTACGGGGAGCTGGTGCAGGCGCTCGCGGACGGCGACGAAGGCACCGTGATCACCGCGAAGACTCCCTTCTACGCCACGATGGGCGGCCAGCTGGGAGACACGGGCGAGATCCGCACGCCGCTGGGCCGGTTTGAGGTCCGGGATACCATCCAGCTCCGCGGGGGCAGAGTGGGCCATGTGGGCGTCGTGACGGAGGGAATGATCCGTCAGGGCGACACGGCGGAGCTTTCCGTCAACAACGAAAAGCGTCTGGACACGCAGAAGAACCACAGCGCCACCCACCTTCTCCAGAAGGCCCTGAAGCTGGTTCTCGGGGATCACGTGGAGCAGAAGGGATCCTACGTCGATCCGTTCAGGCTCCGCTTCGACTTCGTCCATTTCAAGCCCATGACGCCCTCCGAGATCGAGGAGGCCGAGCGCATCGTCAACGACAAGATCCGCGAGGCCATCGAGGTCCGCACGGAGGTCATGTCCATCGAGGACGCCAGGAAGACAGGCGCCATGGCGCTCTTCGGCGAGAAGTACGGCGAAGAGGTCCGCGTCGTCTCCATGGGCGATTTCTCGAAGGAATTCTGCGGAGGAACCCACGTCCGCCAGACCGGAGAGATCCAGGCCTTCAAGATTCTGAGCGAATCCGGCATCGCCGCGGGCGTCAGGAGAATCGAAGCCCTGACGGGCGAGGCGGTATTCCGCTATTACAGAAAGCAGGAGAGCCTGCTGGCCGAGGCCGCGAAGCTTCTGAAGACCTCGCCCTCCGACGTCAGCGCGAGGATCCGCCATCTCCAGGAGGAGCTGCGGAGCGCCGGCGCGGAGATCGAGTCCATGAAGGCGAAGGCGGCCCAGGCGTCCATGGGAGACGCCGCCGCCGGCGCCGAGGAAAAGAACGGCGTCAAGGTCCTGGTGAGGCAGATTGACGGCGTCGACATGAACGAGCTGAGAAATCTGGGCGACACCCTCAAGGAGCAGCTCGGCGAGTCGATCGTGGTGCTCGCTTCGGCCGCCGACGGAAAGGTGAACCTCATGGCCACCGCGACGGAGGGGGCTGTCAAGGCCGGAGCCCACGCCGGAAACATCGTCAAGGCCGCCGCGAAGGTCTGCGGCGGAGGCGGCGGCGGACGGCCGAACATGGCTCAGGCGGGAGGCAAGGATCCTTCCAGGACCGCCGACGCCCTGGAGGAGGCCAGAAAGACCGCCCTCTCCCAGATCTGAGACCCCGGTTCCGGGGTGCCGGACCTGAGGACAAAAAGCGGTTGACGAATCCGAATTTGTATGTGTATAATGTCTTGTGTTTGAAAAATACCCCGATAAGGTGATGGGGGAGGTGAAATCAGCAATATGGCAAATGTCATCGTCAAAGAGGGCGAATCTCTCGACAGCGCATTAAGAAGATTCAAACGCAGCTGCGCTAAGGCGGGCATTCAGCAGGAAATCCGCAAGCGCGAGCACTACGAGAAGCCGTCAGTGCGCCGCAAGAAGAAATCCGAAGCTGCCCGCAAGAGAAAGTATAACTGATACAGTTCAATGATATGCCCCGGCTTAACTGTCGGGGCATTATTCATGCAGGATATGGAAGCCGGAAAATTTGTGACACAGAAATACCGCATCGCCTCGCCCAGACTGAAGAGCAGCCTGGTGTTTCTGATGCTCGGCGATCTCCACGGCGAGATCTACGGGGACGACAACGAGAGCCTCGTGCGGGCCGCCGGCCAGACGGCGCCGGACGTGATTCTCTGTCCGGGCGATATGGTCACCGCCGGCTGTCCCGAGGAGATCGGGACCGCGGCGGATCTGCTCCGGCGTCTTTCGCGGATCGCGCCCGTGTATCTGGCGCCCGGAAACCACGAGACGAAGCTGCGGACCCTTCCGGCGGACTACAGGGCGTGCCTCAGGGCCTTCCGCGATGCCGGCGTCCGCGTCCTCAGGAACGAGAGCGCTTCCCTCGAGGTGCGCGGCGAGAAAATCCGGATCACCGGCCTGGAGCTGCCGGCTTCCAAATACGGGAAATTCCGGTTTCACGGACTGGGCAGGGAGGAGCTGCTCGGGCTCACCGGGCCGCGGGACGAAGAGGCCTATCAGGTCCTGATCGCGCACAATCCGGCCTTTGTCCCCCGGTATCTGCGCTGTTTCCGGGCGGATCTCACCGTCTGCGGGCATTACCACGGCGGTATGATACGGATCACAAAGAATCAGTGCCTCATGAGTCCCTACGGATTTCCGCTGCCCCGATACGGATACGGACATTTCCGGGAGGGAGACGCCCACGCCGTCGTCACCTCGGGCCTGGGGGATCACAGAATTCCCTTCCGCCTCAACAATCCTACGGAGATCGTAAAGATTGTCGTGACGGCGGAGAAGGGGGAAGGCGCGGGCCGCGGGCACGCGGAACAGAGGAGTGCGGCAGGGGCCGCATACGGGAGAAAAGCCGGATGGCACTAGAAGTGGAGCTCAAGGCGTACGACGGTCCTCTGGACCTTCTGCTGGGGCTGATCGAAAAAAACAAAATCAATATATTCGACATTCCGATCGTGGAGATCACCGAACAGTATCTCGCCTATGTCCGAAAGATGGAGGAGGAAAACCTCGAGGTGATGAGCGAGTTCATGGTGATGGCCGCCGAGCTCATCGCGATCAAGTGCCGGATGCTCCTTCCGAAGGACGAGGAGGAAGAGGCCGGCGAGGAGGATCCCCGCGAAGAGCTGGTCCGCCGCCTGCTGGAGTACAAGACCTACAAGTACATGGCCTCGGAGCTCCGCGGCTGCATGGAGGACGTGTCCGGAAGAATGTTCAAGGAAGACACCACGCCTCCGGAGGTCCGGAAGTACCGGCCGGAGATCGATCCCGCTGACGTGGTGGGGGATCTGACCCTCGACCGGCTTCACGAGGTCTTTCTGAGCGTCCTGCGCCGGCAGGCGGACAAGATCGATCCTGTGCGCAGCCGCTTCGGCACCATCGGGCGGGAGGAGGTCTCCCTTCCCGAGAAGCTGGAGAGCGTCGCCGCTTACGCCCGGAGCCACCGGACGTTTTCGTTCCGCGCCCTTCTCGGGCGGGAGAAGAGCAGGATGCAGATCGTCGTGACCTTCCTCGCGGTGCTGGAGCTGATCAGCTACGGCCTCCTCCGGGCCGCCCAGGAAGACCTGGAGGACGACATCGTCCTGGAGCAGGTGCCGGACGCCGACATCGACGCGATACGGTCAAAATTCCGCGAATCGGAATTCAATGAAGGAGAAGAGAATGAGTCAGCAGACAACGGATGAAACAGCTTCCCTGCGCCCCGCCGTCGAGGCGGTGCTGTTCGCGACCGGTCGCGCCGTGTCCGCGGAGGAGCTCGCGCGGGCCTGCGGGACGGATACGGAGACCATGCGCCGCGAGATGACGGGCATGGCGGAGGAGTGGAACGCCTCGGACCGGGGAACCGAGATCATCGAGCTGGACGACGCCTGGCAGATGTGCACGAGGAAGGATTATTATCCCCAGCTGATCACCCTGGAGCTTCATCCGAGGCAGCCGAGGATGACGGACGTCCTGCTGGAGACCCTGTCGGTGATCGCCTACCGCCAGCCCGTCACCAAGGCCGAGATCGAGAGAATCCGCGGCGTCAACAGCGACCACGCCGTCAACCGCCTCGTTGAGTTCCACCTCGTGGAGGAGCTGGGCCGCGCGAAGCAGCCGGGGAGACCCATTCTGTTCGGCACGACGAGGGAATTTCTGAGGATCTTCGGCATGAGCTCTCCCGAGACCCTGCCCGAGATCAGTCCCGTCAAGCTGGAGGACTTCCGGGAAGAGGCGGAAGAGGAGGCCGACGGGAGAAACCTGGAGGCCGCCCCGGAGGAGGCGCAGGAGAAGGGAACGGACGAGCTTCCCAGGACCTCCTACGAGGACGGAGAGATCACCGTCGATATATGAATTGTATTTTTGTCTGTGCAAAATTTCGGCACAGACATTCTTTTTGGTTGAAAATAGAGTGTTCAGGGGTTACAATAGCTATGATTGCGGAGAAATCCGCAGTATTTCCGGAACAGTGCAGACCCCGGTCTGCATGGGAGAACTATATATCAATTTGGAGGACAAAAGATGAGTGAGACACAGAATGCCGCAGGCAGAAGGATTGCTTCTCTGCTTGACGCGAACAGCTTTGTCGAAATCGGCGGACAGATTACTGCCCGGAGCACCGATTTCAAACTCTCTGCCGCTCAGACGCCTTCCGACGGAGTAATAACCGGCTATGGTACGATTGATGGAAATCTCGTCTATATCTACAGCCAGGATGTTACCGTGCTCGGCGGGTCCGTCGGCGAGATGCACGCGAAGAAGATCAGCCGGATCTACAGTCTGGCCAGGAAGACAGGGGCCCCGATCGTCGGACTGATCGACTGCGGCGGAATCCGCCTCGAGGAAGCGGCGGACGCACTGAACGCGCTGGGTCTCATTTACCGCAGCCAGGTCATGGCCTCCGGTGTGATTCCTCAGATCACCGCGGTGTACGGCAGCTGCGGCGGCGGTCTTTCCCTGATCCCCGCGATGGCTGACTTCAACTTCATCGAGACGACGGGCGGACGCCTTTTCGTCAACGCGCCGGACGCCGTGGAAGGCAACAGCGCCGACAAGTGCGACACCGCTTCTCCCGCGTATCAGATGAAGGCCGGCAACGCCGACTTCGCCGGAACGGAGGCGGAGCTGACGGAGCAGATCCGCTCGCTCGTCGCCATGCTCCCGCAGAACAATGAGGACGAGGGCGCCGCGATGGAGATCACCGACGATCTCAACCGCTCCTGCACCGGCCTTGCCTCCACCATCGGAAACGCCGAGGACACCCTCAGGATCCTCAGCGACAGCGGCGTGTTCTTCGAGACGAAGAAGGAATTCGCCCCGTGTATGGTGACCGGCTTCATCCGCCTCGGCGGCTACACCGTCGGCGCGGTGGCGAACCGCGGCGACAGCGACACCATCTGCGCGCGCGGCGCGGAGAAGGCCGCCGATTTCATTTCCTTCTGCGACGCCTTCAATATTCCGGTCCTCACCCTTGCCAACGCCGCCTCCTTCAAGGCGACCGAGTGCACGGAGAAGCTGATGCCGAAGGCGGCTGCCAGACTGGCCTACGCCTATGTGAACGCCACGGTCCCCAAGGTCACGGTGGTGACGGGGAAGGCCTACGGAAGCGCCTACATCCTCATGGGATCGAAGTCGGTCGGGGCCGATATGGTCTACGCGTGGCCGAACTCCGAGATCGGAACCATGAACGCCTCCATGGCGGCGAAGATCATCACCGGCGGAACGGATGCCGAGGAGATCAGAAAGACCGCGAAGGATTACGCGGCCCTGCAGCAGAACGTCGTCTCCGCGGCCCGCAGAGGCTATGTGGACACGATCATCGAGGACGCCGATACCAGAAAATACGTGATCGGCGCGTTCGAGATGCTCTACACAAAACGTGAGGATCGTCCCGACAGAAAGCACGGAACGGTCTGAGAAAGGCGGCATCGATGAAAAACCTGAAGAAATTCATGATTTCTTTCCTGTGCGTCGCGGCGGCCTGCCTCGCGCTGGGCGGATGTGAGAAGACCTCCTCCCAGATCGAGTCGGAGAGCAGGGAGGCGATCAAGGCCAGGAACCTTGAGGACGTCCGCACCTACACGGAAGAGTATTTTGCCGAAGCCATGAAGAAGCTCTCCTGCGAACAGCTCGCCAGCTACATGGACGAGCAGGGAGCGGTGGTTTCCATCCCCTTTGACAACGACTGGCAGTACCGCTGGGCGCAGTTCGAGGAGAAGCACGGGAAGGTCACGGACGCCGTGGTCGATCTCGTCGACAAGACGGACAACGGCTTCACCGGAAGAATCATTCTCACCGGCGAGGACGAAGGGCAGATGGCCCTGACCGTCACCTATGACAGCTCGCTGAGACCGATCTCCACGGCGATCGCGGATTACTCCGACGACTCGCAGGAGACGCTGGGCAGCAAGATGGCGGCGGCCGGCATCAATACCGTGACGGGACTTCTCGTCGTGTTCTCGGTCCTGATCCTGCTTTCCCTCATCATCAGCTGCTTCAAGCTGCTGAACAAGGCGTCGGAGGTGGCCCCGGAGAAGAAGGACGCGTCCGCTTCCGCGCCGGCTCCCGCCAGGGCAGCCGCCCCCGCGGCCGCGCCGTCCGAGGAGATTGACATCGCGAAGAACCAGGAGCTCGTCGCGGTGATCGCGGCGGCGATCGCGGCCGCGGAAGAAAAGCCTGTCGAGGGCTATGTTGTACGTTCCATCAGAAGACTTCACAATAATAAATGGCGCTGAAAGAGCAGCCGGGAGGTAAAAATATGAAGAACTATACGATTACGGTCAACGGAACCGCTTACAGTGTAACAGTTGAAGAAGGCGTCGCCACGGCTCCCGCAGCCCCGGCGGCAGCGCCCGCTCCCGCGCCGGCAGCTCCTGCCGCAGCGCCCGCCCCGGCTCCCGCGGCTGCTTCCGCGCCGGCCGGCTCCATCGAAGTCGCGGCCTCCGTGCCCGGCAAGGTCTTCAAGATTCCGGCATCTGTCGGCGCCGCGCTCAAGGCGGGCGATCCGGTCATCATCCTCGAGTCGATGAAGATGGAAATCCCGGTCGTCGCTCCGGAGGACGGAACGGTCGCCAGCATCAACGTATCCGTCGGAGAACAGGTTGAAACCGGAACGCTTCTTGCAACCCTCAACTGATAATCGGAGGTCTTCTGCAGATGAGTATAGTTGACACACTGTCAAATCTGGCTCAGCAGACCGCGTTCCTCAATCTCACGTGGGGCAACTACGTGATGATTGCGGTCGCTCTGGTGTTCCTGTATCTGGCAATTAAAAAAGAGTACGAGCCGCTTCTACTGGTTCCGATCGCGTTCGGCATGCTGCTCGTCAATATCTATCCGGACATCATGATGAAGCCGTCCGATTCCTCGAACGGCATCGGCGGTATGCTCTACTACTTCTACACGCTGGACGAGTGGAGCCTTCTTCCGTCGCTCATCTTCATGGGCGTCGGCGCCCTCACGGATTTCGGACCGCTGATCGCCAACCCGATCTCGTTCCTCATGGGAGCGGCGGCCCAGCTCGGCATCTATGTCGCGTATTTCCTGGCGATTCTTTTCGGCTTCAACGGCAAGGCGGCCGCGGCGATCTCCATCATCGGCGGAGCCGACGGCCCGACCTCCATTTTCCTTGCGTCCAAGCTCTCCCAGACGGAGCTGCTGGGGCCGATCGCGGTCGCCGCATATTCCTATATGTCGCTCGTCCCGATCATCCAGCCTCCTGTCATGAAGCTTCTCACTTCGGAGCAGGACCGCAAGATCAAGATGGGACAGCTTCGTCCCGTGTCCAAGCTTGAAAAGATCCTCTTCCCGATCATCATCACGATCGTGGTCTGCATGATCCTTCCGACGACGGCACCGCTGGTCGGCATGCTCATGCTCGGCAACCTGTTCCGTGAGTCCGGCGTGGTCCACCAGCTGACGGAGACCGCGAGCAACGCCCTGATGTACATCGTCGTCATCTTCCTCGGGACCTCCGTCGGAGCGACGACGAGCGCCGAGGCCTTCCTCAAGGCCAGCACGCTCAAGATCGTGGCCCTCGGACTGATCGCCTTTATCTTCGGCACCGCGGGAGGATGCGTGCTCGGTCAGGTACTGAAGCGGGTGACGAAAGGGCGGATCAATCCTCTGATCGGCTCCGCCGGCGTCTCCGCCGTCCCGATGGCGGCGCGCGTCTCGCAGAGAGTCGGAGCGGAGGCGGATCCCACGAACTTCCTTCTGATGCACGCGATGGGACCGAATGTCGCGGGCGTCATCGGAACGGCGGTTGCGGCCGGAACCTTCATGGCAATCTACGGAATCTAAAGTCTGTTTTTCGATAAACGGGAGGAACAAAAAGAATGGCTGATGTGAAAAAAAAGCCAGTACAGATTACTGAGACAATCCTTCGCGACGCCCATCAGAGTCTGATCGCGACGCGAATGACGACGGACGAGATGCTTCCGATCGTCGATAAGCTTGACAAGATCGGTTTCCGCGCGGTGGAGTGCTGGGGCGGCGCGACCTTCGATTCCGCCCTGAGATTCCTTCACGAGGATCCGTGGGACAGGCTCCGCAAGTTCCGCGAGGGCTTCAAGAACACGAAGCTGCAGATGCTTTTCCGCGGACAGAACATCCTCGGCTACAAGCCCTATCCGGACGACGTCGTCGAGTACTTCGTACAGAAGAGTATCGCCAACGGCATCGACGTGATCCGTATCTTCGACTGCCTCAACGATCTCCGCAATCTCGAGACCGCCGTCAAGGCGACCAAGAAGGAGAAGGGCGAGGCCCAGGTGGCTCTTTCCTATACGCTGGGCAAGGCCTATACCATCGACTACTGGGTCAATGAGTGCAAGGCCATCGAGTCCATGGGCGCGGACTCCATCTGCATCAAGGACATGGCGGGTCTTCTTCTTCCGTACACCACGACGGAGCTTGTCAAGGCCCTCAAGGAAGCGACGGATCTTCCGATCGAGATGCACACCCACTACACGTCGGGCGAAGGCTCCATGGCCTACATGAAGGCCGTCGAAGCCGGAGCGGACATCCTCGACTGCGCGATGAGCCCGTTTGCCCTCGGCACTTCCCAGCCCGCGACCGAGGTCATGGTCGCCGCGCTTCAGGGAACGCCCTACGACACGGGTCTCGATCTGACGGCGCTGGCCGAGATCGCCGATTACTTCAGACCGATCCGCGAGAAGTATCTCGAGAACGGCCTGATGAATCCGAAGAACATGGGCGTCAACATCAAGACGCTTCAGTACCAGGTCCCGGGCGGAATGCTTTCCAACCTGACGGATCAGCTGAAGAAGATGAACGCGGAAGACAAGTTCTACGAAGTGCTCGAGGAGGTCCCGAAGGTCCGCGAGGACATGGGCGAGCCGCCTCTTGTCACGCCGTCCTCTCAGATCGTCGGAACCCAGGCGGTCATGAACGTGCTCACGGGCGAGCGCTACAAGGTCGTCCCGGCCGAGACGAAGGATATGTTCCTCGGAAGATACGGAAAGTCGACGCTTCCGTTCAACGCGGAGATCCAGAAGAAGGTCATCGGCGACGAAGAACCCATCACCTGCCGTCCGGCCGACCTGCTCGATCCGGGTCTTCCGGAATTCGAAAAGGCGATCGCCGCCTACAAGCAGCAGGATGAGGACGTCCTTACCTACGCCCTGTTCCCAGAGGTCGCCATGGACTACTTCAAATACAGGGACGCCCAGAAGACCGGCGTTGACGTAAAGAGCGCTGATCTGGAGAACAAGTCCTATCCGGTATGACCGGTATAACATGATCTGACGATGCCCGGGTCCGCTGATCTGACGGATCCGGGCCGTTTTGCGGAGAGGACCGCGCGAAGTCATTCCGCGTCTCACCGGCTGTCCGCCCTTACCGGGGACCGGCCGGAAAGAGGGACGCGCGCCTTCTTCGGAGGAGATGCCGTTGCAGAAGAAAAATGTGGTCATCATCGGCGGCGGTGCCGCGGGGATGATGTGCGCCGCGCTCGCGGCCGGTCCGGGCGCCGGCGTCACGATCGTCGAAAAAAACGAGAAGCTCGGGAAGAAACTCTTTATCACCGGAAAGGGACGGTGCAATTTTACCAACCTGTGTTCTCCCGGGGAGTTTCTTGAAAACGTGGTGACGAACCCGCGCTTTCTGTTCAGCGCCGTTTCCGCCATGACACCCGAAGACGTCGTGGCCCTGTTTGAAACATGGGGGCTTGACGTCAAGGTGGAACGGGGGAGGAGGGCTTTCCCCGTCTCGGACCGGTCCGTCGACGTGATCGACACGCTGAAGAAGCGGCTCAGGGAGCTCCGGGTGAAGGTGCTCCTCCAGACGTCCGCGCTCGGCATCGTGACGGAGGACGGAGCGGTGAAGGGCGTGAAGATCCGCAGGGACGGCGCGGAATCGGTTCTGCCCGCGGATTTCGCGGTGGTCGCCACCGGCGGAATCACCTACCCCTCCACGGGCTCGACGGGCGACGGGTACCGCTTCGCCGCGGAGGCCGGCCATCACGTGACGGCGCTTACGCCCTCCCTTGTGCCGCTGAACTGCGCGGAGGAGTATGTCAGAGCCATGCAGGGCCTGTCCCTGCGGAACGTGGAGCTGCATATCCGGAAAGGGAAGAAGGAAGTCTTCCGGGGCTTCGGGGAGATGATGTTCACCCATTTCGGCGTCACGGGTCCCCTCGTTCTGTCGGCCAGCGCGAAAATCGGGCCGATGATCGGCAGGGAAACGCTCGAGACGTGGATCGATCTCAAGCCCGCCGTGACGGAGGAGATGCTCGACCGGCGGATTCAGCATCTCGCCGCCGAAAGTCCCGCCCGGGAGCTGAAGAACGTCCTGGGAAATCTCTATCCTTCGGGCCTTCAGCCCGTGATTCCGCAGATCGCCGGCGTGGATCCCGGACGGCGGATGCGCGAGCTGACGAAGGCGGACCGGGGAAATCTGGTCCGGGTGACGAAGCATTTCCCGATTACCCTCACGGCCCTCAGGGGCTGCAATGAAGCGGTGGTCACGAAGGGCGGCGTTTCCGTAAAGGAAATCGTGCCCTCCGGCATGGAGTCAAAGCTGGTCGAAGGGCTGTATTTTGCCGGTGAGGTGCTGGATCTCGACGCCTATACGGGAGGATACAATCTGCAGATCGCCTGGTGCACCGCCGCCGCGGCCGCCCGCTCCATCCGGAGCCGCACAGAAACGGAATGACGACTGACACAGACAGTAAGGAGGAAACAGCCTTGAACATAGCAATCGACGGGCCGGCCGGAGCCGGAAAAAGCTCGATCGCGGTCATGGCCGCGAAGGAACTGGGAAGCGTCTATGTCGATACGGGAGCCATGTACCGCGCGATGGCGCTGCATATGCTCCGTCTCGGCGTATCTCCGGAGGATACGGGCGCCCTGGAGCGCGCGTGCGTCTCGGCGGATATTTCGATCCGCTATGAGGGCGGAGAACAGAGAGTCCTGCTGGGCGGAGAGGACGTCACGGGCCTTCTGCGCGACGAAAAAGTCGGCAATATGGCGAGCTCCGTGTCCGCCTGCCCGAAGGTGAGGGAGAAGCTGGTGGAGCTGCAGCAGAAGCTGGCCGCCTCCACGCCCGTCGTCATGGACGGAAGGGATATCGGCACCGTCGTTCTGCCGGATGCCGAACTCAAGATCTACCTGACCGCGGATCCCCGCGTGAGGGCGGAGCGGAGAGCGCGGCAGCTCTATGACGGCGAGCTCCCCGGCGAAGAGGCGCTCCAGGAGATCGAGAAGGATATCCGGGAGAGGGATCTCCGGGACATGACGAGGGAGACGTCTCCTCTCAGAAAGGCGGACGACGCGGTCGTCGTAGACTCCTCCTCCATGACGACGGAGGAGGTCCTGGCCGAGATCCTCCGTCTCGCGCGGGAGGCGTCCGGCGGAGACGGAACTGTATGCTGAAGGTGACGGTCGCCGGAAGCGCCGGCTTCTGCTTCGGCGTGAAGCGGGCGGTGGGGCTGGCGTACGGGGAAGCGAAGAAGCAGGGGAGCGGCGTCTACACCCTCGGGCCGATCATCCACAACGAGTATGTGATCAGCGACCTCAGGGAGCACGGCGTCCGGATCGTCGACGAGGACCTCGTCTGCGCGGAGACCGGCCGCAGGATCCCGGAGGGATCGACGGTGATCATCCGTTCCCACGGCATCTCCAGGGAGCTCCACGAGAAGCTGAAGGCCGGCGGATGCCGGATCATTGACGCCACCTGCCCCTTCGTTCACCGGATCCACGAGATCGTCTCCGAGAGCGGCCGGAAGGGAAATCCGGTGGTGATCATCGGCGATCCCGCCCACCCCGAGGTGCAGGGCATCAGGGGCTGGGCCATGGGCGAGTGCCGGGTCATCGAGAACGCGGAGGAAGCAGAGCGATTAAATCTGTCAAAAAACGCAGAAATCTGTGTTGTCGCTCAGACAACCTTCAATTTCCATAAATTTCAAGAATTAGTTGAAATTATAAAGTATTTAGGGTATCATGTAGTAGTTACGAATACCATTTGCAACGCTACAAGAGAACGTCAGGAAGAGGCTCTGGAGCTGGCAGGCAGGTCGGACGTGATGATCGTGATCGGAGGAAAGAACTCCTCCAACACGCAGAAACTGGTCGATATCTGCCGAAGCCGCTGCCCCCGAACCTATTTCGTACACTCACCCGAAGATTTGGAGTCTGTCAGAATCAAGTCCGATAGTTGCGTAGGTATTACAGCAGGGGCTTCCACCCCAAACATTATTATCCAGGAGGTTTCACTAGATGTCAGAAGAACAGAGTTTTGAGCAGATGATTGCTGAAAGCTGCAAGCCAATCAGAAACGGAGAAGTGGTTGAAGGCACTGTTCTAGACGTGAAACCGGATGTTGCCTATCTCAACATCGGTTACAAGTCAGACGGTACACTCACAAAGGAAGAGTACAGCAGTGAGAACGTCGATCTCACGACGAAGCTGGCTCCGGGCGACAAGCTTGAGGTCAAGGTCCTCAAGGTCAACGACGGCGAGGGACAGGTCACGCTGACCTACAGACGTCTCGCGCAGGAGAAGGGCAACAAGCGCATCGAGGAAGCCCATCTCAACAATGAAGTTCTCAAGGCAAAGGTCTCCCAGGTTCTCAACGGCGGTCTCACCGTTCTCGTCGAGGACACCAGGGTATTCATTCCGGCCAGCCTTGTATCCGACGTATATGAGAAGGATCTCACAAAGTACGACGGACAGGAGATCGAGTTCAGGATCACGGAGTTCAATCCGAAGAGAAGAAGGATCATCGGCGACCGCCGTCATCTGATCGCGGAGAGAAAGGCCGAGGCCGCGAAGGAGCTGTTCTCCAGAATCCAGGTCGGCGATGTGGTTCAGGGCACCGTCAAGAACGTCACGGATTTCGGCGCTTTCGTCGACCTCGGCGGCGCGGACGGCCTGCTTCACATCTCCGAGATGTCCTGGGGCCGTGTGGAGAATCCGCACAAGAATTTCCACGTCGGCGACCAGCTTGACGTCCTGATCAAGGATATCAGGGACGACAAGATCGCTCTTTCCCTCAAGTTCCCAGAGAACAATCCGTGGATCGAGGCGTCCGAGAAATTCGCGGCAGGAACGATCGTCAGAGGCAAAGTGGCCCGCATGACGGATTTCGGCGCTTTCGTCGAGCTTCTTCCGGGCGTTGACGCTCTGCTTCATGTCTCCCAGATTTCCAGGAACCATGTCGACAAGCCGAGCGACGTTCTTTCCGTCGGCCAGGAGATCGAGGCGAAGGTCGTTGATTTCAACGCGGAAGACCGCAAGATCTCCCTTTCCATGAAGGTTCTCGAGACGGAGCCGTCGGCTCCGGCGCCCGAGGTAACCGAGGCCCCCGCCGAGGAAGTCCCCGCGGAAGAGCCGGCCGAGGAGGTCTGATCTTCTCAGCGCGTTCCCAGATAGTCCAGGGCCGACCGTATATAGCGGAGCATCAGGTCCCGGTCATGCAGGAACGCATCTGAATAGGCAGCAAGGTGAAAGCAGTTCTCACGAACTGCTTTTTCTTTGCGCGTTTTGTCGACGTAGACGGACATGGAGCGGTGGATGGAGTACCCCTCCAGAGGCAGATAATCATAGTTTTCCGTGTCCGTGTGGTAGCAGCGGATCTTTCCGTCCCGCAGGTGAACCGCCAGCTGCGCCTCGCGCCCCTCATAGGCGAGATGGTACACCTCGTCGTGGACCGCCAGGCGGGAGGGGAAGGCTTTTTCCGTGAGAAGGGTATAGACCACCGTCTCCCGGATCAGATCGCCGGAGGCGTCCGCGAGGACGAAATTTCCTCCGAGAAGATCCGTCAGGGCGTCAAAGGACAGAATGACCAGCGTGTTCTGGGCGTCCGAGCGGCGGGCCGCCTCCTGCCTTCCGAAAAAAGCGGCGTAGTCGAAGAGCCTCCGGGAGGGGAGACTTAAGAAGGAAGCGATATGCCGGTACTCGGAGTAGAGGTCCCGGATCTCCCGGCCGGTCAGGGGATCCGGCATGCCGTAGGCGGCGAACTTATGCGTGAGATGAGGGATGTCGAAGGCCCTTCCGTTGAATGTGATGATTCTGCGGAACGGGGCCAGGTCCTCCGAGAGCGCTGCCAGCATCTCATACTCGTCCGCCTCCTTTTCCGGCAGAGTGCGCTTCTCCGTCGTCCCGGAAAGAAGCGAAACCATCTCCAGATGGCTGGTCCTCCAGTACCGGCCGGAGGCCGTGATGTCCAGAATGCATTCGTCTCCGCCGAGATGATCGGTGAGAGGGGTTTTCTCGAAGGTCAGCCGTTCTGTTTTCATCGTCGTCCCTTTCTCCTGACGGAAGGATTACCGGTTAGTCTCCCTGTATTATATCAGAAATGTCAACCGGCCTTCCTGTCCGCCAACCGCCCCCGGGCTGCCCGCGTTGGGATTGCGGCCGAAAGCCTTCCTGCCCGCCGGACGTCCCTGTGCTGCCCGCGCCTGGGTTGCGGCCGGCGGCCTTCCTGTCCGCCGGCAGACCCCGGGCTGCCCGCGCCGGGATTGCTTCCGATTCCCGTCTGATGTATAATGACAGTGTTTTTATGTTTCGAACATTTCCGTCCGGCCGCGCCGCCGACGGCGCGCGGATCCTGTGCTGTCCGCACGCAGACGGACCCGCGGGCGGCCTGACAGTACCGGGAGAGTAATGCGGGATGACATCACATCTGGGCCTTCGCCGCGCCGCGCGGATCTTCTCTTTGTTTCTGCTGCTGTTCATGACGGCGGCGGGGGCAGAGGCGGCCGAGCGCAGCGGCTTTTTCTTTGACACCACCGTCGACATCCGGGTCAACGCGAAAAACGGCGAGGCGCTTCTCGACCGGTGCTTCGATCTCTGCCGCCGTCTGGAGCTGGTGTTCTCCGCCGAGGACGAGGACAGCGAGCTGTACGCCGTCAATCACAGGACGTCCCGGACGCTGACTGTCTCCGACGACCTGCGGGACTGTCTCGCGGCGGCGCTGAAATACTGCGAGCTCACGGACGGCCGTTTTGACATCACCATCTATCCCGTGTCCTCCCTCTGGGATTTCCACGCGGAGAGCCCGTCGGTTCCCGACGCGGAGGAGATCGCGTCCGCCCTCGAAAAGGTCGATTACTGGAAGGTGCATCTGGAGGGAAACGAGCTTACCTTTGATTCCGATGACACCATGATCGATCTGGGCGGCATCGCCAAGGGATACATCTCTGCCGCCCTCTGCCGTCTGCTGAGGGAGGAGGGCTGCACCTCCGCCCTGGTCAATCTCGGCGGAAACGTCAGCGCGCTGGGATTCAAAAAAGGGAAAAAGCCCTGGAAGGTGGGGATCCAGAAGCCTTTCGCCGGAAGGGGCGAGCTGCTCACCGTCGTGGACGCGGCCGACTGCTGCGTCATCACGTCGGGGACCTATGAGCGGTATTTCGAACAGGACGGGGTCTCGTACCACCATATCATCGATCCGCGGACGGGATATCCGTCGGAGACCGACGTCACCCAGGTGACGCTGATCGGCACAGACGACGCGGCCTGCGACGCCCTGGCCACCTGCGTGATCCTGACGGGGACGGAGGAAGCCGGGCCGCTGCTGGAGGCCGCCGGCGTCGAGGCGGAGCTGTACTATGTGGGCGGCGACGGCGTCCTGAGAGATGCCGGAGGGAATCCGGCATGAGGCGCGCGGACGTCCTGCTGATCGCCTCGATCTGCGCCGCCGCGCTGCTGATCCTTCTGGTCCGCCACGCGGGCAGGGGAGAGACGTCCTCGGTGCTCACGATCACCGTCGACGGGGCGCTTTACGGAACCTATCCCCTCGACGAGGACCGGGAGATCCGCATCGGGGAGACCAACGTCTGCGAGATACGGGACGGAAAGGTCCGCATGACGGAGGCGGACTGCCCCGACCGCTCCTGCGTGCAGTCAGGCGCCATCGGACGCGGCGGCGGCACCGTCGTCTGTCTTCCGAACCGCGTCATACTGAAAACGACCGGCGGGGAGGACGGCGAGGTTCCGGACACGGTCGCCGGATGACCGGTCCTTGGGACCTTCGGAGTAAGCCGCGGGTCCTGCCCGCGGGAGGTGTATTCCGGAGCATTTCAGATGAAGAAAAACGCCGCCGAAAAAACCGCATATCTCGGTCTGATGTCCGCCCTTGCCATCCTGATGGGCTACGTGGAGGCCGTGCTGCCGGTCTCGATCGGGATACCGGGATTTAAGCCCGGATTCTGCAATATCGTGATCGTCTTCGTCCTGTACGCCTTTTCCGCGGGAGAAGCGGCCCTGGTGTCGGTGGTGCGGATCGCGGCGATCGGATTTCTTTTCGGCAATCTGTTCAGCATCATCTATTCGCTGAGCGGCACGGCCCTGGCCATCGCGGCGATGGCGTGCCTGAAGCGGACGGGGCGGTTCTCCGCCGCCGGCGTCAGCGCCGCCGGCGGAGCGGCCCACAACACGGGACAGCTGATCACGGCCTGCCTGCTGGTGCCGGGGATTCCCTTCTGGGATTACCTGCCGGTCCTGCTTCTGGCGGGCTGCGGGGCGGGCTGCGTCACGGGACTTCTGGCGGAAGCCGTGATGAAGCGTTTTCCCCTGATCCGCGGCGCCCGGCCATTGTAAGGAGAGACAAGCCAGATGTACGCATATATCAGAGGAACCGTGGAATACGTCGGAGAGGAGAGCGTGGTTCTCGACAACCAGGGGATCGGCTACAGGATCTTCGTTCCCTCCTCCGTGAGGGACAAGCTGAGGACCGGGGACATGTGCACGCTCTACACCCATTTTTCCGTGCGGGAAGACGCGATGCAGCTGTTCGGCTTCCTGACCAGGGACGATCTGGGCATCTACCGCATGCTGCTGGGCGTCAGCGGAATCGGCCCCAAGGGCGCCCTGGCGATCCTGTCGGTGATGAGCGCCGACGACATCCGCTTCGCCGTGCTCTCGGAGGACGCCGCCGGCATCGCGAAGGCCCCCGGCATCGGAAAGAAGACGGCCCAGAAGGTCATCATCGAGCTGAAGGACAAGCTGGATCTGCAGGAGGCCTTCGACGCGAAGGTCCGGCACGCGGAGGAGACGGACGCCGGCGCCGGCACCCCTGAAAATGAGGCGGTTCTTGCCCTGACGTCCCTCGGCTATACCGGCACGGAAGCCCTGAAGGCCGTCAGAAGCGCCGCCGCGAAGGGCGCGGCGGAGGACGTGGAGTCTCTGATCCGCGCCGCGCTGCGCGAGATGATATGAGAGGATGTGACCCATGGCCAGACAGATTGTCACAGGAACGGAAGAGACGAGGGAGGACCGCCTCCTCGCGTCGGATTCCATCCGGCCCCAGCGGCTGGACGACTACATCGGACAGGAGAAGACCAAGCAGAATCTGAAGGTCTATATCGACGCCGCCAGGATGAGAGGCGACGCGCTGGATCACGTCCTGTTTTACGGGCCTCCCGGGCTGGGCAAGACCACTCTCGCCGGCATCATTGCCAACGAGATGGGCAGCAGCATCAAGGTGACCAGCGGCCCGGCCATCGAGAAGCCGGGGGAGATCGCGGCGATTCTCAACAACCTGCAGGAGGGCGACATCCTCTTCGTCGATGAGATCCACCGGCTGAACCGGCAGGTGGAGGAGGTCCTCTATCCCGCGATGGAGGATTACGCCATCGACATCCTGATCGGCAAGGGCGCGACGGCGCGTTCGATCCGTCTCGACCTCCCGAAGTTTACGCTGGTCGGCGCGACGACGCGGCCCGGGATGCTCTCGGCCCCGCTGCGCGACCGCTTCGGCGTCATCGGGCACCTGGAGTACTACTCCGTGGAGGAGCTCAAGGCCATCATCCAGAGAACGGCGGAGAAGCTGGGCGTCCGGATCGACGACCGCGGGGCGGCGGAGCTCGCGCGAAGATCGCGGGGGACGCCGCGGCTGGCGAACCGCCTCCTGAAGCGCGTCAGGGACTTCGCGATGGTCCGGTACGACGGCACCATCACAAGCCGCGTCGCCGCCGACGCCCTGGACCTGCTCGAGGTCGACCAGTTCGGCCTGGAGAAGCTGGACCGGAGCATTCTCGAGCTGATGATCCGGAATTTCGGCGGCGGTCCCGTCGGACTTGAGACACTGGCCTCGTCCCTGGGAGAGGACGCCGGCACCATCGAGGACGTCTACGAGCCCTATCTTCTCAAGACGGGCTTTATCACCAGGACGCCGCGGGGACGCGTCGCGACGGCCGCCGCCTACGAGCACCTGGGCTACGACTTCCCGGCCTCATAAATACCTTGAAGTTTGCACGATTTCAGTTATAATAAGACATACAGCACGTAAGTAGATCAATACGGAATCGGAGGCGTTCATGGCTGAAAAGAACACGGTTCAGGTCCTGATCGGCGGCAAGGTCACCCGTCTCAGCGGATATGAAAGCGAAGAGTATCTTGAAAAAGTGGCCCTCTATCTGAATCACAGAATCAGTGAGCTCAGCGAGCTCAAGAGCTGGCGGCGGATGACTTCCGACATGAAGAATACGCTGCTTTCCCTCAACGTCGCGGACGACTATTTCAAGGCCAGGGACCGGGCGGGAGAGCTCGAGGAGGAGATCGAGCGCAAGGACAAGGAGCTGTACAATCTCCGCCAGGAGCTTGTCAGCCTGCAGGTCATGATGGACAACATGAAGCGGTCGAACGGCCAGAAACGATAAGAAAGGATCAGGTGATTGCCGGAGGGTAATCACCTTTTGCATAGTATGGGACAGAATACAGACAGAAGCATCAGGATACCGGAGCTTCTCGCCCCGGCGGGCTCGGTGGAGGCCCTCAGAGCCGTCATTTCCGCGGGAGCCGACGCCGTCTACATCGGCGGGACCCGGTTCGGCGCGCGCGCCTACGCCGACAACCCCGACGAGTCGGAGCTGCTCGACGCGATCGACTACGCCCATCTCCGCGGCGTCAAGGTCTATCTGACGGTCAACACGCTGCTCAAGGACGAGGAGATGACCGGACTGTACGACTACCTGCTGCCGTATTACAGGCACGGCGTCGACGCGGTCCTGGTACAGGATTTCGGCGTTCTCGCGGCCCTGCACCGGTATTTCCCGGACATGCCCCTTCACGCCAGCACCCAGATGACGGTGACGGGACCCGAGAGCGCCCGCTTCCTTAAGAAATGCGGCGTGACGCGGGTGGTTCCCGCCCGGGAGCTGTCCCTCGCCGAGCTGACCGCGATCATGGAGGAGACGGGACTCGAGGTCGAGACCTTCATCCACGGAGCCCTCTGCTGCTGCTATTCGGGACAGTGCCTCTATTCCAGCATGATCGGAGGACGAAGCGGCAACCGGGGCAGGTGCGCCCAGCCCTGCCGGCTTCTCTATCTCCTGAACAACCGCGACTTTGACGGGAGCACCTCCATCGTGGAGAGAAAGGACGCGCGGCATTATCTGAGTCCGAAGGATCTGTGCGCCGTCGACCTGCTGGACGAGCTGGCCTCCTGCGGGATCGCGTCCCTCAAGATCGAGGGCCGCATGAAGAAGCCGGAGTACGCGGCGGGGGTCGTGTCGGTCTACCGGAAATATCTCGACAGGATGGCCCGGGACGGCCGCGCGGGAAAAGCGGACGCGGCCGACCGAAGAATCCTCTACGATCTCTACAACCGAAGCGGCTTCACGGACGGCTATTTTCACCGGAGAAACGGCCCGGAGATGATGGCCTGCGTCAAGCACGAGCTGACGGATCAGGAGACCGCGGCCCGCCATTCGCTCTATGAGAAGATGAGGGAGCGCTATATGGAGCGCGAGAGAAAGGTGCCCCTCACCGTGAGGGCCGTGGTGCGGACAGGAGAGCCGGTCTCCGCGGTCTTTTCCTCCGGATGCGCCGAATACCGGGTATCCGGAGGCGAGGTCCAGCGGGCGAGAAACAGCGCCCTGACGGAGGAGCGGATCCGGGAGCAGCTGAGCCGGGTGGGAGACACGGATTTTGAACTCCGGGAGATCACCGTGGAGACGGACGGGCAGAGCTTTCTGCCGGTGAAGGAGCTCAATGTGCTGCGCCGGGCCGGGACCGCCGGACTTCGCGAGGCGCTCCTGAAGGGCTGCCTCCGGGATGGAGAGGTTTCCCCGGAGCCCGCCGGGAGCGAAGAAAAAAAGAAGGGCGCCGGGCAGGCATCCGCCGGCGGACGCCTGCGGATCCAGGCGCTGGTCTCGGAGCCGGATCAGCTTGCCGCCGCCCTGGCTTCGCCGGCGGTGGAGGAGATCTGCCTGGAGAGTTCCATGATCATCGCCCGGGGAGAGCCTGTCTCCTCCGCGGTGAAGCTGATCCGCTCCGTCACGGACGCCGGCCGGCAGGCCTTCATCGCTCTCCCCTATATCGACCGGGCGGGCAATCCGGCGGAGGCGCTGAAGGAGCACGCCGGGGAGCTGGAGAAGAACGGCCTCTCCGGCTTTCTGGCGAGGAACATCGATACCGCTTCGTACTTTATCAACAGGGGGCTGGCCCGCCTGGTGAAGGCGGATGCCGGCCTGTATACCTTTAACCGCGAAGCGGCCGCTTTCCTACGGGACGCGGGCATCGCCGGCGACACGGCGCCCGTGGAGCTCAACCGGAGGGAGCTCTTCCGGAGGGACAATTCCGGGAGCGATCTGATCGTCTACGGATACCTTCCGCTGATGATCACGGTCCAGTGCCTGAAGAAGACGACGGACCGCTGCACCCGCGGAAATGACAGCTTTACGCTGACGGACCGCATGGGCATGAAATTTCCGGTAAAATGTGACTGTGTTTTCTGCTATAATATAGTGCGGAACAGCCTCCCCCTCATGCTGCTGCAGGAGACGGAGACGATCCGCCGGATGGGCTTTGGCCGCGTCCGGCTGCAGTTCACCGGCGAAAGCCGGGAGGAGACGGCCCGCATCCTGAAGATCGCGGAAGGAGCGGTCAGAGAGGGCAGGCCGGTGCCGCAGGGCACCTGGACGAAGGGACATTTTCTCAGAGGAGTCGAATAGCGGCGCATGCATATACTGACACAGCTCGCGAAGTACCTGTTTATCCTGATGATGGTTCTTTTTGCCGTCGGGGATTACACGTACGTCACGCGGCGGGACGAAGAAAAGAAGAAGCGCGTTCTGGGGCGCCAGATCCGGATCATCTATCTGATGATCTCTCTCGGCTTTCTGATTATTCTGCTGAATGACAGGAGCGTCTTTACTGCGCTTCTCATGGTCAGCCTGTACATCTACTACGGCATCACCCTCGTGCTGTACCGGCTGATCTATCCCCGCTCGTCCATGCTTCTCGTCAACAATATGCTGATGCTGATGAGCGTCGGCTTCATCATGATCGCGCGCATCAATCCGGACCAGGCCCTGAAGCAGTTCATGATCGCGGCCGCGGGGACGGTCGCCGCCTTCGTGATACCCGTGATCATCCGCAAGCTCAAGGCCCTCGCGAAGCTGAGGGTCCTGTACGCCGCCGCGGGAATCGTGCTGCTGCTGGGGGTTCTCGCCCTCGCCAGAATGAGCGGCGGCGCCAAGCTGTCCATCTCCGTCGGCGGGATCACCATCCAGTTTTCGGAGCTGGTGAAGATCACCTTTGTGTTCTATCTGGCCTCCAGGCTGCGCCGCGACACGTCCTTCAGGAGCGTCTGCCTCGCGACGGCCGTCGCGGCCCTTCACGTCGTGATTTTGGTGCTGTCGACGGACCTGGGCACCGCGCTGGTGTTTTTCGTGACCTATGTGGTGGTCGTCTACGTCGCCACGAGGGACGTGCGGTGGCCCGTCGCCGGACTGGCGGGAGGAGCCGCGGCCTCCGTGGCCGCCTATCATCTGTTTGCCCACGTGAGGCAGAGGGTGACGGCCTGGAAAAATCCCTTCGCCGTCTACGACACCTCGGGCTATCAGATCGTACAGGGCCTGTTCGCCATCGGCGCGGGAGGCTGGTTCGGCACGGGACTCTACGGCGGAAGCCCTGAGACGATTCCCGTCGCGGCGAAGGACTTCATCTTTGCCGCGATCTGTGAGGAGTTCGGAGCGGTGTTCGGGATCAGCCTGCTGCTGGTATGCATGAGCATGTACCTTCTCATCGTGACGATCTCGATGACGATCCGGAACCGTTTCTACCGCCTGGTCTCCATCGGTCTCGGGACGGAATACGCCTTCCAGGTCTTCCTGACGGTGGGCGGCGTCACAAAGTTTATTCCGATGACCGGCATCACGCTGCCCCTGGTCAGCTACGGCGGCAGCTCGGTGATCAGCACGATCATCATGCTGGCCATCATTCAGGGACTCTACATACTTCGCGAGGACGAAGGAGAGGAAGCACTTGAGAAATCGCAGGAATCCGGAACCGAATACGGCAGGGAAGCGGAAGAAGTCCGGTGAGCCCGGGCGCTCCGCGGGACCTTCGCGCGCCACGGGAGAGAGCGGGCCGCTGATCTATCCGGGCATGGAGGACGCGGGCATAGGCTCCGTCATCTACACCGACGGGGAACCGTACGACGAGGACGACGCCTTTTCCGACGAGGACGATGCCTTTTTCGACGGGGACGGCGTCTTTTCCGAAGGAGACGACGATGAGTTCGGCGGGGATGAACCCGGCGCCGCCGGTCCGGACGACGGGGATGACGAGGACACGGACGACGACGAGGACGCGGAGGACGAAGGGGAGGGACTCTTCGCGCGGAAGCGCCGCAGACGGAACGGGCCGTTTCTGTTCATCTCCGCGGCGTTCATCCTGTTATTCCTTCTTCTGATGGGGCATCTCGTCTGTTTCAATCTCTTTGAGAAGGACAGAATCCTCAACAGCCCCTACAACAAGAGACAGAATTCTCAGGCGGACCGGGTGATCCGGGGTCCCATCGTCTCCATCGACGGCAGCACGCTGGCGAAGACCAACGTCTACGAGGGCGGCACCGAGGAGCGGGTCTACCCCTACGCCAATATATTTGCCCACACCGTCGGCTTTTCCACCCACGGAAAGAGCGGTCTGGAATCGATCGCCAACTACCAGCTTCTGACCGCCCACAACAATATCATCGACCAGATCATCAACGAGTTCCGGAAAAAGAAGAATCCGGGGGATACGGTGGTGACGACGCTGAACGCGTCTCTTCAGGAGACCTGCTACTACGCCCTCGGGGACTACCGCGGGGCGGTGGTCGTCCTCGACGCGAAGACGGGCGCCGTGCGGGCGATGGTGTCGAAGCCGGACTTCGATCCCAACACGCTCGCCTCCGTGTGGGACGAGATGGTCTCGGATTCCTCCAACAGCCAGCTGCTGAACCGGGCGACCCAGGGGCTCTATCCCCCCGGATCCACGTTCAAGATCGTGACGGCCCTGTCCTACTTCAGGGCCTACAACACCTTCTCCGGCTTCGAGTATGACTGCACGGGCGAGTTCGAGGTCGGGGATTCCGTCGTCCACTGCTATCAGGGAGCCTCCCACGGGCTTGAGGATTTCGCCGGCGCCTTCGCCCACAGCTGCAACACCGCCTTCTCGGAGATCGGCCTGAAGCTCGGCGCCTCCCGCCTTACGTCCACCGCGAAGGACATGATGTTCGGGGAATCTCTTCCCTGTGAGCTCAACGCGTCGCGTCCCAGATGGCAGCTGGAGGTCCCGGCGGACGACGTGGATCTTGTGCAGACGGCCTTCGGGCAGGGGAAAACGCTCACGACGCCCTACCACATGGCGCTGATCTGCTCCGCCATCGCCAACAAGGGAGTGGTCATGTCGCCGTACCTGATCGACCATGTGGAGAACAACCAGGGGCACGTGATCAGCCGGAATTCCCCCTCCCGGTACCGCCGGATCATGACGGAGGAGGAGGCGGCGGAGCTGACCGCCCTGATGAAGCAGGTGGTCAGCGGAGGAACCGCGAGCGCTCTTTCCGGCCGGGTCTACGAGGCAGCCGGCAAGACGGGATCCGCCGAGTACTACAAGAGCGACGGCTCCATCGGCACCCACTCCTGGTTTGTGGGCTTCACGAATCCGGACGATCCGGATCTGATCATCGCCGTTCTCGCCGAGAACGGCGGCGCCGGAAGCTCCACCGCGGTGCCCATCGCGGAGGAGATCCTCGACAGCTATTACTACTGACAATGAGCGGAACGCGCGTCCGCGCCGGGACGTCCGCGGCGGACTTTTACGCCCCTGCGCGGGGCCGTTCCGGGAACGTTCTGACCCGGCAGGGAGGGAACCGCATGCTTTCATGGTACGAACCGCTGTATATCGGTGACAGCACCGGCCGGTACGCTGGCCGGATACGAAAAAGGCTCGATGCGGGCAGGACGGACGTCGGCCACTATCTGATCACCCTCGCCTCAAACGGCACGGACGAGCTTGATATCATACCGAGCGGCCTTCTGACCCAGTCTTTTCTGAGGGAGAGACTTCCCATGATCGTGGGGGTCGCCTCCGGCAGGAAGGAGGCCCTGAGGCTGGTGACGGCCATCGCCGGCGACTGCGTCCGGCAGACGGGAGACGTCAGAATCCGCGAATGGCTGACAGAGAAATCCATGTGACAGAATCGGGCAGGAGAAAGCAATGGCAGTACTACTGACGGTCCTTTCGGTGATCGGGAGGATACTTCTGATCTTGCTTCTCGTTCTTCTCGTTCTGATTCTTCTCATCCTGCTGGTCCCGTTCCGCTATTCGGCGGCCGCCGACGGGGACAGCGGCGGGAGCCTCGCCGCGGACGGTTCCGTGACGTGGCTGTTCCGGGCGGTGCGGCTGTCGTTTTTCTTCAGGAAAGAAGAAGACGGGAACAGCACGGGGGCGAAGCTTTGGATCTTCGGCGTATCCCCGGCCGAGCTGCTGGAGAAGCTGAGACGGAAAAAACGGGAAAAACGGAAGAAGGAAAAAAAGAAACGCCTGGAGAAGATCAGAAAGAGGGATCCGGGGCGGTACGAGCAGCTGAGACGGGAGGCGCTCGAGAGGAAAAAGGAGCGCCGGGATGCGGCTGAAGCGCGGAAGGCAGAGGACGTCAAAGAGGACATGCCGGAGCCGAAGCCCGGGAACCGGGTAGCCCGGAAGCAGCGACGGAGACAGAGGAGAATCAGCCTCGCCGCCAGAGCGCTTCTGCGGATCCGCCGCCTGATGAACCGGGCGGGGGCGGCTGTTTTCAACGCCGCCTTCCGGATCGCTGGCGCGCCGGCAAAAGCGGCGGGAAAACTGAAGGAGAAGCTCGCCGCCGCGGCGGCGCTGTGCCGCCGGATCTCGAAGTGGACGGATTTCCTGACGGACAGCCGGACAGGTCTTGCTGTCCTGCGGCTTAAGAGAACGGCCTTCACGCTCCTTGGGCACGTCCGGCCGAGACGCGTGTCGGGCCGGGCCGAATTCGGCTTTGACGACCCCGCTCTCACGGGGGAGGCGGCAGGCATCGCCTGGGCGCTCCGGCCGTCGTACGGGGACAGCCTCGTCCTGACGCCCGTCTTCACGGAGCAGAGATTTGCGGGACGCCTGCAGGCCACAGGCCGGGTGATCCTGATGCGCGTCCTGATCGCGCTGGTTCCGGTCGTTCTTGACCGGAACGTGAGGTACTGTTATCATTTCATCAAGAACCGCGACAAGGAGGTATCGGAGTAATGGCGGAAAACAGGGATTTTCAGAATACGGTTCAGACGCTTTTCGACGGAATGGAGGGCTTCATCTCGTCCAAGACGGTCGTCGGGGAGGCGATCCATGTCGGAAATACCGTCATTCTCCCGCTGATGGACGTCTCCTTCGGCGTCGGGGCCGGCGCCGTCGGGAAGAATGACAGGGAAACGCCCAACGCGGGCGGCGCCATCGGAGGAAAGATGTCTCCCACCGCGGTGCTGGTGATCTCCAACGGGACCACCAAGCTTGTGAACGTGAAGAGCCAGGACGGCCTCTCCAAGATTCTGGACATGGTCCCGGACATGGTCAACAAGTTCACCGGAGGAAAAGAAGAGGAGGAGAAGGAAGCCGAAGAGTGACGGTTTTCTTTTCAAAAAAACTCTTGCATTCATGACGGTCATCTGATAGAATAGCCATGTTCGGGCTCGGGATGAGCTTACTTATCTTGCAAGGAGGTGTTTACCGATGGCAGTTTGCTCCGTTTGCGGAAAAGGCGCACACTTTGGAAATAATGTGAGCCATTCTCATAGAAGATCCAACAGAATGTGGAAAGCCAATATCAGAAGGGTCAAAGTGAAAGTCAACGGAACGCCGCAGCACGTCTACGTCTGCGCGCAGTGCCTGAAGTCGGGACGCGTCGAGCGCGCCTGACGACGGAAGCCGGCTCTGTCTTACCAGAGACTCAAGGAGCATTCCGGAAGCGATTCCGGGGTGCTTTTTTTGTGCTCTCCGCGGAATTTCTTTTATCTTTTCTTTTCTTCGCAAAAAGGTTATAATATTGTGAGTTTTGCGTTACAATGGTTGTACGCCGGCCGGCGGCAGGATCCGCGGGCGGCCGGTGACGGAGGGTAAATATGAAGGGTCATCTGAATTCCGAGTACGGCAGCATCCTCGTCGATGCGGATGTCATCGCTACCTATACGGGCAGCGTGGCGGTCGGGTGCTTCGGCATCGTCGGGATGGCGGCATACAGCATGAAGGACGGACTTGTCCATCTGCTGCGCAGAGACAGCCTGAAGTACGGAATTAACGTAAAAATGAACGACAATAAAATATCGCTGACAATTCACTGTATCGTTGCCTATGGTGTGAGCATTCTGGCGGTCACCGAAAATCTGATCGAGGCGGTCGAATACAAGGTTGAACAGTTCACTGGACTCAGCGTTGAAAAAATCGATGTGCTCGTAGAAGGCATACGGGTGATCGACTGACGGGAGGAATCGGAAATTGGCTGCAAAAGTAATCGATGCGGATATGCTGCGCAGGATGTTTCTTGCCGGCGCGAAGAATCTTGAACTGAAAAAGGAATGGATCAATCAGCTGAACGTGTTCCCCGTTCCGGACGGGGACACCGGCACGAACATGACGCTGACGATCATGGCGGCCGCGGGCGAGGTTAATTCCCTCGGGGACGGCGCGACGATTGAGGATCTCTCGAAGGCGATCTCCGGAGGCTCTCTCCGGGGCGCCCGCGGAAATTCCGGCGTCATTCTCTCCCAGCTCTTCCGCGGATTTACCAAGACCATCCGCGACGAGGAGGCGCTTGACGCCCCTCTGATCGCGAAGGCGATGGAAAAAGCGGTGGAGACGGCCTACAAGGCCGTCATGAAGCCGAAGGAAGGAACCATCCTGACGGTGGCCAAGGCCATGTCTGTCAAAGCCGCCGGGATCTGCGGCGAAACCGAAGATCTCAGCGCGTTCTTCGCGGCGGTTCTGCAGGAAGGCAGGGAGACGCTGGACCGGACGCCCGAGATGCTCCCGGTGCTGAAGGAAGCCGGCGTCGTTGACTCCGGCGGAGAAGGACTGATCACGGTCCTCGAGGGGTGCATCGACGCCTTTGAGGGCAAGGAGCTGGATCTCTCCTTCGAGACGCCGGAGGTCAGGACCGCGGAGCCGGCCGCCGAGGGCCGCGGCACGATCAGCACGGACGACATCAAGTTCGGCTACTGCACGGAATTTATCGTGAACCTCGAAAAGCCCTTTACCGAGGAGGACGAAGAGAAGATGAAGGAATACCTTCTCTCTCTGGGCGACAGCCTCGTCCTCGTGGCGGACGACGAGATCGTGAAGATCCACGTACACACGAACCATCCCGGTCTCGCCTTCGAGAAGGGACTCGAATACGGAAATCTCTGCCGCATGAAGATCGACAACATGCGCATTGAGCACCAGGAGAAGCTCTTCAAGGAGTCCGAGATGCGCGCGGCCAGAGAGAAGGAAGCCCGGGCCGCGGAGGAGGCGCCGAGAAAGAAGAACGCCTTTATCTCCGTGACGATCGGCGACGGAATGAGCGAGATCTTCCGGGGCCTCGGCGTGGACTCCCTGATAGAGGGCGGCCAGACCATGAATCCCAGCACGGACGACATCGTCCGGGCGGTGCGCGAGGCCCACGCGGAGAACGTGTACATCCTCCCCAACAACAAGAACATCATCCTGGCCGCGAACCAGGCCCGGGACCTTGTCGGCGACTGTCGTGTGATCGTCGTCCCGACAAAGACGGTTCCCCAGGGAATCACGGCGATGATCAATTTCTCCGAGGAGCGGACGCCGGAGGAGAACCTCGAGGCGATGACGGAGGAAATCTCCGGCGTCAGGACCATCGAGATCACCTACGCGGTGCGGGACACGAAGCTGGACGGCTTTGAGATCCACGTCGGCGACATCATGGCCATCGGGGACGACGGCATCGTCGCGGTGGGCAGCGAGATCAGAAAGGTCGCGGTGGAAGCGCTCACAAAGACCGTGACGGAAGACGCAGAGCTGATCAGTATCTACAACGGCTCCGATTTCTCAGAGGAAGACACGGAGGCGCTCTGCTCCGAAGTGGAAGAGCTTTTCCCGGACTGCGACGTGGAGCCGAACTACGGCGGCCAGCCGATCTACTACTGCATTCTCTCTGTTGAATGAAACACACGCGCATCGCTTCCGTGCCCCGGCACGGGCGGTGCGTCTCTTAATTTGAGCGGAAATGAAGCTGACGGAATTAAAAGGCATCGGTCCGAAGACCGCTGCCCTCTTTGAAAAAATCGGCATCACGGATACGGACGGACTCATCCGCGCGTATCCGGTGGGCTACGACGCCTACGAAAGGCCCTGCTCCGCCGGCGAAGTGCGGCCGGGCGCCAGGGCCGCCGTGCGGGGCGTGATCACGGGCCCCGTGGCGGTGCGGAGGGCCGGGCGCGTCCACATCACGACGACGGTGATCTCCGATCCCACGGGCAGCGTGCGGCTCACCTGGTTCAACGCCCCGTTTATCGCGCCTATGCTGAAAAAGGGCGCCTGCTATATCTTCCGGGGTACGGCCCGCGAAAGACGGGGCGGGACGGTCATCGACCATCCGGCCGTGTTCGCGGAAGACAAATACGGCCTTCTCGAAAATACGCTGGTCCCGGTGTACGGCCTGACGAAGGGGCTGACGGGAAAAACCTTCGCGAAAGCGGTCAGCGCCGCCCTGGAGTCGGACACGCGGGCGGGGGAGGAGTATCTGCCGGAAAGCCTGGTCAGGCTCTGCGGCCTGATGGATGAGAAATTCGCCGTCAGAGCCATTCATTTCCCCGCGGACGCGCGGCAGATGGAGGAGGCCAGGAGAAGGCTCGTGTTCGACGAGTTCTTCCTGTTTATCCTCTCGATCCGCCTGATGAAATCCAACAGCGAGGAACAGAAGAACGAGTTCCCCATGAAAGCCCTGTGGGAGACGGAGGAGGTCATCGAGAACCTGCCCTTCCGCCTTACGCCCGCCCAGTCCCGCGTCTGGAGGGAGATCGAGTCGGATCTGTGCGGCGACCGGCTCATGTCCAGGCTGATTCAGGGAGACGTCGGATCCGGCAAGACGGTCCTGGCGTTCCTGGCGATGATCCTGACGGCCGCCAACGGATACCAGAGCGTCCTGATGGCGCCGACCGAGGTCCTGGCCAGGCAGCACTTCGAGAAGCTGATGAAGCTGAAGGCGCAGCAGCGGATCGACAGCCTGCGTCCCGTGCTCCTCACGGGAGCCCTGAAGGCCGCGGAGCGGAAGAGCGTGCTCTCCCTGATCGAGAGCGGCGAGGCGAACGCCGTCGTCGGGACCCATGCGCTGATCCAGGAGTCGGTCCGGTATCCGAACCTCGGACTGATGATCACGGACGAGCAGCACCGGTTCGGCGTCCGCCAGAGAAACACGCTGAGGGAGCGGGAGCGTCCGCCCCACATGCTGGTCATGAGCGCGACGCCGATTCCGAGAACGCTGGGGGTGGTCTTCTACGGGGACCTCGACATTTCGGTGATCGATGAGCTGCCCGCCAGCCGGCGGCCCGTCAGAAGCGCCGTGGTCGACGAGACCTACCGGGAGCAGACGATGCGCTTCCTGAGGAAGCAGGCCGCCGCCGGGAGGCAGATCTATGTGATCTGCCCCATGATCGAGCCGTCGGACAGCTTTGAGACGTACAACGTGACCGACGAGACCGCTTCCTTCAGAAAGGAATTCCCGGATCTTTCGGTCGGCATGCTGCACGGGCGCATGAGTCCCGACGAGAAGAACCGCGCCATGGAGGATTTTCTCTCCGGGAAGACGCAGATCCTCGTCTCGACGACGGTGATCGAGGTCGGGGTGGACGTGCCGAACGCCTCGGTGATGCTGATTCTCGGCGCGGAGAGGTTCGGACTGGCCCAGCTGCACCAGCTGAGGGGCCGCGTCGGAAGAGGAGAATACCAGTCCTACTGCATTTTTCTCGCGGGACAGAAATCGGAGGCCATCGACGAGCGGCTCGGGATCCTGAGGGATTCCACGGACGGCTTCCGGATCGCGGAGAAGGACCTGGCGCTGAGAGGTCCCGGAGATCTGCTCGGAATCCGACAGAGCGGCGACGCCCTGTTCCGGATCGCCGACGTGGCGCGGGACGCGGAAATCCTGACCCTCGCCGGCAGGACGGCGGCCGCGGTTCTCGAGGACGACCCCGCGCTGCTTGCCCCGGAGCATTCCCTTCTCAGGAGGGAGACCGACCGGCTGATGACAGCAAATGGGCGAAATATTGTCCTTTAATCGGCTTTTTTTTGTGTAAATTGTCTTTATTATGTGTTATACTTTTGTCTGTAGACAAATCTGATTTTACGAAACCGGCGTACAGGCCCCGGGCCTGTGAGGTAAAGAGCGGAGACAGAGAATGAATATCGGAATAATTGCGCACAACAGCAAGAGGACGTTGATCGAGGATTTCTGCATAGCTTATAAGGGTATTCTCTCGAAACATGACATCTACGCGACGGGAACGACGGGGCGGCGGATCGAGGAGGTGACGAGCCTCCACGTCCACAAATTTCTTCCCGCGTCCCTGGGCGGCGAGAAGCAGTTTACCGAGATGATCCAGCGCGGCGCGATGGATATGGTGATCTTCTTCTACAATCCGTCCATGATCGACCCGAAGGATCCGGACGTGATGACCGTCGTGTCCGCCTGCGACCAGAATCCGATTCCGGTCGCCACGAATATCGCCACCGCCGAGATGCTGATTCTCGGGCTCGGAAGAGGAGACCTCGACTGGAGGATCGGCGCGCGCACGGGAGACGACCTGCTATGAGAGTAATCGCCGGAACCGCCCGATCCATGCCGCTGCGGACCCTCAAGGGCACGGATATCCGTCCCACCACCGACAAGACAAAGGAGACGCTCTTCAACATCATGCAGTTCCGGATCCCCGGCTGCCGCTTTCTCGATCTCTTCTCCGGAACAGGGGCGATCGCGATTGAAGCGCTCAGCCGGGGCGCTTCTGCGGCCGTTCTCGTGGAAAAGGACCGGCGGGCGCAGGCCCTGATCGCGGAAAACCTCGCCTACACCAGGACGGACGAGAGAGCCCGTCTGCTCCGGGGCGACGTGATGCAGATCCTTCCCCGGCTCGAGCGGGAGGAGCCCTTCGACATCATTTTTATGGACCCGCCCTTCGACCACGGACTCGAGAAGGAGGTTCTCACCTATCTTGCCGGCAGCAGGCTTCCCGCCGAAGGCGGGCTCATCATCGCCGAGGCCTCCCCGGGGACGGATTTCTCCTACCTTCCGGAGCTGGGCTATGAAGTCGTCAAGAGAAAGCTCTACACCCACAGCTCGCACATCTTTCTCCAAAGGAAGGAAAACCGCCCATGACAAAGAATTTTCGAAGAGCCGTCTACCCGGGAACCTTTGATCCCTGCACGCTGGGACACCTCGATATCATCCGGAGGGCCGCCGAGCAGTTTGACGAGGTTGTTGTCGGAGTTTTGCGCAATTCGGCAAAAACTCCGTTGTTTTCTACAGAGGAACGTGTTAATATACTTAAAGTAGTGACGGCAGATATAGAAAATGTCGAGATCCGTTCGTTTGAAGGACTCACGGTCACTTTTGTCAGAGCATGCGGCTCGAACGTCATCATCAGGGGACTGAGGGCCGTCACGGACTTCGAATACGAACTTCAGATGGCGCAGACCAACAGGGTTCTCGCGCCGGATATCGATACGCTGTTCCTGACGACGAGCCTTGAATATGCGTATCTGAGTTCTACGACGGTCAGGGAAATCGCGGAATTCGGATACGACGTAAAGCAGTTCGTTCCTCCGCTGGTGGCGGATCTGATGCGCGAAAAAGGACGTCCCGGGAGAAAAGCTCTGGAGAAATAAGGTAAGGAGAGAAAGGAAGCATGGCCAGCAGAATCGAGCAGATTATCGAAGAAATCGAGGAATACATTGACAGCTGCAAGTTCCAGCCCCTGTCGACCACGAAGATCGTCGTGAACAAGGAAGAGCTGGAGGAGCTGCTGAGAGAGCTGAGACTCAAGACGCCCGACGAGATCAAGCGCTACCAGAAAATCATCTCCAACAAGGACGCGATTCTGGCAGACGCCCAGGCGAAGGCCGACGGCATCATCGCCAACGCGGAATCCCGGGCCAAGGAGCTGATCAGCCAGCACGAGGTCATGCAGCAGGCATACGCCCAGGCAAATGACACGATCAACAAGGCGAACCAGCAGGCGCAGGGAATCGTCGATTCCGCCACCCAGGACGCCAACAACATCCGCTACTCGGCGCTGACCTATACCGACGACATGCTTGCCAACCTGGGGAACATTCTCGGGACCACGATCGACGATGCCGGCAGCCGGTACAATTCGCTGATCCAGTCACTGCAGAGCGCATTCAACATCGTGAAGCAGAACCGCCAGGAGCTCGCTCCCCAGACACAGCAGACTGCATCCCAGCCGCTTGATCTTGACGACGACGAAGACGATGATCGGAACCTCAGGGACGAGGAGGATGATTACGATCTCGAGGATGTCGACGATTTCGACGATCTTGACGACGAAGAATGATCTAAAATATGCTTTTTCGGAAAGGGATGTTCGTACGAGCGTCCCTTTCATTGCTTTCGTGGGGCTTTTCGCTCCGCCACCACAACGAAACGGAGGTATCTGGCATGGACAGACTGAAGGGACTCGAACCCGAGAAGGTATTTGATTATTTTGACATTATCTGCGATATTCCGCACGGCTCAAACGATACCGCCGCGCTTCTCGCGTTCCTCGTCTCCTTTGCGGAGGAGCGGGGCCTGGAGTACAAAACCGATGAGGCCGGCAATATCGTGATCTACAAGAACGCGTCGCCGGGCTATGAAGGCGCCGCGCCGGTCATCCTCCAGGGACACATGGACATGGTCTGCGCGAAGACCGCAGACTCCACCCACGATTTTTCCAAAGATCCGCTGGATCTCAGCCTGGAAGGGGACGACCTCTACGCCGAGGGCACGTCCCTGGGCGGCGACGACGGCATCGCGGTGGCCTATATTCTGGCGATTCTCGACGACGACAGCCTGGCCCATCCTCCGATCGAGGCGCTGATCACGAACAACGAGGAGATCGGCCTTCTGGGCGCGATCGCGCTGGATCCTTCCGTTCTCCGCGGCAGGAGAATGATCAACATCGACTCCGAGAGCGAGGGCATCTTCACCTGCGGCTGCGCCGGAGGCGCCTGCGTGGACTTCATCCGGCCCGTCAAGCGGGTCCGCATGAAGGGACTCCCGGTGGTGGTCTCGGTGTCCGGCCTGCTCGGGGGCCATTCCGGAGAGAAGATCATCAAGGGCCGTCCCAACGCGGTGAAGCTGCTGGCCCGCCTTCTCCACGAGATCGACGACGAGGCGGCCTTCTGCCTCGAGAGCATCTACGGCGGCGACAAGGACAACGCGATCCCGGTCTCCGCGTCGGCCCACATCGTCATCGACGAGGACGACTTCCACGCGGTGGCCAGGGCGGCGGAACGGTTTGAGAAGGACGTGCGCCGCGAGTACAGAGGCATCGACGAGGGAATTCACGTCGGCATCGAGAAGGGGAACGTCCACAAGCTCAACGTCCTCGACGCCGAGAGCCAGGACAGCATTCTGTTCTTCCTGTTCCACGCGCCCCACGGCGTCCGCAAGATGAACGGACTGATCGAGGGCCTGGTGGAGACGTCGTCGAACCTGGGCGTCGTCAGGACCGGAGAGAACGAGTTCGCCTGTACCGTCAACATCCGAAGCAGCGTCGCCACGGCCAGAAAGGCCATGGTCCGCGAGATCTATTCCCTCGGCGCCCGCAGCGGCGGAAACTGCCGGACCAACGGGGAGTACCCGGAGTGGGAGTACCGAAGCCGCTCGGAGCTCAGGGACGTGATGAAGGATCTCTACGTCGAGCTCTACGGGAAAGAGCCGGTGATCAATGTGATTCACGCCGGCCTCGAGTGCGGCATCTTCGCCCAGAAGATCCGGGGCTTCGACGGCGTATCCATCGGACCGGACATCAGGGACATCCACACGGCCGGCGAGAAGCTTTCCATCTCGTCCGCCAGACGGGTCTACGAATATCTTACGGCGCTCCTGGCGCGGCTGAAGTGATCCGGGCCCGCCTTCATACAGGAACTGGGCGGAACTGCCTCCCGCAGCCGCAGGGCCTCCACGGCCCGGGAAAACGGTGATTATTTATGGAGATACATCTCTGGAAAGAGCTGCTCGATCCCTATGAGCAGGCGGTCAGTGAGATCCTGACCAAGTTTCAGAACCTGAAGGAGGAGCACAGAAAGAAAAATCTGTATTCCCCCATCGAGAGCGTCTGCGGGCGGACGAAGACCGTCGCCAGCATTCTCGAGAAAATGCAGCGGAAGAACATTCCGTTCGAGGCCCTCGAGGAGGAGATCGAGGATATCGCCGGGGTCCGGATCATCTGCCAGTTCCAGGAGGATATCGAGAAGGTCTCCCAGCTCATCGAGAAGCGGACGGATATGGAAATCCGGAGCCGAAAGGACTATCTCACCAATCAGAAGAAGAGCGGCTACCGCAGCTTCCATCTGATCGTGTGGTACGTCGTCCAGACGATCGGCGGGCCGAAGCGGCTCCAGGTCGAGATACAGATCCGGACCATGGCCATGAACTTCTGGGCCACCACGGAGCACTCTCTCCAGTACAAATACAAGGGGGAAATCCCCGAGTACGTCAGAACCAAGCTGACGAGGGCCTCGGACGCCATCGAGGTGCTCGACGAGGAGATGTCCCAGGTCCGGTCGGAGATCATGGACGCGCAGATCGACAGCCAGATCGAGACGAATCTCGTGAAGGACATTCTTCGCAACATCGAAAACCTTTACCGGCTCGACAACCGGCGGGAGGTCGTCAAGATCCAGAATGAATTCTACCGGATCTTCTCCATGCACGATCTCGACGAGCTTCAGCGCTTCCACAGGCAGCTCGACATCATGGCGGAGGGTTCGAGGGCACAGTCCGTCGACACCTCCGACGGGAGTTATTGATGAAAAAAGCCAGAAAAGGACAGTGGGGATATTTCAACGCGGAGAGGATCCGAAGGATCCTCATGACCGCTGTCATCTTCGGGGCGGCGTTTCTGATCCTGTTCACCAGCGCCGCGTATTTCGGGACAAAGAGAAATATCATGACGGTGGTGGCCATGGTCTGCATGGTACCCGGCGCGATGTCCCTCGTGGGCGTGATCATGTTCGCAATGCGGAAATCGCTTCCGGAAGAGGAGTACCGCGCGCTGTCCGCCCACGAGGGCAGCCTCACCGCCGCCTACGAGATGTACCTGACTTCAAACGAGCAGAACGCGCTGGTGGACTGTATCGTGATCTGCGGCAACGAGGTCGTGGGCTACATCAGCGACGGGAAATCCGATCCGCGCTTCGCCGCCGACCACGTCCAGAAGATGCTGAGGGCGGACGGCTTCCGCACCTCCGTCCACATGCTGACGGACCTGAAAAAGTTTACGGACAGGATGGACGGGCTCAACGAGCACGCCCCGGAGCTGAGAAAGGGACTCTCCTTCAAGCCCCAGCCTGCCTATGAGGGATACGGAAGAGAGGACATGATCCGGCACTGCATCCTTCAGATTTCCCTGTAATTCCGATGAAGAAGCTAACGATCGACATCCGCGATGAAAGCCAGCGTCTGGACCGTTTTCTCGGGAAGTATCTGAAGAAGGCGCCGGCCGGCTTCATCTACAGAATGCTCCGCAAGAAGAATATCACATTGAACGGAAGACGCGCCACCGGGAGCGAGCGTATCGCTGCCGGTGATATTGTATGTCTGTTTCTCTCCGACGAGACCATCGCCGGGTTCGGCGGCGCGGATCCGTCCGAAAAACGGGATGCGGCCGGCGGCGTCCCCCGGGACGCAGGCGTCTCAGGCGGGGAGAGAGCGGACGCCGGCCGCCTGTCGGCCGACGGACTGACCGTGCTTCTTCGGACGGAGGAATTCCTGGCGGTCTGCAAGCCGCCCGGCTGGCTGACACAGAAAGCGGAGGCCTCCGTCCCTTCCCTCACGGAGATCGTCCGGACTCTCCCCGGCATCGGCGGAGAGGACAGCACCTACCGGCCTTCCCCGGCGAACCGGCTGGACCGCAATACGAGCGGCATCGTGCTCTTCGGACTGACGCTCCCGTGCCAGCAGTTCCTCGCGGAACAGCTGCGGGGCCGCGGCCTGCGGAAGGAGTATCTGGCGATTGTTCACGGAAGCTTTGGCACATCGGGCGTCTTTCGTGTATACTATACCAAGGATGAAAGACGGAACCTGGTGACCCTGAGCGATACCCCGGTCGAAAACGGGGGCGAGATGGTCACGGAATTTATGCCCCTCTGCCGCAGCGCTGGCTATACCCTCGTCAGGGCGGGGCTTCTGACCGGGAAATCCCATCAGATCAGGGCGCACCTTTCCCACCTCGGCTACCCGATCGCTGGGGATCCGAAATACGGGGACCGGCGGCTGGACAGCGTCCTTCGGGACAGGTACGGGACCGGCAGACAGATGCTGCACGCGTGGAAGGTGACGTTCCCGGACATCTCCGGCCGATACGCGGCACTCTCCGGCGTCTGCCTCACGGCTCCCGTCCCCGCGGACATGAGGCATCTCATGGACCGCCTGGGGCTGTCCCTGCCGGAGGGCTGACCGGCAGGAAAACCGGTTCCGGCACAAAGGACAGAGCGGACGGAAGGCGGAACGAACCGGAAAGCGGCCGGATGATCCGCGGCTTTCCGAACGGTGTGGAGGCGGATCGCTATGGCGACATGGAATTCCAGAGGCCTCCGGGGCTCCACCCTGGAGGAGCTGATCAATCAGACAATCTCAAAATACCGGGATCAGGGGCTGGCCCTCATCCAGAAGGTGCCGACGCCGATCACGCCGATCAACATCGACAAGGAGACCCGCCATATCACCCTGGCGTATTTCGACCGGAAGAGCACGGTGGACTACCTCGGCGTCGTCCAGGGCGTTCCCGTGTGTTTCGACGCGAAGGAGTGCGCGGAGGACACCTTTCCGCTGCAGAACATTCACGAGCACCAGGTCCGCTTTATGACGGATTTCGAGAAGCAGGAGGGCGTCGCCTTTCTCATCCTGTTTTTCACGTCGAGGCAGGAATTCTATTACATGCCCTACGCGGAGATGATGGAATTCTGGAACCGCATGGAACGGGGAGGCAGAAAGAGCTTCCTGATCTCCGAGCTGGATCCCGACTACTATATGGACGTCAGAAACGACAGCTTCCTGCCGATTCTGGACGCCCTGCAGAAAGACCTCAACAGAAGGGAAACACTATGAAAAACCTGATGATCCATACACCGGAGGGCTTCCGGGACCTCTACGGCAGGGAGGTGTCCTGCCGGATACGCCTGACGGCCTCTCTCCGCGAGGTTTTCTCCGAATACGGCTACGCCCCCATCGAGACGCCGACCGTCGAATATTTCGACGTCTTCGGCAGCGACGTGGGGACCACCCCTTCCAACGAGCTGTATAAATTCTTCGACAGGGACGGAAACACCCTCGTGCTCCGGCCCGACTTCACCCCTTCCGTCGCCAGGGCCGTGGCGATGCATTATCCCGCGGAGGCGATGCCCTGCAGGCTCTGCTACGAGGGCAGCACCTTCGTCAATTCCCACGAGTATCAGCTCCACCTGAAGGAGCAGATGCAGATGGGCGTCGAGCTCATCGGAGACGGAAGCGCCGCGGCGGACGCGGAGATCCTCTCCGTCACCTGCGACCTTCTGAAGAGGGCGGGGCTGACGGAGTTTCAGGTCAGCGTCGGGGAAAATGATTTCTTCAAGGCCCTGGCCTCCGATTCGGGACTTGGCGAACCGAAGATTGAGGAGCTAAGGAGGCTCATATCCAACAAGAATTTCTTCGGGGTCAGCGAGATGCTGGAGTCCGAGGAGACCGCTCCGGAGATCCGCGAGGCCTTCGTCCGCCTGCCCCAGCTTTTCGGGGGAAAGGAGATCCTCTCGGAGGCTGAGCGCTGCGCCGTCAATGAAGGGGCGAAGGCCGCCATCGCCAGACTCCGCGACATCGAGACGGCGCTGGCCGGAAGCGGAAACGAGCGCTATATCTCCTATGACTTCGGGCTTCTGAGCAAATATCACTACTACACGGGCATCATCTTCTCGGCCTTCACCTACGGGACGGGCGAACCGGTCGCGAAGGGCGGAAGGTACGACCGCCTTCTTTCCCATTTCGGGGCTGACGCGCCGGCGGTAGGCGTCGGACTTTACATTGACCAGCTGATGAACGCGCTCTCCCGCCAGGGGCTTCTGAAGGAGGAATCATGACATGCGGTACATCACCATCGCCCTGACGAAGGGCCGGCTCGCCACAGAGACCCTCCGGCTGTTCCGGAAGATCGGCATCTTCGCGGAAGGAGCGCTCGATTCGGACAGCCGCAGGCTGATCTTTACCAATGAGGAGCTCAAGGTCCGTTTCTTCCTGGCGAAGGGACCGGACGTCCCCACCTACGTGGCCTACGGGGCGGCGGACATCGGCGTCGTCGGCCGGGACACGATCCTCGAGGAGGGCCGAAAAATCTATGAGGTCCTCGACCTGGGATTCGGCCGGTGCCGGATGTGCATCTGCGGCCCGGAGAGCGCGGCGGAAGCCCTGTCCTCCGGCGACCAGATCCGCGTCGCGACGAAATACCCCAATATCGCGAAGGACTACTTCCTCAACAAAAAGCACCAGACGGTGGAGATCATCAAGCTGAACGGCTCCATCGAGCTGGCGCCCATCGTGGGCCTGTCCGAGGTGATCTGCGACATCGTGGAGACCGGGAGCACCCTGAAGGAGAACGGGCTTTCCGTCCTGGAGGAGGTATGCCCGCTGTCGGCGAGGGTCGTAGTCAACCAGGTGAGCATGAAAATGGAAAACGAGCGCATCAGCCGCATCATCACAAGCCTGAAGGAGGCACTCTGATCTATGAAGATTGACAGACTCACGAAGGAATCCTTCGGAACGATGCAGAAGAATCTGCTGAAGAGAAGCACCGACAGCTACCCGGAGGAGGAGAAAACCGTCGCGGGGATCATCGAGGCGGTCAGAACGGGCGGAGACGAGGCGCTTTTCGGATACGAGGAACGCTTCGACCACGTGAAGCTGGACGCCGGGAGCGTCCGCGTCACCGAGGAGGAAAAGAAGGAGGCCTACGCCCTCGTGGACCCGGCGCTGATCGGGATTATCCGCCGGGCTCTCGAAAGGATCCGCGCCTTCCATGAGCAGCAGAAGCAGAAGAGCTGGTTCATGACCGAGGACAACGGGATGGTTCTGGGACAGCGCGTGACGCCCCTCGAGAAGGTGGGCGTCTACGTCCCCGGCGGAAAGGCCGCCTATCCCTCGTCGGTTCTGATGAACATCGTCCCGGCGAAGACGGCCGGCGTCGGCCGGATCATCATGTGCACGCCTCCCGGAAGAGACGGGAAGGTCGAGCCGACGACTCTCGTGGCCGCCTGTGAGGCCGGCGCCGACGACATCTTCAAGGCAGGCGGGGCCCAGGCGGTCGCCGCCATGGCCTACGGTACGGAGAGCATTCCCCGGGTGGACAAGATCACGGGACCCGGCAATATCTACGTGGCGCTGGCGAAGAGGGCCGTGTACGGCCATGTGTCCATCGACTCCGTGGCCGGCCCCTCCGAGATCACGATTCTCGCGGACGGGACCGCGGACGCCCGCTGCGTCGCGGCGGATCTTCTGTCACAGGCCGAGCACGACGAGATGGCCTCCGCGATTCTGGTCACCACCGACATGGAGCTGGCGGAGAAAGTCAGCGCGGAGACCGACCGCTTCCTTGAGGTACTCTCAAGGCGGGAGATCATCCGCAAATCGCTGGACCGCTTCGGGCACATCCTGGTGGCGGACACCGTGGAGGAGGCGGTGGCCGCGGTGAATGAAATCGCCCCGGAGCATCTGGAGATCGTCACGGAGGAGCCCTTCCTCATGATGACGAGGATCCGCAACGCCGGCGCGATCTTCGTGGGACCCTTCTCCTCCGAACCCCTGGGCGACTATTTCGCGGGGCCGAACCATGTGCTGCCCACCAACGGGACCGCCCGGTTCTTCTCCGCCCTGTCCGTCGACGACTTCATCAAGAAGACCAGCATCATCTACAGCTCGAAGGAGGCGCTGGAGGCGCTTCACGGAGATATCATGAAATTCGCAAAGGCCGAACGTCTGACCGCGCACGCGAATTCCGTCGGGGTACGGTTCGGGGAAGAGGAGACAGGAGAGACATGAGTGAAGGGAGAAAAGCGGAAATTCACCGCGTGACGGCTGAAACGGACGTATTTGTATCCATTGATCTTGACGGACGGGGCGATTACGACATTTCCACGGGGATCGGCTTCTTCGACCACATGCTCTCGGCCTTTGCCCGCCACGGCTTCTTTGATCTCACCGTGAAGGTGACGGGCGATCTCCATGTCGACAGCCACCACACCGTCGAGGATACCGGCATCGTGCTGGGACAGGCGATCGCGGAGGCGGCCGGCGGCAAAAAGGGCATCCGGCGCTACGGAAGCTTTGCCCTTCCCATGGACGAGACGCTGGTGCTCTGCGCGCTGGATTTGTGCGGACGCGCCTGCTACGCCGGGGACGTGGATTTCACCGTCGAGCGGATCGGCGGCTTCGAGACGGAGACGTTCCGCGAGTTTTTCCTCGCCGTCGCGTCCAACGCGGCGATGAACCTCCACCTCCGCCTTCTCGCCGGGGATAACAATCACCACATCGCCGAGGCGTCGTTCAAGGCCTTCGGCAAGGCGCTCGATATGGCTGTTTCCTTCGACCCCAGGATCGAGGATGTGCTCTCAACGAAAGGAAGTCTGGGATGACTGTGAAGCATGAACTGGTCCCCTGCATCTATCTCATGAACGGAAGCGCCGTGACGGGCTTCGGGCAGAAAAATCTTTTCGGGCCGGGAGATCCGGCCGGACTCGCCTCGTTCTACTGCGGAAACGGCGCGGACCGGATCCTGGTCTTCGACTTCTCTAACACCGACGGGGAACACGACCGGGCCATCGACTGCCTGCGTGAGATCTGCCGCGCCTCCCTGGTGCCGGTGGCGGCCGCGGGCAATATCCGCCGCCCCGAGGACGTGAAGAAGATCCTGTACGCCGGCTGCCAGGAGGCCGTCCTGAACGGCTCGAAGGACTCCAACCTGGAGATGATGGAGGAGGTCTCGAAGCGGTTCGGAAAGGACCGCATCGCCGTCTGCGTCTCCGACGCGGAGGAATTTGAAAGGAACAGGGACGTCATTGTTCAATACGCCGGAAGAGTGGTGCTGCTCTCCGGAGACGGATCGGATATGGAGGGCGTGACGGAGCTTCCCGTCATCCTCCACAGCAACCACCTCGGCCGGGACGACCTCGCTCCGGTCCTCGGGAGAGGCATCAGCGGCGTCTCCGGGAGCTATGTGAGCAGCTGGGAGACGGACCTCGACGAGGTGAAGGGCTTTCTGCGCCGGGAAGGCGTCGCCATGACCAATCTGGAGTCCGCCGTTCCCTGGAGCGAGTTCAGGAAGAACGAGGCGGGGCTGGTTCCCTGCATCGTCCAGGACGCGGCCACCGACGAGGTGCTCATGATGGCCTGGATGAACGAGGAGAGCTTTGAAAAAACGCTGGCGACAGGCCGGATGAATTACTACTCCCGGAGCCGCCGGGAGCTGTGGCTCAAGGGCGGCACGTCGGGCCATTTCCAGTACGTGAGATCCCTCGCCGTCGACTGCGACAGGGATACGCTGCTGGCGAAGGTGGTCCAGGTCGGCGCCGCGTGCCACACCGGCAATAGAAGCTGCTTCTATACGCCCCTGTGCCGGAGCGAGGCCGCGGAGACGAATCCCTACCGCGTCTTTGAGAAGGTGATGAATGTGATTCTCGACCGCCGGGAGCATCCCAAGGAAGGCTCCTACACCAATTATCTCCTCGACAAGGGCATCGACAAGATCCTGAAGAAGGTCGGGGAAGAGAACACCGAGATCATCATTGCTGCGAAAAACCCGAATCCTGAAGAAATCAAGTACGAGATCTCCGATTATCTCTATCATCTGATGGTCCTCATGGCGGAAAAGGGAGTGACCTGGGAAGAGATCACGGAGGAACTCGCCCGAAGGTGAAGCATGCAGGAACCCTGTCTTCCGGACCGGATTCTCCTTGGCGTGGAGAAGCCGGCCCGCTATATCGGCAACGAACAGAACAGCGTCGTGAAGAACCGGGACGAAGTCCTGATCCGGTTTGCCATGTGTTTTCCGGACGTCTATGAGATCGGCATGTCCCATCTGGGCATCCAGATCATCTACGAGCAGCTCAACAGGAGGTCCGATACCTGGTGCGAGAGAGTCTACTCGCCCTGGCCGGATCTTTCCGAGGTGATGAAGCGGGAGAAAATCCCGCTTTTCGCGCTTGAGTCGCAGGATCCCGTCAGGGAATTCGATATCCTGGGCATCACGCTGCAGTACGAACTGTGCTATACCAACGTCCTTCAGATCCTCGACCTCTCCATGATTCCGCTGAGGGCGGAAAACCGGACAGAAGAGGATCCTGTCGTCATGGGCGGAGGACCCTGCGCCTACAATCCGGAGCCCATCGCCCCCTTCTTCGACCTTTTTTACGTCGGGGAGTCGGAGACGGTCATGGACGAGGTCGTGGATCTCCGGGCCAGGATGAAGCGGGAGGGCAGAAGCCGCGCGGAGTTCCTTCACGCGGCCGGCAGGATCCCCGGCATCTACGCGCCGGGGCTCTACGAGACGAAATATCTCCCGGACGGGACCATCGCCTCCTTCGAGCCCCTTTTTTCCGATCTTCCCCGCACCATCGAGCGGCAGATCTGCACCGATCTCGACGGGGCCCCCTATCCGGAGAAGCCCATCGTTCCCTATATCAGACCCACCCAGGACAGGGTCGTCCTGGAGATTCAGAGAGGCTGCATCAGAGGCTGCCGCTTCTGCCAGGCGGGAATGATCTACCGGCCCCTCCGGGAGAGGAGCCTGGAGACCCTGAAGCGCTACGCGGAGAAGATGCTGGAGGACTCCGGCTACGAGGAAATCTCGCTGAGCTCCCTCAGCTCCAGCGACTACCGCTTCCTGCCGGAGCTGCTGAACTGGCTGATCGACACCTTCCAGAAGGAGCATGTGAACATCTCCCTGCCGTCCCTTCGCATCGACAACTTTTCCCTGGACGTCATGAGCAAGGTGCAGGACATCCGGAAAAGCTCCCTGACCTTCGCCCCGGAGGCGGGAACCCAGAGGATGCGCGACATCATCAACAAGGGAATCACGGAGGAGAACATTCTCACGGGGGCGTCCTCCGCCTTTCACGGCGGCTGGGACAAGGTGAAGTTCTACTTCATGCTGGGGCTTCCGGAGGAGACGGAGGAGGACCGCAAGGGGATCGCCCATCTCGCCCAGAAGGTATGCGAGGTCTACTATGACGAGATCCCGAAGGAAGAACGGCACGGCGCCATCGACATCACGGTGAGCACCTCCTTCTTCGTGCCGAAGCCCTTCACGCCGTTCCAGTGGGCGCGGATGTACGACCCCTCGGAATATATCGATTTCGCCCACACGGTACGGGACGAGATCCGGCAGATGAAAAACCAGAAGAGGATCCACTACAAGTGGCACGAGGCGGACGGCACGGAGCTCGAGGGCGTCTTTGCCCGCGGCGACCGCCGGGTGGCCGACGTCATCGAGTGCGCCTACCGGCGCGGGGCTGTCTTTGATTCCTGGACGGACTTCTTCAATTACGGGATCTGGAAGGAGGCCTTCGCGGAGACCGGCGTAGACGTCGGATTCTACACCAAACGACAGCGGAGGGAGGACGAAATCTTCCCCTGGGACTTTATCGACGCCAAGGTGAGCAGAAGCTTCCTCCTCAGGGAATGGAAAACAGCCATCGGAAAGGGAGAGGTGACCCCGAACTGCCGGCAGTCCTGCTCCGGCTGTGGCTCAAGACAGGCCGGCTGCGGCGTCTGCTTCGAGGACAGGAACGGGTGACAGAGGATGAAAATACGAATCCGGTTTTCAAAGACAGGGCCGATCCGCTATGTTGGGCACCTGGATTTTATGAGAACCTTTCAGAAAATACTGAAGAAGAGTGGTCTTTCCGTCATCTATTCCGCCGGCTTCAATCCCCATATGATGCTGAGCTTCGCGGCGCCTCTGGGCGTGGGGGAGGAGACGACGGGGGACTACGCCGACGTGGACTTCGCCTACAGGGACCGTCACGAGATGTCGGAGCAGGAGCTCTACCGTCTCACGGATCTGGGAATCGACAACGACGCCCTGCCGGATCCGCCTTCGCCGGAGGAGCTGGTGAGACTCTTCAACGCCGCCGCGCCGGAGGGTGTCCGGGCGGATGCCGCCGTCAGGGTAGGCCTCATCAAGAGCAGCAAGGCGATGGCCTTGGTCCGTTTCGCCTCCTTTGAGCTGCTGCTGAAGGACAGCTTCGCCGCCGGATACGGCATTCCCGGGCTGTCGGACGCCCTGCGAGACTTCCTTTCCCGGGAGGAGATCCTTCTCCGGAAGAAGACGAAGAAGGACGAACGGGACGTCAATATCCGTCCGCTGATCGCGGAGGCGGAGGCCCACGAAGCGCCCTCCTGCCTGCTGCCGGCCTCGGAAGAATTTTCCGGGAAAAGGGCGGTGCGCCTGGTGTGCGCCCAGGGGAGCAGCCAGAATCTGAAGCCTTCGTCGGTTCTCTCGGCCTTCGCGGAGTATCTGGGCGTACCCTTCGACCCATGCGGCTTCAGGACCGTCCGGCTTGAGCTCTACGACGGGGACGGGAACACGCTTCTTGAGCTCGGAGATCCGTTCTGACAGGAAGGAAATGGTATGCGGGATCTGATCGCGACCGAAATGACATTTCACGGGAAAAAGATATGCGCCTGCGCCTTCTACGACGACATGCGCCTCTGCGGGCTGAGAGTGACCCGGGAGAAGGAGCCCTCCGTCGTGAGCTTCGTGTACCGCGGCACCGTGGATTCCGTCTCCGCCAACATCGGCGGCGCCTTTGTGGACATCGGGGGCACCCTCGCGTTTCTGCCTCTGGCAAAGCACATGCATGTGCAGGTATCGCAGCCCCTCATGGTGCAGATCACGAAGGACGCCTCGGGCGTGAAGGCGCCGGTGGTCACGACGAACATCCATCTGGACGGACGCTGCTGCGTCGTCTCGTCCTTCCCCGGAAAGCCTTCCTACTCGAAGAAGCTGACGGCGGAACAGAGGGGGATCGCCGAAAAATGGCTCGGCGAAGCGGAGCTTGATGACGAAAACGTCCAGATTCTTGTCCGGACCAACTTCACCAAGGCCTCGAAGGCGGAATTTCTCGAGGAAGTGCGGGCGCTGGCCGGGACGATGAAGGCCGTCAGAGAGAAATTCGGGAAGGCTTCCCGCGGGGACGTCCTGTACCGGCCTCTTCCGTTTTACGCGATGATGTACCGGGACGCCTACCGCAAGCCGGATCGCTGCTTCAGCGACATCCCTGCCTTCGCGGAGGAGCTGGGCAAGGTCTCCGGCCTTCCGGCGGACGGCATCCTTTTCACGCAGGGCTCGCGGGCGCTGAGCCTGGCACAGCTCTACGGACTCCCCGAGGACCTGGAGAAGCTGTCCTCAAAGAGAGTGTGGCTGAAAAGCGGCGCCTATCTCGTCATCGAGAAGACCGAGGCCTTCGTCAGCATCGACGTCAACACCGGGAAATGCTCCAAGGGAAGAATTCCCGAGGAGACGTACCGGAAGATCAATCTCGAGGCGGCGGAGGCGGTGGCCTCGCAGATGTTCCTGCGGAACCTGTCCGGGATGATCCTCGTGGATTTTATCTCCCTGGACAGCGAGGACCACAGGAACGAGCTTCTCGGGACGATGAGGAAGCTCGTGAAGAAGGATCACATCCGCACCGAGGCCGTGGATATCACGCCGCTGGGGATCATGGAAATCGTCCGGCAGAAAGTGAGAAAACCACTTGATGAAGAACTCGGTTTGTGATATTATTCTCTAGTGTGCCGCACGGAGAGGCTGTAAGTCTGCGCGTTTTTGCGCGGCGCCGGATCCGGCGAGTATTGTGAAAGGGAGGTGTAAATCATGTATGCAGTGATTGCTACCGGCGGAAAGCAGTACAAGGTTTCTGAAGGTGATATCATCCGTGTTGAGAAGCTCAACGCTGAGGCAGGCGAAAAGGTCACGTTTGACCAGGTTCTCGCGATCGGCGGAGACGCGTTCAGATGCGGCGATGATGTCAAGGGCGCGACGGTCGAGGCGGACGTCATCCGCAACGGACGTGAGCGCAAGGTGATCGTCTACAAGTACAAGCCGAAGACCGGCTATCATAAGAAGAACGGTCACAGACAGTACTTTACGGCAGTTAAGATCAGCAAGATCAACGGCTGATATGATCATTGTAACAGTATTTCGGAAAAACGGTGAGGTCACGGGGTTCCTCGGAAGAGGACACGCCGGCTGCGGGGAGGAAGGACAGGACATCGTCTGCGCCGCCGCGTCGGCCCTCATGATCAACTGCGTGAATTCCATCTCGCAGATTGCCGGAGACGAGGTCGAGGATTCCGCGGAGAGCGGATATCTGGACTGTCGGTTCCCGAAGGGCCTGTCGGCGGAGGGTTCGGTGCTTTTCGAATCCATGCTGCTGGGGCTCCGGATGATCGCGGAGACCTCGGACGCAGAAGGCTCGCCGTTTCTGGAAGTCAGATTTGAGGAGGATTAAGTCATGCTGAATATGAATCTTCAGCTCTTCGCTCACAAGAAGGGTGTCGGTTCCACGAAGAACGGACGCGATTCCAGAGCCAAGAGACTCGGAGCCAAGAGAGCGGACGGCCAGTTCGTCAAGGCGGGCAACATCCTTTACAGACAGCGCGGAACGCACATCCATCCGGGTGAGAACGTCGGTATCGGCGGCGACGACACGCTCTATGCAAAGGCAGACGGAATTGTCCGTTACAGCAGACTCGGCAGAGACCGCAAGCAGTGCTCGATCGAGCTCGTCGAGAAGGATGCTGAATAAGTAACCGGAAGGCTCCGAATCACAAGTGATTTGGAGCCTTTTTTGTTTTTATCGGGAAGGAGACCTCATGTTTCAGGATTTTGCCAGAATTCACATAAAGTCAGGCAAAGGGGGCGACGGGCACGTCAGCTTCCGGAGAGAGAAATACGTCCCCGCGGGCGGACCGGACGGCGGAGACGGGGGACGCGGCGGAGATGTGATCCTTGAGGTCGACACGTCCATGAACACGCTGTTCATCTACAAGCACCGCTATCAGTTCCGGGCGCAGGACGGCGAGCAGGGCGGAAAGAAGCGCTGCCACGGGAAGGACGGCACCGACATCGTGCTGAAGGTTCCCGAGGGCACGATTCTCCGCGAGGAACACAGCGGCAAGATCATCGCCGACATGTCGGGCGGAAACCGGAGACAGATCATTCTGAAGGGCGGCCGCGGCGGCCGCGGAAACATGAATTTCGCGACGCCCACCAACCAGGCGCCGCAGTACGCGGAGCCCGGCAAGCCGGCCATCGAGCTCGACTGCACCCTCGAGCTGAAGCTCGTCGCCGACGTCGGCCTGGTGGGCTTTCCCAATGCCGGAAAATCCACGTTCCTCTCCCGGGTGACCAACGCGGATCCCAAGATCGCCGACTACCCGTTCACCACCATCGACCCGAATCTGGGCGTGGTGGACCTGGGCGACGGCAGGGGATTTGTGATCGCGGATATGCCGGGGCTGATCGAAGGCGCCTCCGAGGGCGTGGGGCTCGGGTTCCGTTTCCTGCGTCACATCGAGCGCACAAGGGTCCTGATCCACATCGTGGACACCGCCTCCTTCGACGGGAGAGATCCCGTGGAGGATATCCGCGCCATCAACCGCGAGCTGGAGCGCTATAACCCCAAAATCATGGAGAAACCGATGCTGATCGCCGCCAACAAGATCGACGTGCGGATGAATCCCGACGACGATCCCGTCGAGCGGATCCGCGCGGCGTTCGAGCCCCTCGGTTTTCCGGTGTATCCGATCTCCGCGGTGACCGGGGAGGGCGTCCGCCAACTTCTCCTTGACGTCCGAAAACTTCTTGATACGAGCGCACCGAAACAGGTATACTATGAACAGGAATACTTCCCGGAGGACGCGGCCGCGTCGTCGGATCTGCCCTACACGATCGGGACGGAGGAAGGCAGAAGCGGAGAGACCGTCTTTGTGGTCGAGGGACCGAAGATCGAGCGCATGCTGAGCTACACGAATCTCGATTCCGAGAAGGGATTCCGTTACTTCTCCCAGTTCCTCCGCCGTTCCGGCATCATCTCCGAGCTCAAGGAGGCCGGCATCGAGGAGGGACAGACGGTGCGGATGTACGGCCATGTATTTGAATTCTATGATGACGAGGCGATGTTTGATGAGTCTGACGAGTAAACAGAGAGCCTATCTCAAGAGTCTTGCCATGACGATGAGCCCGATCCAGTATTTCGGAAAGGCGTCGCTCACGGATGAAAATATCAGAAACGTCGACGAGGCGCTGGCGGCCAGGGAGCTGATCAAGCTGGGCGTCCAGAAGAACTGTGACGACGACGTCCGCGCGATCGCGGAAGCCGTGGCGGAGCGGACCGCCTCGGACGTGGTGCAGGTGATCGGTCGGAAGATCGTGCTCTACCGGCCGGGCGAGGGGGACAGCCGCCGGATCGAGCTTCCGCGCGGTGGAGCGAGATGAATCCCGGACGCGACGCGGTACGGGGCGGAGACGCCCTTCCGGCGGACGCCGGCGCGGCAGAACGGGAGGAACGCGGACGGCGGGTCGGAATCATGGGCGGAACCTTTGACCCGATCCACATCGGCCACTTGATTCTGGGGGAATGCGCCTGGAAGGATTTCGGACTCGACACCGTCGTCTTCATGCCCTCCGGCAATCCTCCCCACAAGCAGGATCGGGCGGGGCGGGCGTCCGGCGCGGACCGGCTCGCGATGACGGCCCTCGCCGTCTCGGACAACCCGCATTTTGAGGTCTCCGATCTCGAGATGCGGATGGACGGCCTGACGTACACCTACAGAACCCTGGAGACGATGAAACGGGAGCGCCCGGCCGACGAGCTCTTCTTCATCATCGGCGCGGATTCTCTCATCGATTTCGACACATGGCGCCATCCCGGAAGAATCTGCGAGCTCTGCACCCTTCTGATCGCGCCCAGGGACCACATCTCCCCTTCGGAGATGACGGAACGGATGAACGCCCTCCGGGAGCGGTACGGGGCCCGGACCGGGAAGCTGTCCATGCACGACATCGATATCTCCTCGAGAAACCTCAGAGAGGCCGTGCGGGATGGGAGATCCGTCCGGTACGCGGTGCCGGACAGCGTGCGGCGGTACATCGGGGAACATCACCTCTACCGGTAAGCATCCCGACGGCGTGCGGCGGTACATCGGGGAACATCACCTCTGCCGGTAAGCATCCCGACGGCGTGCGGCGGGACATCGGGGAACATCACCTCTGTCGGTAAGCATCCCGACGGACATTCGCCTCTGTCGGAGGAGCAGCGGAACGGAACATCAGCCATGCCGGCAGGCAGCAGGGCAAAGCGTCGCCTCCGCCGGCGGGCAGCGAAGCGGAACACCAAGTCTGTCGGGGAGCCGTCCATTGCGGCAGCCGAATCACGAACAGGAAGATTCAGATGGCAGGAAAAAACTACGAACTTGAAGATATGAACCGGAAGCTCAGCAAGTATATCGATACCAACCGGTACTATCACACGCAGGGGGTGCGCTACATGGCGGCCGCCCTCGCGATGGCTCACGGCGCCGACATCATGAAGGCCGAGACCGCGGGGCTTCTCCACGACTGCGCCAAGTGCATCTCGGATACGAAGAAGATCCGCCTGTGCGACAAGAACGGGATCCGGATCACGAAGGTGGAGCGCAACAATCCGTTTCTCCTGCACGCGAAGGTGGGCGCCTATATCGCGGAAGAAAAATACGGGATCACCGACGGGGAGATTCTGGACGCGATACGCTACCATACGACCGGAAGACCGGGCATGACCGTACTGGAGCAGATCATCTTCATCGCGGATTACATCGAACCGAGAAGGAACAAATCCGCGCGGCTCCCGGAGATCCGGCGGGTCGCCTTCAGGGATCTCGATGAGTGCTGCTATATGATCCTGAAGGATATGCTTCTCTATCTGAATTCCAAAAGCGGGGAGATCGACAGCAACACGCAGGAGGCGTTCCGCTTTTACGAAGAAGTCCATGAGGACAGACGCGACTGATACGACAACTGTACCCATCATCAAGCATCCAATTGGAGGAATGCCGTTATGACAAAGGAAGAGAGCAAAGAACTGGCGACCGTGGCCGTAAAGGCGCTTGAGGAAAAGAAGGCGGAGAGCATCGAAGTGATTGAGATCGACGAGATCTCACCGCTCGCGGATTATTTCGTGATCGCCAGCGGCACCAACGTCAACCAGACGGACGCGATGGTCGAGGCAGTCGAGGAAAAAGCCGCCCTGGCGGGTTTCGCGCCGGACCATGTGGAAGGACACAGAAACGCGAACTGGACGCTGATCGATTTCAAGGGCGTGGTGGTCCACATCTTTGACGAGGAGGCGAAGGCCTTCTATGATCTCGCCAGAATCTGGAAGGACGGCAGACAGATTGATCCGCAGACGATGGAGCCGAAGGAGACGGCAGAGGAGTGACGGTGAGCTTTGAGATGACTCCCCGGTCCGGGGAGTGCCGGACGGGGTACGGTGAAATGAGGAATCTCTGCGGCGGACGCGGGCGCGCGGCCGCCGTATTTCGATGCGGCGCTCTGTCAGGGCGCCGCTTTCTGTCAGGGCATGGTTTTCTGCCAAGGCGCGGCTTTCTGTCAGGACGCTGCTTTCTGTCAGGGTGCGGCTTTCTGTCAGGGCGCGCCGGGATGCTCCGCTGCGCCGCCGTCTTCGCCCTGCTGCTGGTCTTCGCCCTGGGCCGGAACGTCTCCGCCGACGACAGCGTCCGAAGGAATATCGCCCACTCCACCTACGCATGGGACTATCTCGATGAGGGCACGAGGCTGATCTATACGCAGCTCTACACGGGCATCGCCGGTCACGAGCAGACATTCCGGATCAGCGCCACCGACAGCGACCGGATCTTTCCCGCGCTGGAGGCGGTCATGGCCGACTGCCCCGAATTTTTCTGGATCGACGGGAGCGCTGAGATCAGCGGAAACAAGCTCCTGGGCATCTGGTCGATTACGCTCGGATTCAACGTCAGCCCGGAGGAGATCGAAAGCGCCCAGTCCGTCATCGACGCCGGGACGGAGGACTATCTGTCCTCCCTGCCGGAGGACGCGGGGGACTACGACAAGGTGCTGGCGGCCTACCGGTACGTCATCGACCGGGCGGATTACGTCAACGGCAGCGCCCAGAGCCAGAACATCCAGAGCGTCTTTCTCTACGGCAGCTCGGTCTGCGCCGGGTATGCCAGGGCCTTCAAATACCTGCTGGATCACGCGGGAGTGGAATGCGCGTATATCGAGGGGACGATCGGAGGAGATGAGAACCAGAGCCACGCCTGGAATCTCGTGAGAATCGGGGACGTCTTCACCCAGGTGGATCCCTCCTGGGGCGACCCGAATTACGGCGCCGACAATACCGACGCGAAAAGACTGGATATTATCTATGACTATCTCTGCTTCACAACGGAGGAAATGCAGCGCTCGCGCCATGTTCCCGCGCATCCCGAGAGAATCCCGGACTGCAGCGACAGGTCCTTCGATTACTACGTGCTGAACGGCTGCTTCTATGAAGAGTACGACAGCGAAAGGATATCCCGCGCCCTCTGGCACGCGGTGGATGAGGCGGAATCCGTCGTTTATCTGAAATTTGCCGGGGATGAGGACTACCGGTCCGCCCTGTACGCCCTGTTCCCGGAGGACGAGGACGCGGAGAGCCTGATCCGGGCGCCGCTCCGACAGCGCATGGAATGGGACGAGGTCTCCACGATCCAGTACTACTACAGCCACTCCGACGAGATGAGGATCATCAAAATCTACTGGTGATCTGCCGCCGAAGGCGTTCCGCCCCGGAGGACGCCCGACGGCGCTCCGCCCGGGAGGAGGCACTGCCGGCGGCGCATGTCAGTCAGACGGGGTTCTGCCGGCGGATCACATCAGACGCAGCACTCCGATCACCTTTCCCAGAATCATCAGGTTATCCGTGACGATGATCGGATCCATGTGGTCGTTCTCCGGCTGGAGCCGGACGTGGTCCTTCTCCCGGTAAAACGTCTTCACCGTGGCGGAGTCCCCGACCAGGGCGACGACCATGTCGCCGTTGGAGGCGTTGCTCTGCTGGGCGACCAGCACGATATCCCCGTCCAGGATCCCGGCGTTGATCATGCTTTCACCGTGGACCTTGAGCATGAATATCTGCTGATTGGGAAGATATTCGGCAGGTATGGGGAAGTAATCGGAAATATTTTCCACCGCGAGAAGAGGCTGGCCGGCGGCGACGGTGCCCACGACGGGAACATTCACAATATCCCGCTCCGGGAGGCCGAATTCGTCGTCGATGATCTCGATCGCCCGCATCTTTGAAGAATCACGCCTGATATAGCCCTGCCGCTCGAGAGTGCTCAGGTGGGCGTGCACCGACGATGTCGACTTCAGTCCGACGGCGGCGCAGATATCCCGGACCGAGGGAGGATACCCCTTGGTGCGGGTTTCTTTTTTAATGAAGTCGAGAATCTGCTGCTGTTTCTCCGAAAGGCCTCTGTCCGCCATCATTCCTCACCTGTCGATCTGATCCGTGCCGTGTTTCCGGGTTCCTGTTATTATCAGCATATCATTCACGGAATAAAAAAGCAAAGCTTATTTCGAATATTTGTTCGATCGCGTATTGACAAACGTTTGTTCGGGTGATAAGATGATCACCATCAGAGAGAACAAACGTTCGGGACAGGAAAGGCGGATCGGGCATATGAGAAGCGTCGCGGGAGCAGGAAAATACAGTTGCGCGGGCAGAGTCTCCGTGGAGCCGTTCCGCGGCCGCCGCGTGACCGGTCAGAACCATGCATCCGGGCAGAACCGCTCCTCCGTACAGTCCCTCGCGCGATCCGGCCGCAGAGATGCCGCCGTCACCGCGCGGCTCATCCGGAGGATCGAGAGGCGGAACCGCGTCAGGCTGATCGCCGCCGTACTGATCGCGGCCGCGGTGACCTTCATCGCGACGTTCGCCGGCATGAAGCTCTCGGAGCGCTCCGCCGGAGCCGACATCTTTTCCGCAGGCGGCGCAGGAAGTCCGGCGATCGCCTACAGAACCGTGCAGATCGAACATGGCGATACCCTGTGGTCCATCGCGGACCGGGAGATGGACGGCCTCTGGAAGGACCGCCGGGAATTCATCCGTCTTGTGAAGAAGACCAACGGCCTCAGCGGGGACGCGATCCACGCCGGCGCCTACCTCTGCATCCCGTTTCATCCTCTTTGATTTTTGCTATACCATTGTCCCCGTTTATCTGTCTCTTCCCCAAATACCGATGACAGATATTCCATTCAGGCAGAGGCGCTGCACAGTGCTTCTGCCTGCCTCTGTTTTGCGGGCAGACAGCGCCTCCGTACCGCCCGGCTTTCCTTGCGGAAGCAGAAGAGATGCCGGCCCTGCCGCCTGGTTTCCCTTGCGGAAGCAGAAGAGATGCCGGCCCTGCCGCCCAGAACGGCACGGGGATGCGGCGGAAGCGGAGCCGGGGAGAGACTTCCCCGTGCATTCTCTTTCCGGCTATAGTATAATGATTGAGTCCCGTCGGGGATCTTATCGTTTACATAACAATATTATGTCTATCTGCGGCGGCCCTGTGCCGCGCCGGCCCGACGGCGGCTCAGGCCGCGGGCGCGGGGCGGACGCCCGGACCACCCGTCCATATGGGAAAACTGGAGATGAACTATTTGATGCGGCAGACAACAGAATCAGGCTCCTTTTCTGCAGAGAGCAGAGGCACGAATCGGACGACGCCGGTCGTTCTTTTGCTGCTCGCGGCTTTTTTCCTTGCCGCGGTCTGCGCAAGGCCGGCCGCCGGGGATACCAAAAAGATCATCATCGTGGGGGATTCCAGGACGCAGGAGATGCACGACGCCGTGGGTGACGCCGACTGCCTCTGGTCCTACAAGATCGGAAGCGGATACAGCTGGATGGTCTCGGAGGGCGTTCCGGCCATCGACAGCGCGGTGACGGAAAATTCGGCGGTGGTGATTCTTCTCGGCGTCAACGACGTCATCGATCCCTTCCTCCTGTATCAGTACGCGGACTACCTGAATGCCAAGGCGGCGGAGTGGAAGAAGAGAGGAGCGGAGACCTTCTACGCCTCCATCATGCCGGTTGACGACGCCCTCGACCACTACGAACACAACGCGGATATCGAATACTGGAACGACACGATCCAGCCGCTTCTGTCCGGCGACGTCATCTATCTGGACCTCTTTCATCCGATGCTCGGCCAGTTTCAGACGGTGGACGGGCTCCATTACACCTACGACACCTACCGGATGATCTTCGACCTGATCCTTGCCGGCGTCGACCTCTACCAGAGTGCCGTGATCAAGTTCGAGCCCCAGGAAATCCCCCCGGACGACGCGACGGTCCCGCAGATGAATTTTACCGCCGCCGACACCGAGAACGCCTACGACGAGGCTTCCGCCAACGACCGCTGGACGGTGATCGCCGGAAAGGTCCGCTATGTGGGTGACGACGGCAAGCTGGCGGAGGGCCTGAGAATCATCGACGATTACGTCTGTTATTTCGACAGATACGGCAACCTGGTGTGGCAGGTCCGGAAATAGACGAAGAAGAGTGGAGATGGCATCCGGTCCGCGAATGACCGGCGGGACTGACGATGAGAAGAAGCCTTGAATCCATAGCCATACTGTTTCTTGCCGGGATGCTGGCGCTTTCTCCCGCGGCGTCCGGCTTTTCGGTGCGCGCCGACGAGCCGTTTCCGGAGGAGGATTCCTTTGCTCCGGAGCTTTCCGGGGAGGAAGTGATTATCGCGGAGGACGACGAGATCGTCGTCCTCGAGGAGGAAGAGGATCTGATCCTCGCCGGAGAGGACGGGGATGACTGGTATGTGGAACCGGAGCAGGAGGATTTCTTCCTCGAAGCGGATTCCTCTCCGGCGGAAATGGAGACGGCTCCTTCGGAGGAGCCCGTGCCCCAGGATGCCACTGGCGAAGACGGCTCGGAGGAGGAAAGGGCGGAGGAGACCGGCGAGGAGTCCGCGGACGCTCTGCCGGCCGAGGAGACGCCGGACGGCCCCGCGGATCCGGTTTGGGAATCCGACGCCCTTCTCCCGGTTCCCGAGGACTCCGATCCGGAGCTTGCGGCACCCGGGCTGAAGGCAGCCGATCTGTCCGAAGCCGAAGTGATTGATCTCAATTGCGTCTACCCCTTCGGCGACAGGACGCGGGACGCGGTGATACGCCGCTATTCGGCCGCGGTATCCGCGGGAGCTTCCTATATAAACGGAAATGCCTCCACCTACTATGACGATCCCTGCTCTGTGTCCGCGCCTTACAGGGCCGGCAGGCTGACGCAGGACACCCTCGCGGCCATGACGGCCGCCGCGGATTATTTCAGGTGGCTCAGCGGGTGCCTTCCGCTTGCCGGAGACGCCACCCAGCTCGTTTCGCTGCAGAAAGCGGCGCTGGTGAGAAACTTCAGCTACGCGAAGCAGGTGAACGGAGGACGTCCCTCGGATATGGACGCGGGCCTGTGGAGAGAAGGCGCGTCGCAGCAGGTCGACCTTCTTGCCCATCACAGCGCCCCCTTTGACGCCGTGCGGGCCATGGTGAACACCGGATACAGTCTCGGCGGCGGCTACTGGACTTCCCTGGAGGACCGCGTCACGCTTCTCGATCCGGCCCTTTCCCTGATCCGCTTCGGCTATGCGGGAGACGTCGCCGTCGGGATGGTGAGGGAACGGGGCAGCCGCGCGAGAGGCCCCTATACGGCCTTTCCGTCGCCCGGGTGGATGCCGGCGGAGCTCATCGATCCGTCCCTCGCCGCATGGAGCTTCCGGGCGGAGAGCGGCACCCTGACGGTCCCGGATCTGTCCGGGCTGAAGGTCGTCGTGGAGAATCTCACCGGGGGCGGCTATTATACCTGCTCGGAAAAGAGCGGGAGACTGACCGTGTCGGACGACGGAACCATCGCGTTCCTCCAGCCTTCTCCGGGCGGGAGCAGCAGCTACGCCGGAAAGACCTACCGGGTCACTGTCCGCGGCCTTACGGACGCGTCCACGGGGCAGGAGAAAACCGTCACCTATACAGTAAGCTTCGTCAGCATCCTGCCGAGGGTCACGTCCAGAGTATCCGGGTATTCCTTTGAATACAGCGGCCTCGTGCTTGGCACCTGGGCGAAGGACGCCGGGGAGCTGAAAAAGGCGGCGGCCGTCCTTCCGAGAAAGGTCACGGTCCTGACGGATACCGGCACGTCCTTTGTGCTGAACGTGACGGGCCTCTGGAAGCTTGACGAGAAGAAGGGATGCTTCTGCAACGCGGCGGATGCCGCCGGGCTGCCGCCGCGCCTGTCCGATCCGGGAGGCGTCCTCCGCAGGATCGAGATACCGTATCGCATCGCCGACTCGACGGAGACCTGGCGGACAGGCCTGTCCTTCCCGAGAGATCCGGCTGTCGTCGGCGGAAAGGCCGACGTCACCGTATCCCGCTGGGACGTCGGCTACAACCGGTCGCGGGTCTACCGCATCCGGACGGACGGAGCCGGCGGCTATACCGGGAAGATGTGTCTGGACAGCGCGGTCTCGGAGTGCTTCGACCGCAGCACCTACAGTGAGTACGGGCACGTCTTTCACTGGCCTGTGACGGCCGTATCCCAGGCCGGCACCTATATCGGCGTCTGCTTCTTCAATCAGTTTTCCGACGAAGCTTACGTGACGCCGCCGGAAGAGTTTGCCGTCAGCCGGCCGGGCGTATCCTACAATACCTATGTGAACGGAAGAGGGTGGACCGGATCCCGTTCCGACGGAGCCGCTTCGGGGCTTTCCTCGAAAACGTGCCCGATCGCTGCCTTCCGTGTGATGATCCGGAACCGGAGAAATCTCGGCGTGAGATATTCCTATGCGTGGAGAAATTCCGGCTGGACCACATGGAAATACAACCACGCGATCTCGGGAGCGGTGTCGGGCAGAGGTCCCGCCGCGGAGGCTGTCAGGATGAAGCTCACCGGCAGCGCGGCTTCGGAATATGATCTGTATTACTGCGTATATCTGAGCGGAACCGGCTGGACGGACTGGGCGAAAAACGGAGATACGGCCGGGAGGCGCGGAAGCGGAAAAACGATCCGCGGTCTCAGGGTCAGGCTGCGGAAGAAACGCTGAACCGACGAGACGGTACATAGAACGGCCAAGTTGAATCGAGCCGGTACATAGAACGGCCAGGATGAGGCAAGGGAATGAAAAATCCTGTAAAAATGCGTTTTTCGGGCATTTTTGCCGGCCGGCGGCCGGTGTGAGAGAGACATATCTCTTCGCATAATATCAATTATGCGAAGAGATATGGGATAAAATCACCGGAACGGCACAATGAATCAAGGGATTTCATACGGAGAATCTGACACATGGCGTTTGCTTATAAAGAAGAAAAAAACCGGGAAACCTGGGCCAGGGTCGACGAGATGCTCGCGGATCTTCCCGGCTTCTGCAAGACTTACGTGCGTGCGCGCGAAGGCCGGGTTTCCGCTCTGACGATGTTGGCCTACATGCAGCGGGTCCGCAAGTTCTTCGAGTATCTACATGACAACAACCGGTACTTCGGCAGCCGCGACATTTCGGCCTACACCCTGGACGACCTCGCGAAACTTGAAACTGAGGACATCGAGGATTTCGCCCACTGGATACGCACCGGGGCCTCCTCCGAAGTGTCCCTGCCGTCCGGTGGTCCGGTATCCGGCGGAAACGGCTCCGCCGCAGGCGAATCCGATTCGCGCGGCTCTTCCGGGGCTTCTCCCGGAAAAGCCTCCTCCGCGGACGGCCGGCGGAAGAAAAACCGCCGGAGCGGAAATGTCAGACAAAATAAAGAATCGTCAGTCAATAATTACCTGAGCGCCCTCAATTCCCTGTACGCGCATTTCTGCAGAAAAGGAAGGATACCGTCCAACCCTGTCGCCAACGTCGAGCGGGGCAAAAAGGGGCCCCATGAGATTATCCGGCTGAACGACGACCAGGAGCAGGCGTTTCTCTCCGCGGCGGCCTTCGGCACAGGCCTGTCCGACCGTCAGCTCGCCTATCAGCAGAAAACCGATATCCGGGACACGGCGATCTGTCTCCTGCTTTCCCGGACGGGAATCCGCGTGTCCGAGCTGGTGGGACTCAACGTCGACGACGTGGATTTCAAGGCCCACAGCATACGGGTTCTCCGCAAGAGAAATAAGCCGGATATCGTCTTCTTCGACGACGAGGTGTCGGAATGGCTGACCGAATATCTTGAGGTGCGGGGTGTCATGAATCCGGATCCCGAGGAGAAGGCCTTCTTTCTCGTATCTATGAAGGGAAAATCCTATGGGAAGCGTCTCTCCGTCAGGAGCGTCCAGATGCTGGTCAAAAAATATGCCGTCGCGGGTTCTCCCCTCACGGGGAACCGGATCACGCCTCACAAGCTGAGAGCGACCTACGCGACGAACATGCTGAAGGAGACGGAGAACCTGGCGCTCGTACAGGCGGAGCTCAATCACGAATCTCCGACCACCACCATGATGTACGCGGACAAGTCGGTGATGGACACCGAGGCGGCGCGGAACACGCTGATGAAACGGAAAAGGTCTACATAATTTAATTATGTAGACCTTTTCCTGCCGTATCGATACTTCTTTTTGTATGCCGGTTCTGTCTGTCGGATGGATTTCTTTTTGTCAGACGGTTCTGTCTGCCGGACGAGGGTCGCTGATCCGCTTTGTTCTGTCGGAAGAACTCTGCCGATCCGCTTTGTTCTGTCGGAAGAAATCTGTCGAACCGCTATGCTTCGGCGGACGAGCTCCGCCGGCCCGCTTTGTTTTGCCTGATCGATTTTACTTCTCGAAGTCAAACCGATAGTCGAGACCGCACTCGTCGCGCAGGGCTGTGAATTCCTTCTGAATGGATTCTCCCACGGGGACGCCGCTGTTTTTTCGCTCCTGTGAGGCGATATATTCCTTTTCTCCGGCGGTATAGATCCTCTCCTGGCCCGGCGTCTTTCTGGAAGCCCGAAGGCCCCTCAGGATGCCGCCCGCCGTACTCCGGAAGGTGTCCAGTCCCATGAAGAACTCCGGGTTGATGACGAAGAAGAAATGGCCGAGGCGGTACATTCTGCTGCTTCCGTCTTCGTTTTTCCCGCTCAGATCCTTCATATAGGGCCCTCCTGCGAGGGCGGCGGAGAGAATCTCCACGATCGTGGTGAAGCCGTATCCCTTGTAGCCGCCGGTCTCCTCTCCTGCCCCTCCGATCGAGAGCAGGGCGCAGTTTCCGGCCCTCATTTCCTTCAGAATCTGTCCCGAATCCGTCATCGTACCGCCGTCCCTTGTGATGACAAGGCCGGCGGGCGTGGGCTTGCCGGAGCGCTCGTAGAATTCGATCTTTCCGTTCTGGACGATGGAGGTGGCGCAGTCAAAATTGAAAGGAAACGCCTCGTCCGTCGGCATGGTGAAGGTCAGCGGGTTGGTCCCCATCATCGGCTCGACGCCGAAGGTCGGAGCGACCGAAGGACGGGCGTTGGTGCCGGAGATGCCGATCATCCCGGCTTTTTCGGCCATGGTCGTCCAGTATCCGGCAATTCCGTAGTGCGTCGAGTTGAAAATGGTTCCGCCGGCCATTCCCATCTGACCGGCCTTCCGGATGAGCATCTCCATCATCCGGTGGGCGGCGACCATGCCGATGCCGTTGTTCGCGTTCATCACGACGGTCGTGGGCGTCTCCTTCACGATCTCGGTCCGGGTGACCGGCAGGAGGGTCCCGTTTTTGATGCGGTCCAGGTAGATCGGCTTGAAACGGTTGCAGCCGTGACTTTCGATGCCCCGCCGGTCCGATTCCAGCAGCACGTCGGTGCAGATGGCGGCGTCTTCGGCGGGAACGCCGTAGTGAATGAAAACGTCCTTCATGAAGCGCTCCGCCAGCTCCCAGCTGATGCGGGGCCTTGTGTCCTTTTCACTTCCCGTCATACGAATCTCCTTCCCGCCGGCCGGGACCGGTCCCCTGTATTTGCGTAACTTAGGCTGCTTACATGCAGGTATAGCCGCCGTCCACCGGAAGCATGACGCCCGTCACGTAGGAGGAGCACTCGGAAGCAAGGAAGATCGCCGCCGTATCAAGCTCACCCTCGTTGCCGTAGCGCTCTTCCGGAATCATGGTCTTCGCGTTCTGCTGGAAGAAATCGGAATTGAGGGTATCGACCGTCAGAGGCGTATAGAAGTATCCCGGGCAGATCGCGTTGACGGTGATGCCGTACTTGCCCCACTCGGCGGCGAGGGCTCTCGTCAGGTTGACGACGCCGCCCTTGGCAGCGTGATAGGGCGCGGAGCCGGCGATCTTGTTGCCCACCAGGCCGTACATCGAGGCGATGTTGATGATGCGGCCGTATTTCGCGGGGATCATGGCGTTTTTCGCGACAGCCCTGGCGACTCTGAAGGAGCCGAAGAGATCGATGTTCATCTCATTGCTGAACTGATCGTCCGTGATGTCCTCCGCAGGGGCGACGGCGCCCGTGCCGGCGTTGTTGACGAGAATGTCGATGCGGCCGAAGCGGTCAAGGATCTGCTTCACGGCGTCGTTGACCATCTCAGTGTCGGTGATGTCGCAGCGGACCGCCATCGTCTCGACGCTGTACTCCTCCGCGATCTCCTTCGCGACCTCGTCAATGAGCTGCTGACGTCTCGCGAGCGCCACGATTTTGGCGCCCTGGTTCGCGAGCGCTTTCGCCATCTGTACGCCGAGGCCCGTGGAGCAGCCTGTTACAAGAGCGACTCTTCCGGATAAATCAAAATAATTCTTCATGCTTACTGCCTCCTTTTTCTGGTTAGATGTATTTTACTTTGATAATTGTATCGCTTTTCGCCTGAGATTTCAATATGTGAGGACGGTCAGGCCCGCCGGGCGGCTGCGGGCATTCCGCCATGCCGCGCGCTCATGAACCGCCGCTTCTTCTCAGCCGCTCTTTGTCGCGTGTTAAGCGATATAAATTTACATAATTATATTATGTCTTCTTGTCGAGCGGGGAGCCGTTTCCTCCGCGCGTCTCAGCAGAGCTTTTCCAGGTAATCCGACGCCGCGGCGAGATCCCTGAAAATTCCCAGGCAGATCCCGCGGGTCTCCTCGTCCGGCTGCACCAGGTCCGGAACCATGACCGGTCCCATTCCGGCCGCTCTGGCTGCCTGAAGGCCGGAGACGCTGTCCTCCAGGACAACGCAGTCCCCTGGGGCGACGCCGATCCGGGCTGCCGCGGCGAGGAACACGTCCGGCGCCGGCTTTCCGCGGGCCACGTCCTGCCCGCTTACGACGCCGTCGAAATACTTCCGCAGCCCTGACATTTCCAGATTGTGTTCGACGACAGGCAGGGCCGTACTGCTGGCCACCGCCGTCTTTACCTGCTTCCGGCGCAGCATGGCCAGGATTTTTTCCACGCCCGGTTTCATGTCGACTCCGTAGGAGACCTTTTTCGCCACCCTGCCGTAGCAGTCCTGCGCGATGCTCTGTCCGTCCTTTACGCCGTAGTATTCCTCGATGATCCGGAAGGTCAGATCGCCGCTGGTGCCGCAGATCCGGTACTTGAATTCCGGAGGCAGGACGACGCCGATCTCGTCCGCGATCTCGTTCCAGGTCTCCTGAAATACCTTCTCCGTGTCAAAAAGAAGTCCGTCCATATCAAAGATGGCGCCTTTTATCATGGTAAATCCCTCCCGTGTTCCGATGCGGCTGACTTCCCACTCAGCAGAGGACAACAGCTGCCGATGCCGGACAGGCGGCGCCGGCAGTGCCCGAAGGCCCCTGCAGGGCGGTCCGGCTCAACAGCGCCCGATGCGGATGCTGAACCGGCAGTGCCGGAGGCCCCTGCAGAGCGGTCCGGGCTCAGTAGGGCTCGATGCCGACCTCGAACTGCCACTCGTTGACCAGATTGATGTTGTACAGCTCCGTGGCGTTCATATAATTGAACATCAGCGTGTCCATGTTCTGCGAGGGGCAGCGCGCGATGGCCGTCTGGTACCAGTCCTTGTCCTGATATTTCGAGGCGATTGCCTTTCCCGGCGCTTTTTTCCCGGAGCCGAAGCGATAGCCGTAGCGGACGAAGATTTCGTCGATGAAGATCTGTGACTTGAAGTATCTCTCCCTCGCATTGCCGGTGAAGAGGCGGCTGAACTCCTCTTTGGTGTATTCCCTCGTGCTGCTGTCCGGGAAGAGGAAATCGGAGGCGGGAACCTCGATCCCGCAGGGGATCGTGAGGACGGAGGTTTCTTCCGCCGCGGGAACAGGCGCATCTTCCACTGCGGGGACCTCTTCTTCCGCTGCGGGAACAGGCGCTTCTTCCGCCGCGGGGACCTCTTCCTCCGCGGGCGCTTCCTCCGGGCGCTCCTTCTCCGATTGCGCGGCGTCCGCGGAACCGGCCGTCTCGATCTCGACCGTTGCGCCGGTGATTTTCACCTCGCCGCGGCGTTTCACCTTGAACCCGGAGACCCGGATTCTGGTATCGGTCCCGAGGCGTTTATAGTCCTCTTCCGTGACGGCCGCGCGGTAGATCAGGTAGGCGCCGTCTCCGTCCGAGGCGTAGATCGTCGTCCGCCCGTCCTTCAGCTCCTCCGTGCGGTCCACATAGGCCTCGATGAGCACTTCGGAATCTTCCGGCGCCGCGTCGTACTCGGCGAAGGTCATGACGCCTTCTGATTTTCTGCTGTCCCGCGCGCCGGGCTTCTCTCCTGCCCCGCCGGCCTTTCCGCCGGTGGTTCCGTCCGGTTTCCGCCAGGTGTAATTCCAGCCGGATCCTGCGGAATCGATCAGTTCCTTCTTGGCGGAGCGTATGTCGGGGTATCCCGGCACGGTCACCCGGGCGCCCCCGGCTGTAAGCACGAAGCTGCCGCCGACCCGGACGGCGGAGTCCGCGTAGATCCTGTCGGGATTGTCCGACGCACAGGCGGCATTTTTGAAGAAAGCCCCCATGAACACTTCCTCGGGACCGCTGTCCGCGGTGATGTTCACTTTGTATATGTCATAAAGAAGATTGGATTCCGGATCCGAGACGGAGGAAAGAATCCAGATTCTGGCAGGCTCCATCGACGTCACGGCCGTGGCGGGAAGCGCCTGGTCGAGAAAACGGGCAATGAGCTGCTCCGTGGAGTAGTGAATGTTATTCACGGCCCCTTCGGTGAGCTCGGAGGTCTTCGTCAGGCAGATGCGGTCCTGCTGAGCCGCGCTGATCATCGAGGCGCCGCGCGCGCAGACGGCAAGCGCCAGTGCTGTCAGGAACAATGCGGTAAATGCGGTATGGATACGTTTCATGAGTGGCTACCTCCCTGCTGGTTTTATTCTAGCAGTCGGCATGGACGATGTCCACTGATTCGTTCACCCGCCCGGGGAGGGCCCGGCGGGAGGCCTCCGGCCGGCGGCGGGGGGCCCCTTCAGGCGCGGAAGAGCAAAGAAAAAAGTGGCATTCAGGTGTCGCAGGCCCTATAATGAAAGCAGAAACAGGCACGTAACAAGGAGGGTCATTATGAACAGATTCAAGGTCACGCTGCGAAAGCTTGCGGCGGCCGCTCTCACAGCCGGCCTGGCGTTCTCGGGGATGCCGGCCATAAGCGCGGCGGCGGATTCTTCTTCGGAAAAGGTCGTCACTCTGGGCGTGGATCTGAGCGCCAGCCAGCGGGATGCCGTCCTGCGGTATTTTGGAATTCAGGGGAAAAATGTGAAGACGATCTACGTCAATAACCTGGAGGAGCGCGCTCTTCTGGGCGGATCGGTGCCGCTCTCCCAGATCGGCTCCCACACCTACAGCTGCGCCTACGTCCAGCCCACCTCTTCGGGCGGGATCCATGTCAAGACGGCGAATCTGAACTGGGTCACCTCCAATATGATCGCCGGCGCCCTCTCCACGGCCGGCGTGTCCAACTGCAACGTGATCGCCGCGTGCCCCTTCCCGGTCTCCGGGACCGGAGCGCTGACGGGCATTCTCAAGGCCTATGACGCGGCTACGGGCAGACCGGTCAGCGACGGAGGCAGACAGGCGGCCGTCCGTGAGATCTATTACGCGGGAAGGCTGGCGGATTACATCGGCCAGGTCAACGCGACGATGATCATCAACAATATCAAGTACATCATCATCGAGGATCAGATCTCCCCCAGAGATCTCCGGGCGATACGGAGAATCGTCAGGGAAGAGATCCAAAGGTTCCTCCGGGAGCACGAGCAGATCGGCATCGAGTTCGAATCGGGGGACTTCAGCAGCATCAACCCCGCGGATCTGGACGGCCTGGCGGAGGTGATCGCCGCGCAGGAGCTGGATATCGGGGACGTTCAGGAAACGCTGGACAGGATCGATGACAACATGAACGCGATTACCGCCGAGGCGGGGCTCGACGGCGGTCTCGCCGGCGATACGGCTCCCGACGGAGGTGGCAGCATCGGAGACGGCGGTGCCGGCCTTGACGAACCTGTCCTTCCCGGCGCGGACGACACGGACGACGTCATCCCCGGAGAAGAGCTGGTTCTCGGAAATGACAACATTCTTCTCGGCACGGACGACGCGGCCTTCGGCGCCGACGTCATTCTCGACGCGACGGATGAGGCGGCTCTTCCGGACCAGGAATTCTACCAGAGCGTGTACGATACGGAAGAGTCCCATGAGGCATCCCCTGCCGAGGGCTTCGACGGGGAGGCGGATTTCGGCGTGATCACCGGCTCCGATGACGATAACGAACCCGTCGGCGCAGAGACAGAAGAGCCGGAAGATTTCGGCGAATGGTGGAACGACGACCAGCCCGACCCGGCGCAGGGCGGCATGTTCGACGATCTCATCGTCACGGATCCCTCCGATGACGCTGCGGACGAGGGTCTCGACGACGGCCAGGCAGGCTGGGACGGCTTCGACTTCGGCGAAGACACGAACGACGACGCCGGCGACACGGACGAGGGTCTCGACGACGGCCAGACGGGCTGGGACGGCTTCGATTTCGGCGGCGACACGAATGACGACGCCGGCGACACGGACGAGGGTCTCGATGACGGCCAGACGGGCTGGGACGGCTTCGACTTCGGCGAAGACACGAACGAAGACGCCGGCAACACGGACGAGGGTCTCGACGACGGCCAGACAGGCTGGGACGGCTTCGATTTCGGCGAAGACACGAACGAAGACGCCGGCAACACGGACGAGGGTCTCGACGACGGCCAGGCGGGCTGGGACGGCTTCGATTTCGGCGAAGACACGAACGAAGACGCCGGCAACACGGACGAGGGTCTCGACGACGGCCAGACGGGCTGGGACAGCTTCGATTTCGGCGACGACACGAATGACGGTGCCGCGGACGATGACTTCGGCGACACCGGAAACGCGGACGACGCGGGCGACGCCTTTGACGGCGCGGACGGCTGGGACAGCTTCGACTTCGGCGAGGATGAGAACCATGACGCAGGCGCCGCGGACGATGGCTTCGATGACTTCGGCGACACCGGAGATGCGGACGACGCGGGCGACGCCTTTGACGGCGTGGACGGCTGGGACAGCTTCGATTTTGGCGAGGATGAGAACCATGACGCAGGCGCCGCGGACGATGGCTTCGATGACTTCGGCGACGCCGGAGATGCGGACGACGCGGGCGACGCCTTCGACGGCGGTGCGGACGACTGGGACGACTTCGATTTCGGCGGCGACACGAATGACGGCGCCGCGGACGATGACTTCGATGACTTCGGCGACGCCGGAGACGCGGACGACGCGGACGACGCCCTCGACGGCGGCCAGGACGGCTGGGACGACTTCGATTTCGGCGGCGACACGAATGACGGCGCCGCGGATGATGACTTCGATAACTTCGGCGACGCCGGAAACGCGGACGGCGCGGACGGTGATTTCGGCGGCGTCGTCGACGGAATTCTCGACGGAGCAGATGATTTCGGCGGTTCGGCCGAATGGGAGGATCCCTCCTTCGGCGCGGACGGCGCTTCGAAGGATCACTCACTGAGCGGCTTCACCTCCAGCCTGTTTGACGACTGGAGTCCGGAATACGAGGAAAACGCCGTCTCTACCGACGTCTGGAAATATACGGTCAGCGGCTATCAGCTGGAAGGAATGGCCGGAAAGGCCGTCTGGACGCTGACCGGCGGAGACGCCGTCAGGGTCACCTGGACCGCCTCGGAGACGGTGGATCCTGCCGGGTTCGTCGATCTGATCAATCAGAAGGCAGGCGCCTCGGAGACGTATTCCGATGAGACTGCCGAGTACAGGTGGGCCGGCGTATTCGGCGGAGACCTGATCCTGCGCTGCGATCCGGCCGCGGAATCGGTGACCGTCATCTTCCGCTGGAGCGACGGGGAGGGACCCTCCTACGACCAGGACGGTGAAGTGACGGAAGTGACGGGAACGAAATGAGAAGAATCAGAGGATAAAACATTCATCCTTACACAGGAACATCAGGAACCGGCTGCCCGCGCGAAACACTGCGGGCAGCCGGTTCTTTGTGCGGATTATGATCGTTCCGGCACGGGCGGTATACTATTCCGGATCCGCCGGAAAAACTTCCTGAAAGCGGGCCGCGAAGGAGGCCTTCTGTCCGGCCATCGTCAGATGAGTGGTGTCGCCGATGCGAAGAGCCCTGAAATAGGCCCGTCCCTCTGCCCTCTCCTCCGTGACCACCTCCGTGACCGACGTCGGCGCCATGCAGAGACTCTGCTGGAGGAGGAACGGCGAACAGTCCCAGAGCCGGGACAAGAGGACGGCGGTGATGCCGAAATGGCAGAAGAACGTCACGGTTCTGTCATGTCCTCTGTCGGTCAGGTACAGGCCGCCTTCCGCTCTCCGGTATCCGTATTCCAGCAGAAACCGGTCGAATTCCGCGGTGACGTAGTCGTAACAGGCGAGCAGCGTGCTCACGGGGGCTTCCCCCGGCCGCGCCGGATCCTCCGGCATCATGCCGCCGCTTTCCGCGATAAAGGAGCTTCTCCAGTCCCTGGGGTCCGAGAGCTCCGGATGGGCTGTGTAATATTCCGGCATCATATCCCAGGGGACGTGGGGACCGTACCTGGGAAGCCGTCCGTCTTTGTCCGGGCCGAAGGCGTCAAGGGAATGGGGATTTACGAAAGAGCCGATGGTGGGGAACTTTCCGATCCCGTACTCCCCGGGCGTCAGAAGATCGGGAAAGATGCGCTGCAGCTCAGGGGATCCGTTGACGTTGTAATCGGTCATGAACTCCTGGAGCCAGTGGAGGGTCACCGCCGTTTTTCCGGTCTTCCGGAGGGCCTCCCGGGCGGTATCCGCCGCGCGGCCGAGGGGAGACACATAGCAGTCCCCCAGCGCCAGGGAAGGGGCGAGTTCCGCCAGCGCGGCGGCTTCTTCCCATCCCTTCTCCGTGAGAGTGTCATTTACGTAATCCGGGTCTCCGTGTCTGATAAACAGTAGTCTCATAATGTCTGACCATCCCTTATATTTCGTCACTGTCACCTGACGGTTCGCGTCTTTTGCGGCCGCCTTTTCCCGGCGGTCATTGCTGACAGCCGGACAGGCCGCCGCTCACAGAACGCCCCAGAGCCACAGGAGCAGCGCGATCACGGCGGCAAAGACGGCGAGATAGATCAATCCGATCAGCAGGCCGGCCTTCAGCATGCCCCGTATGGCCGCTCTCTTCTCCGCTCCGTCCAGGTCCACGTGCTCCTGCCAGCGGGAAAATGCGTCGTCTCCTCTCCCGTGACGGCCACGGGAGGCATCGCCTCCGCTCCCCTGCCCTCCGGGAGCCCCGGAAGGCCCTGCAAGGCCGGAAAGCAGCGACGGCTTTCCGACGCCGCTCATGTCGGCCACGGAGCGTCCGTCGTCGTCATAGTCCTGCTTCATGATCCATCACCTCGTTCCGAAATGAAAAGGCCGCCGCGCCGGGGTGCGGGGAACCGCACTGACCGGAGACGGCGGCGTCGTTTGTCACACCAGATGACAGGCCGCGTAATGTCCGGGCTCCACCTCTTTCTGGACCGGAACCTCGGTCCTGCAGCGCTCCATGCAGTACTTGCATCTCGTATGGAACTTGCAGCCGGAGGGCGGATTCGCCGGGGAGGGAATCGAACCTTCCAGGATGATCCGGTTCATGCCGGCCTTCGGATCCGGGATCGGGATCGCGGAGAACAGGGCCTTGGTGTAGGGGTGAACGGGATTGCTGAAAATATCCCGCTTCTCGCCGTACTCCACCAGGTTTCCGAGATACATCACGCCGACCGAGTCGGAAATGTGCTCGACGACCGACAGGTCGTGCGAAATAAACAGGTAGCTGAGGGAACGCTGCTCCTGAAGCCGGTTCAGCAGATTGATGATCTGGGCCTGGATCGATACGTCCAGCGCCGAGACGGGCTCGTCGCAGACGACGAATTCCGGATTGAGCGCCAGCGCTCTGGCGATGCAGATTCTCTGCCGCTGTCCTCCCGAAAACTCATGGGGATAGCGGGTCTTGTGGAACGGCTGCAGACCGCACTCGTCCATCACCCGGTCGATATAGTCCTCGTACTGTTCGCGCGGGACGACCGAGTGCTCGCGCACCGCTTCTCCGATGATCTCTCCGATCGGGAGACGCGGCGACAGCGAGGAAAAGGGATCCTGGAAGATGATCTGCATCCGGGTCCTCATGGACTGCATTTCCTTCTTGCTCAGGGAATAGACGTCCTTTCCCTCGAACAGCACTTCACCGCCGGTCTTCTCTCCCGCCAGACGGAGAATGACACGTCCGGTCGTCGTCTTTCCGCAGCCGGATTCGCCGACGAGTCCCATGGTGGTGCCGCGCTTCAGATTGAACGTGACGCCGTCGACCGCCTTGACGTGTCCGACGACGCGGTTCATCAGCCCTCCCTTGATGGGGAAGTACTTTTTAAGATCTTTTACCGTCAGGATATAGCGGGAATCAGACAACTGCTTTTCTTCCATCACTTCTCTCCTCACACTGTAGTGTCTCAGGCGTCCGCCGCCCGCGGTCGGGCCGGACGGGCCTGTATGCCATCGCCGGGTCAGGATTCCCTGTACTCGTCATACCACCGGTAGCAGCTGACCTTGTGAGTATCGGACAGCGAGATCTCACAGGGGTATTCTCCGTCGCAGCAGGGAAGCCGCAGGTCGCAGCGGTCCCGGAAATAGCAGTAATCCGGCATGTTGACGGGGTTCGGGACCTTGCCCGGGATGGAATAGAGCTCCTCCACTTCCCTGCCGACCACCGGCTTGGAGCGCATCAGGCCCACCGTGTAGGGATGCGAGGGATGATAGAAGATATCCTCCGCGGTTCCTTTTTCGACGATTCTGCCCGCGTACATGACGACGACGTAGTCCGCCATCTCGGCGATCACGCCGAGGTCGTGGGTGATCAGCATGATGGACGAGTTGATCTGATCCTTCAGACTGCGCAGAAGATCCAGGATCTGCGCCTGTATGGTGACGTCGAGGGCCGTCGTCGGTTCGTCCGCGATGATGACCCTGGGGCGGCAGGCGAGGGCCATGGCGATCATCACCCTCTGCCTCATTCCTCCGGAAAGCTCGTGAGGAAACATCCGGGCGACGCCCTCGCTGTTGGCAATGCCCACCATTTCCAGGGATTCGATGGTTCTTTTGCGGATTTCTTCCTTTGTCTTCCCGTCGCCGTCGTGGAGGGCGATGACTTCGTCGACCTGGTCGCCGATACGGAAGACCGGGTTGAGGGAGGTCATCGGCTCCTGAAAGATCATGGAGACCATATTTCCGCGGATTTTCCGCATCGCCTCCTGGGGAACCCGGGCGATGTCGTAGGCCTTGTCTCCGAGGTTGAGCCGGATCTGTCCCTCCACGATCTGGCCCTGGGGCCTCTGCAGAAGCTGCATGAGGCTCAGGGAGGTCACGGACTTTCCGCAGCCGGACTCGCCGACGATGCCGACGGTCCTGCCGATGGGCACCTCGAAGGAGACGCCGTCGACGCTGCGGACGGTTCCCGCGTCGGTAAAGAAGCAGGTGTGGAGATTGTCGAATTCAACGGCGTTCGCGCTGTCTCTCATGGTCGTGAGATATTCGCTCTCCGGCACGTTCTTTCTTTTCCACTTTTTTTCGAGTTCTCCGGTGATCTTCCGGTTCTTTCTGGAGATCTCCCGGATTTCCTTCCCGGACAGATATCCGTCCGAGCGTTTGCTTTTTCCAGCCATTTCAGATCGCACCTCCTCCCGTCAACGCTTCATCTTCGGGTCAAACGCGTCCCGGAGGCCGTCGCCGACCAGGTTGAACGCAAGGACCGTCGCGAGCAGGCAGATGCCGGCGGGAATCCAGATGAACCAGTAGTTGGTGAGTACATAGGTATCGTTGACGTCGTTGATGATATTGCCCCAGGAGGCGAAGGGGAATTTGACGCCCAGTCCCAGGAAGGACAGGGTCGCCTCCGTCAGAATCGTGGTTCCGAGGCTCATGGTCATCGTCACGATGAGCTGGGGAATGACGTTCGGAATCAGGTGCCGGAAGATCCTTCGCGACGCCCTGATGCCGGTGGCCTCCGTGGCGGTCATGAACTCCTGCTCCCTCAGGGAGAGGATCTGGCCGCGGACCAGCCGCGCGATGCCGGGCCATCCCAGGAAGCCCAGGATGAGCATCAGGTAAATCATGCGGATCTGGGGATCGATGCGCATCGCGTCCATGGCCGCTCCCAGAATGATGATGATCGGCATGGAAGGAATGCAGTAGAAGATATCGACGATACGCATGATCAGATTGTCGACCCAGCCGCCGCAGTATCCGGAGATGCCGCCGAGAACGACGCCGATGATCGATTCGATGAAGACGACGATGAATCCGATGTAGAGAGATACGCGGCCGCCGTACATCAGACGGGTCAGCATATCCATGCCGTTTCTGTCGGTCCCCAGCGGATGCTCCCGGGTCGGGGCGTGATAGGTGTCGAAGACCTTTGTCTCGACGGACTGGAGGACCTTCCAGGTCATGTTGGCGGCGTCGTAGGTGATATCGTACTCCGCTTCCGTCCCGTCGTCGTCCGTGAAGACGAAGCTCTCATTGCCGTCCTGGATCGACGTGATGAGGGCGTCCTTGAAGTGCCGCGTGAGAAAGACATCGTTCATGACGGCCTGGACGATGTAGCGGCTGGCGTAGCCGATCTCCGTATCTCCGTCGTAGAACGTTCCCGCCTCGTCGATGCGGTATTCCGTGCCCTCGTAGACGAAGGATTCGGCGCCGGAGGCGGCGGCCTTCTCGGTCTCGTACTGGAGTCCGAAGGGAAGCTTCTGGCCCTCGGTGCTGCTGCTGATGATATCGTAGGTCGCGAAGGCGACCGGTTCGTCGCTTCCGTCCGCGAAGATGGAGTAGAAATGCTCCCCCTCCTCCTTCACGGTATAGGTGACCTTCTTCGCCTCGAAGGTGTCATTTCCCTTTTTGACCGCCAGGACGAACTTCGCCCGCGCGACGGAAGGAAAGCTGTTCTTGGAGGCTTCGACATAGTGAAGATCGGTATTCTCCTTGACGCTGGCGTACTGCTTGCGCTGGGAATTGTACCGGTAAAACAGCTGATCCTCCTTGTAGGGCGTGATGGCGCCTCCGATGAAGGAGAAAATAAACATTACGACGAGAATGACAAGACCGGTCACGGCGACGCGGTTTCTCAGAAAACGGCGCATGACCAGCGCTCCCGGAGAGAGCGTTTTCACGCGTCTGTCGTCGTTCAGGGAGTAGTTCTCCTCTTCCGCCGCGGGGCTGCGCTTAAATTCCTTGGAATCGCTCATGTTCTTCATCTCCCTTCCTCAGTTGATCCTGACTCTCGGATCGACGACTGCGTACAGAATATCCGAGATGAGATTTCCGAGCAGCGTGAGAATCGCGAGGAAGACAAGATAGAACATGGAAAAAGGTATGTCTCCGGCAATCATGGACTGGTAGGAGACAAAGCCGATTCCGGGGATCGAATAGAGCGTCTCGGTGATCAGCGCGCCGGAAAACAGCCCGGGCAGAGAGCCGCCGAGCATCGTGACGAGCGGGATCAGCGTGTTGCGGAAGGCGTGATGATAGATGACACGGCCTTCCGACAGGCCCTTGGCCCTGGCGGTGCGGATATAGTCCGCATTCAGCACCTCGAGCATGTTGGTTCTCGTGTAGCGCATCAGCGACCCGATGCTGATCACGACGAGGGTGACGATCGGGAGCACCAGATGGTGCGCTTTGTCCGCGATCTGTCCCGCCGCGCTCAGCTGCTCATAATGTCTTCCCACCAGTCCCCCGAGATCGAACCAGCCGAGCTTGACGCTGAACAGCAGCTTCATCAGTGAGGCGAAGAAGAACGTCGGCAGGGAGAAGCAGGCCAGGGCGACGATGGTGATGGTGTAATCGGTGCGGCTGTACTGCTTCGTGGCGGCGATGATGCCCAGGGGGATGGCGATGAGAATCTCGAGAAGGAAGGCGATGCCGCCCATGATAAAAGAGATCCACACCGAGTCCTTGAATTTCTCGACGACGGGAACCGTCCACTTCCAGCTGTCCCCGAAGTCGCCTCTGAGCGCCTTCCCGCACCAGGCGATGAATCCCTGGAGGATTCCCTTGTCCATGCCGTAGGTGGCGGACAGCTGCGCCATCCACTCCTCGAAGCTCTTGGAACCGGGCGCCATCGACTTCTGACGGGCGACCTGCTCCAGGTACGAGGTGGGAAGACAGCGCATCAGGACGTAGATCAGGAACGCGACAAAAACAAGTATGACGGCTGAAATGATCAGTCTTTTCAGGATGAATTTTCTCATGAAGCACCTCTTTGGCGCTGCGCGCGGATTTTTAACGGGAAAGCCCCTGTGGTAAGGAACCACAGGGGCTTTCCCTGCATAGGATCATACGGTGTCCTGCGGCGCGGGGCTCCGGGTCAGACCGGATCCGTCAGGCCGCGGGATGTTCTGCGTTCCGTCTGATCAGTTCATCTCCACGTTCTGAATCTCAGCGTACCACTTGTAGAATGTCGTAATATCCGGAGTCATGGTATCCATGTTGACTCTCTCCGTGCTGAAGATGACGGCGTTCTGTCTCTGATAGACCGGGATCTCGCACGCCCAGTCGATGATGGTGTCGAGGCAGGCCTTGTACATCTCTTTGCGGTAATCCTGATCCGTCGACGTACGGGCGTCAAGGATCATCTCGTCGAGCTCCTCGTCGGCGATGCCGTACATGTAGTTGGATCCGCCCGGCTCGTTGTCGGTGCCGACGCCGGAGTAATAGACCTGGTACATATCCGGATCCACCGTGGCTCCCCACGCGGCGCACCACATGTCAACCTGTCCGGCCTCAAGACCGGTCCAGAGGTCGGAGGAGTTGGAAAGGTCGTTGATGATCAGGTTCATGCCCATCTCGCTGAGGGCGTCATGGGCGAGCTTCAGGACCATGAAAGCGGGGTGATCGCCGGTGCCGTCGCCCGGGATCTGGACCTCGTACTCAAGCTTCGCGCCTTCCGGAGCTTCCTTGAGGATGCCGTCCTCCACCGTGTAGCCGGCCGCCTCGAAGAATCCGAGGGACGCCTCCTTCGCCGCGGCGTACCTGTCGTCGGCGCTCATGTCGGAGGTGTAGATCGGCTCTCCGTCGACGTTCGTGGAGAAGGCGATCTCATAGTCGTCGTCCGTGGGCTGCGGAGCCGCCCAGGAGGTGTTGGAGATCGGGTAATTGATGACCGAGGCGCGCTCGCCGTAGTAGGAATCGATCGCGACGTCGCGGTAGACCGAGAAGATGGTCGCGAAGGCGCGGCGCAGATTCTTGGATTCCTCGGAATCCGGAACGCCGCCCACGTTGACGTTGTTGACGTTGATGCCGATGTAGCCGTAGCCGAGGTTGTCCACGGTATCCGTGGTGATCACGCTGCCGGTGATGTCGCCGCCGTTGATCTGCTGAATCTGGTCGACCGTGTCGTTGTTGAAGGTCGGCTCGGTGACGTCGATGGTGCCGGTGATCATGGCGCTGAGCTTATCCGTCTCCTGCGTGAATTCGCGGAAGCTCAGATACTTCGTCTTCGGCGCGCCGTCGAAGTAGTTCTCGTTCGCTTCGAAGGTGACGACGCCGTTTTCGTATTTGACGAATTTGTACGGGCCGGCGCCGAGGGGTTCCGTCGTCTTCGACCTGACGATGGACAGGTCGCCCTTCGGGAAGCCGAAGGAATTGTTCTCGTAGTCATAGAGGGCCGGGTCGCCGTAGTAATGAAGCGGCGCGATCTCCATGGCGAGCTGATAGATCATCGTGGCGTCGACCTGGGTCGCGACGATGCGGAGCTCGGTGTCGCTGAGCTTCTGGACGCCGCTGATGTTCGGGACGCTCTCGCCGGCCTCGATGCCCTTGGAGTAGGCGTCGTAGTCCTCGAAGCAGTCCGCGAAGCTGACGTCCGCGGCTTCCGTCGAGGTCATCTCGGCGACGCTGTCGTAGGCGCCGAGCATCTCGTTGAAGAAGTCGCCGGCCGTGGCGTCATCCGCCAGCTCATAGCCCCAGTTGGCGGCGCAGGCGGCGATGGAGTCGCCCTCGGCGTTGTATCCGTTGGCGATGCAGTAATCCGCGATGCTCTGCGCGAACTTTTCGCCGGCCTGATGATAGTCGGCCCAGAACTCGGTCTGCTCGTCTTCCGTCCAGTAGGTGAAATCGGTGTTGTCCTCTCCCGCTTCGACCAGGAGGTTGAAAAGCGTATCCATGCCGCTTCTGTACTCCTCGAGGCCTTCGATCGGCTGGGAGAACAGCGTCGCCGAGCCGTCGTAGGTCGGATCGCAGCGGACGTAGATGCTGAAGATGACGTCGTCGATGGTCAGCGGCTCGCCGTCGGAGAAGACAAGGTCGTCCCTCAGGGTGAAGTCGTAGTAGACGGTTCCGTCTTCATTTTCCGTCACGACGCAGTCGGCCGGGCCGTAGTAGGTGTAATCCGTTCCGTTGTAGGGAATGGTCTCACCCTCGATTCCCTTGTAGATGATCGCGCCCATTCTGTCGCTGTTGAGCAGCGGCAGCTGGGTCATGAGCTGCACGTCCTGGTCGTAGGCCGTCTCGGCAAAGAACGGCGAAAACTTGCTGTTGAACGGGGAATAACCGACGACGAGGGATCCATCCTCGCGCGCTTCCTCCGCGGGGGCCTCGGCGACGCTTTCCGCCGCGGCAGGGGCCTCGGCGATGCTTTCCGCCGCGGACGCCGTGCCTCCGAACATCCCGAGCGTCATTGCCGCCGTCACGGCAAGGGCAAACCACTTTCTTCCTTTGATCATACTGAACGTCCTCCTTTCATCTCCGGCCGGTCTGTTCCCGGCTGATCCGGGCGCAGACGGGGGCGTCTGTGCGGCGCCTCTGCTGTTTTGGCAAAAATGCCGTCGGCCGGCTGCATAATGCCAAACAAAATTATACGATTTGAACAGCGGCTCTGTCAATGCCCGGAGAGCCACTCTTCCGCTGTTTTACAGACTTCTTTCAGATTTTCCGGGTCAAAGGGACTGCGCAGGCCGGCATTTTCGAGGAGTTTCGTGAATACCTCGGAGCCTCCCTGACGGGTGTAGGCCAGGTAGCGCTCCCAGGCCTTAGCCCTGTCCTTCTGTATCATGGCCCAGAAGCCAAGCGATACCGTCTGGGCGAGGCAGTAGTCGATGTAATAGAGCGGATAGCTGTAGATGTGGTGCTGTCTCTGCCATCCCTCTCCCTCCGCGTAGAAGGGGATCTCTCCGTCGGCCCGCACCCAGGGCATATACTGGCCCAGAAGCTCCTTCCAGACGCCGTGCCTCTCCTTCGGCGTCAGGTCCGGCTTCCCGTAGACGATGTGCTGGAAATGATCCACCATCGTGCCGTAGGGGATAAAGGTGAGCGCGGAGGCGAGATGGCTGTACAGGAACTTGTCCGTGTCGGCGCCGAAAAATTCCCGTGCCCAGGGCCACGCGAAGAATTCCATCGACATCGAATGAACCTCGCAGGCCTCCATGCTCGGCCAGACGGTGGAGAGCGGAATCCGGCTCTCGTTGAGGTACTCGGCGAAGGCGTGACCAGCCTCGTGGGTGACGACCTCCACGTCGCCCTGGGTCCCGTTGAAGTTGGCGAAGATGAAGGGAACTCCGTAGTCGGGAAGGCCGGTGCAGTAGCCGCCGCCCTCTTTCCCCTCGGTGCTGAGCACGTCCATCAGCTCCATGCCGCGCATCTTCGTGAAGAATTCGTCGGTCTCGGGAGAAAGTGCGCGGTAGAACGCGGAGCCCGCGTCCAGGATGTCCTCCGCGCCGCCCGCCGGTTTGGGATTGCCGTCGCGGAATTCCAGCTGCATGTCGGAGAAGCTCAGCGGATACCGGGTCCCGCAGCGCTCCGCCTGTCTCCGCCGGATCATGTCCGCGACGGGAACCACCGTCTCCCGCACCGATCTGCGGAAGAGCTCCAGATCCTCCCGGGTATAGCAGTTCCGCGTCATGCGGCAGTAGCCGAGGCCCAGATAGCCGTCAAAACCAAGCTTCCGCCCCATGGAATCCCTGAGATGTACAAGCTCGTCGTAGAGAGCGTCCAGCGCCTCCTGATGCTCCTTGAACCACTGCCCTTCCGCCTTCCAGGCCGCCAGGCGTCTCGCGTCGTCGGGGTCATTTTTGAACGGGGTCATCTGAGAGAGCGTATAGACGCCGTCCTCAAAGGGAATCTGCGCGGAGGCCAGGAGCTTCTCGTACTCCGTGGTCAGCTCGTTCTCCCGCTGAAGCTCCGGGATGATCTCAGGGGTGAAGCTCTTCTTCTCCAGCTCCGCGTTGAGAAAGACGATCCGGCCGTACTCTTTTTCAAAGTCCGGGCGGAACGGGCTGCTAAGCAGCGTCTCTGTCCACTTGTCCAGATAGGCCTGAAGCTCGGGATTCGTCCTGTCCCAGAACCGGGATTCCCCGTCGTAAAATGCGTCTCTGGTGTCGATGGAATGACGGATCGAAGCGATCGTCGACACGGTCGTGACGCGGCGCTCGAGGCGGTCCTTGGCGAGAAAGGCTTCCTTCGCGGAGGCGTAGTCCGCGGCCCCGGCCAGGTTCTCCGTGACTTGTTCGAGCTGTCTTGTGATCTCGCCGACGTCCGGGCGGGTGTAGGGCATTTCTTTGAATTTCATGGATTTCTCCTTCCTGGGATTCCTTTATACGTTGGCTGCCGCGCGTCGGCAGACGTGTTCCCGCTGACGGAAGCGCCGGCCCGTCTCCGGGAGGTCCGGGCGCTTGAATCACCGCCGGAACTTCCGGAACGGCCTTTCGGAACAAAAAGGGCCCGGCAGCGACGGTGCTGCCGGGCGCGTGAAATGGGCCGGTTGATTTCAGCTGTCTGTCCGGAGTCCGGACCCGGGGTGACATACATCAGATGTCGAACATATAGCCGCAGGCCTGGAAATTGATGATGTAGATTCTTGCCCAGACCTCGGTGTGGTCGCTCCAGAGCTTCCGGCTGATCAGATACTGGTTTCCCGTCGTGTCGTTCCACGTCGGATCCACGTAGTACCATCCGTTGCCGATCCGGACGTAATTCCAGTCATGGCCTCCCCCTCTGGCGTACCCGGCGACCTGGCAGCACGAAAGGCCGCTCTGCTCGCACAGGGCCATGAAGAGGGTCGCGTAGCCGGTGCACTTGGCGTAGCTCGAGTTGAGGGCGACGTTGAGGGTGCCCGCGTTGTCCCTCCATGTGAGCTTCTTGCAGACGTAATTGTTGATCGCGATCACCTTCTGGGTGTCGGTGGTCTTGCCCTTTGTGACGGTTCTGGCGATCGACTGAAGCTTTGCCTTATTCTTCAGGTGCTGCTTGTAGCGGTTCCTCGAAGTGGTCACGTAGAGCTTCATGCGGATTCCGACGGGCTCTCCCGTCCTGCTGCTGACGAGCTCGTTGGCCTTCATGCTGATGGAGGAATAATAGCGGAAATAGGTGTCGTCGATGGCGTTCCAGATCCGGAGAAATCCCTTCTTGGTCGTCTTGTAGTCGATGGTGACGACGGACTGGGTGGAATTCTTCACCTGATTCATGATGGAATTGACGATCTTCCGCTGGGTGGCCGTCAGGGAACTGACGGTGACGTTCTTGTATACGGTGACAGCCGCCTCGGTCCTGCCCGCGGTCGGAACCGCCAGCGCGAACACGGCGGCAACGGCGATGAGAAGAGGCCGGAGGGCTTTCCTGTACAGTTTCATACCGTAGACTCCTTTCACGGTGGGCTGCAGATTACCAGCTGAGACCATATTACCATAATATTACATTTTTGTGTCACTTTTTTTGCCGGCATTTCCGCGGCGGGGACGCGCCGCCCCGGGCCAGAGCGGACGCGGGCGGGAAGAACCTTCTCAGTCGTCCTCCCGGAAGGCCTCCTCCGGTACGCTGCCGTCCGTCCCGCCGTCCTGGTTCTTTCGCGGCGGCGCGGCGATGCCTCCCAGGTCGGCGTCCTCCTGCTCGACCTGTTCGATGGTCCTGTCCCAGCTGTTCTCCCGGATCGGCTCCTCGTAGGCGCTCAGGATGTCGCCCTTGTTCCGGATCCAGTCATAGAGGCTGACGGCCTCCTTGTTTCTCTCGAGGTCGACGATTTCTCCCGTGAGGGGATCGACCTTATCCACATAGTGGTAGGATTCCAGGCTGCCCGGAAGCCCTTTCTTCTTGATCTTTCTGAGAATCGCTCCCTGGGAGAAGGCGACGACCACGGCGCCGGTCGGAACCGCGATTACCATTCCCTTGACCCCGAAGAAGCCGGAACCGATCAGGATGGAGACGATGACCATGTAGCTGGAGACGCCCACCGAGGAGCCGAGGATCCTCGGACCCAGCAGGTTTCCGTCGAACTGCTGGAGGCAGAGGATAAAGATGATGAAGATCAGGGCCTTTATGGGATCTACGACGAAGATCAGCACCGTGGACGGGATCGCCCCGATGAAGGGCCCGAAGAACGGGATGACGTTTGTCACGCCGATGACGACCGAGATCAGCATCGCGTAGGGGAAGCTGAAGATGCGGCAGCAGACATAGCAGATGACGCCGATGATGGCGGAGTCGATCAGCTTGCCGATGATGAAGCCGCCGAACTTCTCGTCGGCGAATCTCAAGCTGTGGAGGATGCGGTTTGTCGTGGGAACGGGAAGAACCGCATACAGAAAGCGCCGGAATCTGGCGAGCATGCTCTCCTTCGCGATCAGGATGTACAGAGAGATGACCACCCCCAGAAAGATATTCTTCAGGAAGGTCACCAGATTGAAGATGCCGCTGGTGAGGCTGTTCACGAGATTGTCCAGCCAGGGCGTCATCTCGGCGCTGAGCCAGTCCTGGGCCTTCTGGGCGTACTCCGAGATCAGCTCGGTCGTCTTCGAATCCAGCTCCGCGTTGCCGCTCAGAACCGTGTCGAGGAAGTGATTGACGTTGTTCACGTATCTCTGGAAGTTGAAGACAATGCTTCTGACGCTCTTGACCAGCTCGGGAAGAACGCTCGAAAGAAGGGCGTAGATCACGACCCCCGCGGCAAACAGCGCGAGGAAGGACGAGGCGATGCGTATGACCTTCTTCCTCTTCCGGCCGGGATGAAGCTTCAGCCGGCTGACGATCCTGTAGGAGGCCTTCTCAAACAGGGTCATGACCGGGTTCAGGAGATAGGCGGTGATGAACCCGTAGATGATGGGGCTCATCACTTCGATCACCTTGCTCAGGCCGACGCCAAGCGTGTGGGTTCGGAACAGCAGGAAATAGAACAGCATGCTTGCTGCTACCACAAGAAAAGCTACGATTCCGATTGATCTGTATCCGTGCGTCGGTTTCCACTTCATGGCTTTTTACGTAAGATTGGTCAGGCCCGCGCGTCTATCGCGGCGAGAATCAGATCGACGCATCCGTCGATCCCGAAGGTCGTGCTGTTCAGGCAGAGATCGTAGTTGTCGGAGGCGCCCCATTTGCGGTTGGCATAATAATTATAATAACTGCTGCGCTTTCTGTCACCCCTGATTGCCGTCTCCCTCGCCTTTTCCCGGCTGACGCCGAGCTGCTGCTGAAGACGGGCGTACCGGTCCTCCTCGTCCCCCAGAATGAAGACGGAGAGAAGCTCGCTGCGCTCCTCCAGGGCGTAGTCCGCGCATCGTCCCACGATGACGCAGGAGCCCTCGTCGGCGATCTTCCGGATGGAGTCGAACTGGGCCAGGAAGATCCTGTGATCGAGGGGCAGATCCACTACCGGGTTGGCGGTGCTGTAGTTGAAGGAGGTGGCCCCCATGTAAAGCGAGTAGAGAAAACTGCTGGTGGGTTTTTCGTCGTGGGATTCGACGACCTTCTCGTCGAAGCCTCCCTCCTTGGCTGTCAGGGAAAGGATTTCCTTGTCATAGCACTTGACGCCGAGTTTTTCCGCCAGCTTCTGACCGATTTCCCATCCGCCTGAGCCTGTCTGTCTTCCGATCGTCACGATTACGTCACTTCTGTTCATGTGCAACCTCCTCTTCTGCTGTTTGTTCCGGGGGAACCGGAAGTATCCGCATGCTGTGTATTATCGCGAGCCGCTTTCCCGGAGTATCCTGAATAGTATCCCTGAAGCCGATGTCCCGGGTATCCTGAATAGTATCCCTGAGCCGCTTCCCGGGTATCCTGTATCTGTCCCGGGCCTCACCGGCCGGCCGCGCGGAGCTTGTCCAGAAGGTCCCGGAAGTAGTCCGGCAGCGGCGCGGAGAATTCCATGTACGCTCCCGTCGTCGGGTGAAGGAAGCCGATGGTCATGGCGTGCAGCGTCTGTCCCTCCAGACGGAACGGACAGGAAGACGGCCCGTAGACGTCGTCCCCCAGAATCGGGTGGCCGACGGACGCCATATGCACACGAATCTGATGGGTCCGCCCCGTCTCAAGCCGGAACTCACAGTAGGAATAGCCGGGAAAACGCTCCAGTACGCGGTAGTGGGTCACGGCATGCCGGCCGCCCTCCTTTACCACCGCCATCTTTTTCCGGTCCCTCGGACTCCTGCCGATATTCCCCGTGACCGTTCCTTCGTCCTCGCGGGGACATCCGATACAGACGGCCCGGTACACTCTCCGGATGGAGTGCTCCTTGAGCTGGGCCGCGAGATTCCGGTGCGACGCGTCGTTCTTGCACACCACCAGCGTGCCGGTGGTATTCATGTCGATCCTGTGCACGATGCCGGGCCTTTGCACGCCTCCGATGCCGGAGAGGGAATCTCCGCAGTGGGCGAGAAGGCCGTTTACGAGGGTCCCGTGCTCGTGGCCGGGGGCGGGATGCACCGCCAGGCCCTTCGGCTTGTTGACGACCAGAAGGTCGTCGTCCTCGTACAGAATGTCAAGCTCCATCGGTTCGGCGGAGATCTCCGCCGGTTCGGGATCCGGGATGCTTATCTCCACCGTCTCCCCCGCCCGGAGCCGGCGGCTGCTGCGGTCCGTCTTCTTTCCTCCGCAGGACACGAAGCCCTCTTCGATCAGCTCCTGCAGGTAGGTGCGGGACAGATCGGGGCACGTGACGGACAGAAAGCGGTCGAGGCGCTGTCCGTCCTGTCCCGGTTCTGCGGTAAAACTACGGTTGTCTGGCATGATAGGATCCTCATTTTCTGAGCAGGGAAGCCAGCTCCTCGTCGCGGTACCTGAAAAGGATCAGGACCAGGGCGGCGCCTCCGGCGCAGGTGACACAGATGTCCGCGATGTTGAAGACCGGAAAATCGATCAGGCGGAAATAGAGGAAGTCTCTCACATATCCCAGAACGATCCGGTCCGTCAGGTTCCCGGCATCTCCCGCGATCAGCACCGCGGCGCAGACCGCCAGGGGGAGAAACCTCCCGGAATCCCTGACCCGGGCGAGAAACAGGAGGCAGACCGCGAGAAATACCAGCCCCAGGACAATGAAGAAGACGCGTCCGTTCGACAGAATCCCGAACGCGGCCCCTCTGTTCTCGACGAAGCGAAGCTCGAAAACGCCGGGGATCAGCACGAAGGGCCCTTCCCGCAGGCGGTCCGCCGCCAGTGATTTCGTCGCCTGATCCGCCAGGATGAGCAGCACGGAGAGCAGGCAGAGACGAAGATTCCGGAAGCGCGGCGCGGACTGGCCGCTCATCTTCCGCCTCCTTCGCGGACCGCGTCGATCCCGTACAGAAGCTCCTCGTCCGTGACGTCGTCCGTGACGACGGCCTTTCCGATCTTCTCAAGAAGGATGAAGCGGATCTGCCCGCCGGACATCTTCTTGTCCGATTTTGTAATCCGGAGGATTTCTTCCCTGTCGGGAAGACTCACGGATTCCGGCAGGCCGAAGGCGCGGCAGGTATCGCCGATGTCCTTCTCCTCCTCCGGGCGGATGAGCCTCCTCATCCGGCTGATGGCAGCGGCGGCCTTGAGGCCCAGGGCCACGCAGTGGCCGTGCAGCATCTCAAAGTTTTTGGCTTTTTCGATCGCGTGTCCGACAGTGTGTCCCAGATTCAGCAGGGCCCGCTCGCCCTGCTCCGTCGGGTCGCGCGAAACGATGCCGGTTTTGATGGCGGCGGTCCGCCGGATCATCTCCAGGACGACGTCCTTCCGGCGCGCGGCGACGGCGAAGGCGTTCTCCTTCAGCCAGCCGTAGAAGCCGGCGTCCGCCAGAAGAGCCGATTTGATCACCTCTCCCATGCCGGAGGAAAACTGGTCGTCCGGAAGCGTCCCGAGAACCGACGGGCTGGTGTAGACAAAGACCGGGAGATGAAACGCCCCGATCATGTTTTTATAATTCCTGAAATCCACGCCGGTCTTCCCGCCGATACTGGAATCGATCTGGGCGAGAAGCGACGTCGGAAGCTGGACAAAGCGGATGCCCCTGAGATAGATGGCGGCCGTGAAGCCCGCCATGTCCCCGACGACGCCGCCGCCCAGGGCGGCGATGCAGTCGGTGCGGTCGTAGTGCAGCGCCGTCAGGACGCCGATCAGCTCCTCGATGCTGCTCAGATTCTTGTGCTCCTCTCCCGCCTGAAAGCTGTAGGAGTGGACCTCCCGGAAGACGTCCCGGAGCAGGCCGCCGACCTCGCGGGCGAAAAGCGGAACGGTATTGGTATCTCCGACGATCATGAGCTTCCGAAGAGGAATGCCGGACCTCCGGAAGACGTCGGGAAGCCCTTCAAAGCCATCCGCGATGACAGGGGCGGTGATGATTTCTTCCATGGAATCTCCCTGAATAAAAGACACGGGTCTCCCAAGAGCAGCGCTCCGGAGATCCGCGTCGTCTCTGTTTCGTCAATAATTGGTCTGCATCGCAGAAAGATCAAAAGCCCCGGTCAGGATACTCTGGAAATCTCCGGAGATATCGACGTCGGCGGGGGTAAGGATAAAGATGTAGCTCGCCACCTTCTGAAGCCTTCCCTCGAGGGAGTAGCAGACGCCGCAGGAAAAATCGATCACTCTCTGGGCGATATCGACGTCCAGCCCTTCGAGATTGAGGATCACGGTGCATCCGTTCATCAGGGTGTCGGCGATCTCTCTCGTGTCCTCCATGGAGGACGGCCTGATCACGCTGACCTCCATGCTGCTGGCCGACGGGGCGGCCTTCTTCCGGATCGGCGTGACCTTCTGCTTTCTGCCCGTCCCCGCGTAGGAGGAGGAAGAAGAGGCGCCGCCGTAGGAATAACCGCTGTCCGACGAAGCGGAGGTGGTGCTGCGGGTCTTTCTCCGGGCGGAAGCCGGCTCATAGTCTGACGAAGAAGCGGATCTCGAAGGGGTGCTCTTCCTGGATTCCTTTTTGGCGGGGGCCGTCCTGGTACGGGAGGACCGCCTGGCGGTCACCGGCTCCTCGTCGGTCTCATCGTCCTCGTCGTCGTCAAAATCGTCCTCGTCGTCCGCGGATCCGAACTTGCTGAAGAATCTCTTTCTGGTTTTCGGCTTTTCATAGGAGTCATCGTCGTAATCGTCCAGATCTTCCTCGTCGTCAAGGAAGTCATCGTCGTCAAAGTCGTCATTCAACTTGATCGCATTGAGAAATCTGTCGATAAATCCCATTTCTTAGTTCTCCAATAGTATAGATGCCTGCTCAGCTGCGCTCGCCGAAAATGGATGTTCCGATTCTCACGCAGGTCGAACCTTCCTCGACGGCAGTTTCAAAATCGCCGGACATGCCCATGCTCAGCACATCCGCTTTCTTATTATTATTGTTTTTTAAATTCATGTCAACACTTAATTCCCGCAGTTTGCGGAACACGGGCCTCACCTCCTCGGGATCCTCCGCGGGGGGCGCCGAGGTCATGAATCCGCGGAAATCCAGGTGCGGAAGGGTGCCGATCAGAGCGGCAAGACGGGGCGCCTCCTGAAGCGTGACGCCGAACTTGCTCTCTTCTCCCCCGACGTTTACCTCCACCAGAACGGGGATCACCCGGCCGTTTTTGGCGGCCTCCTTCTCGATGGTCCGCGCCAGCTCCGGCGTGTCCACGGAGTGAATCATGGAGATGAAGGGGGCGATGTACTTGACTTTGTTCCGCTGAAGATGGCCGATCATGTGCCACTCGATGTCCCCGGGGAGATGCTCGTGCTTCTCCCGAAGTTCCTGTACGTAGTTCTCGCCGAACACTCTGTGCCCCGCCTCGTAGAGCTCCAGGATATCCTCTTCGGGCTTCGTCTTGCTCACGGCCACGAGCACGACCTCCTCCGGATCCCGGCCGGCCCTTCTGCATGCGTCGCCGATTCTTTTTCTGACTGCGGCGAGATTGTCGGAAAGCGGCATGATCAAAACCTCCCTGCTTTCAGCTTTTTGCGGTAATCTGTGATTCCTTCACGCTGGACGCGTTCTGGACGATGTTGTCAAACTGCGCGATGCCGTAGGGAGTGCCCTTTTCGACGATGCAGTAGTTTTCGTTCTTGTCGAGTATGTTCACCTTGCGGAAGACGGCGTATCCCTTGTTCATGCAGTAGACGCCCTCCAGGTCGTCGCTGTCCCTGACGATGTAGCGGTCCGTCGTCGATCCGTCCTTCACGATGATATCCCCCTCCGAGAGGACCGAGCCGTCGACGTAGTACCTTCCGTTCTTCTTCTCGTAGAGCGTCGTGGTGACGAAAACCGCCGTCGTCTTGCCCTGCCTGTCCGCCGTCAGCTTGAGGAAACCGATCACGTTGTCGTCCCCGCCGTAGGTGGAGAACTCCTCCGGGATCGTGTAGAACTTCTTCGTGACGATGGAGGAGACGGGGATCTTCAGGCCGACCTCGGTGTTGGTGACCAGCTCGATGTCGATGAAGCGGCTGTCGATGTAGCGGATGAGCCCGGAGGTGAAGTCGAGCTTTCCGTAGTAGCTTCCGTCGGACGAGGTGAGAATCGTGAACCCGGCGCTCTGCGTGACGCCGTCCTTCAGGAATTTGACCCGGATCCGGCTGACGCTGCTGAGCCGGACGATCTGCTTCGGCGTGAGCGGTATCAGGAGGGACCAGTCGTCGGACTCGATGATCCGGTAGACGGGATCTCCCGCTTCGATCCGGCTGTCCGTCTTCAGATTCTTCATCCGGTAGGATTTCTCGTCGAACAGATCGGAGGTGACCGACTTGTACTCCAGGTTCTCGAAGCCGTCGGTCGAGTAGGTGATGATCCCGTCGGACAGCGCGGTGTTGACGGTCTCGCTTCCGATGGTCATCGTCCCGGTCACGGAGCTCACCATGGAGAGATTCTGGTTCAGGATATCCCCCTCCACCAGATATTTCAGAGAATATACGTCGTGAAAATCAGCCGGATCGAAGGTCTGCGAGAAGGCCTCCATCTCGTTCCGGATCTTGGCGAGGGTCTCGTCGTCCGGGACGATCTGCTCCTTCGCGTGCAGCTCCGGGCTGATGCCGTAGACCACGCCGCCCTTCCGGATCCTGGAGTTGTCGCGGGCGTAATACTCCACATACCCCGTGGTGTCCGCGGTGACGATCCGCTCCGTGTAGACCGCGATGCCCGTGTAATTCTGGTTCTTGGCCAGGGGGCCCGACGTTACCTGATAGGACTTGACGTGGGTCGCGGTCATGTAGAGGAACACGCTGATCAGAATGTAAACAAAAAGAATGCCAAAAACAATCGTTCCGATATTGAGCGTCAAGCGCCGCTTTTTCCCGGAAGGACCGTTGTCTGACATTCTATCCGTTTGTTTTGTTATTCTGCTGTTCTGCATCAGAGCGCTACAAGTACCTTGTCCTGAATTTCCTCCGGAAGCTCATCCTTGTCAAGAGAAACCGAGATGACAAAATTGATGTTGAACATGGAGCTGAGCCGGTCAAAACGCATGATCGTGTCGAGGATATCACTTCCCGTGATATGCGCGCATTTCATGAACCGGTCAAGATACATCGACTGGATGTCATGATCCTGAGAAATGATGCCGCAGACGAATCCGATGAACTCATCCCTGTTGGAGATCGGGTAGCCGGATACGTCGATGAGCCTCACCTTGTTGCTGAGCTCAAACATGTGCTGGCTGTTCCGGTCGATGAAAACGATATTTCCGGCGGCGGTCTTCACTTCTTCATTCACTCTGCCAAGTATTTCGGTGGTCTTGCCCTTGCCCTTCTGGCCGGCGATCAGCTGAACCATTTTGCGGTTACCTCCCTTGTCTTTTGTAAAAATCTGAGAATATCTGAAAATCAACGAAAATGCGAAAGATCAATACTGTGATTATTATATGCCAGCCCCCCGGAAAAAACAAGTGCCTGCTAAGGACCGGCCTTCGGCGGAAGCCCCGCCCGCTTAAAAACCGGCGGCGGTTCCGCGCGGATCCGCGCCGCAGATCCCGCGCGTTTAACGACCGGCGGGAAAGCCCTAGGCGTTGATCTGCGACAGCAGCACGTTCTGATCCTCGTACAGGTCGTCCTTCGAGAGGGCGCCCACCACGATGGAGATGTAGAACTGCCCGTAGGCGTTCTGCGAGACGAGGGCGAGGCAGTTGCCGGCCGCCGCGGTCGTCCCGGTTTTTCCTCCGAGGACGGTGACGTCCTTCGGGGGACTGGTCTGTCCCGTCAGGTAGCGGTCGGTGGAGTCGAGGGTGACGTGCATCTCCTCCCCGTCCGCGTTCTCGTACTGGAAATCATAGACGCTCACCTGCATGATATTCACGAAATCGTCGTACTTGATGGCCTCGTTGAGCATCAGGTAGATGTCGTAGACCGTCGTGTAGTGATTCGTGTCGTGCAGGCCGGTGGGGTTGGTGAAATGGCTGCCGGTGCAGCCGAGGTTGTTCAGCTCCTCGTTCATCATGGCGACGAACTTGTCCTGGCTGCCCCCGATGTGCCTGGCGATGGCCTGGGCGGCGTCGTTGCCGGAATGGATCAGCAGGCCCCTCAGCAGAACGCCCATGTTCACGCGGTCCCCGATCCGCAGCCCCACCACCTGGGAACCGGATTCCAGCTCCAGATCCTGCCAGTTGATGGTGACGGTGTCCTTCATGTTCCCGTATTTGATGGCGAGGATCGCCGTCATGATCTTCGTGACGCTGGCGGGATAGATCTGCTTGTACATGTCCCGGGCAAAGACGACCTTGCGGTCGTCGATGGAGAAAAGCGCCCCGGATTCGTTTTCGCGGAGGTTGATCCCGCTGTTGGCGACGTTGTTTCCGCCGATGCAGAGATCCGAGGAGTAGGTCTCCCTGGTCTGCATCGCTGACTGGTCCGCGGGCGAGTAGGCCATCTCCGCGTTGGTCCAGGCCATGGGGACCGGAAGCGACGAGGAGTCGCCCGACAGCACGACGGAGAGGGCGGCGATGGCGGCCCCCGCGAGAAGGATCAGGATGATGAGCATGATGAGCCACAGGCGCCGCTCATGGGTCAGGGGCGCTTTCCGGCCGACGCGTTTCTTACCGGCATCCGTCATAGCCTCGCCCTCCTTCTGCCGTGTCTTCCGCCGCGCGGGACGAAGCGGATCTTGCTCTGAAGGCCGATGTTGAGGACAAATCCCATGCCCAGATAGAGCGTCATCAGGGACGTCAGACCGTAGCTGACGAAAGGCAGAGGCGTCCCCGTGTTGGGGAGCATTCTGGTCGCGACGCCGATGTTGATGAAGCTCTGTATGGATATCAGCGTCGCCATGCCGCAGCAGACAATCTTGCCCGAGATGTCCTTGGCTTTCATGGAAGTGATCAGGCATTCCAGCACGATCAGCAGCAGCAGGATCACGATGCCAGCGCTTCCCATGAAGCCGAGCTCCTCTCCCGCCACCGCGAAGATGAAGTCCGTCTGGATCTCCGCGATGAATTTGCCCTTGTTCGCCGATGAGACGTCGCTGTTGTTGAGTCCTTTCCCCGACAGCTCCCCGCTTCCGATGGCGATGACGGAGTTGTTCTGCTGCGTGGTTGCGTCGGTGTACTCCTCGTTGTCCGGATAGAGGAAGGCCATGATTCTGTTTCTCTGGTAGTCCTTGATCAGGGTCTGGTCCGGCTGAACGACGATGGTCATGAAGATCACGGCCAGCGGCACGATGACGATCAGGACCCCGAAGATGTACTTCCAGCTGAGTCCGGCGATGAAATACATCACGCAGAACAGAAGCACCACCGTGATGGTATTTTTCATGTCGGGCTGGAGGAAGATCAGTCCCAGGGGCAGTCCGATCAGGAGCAGCGACCGGAACAGGATCCGCGGTTTATTGAGGTCGTTCTCGTGTATCATGAAGTATTTCGCGAAAAAGACGATCAGGATGATCTTCGACAGCTCCACCGGCTGAAAGCGCAGTCCGCCGATGGTGATCCACCGGGAGGCTCCGTTGAGGGAGTTGCCCGTGATGCGGACGGCGGCCAGCATGGCGAGATTGAAAAAGTAGGCCAGCCAGTAGAAGTTCATGATCCACGAGAAGTCCATCAGGGACACGATGATCATGACGATTCCGCCGCCGATCACGCCCGCGGTCTGCTTGGTCTGAAGCGAGCTGTCGGCGCTGCCCACGAGAAGGATCCCGAGCACCGACAGCACCACCAGCCACAGTATCAGTCTGAAATTGTAGTCCTTTATCCGATATTGTCTGATCATTAATCCACGTTTTCCGATGTGAGGTTTCCGGTCCTCGCGGTACCGGTGATGATCTCCGACTCGTCCGCCAGCTTGAAGTAGTACTCCAGAATGTCCTTCGCCGTCATGACGCAGTTCGTCGAGGAATACCCATGTCCGATTCTGACGGCCATGGCGATCTCGGGATTTTCGCTGGGCGCGTAGCAGATGAAAAGGGCGTGGGAGGGTCTGGATTTGCTCTCCTGGGCCGTCCCGGTCTTGCCGGCGACGCTGACCGCCATGTCGGAGAACTCCTCCTTGTTTTCGATCACCGCGCGCATTCCCTCGTGAATCACGTTCCAGGTGGAGCTGCTGATGGACAGAATGCTCTCGATGTCCGGCGCGTAGTCCTCGGTGACGTACCCCTCAGCGTCCGTAATCTTGTCGATCATGGAGAGGTTGTAGCTGGTGCCCCCGTTGGCCAGCGTGGTGACGTATCTCGCCAGCTGGGTGGTGGTGTAGGTGTGGGTCCCCTGGCCGATGGACGACTGGATCGCGTACTGGTCGGACACGTGGGGCTCGTTTTCGGGCACCTCGATGCCGGACTCCTTGTCCATGTTGTAGAGTCGGGCGTACTGCTGAAGCTTGCTGAGGGACAGGGAGTCGGACCACACGCCCTCTTCGTTGGTGCCGAGCGTATAGGCGACGTTACAGAAAAAGACGTTGCAGGAGTTCTGGATGCCGCCCACGATGTTGAGGGGGCCGTGACCCGAGGTGAGCCAGCAGCGCAGAGGCGTCTCCGTCTCGCTGAAAGTGCCCGTGCAGTTGAAGATGGTGTCCCTGGAGATCACCCTCTCCTCCAGTCCGGCGGTGGTGGTGATCAGCTTGAAGGTGGATCCCGGGGCGGTCTCCTGCTGCGTCGCCTTGTTGTAGAACGGCCTGGATTCGTCCTGCGCCAGGCGGTTGTAGTAGGCGACGTCCATGGAGTTGGCCAGACGGTTGTTGTCGTATCCCGGGTAGGTCACGCAGGCCAGCACCTCTCCGTTCTTCGGGTCCGTGACGACGGCCGAGCCGGAGCAGGGATCCAGGGCGAGCATCGAGGGCGTGAGCTCAAGAGAGTCGATCTTGCTGCAGATCAGGTCGTAGCTGTCGACGCTGCCCTGGGCAAAGGTCTCGTAGATGCCGTCCTCCTTGTTGAAGACGCCCTGGTCGTAGAGGGCGTTGATGATCTGGCTTCCGCTGATGCTGTGGGCGCCGATCAGGTACTTGTACAGCGTCTTGGAGAAGCGGATGTCGTTCTGAAGGTACTGCTCGATGAAATCCGAGAGGAGCGAATAGGTCTCCCCGGAATCGAGGTAGGTGACGTCAGAGGCAATCGCGGAGATGTCGATCCAGTTTTTGCTGACGGCGTAGGTCAGATATTCCTTCAGGCTGATAGTCTCGTCTCTCGTCCAGGCGAGATAGGTGGCGTCCGTCTTGTCGATCTTGGTGCTGTCCAGGATCTTCGTGTCGGACATCAGCATATTGTTGACGATGTAGGACTCGTATTCCTTGGTCTCGTCGTCGAGCTCGTTGTAGGGATAGGGATTACTCCCCATGAGCTGCTCTTCTATCTCGCTGAACACCTGGTCCTGCTTGTCCGCGAAAATCTCCGCGATGGAGCGCTCGGTCGCCGAGGCGTCCTCCGCGTCGAAATGGGCGATGTCGAGAACGCCGTTTTCAAAGATGGCGTTGTAGACCTTGGTGATCGGGATTCGCACGGCCTCCGTGTCGGTCAGGTTCGAGTTGTCGTACTCCTCCTGGTCGACGATGACGCTTCTGAGGATACCGGCGATTCTCTGCTCGAGAATGCGGTACGTGGCGATCTGAAGATCCCGGTCGATGGTCAGGTAGACGTTTCCGCCCGCCGTCGGCTGGATGGTGGATTCCTCGTCAAGCTGCAGAACCCGGCCGAAGCGGTCCACGTAGACGGTCTCCTGCCCGTCGCTCCCCTGGAGGGTCGACTCGCAGACCCTCTCGATACCGGACTTGCCGACGATGGACTCACTGGAATAGGAGGAGTTCTCCGCGCGGAGCTCCGCCAGATCCTCGCTGGACACCCGCCCCGTGTAGCCGATGAGGGAGGCGAAGGCCTCCGGGTCGGAGTAGACGCGGGTCGTGTCGTCGACGATCTCGATGCCCTCGAGCGTGTCCTTCTCCTCCGTGAGGGCGGCGACGGACCTGTCCGAGATGCCCACGGCGATGGTGACCGGCATATATTTCCGGTACTGGGTGGTGAAGAGCTGGTAGCGGACGTAGACGATGTCGAGGATCTCCCTTCTCGTCAGCTCCTCGGGGAGACCGACGCGTTCCAGTTCCTCGGGCGTGTAGGGATTCTTCACGCGGATGATGCCGAAGCGCTTCTCGTGCATCAGGGTGGCGATCATCTCCTCCGCCGTGCTGGCGGCCTCCTCCTCGGTGAGATCCGCGATCTTGGCGTGACCGTACACGTCGGCCCGGAATCTCTCGAGGGTGCGGCCCTCGCAGTTGTACACGTAGTTCCCGCTGTCATCGAGGACGACGTGGAAGTTGTTGTTCAGGCTGTCGCCGTTGGCCTGCAGGATCTTGGAGATCCGGTAGGCCTCGGCGTTGAGGTACAGGTCGCGGAGTCTCGTCGTATCGTAGGTGCCGGAATCCTCCAGCGTGAGGCTGTAGGACAGCTCGTTGTAGGCGAGGACGTTGCCGTTTCTGTCGTAGATATTGCCCCTGGTGCTGTTGAGCGACCGGGTCTTCGTCGTCTTGATGCTGAAATTGCTGCGGTAGTTTTCGCCGTTGATGATCTGGAGACCGTAGAGCCTCCGGATCAGCGTCCCGGACATCAGCAGAAAGATAAAGGCCAGAATCAGCGCCCTGTTGATATGAAATTTGCGGAATCTTTTTTTCAGTCTCGAATCCATAGTGACTGTCTGCCTTTCTTCTCCTTCTCGACCATGGAGTGGTTGATCCGGTAAAAGAGTCTGTAGAGCAACAGGGTGAAAAGGATCGTCGATACGGCTTCCGGCAGGATGACGTTCCTGAGATAACCGGGAAGCTGGATCCTGCCGCGCAGAAGAAAGCGGCTGAAGTAGATGATCAGATTCTTCGACACGTCGCATACCGTCACGAGAAGGAGCGGCATCTTTACGTCCTCGTCAAAATAGATCTGGGAGAAGGAGCCGCAGAAATAGCCGATCAGGACATAGAGCAGCGCCTGAAAGCCGAAGATGTCCCCGTAGAAAAGATCCGTCAGAAGCCCGCACAGAAATCCCGTCAGGATTCCCTCGACGCGTCCCTGCATGAAGGCGATGGCCACCGTCAGAATCAGCATGAGATCCGGCACGGAGGCGAGAAAATCAAGCATGGGAAATACCGCCGTCTGCAGAATGAAGCAGCACCAGATCAGCAGCGCGATCACGATCTTCCGTCTCACCGGGCATTCTCCTTCGTCTTTTTCAGGTCGGTGATGATCAGGACCTCTCTGAGGCTTCTGAAATCCGCCGCCGGTATGATGGTTCCGGACTTGGTCAGGTTGTTGGAGTCAAGATGGATCTCGCTCACATAACCGATCAGCAGGCCGGAAAGGTACTTGTCGCTGATATTGGAGGTGACGATGCTGGTTCCCTCCGTGACCTCGTTGTCGTCGTCCCGGAGTCCCTTGAAATCGATTTTCCCGGAATCCATGCCGAGGAGGTTGCCGGTCACTACGCAGGGCTCCGACGTGTTGGAGGCCATGCCGCTGACGTTGCTCTCGTCGTCGATGATGGAGCGCACCTGGGCCCAGCTGGCGCCCACCTCCGTGACGATCCCGATGAGGCCGCCCTGCCCCATCACGTTCATGTCGACCTCGATCCCGTCGTCCTTTCCCTTGTTCACGATGAAGGTGCTGTACCAGTTCCCGGGGTTCTTCGAGATCACCGAGGCGGCCACCTTGTCGTAATCGCTGTACTTCTTGTCGAGTACGTAGAGGGCCTCCAGCCTTGCCAGCTCCGTCTGGTTCTGCACCAGCTCGTTGTTTTTCAGGGTGAGATCGTCGATGGTCTTTCTGAGCTCCTCGTTCTCGCGCGCCAGCTCCGCGGCGTCGCGGAAGCCGGCGAAGCGGTCCGTGAGCCACCGTCCCGCGTTGTTCACCCCGTTCTGAAAGGGCGCGACGAGATAGCCGGTGAAGTCTCTCACCGGCTCGGCGACGAAGGTGGTCGTCAGCGTGACCAGGATCAGTCCGATGCAGATGATCACGAGGACTGTGAGGAGGTTTTTCCCCCTGCCGTTAAAATCAAGCTTCCTCTTCATTTTTTATTCCTTATGGAGCAGGCCCACTTCTTAAGCTCGCGGTGCCTGATCAGTTCCTCCAGACCTTTCACCGTTGAGAATTCGTAGTCCGACGACAGATTGATCCGGCAGCCGATCACCCGGCTGAGATAGCGGTCGATGCCCGGAATCCGCGCCGTCCCGCCCGTCAGATAGATCCCCTCGTCGATGATGCATTTGGCGATCTGGGGCGGCGTCCTCTCCAGGAACGTGCGCATCTGCTCCGCCCCCTTGTGAAGCTCCGCCTCCACGGCCAGACTCACGAGATCGGAGGAGACCTCCTCCTCCCGCGGCAGGCCCGACAGGGTGTCCACCCCCGTGATCCGCCGTGTCTCGTTCTCCCTGTGCTCGAACGAGGCGAGAACCGTCTTGAGCCTCCGGGCCGTCCTCTTGCCGATGAGGAGGTTTCTAGACCGCCGGAGCTCGCTGCAGATGCTCTCGTTGAGCTGCTGGCCGCCCAGCTGGATCGAGTCGCTGATGATGACCTGCTCGCCCGCGATGACCGAGATCTCCGTGCTCTGGGCGCCGATATTGAGGATCATGCTGCCCTTTGTCTTCGACAGCGGGATCCCCAGGGAGAGGGCGTCGCAGATCGGCCGGTCCACCAGGAACACCTTGGGATTCCGGATGTTGCCCGTGTGGCTGATGGCGTAGTAGGCCCTCTTCTCCAGCTCCGACATGTTGAGCGGGGCCGAGAAATAGATGACCGGATTGGAACCGCAGTGCTTGTCCGTCTTCATCAGAAGAACGCGGAGCAGCATCTCCACCTCCGCCACGTCGGCGATCCTGCCGTTCGACATGGGCCGGTCCACGGAGATGCCGGGCGGATTCTTCTCGTACATCTCGAAGGCGTCGCTCCCCACGGCGAGCACCTGGGCCCCGTCCCTGACCGCGATGATGTTGTGCTCGATCATCAGACGGTTTTTTCTGAGGCTGTATATTTTGACGGCGCTTGTGCCAAGATCAACGCCAAATACATTTTTGTTAAACATAGATACTCCCGTGCTTCAGGAAGCCGCTCTCGGTGAAGCTCACATAACAGCGGTCGCCGATGACGATGTGGTCGAGCAGATGAATATCAAGCAGTTCGCCGGCGCGGGCGACTTTTTCGGTCAGCGCGTAATCCTCTCCGCTGGGAGTCGGATCGCCGCTGGGATGATTGTGAACCAGTATGATGCCGACCGCCCTGAAGCGCATCGCCGCCAGGAAGAGATCCCGCGTCGAGAGCAGGGACGCCGACACGGTGCCTCTGGTGACGAGCTCCTCCCCGATCACGTGGTTTTTCATGTCCAGCATCATGCAGCAGATGTTTTCCTGCTCGTCGTGCCGGAGCCGCTCCATGTAATAATCCGCTACGCTCCCGGGATCATCCGCCCGGATCCTGCTCCTGGCGCCGGAGGAAGAAATCCGCCGCGATATCTCCCCGATGCAGCAGATCTGAATCGCCTTGACCTCTCCGATGCCCGAAAGCGTCATGAGCTCCGGAACGGTGATCCTGGCCAGAAAGCTCAGCCCCTCCCCGCCGCCGGACAGCTGCAGCAGCTGCTCGGCCAGGTGGAAGCAGTCGGTTTTACGGGTTCCCGTTCGTATTATGACAGCCAAAAGTTCGGCGTCAGTCAGAACCGAGGCGCCGAAACGCAGACATTTTTCATAGGGACGGCTGAGATCGGTCAGTCCGTCTGTTCTTCTTTTTTTCAAAGCACCCTCTCTTCCGATTCAGGTATGCCGGCAGATTCGGGTGCATCTATTCTACACTATTCGTTCCGCTTGTGCAAGCAGACCAGTCCCGCTTCCTTCATGGACTGGAGGGACATCATGACCCCGAATTTGGCGGAAGGCCAGGTCAGGCCGCCCTGAAAATACACGTTGTAGGGAGGCCGGATCGGACCGTCCGCGGACAGCTCGATGGAGGAGCCTTCCACGAAGGCGCCGGCGGCCATGATGACGGGATCGTCGTATCCCGGCATGTCCCAGGGCTCCGGCGTGACGAAGGAATCCACCGGGGCTCCCTTCTGGATCCCGCGGCAGAAGGCCTCGACTCCCTCGGGGGTGCCGAGGGTGACCGCCTGGATGATGTCGTGTCTCTCCTCGGTGCTGTCGGGGATGACCGGAAATCCGAGGCCCTCGTACAGGGCGGAGGCGAAAAGCGCGCCCTTGAGGGCGGAGGCCGTCACCACCGGCGCCAGGAAGAACCCCTCGAAAAAGCTGGTGTTGAGTCCCAGGGAGGGGCCGATCTCGGCGCCCAGTCCCGGACAGGTCATCCGGAAGGCCGCGTTGTCCACGTACTCCTTCTTCCCGCAGATGTAGCCGCCGCTGGGGGCGAGTCCCCCGCCGGGATTCTTGATCAGGGAGCCCACCGCCAGATCGGCGCCGACGTCCGTGGGCTCGATCACGTCGACAAACTCCCCGTAGCAGTTGTCCACCATGCAGATGATATCCTCGCGGACGGACTTGACGGTCCGTATCGCCTCGCCGATTTCCGCCACGGAGAGGGTTCTCCTGCTGTCGTAGCCCTTGGAGCGCTGGATCGCCGCCATCCGCGTCCTGCCGGAGATGGCCTTCCGTATCGCGTCATGGTCAAAATGCCCGTCCGGAAGCAGCTCGGTCTGCCGGTAGGTGATCCCGTACTCGGCGAGGGAGCCCCTGGAGGGCCGTATGCCGATGACCTCCTCCAGCGTGTCGTAGGGCTTGCCGGAGATCGAGAGCAGCTCGTCTCCCGGGCGGAGATTTCCCGCCAGCGCGATGGACAGGGCGTGGGTGCCGCAGGCGATGAGGGGACGCACGAGGGCTGCCTCCGCGTGGAAGGCGGCCGCGTAGACCTCCTCCAGCTTGTCCCGGCCCAGGTCGTTGTAGCCGTAACCGGTGGAGCCGGTGAAGCAGGCGCCGCTCACTTTCGCGGTGTGAAACGCGCGGATGACCTTGGCCTGGTTGTACTCCGCCACAAGATCGATCCTGTCAAAACGCGGCTTCAGCTTTTCGCAGATCTCCTCGCAGTATTCGAAGACGTCCGGATCGATGCCGGATTCCCTGTACATCTTCTGGCGGAGAGCGCGGTTCTCATTTTCAGGTTTCATGGGGATTGCCCACCTCCATGGCTTTGATATCGGTTCTTTCTTCTATGATGCGGATCATCTCGGCCAGCAGGGCGGACGTGTCACGGTAGTCCACGCGGCTGAGCCTGACCGCCTCCTTCTCGCGCCGGAACCAGGTTCCCTGGCGCTTCGCGTAATGGCGTGAATTTCTCTTGATGACGCGGACGGCTTCCTCCATGGAGACGCGCCCGTCCAGGACGTCCAGCATCTCCTTGTACCCGATCCCCTGCATGGAGACGCAGCTTCTGTCGAGCCCCATGGCCCGGAGATAGGCCACCTCCTCCGGCAGCCCCTCTTCCATCATAAAATCGACACGCCGGTCGATCCGCCGGTAGAGGGCCTGACGGTCGTCGTCGATGTAAAACCAGACGAGGCGGTAGGGGCTTTCCTTCTGCCGCTCCTCCTCGTTGTGCTCGGAAATCTTCCGGCCGGTCTCCCCGGCGTACTCGAGGGCGCGGATCACCCTCTTGAGATTGTTGGGATGAATGGCGGCCGCGGATTCCGGATCGACCTCCCGCAGGAGCCGGTGGACGGCGCCGGAGCCCTCCTCTTCGGCCAGACGGCGCATCCTGGCGCGGAACGCCTCATCGGCAGTCGTCTCCGTGAAATCGATGTCGCGGACCACGGCCTGGATGTAGAAGCCGGTTCCGCCGCAGAGAATCGGAACATGTCCCCTTTTCAGAATGCCGGCGATGCATTCCTTCGCCATGGCCGCGTATCTCGCCGCGTCCATCTCCTCCCGCGGATCGACGACGTCGATCATGTGGTGGGGCACGCCCAGCATCTCCTCGAGGGTCACCTTGGCGGAGCCGATATCCATGTGGCGGTAAACCTGCATCGAGTCCGCCGAGACGACCTCTCCGCCGATCCGTCGTCCCAGCTCCGCCGCGAGCTCGCTCTTCCCGACGGCGGTGGGACCGGATATCACGATCAGAGAGTCCCGGTTATCAGGCTGTTTCATCAGACGATCCTCTTGAATCTCTTCTCGAGATCCTTCTCGGTGAACGAAATGACGGTAGGTCTTCCGTGCGGGCAGTGGTAGGGGTCAGAACACTTCATCAGGTCGTCGAGAAGCTTTCCGGCCTCCGCGGCGGAGATCCTCTCCCCGCCCTTGACGGCTGCCTTGCAGGCCTCGGTGGCTACCTTCAGGATATAGGTGCGCATGTCTCCGAGGGAGGACGTCACCTCCAGCTGGTCCAGGAATTCCCTGAACAGCTGGTCTGAGTTGATCGTTCCCAGATAATAGGGGACGGCGCGCACCGCGAAATCCCGTCCTCCGAAGTGTTCGATCTCAAAGCCCAGCTCTTCGAAGGCTTCGCCGTACGCCTCGAGCAGCGCCTGCTCCCGGGCGCTCAGGGATACCAGCATGGGCGGCATGAGCTGCTGCGACGTGATCTCCCTGTTCTCGTAGGCCGTCATGAACTTCTCGTAGAGAACCCGCTCATGGGCCGCGTGCTGATCGAAAAGGTAGACCTTTTCGCCGAATTCGCAGATCCAGTAGGTGGAGAAAACCTGTCCCACGATTCTCCGGAGCGGACGGGCCTCCTCGGACAGGAAGCGCGGCGCGAAGGTCTGCTGCACGAAGGCGCCCTCCCTGCGGCTGCCCTCCTCTTCGTTCCGGATCACCGCCCCGGCGTACCCTGCGGGAGTTTCCGACATGAGCTGTCCGCGCAGCTTTTCGCCGGCTTCCTCATAGACGGCGGAGGCCGGCGGGACGTTCCGTTCCTCCCGGCCCGCGCCGGACGGCGGCAGGGCGCTCTCTTCCTCCCGGCCCATGCCGGACGGCGGCAAGGCGCTTTCTTTTTCCCGGCGGCCGCCGGAAGAAGGCACGCCGCTCTCCTCCTCCGCCGTCTTCTGCTTCACAGCCTCCGACCCGGTGCCCGGAGCGCCGGATTCAAACGCCTGGAAGGGCATGACGGCGTCCTTCTTTTTCTCCGTCTGCTTCTCTTTCTTCTCCGGCTTGTTCATGGAGGAGGCGACGATCTGATCGATCCGGGAGAGGGTTCCGTGTACGGCCTCCCTGACCGCGTCGTAGATCTTCTTCTCGTCGGAGAAGCGCACCTCCATCTTCGTCGGATGCACGTTGACGTCCACCGCCTCGCCGGCGACGGTGAGGCAGAAGCACGTAAACGGGTACTGGTGCTGCATGAGGGAGGTTCCGTATCCGTCCTCGATTCCCTTCTGGATCACGCGGCTTTTCACGTAGCGCCCGTTGACGTAGTAGTTCTCGAAATTCCGGTTTCCCCTGGTGAGGGCGGGCTTTCCGATATAGCCCTCCAGCCGGATCCCCCCTTCATCCGCAGAGAGCGGAATGAGCAGGCCGGCGGTCTCTCTCCCGTAGACCGCGCAGATGGCGTCGATGAGCCTGCCGCTTCCGGAGGAGGCGAGACGCGTCTGTCCGTTGACGATCCACGTAAAGGAAATCCCGGGATTCGACAGAATCAGCTGCTCCGTGTAGTCTCCGACGTGGGAGGCCTCCGTGAGAGGCGTTTTCAGAAATTTCGCCCTGGCCGGCGTGTTGTAAAACAGATCGCGGACCACGATCGTCGTCCCGTCCGGCGCGCCGACTTCCTCCCGGCTTTTTTCGCGGCCGCCCTCGATCAGCAGACGCGTGGCGGCCAGCTCGTCTTTTCTCTTGGTGATCATCTCCACGCGGCTCACGGCGGCGATGCTGGAAAGAGCCTCGCCCCGGAAGCCCAGGGATCCGATGGAGCTGAGGTCCTCCGCCGTGCGGATCTTGCTGGTGGCGTGGCGCAGGAAAGCGAGGGAGATATCCCCGGCGGAAATCCCCCTCCCGTTGTCGCTCACCCGGATAAGGCTGATGCCTCCGTCGCGTATCTCGATGGTGATCCGGTCCGCTCCGGCGTCGACGGCGTTCTCCGTGAGCTCCTTTACGACGGAGGAAGGACGCTCCACCACCTCGCCCGCGGCGATTTTGTCGATGGTTGTCTGGTCCAGTTTATGAATGCTGTTCATTTCGCTGCCGTGGAACCTTTCTCTTCTTCATTCTTCCATCTGTTCTTCAGCTTGTTCTGCAGCCGGTACAGCTCGTTCAGCGCGTCGACGGGCGTCATGTTCTGTATGTCCGCTTCCCTCAGCTCCTTCAGCACGTCGCTGTCGGAGACGGTGTCGAAGAAGGAAATCTGCTCCAGATCGACGTCGTCGTAGCGGACCGGCCTGCTGCGTTTTTTCGGTCCGCCGGCGAGGGACTCGACCCCGGCCGTGATGTCGGCCATCTGCAGCTGAAGCGCCAGCTCGTCCGCCCGGGCCAGGACCGCCTCGGGGACGCCGGCAAGCCGGGCCACCTGTATGCCGTAGCTTCTGTCGGCGCCGCCCCGGATGATCTTTCTCAGAAAGATGATGCCGTCCCCTTTTTCCTTCACGGCGATGCAGTAATTGCTCACGCCGTCGATCTTTCCCTCCAGCTCGGTCAGCTCGTGGTAATGGGTGGCGAAGAGCGTCTTGGCGCCGATCAGGCGGGGATTGGCGATGTACTCGATGATCGCCCAGGCGAGGGCCAGTCCGTCGAAGGTCGACGTGCCGCGCCCGATCTCATCCAGGATCAGGAGACTCTTCGAGGTGGCGTTTCTCAGGATATTCGCGACCTCGGTCATCTCGACCATGAACGTGCTCTGTCCGCTGGCCAGATCGTCGGAAGCGCCGACCCTCGTGAAGATCCGGTCCACGATCCCGATCTCGGCGGAATCCGCCGGGACGAAGGAGCCGATCTGCGCCATCAGGACGATCAGGGCCGTCTGGCGCATATAGGTCGATTTCCCGGCCATGTTCGGCCCGGTGATGATGGCGATCCGTCTGGATTTGCCGTCGAGATTCGCGTCGTTGGGGACGAAGCCCTCGTTTTTCATCATGTTCTCGACGACGGGATGGCGGCCGCCCTTGATGCGGATGGCGCCGTCCTTCCGGATGACGGGGCGGACATAGTGGTTTCTCCGCGCCGTATAGGCCAGGGAGCAGAGGGCGTCGATCGCGGCGACGCTGCGGGCGGCCGCCTGAATCCGCGAGATGTTCTGACTCAGGGTGTCGCGGATCCCGGAAAACAGCTGGTACTCCAGGCCGAAGAGCCGCTCCTCGGCTCCGAGAATCTTGTTCTCAAGCTCCTTGAGCTCCGGCGTCGTGTACCGCTCCCCGCCCACCAGGGTCTGCTTCCTGATGTAGGTGTCCGGCACCTTGTCCTTGAAGGAATTCGTCACTTCGATGCAGTAGCCGAACACGCGGTTGAATTTGACCTTCAGGGTGTGGATGCCGGTCTTCTCCCTCTCCCGCGCCTCCAGCTCCATCAGCCAGGTGTGTCCCTCCCGGCCGGCGCGTCGGTACTCGTCCACCTCCTCCGACCAGCCGTCCCGGATGATGCCGCCTTCCTTCATCGCCAGAGGCGGATCGTCGTTGAGGGCGGACTCCAGCAGCGTGCGCAGATCGGAGAGATCGTCGAAGGCGTCGTCCATGCGGCCGAAGAGCGCGCAGGGAAATTCCTTCAGCAGCATCCTGACGGAGGGAAGCATCGAGAAGGACGTGCGGAGGGCGATCAGGTCCCTCGGGTTCGCGGTTCCGTAGCTGACTCGCGCGGCGAGCCGCTCGAGATCGTAGACGGGTCCGAGGTATTCGCGGAGCTCCTCGTGGGAGATCTCGTTGTTCATCAGGGCCGCGACCGCGTCCAGCCTCTCGTCGATGGGGGCCTTCTCGATCAGGGGCTGCTCGATCCAGCTCCGCAGCATGCGGGCGCCCATGGCGGTCCTGGTGCGGTCCAGGACCCAGAGCAGGGATCCCCTCTTCTCCTTTTCGCGGAGGGTTTCCGTCAGCTCGAGATTCCGGATGGTGGAGCTGCCCAGAACCATATAGGACTCGGAACGGTAAGGCGTGATGTGGGTGATATGCGAAAGATCCGTCTTCTGCGTCTCGAAGAGATAGGTGAGCAGTCCGCCCGCGGCGCAGATTCCGGTGGGGAAGGTGTCGATGCCCAGTCCCTCCATCGTCAGGACGTGGAAATGATCCGAGAGGGTCTGTTCCGCCGCGCTGTCCGAGAAATAGCGGTCGTCGAGGGTTTCCACCATGATGCCCAGACGGCCGGTCAGATCGTCGATATCGAGTCCGGAGATGCGCACCGCTTCGCTCATGATGATCTCGGAGGGCGAAAGCCTAAGGATCTCATCCGTCAGCTTCTTCAGCCGGTCCGTCTCCGTGAGCAGGAACTCACCGGTGGAGACGTCGCAGGAGGCGATGCCGAAGCGGTCGTCGGTGCAGACGATGGCGGTGAGGAAGTTGTTCTTTCCTTCCTCCATGGCGGAGGGATCCAGATTGGTCCCCGGGGTGACGACCCGCGTCACCTCCCGGCGCACGAGGCCCTTGGCAAATTTGGGATCCTCCACCTGGTCGCAGACCGCCACCTTGAAGCCCTGCCTGATGAGCCGTCCGATGTAGGTGTCCACCGCGTGATAAGGGACGCCGCACATGGGCGCCCTCTCCGGAAGCCCGCACTCCTTGCCGGTGAGCGTCAGCTCCAGCGCCTTCGAGACGGTGACGGCGTCCTCGAAAAACATCTCAAAGAAGTCTCCGACGCGATACATCAGTATGCAGTCTTTGTATTCGTCCTTTTTCTGTCTGTATTCCTGCATCATGGGTGACAGCGCCATGACCGACCTCCTTCATCCGTCTGTCCGGGTTCCGAAGTAGTAAAAGCCCTTGCAGCTGTCCAGGCGGACCGGAAGGATCCTGCCGATATCGGACGCGCTGCCGGGGAAGTGGACGGTGATATTCTGGGAAATGCGCCCCGATACCAGCCCCGGCTCCTTGTTGAGCTCCTCCACCAGCACGTTCATGACCCGCCCGGTGAAGCGGGAGGTTCTCTCCTCGCCCGTCTTCTTGATGAGCGCCAGCAGACGGTCGAAGCGGCGGTGCACCACGTCGTCGGGGATCTGGTCCGGCATCCCGGCCGCCGGCGTCCCCGTGCGCTTTGAATAGATAAAGGTGAAGGCGCTGTCAAAGCCCGCCTCCTCCACGAGGGAGAGCGTGTCCTCAAAGTCCTCCTCCGTCTCTCCCGGGAAGCCCACGATAATGTCCGTGGTCAGCGACACGTCGGGGACGGCGGCCCTGATCTTTTCCGTCAGACGAAGGTAATCCTCCCTGGTGTAGTGCCGGTTCATCCTCTTCAGCACGCGGGAGCTCCCGGACTGAACGGGCAGATGGATATGGCGGCAGACCTTGGGCTCGCCGGCCACCGCCCGGATCAGCTCATCGGACAGATCCTTGGGGTGGGACGTCATGAAACGGACTCTCTCGATGCCGGGCACGCCGCTCACCTCGCGCAGAAGCGAGGCGAAGGACACCTGCTCCTCCAGCGTCTTTCCGTAGGAGTTGACGTTCTGCCCGAGGAGCATGATCTCTTTGACGCCGTCGGCGGACAGGGCCCTGACCTCGGAGAGGATGTCCTCCGGTTTTCTGGAGCGCTCTCTGCCCCTTACGTAGGGGACGATACAGTAGCTGCAGAAATTGTTGCAGCCGAACATGATGTTGACGCCCGACTTGAAGGGGTATTTCCTCCGCACCGGGAGGTTTTCGACGATCTCGTCGGTCCCGTCCCACAGCTCGATCACCCTCCGGTCCCCCTGCAGCTTGCGGAACAGCAGCTCGGGGAAGGTGAAAAGATTGTGGGTGCCGAAGATCAGATCGACGACGGGATAGCTCTTTCTGATTTTGGCGACGACGTGTTCCTCCTGCATCATACAGCCGCAGAGGCCCACGATGAGATCGGGATTCTTTTTCTTGAGCCCGGTCAGACGCCCGAGTCTCCCGTAGACATGGAGATCGGCGTTCTCTCTCACCGTACACGTGTTGTAGAGGATGAGGTCGGCCCCGGCCTCCTCCTCCGTGAGCTCAAATCCCGTCTCTTCCAGGATTCCGCGCAGCTTCTCGGAGTCCCGGGCGTTCATCTGGCAGCCGAAGGTTACGACGCAGGCTCTGAGCCGGCGCCCCTCGTCCTCCCCGATCCGCCGAAGAAGCGCTCCCGCGCGGGCGATGTATTCCTTCTGGCGGAGCTCCTCCGCCCTGTTCTTTTCATCCTGTGCGTTCACTGTCAGCCTCTCACCTGTCCGTTTCCGTAGATGATGTATTTATAGGTGGTCAGGGCGTCCAGGCCCATGGGTCCCCTGGCGTGAAGCTTCTGGGTGCTGATGCCGATCTCGGCGCCGAAGCCGAATTCGAATCCGTCCGTGAAACGGGTGGAGGCGTTCACGTAGACCGCGGCCGCGTCCACCTCCCTCAGGAACTTCTGCGCGTTGTCATAGTCCTGAGTGACGATCGTCTCGGAATGCCCCGTGTTGTAGCGGTTGATGTGGGCGATCGCCTCGTCGACGCCGGAAACCGTCTTCACGGAGAGAATGTAATCCAGGTATTCCCGGCCCCAGTCGTCCTCCGAGGCGGGCACGGCGTGCGTGAGGCAGGCCATGGCCTTCTCATCCGCCCGCAGCTCCACCCGGTGCTCGTCGAGCTTCTTCTCCAGGACGGGGAGCAGCTTTTCCGCGATCTTTTCGTGCACGATCAGGGATTCCTCGGCGTTGCAGACCCCGATGCGCTGCGTCTTGGCGTTATTGATGATACGGACGGCCATCCCAAGGTCCGCCGATTCGTCTACATATACGTGGCAGTTGCCGGTTCCGGTCTCGATCACGGGGATCGTGCTCTCCCGGACGACCGTGCGGATCAGCCCGGCGCCTCCCCTGGGGATCATGAGATCGACGTACCGGTCAAGGCGCATGAATTCCCTGGCCGTCTCCCGGGAGGGATCCGCGATGAGCTGGATGGCGTCCTCCGGCGCGCCGCAGGAGGAAAGGGCGCCGCGCAGGAGCTCCGTGATTCTTTTGTTGGATTCCAGCGCGTCGCTGCCGCCCTTGAGAATCGTCACGTTTCCGGTCTTGAAGCAGAGGGCGAAGACGTCGGCGGTCACGTTGGGACGCGCCTCGTAGATGACGCCGATCACGCCCATCGGGACCTTCATCTTACCGATGAGGAGGCCGTTGGGCCTCTTTCTCATCTCCGTGACGGAGCCGATGGGATCCTCCAGGCCGGCGACGGTCCTCAGTCCCTCCGCCATGCCGGCGATTCGTTCCTCGGTCAGCCTGAGACGGTCGAGAAGCCCCTGCGGCATCCCCTTCTCCTCGGCTCTTTTTACGTCCAGCTGATTCCCTTCCAGAAGGAAGGAGGCTCTGCCTTCGAGGAGGGAGGCCGCCTCGAGGAGCACCCGGTTCTTGAGATCCGTTCCGAGCACAGAGACCGCCTTTTCGGCGGCTTTCGCGCGTTTTCCGATTTCCTGAAGATCCATATTTCATCTCCTGTGTCTTTGGGGGACCGCCCGAAGCCGGACGGACCGGGTGTGCGGAAGCGGTGATTCCGTTCGAATTCCTTTAGTCAGCGAGAGCGGAGGTCTCCGCCCCCGCTTCGCGTCCTTTCACCCGCAGCGGCGCCCTGATTGACGCGGGCCGCGCGCTGCGCACGATGATATTCACATCTTTTCTAGATAGTCCATAAGGTGAAATTCATGCGGATGGGCGTGAAATACGGTGCCGAGATCCTCTCCCTCGAGAAGGCGGTGCAGGATTCTGAAATCCGCCGCCTCGGCGATAATCATATCCGCGCCCGACGAGGAGGCGATCTCCGCGGCCGCCAGCTTCGTCGCCATTCCGCCCGTACCGTAGGCGCTGCCCGTCGTGCCCTTCGCCATGGCGAGAAGCTTCTCGTCCAGGACCTCCACCTCGCTGATGAATTCGGCGTCGGGATTCTGCTTGGGATCGTCAGTGAAAAGTCCCCGGATGTCGGACAGAAGAATCAGAAGATCCGCGTTGATGAGGGCCGTGACGATGGCCGAGAGACGGTCGTTGTCCCCGAAGCGGATGTCGTAGGTCTCCACCGTGTCGTTTTCGTTGACGATGGGGATCACGCCCAGGCTGAACAGCTCCTCGAAGGTGTTCCGCGCGTTGACGCGGCTGTCCCGGTCCGTCATCGTCTGCTTGGTCAGAAGCACCTGGGCGGTGGTCTGGCCGTACTCCGCGAAGAACTTCTGGTAGATCATCATCAGCCGTACCTGCCCGATGGCGGCGCAGGCCTGCTTCTCCTTGAGGGAGCGGAGCGTTCCCGCCCCGATGGCGGCCCGTCCGACCGCGATGGCGCCGGAGGAAACGACGACGACGTCCTTTCCCTGGTTCCGTATATCCGCCACTTCCCTGGCAAGAATCTCTATCTTCGGCAGGTTGAGCCTGCCCGTCTCACTGTGGACCAGCGACGAGGAGCCGATCTTGATCACGACTCTTCTCCTGTCCTTCAGATGCTCTCTGATTCCCAATCCGTTTTCTCCCGCGGGAACGCACAGGGTCAGCCGACGTCCCTGGTGATTCCCAGTCTGTTAAGTACCGCTTCCTGCTTCTCCGTCATCGTCCGCTCTTCCTCCGGCCTCATGTGGTCATAGCCGATCAGATGGAGGACGCTGTGCGCCACGAGGAAGGCGTATTCCCTCCTGACGGAGTGGCCGTATTCCTCCGCCTGCCTCAGGACGGCGTCCCCGCTGATCAGGATGTCGCCCAGCATCAGGCGCCCGCTGTCGGGATCAAAGCTTCCCGCCCTGTCCGCCTCCGCTTCCCCGAAGGCTGCGGGATGTTCGTACGGGAAGGCCGGAAACGACAGCACGTCCGTGGCCCGGTCGATGCCCCGCGTCCCGGCGTTGACCTGCCGGATCTCCCCGTCGTCGGTGATCACCAGGGAAAGCTCGGCCAGGAAGGGACAGTTCTCCGAAAGGAGCACCTCGGAGGCAACCGCCGCGGCCGTCTCCCGGAGATCGAATTCCCCTCCCGGGACCAGCTCCGGCGCCTCCTCCCCCAGCTCAAATTCGACCAGTACTCTTTCGTGCGTTTCCACCGGCTTCTCCTCTCCTGATACGGATGGAAGCCCTGTCCGCGGATACGCCCTTCCGCTCTGACAGGCGCTTTTCATAGGATTCATAGGCCTCGACGATCTTCTGCACCAGCGGGTGCCTCACCACGTCCCGGCTGGTCAGCTCCGAGAAGCCGATGCCGCTGACTTTGGAGAGAACCTTCACGGCCACGTCCAGGCCGCTGGCTGTCCCCGCGGGAAGATCCTTCTGGGTTCTGTCCCCGGTCACCACCACCCTGGAGCCGAAGCCGATTCTCGTCAGAAACATCTTCATCTGGGAGGAGGTGGTGTTCTGGGCTTCGTCCAGTATGATGAACGCGTTGTCGAGGGTCCGGCCTCTCATGTAGGCGAGGGGCGCCACCTCGATCAGCCCTTTTTCGGAATTTTTGAGGAAGGTCTCGGCCCCCATGATCTCGTAGAGGGCGTCATAGAGAGGCCTCAGATAGGGGTCGATCTTGCTCTGCAGGTCGCCGGGAAGGAAGCCCAGCTTTTCACCCGCCTCGATCGCCGGCCGCGTCAGGATGATCCGGGACACTTCGTCGGCCCGGAACATGCTGATGGCCATGGCCATCGCCAGATAGGTCTTTCCCGTGCCGGCAGGACCGATTCCGAAGGTGATCATATTGCTCCGTATGGAGTCGACGTAGTCCTTCTGGCCGACGGTCTTCGGCTTCACCGGCCTTCCGGCGGCGGTGTGAACGATGATGTCGCTGTCCATCGCGATCATCTCGTTCTGACGGTTTTCCCTGAGAAGAGACAGGGAATAGTCGATGTTCTGATCCGTCAGCTCGGTTCCCCTGACGGAGAGCGCCGAGAGCATCGCGAAAAGCTTCCGGGCCTTCTCCGTTCCCGCGGCGTCACCCGTGACTCTGACTTCTCCGTTTCTGAGGATCACGCTGATCCCGAGGGCGTGCTCGATCTTTTTCAGATGGGAATCAAATTCCCCGAAAATGTTCCGCTCATGTCCTGAAGGAATCGCGATCGTGATTTCGTTCTGGTCCATCATCCGTGAAAAATACCCCTCCGGCAGTATGTATCGTAATATTCTAACACTTTTAGGCTGAATAAGGAATACGGATTTGCAGTTTGCCGCGCCGCGCTAAGGGAGCGGTACATCCGTGCCGCGCCGCCTGCCCCGCCGGATCACTTGTGGTACGGCTCATGATTCATGATCCGGAAAGCCCGGTACAGCTGTTCCGCGAGAATCACGCGCATCAGCTGGTGGGGAAACGTCATTTTCGAGAAGCTGAGGGTCTCGTCGGCTCTCGCCATCACCTCGCCGGACAGGCCCAGCGATCCCCCGATCACGAATACGAGACGGCTCCGTCCCCCGGACATGAGAGCCGACAGGTGTCCCGCCAGACCGGGTGAGTCCGTCTCCCTGCCTTCGATCGCGAGGGCGCAGACATAATCCCCCTCCCGGATCTTCGACAGAAGCCGTCCGCCCTCTCTCTGCAGGATCCGCTCCTTCTCGGCGTCGGAGGGGCTGTCCGGCGTCTTTTCGTCCTGCACCTCCACGACCTCTGTCTTCGCGTAGCGGCCCAGCCTCTTCACGTATTCCCCGACGGCGTCGCGGTAGAAGGACTCTTTGATTCTGCCGGCGCATAGAATTTTTATACTGATCACTTTTTGCCGCGCCTCACCTAAGACACGCGGCGGAACCGGAATCCGGCCCGCCGCGCATGTCTGATAGTCAGCCTGAACCTTCCGTTCAGGCGTTTTTGCCTCTGATAAAGCCGTCGATGCCTCTGGCGCCCGCCTTGCCGGCGCCCATCGCCAGGATGACCGTCGCCGCGCCGGTGACCGCGTCTCCGCCCGCGTAGACGCCTTCCCTGCTGGTTCTGCCGTTCTCTTCGTCGGCGATGATGCACTTCTTTCTGTTGACGTCGAGTCCGACGGTCGTCGAGGAAATGAGCGGATTCGGAGAGGTTCCGAGGGACATGATCACGGCGTCGCACTCGGTCTCGAATTCGGATCCCTCGATGGGGACGGGGCGTCTTCTGCCGGAGGCGTCGGGTTCACCGAGCTCCATGCGGATGCAGCGGATTCCGCGCACATTGTCGTTTTCGTCCGTCAGGATCTCCACGGGGTTCGTCAGGATGTCGAAGATAATGCCTTCCTCCTTCGCGTGGTGAACCTCCTCCGCCCTGGCGGGCAGCTCGGCCTCGGAGCGCCGGTAGACAAGATGGACTTCGGCGCCCAGCCTGAGGGCGGTCCTCGCGGCGTCCATGGCCACGTTGCCGCCGCCGACGACCACGACCTTCTTCGCCCGGAAGATCGGTGTGTCATAGTCGTCGCGGAACGCCTTCATCAGGTTGTTTCTGGTGAGGTACTCGTTGGCGGAGAAGACGCCGTTGGCGTTTTCTCCGGGGATTCCCATAAACATCGGGAGACCGGCCCCGGAGCCGATAAAGACCGCCTCAAACCCTTCTTTGGTGAGGAGCTCGTCGACGGATTCCGTCCTTCCGATGATCACGTCCGTACGGATTTTGACGCCGAGCCCTTCGACGTTGGCGACTTCCTTCGCGACCACCTCGTCCTTGGGAAGACGGAACTCCGGAATGCCGTAGCTGAGAACGCCGCCGGCCTTGTGGAGGGCCTCGAAAATGGTCACGTCGTACCCGAGACGGGCCAGATCGCCGGCGCAGGTCAGTCCTGCGGGCCCGGAGCCGACGATGGCCACGCGGTGTCCGTTCTTCTCCTTCGCCGGTTCCGGCTTAATCCCGTTTTCTCTCGCCCAGTCGGCCACGAAGCGCTCCAGCTTGCCGATGGAGACCGCCTCTCCCTTGACGCCGCGCACGCATTTCCCTTCGCACTGGGTTTCCTGGGGGCAGACCCTCCCGCAGACCGCGGGAAGCGAACTGGACAGAGAGATGATCTGATACGCGCTCTCGTAATCGCGTTCCTTGACTTTCGCGATGAAATCATTGATGCGGATGTTGACGGGGCACCCCTGAATGCATCTGGCGTTCTTGCAGTTGAGGCACCGGGAGGCCTCCTCCACCGCTTCTTCTTCATTATATCCGAGACAAACCTCGTCGAAGTTCGTCGCGCGGACCTTCGGATCCTGCTCCCTGACCGGGACCTTCTTCATGACATCGCCCATAATTCCTCCTTATCCCGAATGAGACGCGAATCTGGCCGTCTCATTCCCATCGTTTCCGTTCAGCAGTTTCCGCAGCCGCCCTCGTGTGTTTTGCCTTCCTGGTATCTGAGGCGGGCCTCCCCTTCGACGGTCTTGTACATCTGGGCCCGCTTCATGCACTCGGCCCAGTTGATCTTGAAGCCGTCGAATTCCGGGCCGTCGACGCAGGCGAACTTCACCTCGCCGCCGACCGTGAGCCTGCAGGCTCCGCACATGCCGGTTCCGTCCACCATGATCGGATTCATGGAGACGATCGTGGGAATATTGTATTTCTGTGTCGTGAGACAGCAGAACTTCATCATGATCATGGGGCCGATGCAGACGCAGCGGTCGTACTGTTTTCCCTCCGCCACGAGTTCGTCGATCACGGTGGTGACGACGCCCTTGTGCATATAGGAACCGTCGTCGGTGGTGACGTAGAGATGACCGGCGACCTCGCGCATCTTGTCTTCGTAGAAGAGAAGGTCCTTCGTCCTGCATCCGATGATGACGTCCGCGCTGACGCCGCGCTCATGGAGCCATTTGACCTGCGGATAGACGGGGGCCGTCCCGACGCCGCCGCAGACAAAGAGGAAGCGGGTGGAATGAAGCTGCTCGTCCGTCATCTCCAGGATATCCGAGGGACGGCCGAGAGGACCGACAAAATCCTCAAAGGCGTCTCCTTCCTCAAGCTCGAGGAATTTTTCCGTCGAGACGCCGACGGGCTGGAACACGATGGTCACCGTTCCTTTCACCTCGTCGTAATCGCAGATCGTGAGAGGAATCCGTTCGCCCTTCTCATCTTTCTTCACGATGAGAAACTGGCCCGGCTTGCAGTGTGCCGCGAGGAGCGGTGCCTCCACCACCATCTCCCATACGACAGAACTCAACTGTCTTTTTGAAAGGATTTTGTACATAGATTCGCCTCCATAAAAAGAAAGGTCAGCAGGTAACTCGTTTATTCGGCAATGGCGTCTTCGAATTCGTAGTCGGTACGCTCAAAATCGATCTCGGCGCCGTCGTAGTGGTCAGGGTCGTCGATGTCGAGGAAGGGGTTTTCGTCCTCGGGCGTCTCCTCGTCCGTCTCCTCGTCGTCGTAGAGGAAATCGTCGTAGATCAGGCCGGGATCCTCCTCGTCGCGGGAAGGTTCCCCGTCCCCGGTGAAGGGATCGCCGCCGTCCGCGTCTTCTCCGCCGTCGGAACCGTCTTCGGTCCCGTCCTCGTCGGCCGGGACGGATTCATCGGTTTCCTCCGTGTGATGGGACGTCTCCTCTTCCTCCTCGTCCTCCGGCAGGAGCGAATCCTCCTCCCCGTGGCCGTCGTCCGGTTCGTCCGCGTCTTCTCCGCCGTCGTTCCGGGCGTCGTCTTCGTTTTTCCTTCGGATGACAGAGGCGGCCGCCTGACGGATCTTGACCGTAAATACGCCGGACACGACCGGGCCGCGCACCCCGAAATCGCTGAAGGAAGCGGCGGAGATCCTGTTGGTTCCGGCCTTCAGCGGTATGGGACCGGTGTAGAGCCGGCTCCCGGCATCCGGCACGGTTCCGTCCGTGGTATAGCGGATCAGGCCCGCGTGACAGCCGATGGAAAGGGTGGTCCCGTAGGGATAGGTCTTTCCGCTGATCAGGGAGAATTCCGGCGCGGACGCCCGGTAGCTGCTGTATTCATCCAGCAGTCCGCTGTTTTCGGTATTGCGCAGCAGCTCCGCCACCGCGGCGGCGTCGCCGGAAGACTCATAGGAGGCAATCAGCTGCCGCAGGATCGTCTCGCTCCCGAATCTCTCATAGGCCTCCCGGAGAGAGGCGATGGCCCGGTCGTCCCGGCCGCTCCTGATATAGAGATCGGCCAGCATGGAGTATAGGTCCTCGGAATCCGGGGACAGGGCGACGGCCCTCTCGCAGTAGACGGCGGCCTGCCCGTAGTCGCCGGACGCGTACGCCTCCTCCGCCTTGAGCCGCTGATACTCCGGCCGCCCGTCGTTGTGGGTCCTGATGGCGGTGATGCCGGCAAACGCCAGCGCGACGGCGATCACCGCGGCAAAGGCCGTCTTCCACGCCGCGAAGATCCTGCGCGCGTTTCTCTGCCTTCCCTCTTCTTTCCGTCCCGCCCTGTCGGCGAGCTTCTTTCTGGCGCGGATCATGTCGATCGAATCGTAATCCGCCACCAGAACGATTTCATGGCCGCAGACCGGACAGTAGACCTTGCGGTCGGGGATGTCCGCTCCGCATTTTTCACATTTCATTCTCATCACCCGCTGAGAGGAACCGGAGCGCCGCGTCAACTGCCGCTGGCGAGAAGCTCCTCGAATTCGTCCTTCGTCATAAGGATCTTTCTCGGCTTCGTGCCCTCTTCGCTTCCCACGACGCCGGCGTCGGAAAGCTGGTCCATGATCCTGGCGGCCCGGTTGAAGCCGATCTTGAAGGCTCTCTGCAGCATGCCGATGGACGCCTTGTCCTTCTCGATGATCAGACGGCCGGAGTCGGCAAAATACTCGTCCCTCTCGTCGTCGCCTCCGCCGGAAGAATTCTGGAAGCCGCTGATGCTGGAGCTGATCTGCTCCTCCACCTCGCGGTCATTCTCCGTCGTCCCGGACTGGGAGGACAGGAATTTCACCACCTCGGTGATGTCCTCATCCGACACGAAGGCGCCCTGCACCCGGGCAGGCTTCGGATAGCCCTGCGGATAGAACAGCATGTCGCCTTTTCCGAGAAGCTTCTCCGCGCCGTTCATGTCGAGGATCGTCCGGCTGTCGACGCCGGACGTGACCGCCAGGGCGATGCGGGACGGCATATTGGCCTTGATCAGGCCTGTGACGACGTTGACGGAGGGCCTCTGCGTCGCGATGATCAGATGGATTCCCGCCGCTCTGGCCAGCTGCGCCAGCCGGCAGATGGCGTCCTCGACCTCGGAGGAGGCGACCATCATGAGATCCGCGAGCTCATCGACGATGACGACGATCCGGGGCATGGAAGGAATCCGGTCCTTCTCGTCCAGACCGGCGTTCAGCTTCTCAATGCGCTGGTTGTAGGAGCGGATGTCCCTCACGCCCGGGTACTGCGCGAATTTGTTGTAGCGGTCCGTCATCTCGGAGACCGCCCAGTTGAGCGCGCCGGCCGCTTTTTTCGCGTCCGTGACGACGGGAATCAGCAGATGGGGAATCCCGTCGTAGATTTTCAGCTCCACGACCTTCGGGTCGATCATCAGCATCTTCACCTGATCCGGCGTGGCCTTGAACAGGATGCTCATGATGAGCGTGTTGATGCAGACGGACTTGCCGGATCCCGTGGCTCCGGCTATCAGAAGATGCGGCATCTTTTCGATGTCGGCGATGACGGTTCTGCCGCCGATGTCCTTGCCCACGGCAAAGGCGAGCGTCGCCCGGCTTGCCCTGAATTCGGGGCTGTCGATCAGCTCTCTCAGCATGACAGGCGCGATCTCGCGGTTCGGAACCTCGATGCCCACCGCGGCTTTCCCCGGGATCGGCGCCTCGATGCGGATCTCCGAGGTGGCGAGGTTGAGTTTGATGTCGTCCTGCAGATTGATGATGCGGCTCACCTTCACGCCCTGCTCAGGCTGAAGCTCGTAGCGGGTGACGGTGGGCCCTCTGCTGACGTTGACCACCTTGACGTTGACCCCGAAATCCTGCAGCGTCTGCTGAAGCTTTGAGGCGGTGGTCATGAGCGTTCTCTCCGAGTCGACCTTCTTGGCCTTCCCGGGAGTGAGCAGCTCAACGGAGGGAAGCCTGTAGGCGGGCTTCTCCTCTGTCTTTACCTGTATCTCGCTGCGGATGGCGTTCACGCTGACCGGCGTGTTGTCTTCGCCGCCGGCCTCCGCCTTTTTCCCGGAGGACTTCCCTCCGGTCCTTCCGGACGCGCCGGAGGAAGGCTTCGCTCTCTCCGCGGCATCGTCCGCCTCCGGGGAGACCGGGGTCCCGGGCTCCTTTCCGGGCGTGTCACCAAAGCCTCCGGCGAAGAAGCCGCCGGACGCGGAGAAACCGTCGGACGGCGCAGCGCTGCCAGAGGCGGAGGAAGCTCCGCCGGACAGGCCACCGCTCTCCGCGGCGCTGAAAAGATCCGCGGCTTCCCGCTCGCGCGAGGAGAGGAAGGCCGGCATGCTGAAGCTGTCGGCGGGCTCTTCGGCGTACGGCTCCGGAAGCGGCGGCACCGCCGGCGCGGCAGGCGTCTTCTCCGGGCGGGCGCGCTTCGGGGCGGACGTCTTTTTCTTCGTCAGGTCATACTCCTGAATCTGCGTAATGTTTCCCGGCTCGGGACGCTCCAGCGTGACCCGGTCCAGGGGATTTTCGTCGACATTGATGACAGGCTCCCGGTAGGCGGCGTAGGCGCCGGCCTCTCTCGACCTGGCCCTTTCCCGCATCTCGGCCTCTTTTTCGATCTCGCGGATTCTCTTGTCGCGCTCGATCTGCTCCTCCGTTCTTCTGAGCTTTTCAAGCGCCTGCCGCTCTTTTCTCTCCTCGTCCCTCTCGGCCTGCCGGATCTGACGTCTCTCCCGCGCGTCCATCGCCGCGCGTCTTCCCCTCTGCCCGATGCCGGTCAGAAGAGGCTTCTGTGTCATGATGATGGCGGCCGCCACGAGGCCGAAGGAGGTGAGGACGTACGCCCCGATCGTGCCGAAGGCGTAGCCGAACAGCTGTGTCACGGCGCCGCCGACGATCCCTCCGCCGTTCCTCTCCTCCATACAGAGACGGTAGATCTCCTTCAGCTTCATTCCCCTGGTGTATCCCATGGTCAGCAGCTGAAGAAAGGCGGAAAGAAAGAGGAACATCAGAATCAGGCCCGTGATCTTGCGGAAGATCAGGGCGTTCCGCCTGTTGGCGAGGAAAAAGGCAAAGCCGAAGAACAGCACAAAAGGAAGGGCATAGGCCATCAGTCCGAAGGTTCCGAACAGGGCGCTGCCCATGACGCTGCCGAACCGTCCCGCGAGACCGAAATCCGCGAGAACCATGATAACGGAGAACGCGAGAACAAGGCAGAGAGCCACTTCTCTGCCGATACTGCCCGAGCTGCCGCGGGAGGTCCCGGAGACGGCGCTTCTGCCCGTCTGTCCGGATCTGCCGCTCTGCCCGCGGGATGCCGTCCTTCCGGCGGCGGAGGTTCCTGCGCTCCTGGTGCCCGTGCTGCGGGTCCCGGTGCCGCGGGTGCCTGTCCCGCGGGAAGTCTTGCTTCCTCCCCGGCCGGAAGCAGACGTTCTCCCGGCTGTATTCCTTTTTTTCGTCGAAGTCCCTGAAGCCATTTCCACCCCCGGTTCGCTCAGAAACTCAGCAGTACGGCGACGAAGCCCGCCGCAAAACAGAAGTAGGCGTATGAACTGAATTTCCCGCGTTTCAGCCTGACAAGGCAAATCCGGATCATAAATCTTCCGACGATACAGGACGCCGCCATTCCGAGAAGGCAGCATCCGAGCATCGGAAGCGAAAGCTGCCCCTGCCTCAGAGCCGCGGCGGTCGAATACACCAGCGCGGCCGCTGTGACCGGCACAGACAGAAGACAGCTGAAGCGTACGGAGAATTTCCGGCTCATTCCCGCCAGAATGCAGGCGCACATCACGAGAGCCGTCCCGGAGATCCCCGGGAGGGCCGCGATGCCGAGAGCGGCGCCGATGACGACGGCGCTGCCCGCCCCGAGGTCGGACGGGGATTTCTCCTGAGGCCTGACCATGTCAGTGACAAGAAGCAGGATGCCGGTGACCAGCATTCCCGCTCCGGAGAACAGCGCCGACCTCGATGTGTAGGCGACGGGTCCGGAAAGAAGAACTCCCGTCAGACAGGCTGACAGGGCTGCTGTGATCAGCATGGAAGACCTTTTTCTTGAGTCGGTACAGATAATTCTTGACCGGAGAGGCAGACTGCCTCCGCTTTTGAGACTCTGGTTCAGTTCCCCGGCCAGATCGGAAGCCATGGCCGCGGCGTCTCCCGCCGCTCCCGCGATGTCCCTGCTCATCACCAGGCATACGGCGATCGCCGTCCCTGCGTGCAAAAAGACATGGAACGCCGGCACCGGAGGCTGAAAGCCGGTCAGACGTTCCAGAATAACGAGGCATCCGGAGGAGCTGACCGGCAGAAACTTCGTCAGTCCCTGAATGACACCCAGTATAGCGGCAATCAAAAAATCCATAAACTCCGTCCTGATTATTCCTCTTCGTCCCAGTTATGCCAGACGTTCTGGACGTCGTCGCTCTCGTCGAGCAGGTCCAGAATCTTTTCAAGACTGGCGATGTCGGCGGGATTGCTGAGCGACACGTAATTCTGCGGGATCATCGTCACTTCCGCCTCGGCCATCGGCACGCCCTGCTCCTCGAGCGCCTTGCGGACCGCCTCGAAGGACGAAGGATCCGTGATGACCTCGTAGCTGTCATCCTCTTCCCGGAAATCCTCCGCGCCCGCGTCGAGGGCCATCATCATGAGCTCGTCGGCGTCGGTTTCGCACTCCTCCTTGTCGATGATGATCTGGCCCTTCTCATCGAACATGAAAGAAACGCTTCCCTTGGTCCCGATGTTGCCGTTTCCCTTGGAGAAGGCGGAGCGCACGTCGGCCGCGGTCCTGTTTTTGTTGTCCGTCAGGGTCTTGACGATGATCGCCACGCCGCTCGGCCCGTAGCCCTCGTACGTCAGCTGCTCGTAATTGGCGCCGCCGTTCTCGCCGGCCGCCTTCTTGATGCCGCGCTCGATGGTATCGTTCGGGACGTTGTTCGCCTTGGCCTTCGCGATCACCGCGGCAAGCTTGAAATTGTTGGACGGATCGGGTCCGCCCTCCTTCACGGCGACGGCGATCTCCCGTCCGATGATGGTAAAGATCTTGCCCTTGGCGGCGTCGTTTTTCTCTTTTTTGTGCTTGATATTCGCAAATTTCGAATGTCCTGACATAGCTCTTGCCTCTCCTTTTTACTCGGGCAGTCTCTCAGCCCTGACTTTTTTGATCGTGTGATTTCCCGTTTTCAGAATATGAAAGAGAAAGCCGGCTCCCGACACGCTCCTGTCGCGCTCGTCCGGGACGTGCCCCAGAAGAGACGTCAGATAGCCGCTCAGCGTCTGATAGTCCTCCGTCCCGAAGTCGCAGCCCAGAACCGCGCCGGCGCGGTCCAGGGGCGTCATGCCGTCGAGAACCACGCTGTTTCCGGACCCGTAGAGCACCAGCTCGTCGTCTCTTGCATCCGGGACCGCGCAGCCCGCGATCTCCTCCAGAGCCGCCTCGTAGGTCACGATCCCCGCCGTCTGGCCGTACTCGTCGACGACGATCATAATGCGGGTTTTCTGCGCCTTCATATAGCGGAAGATGCTGACCACCGGCCTTGTCTCGGGGATGATCGCCGCCTCCCGGATCAGGCCGGGAAGCGCGGAGACGGGTTTTTCCCGGCTCGCCGGGCGCTCCACGTACTCTCTCACCGCGTCGCCGCCCGAGATCACTCCCAGGATCGCGTCGACGTTGTCTTCATAGACGGGAAAGGCCGGAAGCGGGTCGTTCATCATGCACTTCACGCACTCCTCCAGCGTCATCCCCGCCTCGATCGCGGTCATGTCGTTTCTCCGGATCATGATATCCCGCGCGTCAGAGGCGCAGACGGCAGGTTCTTCCCCCTCCGGCGCCGCCGTTTCAACGGCCTGATTGTCGGCTTCTTCCGTTCGTTTTGATAAAAATCGTACCATAATCAATTAAAATAATCAACCTGTTCGACGACATAGTCGTTCACGCGGAACGACCTCGGGACGCGCTTGGAAATATCGCAGGCAAGCTCGTAATTGAACCTTCCGCTGAGATTTCCCAGCTCCTCGCAGGTGATCTTCTGATCCTCCTGACGGCCGATCAGGACCACCTCGTCTCCCACCTTCACGTCCGTAAGCTCGCTGACGTCCACCATGAACTGATCCATGCAGATCCTTCCCAGAATCGGCACTCTCATGCCGTGTATCAGCACATAGCCCTTTCCCGAGAGGGTTCTCGGATAACCGTCGGCATAGCCGGCGGGCACCGTGGCGATGACGGTCTCCTTCCTCGTGACAAAGGTTCCCCCGTAGCTGACGGGCGTGTCGGCCGGCACGGTCTTGACGTGGGAGATATGGCTCCGGAGCGACAGGACCGGCTTCATGTAGCGTCCGGCCAGGGCCGCCGTCTCGTTGGACGGGGCGAGGCCGTAGAGCGTGATGCCCGCCCGGACGAGATCCAGGTGCGATTCCGGGAAGCGCAGGATGGAGGCGCTGTTTGCCGCGTGGCACAGGGGGATCTTCACCCCCGCCGCCCTCACCTCGGAGGCGAAGTGCAGGAAACGGATCAGCTGGACCTCGGCCGGGGCGATGGACGTCTCGTCCGCCCGCGCGAAGTGGGTGAACATGCCCTCGATCTCGATGTTGGGAAGCTTCGCGATCTCCGCGATGACGTCCACGGCGTCTCTGTCCTCGCTGCGGAATCCGATGCGGCCCATTCCCGTGTCCACCGCGATGTGAATGAGCGCCCTGCGCTCCAGCATCACCGCCTTGTCCGAGAGCTTTCTGGCGGATTCCATATCAAAGACGCAGGCCCGGATGTCGTAGTCGATCATATCGTCGTAGGACTCGGGAAACGCGTATCCGAGCAGAAGGATCGGCTTCATGATGCCGCCCCCGCGCAGCTGCATCGCCTCCTCGCAGGTGGCGACCGCAAAGCCCCAGAGATAGGGCAGCCGCTGGATATGCCGCGCGATCTGAAGCGCCCCGTGGCCGTAGGCGTCCGCCTTGATGACGGCGCAGATGGGCGTCCCGCCGCTCAGTTCTTTCATTTTCTGAAGATTATGCTCGACCGCGCCGAGATCGATCTCCGCGCAGATTCTGCTGTATTTTTTCAATTCCGTACACCTCCCCTTCCGGAATGACTGTGTCCGTTACCGTCCGATTCTCCTCATCACGCCCGCGGCCGCGTCCGCGATGTCGGAGGCGGTCATGCCGGCGGCGCCGATCCTCCGCCGGGCGTCGTCGCCGGCGGCCCCGTGCAGGTATGCGGCGGCGGCTCCGGCACAGGCGCGCTCAGCCCCCTGCGCCAGCCAGGATGCCAGGATGCCCGTCAGGACGTCCCCGCTTCCCGCGGTGGCCATTCCGTCGTTCCCCGTCGTGTTGAGGAAAATTCTGCCGTCCGCGCAGGACGTCACCGTGCAGGCGTCCTTGAGGACGCAGGAGACGCCCGTTCTCCCGGTGAAGGCTGCCGCCGTTCCCACCGGGTCAAGGAGGATCTCCTCCGGAGAGAGCCCGGTGAGCCGGCTCATCTCAAGGATGTGGGGCGTGATGTAGAGATCCTCTCCCGTTTTGACGAGAAGCTCCGGGCAGCCGGCGAGAAGGTTGATCGCGTCCGCGTCCAGGACACAGGGGACGTCCCTGCCGGCCGAAAGAAGCCTCCGGACGATTTCCCGGGCGGCTTCGCCGGTGCCGAGACCGGGTCCGGCCGCGCAGACGCTGCACCACTTAAGCTCCTTCTCCAGAAGCTCTCCCGCTTCCCCGGGACTTTCGTACAGGGAAAGCAGCGCCTCCGGGAGCAGTTCCTGCAGAATCACGCGGTTGCGGGCGTCGGTCAGGATCTTCACCATGCCCGCTCCGCTGCGCAGGGCTGCCTTCGCGGAGAGATAGGCGGCTCCCGCCATCCCGAAGCTCCCCGCGGCGAGAAGCACTTTGCCGAAGGTGCCCTTGTGTCCCCGGGGATCCCTCGGGGGAACGAGAAGGCTCAGGTCCTCCTCCTCCAGCGCCGCCAGAGCCGGACCGGCCCAGCCGGCCGGCAGGGCGGAGGGATCCGCCGGTTCCGTCAGCACGCCGATCTCCGCGCAGACCACGCGCCCCGCGAAGCTTCTTCCGGGATACAGCAGAAGGCCGGGCTTGACGCACTGCATCGTCACGGTGACGCGCGCTTTCACCGCGCATCCCATCACCTGTCCCGTGTCCGAGCTGACGCCGCTCGGGATGTCCACCGATACGACCGGGAGGGCCGAGCCGTTGATCAGGCGGATCATCTCCGCGTACCGGCCGCCGACCTCCCGTGAAAGGCCCGTCCCGAGGAGAGCGTCGACCACGGCGTCCGACCGGGAAAGAAACGCCTCCGCTTCTTCCGGTCCGCTCATCGGTATCTCGAGCCTGGCGCAGATCTTCTGCTGCCGTTCTGTCTCTTCGGTCAGGTGCCCCGGATTTCCGGCCTCGATGATCCTCACGTCCTTCCCGCGCAGAAAGAGGATTCTGGCGCAGGCGTAGCCATCCCCGCCGTTATTGCCGGAGCCGCAGAAGATCACGACACTCCCGGCCGCCGGCAGGTCAGAGACCTCGTTCGCCGCGGCGCAGGCCGCTCTCTCCATCAGCACCGCGGAAGGAACGCCGATCACGGAGATGGTATGTATGTCGCAGGCTTTCATCTGCGCTCCCGTAAGAATTTTGCGCATGGCTCCCTCCGGTCACCGAAAAACTCTTCAGGAGCGCCCTGAAAAGCAGAGATCTCCTGACTGTCCAAATATTCAATATAACTTTACCGGGCAGAGTTGTCAATGTTCAACATTTCCCTTGAGAGGCCCGACCCGGGGATGATACAATACCGGGGAAAAGACCGAATTTTACCAGACGGGAGTGAACGCCGATGATTCTCAACATCTCCGGCATCAGCATAGCGTTTGATGGAAAAGACGTCCTGCGCGACGTCTCGTTTCATGTGGAGGAACACGAGAAAACCGCTCTTGTGGGCGTAAACGGCGCAGGAAAATCGACGCTTCTCCGCATCGTGATGGGCCTTGTTTCCCCCGATACCGGATCCTGCGTTCTGACGCACGACAGCCGGATCGGCTATCTGGCCCAGCACCAGGATCTCACCGGGGACCTGACGATCTACGAGCAGCTGTTCTCTGTCCGGAGCGACCTGCTCGCCCTGAGCGACAGCATCAGGCGCTCGGAGCAGCGCATGTCCGTCCTCTCCGGCGGTGAGCTTGAGGACGAGATGAAGGACTACGCCAGGATGACCGAGGCCTACGAGAGAGGCGGCGGATACGCCTACCGCAGCGAGGTCATCGGCGTGCTGAAGGGACTGGGCTTTGCTGAGTCCGATTTCGGGAAAAAAGTCGGCGAGCTCTCCGGCGGCCAGAAGACGCGGGTGGCCCTGGGAAGGCTCCTGCTGACGGCTCCGGACATCATTCTTCTCGACGAGCCCACCAACCATCTCGACATGCACTCCATCGAGTGGCTGGAGAATTACCTGATCAATTACCGGGGCGCCGCCCTCATCGTCTCCCACGACCGCTACTTCCTCAACCGGGTCGTGACAAAGGTCGTGGAGATCGAAAACGGCGTCTCGAAGACCTACCGGGGCAACTACGACGCGTTCAGCGAGAAGAAGGAGAGGCTGCTCAAGGCGGCCTACGCCGCCTACGTCAACGCGGAGCGCGAGAGAAAACGCCAGGAAGAGGTGATCCAGAAGCTGAAGTCCTTCAACCGCGAGAAATCCATACGCAGGGCCGAAAGCCGCGAAAAAATGCTCGCCAGGATGGACGCCCCGGAGAGACCGGAGGAGGACGACAGCCGCATCTCCCTCAGATTCGTGCCGGCCAACGAGAGCGGAAACGACGTGCTGAAGACCGAGGAGCTGGGCAAGGCCTACGACGGCGTCACGCTGTTCCGCGGCATCTCCTTTGAGATCCACAGGGGCGAGCACGTCGCCCTGATCGGGAGCAACGGAACCGGAAAATCGACCCTGCTGAAGATCCTCAACGGCGTCGTCACGCCCGACGAGGGAAGCTTCACCTACGGAACCAACGTCGAGATCGGCTACTATGACCAGGAGATGCAGGTCCTCTCGGGAGAAAAGACCATCTTCGAGGAGATATCCGACGATTATCCCGGCATGAACAACACGGAGATACGGACCCGGCTGGCCGCCTTTCTGTTTACCGGCGACGACGTCTTCAAGAGGATCGACGACCTCAGCGGCGGCGAGCGCGCGCGAGTCTCTCTCTGCAAGCTCATGCTCTCCCGGGCCAATCTCCTCTTCCTCGACGAGCCCACGAACCATCTGGACATCGCCTCGAGGGAAATTCTGGAGAGCGCCGTGCGGGCCTACGAGGGAACGGTCTTCTACGTCTCCCACGACCGCTATTTCATCAACCGGACCGCTTCTCGGATTCTCGACCTCACCTGCGGAACGCTTCTGAATTATATCGGAAACTACGACTACTATCTGGAAAAGAAGGAGGACGTCGAGCGGGCCGGCCTCGGCGAGGAGACAGCGGCCGCAGGCATCCGGCAGGAGACGGCCTCGAAGCTGGACTGGATGGCGCAGAAGGAGGAGGAATCCAGAAGGCGCCGTCAGAAAAGCGAGATCGCCCGGCTGGAGGAGGAAATCGAGCGGCTCGAGTCCCGGGACCGGGAAATCGACGCCCTGTTCGATGATGCCGCCGTCATGTCGGACGCGGACAGACTCACGGCGCTGAGCCTCGAGAAGGACGAGATCGCCGGAAAGCTGGAAAAAGCCTACGGGAGGTGGGAAGCTCTCTCCGGGGAAGACGAATAGCTCCCGGTCCGGGACAGGCCGCCTCGGAGAAAAGCAGAAACACCGGCCGTAAAGAAACAGATGAAATCGTACAACAGGGGGACGCGGCGCGCCCCCCTTAACTATATTCCTGCCGTACAACAGGGGGACGCGGCGCGCCCCCCTGTTCTTTATTCCTGCATCAGTTTTTCCAGCGTGCCGCGGATCTCCCTGATAAAGTCGAGGGAATTCACGGTTCTGGGATTCGGGATGGTGGTGATTCTGGCGAGATCTCCGGTCATCGTGCCGGATTCGATGGTCGTCAGCACCGCCTGCTCAAGCCTGTCGGCGAAGCGGACGAGATCGGCCAGGCCGTCCAGCTCGCCGCGCTTCCTGAGCGCCCCGGTCCAGGCGAAAATCGTCGCGACGGAATTGGTGGAGGTCTCCTCTCCCTTCAGATGCCTGTAGTAATGTCTCTGCACCGTTCCGTGGGCGGCTTCATACTCGTAGAAACCTTCGGGCGAGACGAGCACCGAGGTCATCATCGCGAGGGAGCCGAAGGCGGAGGAGAGCATGTCCGAGAACACGTCGCCGTCGTAGTTCTTGCAGGCCCACACGACGCCGCCCTCGCTCTTCATGATTCTCGCCACCGCGTCGTCGATCAGGGTGTAGAAATACGAGATTCCGGCCTCACGGAAGCGGTCCCTGAACTCGTTCTCATACACCTCCTCGAAGATTTCCTTGAAATCCCGGTCATAGGTCTTGGAGATGGTGTCCTTCGTGGCGAACCAGAGATCCTGCTTCAGCCCTAGGGCGTACTCGAAGCACGAGCGGGCGAAGCTTCGGATGGAGCTGTCCAGATTGTAGATGCCCTGGATCACGCCGGGGCCGTCAAACCGGAAGATCGTCTGCTCGGAGACGGTGCCGTCCTCGGCGGTGAAGACGAGCTTCGCCTCGCCGGCGCCCGGGACGCGGAATTCGGCATTTTTGTACACGTCGCCGTAGGCGTGGCGCGCGATGGTGATGGGCCGCACCCAGTTCTTCACGCAGGGCTCGATCCCCCTGACGATGATCGGCGTGCGGAACACCGTGCCGTCCAGCATCGCCCGCAGGGTCCCGTTGGGGCTCTTGTACATCTCCTTCAGGTGGTATTCCTCCACCCTCGCCGGGTTGGGGGTGATCGTCGCGCACTTGACGCCGACGCCGTACCGCCTGATGGCCTCGGCGGCGTCCTTTGTGACGCGGTCCCCCGTCTGATCACGGTATTCCAGCCCGAGATCGTAGTACTCCGTCCGGAGATCGATGAAGGGAAGCAGCAGCTCCTCCTTGATCATCTTCCAGAGAATTCTTGTCATCTCATCGCCGTCCATCTCCACGAGGGGCGTCGTCATCCTGATCCGGTCCATATGGCGTATTTTCCTTTCTTCCTCCGGGTCTGCCGCGCAGGCGCCGGCTTTATTTCTGCATGGAAAGCACGTTCTTGTTCTTGACGATATAATCGACGAGGGAGATCACGGTCAGGGCCGTCGACACGTAGATCAGAATCTTCGAGAGATAGTAGAACGGTCCCGAGGTGAAATCCATGATCAGCAGAAGGATCATGATCATCTGCGATACGGTCTTGATCTTGCCCCACCAGCCGGCCGCGATCACGATGCCGTTGTCGGAGGCGACGAGACGGAAGCCGCTGATGATGAATTCCCTGGCGATGATGATGAGAACCACCCACGTCGGAATTCTGCGGAGATCAATCAGGCAGATCAGGGCGGAGCACACCAGCAGCTTGTCCGCCAGAGGATCCATGAATTTCCCGAAATCCGTGATCAGGTTCCGGGACCGCGCGATCTTTCCGTCGAGCATGTCGGTGAAGGAAGCGCCCGCGAACAGAAGCAGGGACGCCCACATCCAGCCGCCTTCCGCCCTTCCCCAGAGCATGCAGATGATAAAGGGAATGATCATGACCATCCGAAGACAGGTGAGCTTATTCGGCAGATTCATATTCTTCAACATTTTCTTTTTCTTCCTCCACTCCCTGAAGGTCATATTCCGACGCGGACGTCACCCTGACGGAGACGAAATCCCCGCTCAGGAGCTCCCTGTCGGAACTGAAAAAAATAAAACCGTCCACCTGGGGGGCGTCGCCGAAGGTCCGGCCCACATAGACGTCCTCCTCCGGTATTCTTCCCTCCACGATGACGCGCATCGTTCTTCCGATTCTCTCCCGGTTGTTTGAGAGGGAGATGCCCTGCTGGACCGTCATGATCTCGGACTGGCGGGCCTTCATGACGCGCTTCGGGATCTGGGGCTTCATCTTCGCGGCGGGCGTCCCTTCCTCCCTGGAATAGGGAAACACGCCGAGACGGTCGAATTTCATCTCCCTGACGAAGGCAAGAACCTTCCGGTGATCCTCCTCCGTCTCCCCGGGGAAGCCCGTGATCAGCGTGGTGCGGAGCATGATATCGGGAATCTTCTTCCTCAGGTCCGCGACCAGCTCCCTGAGATCGGCCTCCGTCGTTCTCCGGTTCATTCTCCGGAGAACGTCGTCCGAGGCGTGCTGAATCGGCAGATCCAGATAATGGCAGATCTTCGGCTCCCTTGCGATCACCTCGATGAGCTCCGGATAGATTTCCTCCGGGTAGCAGTAGAGGAGACGGATCCAGACGAGGCCGGGGATGCGGCAGAGATCCTCCAGAAGCTCATGAAGACATTTTCGGTGATAGAGATCCGTCCCGTAGAGGGTCGTCTCCTGGGCCACCAGGATCAGCTCCCGCACGCCGCCTTCGGCGAGGGACGCCGCTTCGGCCAGCAGGCGCTCCCGGGGCACGCTTCTGTAATGCCCGCGGAAGTCGGGAATCGCGCAGTAGGTACAGCGCTTGTCGCAGCCCTCGGCGATCTTGAGATAGGCGTAGTGGCCGCCGGTGGTGACGATTCTTCTGTCCGTTCCCGGGTCGGGATCCGTGCTGACGTCCCGCAGGAAGGCCTCCCGCTTTCCTGCCAGGGCGCTCTCCGCGGCCGCGGCTATGCCGTCGATGCCCGTGGTCCCCACGATGGCGTCGATCTCGGGAATTTCGTCCAGGATCTCGTCCCGGTACCTCTGCGCCATGCAGCCGGCCGCGATCAGGACCCTGAGGCGGGCCGTCTCCTTCAGCCTTGCCAGCTCGAAGATGCGCTCTATGCTCTCCTTCTTCGCCTCCTCGATGAAGCAGCAGGTGTTGATGACCGCTACGTCCGCCTCTTCCTCGTCGTCGGTCAGAACAAAGCCCCGGGCGGTGAGGATTCCCAGCATTTTCTCGGAGTCGACCAGGTTCTTGTCGCAGCCGAGGGAGACCATGAGGAGCCTGAGCGGCTCTCTTACGGAATCGCTGTTATTTTGCATCGTCGGATCCGTCATAGGGAAGAATCCTCACGGCGCCCTCGTAGATCTCGTCGACCGCCACGGACAGAGGCTTCCGTCCTTCCGCGTCCGGGATCTTCGGCTGGTCGCCGCTCACGATCTGTCTCGCCCGTTTCGCCGTCGCCATCACGATGGAATACCGGCTGGACACGATCGGGGTCGTGTCGTCCTCGCTCTCGCTGTTGACTGCTTCCATCATCTCTTTGTAGGAGGGATGAATCATCATAATACGTAATCCCCTTTCTTGATATTTTCCAGTTCCTCTTTAATCCCGCTGATAAAAGAGCCGCTCCGGGACGCCTTCATGTGTTCGATCCGGAGAATGCCCCTCAGATCCCGGGCGCAGACCTCTTTGTCGTCGTTGATCAGGATGTAGTCGTAGTCGGACATACAGGCCGACTCCTCCACCGCCCTGGCGAGCCGGCTCCTGATCTTCTCCTCCGTCTCCGTGCCGCGGTTCACGAGCCTTCTCTTCAGCTCCCCGACGGTGGGCGGCGTCACAAAGAGAAGCACGGTGTCCGGAAAACGCCGCCTGATGGCGGCGGCCCCCTGGACCTCGATCTCCAGAATGACGTCCTTTCCCTCGCTCAGCCGGTCGTCGACGTATTTCCTCGGCGTCCCGTAGTAGTTGTCCGCGTAGACCGTGTACTCGTAGAGCTCGCCGAGCCGGATCATCTCCTCGAAGCGTTCGCGCGTGACGAAGAAATAGTCCTTTCCGTCCTGCTCTCCCTCGCGCGGCGCCCTTGTCGTCGCGGACACGGAAAGCGCGGCGTCCCCGCTGTCGGAGAGCATTTTCATCAGAGTTCCCTTCCCGGCGCCTGAAAAGCCGGACACAACAAATAGTATGCCTTTTTCCCTCAAGTAAGCCTCCCTGTCCGTTCGGTGTATGCTGAAGGGTTTCGTTTATTCGATGTTCTGAATCTGTTCCCGGATCTTTTCGATATCGGTCTTCATCTCGATGCCGAGATCCGCCGTCATGAGATCCCCGGCCTTGGAGAGCGTGGTGTTCGCCTCCCGGTTCATCTCCTGGGCCAGGAAATCCAGCTTCCGGCCGATGCTTCCCTCCTTCGAGAGCTCGGCTTCCATCTGCCGGATGTGGCTCCTCAGCCGCACGGTCTCCTCGTCCGTGCAGATCCTGTCGGCGTAGACGACGCATTCCGCGGCGATGCGGGATTCGTCGATGCCCCGGTCGGCGAGAATCTCCGTCAGGGTCTCCGTGAGCCGGCTCCTGTAGGCGTCCATGATCTCGGGTTCATGCCGGACCACCTCGTCCACCAGGGATCCCAGGTGCTTCAGCTTGAGAAGAAGGTCCGCCTTGAGTCTCTCGCCCTCGGCCGCTCTTGCCTCGTTGTACACGAGGGCGGCGCCGCGGATCACCGGTTCGAGCATCTCCCACAGCTCGTCCTCGTCGGCCCCGGGATCTCCCAGGGAGAATACCTCGGGGGCTCTCGCGACGTCGGCGGGGGTGATGGTGCCGGAAAGCCCGAATTTCTCCGCCATCAGCCTCATGCAGCTGATATATTCCCCGGCCAGGGCTTCATTGTAGCGGAGCGCGCCCGCCTCGTCGGCGTATTCCTCACAGCTGATGAAGACGTCGACCTTTCCCCTGAGGGCGAATTCCTTCAGCGTCTCCCTGATGCGCGCCTCGAGGAAATTGAATCGTCTGGGCATCCGGATGTTGAGATCCAGATAGCGGTTGTTGACGGACTTGATCTCCACCGTCAGCTTTCTGGCTTCGCAGGCCGCCTCGGCGCGCCCGTAGCCCGTCATGCTTCGAACCATGAGAATACGTCCTTTCTGCGTCCCTTCGGGACAGGAATGACCAATCTGCGGTATTCACCGGACAGAATCCGATAATCCACTAGATTCTACCTTAAAATAAGCCGTACGTCAATGACCGTATCCGGCGGGAAAAGCGCCGCCGTCCGCGCCTTCCGCCCGGCTGTCCGCAGAAGGAGGTCGGTACGCTCCGGCGGGGAGGCCAACACCCGCGCGCGGCGTTCCTCCGCGCAAAAGAGGTGCGCCGCAGGTCCATTCGTGCTACAATACATCCAGCCGGAAACAAGCGGCGTAAAAGGAGTCTGATTATGGCATTTGACGGAATCACGGTCGCAAACATCGTGAGCGAACTGGACGAAACGATCACAGGCGGAGGCATCAGCCGGATTATCCAGCCCGAGAAGGACGAACTTCTGATCACGGTCAAGAGCAGCCGGATCCAGTATCATCTTCTTCTCAGCGCGAACGCGTCTCTTCCTCTGCTCTATCTCAACGACGCGAAGAAAGAGGCGCCCATGTCCGCCCCGAATTTCTGCATGCTTCTCAGAAAACATCTTCAGGGAGGACAGATTCTGTCGGTCGCGCAGCCCTCTCTCGAGAGGGTCGTCGTGATCAGCGTGCTGCACAGGGACGAGCTCGGGGATCTGCGGAAGAAGAAGCTCATCATTGAGCTCATGGGAAAGCACAGCAATATCATTTTCACCGACGAAGACGACGTAATCATCGACAGCATCAAGAGGGTCCCCTTAAGCATGAGCTCCGTCCGGGAGGTCCTCCCTGGCCGGAAATGGTTCATTCCCTGCGCCGACGGAAAGCGCAATCCCCTGGAGACGGACGTCCCGGGCTTTCTCTCCGCCATGGAGAGCACCTCCGGAGACATCGTCCGGGCCCTCTACGGCGCCTTCGCCGGGATCTCCCCCGCCGCCGCGGAGGAATTTGCCTTTGAGGCCGCCGCGGAGCCGAGAAAGGCCTTCGGGGATCTGACGGAGGACGAGAAGAAAAAGCTGGCCGCCGTCTTTCTGGGACACATGGAACGCATCAGGAACCGGGATTTTACGCCGAATATCATCTCGGAAAACGGAGAGCCCGTCGAATTCGGCAGCATTCCCTTCCTGATGTACGGCCACGCCCCCTACGTCACCGTCCCCTGCGCCTCCGCCAGCGAGATGCTCCGCTCCTACTACGGGACAAAGGAGAAGCTCACGCGGATCCGCCAGAAGTCCGCGGATCTGCGCCATCTTGTGAAGGGAGCTCTCGACCGCACGAACAAGAAGTATCTCCTCCAGGAGAAACAGCTCCGGGACACGGAAAAGCGCGACCGCTACCGCATCTACGGAGAGATGCTGAACACCTACGGCTACTCCGCGGAGGAAGGGGCCCGGGAGCTTCGGTGCGTGAACTATTACACCGGGGAGGAGATCACGGTCCCGGTGGACGCTTCGGTCAGCATCCAGCAGAACGCCCAGAAATACTTCGCCCGGTACAACAAGCTTAAGAGGACGGCCGAAGCCCTCTCCGTCCAGATCGCCGAGACGGAGGCCGACCGCGAACAGCTCGAGTCGGTGCTGACCTCCATCGATCTGGCCGAGACGGAGGCCGATCTCAACGAGATCCGCCGGGAGCTGGTGGATTACGGCTTCGCCCAGAAGAAATCCTCCGTAAAGAAGGGGGCGAAGCGGGAGGCGAAGTCGGCCCCCTACTCCTACACCTCCTCGGACGGCTTCGAGATTCTCGTCGGAAAGAACAACTACCAGAACGAGGAGCTCTCCTTCCGCCTTTCCGACCGGGAGGACTGGTGGTTTCACGCCAAGGGCACGACCGGAAGCCACGTCATCGTCCGGACGGGAGGAAGGCAGCTCACGGACCGCACCTTCGAGGAGGCGGGCGCCCTGGCGGCGTACTACTCCTCCGCCAGAAAGGCGCCGAAGGTGGAGGTGGATTACACGAAGAGAAAAGAGCTGCGGAAGAAAAACGGCGGCAAGCCGGGTTTTGTGATCTACCACACCAACTACTCCCTGATGGCGGTTCCCGACATCTCCGGCCTGAAGCGGAACAGTTGAGCGGAAATCCCCTCCCATACTTTTGCGGAACACCGGCAGAGACGCCCCCGGGGAGCGGACGCGGAACACCGGCAGAGACGCCCCCTGAGAGCGGACGCGGAACAGACGGGCGGAATTGCCCTCCCCGGAATTCCCGCCGATAAAATGACAGCGCGGCCAGTAGAGGCCGCGCCGTTTTTTACCTTCCCTGCGGATAGCGGAAAACCGTGTTCCGTCCCGGTTTCCGATTTACTTTTTTACGACCAGGTTGACGATCTTGCCGGGCACATAGATCTCCTTGACGATCGTCATGCCGGCGATCTTGTCGGCGGCCGCCTCCTTTGCCCGGGCGAGGGCGTCCGCCTGGGAGACGTCCACCGGCAGCTTCACCACGGCTCTTGTTTTTCCGTTGATCTGCACCGGGATCTCCTTCTCGTCGTCGGCGGCGAGGGACGCGTCCGATTTCGGCCAGGCCGTGTGGAAGACGGAATCGGTGTGGCCGAGCCTCTCCCAGATCTCCTCCGCGATGTGCGGGGCAAAGGGCGCGAGAAGCGTCACGTAGACCCCGATCGTCTCCTTGTCGATGCCGCCCTCCGTCTGGGCGATCTTCGACATCTGATTGTTGTACTCCATGAATTTGGACACGACGGTGTTGAGCGCGAACTGGTCGAGACGCATGGTGATGTCGGCGATCAGCTTGTGGCGGAGACGGATCATCTCCGGCGTGGCCTTTACGTCGGCTTCGATGCTGTCCAAGGCCAGATTCCAGAACTTGTTGAGGAAGCGGTTGACGCCGTCGATGCCTCTCTCGTCCCAGGCGGAATCCTGCTGCGGCGGGCCGATGAAAAGCTCGTATATTCTCAGGGAGTCGCAGCCGTAATCCCTGACCATGTCGTCCGGCGAGACCACGTTGCCGAGGGACTTGCTCATCTTTACGCCCTTCGGGCCGAGAATCATGCCCTGATTGAACAGCTTTTTGAAGGGCTCGTCGAAATCGATCGCTCCGATATCGTGCAGGAACTTGGTGTAGAACCTGGAATACAGCAGGTGGAGAACGGCGTGCTCGACGCCGCCGATGTACATATCCACCGGCAGATAGGTGTCGGCCTTCTCGCGGCTCACCAGCTCCCTGTCGTTGTGATTGTCCACGTACCTCAGGAAATACCAGGACGAACCGGCCCACTGGGGCATCGTGTTGGTCTCCCTCTTCGCGGGACCGCCGCAGCACGGGCAGGTGGTGTTCACCCAGTCCGTGATCGCGGCCAGCGGAGACTCGCCGGTATCCGTCGGCTGATAGGACTCCACGTTCGGGAGAAGGACCGGGAGCTGATCCTCCGGAACGGCCACGGGGCCGCACTTCTCGCAGTGAACGATCGGGATCGGCTCTCCCCAGTACCTCTGGCGGGAGAAGACCCAGTCGCGGAGCTTGTAGTTGACGGTCTTTCGTCCGATGCCCCTGCTCTCGATCATCTCGGGGGCCTTCTGTTTGAGCTCGGAGGATTCGAGCCCGTTCCACTCGCCTGAGTTGATGACGACGCCGGCGGCCTCCGTGTAGGGCTCCTGCATGTCGGGAATCTCTTTTCCGTCTTTGCTTATGACCTGGATGACCGGCAGGCCGAATTTTCTGGCAAACTCAAAGTCGCGGTCGTCGTGGGCCGGCACGCACATGATGGCGCCTGTGCCGTAATCCGCGAGGACATAGTCGGAGATCCAGATCGGGACCTTCGCGCCGTTGAGCGGGTTGACCGCGTAGCTGCCGGTGAAGACGCCGGTTTTTTCCTTGTTCTGGACCCTGTCGACGCTGGATTTGTTGGCCGCGGCGGCGCAGTACTGCTCAACCGCCCCGCGCTGCTCCTCCGTCGTGAGCTCCGCCACCATCTCGTGCTCGGGCGCCAGAACCATAAAGGTCGCCCCGTAGAGCGTGTCCGGACGCGTGGTGTAGACCGTGATCTTCCGGTCGCTGCCGTCCACCGGGAAATAGACTTCTGCGCCGTAGGAGCGTCCGATCCAGTCCGTCTGCATCTTCTTGACCTTCTCGGGCCAGTCGAGATCCTTCAGGCCTTCGAGGAGCCGGTCCGCGTAGGCGGTGATTTTCAGCATCCACTGGCGGAGATTCTTCTTGGTGACGTCGGCGCCGCACCTCTCGCACTTGCCGTCGACGACCTCCTCGTTGGCGAGGACCGCCTTGCAGCTCGGGCACCAGTTCAGCGGCATCTCCTTCTCGTAGGCGAGGCCGTGCCTGAACATCTTCACGAAGATCCACTGGGTCCACTTGTAGAAGGCGGGATCCGTGGTGTTGAGCTCCATGTCCCAGTCGCGGATCGCGCCGATCTGATCGATCTGCTTCCGGATATTGGCGACGTTGGCCGCCGTGGAAACCGACGGATGCTGGCCGGTCTTGATGGCGAAATTCTCCGCGGGGAGGCCGAAGGCGTCCCAGCCCATCGGATGGATGACGTAGTGATTCCCGTCCATCATCTTGTAGCGGGACCACACATCGGAGATCACGTAGCCGCGCCAGTGGCCCACATGCAGGCCTGCCCCGGAGGGATACGGGAACATATCCAGGCAGTAATACTTCTTTTTCTTTCCGTCATTGACATTGATGGGATTCTCTTCCCATCTCTTTCTCCATTTGTTCTCGACCTCGATGTGGTTGTAGAGAGCCGCCATGAGATAAGCCTCCTCATAATCACTGACCGCAGCGCTTCCGCCCGCCGAAGGCGTCTCCGCTGATCCGTCATTCATTTATTCAGCACATTGTATCATAATTTCGATGCCTGCAATTGTCAAGCGCCGGCGCCGCCCGAAGGAGCGCGGCGGATCTCCAGAAAAGCGGCGCAGTTTCCGCGCATTCCGCGGGTCGCCCTGTGGGAGAACAGCAGGTCCCTGTTGCAGGCCGTACAGAGCCCGGGCATGCTGATCGACGACATGGGAATGCCGGACTCGATCATGACGGCCCGGTTCATGCCCTGCAGATCCAGCAGGTACTTCCCGTTCCCCTTCTCCTTCACAAAACGCGGGGGAAATTTCCCGGCCACGTCGTCCTGCACCTCGTAGCAGCTCCGGCAGATGGAGGGACCGATGGCGGCCTTCATTTTCCGGGGATCGGATCCGAACTCGCGGCGCATCCTGTCGATCGTGACCTCCGCCATGCGGCTGACCGTTCCCCGCCAGCCGGAGTGGGAAAGGCCGATCGCCCTGTGTTCCGGATCAAGGAAGTAGAGAGGGACGCAGTCCGCGTAGAAGGTGGTGAGAACGACGCCGGGCTCGTCGGTGACCAGTCCGTCCACGTCCTCCTCCGGCCCCCTGCGGAGGAAGCCTTCGCCCCGGTTCTCCGCGCCTACCCTTCTGACGTTGACCGTGTGGGTCTGCCTGGAGAACACCATGTCCCCGGGATCGAATCCGACGGCCGCCCCGATGAGGCGGAAATTGGTCCGGACGTTCGCCTCGTCGTCTCCCCGGCCGAAGCTGAGATTCATGGAGGCGAGATGGTCCCGGCTGACGCCTCCGAGCCTGGTGGAGAAACCGTTGAGAGCCCATTTCTCCGTGTCAAAATCCGGGAACGACAGCCACAGGACCTCTCCGCTCCTGTGCAGCTTCATCCCGTTCTCTTCATTTTCCGTCCACTTGATCACCATCGCCGGTTATTTCCTGAATTCAAAGGCCTGCTCGATGTGGCTCAGCTCGTCGGGCGTGATGCCGACGACGTCGAAACGGCATTTCGCGTCCTGTCCGAGTCCCTTCTGCAGCAGATAATAGAGGGCTACCCTGGAGATGGTCCTCTGCTTCCTGATATCGACGCTGGACAGCGGGTCCCCGCTGGTCAGCGACTGGCGGAATTTCACCTCCACGAAGACGAGGCAGTCCCCGTCCCGGGCGATGATATCGATCTCACCGAGCCTGCAGCGGAAATTCATCTCGAGGATTTCGTACCCTTTCTCCCTGAGATATTCCGCGGCGCGCTCCTCATGCTGTTTTCCTATTGATCTTTTGTTCTCTTCACTCATCTTTCTCAGCTCTCATCCCCCACGAAGGAATGGATGAAGCTCCTCCTGTGTATCGGACATGGTCCGTATTTTTTCAGCGCCGCGATATGCTCGGCGGTCCCGTAGCCCTTGTTTCTGGCGAATCCGTATTCCGGGTAGAGAGCGTCGTATTCCGCCATGAGCCTGTCCCTGGTCACCTTTGCGACGATGCTGGCCGCCGCGATGGAGGCGCTGAGGGCGTCGCCGTGGACGATGGGACACTGGGGAATGCTGACGCCCGGAATGGCGACGGCGTCGATCAGCAGAAAATCCGGCGGAACCTCCAGGGCGCCCACCGCCTGTCTCATCGCGCGGAAGGTTGCCTGAAGAATGTTGATCTCGTCGATGGTTTCGTGTGTCTCCGAACCGAGCGCGAAGGCCCGGGCCTCGGAGGTGATCACGTCATAAAGCTCGTTTCTCTTTTTCTCGGAGAGCTTCTTGGAATCATTCAGATAGAGGATCCTGTGATCCGCGGGGAGAATCACCGCGCAGGCGACGACGGGCCCCGCCAGGGGACCTCGACCGACCTCGTCGATGCCGGCGATCAGCCCCTTTCCGGCGAACCGTCTCTCGTACTCCATCATCGATTCCGTCCGGGCGATCTCTTTTTCGAGACGCAGGCGCTGACGCTCCTCCTTCTCCCGCTGAAGGCGCAGCTGTCTCTCGGTCATGACCCGTCCCTCCCGGAATCCGCTTTTTCGAGGGTGATCCTGCCGAGCCTTCCGGAGCGGAAATCATCCAGGAGAAGCGCCGCCGCCTTCTCATAATCCGGCTCTCCGCCCTTTTTCAGCGCCCCGCGCTGCCGGGCCACCTCCCCGATCACCTCGTCGGGCTCCATGCCGGAGACGGCGCCGCCGTAGCGGTTCTCCATCCCGGGACAGCCCATCTCCCGCAGCGTCGTGATGAGGTACACGGCCAGCTCGGCCGGATCGACGTTGGCGTCGGGAATGGAGCCGATGAGGGCAATTCTCCGCCCGATCTCCTGGTTCTCAAACTTCGGCCAGAGCAGTCCCGGGGTGTCCAGAAGCTCCACCTGGCTGTTCAGGCGGATCCACTGCCTTCCCTTGGTGACGCCGGGCCGGTTGCCGGTCTTCAGGGAGGAGGATCCCGAGAAGGAATTGATGAAGGTCGACTTTCCGACGTTGGGAATGCCGCAGACCATCGCCCGGACGGGTCTGTTGACGATTCCCTTCCGGCGGTCCCGCTCGATCTTCTCCCTGCAGGCCTCCCTGATCGCGGGCCCGAGCCCCTTGAGCGCGGCGCGGTTTCTGAGATCGCAGGCGTAGGGGTGCAGGTCCATCGCGCGGTAATAGTCGATCCACCGGCGGTTTTCGTCCTCGTCGGCCAGATCGCACTTGCCGAACAGGATCATTCTGGCCCTGCCCGCGCATAGGCGGTCCAGGTCCGGATTCCTGCTCGAGACGGGAATCCGCGCGTCGACGATCTCGATCGCCAGATCGATCAGTCTGATGTTCTCCTGCATCTGGCGAATGGTCTTCGTCATATGCCCAGGATACCACTGATACTCCACTCTTCGACTCCTTATCTCACAAAGCCCGCCCGGCGGGACGGCTGCCCGATAAACCAGACTTTTCCGATGATGCTGCCCTTTTCGATATTGCCCACGTCCGCGAAACGGCTGTCCTCGCTGTTGTTCCGGTTGTCGCCCAGGACGAAATACTCGTCGGCGGCGAGACGCACGCCGTTCTCGGCGATGCCGGGATTGGTGATGTTGGGGAATTCCTGATTCTCGATATAGGTCTTCCCGTCGATCAGAATCAGGCCGTCCCTGATCTGGATCGTCTCGCCCGGAAGGGCCACGACTCGCTTGACGTGGATGCCGGCGTCGATCTCGTTGCTGCTGCGGTAGGCGATGACGTCGCCTCTCCTGACGCCCGTGACGACGTAGGCCGCCCGGTTCACGAAGGCCCGGTCCCCGCTGGCCAGCGTGGGATTCATGGAGTTCTCCTGAATCATGACGGATCCGAAGAAGACGGTGGCGGCCGCCGCCGACAGAAGGAGGACGACGCAGAGCTCGAGAATCGTCTTCAGGATCTTTCTGTTTTTCTCGCGCCTGACGCGGCGGTTGATCTCGGTTTTCGTGACTGACTTTGCCATGGCTCAAACCTCGGACATCACCTTAGTATTTATACAAATAAGGGAGACGGAATCTGCATCGGACTCCCATCCCCCTGATATGATCTGAAATAAACCCTGTCTGAGTTCTTCCTTACCGGATGATCTCCTTGACCTTGGCGCTCTTGCCGGAACGCTGTCTCAGGTAATTGAGCTTGGCTCTTCTGACCTTGCCGTGACGGACGACTTCGATCTTCTCCACGTTGGGAGAGTGAAGCGGCCACGTCTTCTCGACGCCGATGCCGTTGGAAATCTTTCTGACGGTAAAGGTGGCGCGGTTGCCGCCGCCCTGTCTCTTCAGCACGACGCCCTCGAACACCTGAATTCTTTCGCGGTTTCCTTCTTTGATCTTTCCGTGCACGCGGACGGTGTCCCCGACACGGAACTCGGCAATGCTCTCCTTGAGCTGCGCTTCTTCGATCTTTCTGATGATTTCGTTCATAACTTTGCTCCTTATCTTAAATGGATGTTCATTGCCTTTCATCATCATGCGGCAAGAGGACCATCTTTTTTGCAGACAGCTTTAATATAATACTATATGCCGTCTTTATTTGCAAGATAATTCCTGATAAATTCCCGTTCTCTCGGACTGATTGCCGCGCTCCCGAGAAGATCCGGCCGGCGTTCCGCCGTGCGGATCAGGGACTGCTCCCGCCTCCACGCGTCGACCTTCGCGTGATCGCCGGACAGAAGGATCGGGGGAACCGCCCTCCCGTTCCACACCTCGGGGCGGGAATACTGGGGAAATTCCAGCAGTCCCCCTCCGAAGGAATCATCCTCAGCCGACTCGTCGTTGTGAAGAACGCCGGGAATCATCCTGGATATGGCGTCGATCATGCACATCGCGGGGAGCTCACCTCCGGTGAGGACGAAATCCCCGATCGAGACGTGATCCGTCACGATCTCGTCGAGCACTCTCTCGTCGACGCCCTCGTAATGGCCGCAGAGAAAGACGATGCCTCTGCCAAGGGCGAATTCCTTCGCCATCGCCTGGTTGAAGACCTTTCCCTGGGGCGTCAGATAGACGACCCTGGGCTGATAATCCAGACGGTCCGCGACGGATTTCCACGCGTCGTAGACGGGCTGGGCCTGCATCACCATGCCGGCGCCCCCTCCGTAGGGGTAGTCGTCCGTCTTTCCGTGGCGGCTCTTCGTGTAATCGCGGATATTCACCGCCTCCAGACTGAGAAGCCCGTCCTCGATCGCTCTCCCTATGATGCTGGTGTGAAGCCCGTCCCGGATCATATCCGGAAACAGAGTGAGTACGTAATATTCCAAGTCAGATCTCCCTCGGGATCCTCACACGGATCTCCTGCGCTTCCGCGTCCACCGACAGCACGAACTCCTTCACGGCCGGGAGATATCTCACCGATCCGTCGGGTCTTTCGATCATGTAGACGTCGTTGGCTCCCGTGCGGATGACGTCCTTCAGCACGCCGAAATCCTCCTCCTGGCCTTCCGCCAGGATGCGGCTGCCGATGAGGTCGCCGATGAAGTATTCCCCCTCTTCGAGAGGGATGGCGTCCTCCCGTCTGACCAGCAGGGTGCCGCCCCTGATCTTCTGCGCGTCCTCGATGGTGTCGATCTCTTTGAATTTCAGTATGGGACGGCCCTTGAAGAAGGCCGTTCTCTCCACGGTCAGCTCGCGCTCCCCCCGGCCCAGGTCCAGCAGGACCTTCTCGAGATCCCGGAACCTGCCGGGCTCGTCGGTGGTGGGATAGACGTTCACCTCTCCCCGCAGCCCGTGGGTCGAAGAAATAATACCGATTTCAAGCTTCTCCAGCATACCGGCACCGTGCCTTCTTACGAGTTGATATCGACGACGACTTTCTCATCCGTCTTCGTGGAAGCGGCCTTTACGACGGCCCGGATCGCCTTGGCGATCCTCCCCTGCTTCCCGATCACCTTGCCCATATCGGACTGGGCGACACGAAGCTCGATCAAAGTCTGTCCGTCTTCTTTCGTCTCCGTCACGACCACCTCATCGGGATGGTCGACCAGAGCCTTCGCGATAACCTCGACTAACTCTTTCAACATTCACCTCCATGTCATGCTTCATAACAGACCCGTGCCTCCGGGGGCCGTGGCGATGCGCCGAATAACGCCGGACGCTTCCTCCGGCGGACCCTCCGGGAACGCACTGATGCTTCTGCCTGTCTGAAGGTGCCTGTTTACTTCGAGATTCCGGCAATCTTCAGAAGCTTCGCAACTTCCGCCGTCGGCTGGGCGCCGTTCTGAAGCCACTTCTTCGCCGCTTCTTCGTCGATCTTGAACTGGCTGGGCTCCTGGGCCGGATCATAGGTTCCGATCTCCTCGATGAATCTTCCGTCTCTCGGGGATCTCGCGTCCGCGACGATGATTCTGTAAAGCGGTGCCTTCTTCTTGCCGATTCTTGTTAATCTGATCTTGACCATTTTGTTTCTTCCTCCTGAAAAATACTTTGATCTGTTTATGCGGCCGTCCCTCCCGGGACCTAAGGCTTCAAGAGCCTGCCGCGCTGATCCGGCGCGCCGTCCCTTTGGCGGCCGGCCGGTTTCAACCTGCATCCTGTTTTGCCCTGTATGCCGCGGCTCAGAACGGGAGCTTGAGGCCGCCGAGCTTTCCGAGGCCTCCTCTGCCCTTCTTCATCATGCCGGGCATCTGCTTCATCATCTTCCTGGCCTGCTCGAACTGCTTCACCAGGCGGTTGACCTCGCTGATGTCGCATCCCGAGCCCCGGGCGATTCTGTGCTTCCTCGAGACGTTGAGCAGATCGGGATTCGCCCGCTCCTCGGGGGTCATCGAGAGGATCATGGCCTCCGTCTTTTTGATGGCGCCCTCGTCGATCATGCCGGAGAGCTCGGAGGCCTTTCCGCCGACGCCCGGAAGCATCGAGAGAATGCTCTCTAGGCCGCCCATCTTCTTCATCTGCTCCATGCTCGTCAGATAGTCGTCAAAACCGAAGCTCGCCTTGCGGAATTTCTTCTCCATCTCGGCGGCCTTCTGCTCGTCGATGCTCTCCTGAGCCTTCTCGATCAGCGTCATGACGTCTCCCATCCCGAGGATCCGCTTGGCGATGCGGTCGGGATAGAACTGCTCGAGGTCCTCCATCTTCTCGCCCATTCCGACGTAGAGGATGGGTTTTCCGGTCATCTGCCGGACCGAGAGGGCCGCGCCCCCTCGCGTATCGCCGTCGCACTTGGTGAGGGCGATGCCGTCGATGCCCACCTTGTAGGCGAAGGTCTTGGCGACGTTCACCGCCTCCTGGCCCGTCATCGCGTCCACCACGAGGATGGTGCAGTCGACGTGGATCTCCTTCTTGATGTTCCGGAGCTCCTTCATCATGTCGTCGTCGATCTGAAGGCGGCCCGCCGTGTCGATGAAGACCAGATTGAAGCCGTTGGCCTCGGCGTAGGCTGCGCCGGCCTTCGCGATGTCCACGGGATCTTTCTTGTCCCCCATCTTGAAGACGGGGACGCCCACCCGGGAACCGTTCGTCTCAAGCTGGCTGATGGCGCCGGGCCGGTACACGTCGCAGGCGACGAGCAGGGGCCGCTTCCCCTTCGCCCGGTACTTGCCCGCCAGCTTCGCGGCGGTGGTGGTTTTTCCCGAGCCCTGAAGGCCCGCCATCATGACAACCGTGAGGCCGCTCTGGTTGAGAGGGATCTCCGTGGTGTCGGAGCCCATCAGCTCCACCATCTCGTCGTGGACGATCTTGATGACCATCTGTCCCGGATTGAGGCCGTTCATCACGTCCTCGCCGATCGCCTTGTTCTCGACCGCCCGCGTGAAGTTCTTGACGACCTTGAAATTGACATCCGCCTCCAGCAGCGCCATTTTCACTTCTTTCATCGCTTCCCGGACGTCGTCCTCGGTCAGACGGCCTTTGCTGCGAAGCGAGCGGAATACGTTCTGCAGTTTTTCCGTTAATCCTTCAAATGCCATCCGTCAAAGCTCCTCCAGAATCTCATCCGCGAGGCGGGATATGCGCTCGTCGCCGGTCAGGGCGCGGATCTTCTCCGCCCTGGCCTTCACGTCCAGGAAACGCCTCACCAGCCCGAGCTTTTCCTCGTACCCGGCGAGAATCCGGCCGCACCGCTTGATCATGTCGTGCACGCCCTGCCGCGTGATCCCGTATTCCCCGCCGACCTCGCTGAACGACAGGTCCTCCATGACGACCGCCTGAAAGATCTGCTTCTGCCGCTCCGTGAGCAGTTCTCCGTAAAAATCAAAGAGGAGAGCCTCCTCGTATCGTTTGTCCATAACGGACATCTTATACGATCGCTCTCCCTCTGTCAAGCATTTTCTCTTTACACCCGTTACTCTTTTTTGCCGTGCCTGGCCAGCATCGTCTTCCTGACGGCCTTCAGGATGTTCTCATAGCCGGTGCAGCGGCAGAGATGGCCCGACAGCAGCTTTCTCAGCTCGTCGTCGGTGTAGAGCTTTCCGGAATCCAGGATCTCCTTCGCCGTGAGGATGAAGCCGGGGCTGCAGAAGCCGCACTGGATCGCCGTCTCGTCGATAAAGGCCTTCTGGATATCGGACAGCTCCCCGTTCGGCCCCTCCAGGCCCTCCAGGGTGGTGATGTCCTTTCCGTCGGCCCACACCGCCAGATAGATGCAGGAGTCGAAGCACTCCCCGTCGATGATGACCGTGCAGGCGCCGCACTCTCCGACCTCGCACCCCTTCTTGACGGAGGTCAGGCGGTAGTCGTTTCTGAGCATATCGGTCAGCGACGCCCTGACGTCCACGATGGTGGTCCGCTTTTTCCCGTTGATCGTGCAGGTGACCTGCTTGAACTGCCTGGTGTCTTCAGCCACTGATCTCACCTCCTGCCTTTCTGACCGCCTCCTCGAAGGCCCGCATCGCCATGGTGCTGCAAAGATGCAGCCGGAAGTCCTTCGACGCTCTCCAGCTGTTTCTGGGATTGACGTCCTCCAGGACCGTTTTTCCGATCAGCTCCGCCGTCTCGCGGCTGACGCTTCTTCCGGCCGCCGTCTCCTCGGTCTTTTTCGCCCGCATCGGGACGGGGCCCGCGACGCCGTAGCCGATCCTTATATCGCGTATCTCCTTCTTGTCGCGGGACAGCTTCACATTGACAGAGCAGCCCGTCGTGGCGATCTCCATCGCGTTTCTCATCCCGTATTTGATGTAGTGTCCCTTGTATCCCGCGTAGGATTTTTTCGGAATGATGATGTGCGTCTGGATTTCTCCCGGGCGGAGATCGACCTTGCCCGGGCCGAGATAGAACTCTTCGATAGGAAGAATCCGCTTCCCGTCAGGACCCGTAAGCTCGATCAGCGCGTCGTAGGCGAAGAGCGTGGAGGCGGAGTCCGCCGAGGTGACGCCGTTGCAGGTATTGCCCCCGATGGTGCCGATCGCCCGGATCTGCGGCCCGCCCACCATGTTGACGGCGTCCGCGAGAACGGAGATGTGCCTGCGGATGAGCGGATCCGCGTGAATGTGCGAGAAGGACGTCAGCGAACCGATGCGGATGCTGCCGTCTTCCCCGTCCCTGACGACGCCCCTCAGCCCGTCGAGGCCGTAGATGCTTACAAGCTCTTTTCCCGCGAGTCTTCCCTCGCGTATTTTGATCAGAACGTCCGATCCTCCGGCGATGACCACCGCCTCCGGATGCTCGAGGAGAAGCCGGACGGCGTCCTCGACGGACGATGCCTCATACAGTGCTTTGATATCGTACATACCGGTTTTCCCCTTTCAGATCAGGCCTGCTTCGGTGAATTTTACGAACATCTGGTGCGGATCGATCGGAAGCTGATCGAACGCGACGCCCGTCGCCTGCAGCACGGCGTTGCGGACGGCCGGCGCGACCGGGATGACGGGCGGCTCCCCGAGAGCCTTGGTCCCGTAGGCGCTGGTGGGCTCGGCGTTCTCGACAAACTGAGCCTCCAGGTGCGGATGGTCCATAAAGGTGGACAGCTTGTAGTCGAGCAGATTGCCGTTCAGAAGCTTTCCGGTCTTTTCGTCGTAAATCATCTTCTCAGACAGGGCGTAGCCGATTCCCATGCTCATGCCGCCCTGTACCTGGGCCTTCGCGAGCTCCGGGTTGATCAGCGTGCCGCAGTCGTGGACGTTGATGATCTTAAGGATCCGGATCTTGCACATGGGGATGTCCACCTCCACCTCGGCAAAGCCGCAGCCGAAGCTGTAGGCGTTGCTCTTGGTCATCGTCGTCTTCTCGGCGGTGAGATGGATGCTGTTCTCCCGGTCGTAGAGGGCGGTCGTCGCCAGCTCGCCCATGGACATCAGCACTCTGCCGTCCGTCGTGCGGACGATGTTGCCGTCGACGATGTCCATGAGATACGGCTGCATCCGCGTGTAGCGGTACGCCGTGTCGAGAATCTTGTCCCTCAGCTCCTCGGCCGTGGCGCGGATCGCCATGCCCGTCACGTAGGACTGTCTGGAGGCGTAGGCGCCGGTCCCGAAGGGAGTGATGTCCGTATCCTGGCAGGACATGATGTGGACCATGCCGAAGGGAAGCCCGAGGGTCTGCGCCGCCATCTGGGTGAAGGCCGTGTCCGCGCCCTGTCCGATCTCGGTGTCGCCCACCTGGACCTGGACCGAGCCGTCCTGATTGACGATCATGCGGCAGGCCGCCGTCTCGAGGGCAATGGGCCAGACGGCCGTGTTGTACCAGAACGGGGCGAAGCCGATGCCGCGGCGCACGGGTCCGGTCTGATCCGCGTATTCCCGGCGTTTCTTCTCATAATCCATGTACGCCATGCCCTTCTCGAGGGTCTGGCGGAAGGAGTCATAGTACTGCTCGTTCTTTGAGAACGCGTCCACGTATCCCACCGGCATCAGATGGTCGAGGCGCCATTTCATCGGATCCAGCCCCAGCTTCACGCAGATGTCCTCCGAGTGGGCTTCGACGGCGAAGATCGCCTGGGGCATGCCGTAGGCGCGCATCGCGCCGGCCGGCTGCCGGTTCGTAAACACCGTCCAGGCGTCGCACTCGACGTTGTCGCAGGGATACAGCTGGGGGAAGGCCCCCATTCCCTTGGCGGCGATGGCGTGTCCGTGGGAGGCGTAGGCGCCCTGGTTGGACCAGCACTCCAGCTTTCTGGCGACGATGGTTCCGTCGGGCCGGAGCCAGCTTATGATGTGGCTCCGGATGGCGTGGCGGACCCTGTTGTTCCGGAAGGTCTCCTCCCTTGTGCATTCGAGCTTGACGAGCCTTCCTCCCACCTGGGTGGACAGGTAGGCGCACAGCGGCTCGTACAGTACGTCCTGCTTGTTTCCGAAGCCGCCGCCGATATAGGGCTTGATCACCCGGACGTTGCCCCAGGGGACGCCGAGGGCCTGGCCCACGACGCGGCGGACGATGTGAGGGATCTGCGTCGACGCCACGACGACGATCCTCCCGTTCTCCTCGTACGCGAAGCAGACGGCGTTTTCGATGTGACAGTGCTGCACGGTGGGCGTGTCGTACCAGCCCTCCACCCGTACCAGGCCCGGTTCCTTTACGGCTTCGCTGTAATCGCCTCTCCGGATATCCGTGTGGGCCAGGACGTTGCCGGGAAATCTCTCGTGGAGCTGGGGAGCTCCTTCCTTCATGGCCTCCTGCGCGTCCAGGACGACGGGGAGCTCCTCGTATTCCACCCGGATGGCGCTGACGGCCTGCATGGCGGAAACCTCGTCCTCCGCCACGACGGCCGCGACGTCGTCGCCGTAATAGCGGACGTGCTTCGTGAGAAGCAGGCGGTCCTTCACGTCCTGATGTCCGGGATCGGTGGACCAGGGATGCCCTGCCGTCGGGAAATAGTTCTCCGGGACGTCAAAGCACGTGACAATCTTCACGACGCCCGGGATCTTCTCCGCCTCGGAGGTGTCCACCGACTTGACGAAGCCGTGGCCGATACTTGCGTGAAGAACCTTGGCGATGAGCGCGCCGCGGTCGCAGAGGTCGTCGGCGTACTTCGTTCTGCCGGTCGCCTTGTCGTGCGCGTCGACTCTCTGAATGCTCTTTCCGATAATCATCTCTTCATCAGCCCTTCCTGCGTTTGAATGGAATTGTTTTCCTGTTTTCTGCTGCTTCCGATTGCATATATTGTATAAAAAATCCGCGGAACAGTCAACAGCGCTTCGGGCATCTTGCACAATTTCGGGACTTTTTGAAAATCTTTTTTTCGCGGGCAGGGACGGCGAGGCCCCCGCGGCCCCGCCGCGAAAAAAAAAACGGGAACCCCTGATCTACAGGGATTCCCGCTCCAGCCGATGATCGGACTCGAACCGATGACCTGCGCATTACGAATGCGCTGCTCTACCAACTGAGCCACATCGGCAGGCCACTTTTACAATTATACACATTATTTCGATAAAAGCAACAGGAAATTTCAAAACTTCACGAAATAAACCTCGCGGAGCCGTCCGTGATACGGCTGAAATTCCCTGCTGCTTTCCCCTGTGTCCCGTGAGAGCTTCCCGGATCCTCCGTCCGCTCAGATGACGTCCCGGATCAGGTCGTACACGATGCCCGCGGTCTCCGGTTCGACGTCCTCGATCCGGCCGGCGTCACAGAGCGACGCCAGCTTCGGCAGGACGGGAAGGGACGTCGTCCGGGCGATGCCGTACTTCTCCGCGACGGAGGCGGCTCCGCTCTCGCCGAAGAGCATGATCTTCCTGCCGCAGTCCGGACACTCGATCCAGCTCATGTTTTCCACCAGCCCCAGAATCGGGATGTTCATGGCGGAAGCCATCTTCGCGGCTTTTCCGACGATCATCGAGACGAGGTCCTGGGGCGACGTGACCACGATGATGCCGTCCACCGGCAGGGACTGAAAGACCGTCAGGGGGACGTCGCCGGTTCCCGGCGGCATGTCGACGAACAGACAGTCGAGATCCCCCCAGGATACCTCCGTCCAGAACTGCTTCACCGTGCCGGCAATGATGGGTCCCCGCCAGATGACGGGATCGTCGCTGTTCGGAAGAAGAAGGTTGATGGACATGACGCTGATGCCCGTGGAGGTGGCCGCGGGAACCAGTCCGTTCTCGTTTCCGAGGATGTGCGTCCCCTCGATTCCGAAGATTCTCGGAATGGACGGGCCGGTGATGTCCGCGTCCAGGATGCCCGCGCGTTTTCCGCCGCACAGAGCGCCCACCGCGAGGAGGGACGTCACCATGGATTTGCCGACGCCGCCCTTCCCGCTGACGATTCCGATCACCTTTTTGATGTTCGATCCCTTGTTCGGCTCCGCGAGGAAGCTTCTGGGATCCCGCTCAGCACATGCTTCTCCGCAGCTGCTGCAGTCATGATTACAGTTTTCAGCCATTTCCGCTCCTTTTCTTTGTCCGTAGAAATTGTGTCACATAAATCTCCGTCATGAATCCCCTGACAGGGATTCCCCTTCCTTCCGTCACTGGCCGTTGTCCAGTCTCTCGCCCGTCTCGGGGTCAAAACGCATCGCCTGCTGAGCCGGACCGCTCTGGGGAGCCGGGGAAGACGGTGCGCCGCTTTCCGCCTGCATCACGCCGGGCGCGAAGGGATCGTCGTCCGTGATGCTGCGCGCCTGCTCCGGCGCCGGCGCAGGGGGCACGGGACCGGAGGGCTGCTCCGGCGCCGGCCTGGGGGCGGGTTTCCCGACGGGGATGCCCTTCCTGATCCTGCGGAAGGTCATCTCGCTGAGGAAGACCGTGACAAATCCGGAGATCCCGTCATACAGCAGGAAGATGCCGGACAGAATCGAGAACGTCCCCTCGACCGCGGCCGGCCTGATCAGCAGGATTCCCGCCATCACCGCGGAGACGGCGGCGAGAACCAGTACGATCCACCAGCGGTACATCCCGACGTGGAAGAGGTCGATGGCGTTCTGGAGCTTGATGATGCAGCCCCCGATCAGGAATATCCCGTAGACGAACACCACATAGCGCGGAACGTCGCTGTGGCGCGCGATGAACGCGATGCCCGCGATGACGCAGAGAACGCCGAGGAAAAGATCCGTGGCGATAATGCTCACCTCGTTCTGACGGCGGAAAAAGATATAGATCCTGTACGCGCCGACGGCGATGGCGCCGATCCCGATGACGAAGCCCATGATGGTCTGCATTTCGTTCGGGAACATGATGAGGGTGATGCCCAGGGCCGTAAAGGCGGCGGCGACGATCACCGTGATCAGCTTCACCTTCTTCAGAACGTCCTCATGTCTCATATAAGGTTCGTTGTGCATTTGCTTTCCTCCTTTCCGAAGTCAGATGGAACTAAAAGAATTTCGCCCAGTATTCGATATTGTCCCTGCTGAATCTGTAGGGAGAGCCGACCACGACCTCCGTGCCGCCGTCGGCGGCCTTCGTGACCTCGAAGGTCCCCAGCTCCTGGGTGCGGAAGGATTCTCCCATCGCGCCGGTGATCTGGTTCTCATGGAGGGCCACCGATACGCAGGCCGTCAGCATGCCGACGTCGTGCGGATTCCTCAGGAAGAAAAACGGGCACTCGGCGTCATCCCCGGTGTATTCCTTCATCTCCGACGGCAGGCCGAAGCCCGTCAGCCGCACGTCCGAGCCGGCGTCGCGCACCGCCCGGCAGGCGGCGGGAAGACAGACGGACGTCATGCAGCAGATCACCTTGAGATCCGGATAATTCTGAAGAAGCGCCTTGGTCTGGTCATAGGACATGCGGACCGACTCGTTGCCGTAGGCGATCTCAAGAAGCTCCAGACCGGCGTAGGCTTCCTTCTTCATCTGTTCTCTCAGCGAGTCGGTCCAGCCGCTGTGTCGGTCGGCTGCCGCCGTGGACGTCAGGACGGCCCACTGGCCGCTTCCCCCCGTCAGCTCCAGCACGGAGTCCAGCATGGTCTCGGCCGTTTTCTCGTTGCTGGTCGCGTTGATGAACAGCTCCCTGGACTCCGGCGTCGAGGGTCTGTCGAAGGAGCACACGCTGATGCCCTTCTCCATCGCGGACTTCAGGACGTCCTCCAGCGCCCCTGCGTCGTTGGGGGCGATGGCGATGCAGGAGACCTCCTCGTCGATCAGCTCCTGCACGAGGCGTCTCTGCTCTTTGGTGGAGCTGCCTCTGGGTCTTTCGACAACGTAGTTCCTGTTGGCCTTCTCCATGATCTCGGAAAAACCGGCGGCCTCCAGGTCGTCGTAGGCGTTTTCTTCGTTGGGAAGAACCAACGCGTATTTTTCCTCCGCCAGCGTGATCGTCGTTGTGCCGGAGGCGGCGGACTTCGTCTTCTTCGCCGCGTGCTTCGGGCCGCATCCCTGCAGAAGGACCGCCAGGACGAGCAGCGGAATCATCAGCCGTCTCATATCACTTACCAAGATAGCGGAAAACGGCCGCGCTTCTGGGGGCGATCCGGAAAACGATGCTCTCGCTCCGTTCGTCGCAGGGAACGGATTCCGACGACGTCTCCTCCGGATTCTCCTTCCCCGATCCGCCGAAGGAGGCGGCGTCTGAGTTCAGGATCTCCCTGTATCTTCCCGGGTACGGCACGCCGGTGCGGCAGGCGGGAAGATACTCGTCGGAAAAATTGCACGCCACAAGCAGCGTCCCGGTTTCCGCGCCGTTTTTCCGCAGAAACGCCAGAACGGAGTGCTCTGTGTCCATGGTATTGATCCACTCGAAGCCCGCCTCGCTGTAGTCGCCGGCGGAAAGCGCCGGTTCGTCCCGGTACAGGGACAGAAGACGCGCGAAGTACTCGGTTCCGAACACCTCCCCGTCCGCGAGCAGCTTCTTGCCCGGGTGACAGAACAGATAGGCGTAGACGGCCCTCACCAGAGCGGCGCGCGCCTGGTCCGTCCCGTCGACGCCCGCGAGGAAGCGGTGCCGGTCGAAGGAGCCGATTCCCCGGGAGAGGGAGATGACAAACCGGTCAAGGTAATTGTGAAGCATCCCGTTCTGCAGAAGGGCCGAGCCGTTTCTTCTGCCCGGTGAATCCATGGCCAGATAGCGCAGGACGTCCTGGGTGAAATGAAGATTCCACTTGAAATCAAAGCCGAGGCCGCCGTCCTCGGAGGGCGCGGTCACGTCCGGCTGGTCCACGCTCTCCTCCAGGATCAGAATCCCGTCCGGGAAGGAGCGGTGGAAAATGCCGCTGAGCCTACGGAGAAACTCCATGCCCTCCAGGTTCTCGGATTCGCCGTAAATATTGGGAACCCACTGCCCTCCTCCCCTGGCGTAGTCGAGTCTCAGCATGGTGGAGCAGCCGTCCAGACGGAGGCCGTCGGCGTGGTACTCCCTCATCCAGAACAGGGCGTCCGACAGGAGGAAGCTCCGCACCTCCGGTCTCCCGTGGTTGAAGAGACGCGTTCCGAAGACCGGGTGCACGCCCTGCTTCGGATCGATGTGCTCGTAGAGCCCGGTGCCGTCGAAGCTGGCGAGAAAGCCGGTGTCAGGGGAAAAGCCGGCGGGCGTCCAGTCGAGAATGACGCCGATGCCGAACCCGTGCATGGTGTCGACAAAGAACCGGAAATCATCGGGCTTCCCGTAGCGGGACGTGGGCGCGAAATAACCGGTGGTCTGATAGCCTCCCGAAGCTTCGTCCGCATATTCCATGACGGGACGGAGCTCGACGTGGGTGAAGCCCATCTTGCGGACGTGGGCGGCGATGCGCATCGCCAGATAGCGGTAGTCGGCTTTCCCGGGATCCTCTTCCTTCCTCCGCCACGCCTCGAGAGAGCATTCGAGGATCGATACGGGCCGCGACGCGAGGCCGGGCCCTCTCTTTCTCTTCCCGAGGTATTCCGCGTCATTCCAGTGATAGACGGATTCCGTCACCGTGCTGACGCGGGGGTTGCCCGCCTCAAACGAGAAGCCGCAGGGATCCGGCCGGGTGTAAACCAGGCCCGTCGGGAGCTTCAGCTCATACTGGTAGCGGATCCCGTATCCCAGACCGGGCACGAAGAGCTCGAAGATCCCCGACTCCTCATGCCGCTCCATGGGAAGGGCCCGGCCGTCCCAGTTGTTGAAGGGCCCGACGACGCTGACGCGCAGGGCGTTGGGCGCCCAGACCGCGAACAGAACGCCCGTCTCCCCTCCGTCCTCGCGGACGTGGGCGCCGAGATACCGGCAGGCGCTGTCGTCGATGCCCGCGATGAAACGGCTCTCCTCCTCCGGAGAAATCAGAAAATCCCTGCCGTAGGGATCCCCCTTCTCCTCGCCGTCCACGAGGAACGTGTGGGGCACCGGTTTTTTGGCGGGCAGAACGCAGGCGAAATAGCCGGCCTCGTCCTCGCAGACCATCCGGTGGGTTTTGCCCGAACGGGTCTCCTTCAGCGACACCGCGGCGGCGCCGGGAAAGAAGCACTGGTAGAGAGTGCCTTCCCTGACGGCGCGGGGCGAGAGCACGCTCTTCGGGGAGGACGTGTCGGAATACACGATTCCCTCCACCGCCGGCCAGTCCATATACGCGTAGGCTTTGTCCTTCATGGGGATCCCCCTCTCATCCGTCTCCCGCCGGGACTGCGCGGGCCGCGGACTTTTCTGCCGCGGCATCCGGCCGCCCCGGTATGATTCTTTCCGGGGACAGCGGTTATTTTACGATTCTCACCTTCAGCACGCCCCGGATCGCCGAGAGATCCGCCGCGATCTCCTCCTCCGAGGCGGAATCCGTGTCGATCAGCGTGTAGGCGTAATCGCCGCGGCTCGCGTTGGAAATGTTGGCGACGTTCACGCCGGCCTCGCCGAGAACGGACGTGAGCTGGGCGAGCATGTTCGGCTCGTTTTTGTGACAGACCGCAATCCTGCCGGCCGACGTGCAGACGCCCATGTCGCAGGCCGGATAGTTGACGGAGTTCTTGATGGTTCCCTGCTCCAGGAAGGCGCGCACCTGTCTCACCGCCATGACGGCGCAGTTTTCCTCGGACTCCTGGGTGGAGGCGCCCAGATGGGGCGTGACGATCGTGTTGGGCGCCTTCGCCACGTTGGGCGTGACGAAATCCGTCACGTACCTGTGAAGCCTGCCCGACTCGAGGGCCTTGATCAGGGCCGGCTCCTCTACCAGGGGATCCCTGGCGAAGTTGAGAAGAACCGCACCTTCCTTCATTCTCGAGAAGGCGTCCTCGTTGATCATGCCCTTGGTGGCGTCGTTGAGGGGAACGTGGACGGTGATGAAATCACACTTTTCGTAGATGTCGTTGACGTCGGATACATAGTGGATGCTGCTGGACAGATTCCACGCGGCGCGGATGCTGAGATACGGATCGTATCCGTACACCTCCATGCCCAGGGAGACGGCGGAATTCGCGACCATGACGCCGATGGCGCCCAGTCCGATGATGCCGAGCTTCTTGCCGGCGATCTCGGATCCCGCGAACTGCTTCTTCTGCTTTTCCGCCCTCTTCTGGATGTCGTCCGTCATCTCCTGCTTCTCAAGCCACTCGATGCCTTCGACGATATCTCTGGAGGCGAGAAGCATCCCCGCGATCACGAGCTCCTTGACGCCGTTGGCGTTGGCCCCGGGCGTGTTGAAAACGACGACGCCCTTTTCGGAGCAGCGGTCTACCGGGATGTTGTTGACGCCGGCGCCGGCCCGGGCGATGGCCCGGAGGTTCTCCGGGAGGTCCATCTCCTTCATGTTGGCGCTTCTCACAAGAATCGCGTCGGCCGGGTCATTCTCCCCGACCTGCTTGTAGGCGCCCGTAAAATTGGAGAGACCTTTTTCAGAGATACTGTTGAGGCATTTGTATGTGTACATTGTTCTCACTTCTCCTGTCGTATTCGAAAATGCAAGTCTGCTGTCGTCTTCAGATATCCACGTCGTCCTGGTCAAAGGCGTCTTCGATGGGCTTGCCGGCCGGAGCCATCGGGAAGACCATGTCGTCCGGACAGATCTGCGCGTCGATCACCACGGGCCGTCCGGCCGCGAGGGCCGTCCGGAGGGCGCCTTCGACCTCCTCCTTCTGGGTCACGCGGATGCCCAGCGCGCCCATACCCTCGGCGACCTTGACAAAATCCAGGCCGTCGTCGAGCACGGTGTGGGAATACCGCTCGCCGTAGAAGAGATGCTGCCACTGCCGCACCATGCCGAGCACATGATTGTTCATGACGATCTCGATCACGGGAATGCCGTTTCTGACGGCGGAGATCACCTCGTTCATGTTCATGCGGAAGCAGCCGTCCCCTCCGATGTTGACGACGGTCCGGTCCGGATTCGCCGCCTTGGCGCCCATGGCCGCGCCGTAGCCGAAGCCCATCGTCCCCAGACCGCCCGAGGTCAGGAAGGTTCTGGGCTCCGTGTAGCGGTAATACTGGGCCGCCCACATCTGGTGCTGGCCGACGTCGGTGACGACGATGGCCTTTCCCTCCGTCATCTCATAGAGCTTCTCGATGACGTAGGGCCCCGTGAGCCTCGAACCGTCGTATTTCAGCGGGTGCTGCTCCGAGAAGGAGCGCATCTCCTCCGCCCACGCGCTGTGATCCGCCGGGGCTACGCGGCCGAGCAGGCGCGTGAGGCTCTCCTTCAGATCGCCCACCACCGCCTGGTCGACGATGACGTTCTTGTCGATCTCCGCCGCGTCGATGTCAAGATGAATGATCTTCGCCTGCTTCGCGAAGGAAGAGGTCTTTCCCGTATCCCGGTCGGAGAAGCGGACGCCGCAGGCGATCAGCAGATCGCACCGGTGAACCGCGACGTTGGCGGCCTTCGTCCCGTGCATGCCCAGCATGCCGAGGTAGAGCGGATCCGTTCCCGGGAAGGCGCCCTTGCCCATCAGCGTGTCGCAGACGGGGGCTCCGATCCTGCGGGCCAGCTCCCGGATCTCCGGAGCGGCGCCGGAGGTCACCGCGCCTCCTCCCACAAAGATGACGGGCCGCTTCGATTTCGCGATCATGGCGGCGGCCGACTCGATGTCGCCGTCCTTCAGCATGTCCACGCCTGCCGGCGCCTCGGAGGGCTTTTCCGCCTTGTAATCGCATTTGGCCTCCGTGACGTCCTTCGTGATATCGACCAGGACCGGCCCCGGTCTCCCGCTCTTCGCGATGCGGAAGGCTTTCCGGACCATCGGGGCGAGGTCGCGGACGTCCTTGACGATGGTGCTGTACTTCGTGATCGGCATGGTGATTCCGGCGATATCCACCTCCTGGAAGCTGTCCTTGCCGAGAAGGCTGCGCCCCACGTTGCAGGTGAAGGCGACGATGGGGACGGAGTCAAGACAGGCCGTCGCGATTCCCGTCACGAGGTTGGTGGCGCCGGGACCGGACGTCGCCAGGACGACGCCGACCTTCCCGGTCGATCTCGCGTAGCCGTCGGCGGCGTGGGCCGCCCCCTGCTCGTGGGATGTCAGTATATGACGGATCTCACTTCTGTGCCTGTATAATTCGTCGTAAATATTCAGAATCGCGCCGCCGGGGTACCCGAACACGGTGTCCACGCCCTGCTCCCTGAGGCAGGCGATCAATATCTCCGATCCGTTTAATATCATATCTGTCCTTTCTGAATTCCCCAGACCGGGAGAATTCACTTACTGCCCTCGGGAATCTCAAGTACGGCGCCTTTGCTGCCCGACGTCACAAGAGCCGCGTACCGCGCCAGATAGCCCGTCGTGATCTTCGGCTTCCTGGGCTTCCAGGCGGCTTTCCTCTCCTCAAGAACGGACTCGGGAACGTCGACGTTGAGCGTCTTGCCGGGAATATCGATCCGGATCACGTCGCCTTCCTCGATGAGGGCGATGGGGCCGCCCACCGCCGCCTCGGGCGAGATGTGGCCGATGGAAGCGCCCCGGGAGGCGCCGCTGAAACGGCCGTCCGTGATCAGCGCCACCGAGGAGCCAAGGCCCATTCCGGCGATGGCCGAGGTGGGATTCAGCATTTCCCGCATGCCGGGTCCGCCCTTCGGTCCCTCGTAGCGGATGACGACGATGTCGCCCTCCACGATCTTTCCGCCGAGGATCGCCTCGATGGCGTCGTCCTCGGAATCAAACACCCTCGCCGGTCCCTCGTGCACCAGCATCTCGGGGGCCACGGCGCTCTGCTTCACCACGCCTCCCTCGGGGGCGATATTTCCGGTCAGCACCGCGAGGCCGCCGCTTCTGCTGTAGGGATTGTCGACGGGGCGGATCACCTCCGGATTCCGGTTGACCGCACCGGAGATGTTCTCTCCCACGGTCCTGCCCGTCACGGTCATGCAGTCGAGATTCAGCAGATTCAGCCGGCTGAGCTCGTTCATCACCGCGTAGACGCCTCCCGCCTCGTTGAGCTCGTCCATGTAGGTGTGTCCCGCGGGGGCCAGATGGCAGAGATTCGGGGTTCTCTCCGAGTACTCGTTCGCCAGCGTCATGTCCAGGTCAAAGCCGATCTCATGGGCGATGGCGGGGAGATGCAGCATGGTATTCGTGGAGCAGCCGAGGGCCATATCCACGGTGAGGGCGTTCCGGATGGACGCCTCCGTGATGATGTCGCGGGGCCTGATATTCCGGCGGTACATCTCCATGACCTGATTGCCCGCATGCTTCGCCAGACGGATCCTGGCCGAATAGACGGCCGGGATGGTGCCGTTGCCGCGCAGCCCCATGCCGATGGCCTCGGTGAGGCAGTTCATGCTGTTGGCCGTGTACATGCCGGAGCAGGAGCCGCAGGTCGGACATCCGTACTCCTCAAACTCCTCCAGCTCTTCCTGGGACATCTTTCCGGCCTGACGGGCGCCGACGGCCTCGAAGATGCTGGAGAGGGACGTGCGCCGTCCCTGGACATGGCCGGGAAGCATCGGGCCGCCGCTGACGAAAACCGTCGGTATATTGAGGCGGGCCGCCGCCATGAGCAGACCGGGCACGTTCTTGTCACAGTTCGGAATGCAGACCATGGCGTCGAACTGATGGGCCTGGATGACCGCCTCGGTGGAGTCCGCGATCAGATCTCTGGTGACCAGGGAATACTTCATGCCCGTATGGCCCATGGCGATGCCGTCGCACACGGCGATCGCGGGAACGACGACCGGAAATCCGCCGGCCTCCGCGACGCCGAGCTTCACCGCCTCGGCGATCTTGTCCAGATTCATATGGCCCGGAACGATCTCATTCCAGGAGCTGACCACCGCGACCAGCGGCTTCTCCATCTCTTCCTTCGTGACGCCCAGGGCGTTCCAGAGGGAACGGTGGGGCGCCTGCTGCAGTCCGTTCTTTACCGTATCACTTTTCATTCTTCTCTCCTGATTCAGCTGAAGACAACAGATCCCGCTCCGCCGGAACAGGTCCCGGCGCGGCTTTCCTGTATAGAATAGAACGGAGACAGCACCGCCGTCTCCGTAAGTTCATCCGGATGCCGTCCGCGGCCTCCGGACAATTATTTCTTTGCCGGCTTATCTGAATCTGCCGAATTGTCCGCGTACGCGTCGGACGCTTTTTCAACCTCCGCGATCGCGCTCTTTCTCATGGGAATTCTGCAATTTTTGTTGTTGCCGAATTCGACGATGACGTCCTCGTCCGTGATGTCAAGGATGACGCCGTAGAATCCGCTCGTCGTGACGACGGCGTCGCCCACCGCCATGTCGTTCAGCATCGCGCTGACGCGCTTCTGCTCCTTGCGCTGCGGACGAATCATCAGGAAGTACATGATGGCGACCATGGCGACCAGCCAGATGACCATCGTTCCCATCCCGAGTCCTCCCGCGGCTGCCGCGGAAGCGTCGGCCGATAACAGAATAGAATACATTTTTCTGCCTCCGAAATCATAGGTTTTAGCTGTTTGCAATAGCATTTCAATCATACAGGAAATCAGGAATGACTTCAAGTGTCATTTTCTGATTCGCTGTTCCGCGGTTTTTCCTCCGCGGCCGGCGCCCTCCGGGGAGCGGGAACGCCCCGCTGTCTCATGACGGTGTTGCGGACGGGATTCTCCCGGAAGCCCTCCAGCCGCTTCTTCTTGTAGGCGGCAAAGCATCCGGCGTCGAGGGCGTCGCGGATCTCCTGCATCAGATGATTGTAATACCAGAGATTGTGCATGACGCAGAGCCGCATGCCGAGGATCTCCCCCGCCTTCAGCAGATGACGGATATAGGCTCTGGAATGGTTCCTGCAGGCGGGGCAGCCGCACCCTTCCTCGATGGGGGCGCCGTCCGTCTCGAACCGGGCGTTCATCAGGTTGAGGTGGCCCGCGTTCGTGTAGACGTGCCCGTGGCGTCCGTTTCTCGACGGATACACGCAGTCAAAGAAGTCGATGCCCCGCTCGACCCCCTCGAGGATGTTGGCCGGGGTTCCGACGCCCATGAGATACGTGGGCCTGTCCTTGGGCAGATGGGGCACTACCTCCTCCAGCACGTGGTACATCTCCTCGTGGGTCTCCCCCACCGCGAGGCCTCCGACGGCGTAGCCGTCCAGCTCCATGGCGGCGATCTCCTCGGCGTGGCGTATCCTGATATCGTCCAGGACTCCGCCCTGGTTGATCCCGAAGAGCATCTGGGAGGGATTGACGGGGTTCTCGCCGGCGTTCAGCCTTTTCAGCTCGTCCCGGCATCGCACGAGCCAGCGCGTCGTCCTCGCCACGGAAGCCTCCACATAGGATCGCTCCGCCAGGGCGTTCGGGCACTCGTCGAAGGCCATGGCGATGGTCGAGCCGAGGTTGGACTGGATCCGCATGCTCTCCTCCGGCCCCATGAAGATCTTTCGGCCGTCCACATGGGAGCGGAAGGTCACGCCCTCCTCCCGGATCCTGCGAAGCCCCGCCAGGGAGAACACCTGGAAGCCGCCGGAATCCGTCAGCACAGGGCCGTCCCATGACATGAACGCCCGGATCCCGCCCATCTTCCGGACGATTTCGTCGCCGGGCCTGACGTGCAGGTGATAGGTGTTGCACAGCTCCACCTGGGTCCCCAGGGATGTCAGCTCGGGCGAGGAAACGCCCCCCTTGATCGCGGCCGCGGTCCCCACGTTCATGAAGACCGGCGTCTCGATCGTGCCGTGGACGGTGGTGAGGCGGGCGCGCTTGGCGCGGCCCTCGGTTCTGATCAGTTCATACATGACAGGAAGCTTTCTCCGTTTCCCGGATCACGCTTTCAGATTCTTCTGCGCCGTGCTCAGCATCAGCTTGATCCGGTTCAGCTGATTGACCTCCGAGGCGCCGGGATCGTAATCCACCGCGGCGATGTTCGCCTGGGGATATCTTCTCCGTATCTCCTTGATGACGCCCTTGCCCACGATGTGGTTGGGCAGGCAGGCAAAGGGCTGGATGCACACGATATTCGGCACGCCCTCTCCGATCAGCTCCAGCATCTCTCCGGTGAGGAACCAGCCCTCGCCCGTCTGGTTGCCGTTGGAGACGATGGGCGACGCGTCCCGCGCCAGATCGGCGATCTTCGCGGGCGGCGCGAAATGCCTGCTCTTCCGGAATTCGGACGTCGCGGCTCCGCGGATCATCTCCACCGCCCTGACCGCCGCGTTCATCTTGATCTTGTACGCCCGGGAGAAGCCGAGGTTGTCCGACTTGAAATTCGCGTTGTAGAAGCTGTACTGGAAGAAATCCAGCAGGTCCGGCACGACCGGCTCCGCCCCCTCCTTTTCCAGCAGCTCCGCCAGGTGGTTGTTGGCGGTCGGCGAAAACTTGACGAGGATCTCTCCCACGATGCCGACGCGCGGCTTGACCTCGTCCGTGATGGGGATCCGGTCGAAGTCGTGAATGATGCTGCGGCAGATCTGGTTGTATTTCCGGAAGTTCACCCCGCCGGAAAGGAACCTGATGCAGTAACGGTTCCACTTCTCGTACATCCTGTCGACGGAGCCCTTCTCCTTCTCGTAGGGGCGCATGCGGTAGATGCACTTCATCATGATGTCCCCGAGCACGACGGCGTACACCAGCTTGACCAGCAGCTTCGGCGTGATCCTGAAGCCCTCCTGGGGCTCAAAGCCGTTGAAATTCAGCGACAGAACCGGCACGTGGGCCATGCCCGCCTTCACGAGGGCCCTCCGGATAAAGGCGATGTAGTTGGACGCCCTGCAGCCTCCGCCGGTCTGGGTGATCACGACGGCGGTTCTGGAAAGATCGTATTTCCCCGACGTCAGCGCGTCCATGATCTGGCCGATGACGAGCAGGGAGGGATAACAGGCGTCGTTGTTGACGTATTTCAGGCCCATGTCGATCGCCTGCCGGTTGTCGTTTTCCAGGACCTCGAAATGGTACCCTTCCGAGTTGAACGCCTCCTCCAGCAGCCTGAAATGAATGGGCGACATCTGAGGCGCGAGAATCGTGTATCTCTGCCGCATCTCCTTCGAGAAGGCGACCTTGCTGATCGAGGAGGGCTCAATGGTTCTCTCGGGCTTCGTCTTCTCCCGGACCCTGATGGCCGCCAGCAGGGATCTCACGCGGATCCTGGCGGCGCCGAGATTGTTGACCTCGTCGATCTTGAGGCAGGTGTAGATCTTTCCGCTCCCGGACATGATCTCCTGCACCTCGTCGGTGGTCACCGCGTCCAGGCCGCAGCCGAAGGAGTTGAGCTGGATGATGTCGAGATCGTCCCTCTTCTTGATATAATTCGCGGCCGCGTAGAGCCTGGTGTGGTACATCCACTGGTCGTTGACGCGGATCGGCCTCTCGATCTCTGCGAGATGAGAGATCGAATCCTCAGTCAGGACCGCCATCCCGTAGGTGTTGATCAGCTCCGGGATGCCGTGGTTGATCTCGGGATCGATGTGGTAGGGCCGGCCCGCCAGCACGATGCCGTGGCGCCCGGTCTCCTCCAGATAGCGGAGCGTCTCCTCTCCCTTGCGCTCGATGTCCCGCCTCGCGGCGCTCTGCTCCGCCCAGGCGGCCCGGGCGGCGTTCTCCACCTCGACGCGGGGGAGGTCGCTGAAGATCTCCGTCATGCGCTTCGTAAAGATCTTCTCGTCCGAGAGGGCGAGGAAGGGATTCATGAAGCGGAAGGACGGGTCCCTGAGCTCCTCGACGTTGTTCTTGATGTTCTCCGCGTAGCTGGTCACGATCGGGCAGTTGTAGTGGTTCACGGCCTCCGGGAATTCATTCCTCTCATAGGGAATGCACGGATAGAAGATGAACTTCACGTCCTGCCGGATCAGCCAGGTGATATGGCCGTGGGCCAGCTTGGCGGGATAGCACTCCGACTCGCTCGGAATCGATTCGATGCCGAGCTCGTACATCCTGTGGCTTGAGGTCGGGGAAAGGACCACCTCGTAGCCCAGCGTCGTGAAAAAGGTGAACCAGAGCGGATAGTTCTCGTACATGTTGAGGACGCGCGGTATGCCGACCTTTCCCCTCGGGGCCTTGTCCGCCGTGAGAGGCCGGTAGCCGAAGATCCGCTTGTATTTGTAGTCGTAGAGATTCGGCAGGTGATCCTTGTTCTTCTCCTTGCCGATTCCCCTCTCGCATCGGTTGCCGGAGATATAGCGCCTGCCGCCCGAGAAATTGTTGACGGTGAGCCGGCAGGCGTTGGTGCAGCCGTGGCAGTGGGTCATCGTCGTCGAGTAGCGGAAGGCCTCGATCTTTTCCAGACTCAGCATGGTCGTGGGGCGCGATGCGTCACAGCGCTCCCGGGCGATCAGCGCGGCGCCGAAGGCGCCCATGATGCCGGCGATATCCGGCCGGATGACCTCGCAGCCGGCGATCTTCTCAAAGGCCCTGAGAACCGCGTCGTTGTAGAAGGTTCCGCCCTGGACGACGATGTTCTTCCCGAGCTCCGCGGCGTCGGAGACCTTGATGACCTTGTAGAGCGCGTTCTTGATGACGGAGTAGGCCAGGCCGGCGGAGATGTCCGCGACGGTCGCCCCCTCCTTCTGGGCCTGCTTCACCTTGGAATTCATGAAAACGGTGCAGCGGGTTCCCAGATCGATGGGATGCTCGGCGAAAAGGGCCGCTTTGGCGAAATCCTGCACCGAGTAATTCAGCGTCCTGGCGAAGTTCTCGATGAAGGATCCGCAGCCGGAGGAACAGGCCTCGTTCAGCATGACGTCGTCGACGGCGTGGTCGCGGATGCGGATGCATTTCATGTCCTGGCCGCCGATGTCGAGGATGCAGTCCACGCGGTCGTCGAAGAACTGAGCCGCGTAGTAGTGGGCGATCGTCTCCACCTCCCCCTCGTCCAGCATGAGGGCGGATTTGATCAGCGCCTCGCCGTAACCCGTGGAGCAGGAGCCGGCGATCTCGACGCCCTCCGGCATGTGGGCGTAGGTCTCCTTGATGGCGCGGATCGAGGTGGCCAGGGGATCCCCGTGGTTGTTGTCGTAAAAAGAGTACAGCAGCCGTCCGTCCTCCGAGATGAGGGCGGTCTTGGTGGTGGTGGAGCCCGCGTCGATCCCGAGGAAGGCCTTTCCCCGGTATTCGGACAGCTCCGCCCTCTCCACCTTGTAGGAGGACTGCCGGTCGATGAATTTCCTGTATTCCTCCTCGGTAGGGAAGAGCGGGTCGAGACGGTTGACCTCGAACTCGAGGGCCACTCCGTTCTCCAGACGCCTCGTGAGATCCTCGAGGGAGACCAGCTGGTCCCCTTCCTTAAACGGGCGCTCCTCCGTGTGGGCCTCGGCGGCCGCCGCTTCGACGGCGTTCATCGCGGCCCCGGAAGCGGCGAAAAGATGGGAATTCTCCGGAGCGATGGTGTGCTCCTCGTCGAGGTTCAGCGTCCGGACGTAGGTTTCCCGGAGCATGTCGAGGAAATGAAGCGGCCCTCCGAGGAAAGCGACGTGGCCGCGGATCGGCTTGCCGCAGGCCAGGCCCGAGATGGTCTGGTTGCAGACGGCCTGGAAAATGGACGCCGCCAGGTCCTCCCTGGTCGCGCCCTCGTTGATCAGAGGCTGGATATCCGTCTTGGCGAAGACGCCGCAGCGGGCGGCGATCGGATAGATGGCCTTGTAGTCCCTGGCGAAGCGGTTGAGGCCGGCCGCGTCCGTCTGGAGCAGATCCGCCATCTGGTCGATGAAGGATCCGGTTCCGCCGGCGCAGATGCCGTTCATCCTCTGCTCGATGGTTCCGTTTTCGAAATAGATGATCTTCGCGTCCTCGCCGCCCAGCTCGATGGCGACGTCCGTCTTCGGGCAGAACGCGGAGAGCGACGTGGAGACGGCCACGACCTCCTGCACGAAGGGGACGCCCAGGTGCCTGGCCAGGGTCAGTCCTCCCGACCCGGTGATCGCCGGCGAGACGGAGACGTCTCCCACCTCGTCGCACGCCTCGCGGATCAGCGCCGCGGCGGTGGTCTGGATCTCCGCGAAATGTCTCCGGTAATCGGAGAAAAGAATGCGGTTCGATTCATCCATCAGGGCGATCTTGACCGTCGTGGATCCGATGTCGATTCCAAGTGTATATGTATGTTCGCTCATATGCTTTACCTGCCCGGGCGCCCTTTCTGAGCCGCAGCGGCGCGGCGAAGGGGCGACAGGCCATATTCCTTGTCTTTATTTTGAGAAATTAAGACGCATTATACGGCAGAGGCGGAAAAAGTACAAGAAACACATTCCCGAAAGTATATCTCACAGCGCCTCGGCCTGACGGATGAACCGCTCCATCTCCCGGAAGCAGGCCTGCTGGATCCGGAAGGCGTTTTCGAAGTAGACGTTCCCGGCGGTTTCAAGCAGGTCGAGCTGTGTGGACAGGTCCTCCGCCAGATGGGTGTACCGCATCATCTTCAGTCTGCTTTTGACCTTGTGGAGACGCGGGCTGCCCACCTGAAGGTCATCCGAGTAGGCCTTGAGGGAGGGAAGCCCGAGAACCTGGTTGACGCCGGCCCCTCTTCCGTCCTCCTCGATCAGCACGGAGCGGTTCCGCCGGCTCAGGTTGTAGATGTGGGCGTGTACCCGGAAGCCGACGTGGAGGTCGCAGTCGTCGTAGATCCGGAAGCCGTCGGCGCTGTAGGCAATATCCGAGATTTCATCGCAGTACGGGCTGACCGCGTCCTTCAGCTGCCCGGCCCTTCCGGCCGCCTTGCCGGAGGTGTAGCGGTCGGCCTTGAGCCCGCGGTGAAAAACGAAGCGGAGGGAGGCCTCCGGCCATCTCTCCCTGAGATACCGCACGGTCTCGACCGCCTGGGGATAGTTGTATGCCCTCGCCGGGTCGGAAACCACGATCTTCCGGACGTCTCCCTCCGGCTCCCGCAGCGTGCCCGAAGACACGAGGCCGAGATCGTACCAGGCGGGGCAGCCCGTCAGGCGGACGTTTTTCAGGCCTTCCTTGCGGAGCACCCGGTAGGTATAGATATCCCGCGTGCTCAGCCCGAAGCCCTCCCGGTCGGCCTTATCGAGAAAGCGCTTCGTCGGTTCGGTGAAATGGTAGCTGTAGACCTCGCGGAGACTTCCGGTGTTTCCGTACCAGCCTCCGCCGATGATCATGACGGGCTTCTTCAGGGTCTCCGTCAGCTCCTCCACGGGAAGATAGCCGCTGATATCCTTCATGAAAATGGGGCCGCCGCCGATCATGACGACGTCGAATTCGTTGAGGGCGGCGCATTTTCCCGGGAGCTCGCTCCGCAGGAAGCGGGTGATCCCGGCGTTCTTCAGAAAGTGGCGGATCAGCGCCAGAGATCTCTCCTCAATCAGGAAATCTCCCGCGTTCTTGTATGCCCCTGACAGATACGCTATTTTCATCGCTGATACCTCATAGAAAGAATGGGAAAGCCGCGTGCGTCACGGCCGGCACCTGTCCCGGAAGGCCGTGACGCGGCGGCCGGTGTTTTCTTCAGAGCGCCGCGCGCACCGGGCGCGGACGGAAGCCGCTCTCCTCGAGGGCCGCCAGAATGTCGTTCTTGTGCTCCGTCCCGAAGGCCTCGATCGTGACCTTCAGCTCCACCGCCTCGTTTCTGTTGGTGGAATAGAACTGGTTGTGCTCCAGCTTGATGACATTTCCCTGCTTCGCGGCGATGACCGAGGCGACCTTCACGAGGCTGCCCGGCCTGTCCGGAAGAAGCACGGACACCGTGAAGATGCGGTCTCTCTGGATGAGGCCGTTCTGCACCACGGAGGCCATGGTGATGATATCCATGTTGCCTCCGGAGAGAATGCAGCAGACCTTCTTTCCCGCGAAGTCGAGATGCTTCAGGGCCGCCACGGAGAGCAGGCCCGAGTTCTCCACCACCATCTTGTGATTCTCCACCATGTCCAGGAACGCCGTGACCAGCTCATCGTCCTCGACGGTGACGACGTCGGCGAGATTCTCCCTGAGATAAGGAAACAGCCTGTCGCCGGGCGTGAGGACGGCGGTGCCGTCCGCGATGGTCGAGGCGCAGGGAAGCGTCACGATCTCTCCCGCCTTCAGCGACGCCGAAAGACAGGCGGCGCCGGCCGGCTCCACGCCGATCACCCTGATATGCGGGTTCAGCAGCGCCGCGAGGGTCGAGACGCCGGCGGCCAGTCCGCCGCCCCCGACGGGCACCAGGATGTAGTCGACGGTGGGAAGCTCGCGGATGATCTCCATGGTGATCGAGCCCTGGCCCGCCGCGACCGTGAGGTCGTTGAACGGATGGATGAAGGTATAACCGTTTTCCTCCGCGAGCCGGATGGCGTGACTGCAGGAATCGTCGTAGACGTCGCCGTGAAGGATGACCTCCGCGCCGAGTCTCTTGGTGCGCTCCACCTTGATCAGGGGCGTCGTCGTGGGCATCACGACGATCGCCTTCGCGCCGCACTTTCTGGCGGCGTACGCCACTCCCTGGGCGTGATTCCCGGCGGAGGCGGTGATGAGGCCTCTCGCCTTTTCCTCGTCCGACAGCGTGCTGATCTTGTAGTAGGCGCCGCGGACCTTGTAGGCGCCGGTCAGCTGCATGTTCTCCGGCTTGAGATAAACCCTGGCGCCGGTCGCGCCGCTGAAGTACTCGCTGTACTGGAGCGGGGTCGGAAGGGTCACCTCCCGGACCTTCTCCGCCGCCTCCTCAAAGATATCAAGCGTCAGCATCCGAACCTCCTCTCTTCACCTGAGGCTGGTCAAACAGCGCGTTCACAAAATCGTCGGCGCTGAAGCGGTGCATGTCCTCGAGGGATTCTCCCACGCCGATATACTTCACGGGAATTCCCAGCTCCGCCTGGATGGCGATGGCGATGCCGCCCTTGGCGGTGCCGTCCATCTTGGTCAGGATCACGCCGTTGACCGGCGCCGCCTCGGAAAACTCTCTTGCCTGCTGAAGGGCGTTCTGCCCCGTGGTTCCGTCGAGCACCAGCAGGGTCTCGATCTTCGCCTCGGCGTACTCCTTCGTCAGGATCCGGTAGAGCTTGTTGAGCTCGTTCATCAGGTTCTTCTTGTTGTGAAGCCTGCCGGCGGTGTCGATGATGAGGATGTCCGCCGATCTCGCCTTGGCGGCGGCGACGGCGTCGTAGACCACCGCGCCCGGATCGGCCCCGTCCTGTCCTCCGACCATCTGGACGCCGGCCCGGTTCGCCCACTCCTCCAGCTGCTCGTTGGCGGCGGCCCGGAAGGTGTCGGCGGCGGCGAGGATCACCTTCTTCCCCTCGCTCTTGTAGATACAGGCCAGCTTTCCGACGGACGTCGTCTTGCCGACGCCGTTCACGCCGATCACGAGGACGGCGGAGCGGACGTTTTCGAAGGCGTAATCCTCCTCCACGGTCTTCATCCTCTCGCGGATGCTCTCCACCAGGAGATTGCCGCAGTCCTCAGGCTTCCTGATCTTCTGCGCCCTGACCTGGTCCCTGAGATCGTCGAGAATCGCCTCCGTGGTCCGGACGCCGATGTCGCCCCGGATCATGATCTCCTCCAGATCGTCGTAGAAATCGTCGTCGATGCGGTCGTGACGCTCGATGACGTCGTCGATGCCCCTGACCAGCACGTACTGGGTCTTGGAAAGGCCCTTCTTCAGTCTGTTGAAAAATCCGCCGAACATACTGTTTTCTCCTCGCTAAATCAAAAACCGGCGTTCTTCGCGTCACTTGGACAGCTCGTCCTCGATCAGGTTCACCGATACGAGAGTGGATACGCCCTTTTCCTGCATCGTGATGCCGTAAAGCCTGTCGGCCGCGGTCATGGTCCCGCGCCGGTGGGTGATGATGATAAACTGCGTGTTCTCCGTCAGCTTGTGGAGATACTCGGCAAAGCGTATGACGTTGCTTTCGTCCAGCGCCGCCTCGATCTCATCCAGCAGGCAGAACGGGGAGGGCTTCATATTCTGGATCGCGAAAAGAAGCGCGATCGCGGTCAGCGCCTTCTCGCCGCCGGACAGCTGCATCATGTTCTGCAGCTTCTTTCCCGGGGGATGGGCGATGATGCTGATCCCCGCCTCCAGGATGTCCTGTTCGGGATCGATCTCGATCGTGCCGTGTCCGCCCCCGAACAGCTCCCGGAAGGCAAGATCGAACTCGGTCCTGATTTCCGCGATCTTCTCCGTAAACTGCTTTCTCATCCCGGCGTCGAGCCGCGAGATAATGCCGGTCAGCGTCTCCTCGGATCTGACCAGATCCTCGTGCTGCGACGACAGGAAGGCGTGACGTTCGCTGATGACCTTGTAGTCCTCGATGGCGTTGACGTTGACGTTCCCCAGCTTCCTGATGTCGGCCCGGATGAGGGAGATATCCTTCTTGATGGCCTGGCGGTCCTGTCTCTTCCCGGGAAGGTCGAAGGAACGGATCTCACTGGGAGTCAGGTTGTACTCCTCCCACATATAATTCGTTCTCTCCTCGCGCCCCTGCTCGGATTTCTCCCGCTGGTTCGTCAGATGGAAATACTCCCGGTCCAGTCTCGACATGCGCTCGGAGAGCTCGTCGCGCCGGTCAAAGAACTCGCGGTGGCTCTCGGAGAGTTCCTTCTTCTTTCCCGCGAGCTCTTCTTTCTCGCGGGTCTTCTCCGCGATGGCCTTTTCCGCGTCCGCGATGCTCTGCTGCACCGCGAGGATCTGCGCCTCCTTGGCGTCGATTTCTTTGTCGTTTCCGGAAAGATTTCCCGTTATCTCCGCGGACTCCTCCCGGAGGGCCTTCATCTCCCTGCTGACGCGGGCCAGGTTCTCGGACCGGAACTCCTTCTCCCGCCGGAGGCCCTCCGCCTCGACCCTCACGCTTTCGAGGGCGGAGGCCTGTCCGCTTCTCTTTTCCCGGAGGCTCTCCTCCGTCTCCCGCAGCTGCGCGGCCTCCTCGTTGGCCCGCAGCTCCCGGCTGATGGAATCCTCCAGCTCGCGGCTGATGCCTCCGCTCTTCTCCCGCACCTCGGCCATCTGCCGGTCGATATCGGCGTTCTCTTTCTCGAGGGTCTCGCACTCCCGGCGGCTCTCCCGGAGGAGCTCCTCGGACTGCCGGCAGGTGAGGGAGGCGGTGTTGAGGCCGAGAAGCAGCTTCTGCTCCTGCCCGCTCTCCTCCGAGACCTTGTCCCGGAGCGCGTTCCTCTCTTCCCTCAGGGCGTCGATCTCCAGGCGGAGATGATCCGCGGCCTTGCGGTGGGCGGCGGTGCTCTCCGTCAGCTCCTCGATCTCCCTCTTCCTTCCCAGCAGGTTTTCCGTATTCCGGAAGGCGCCGCCGGTGATGGATCCGCCGGGCGCGAAGGACTCTCCCTGGAGGGTGACCATGAAATGGCTGTGGCGGTATTTTCTCCCGATGAGGATCGCGTTGTCGACGTTGTCGATGACCAGCGTCCTGCCGAGCAGATGCTTTCTGAGAATGTCGTAGTCCTCTTCCGTCCCGACCAGCTCCGAGGCGATCCCGATCACGCCCTTCTCCCGGAGAACCTCCCTGCCGGAAAGCTCCCTGGGCCTGATGCTGGTGAGCGGAAGAAACGTCGCCCTGCCGAGGCGGTTCGTCTTGAGATACTCGATGAGGTACTTCGCCGTCGTCTCGTTGTCCGTGACGATGTTGCGGATGCTGCCGCCCAGCGCCGTCTCGATGGCCGTCTCGTATTTTTCCGGAACGTCGATCAGATCCGCGACCACGCCGCGGATCCCCGGGTTCCGCTTCTTCTGTTCCATGATTTTGCGGATGGCGTTGCCGTAGCCCTCGTAGTGCTCGGACATCGCCTTCAGGGACTCCAGACGGGATCCGTCCCTGTGATAGCCGGCGGTCGCCTCGTCCAGCGCCGTGCTCTTCCTGTGGAGCTCCTCCTGGAGCTCGCCGATCCTCTTCTCCGAGGCCGCCTGGGACTGCCGGAGCCGGTCGATCTGGTCCTGCAGCTTCCCGATTTCGCCGGCGTGAAGCCCGGCCTCCTTCTCCTCCTCGGCGATGTCCTGCCGCAGCTTCAGCAGACGGCCGCTGATCTCGGATCTCCGGATCTCCATCTGCTCCAGCATCGTGTCGTATCTCTGGATTCTTCCCTTGACCGAAGCCCGGGACTGAAGCATGCCGATGACGTCGTTCTTGGTCCTCTCGATCCGGTCCGTCACCTCCGCGATGGACCGGTCCAGGCTGTCGAGCTTCTCCGCCTCCAGCGCCTCCCGCCGGGCGGCCTCGTCCACCGCTTTGGCGGCGCTCTCCGCGAGGGCGCCAAGCTCGGCGGCCTCCCGGCTTCTCTCCCCGAGATCGGCGGCGATCTGCTGCTGTCTGGCTTCCATCTGCTGTCCGGCGGCCCGGATCGTGTTGATCTGCTCCTTCAGCAGATCGATCTGGCCCGACAGACCGGACCGTATGACGGCGGTCTCCTGGATCTCCTCGGTCAGGGCGGCGGTCCTGGCGTCGATCTCGCCGATCATGCGCTCGATCTCGTCGTACTCGCTCCTGGTCCGGTCAAATTCCTCCTTCGTCTCGGACATGTTCGACTGGCAGATCTCGATCTTGCGGAGAAGCTCGCGGCTCTCCGCGTCCCAGTGCTCGTCCTCCAGCATGTAGAGGTTGATGTCGCACTCCTTCAGGAGCTGCCGCTTGTCGAGATAGATCCTCGCCGTTTCGGACTGCTTTTTCAGCGGGCCCAGCTGGGAGGTGAGCTCCTGCAGAATGTCGTTGACCCTGAGAAGGTTCTGATGCTCCTGATCCAGCTTTCTCAGCGCCGCCGTCTTCCTCTTCTTGAATTTGACGATTCCGACCGCCTCGTCGAAGAGCTCCCGGCGCTCATCCGCCTTTCCGGACAGGATCCTGTCGATCTGTCCCTGGCCGATGATGGAATAGCCTTCCTGGCCGATTCCCGTGTCGTAGAAGATCTCGTTGATGTCCTTCAGGCGGACGACGGAGTTGTTGAGGAGATATTCGCTCTCGCCGGACCGGTACAGCCTTCTGGTGACGGTGAGCTCCTCATAATCCACGTCGAGCCTCCGGTCGCTGTTGTCGAAGGTGATCGCGACGGAGGCGTAGCTCTGGGGCTTCCTGGTCTCGGTCCCGGCGAAGATCACGTCCTGCATGCTTCCGCTCCGGAGCTGCCTGGCGCTCTGCTCGCCCAGTACCCAGCGGACGGCGTCGGCGACGTTTGATTTGCCGGAGCCGTTGGGGCCGACGATACCGGTGATGCCCTGTCGGAATTCGAATTTCAGCTTATTCGCGAAGGATTTGAATCCCTGAAGTTCTATTGACTTTAGATACATAGACTGCCGTTCCTTTAGCTTTTTTCAGGCCCGATGGCGCTGATGGCCTGCTCGGCCGCCATCTGGGCGGCGGCTTTCTTCGTCCTGCCCGTGCCGGTGCCGATCACCCGGTCACCGACGAGCGCGGCGACGGTGAAGCGTTTGTCGTGATCCGGACCGCTCTCCCCGACGACCTCGTAGCGCACCTGCTGCTTCCGGTCCTGGAGAATCTCCTGCAGGGGCGTCTTGCGGTCCCGGAACAGGTCCTCGCCCCGCAGATCCGAAAGAACGCAGCGGACCACGAGATCCCTGGCGGCCTCGAAGCCTCCGTCCAGGAAGACCGCCCCGATCAGGGATTCCAGCGCGTCCGAAAGGATGGAATCCCGGTTCCTTCCCCCGGACAGCTCCTCGCCGTGTCCCAGTCTCAGAAACGCGGACAGCTCCAGGTCGCGCGCGCAGGCAGCCAGCGGCTTCTCGCTGACCATGCTGGCCCGGAGCGTGGAGAGCTTTCCCTCCCCCAGAGCGGGATATTTCCGGTAGAGATACTCCGCCGCGGCGAAGTCAAGGACGGCGTCCCCCAGGAACTCCAGTCTCTCGTTGCTTTCCGCGCCGGCTTCTCTGTGCTCGTTGACCCAGGAGGTGTGGGTCATCGCCAGCGTCAGAAGCGCCTTGTCCCGGAAGCGGTAGGCGATGCGTTCCTCCAGTACGCCGGGATTTCTTTCATTCATGATCCGGTGTTCCCTCCTTCCCGGCGGCTTCCAGCAGCTTCACGAACTCCGCGACGGTGACCGCGGAGGTGTCCGGCATGAAACGGGGCAGATCCAGGGCGCATTTTTCGCCGAGGACCGTGAGTATCTCGTAGACATCCAGGGAATTCGCGCCCAGATCCGCCGAGAGAAGGGAATCCGGACGAATCAGACTCCTCTCGATGCCCAGGACGGACACGGCCGCGTCGCAGACCAGTTCAAATTCCGTCATTTCGGCGCCTCCGCCTTCGGTTTATCCGACTTCTTCATGGCGCGCAGCTTCTCGGCCTGTCCTTCCATCTGCGCGCTGATTTTTCCGTTGATATTCTCTTTGTAGAAAAGACGGCACTGTTCCATGGCCACCTTGAATTCAAGAGGCTCGGAGCTGCCGTGGGCCTTGACGACAAGTCCCTTGAGGCCCAGCAGAGGGGCGCCGCCGTATTTGGAGGCGTCGAAATCCTTCAGGGCCTTTTTCAGCGTTCCCTTCGCCAGAAGCCCGCCCAGCATACCGGGGAGGCTGCTCTTCAGCCCCTTTTTCGCGATCCGGTAGATCGTCGTGGCGGTACCCTCGTACATCTTGAGGATCAGGTTGCCGCTGAAGGCGTCCGTCACGATGACGTCGGCCGCGCCCGACGGAATATCCCGCGCCTCGACGGAGCCGATAAAATGGATGGAGGAGCACTCCCGGAGCAGGGGGAACGTCTCCTTCACGAGGGCATTCCCCTTCTCCTCCTCGGCGCCGATGTTGAGGATGCCGACCCGGGGATTTTTGATTCCCAGCGCGTTCTCCATATAGATGGAGCCCATCTGGGCAAACTGCAGAAGCCAGGTGGGGCGGGCGTCGACGTTGGCGCCGCAGTCGACGAGGAGCGTCATCCCGCTCTCGGTGGGCATAAGGGCCCCGAGAGGCGGCCGCTCGACGCCCCGGATGCGGCCGACGAGAACCTGTCCTCCCACGAGAATGGCGCCGGTGGATCCGGCAGAGACGAAGGCGTCCGCCTCCCCCTTCCTCACCATCATCATGCCTCTCACGATGGAGGAGTCCTTCTTGTTCTGAATCGCCGCCACGGGCGGCTCTGACATCTCGATCACCTCGGAGCAGTGCACGACGGCGACGTCCTCTCCGGGAACATCCCCCAGCTGCTCCAGCTCTGCCCGGATCTTTCCCTCGTCTCCGAGCAGAATCAGGCTGATTCCGCCGGTCTCCTTCAGCGCTTCGACCGCGCCGCGCACCGGTGCCGACGGCGCGTGGTCGCCGCCCATCGCATCGACGGCTATTCTGATCTTATCCATCTTTCGACTCCTTCACTCTCCGACTAAAGCGGGCAGGGATGAAAAAACTGCCGCCGAATTCCTCGGCGGCAGCTTTTCGGCTTGCTTTCTGATCAATTATTCGACGTCCTGCTTCACAATTTCGCGTTTATTGTATGTTCCGCAGGCCTTGCAGACTCTGTGCGGCATCATCAGTGCGCCGCATTTGCTGCACTTGACTAACGTGGGAGCGCTCATCTTCCAATGCGCTCTTGTCTTGTCACGCCGTGCAGAGCTATGTTTGTTCTTCGGACAAATGGACATGCTTACACCTCCTTAACGCACTTGGATATTATACAGTCGGCGCTTCCTGTTTGTCAATAGTAATATTTCCGGGATTCCCACAAAAATCAGGCCGGGCCGCTGTGACTGCCGCAGCCCCCTTCCCGGGGCCTGCTTTTACGCCAGACGGACCGTCTCCCGGGCGATGGCAAGCTCTTCGTTCGTCGGAAGGACGAAGACCCTGACCGCGGAATCTTCCGTGGAGATCTCGGCCGCCTTGCCTCGCACCTTGTTCTTCTCGGGATCGATCCGGATGCCGGCAAACTCGAACTGCTTCATGATCTTCGCTCTCATGGCGCAGTCGTTCTCTCCGATACCGCCCGTGAAGGCGATGGCGTCGGCGCCGTTCAGCACGCCGAGGTAGCCGCCGATGGTCTTGACGACCTTGTGGGCGAAGGCGTCGAGGGCGAGCTGCGCCTTCTCGTTTCCGGCCTCCGCCGCCGCGGAAAGGTCGCGGAAATCGCTGGAGAGATTGCCGGACAGGGCGTAGACGCCGGATTTCTTGTTGAGGATCGTGAGCATGTCGTCGACGGAGATGTTCTCGTGATCGCAGATGAACTGCACGACCGCCGGATCCACGTCGCCGGAGCGCGTTCCCATCACCAGGCCCTCAAGAGGGGTAAGTCCCATGGAGGTATCCACGGCCCTGCCCGCGACGCTGGCGGAGATGGAGGAGCCGTTGCCGAGATGGCAGACGATGACTCTCTGGTGTCCCTCCGGAAGATTCGCGAAGCGGATGGTCTCGCCGGAGACGAACATGTGGCTCGTTCCGTGGAAGCCGTAGCGGCGGATCTTGTACTTGTCGTAGTACTCCTCCGGGATCGCGTAGCGGTAGGCGTAGGGCTCGAGTCCCATGCCGAAGGCGGTGTCGAACACGGCGACGTTGGCCTTGCCGGGCATGGCGGCCTCGCAGGCCTCGATGCCCATGAGGTTCGCCGGATTGTGGAGCGGGCCGAGGTCGAAGCACTCGCGGATCACCTTCTTGACGTCGTCGTTGATCCTGATGGATTCCGTATAGGTGGAGCCGCCGTGCAGCACGCGGTGGCCGACCGCGTCGATCTCATCGACGGAAGAGACGACGCCGTGCTCCGCGTCGATCAGGGCGGCGAGGACCAGCTCGATGGCCTTCTGATGGGACGGCATGTCCTCTTCCACCACATAGTCCTCTTTCCCGGGAACCTTGTGGGTGAGCCTGGATCCGTCGATGCCGATTCTCTCGCAGAGACCCTTGGCCTTGACGGATTCATCTTCCATATCGATCAGCTGGTACTTCAGGGATGAGCTCCCCGCGTTGATGACAAGAACTTTCATAGTAAAAGACGCTCCTTTTCGATTTTGAGAAGCCCGGCGCGTTCCCGGCCGTCGGGCCGCCGGGCGGAACTGATGGTTCGTGAACTCAGTCGGCAGACACCTGCGCCTGAACCGCCGTCATCGCCACGACGCCGACGATGTCGTCCGCGTAGCAGCCGCGGGACAGATCGTTGACGGGCATCGCGAGTCCCTGAAGGACGGGGCCGTAGGCGTTGGCCTTCGCAAGTCTCTGAACCAGCTTGTAGCCGATATTTCCGGCTTCAAGGCTCGGGAAGACGAGCGTATTCGCGCAGCCGGCCACCTCGCTGCCGGGGGCCTTCAGCTCCGCGACGGAGGGCACGAGGGCGGCGTCGAGCTGGAGCTCGCCGTCGAGCTTGATCTCGGGATGCTTCTCGTGGGCGATCCTGACGGCCTCGGACACCTTGGTGACGTCGTCGTGCTTCGCGCTGCCCTTGGTCGAGTAGGAAAGCATCGCCACCCTGGGCTCCGCTCCCACGAAGCTGCGGAAGGACTCCGCCGAAAGAGCCGCGATCTCCGCGAGCTTCTCGGAGTCAAAGTCGACGTTGACCGCGCAGTCCGCCATCACGAAGAGACCGTGCTCTCCGAGGTCGCAGTCCGGGACCTCCATCAGGAAGAAGCCGGAGACGCTGCTGATGCCGGGCTTCGTCTTGAGCAGCTGAAGGGCGGGACGGATGGTGTTGCCCGTGGAATGGCACGCGCCGGAGACGACGCCGTCCGCGTCGCCGCACTTGCACATCAGGCAGGCGTAATACATATAGTCCTTCTCCATCTGCTCCTTCGCCGCCTCGGGCGTGACGCCCTTCTTGGCGCGAAGCTCGACGAATTTGTCGATGTACTTCTGCTTGTTGGGGTCGTTGAACGGATCGACGATGGTCGCCCCTGTCAGGTCGAATCCCTCTCCGTTCTTCGCGATCTCCTCCGGCGTGCCGATCAGGACGATGTTGGCGATGTCTTCCCTGAGAATCTTCTCCGCCGCCTCAAAGGTTCTCCTGTCCATCGACTCCGGAAGGACGATCGTCTTCTTGTCGGCTTTCGCCTTGGCCTTGATCTCGTCAATAAATCCCATAATATCCCGCTCCTTTCCATATTTTCATGGGTTTTTATTTAAATTCAATACATACCATAATTATAACGGCCGTCCGAAATTCATCAAGCTTTTTTCAGACTTTTATGAGAGGCTCGGCCATCTCCGGACCGCCCGCGGCGCCGCCTCTTTGGGCTCTCGCCCTCCGGTAGAGATCACAGACCCGCATCTCCTCGTCGAAGAGTCCGGCGACGGGCTCCGGAAGCCGCTTCCGTTCCCTCGGCGGATTTACGACGAGGGGGATCCGGCAGCTGTCCCTCAGCCTGCCCACGAGCTCCCCCGCCTCGTCCCGGAAGCCGAGGAGCTGGGTCCAAAGCGGCTCTTCGCCGCCGTCGAGGCGCCTTATGCCGAGCGTGATATGAAGGAGAGCCCGGTTTACATGGGTCAGCGTCACCGACCGGGACGCGCACCGCTCCGCGAAGGAGGTGAAGGAGACGAACCGGTTCCGCTCCCGGAAAAACGTCCCGGCGAGGGGCTCCGTGACGTCCTCGAAGGCAAGAAGATCCTCCGGAGACTCCGCGGAAAGAAGCCTGTCGGCCAAAAGCAGGGAGAACTCGTCGGGCCCGGCCCATCCGGCCGCGTCCAGCTCCTTCCGCATGGCCGGCAGCACCTCCGCGGGGACGGCCCGCTCCGTCACGTCGGCCCTTCCCTCACGGATCGCCCTCCGGACGGACGCGGCCGAAAGAAGCGTTCCCTCGTACCGGTCGCTGAGATAGTTCTCCCCCTCCCGCTTCACCGCCACAGGCCTTACGGAAGAATGCCGGCGGATCAGGGCCTTTACATATTCCACCGCCAGGATGTCGTTGGGGCTCCCCAGAAGCTCCGCGTATTCCGGCAGGGCGGCCGCCCTGGCCCGCGGAAAGGACAGGCCGGTTCTCAGATGTTCCCTCAGGGCCGTCCTGTAGGACGCCGGCTCTTCCGCCAGCACGGAGGCGCAGGCCCCGATTCTCTCCCCGTCGCCGCTCTCGCTGCCGAAAACCAGCAGGTCGACGGCGCCGAGGCTGTCGAGGATTCCCACCGCCCCGCCGGCGAAGGACTCCGCCGAGGCCGTCGCCCATCGGGAAGGCAGTGCGAGAACGGCGTCCGCCCCGCCGCGCAGCGCCGAGGCCGCTCTCAGGTGACGGGGAAATACAGCGGGGAGGCCCCGCTGTACATAGTCGCCGCTCATGACCAGGATCACCCGGTCCGCACCGGCCCGCCGCGCGGCCCGGATGATGCGCTCATGGCCGCGGTGAAATGGATTCAGTTCGCAGATGATCCCGGCTGTCGTCATGTCTTCTCAGTTCCTGAAGCTGTGGACCGGGGCGGGAATCCGTCCCCCGCGGTTCACGAAACGCCCGCAGCCGAAAGAATTGACGGACATGACGGGCGCGTGTCCCAGCAGACCGCCGAATTCCACGGAATCACCCACCTTTTTCCCGCAGGCGGGGATCAGGCGGACGGCGGTGGTCTTCTGGTTGATCATCCCCAGGGCCATCTCGTCCGCGATGATCCCGGATATGGCGGCGGAGGACGTATCCCCCGGAATCGCGATCATATCCAGTCCGACGGAACAGACGCAGGTCATCGCCTCAAGCTTCTCGAGGGTGAGGGCCCCTCGCTCCACGGCCTCTATCATGCCCTGGTCCTCACTGACGGGGATGAAGGCCCCGGAGAGTCCTCCCACGTAGTGGGAAGCCATCAGGCCGCCCTTCTTGACCTGGTCGTTGAGCAGGGCCAGGGCGGCGGTGGTGCCGGGGGCGCCGGCCTCCTCCACGCCGATTTCCTTGAGGATGTCCGCGACCGAATCTCCCACGGCGGGAGTCGGCGCCAGAGAGAGATCGACGATCCCGAAGGGCACGCCGAGTCTCCGGGAGGCTTCCTCGGCGACCAGCTGGCCCACCCGGGTGATCTTGAAGGCGGTTCTCTTGATGGTCTCGCACAGCTCTCCGAAGTCGGAGTCACGGCACTCCTCGAGGGCGGCCTTGACGACGCCCGGCCCGGAGACGCCCACATTGATCACGCAGTCCGGCTCGGTGACGCCGTGAAACGCACCCGCCATGAAGGGATTGTCGTCCGGCGCGTTGCAGAATACCACCAGCTTCGCGCAGCCCAGCCCGTCCCTGTCCCGGGTTTTCTCCGCCGTCCGGGTGATCATCTCCCCCATGAGGCGCACGGCGTCCATATTGATGCCCTGCCTGGTGGAGCCCACATTGACGGAGCTGCAGACCCGCTCCGTGGAAGAGAGGGCGTCGGGAATGGACCGGATCAGAAGCTCGTCCGATTCGGTCATGCCCTTGGACACGAGGGCGCTGAAGCCTCCGATGAAATTGACGCCCGCCGACGCGGCGCATTCGTCCAGCGTCCGGGCGATTCTGACGTAATCGCCGACGGAGCGGCAGGCGGCGCTTCCGACGAGGGCGGCGGGCGTCACGCTGATCCGCTTGTTTACGATGGGAATGCCGAGCTCCTCCGAGATCTCCTCCCCGGTGAGCACCAGCTTCTCGGCTCTCCGGAGGATCTTCTCGCGGATCCGGCCGCACAGGGTCTCCACGTCCGGGCCTGCGCAGTCAAGCAGGCTGATGCCCATGGTGATCGTCCGGACGTCGAAGTTCTCCTGTTCGATCATTTTGTTGGTTTCCAGAACTTCCGATATGCCGATCATGAACAGCTCCTTCAGATGCGGTGCATTTTGTCGAAGATTTCCTCGCTCTGGACGTGAACCACGACGCCGATCCCCTCGCCGATGCTGTGGAGATCCTGCCGCACCTCGGAAAACGTCTTGTCCGATCCGGAGAGATCGGCGATCATCATCATATTGAAATAGCCTCCCGTGATCGTCTGGGAGATGTCCAGGATGTTGCAGCTGTTTTCGGCCAGATAGGTGCACACCTTCGCGATAATTCCGACGGCGTCCTTCCCCACGACCGTGATGATTGTCCGCTTCATAGGCAGATCCTTTCCCGATGCTGGCGACAGGCCGGCGCAGCTTCTCTTCTCCCCCGCTTCCGGGTCAGAAGACCACCGCCTCGCCCGGCACGTCCCTGTGCGCGATTGAAATGTTGAAGTCCTTCGATCTGTACGGATTGTCCCCGAAGGTCACCTCGTCGCAGACGGTCTCGTAGGCGAGGGCTTCGTAGTTGTTCTCCTGGCTGAGATGCCCCAGAAAGATCTCCCGGACGGAGTCGTGCAGGAGCCTTCCCAGAAGCTGGCCGCTGGTCTCGTTGGACAGATGGCCCTTCTCGCCGAGGATTCTTCTCTTCAGATAGTAGGGATACCTCCCCGCCTCCAGCATCCGCACGTCATGGTTTGCCTCCAGCAGGAGGACGTCGAGGCCCTGCAGCCGCTCCACGATGTAGTCGTCGTAGCAGCCCATGTCCGTGGCCACCGCGCAGGATTTTCCCTCGTGGGCGATCCGGTATCCGACGGGCTCCGCCGCGTCGTGGGAGACCCGGAAGGGCATGACGGAAAGATCCCCGATCTCAAAGGGGATATCGGCCCGCACCGTCCGGAGAAGCCCCTCGGGTATCTTGCCGACGCTCCCCGACTCCCGGATGGCGGCGATGGTCCCCGCCGTTGCGTAGATCGGGATCCCGTAGCGCCTCGCCAGGACGCCCAGTCCCTTGATGTGGTCGGAATGCTCGTGGGTGACGAGAATCCCGTCGATATCCTCCGTCGTCTGTTCGATTCCTCTCAGCCCGGCCTCGATCCTCTTCCCGGAGATACCCGCGTCAACAAGGAGGGAGGTCGCCGAGCTCCCCGCGTAAATGCAGTTTCCGCTGCTTCCGCTCGCAATACTGCAGAATTTCATCTGATTCTTTACCCTTTGAATATACCCTTCAAAAATATCAGCGCCCCGCCGTCAGGAACGGGCGTGAGCTTAAAGCCCCGCCGATGCTGATGCGGTCTCCGCCAGACGGGAATCGATGCGCTTCGCCGTCTCCTCGAAGCGGCCGTCGTTGTCCAGCGTAAAATCGGTGTGTTCCCGGAATTCCCGGTCCGACAGCTGCCGCGCCATCGTCTCCTCGATCCGCCTGCGGCTGTACCCTCTGGATGAGACAAGACGACTGTATCTTGTGGTCTCACCCGCATAAATATACCATAATTCGTCGCAGATTGCATCATAATGATCTTCGATGAGCAGGGCGGCCTCGATCACGAAGAGGGCGCATCCCTCCTCCCTGGCCTGCTCCATGAGCCTCACGGCCTCCGCCTTCACGGCGGGGTGGAGGATTTCGTCCAGCTTCGTCCTCAGGTTCTCGTCCCCGAAGATCCGCTCCGCGACTTTCCCGCGGTCGACGCTCCCGTCCGCCAGAAGGATATCCCGCCCCAGAAGCTCCGCCGTCCGTTCGTACGCGTCAGTTCCGGGAACGAGCAGTCCGCGGCTGATGTCGTCGAGCCGGATCACCCTGGCTCCGTGCTTCTTCTCCAGATAGGCCAGCACCTCGGATTTTCCCGCGCCGATGCCGCCTGTTACCCCGATGGTGTACATACGGTTTCTCCTCTTTCCGGGCGCGCCCGTACGGGCCGCCCCTGTCTCGCGCGTCCGCGCCGGACGGCCTTATTTCGCGTCGTACCAGTCCGTCCCGATATGGCAGTCCGTCTCCAGCTTTACGCTCAGATCCGCCGTCCTGCCCATCTCCTCCTCGAAGATGGTCCGGACCTTCTCCGCTTCCGCCGCAGGAACCTCCGCCAGCAGCTCGTCGTGAATCTGCAGCACCAGCCTGGCGGACGGCACTTCCTTCTTCAGCCGCTTCCACACGCGGATCATCGCGATCTTCATGATATCGGCCGCGGTACCCTGGATCGGGCTGTTCATCGCCGCCCGCTCGCCGAAGCTTCTCTGCATGAAATTGGAGGACTTCAGCTCGGGGATCGGCCGTCTCCTGCCGAACAGGGAAACGGCGTAGCCGTTCTCCTTGGCGAAGGAGACCAGGCCGTCGAGAAACTGCCGGATCTTCGGATAGGTCTCAAAGTATTTTTCGATGTACTCCTGGGCCTCCTTCCGGGAAATGGAAAGCCCCTGGCTCAGACCGAAGGAGCTGATCCCGTAGACGATCCCGAAATTGACGGCCTTGGCGTTTCGCCTCATGAGGTCCGTCACCTCCTCGAAGGGAACGTGGAAGACCTGGGAGGCGGTGATCCGGTGGATATCCTTCTCCTGCCGGTAGGCGTCGATCAGCTTCTCATCTCCCGACATGTGCGCCAGGATGCGAAGCTCGATCTGCGAGTAATCGGCGTCGACGAACACGCAGCCCTCCCCGGGATAGAAACACCGGCGGATCTGCCGCCCCAGCTCCTCCCTCATGGGAATATTCTGCAGGTTGGGATCCGCGCTGGAAAGCCGCCCCGTGGCGGTGACCGTCTGGTGGAAGGTCGTGCGGATTCTCCCGTCCTCTTCGATAAAGGCGGGAAGTCCGTCCGCGTAGGTGGATTTCAGCTTCGTGTAGGTCCTGTACTCCAGGATGTTCGCGACGATCGGATGGTCCGGGGCCAGCTTCTCAAGGACGTCGGCGGCGGTGGAATAGCCGGTCTTCGTCTTCTTGCCGCCCTTCATCCCCATTTTTTCAAACAGGATCGTCCCCAGCTGCTTCGGGCTGTTGATGTTGAATTCCTCGCCCGCCTCCTCATAGATCCGCTTCTCGAGCCCGCTGATTCTCGACTCCAGGCTCGCCCCGTACCGGAGCAGTTCCTCCCTGCTGGTCACAATGCCGGTGTTTTCCATCTCCGCCAGCACCTGGGTGAGGGGCATCTCCACCTCGCGGAAGAGCTTCCCCATCTTCCTGTCCGCAAGCGCCTCCTCGAGAGGCTTCTGTGCCCTGAGGGCCGTGTCCGCCGAGGCGGCGGCCAGCGTCGAGATCTTCCCGGCGAAGTCATCTTCCTCCGCCTGGGCGGCGAGGTCCTTTTTGCCGAACAGCTCCGCGCGGGTCGGAATCGTCTTTGAGAGATACGCGGCGGACACCGTGTCGCTGCTCCAGTCGGATTTCAGCGGATCGAGGAGATAGGCGGCGACGACGCAGTCAAACAGCCTGTCCGTGTCCGGGACAGGCACCAGGCGCTGCAGCCGCTTCGCGTTCATGCAGGAGATCCCGGTCTCCGATGCCAGAAGCGCCCGAAGGGCTCCGGTCAGCGCCTCGCCGGAGATCCGGCCGCCGCATACGGCCGTGCAGAGCACTCCGTCATACGCCAGGCCGATCCCGTAGAGTCTCAGGTTTTCTTCGATGACCGACAGGCCGGCGCGGCCCGCCTCGATCGCCTCCCTGACGGCTTTTTCCAGGGCGGCGGCGTCCTCCAGGCGGATCACCTTCGCGTCGGGCACGGCCTTCTCTTCGGCGGGGGCTTCGAACCGGCCGAGGAGGCTTCGGAATCCCAGTCTCTTGAAGTCCTCGTAGGCGGCTTCGGTGTAGATGTTTCCCAGCCTGAACGCCTCCCGGTCAAACCGGACCGGCGCGTCTTTGCGGATCGTCACGAGCTCCAGGCTCAGCAGCAGGTCGTCGTAGTGATCCCGCATGGCCTCCATCGCCTTCCGGGGCTTGATCTCCTCCACATGCTCCCTCGCGTTCCCGATGGAGCCGTAGGCAGTCATGATCTTTTCCGCCGTCTTCGGCCCGACGCCCGGCAGACCGGGGACGTTGTCCGAGCTGTCGCCCATCAGGGCCTTGAGCTCGATGAACTTCAGCGGGTCAACGCCGTAGACCTCCCTGACCCTCTCCGGATCATAGCGTTCGTAGGTGGTCTGGCCGCCCTTCGTGTGCGGGATCACGATCTCCGTCCGGTCCGAGGCGATCTGGAGAAGATCCCGGTCTCCCGAGATCAGGACGACGTTCATCCCCTCCTTCTCGGCCTGGGCCGCCAACGTTCCCAGCACATCGTCGGCCTCCCAGCCCTCGGCGGAGATCACCGGGATGTCCATATCCCGCAGAATCTGCTTCATCAGCGGGACCTGCTCGCGTAATTCGTCGGGAGCGGCGCTCCGGTTGCCCTTGTACTCCGGATACAGCTTATGCCGGAAGGTCGGCTGCGGGAGATCGAACGCCACCGCCAGGCAGTCGGGCTTCTCCTCCTCCACCGCTTTCCCGAGAATCGCCAGAAAACCGTAGATGGCGTTGGTATGTGTGCCGTCGGGCCCGGTCATCGAGATCGGCATGCCGAAAAAAGCCCGGAACAGTATGCTGTGTCCGTCGATCAGCAGAAGCTTTTCACCCATGATTCAAAACCTCCTTGAGGCGGCCTCTCCCCGTCAGAGCGGGAGATACGAGATGAGCCGGTTGATCAGGTCCGTGAGCCACGGCACCAGGAACGGGAACATGATGCGGATAAACACGGCGGTGAGTGTCAGGGACAGAATCACCACCACCGCCCAGAGAGCCGCGCCGACCATCCGGTGGCGCCGCAGCCGCAGCTCGCTCCGCCGGATTTTCTCCTCCATCAGCTCATTGATATCAAGCCCGCCGTTTCTGTCGCGGTCCATGTAGTCGAGGGCATAGGAAATCAGATACGCGGTCTTAAGCTCCTCGTAGCACGTCCTGCATGTGCGGACATGGGCCAGCAGGGAGGCAAGCTCCCTGTCGTTGAGGCTGTCCTCCGCGAATTCCCCGGCCATTTTCTGTGCCTGCCGGCAGTCCAGTTTCATAACCTGCCTCCCTGCTGTCCCTCCGTCGGAACGCCGTTTCCTCCGGCTGTCCTAAAAAAGGGCACAGCCAGCTGCTGTGCCCTTTCCCGTGACATGTCTGTGTGGATCAGATCTGCGGGCCTGCCGGAACAAGCGCCTTGCCCGCTTCATTTCCTTCGTACTTCACGAAGTTCTTGACGAATCTCTGGGCGAGGTCCTTCGCCTTCTCATCCCACTCGGAGGCGGAGGCGTAGGTGTCGCGCGGATCCAGGATGCCGGAATCGACGCCCGGAAGCTCCGTCGGAACCTCGAAGTTGAAGTACGGAATCTTCTTGGTCGGAGCCTTGAGAACGTCACCGTTCAGGATCGCGTCGATGATGCCGCGGGTATCCTTGATGGAGATTCTCTTGCCGGTTCCGTTCCAGCCGGTGTTGACCAGATAGGCCTTCGCTCCGCTCTTCTCCATCTTTCTGACAAGCTCGTCCGCGTACTTCGTCGGATGAAGCTCGAGGAACGCCTGACCGAAGCAGGCCGAGAAGGTCGGGGTCGGCTCCGTGATGCCGCGCTCCGTGCCGGCAAGCTTTGCCGTGAAGCCGCTCAGGAAGTAGTACTTCGTCTGCTCCGGCGTGAGGATGGAGACCGGCGGAAGGACTCCGAACGCATCCGCGGAAAGGAAGATGACGTTCTCGGCGTCCGGGCCGGCGGAAACCGGATTGACGTTCTTGACGATCTTTTCAATGTGGTCGATCGGATAGGACACGCGCGTGTTCTCCGTGACGCTCTTGTCGGCGAAGTCGATCTTGCCTTCCGCGTCGACGGTGACGTTCTCGAGCAGGGCGTTGCGCTTGATCGCGTTGTAGATGTCCGGCTCGGAATCCTTGTCAAGATTGATGACCTTGGCGTAGCAGCCGCCCTCGAAGTTGAAGACGCCGTTGTCGTCCCAGCCGTGCTCGTCGTCGCCGATCAGAAGTCTCTTCGGGTCGGTGGAAAGGGTGGTCTTGCCCGTTCCGGAAAGGCCGAAGAAGATGGCGGTGTTCTTTCCTTCCATATCGGTATTGGCGGAGCAGTGCATCGCGGCGATGCCCTTCAGCGGCAGGTAATAGTTCATCATGGAGAACATGCCCTTCTACATCTCGCCGCCGTACCATGTGTTCAGGATGACCTGCTCACGGCTGGAGATATTGAAGGCGACGCAGGTCTCGGAGTTAAGGCCGAGCTCCTTGTAGTTGTCAACCTTCGCCTTGGAAGCGGTGTAGACCACGAAATCCGGCTCGAAGGAAGCTTCCTCCTCGGCGGTCGGGACGATGAACATGTTCTTGACGAAATGGGCCTGCCACGCGACTTCCATGATGAAACGGATCGCCATGCGGGTGTCCTTGTTGGCGCCGCAGAAGGCGTCGACGACGAAAAGCCTCTTGCCCGTGAGCTCGCTGACGGCAAGCTTCTTGACCTCGGCCCAGGTCTCCTCGCTCATCGGGTGGTTGTCGTTCTTGTACTCGTCGGTGGTCCACCAGACCGTATCTTTGGAGTTCTCGTCCATGACGATGTATTTGTCCTTGGGCGAACGGCCGGTGTAGATGCCGGTCATGACGTTGACGGCTCCGAGCTCGGTCAGGACGCCCTTGTCAAAGCCCTCGAGACCGGGCTTCATCTCCTCTTCGAAGAGGAACTCATAAGAAGGATTGTAGACGATTTCCTGCGTTTCGCTGATGCCGTATTTCGTTAAATCGATCTGTGCCATATGTATAACCTCTTTCTATAAAAATACTTGATTAACTGCACTGGTGTGTATTATAAACATTTCTTTCATGTCCGTCAATCCACATGCCTCAAATCCTTTTATACCGGCGGGCACAAATCACGGCCGTCTGCGGTTTTCTGCCGCAAATGACAGGCATTTGCACTCGAAAAACCGCCTTCGCCCACTATGAAGTGCGGCGGGTATCAATCGATATTCCGGAATTGATATATTCCCGGGTTCGTTTCTCCCGGGAGGCCGTGGGGACAGGCCGTCCTCTCAGACGAAGGCTGTTCGGACAAGCCGTCCTCTCAGACGAAGGCTGTTCGGACAGGCCGTCCTCTCAGACGGAAGCCGTGCGGACAGGCCGTCCACTCAGACGAAGGCTGTGCGGGCAGGCCGTCCTCTCAGACGGAAGCCATGCGGGCAGGCCGTCCTCCCGGACGGAGTCCCGCCGGAGCCGCCCTCTCTTCAGAGAAGGCCGGTCAGAAATACCGTCGCGCAGGCCACCGCCGCGGAGAGAAAAAGATTCGACGTCGTCCAGGCGGCCGCACAGGCGGCTGCCAGGGCGGCCGCCCCGCGCAGCGGGTTGGCGGCCACGCCGAAGATGGCGGGCACCGTCATGACGGAGAGCGTCACATAGGGAAGATAGTACAGCAGGGAACGGATGAAACGGTTTCTGATCTGTCCGCGGATCAGCGTGATGGGCAGGGCTCTCAGCAGATAGCTGACAGCCGCCATCACCAGGATGTAAATCCACACGGAATGCGTCATGACGTCTCTCCTTTACGCAGCTCCGCCGCTCCCGTTCTCCGCCGGCACCGGCTTCAGCAGCGCCGCCGCGGACGAGATGGCCAGGGTCAGGATGATGATTCTCATGCTCTCCGACAGCCCGGAGATGCCCGGAATCATCGAGAAAACGATGCTGACCGAAAAGCTGATCAGCACCACGGCGAGGATGGTCCGGTTCTTTCTCCCCGGAGGGACCACCACCGCGATAAACATGCCGAAAATCGCCGCGCTGAGCGCCTCCGTCACGGCGGGAGGCAGGAGGTTTCCCGCCTCGATTCCGAGCGCCGTGCCGGAAGCCCAGCAGGGGATGGTGAACAGGTAGGCCCCGTAGAGATAGAGAGGCTCAAGCGGATAGGGCCTGGCCACTCCGATCCCGAAGAGCTCATCGGTGATGTTGAAGCCGATCAGCATCCTGTGCCCGATGGAGGTCTCCGGAGACAGCCGCTGGCTCAGAGCCGTGCTCATGAGCAGATAGCGCGCGTTGGCGATCACCATCAGGACCGCCAGCTCCCAGTAGGGAGCGCTGCTCCGGATCGCGGCGATGCCGGCGTATTCACCGGATGAGGCGTTGTTGAGCGCGCTCATGACAAAGCCCTGCAGGGCCGTGATTCCGGCGCTTCTGGCGGCGATTCCCAGAGAAAAGGCGACGGCGAAGTAGCCGGCTCCGATCGGAAGGCCGTCCTTCAGACCGGCGAGAAGTATTCTGATGTTCGATTGTCTGCCTGCCATATTCCGCCTCTGCCGCCGGCTGCTCACCGCGTCCCGTTGCCTCTCAGGCCTCCGTCATCGGGAGCCAGCTGTGCGCCTGATAGATATCGGTCAGGCGGTAGGTGTAAAGGAACCTGCTTCCCTCTCCGCCCGTGATTTCCATGTTGGCCAGGGTCAGCACGCAGTCCTCGGGGACCGTGATGGGGTCTCCCAACGTGTACTGGGCCGTAAATTCACCCTGATAATTGTAGTAATCGCAGACCAGGACGATCTCGTCGCCGCCGTTCATCTCGGTGTAGCCCTTGCCGACCACGCCGGTTTCCGTCACGCTCTGCGCTCCGAGGACGCTGTCCTCTCCCGTCTCTTCGTTGAACTCGACGATCAGGTTGACGCGCTTTCCGTTGAGCAGCGCGGGGATGAACTTGCGGGTGACGTAGAGGCCGTCCTCATCGTCGTCCTCGTCGCTGATGGGATAGACGGCCGCGGGCTGTCCCTGAAGCGTGATCCAGGTGCCGTCCCAGCTGTCGATCAGATCGCCGTCGTCGTTGTACTCCGCGACATTGTCCAGGCCCAGGTCGAGATAGCCCTTGCCGTCGTCCATGAAGACGTTGAGATCCGCCGCCACTACCTTCTCCCAGGTATCTTCCGCCAGAACGAGGACCTGCTGTCCGTCCTTCTCCGTCAGGGCCAGGGTCTCGGCGCTGATGGGAGGCGTCCTGAGGAGCATGTCGGCGGCCAGGCTGAGAAGGCTGTCCGCGATGGAGGAATTGTCCGATCCGTAGGAGCTGTAGGAGCTGCCGCCGTAGCTGTCGAACCCGCCTCCCGTATAGCCTCCGAGAAGGCTGGAAATGTCGAGTCCGCCGTAGTTCGTCCCGCCGGTAGTGGTGTAGCCGCCGAGAAGCTGGGACAGAAGCTGGTCGTAGGAGCCCGAACTGCTCTGGGCGTAGGCGTTTCCGGAGCCGTAGCCGGAGGAACCGCCGGCGAGGAGCGAATAGATGTCCTCGACGCCCATGTCGCCGTACGAACTGTAGGTATTTCCGCCGAAGAGGCTCGAAAGATCGAGTCCGCCGTAGCCCGCGCCCGATCCGGCGTAGGTCTGGGCGGTGCTGCCGCCGCCTCCGAGCAGGAGGTCGAGCAGACTGCCCGAGCCGCCGTAGGCCGAGCCCGCGGAGGAAGCCACCTGTCCGGAGGATTCCAGCGTGGCGTAGGCGCGGACGCTGTCGCTCCAGCTCTCGTCCATGCCGATGTCCTCATAGAGGCGGAGCATGGAGTTGATGGATTTCAGGCTGGAATTCGGGAAATAGATGCTCAGTCCGTAGGCGTTCGTGATCTGGTTCACGCGGTTGTACTTGACCGCGTTCTGGATGGCGGCGGAGAGCTCCTTCGCCTCCTTCGTGCCGAGACGATTGCAGAAATCCACCAGGTCGGCCTGGTCAAGTCTCTGGCTCTGGGCGAACTCGCGGGTGCCGTTTCTCGCCACGGCCACGTTCTGATACTGCTTTCCCTCCAACTGTGTCAGCAGCTCGCTGCCGAAATCGCCCAGCTCGCGCAGGACGGTGCCCTTCAGCTCGGCCAGATCGACGATGGAGAGGGTGGTCTGGCTCCGCGGACTGATTTTCGCCGAGGCGGCCACAAAATCGTCGATGATCTGGCGGGCGAGATTGAGGGTATTGGTCGAGGAATTGTCGTCAAGGAGCTTCAGCCAGTTGGTGTAGTACCAGCCGGTCCCGGGCTCGGATTCCTCGCTGGCGATCATGTAGTCCGCGTAGGGTTCCACGGCGATCGCGGTCTCGAGGGTCGACATCAGGCACGCGTCGAAGCCGACGAAGTCAAAGCTGACGCCGCCCGCCTTGAGAGCCTGGCTGATCTCGCCGATGTCCATCGAGTCGTTGGGATAGGTCTCGTCGTAGCCGTAGCCGCTGACGGATCCGCCGCCGTGATCCCAGAAGATCAGGATATAGCGGTCCGCGGGAGCCTCGTCGGCGCAGTAGCGGATGAAATCGGCGAGGACCGAGGGCGACGTCATCGTCTGGGCCTTCATCGTATCCTGCAGTTCCAGTCCGCTGCCCGTCAGACTCCAGCGCTGGGTTTTGCCCGCTGAAATCACCGAATTTCTCCAGCGCTTGCAGCCGCCGGTCTGGACGAAGAGGTTGACCCTGTTGTTGCTGAGACCGGAATAGAGCATCTCGTTGAGGTCGGAGGTCGCCATTCCGTTCTGGCTCTCAAGGTCCGTTCCGATCATGTAGATCATGATCGTGACGTCGTCCCGTCCCTTCCCCTTGAGCTTCGTATACTTGGCCCGCGCCTTTTTGCTGACGTCCGGATTGACGCCGCTGTAATTGGTATCCGTTCCGGCGGATACGGCCGCGGCGGTGCCGAGGGCCAGCAGCAGCAGCGCCGTCAGGACGAGCAGAAGCTTCGACGGAAGCGCCCTGCGCCATGTCTTTCCGGTATGATTCAATGTCCTGCGGTAGTCACTCATTTTTCATCCTCCTGCTTTTCCGCGGCCGTGGCGAAGGGCGCGTCGCCCTGCCCTGCCTGAACGGAATCCTCTAGCTTCTCGCCTTTTTTCACTTCTGCCGTTCCTTCAACCACTGTCTTTTTTCTGCTGTGAGGTCTTTCCATCTCCATCCGTCCTTTCTGAAAAATGTCTCACGCGTCGGACTTGGCGTCTACCGGTATATTGTAACATATTCCCGGTAAGATGCCACATTTTATCTTCCGCCGCGCCCCGTCACGCGAGGAAAATGCTCTCCGTCCGCGCCATGTCACGCGCGGGAACCGGTCCCTGCAGGGGCTTTGAAAACATCATCTGCGGGAGAGCCGTTCCCGCCGGGTCTGTCCCCGGCCAAAAAGAACAGCGGAGGTAATCCCCCGCTGTTCCGTCTGTTGTTTCATTTCCGAATCAAAGTGACAGGATTTTGCCTCAGTCAGCAAACCCTTCTCTCGCCGCATAGGTCGTATGCAGGAGCTCATGGGCCTTGTGAGAATTCGGCTCGCCGAGATACTTCTCGTAGAGCTCGATGATCTGCGGGTTGTTGTGGGACTGGCGCAGCGTCTGTCTCTCGTCTTCGCTGTAAAGAGCCTTCGCTCTCTTTTCCTTGTAAGTGTCAAGGATGTCGTCGTCCTCGTTCGGAAGGAAGTTGGTCCGGACGTAGGGCTGTCCGCCGCCGTTGATGCAGCCGCCCGGGCATCCCATGATCTCGATGAACTGGTACTTCGACTTGCCCTCGCGGATCTCGTCGAGAAGGACGCTGGCGCTCTTCATGCCGGAGGCGATCGCCACGTTGATGACGGTTCCGTTGATGTCGATGGACGCTTCGCGGATTCCGGCGTCATGGCCGCGGACCTCTTCGAAGGTGATCTGTTCCTTTTCCTTGCCGGTGAGCTTGAAGTAAACGGTTCTCAGAGCCGCTTCCATAACGCCGCCGGTGACGCCGAAGATGACGCCCGCGCCGGTGTAATCGCCCATGATGTCCTGATCCCACTCCTCGTCCGGGAGACGGTTGAACATGATGCCGCCCCTGCGGATCATCCTGGCGAGCTCGCGCGTCGTGATGACGGCGTCGACATCCGGGATGCCGTTGACCTTCAGCTGATCTCTTTCCTTCTCGAATTTCTTCGCGACGCAGGGCATGACGGAGACGACGAAGACGTCCTTCGGATCATAGCCCTTCTCCTGCGCCCAGTAAGACTTGATCACTGCGCCCTGCATCTGGTGCGGGGACTTGCAGCTGGAGAGGTGCGGAAGCAGATCGCCGTAGTTGTACTCGGCGTAGTTGACCCATCCCGGAGAACAGGAGGTGATCATCGGAAGGACGCCGCCCTCCGTCAGTCTGTGAAGCAGCTCCGTCCCCTCTTCCATGATGGTGAGGTCGGCGCCGAAATTGACGTCGTAGACTCTCTCAAAGCCGAGACGGCGCATGGCCGCGATCATCTTGCCGGTGACGGGCGTTCCGACCGGATAGCCGAATTCCTCGCCGAGAGCGGCTCTGACGGCCGGGGCCGCCTGGATCACCACATGCTTGCCCTGCTTGAAGGCCTCGTCGATCCTGCCGATCTCGGAGTGCTCCATGAGAGCGCCGGTCGGGCAGACGCTGACGCACTGGCCGCACTGGATGCAGGGCGAGTTGGCGAAGCTTCTGTTCTGGGCCGGGGACACGAAGGTCTTGAAGCCGCGGTTCTCAAAGCCGAGAATGCCGAGCCCGTGAGCGTTCGAGCATCTGGCGATGCAGCGTCCGCAGAGGATGCACTTCGAGGTGTCTCTCACGAGACCGGGAGCCAGCTCGTCGAGATAGGTCTCGGAGTGTACGCCCTGATAGGCGTTCTCTCTCGCGCCGGTCTGCTGCGCCGCGTAGAGCAGCTCGCACTTGCCGTTCTTCTCGCACTGCTGGCAGTTCATGTTGTGGTTGGAGAGAAGGAGCTCGATGCTCCGCCTTCTCGCCTCGGTCGCCTTCGGAGAGGAGATGCGGATTTCCATTCCCTCGTTGACGGGATATACGCAGCTGGCCACGAGACCTCTCGCGCCGGTCGCCTCCACAAGACATACGCGGCAGGATCCCTGATTGCACTCACCGTGATTGAAGGTGCATAAGGAAGGTATTTCGTAGCCGCACTTTCTGGCTGCCTCCAGGATCGTCAGTCCTGCTTCTACCTGATAGGGCACGCCTTCAATTTTAATATTGACCAAAGACATTCTCTATACCTCCTCTCAGACCTTTGAGATAGCCTTGAATTTGCAGGAACTGATGCAGGAACCGCACTTCACGCACTTCGAGGCGTCGATGACCATCGAGGCGAGCTTGTGGTTCGGGGCGATGTAGTCCGTCCGCGTGATGCAGTTGGCCGGGCAGTTCTTCGCGCACATGCCGCAGCCGATGCACTTCTCGGGATCGATGCGGTATTCCATCAGGTTCTTGCAGACATGCGCCGGGCACTTCTTGTCAATGATATGAGCGAGGTACTCATCCCTGAAGTGGGTCAGCGTGGACGTAATCGGGTTCGCTGACGTCTGGCCCAGGGCGCACAGAGAGTTGGACTTGACGGTCTGGCTGAGCTCGTCGAGCTCGTCGAGATCCTGCATGGTGCCCTTGCCCTCGGTGATCCTGGTCAGGATCTCGAGCATTCTTTTGGTGCCGATGCGGCACGGCGTGCACTTTCCGCAGGACTCGTCGCAGATGAATTCCATGTAGAACTTCGCGACGTCGACCATGCAGTTGTCCTCGTCCATGACGATGGCGCCGCCGGAGCCCATCATGGATCCCTTGGAGACAAGGTTGTCGAAGTCGATCGGCTCGTCCAGGTATTCCTCCGTGAGGCATCCGCCGGACGGACCGCCGGTCTGGATCGCCTTGAACTTCTTGCCGTTGGGGATTCCGCCGCCGATGTCGTAGATCAGCTCGCGGAGCGTGGTTCCCATGGGGACCTCCACCAGGCCGACGTTGTTGACCTTTCCGCCGAGGGCGAAGACCTTGGTTCCCTTGGACTTCTCGGTGCCGACGGAGGCGAAGTCATCCGCGCCGTTTCTCAGGATGTACGGCACGCAGGCCAGCGTCTCGACGTTGTTGACGCAGGTCGGCTTGCCCCAGAGTCCCTTCACCGCCGGGAAAGGCGGACGGGGTCTCGGCATGCCTCGCTTGCCCTCGATGGAATTCAGGAGGGCGGTCTCCTCGCCGCAGACGAAAGCGCCCGCGCCGAGACGGATGCTGCAGTCAAAGCTGAAATCGGAGCCGAGAATGTTCTTTCCGAGGAGTCCGGCTTCCCTGGCCTGCTCGATGGCGAGCTTCAGTCTCTTGACCGCGATCGGGTACTCCGCTCTGACGTAGAAATATCCCTCGGAAGCGCCGAACGCGTAGCCGGCGATCATCATGCCTTCGATGACGGCGAGGGGATTTCCCTCGAGGATACTGCGGTCCATGAACGCGCCGGGATCGCCTTCGTCGCCGTTGCAGACGACGTACTTCTGATCGGACTGGACGTTATAGGCGAACTGCCACTTGCGTCCCGCGGGGAAGCCGCCGCCTCCGCGTCCGCGGAGTCCGGATTTGATCACTTCGTCGATGACCTCCTGCTGGGTCATGGAAAGAGCCCTCTGGAGGCCCTGGAAGGCGCCCATGCCGAGCGCTTCGTTGATGTCCTCGGGATTGATGACGCCGCAGCCGTGAAGGGCCACGCGGCGCTGCTTCTTGTAGAAATTGATGTCGTCCTGCTTGGAGACCTTCTCCTTCGTGACCGGATCGACGTAGAGAAGTCTCTCGACCACCTTGCCGCCGATGATGTCGGACTCGACGATCTCAAGGGCGTCCTCGATCTTGACCATGCGGTAGAGGGTGTCTTCCGGGTAGATCTTGACGAACGGTCCCTGCGAGCAGAAGCCGAAGCATCCGACGATATTGACGGTGACCTGTCCGTCAAGGCCCTTCTCCTTCAGGATCTCGTCGAATTTCTCCTTGATCTCCTGGGAGTGGCTTGAAAGACATCCGGTACCGCCGCAGAGCACGATGTGGCGCTTTCCGTCCGATCCATTGATCTTGTCGTCCAGACACTTTGTACATGCAACGGTTTTTTCTTTTAACTGTTCCGCTGTTGCAATCATGCCGCCGCTCCTTCCTTATCTTTCAATTCCTTGATGATCTTGGCTACCTGGTCCACGCTGACCTTCGGATAAACCGTTCCGTTGATGCTGACAGCCGGGGCGATGCCGCAGGCGCCGATGCATCTGAGTGCGTCAAGCGTGAAAAGTCCGTCCTCCGTCGTTCCGCCGGGACCGATCTTGAGGATCTCGGAAAACTTGTCGATCACCTGCTGGGCGCCCTTGACGTAGCAGGCTGTTCCGAGGCAGCAGCCGATCACGTACTTGCCCTTCGGCGTCAGCGAGAAGAAGGAGTAGAATGTGACGACTCCGTAGATCTCGGCGACAGAGATTCCGGTCTTCCTGGAAACGAGCTCCTGCACCTCAAGTGGGATGTAGCCGTACTCCCGCTGAATATCACTGAGGATCATCATCAGGGGCGTCTTCTCATCCCTGTAGCGATCGCAGATCTCAGTGATCGTCATCGCAGCACTTTCACTTAGTTTAGCCATAAACACCTTCCCTTTCCTGTAAATTCAGCCCGAGGGCCGATAGCGGCGGATACGCCGCAGTACAACTGGAGATATAACCGCTGACATATCTGTCAAAATATATCATTATTATTTATAACATATACCCAAAACATTTTCACTTCTAAAAATGCATCAAAAAATACTTTTGTGAATTCTGTCAGTAATGGACACGAAATATCGTCAAACTCCCCAAAAAACTGGAAAAAAAACGAATTCCGGGAGGCTCGGAAACCACCCGGAATTCAGTATTATATTACCGATATAAGACGCTTTAAATCGCCGTAAAACCATTATAAATTACAGTCGAAATATTTAACGCCCATTAAACGGCCGACAGCCGCGGCACAGGCGGCCGTGCCGGGCACGTGCCCGCTCCTCTCCGCCGGAATACGGGCTGTTCCGCCTCAGTCGAGCTTCCGGTAGGTGAAGTTCTTTCCGGTGTCCGCGCCGTCGATCAGGGCGGCCTTCGCCGCTTTCAGCGAGGCGTAGCCCGTCACGACGCTGTCGTACACGGCGTCGCTGCCCAGGCTGATGACGTCGCCGTCGTACATGCAGGTGTCGAAGGTGAAGCTGCTGGTGTCCAGCGGGTTGACCTTGACATTCTCATAGTGGGCGACGAGGAACACCGTCTTCTCCGGCCCGTCGTAGCGCTCCGTGCTGCTGTTGTAGGACCTGAAGGAGGCCTTGTAGACGTCGTAGAGGATATTCCCGCTGTCGGAGGTCAGGAGCCAGAGCCGCACAGGCTGGTTGGACGCCAGCTCGTTGGTGACTCCGAAGGAGTCGGAGGGATCTCCGAAATTCAGCTGGAATACCGCCTCCGATTTCTCGTGCATCAGCATGATCGCCGCGTCGGAAAGATCCGCCGCGTCCGTCAGATACTCGTTGAGTCCGCTGACGTTGTAGGTCTTCTCATACTCGGTGAGCCTGTAGGCGCGGCTCTCCGCGGTCACGGTGACGGCCTCGCCCTGGACCAGTCCGCTGTCCTTCGAGAGGGTGTAGCGGATCTTGCCGGTATCCGCCCCCACGAGATCCGTCCTCGGCACGACGGAGGCGGTGCCGCTCCCCGTGTCGCCCGAAAACTCCACGTTGATATAGTCGAAGGGATCCACCCTGGGAAGCAGCATCGGGTAGATAAACATCGCGGCCGCAAGCGCGGCGAGCACAATCAGGCACACGACCAGCGCGATCATCAGCTTTCGTCTTCCCGATCTCCGGCGGTAACTCGTACGGTATTTTGCCATGTCTGTTTCTTCCTTCCCTGACAGTTGGTGCCTCCGGCTCCTCCCGGAGGCGGACAGATGTTTTTCCTGCCTCTCACGGCAGATAGTTCTTCAGAAATGTCTGTATCTTTTCGGTATCGCTTCTGTTGTTCAGCTCTTCACGGCACGCCAGGGCCTCCTCCACGTGATCCGTGATGATGGCGTCCGCCTTGCTGTCCAGAAACTTTTCCATGCTGGTCCTGCCGTTGACCGTCCAGACCACGACGGTTTTTCCGAACCGGTGGGCGTTGTCGACGTTGCTCTCTGTCGCCACGTCCTCCTCCATGATCAGAAGATCCGCGACGATGCCGGCGGATTCCCCGTAGCCCAGATAGTAGAGAAGGCCGGTATTCACCTCCGGATAGGTGGTTTCCGTGTAGGCGATCAGATTTCTCTTGAGGGAAATGACGACACAGTTCCCCAGAAGATTTCTTTCCTTCAGCATGGCGACCACGTCGTCCGCCATTTTCTCATCCGCGGTGCTGCCCTTCAGTTCGATGAAGAGCACGTCCCCCGCCTCGGCGACGCCGTCAAGCATCTCCTCCAGCGTGGCGACCGGCGCGGTGAAGGTCCTGCCGTTCCATTTGTTGGAAATGGTCAGCTTCCTGACCTCGTCCAGCGTCATATCCGTCGATTTTCTGGAGTCGCCGCAGAGACGGGCGAAATTGGCGTCGTGGTTCACGACGTAGTACCCGTCGGCGGTCCGCTGGATATCGATCTCGCTGCCGTAGGCGCCGGCTCCGGCCGCCAGGACCAGGCCCTCCAGGGAATTCTCCGCGGCCAGATCGCCGCCCGCCCTGTGGGCGATCACCTGTACGTCCGAGCTGCGGAGCAGGTCCGAGTAGAAAAATTCCATGATCACAGCGCCGACGACGCATACCGCCGCGGCCGCCGCGATCTGGAAGGCCGGTCTGATCCTGACGTATTCCAGCTTCTTCTCGTTCAGGGCGATCTGCTCCTCGGTATACAGGCGGAAGAGAACCGTGACGAGAAGAATCATCACGGACGCCAGCAGCATGCTGAGGAGGATCTGCACGATATCTCCGGCCAGCCCCAGAAACAGCACCACCACGTGGGAGGTTCTCCCGAAAAAGCCGAACCTCGCCGTGATCATCGCGGGAAGATTGTCGAAAAGAAATTCCGCCGCCAGCGAAGCCACAAGCTCAATCAGCACGAGCGGCAGGAAATAGCGGATGTAATCCGCCTTGTGCGCCCTGACGATCTCCGTCGAGCGCTTCTTCGCTTCCTTCACGCTGAGGTGCCCCAGCACCACGCCGGGAAAGGTGTAGGTGTTGATGACGGAGAACCAGAGCACGGCCGCGATTCCGACCGCGTAGAGGACCATCATCCACGGCGTGGAGAAAATGACCGAGGTGATGAAGTTCGGAAGATGGAAATCGCGCGTCAGGGAAATCGTGTAGCCGACTCCCGTGAGCGGAACCGCCAGCGATATGAAGATGATCAGCGGTATTCCTCCCGGACTCACGAAGGCCCTGAGGGCGAGAAATCCCTCCGCGAAGGATTTCGGAATGTTCGTCCGCTTCCCGTCCATGATGTTGGCGCTGTTGATAATCTGCGCGTGAATCTCCATGGCGGTGTAGAGGAACAGGATCAGCATCAGAAGGATGATCAGCAGCCAGCCCTGCCAGGTCCTGAGGATCCTGACAAGATCCGAGGACGTGATGGCGGAGAAGCCGCCTCCCTTCATGAGCAGCTGCGCGAGCTTCCTCAGCCCGAACAGCGCCAGCGCCAGCGCCCCCTTGGTCACCAGCTGGAACTGCATTATTTCCGGTACCGCGTGAAACGCGAAACGGATAAAACGTCTTTCTGTTAGTCTGTCCTGATTCTTCTCTGAAGACCGCATGATGTATTATATGTAAGTATTGTGAACTTTTTGCGAACAAATAAATATTTGTTTACAATTTATTACGATTGTGTTACATTCTTGGAGTTCTCACCCGGTCCCCGGGTTCAGAAGAATTCCAAACACAGGAAAGGAAAGCACATTTTATGAATATAACAGTAAAAACTTCTTTAATCAACAAGGTTCTCCGAAAAACGGCCGTCCTGTTTCTGACGGCATGTCTGACAGCCGCGGCGATGGGTCCGGCGGCCGCTTCCGCGGACGGAAGCAACTCCGACCGGATCTACGAATACCTGACCGGCTCCGTCGGACTTAACAGCGCGGCCGCCTGCGGCGTCATGGGAAACATCTATCAGGAATGCACCATGAACCCCGACGCAAGCGGCGGCTCGTTCTACGGAATCTGCCAGTGGGGCGGCAGCCGTCTTTCGGAGCTTTACTCCTACTGCTCGTCCGCGGGATATGAGGCCTCGTCCCTGGAGGGACAGCTTCGCTATCTTGAATACGAGCTGGAAAATGTCTACACCTACACCCTCTCGCTTCTGCAGAGCGTGCCGGATACCGCGGAAGGCGCCTACGACGCGGCCGTGTATTTCTGCTCGAACTTCGAGCAGCCCGGCAATATCGACTGGGAAAACGCCACGCGCGGAAGCTACGCCAGAGACATGTTCTGGCCCTCCTACGGCGTGTAAATCCGGCGCGGGATCCGGCTCTTAATCCGGGTCCCCGCTTCGGCGGCTTCTGACCTTTTCCAGGGCTTCCTCCTCATGTTTGATCTCCCAGTGGATCAGGAAGGTCAAAAGGCCTCTCAGCACGATGATCGCGCCGAGGATCCCCAGCTCCTTCCATTCCCGGACGATCACGGTTCTCAGGACCTCCCCGCCCATCTTGAATTCCAGCGCCAGCGCGATCCCCTGGGCCAGATCGAGACGCATGGCCTCGTCATGTCCGATCCAGCGGATAAAGCAGCGGAGGGCCGTGGAGATCAGAACGAAAATTCCGAACGCCTCGAGAAGGATGATCCCGATCTGGGCGATCATCTCCAGTACGGTTTCCAGTGAAGTAATCAGCTGTGTCATGGTTTTCTCCCGAAATGGAACCGCCGGCGCTCATAAGACGCGCGGCGAAACTTAGGATTCTGCGCATTCCCTCAGGCGCTCCCGCGCCCCTTTGGATGCGTTTTTTTATGTCCCGCTCTCCTGCCGCGGCAGATACAGCCGCGCTACGGCCTCCGCGATTCTCAGGCCGTCCATCGCCGCGGACATGATGCCCCCGGCATATCCCGCGCCTTCGCCGCAGGGGAAGAGCCCCCGGATCTCCGACTGGCCTTCCTCGTCCCGCAGGATCCGGACCGGCGACGAGGTCCGGCTCTCGATGCCGCAGACCCACGCGTCCTCCCCGGTAAAGCCCGGATAGCTCTTCTCAAAGAGGTTCATGCCCTCGATAAAATCGCGGGTCATGGATCGCTCCATCAGATCGTGGACCGGCGCGATGGCGGCCCGCCCCCTGAGGCAGAGCGCCTCCTTCTCTTCCTCCGTCAGCTCCCTGCCCTGCAGTACCGGCGTCTCACCTCCGGCGTCTCCTTCGCGGAAAAGCCTCTCGAAGGTCCGGTAGTCCTCCACGGGGATCTTCCCGTCCGCGAGCCGGAACGCCTTCTCCTCCAGCTTCTCCTGAAAGCGCATGCCGGCGAGAATCTCGTCCGACCCGAATTCCTCCGGCCCCACCGTGACGACCACGGCGCTGTTCGCCCGCCCGGAATCTCTCGCGTAATCGCTCATGCCGTTGACGGCAAGGCGGCCTCTCTCCGAGGACGCGTCGACGACATAGCCGCCCGGACACATGCAGAAGCTGTACACGCCCCGGCCGGAGGAGGCCCTCGCCGTCAGCTTGTAGCTGGCGTGGGGCAGGGCTCTCTCCCCTCTTTCCTCTTCGTCCCGGTCCCCGTACTGTCTCCGGTCGATCAGGGACTGGGGATGGGAAACCCGCAGCCCCACGGCGAACTGTTTCTGCGCCATCGGGACCCCATGTCCGAGAAGCATCCTCACGGTGTCCCTCGCGCTGTGCCCGGGAGCCAGGACGACCGCCTCCGCCGGCAGGACGCTTTTCTGCCCGGTGTTCTCATCGAGAACCTCCACGCCGCGGATCCTCCCCTCCGACAGGACAAGGTCCGTGACTCTGGCATGAAAACGGATCTCGCCTCCCAGGCGGATCAGCTTCTCCCTGAGAGAGACGACCACCTCCCTCAGTCGGTCCGTGCCGATGTGAGGGTACTGCTCATAGAGGATCTCGGGAGGAGCCCCCGCGCCGACGAACTGCTCCCTGACGCGGGCGCCTCGTCCCTCCGGATCCCGGACGCTGGTGGTGAGCTTGCCGTCCGAAAAGGTGCCGGCCCCTCCCTCGCCGAACTGGACGTTGGAGGAAGGATCCAGCCTTCCGGTGCTCCAGAAACGTCTCACCGCCTCGACTCTCTCCTCCGCAGGGGCGCCCCGCTCCAGGACCACGGGACGGAAGCCGTGCTCCGCCAGCTCCAGCGCGCAGAAGATGCCGGCGGGGCCGAAGCCGACGACGACCGGCGGGGGCGCCGCCTCCGCCCGCTCCCTTCCGATGGCCGGGAACGCGTATTTCTTCTTTTCGACGACGCGGACACGGTTCTTCGCGGCCCTGCCGGCGCAGCGTCTCTCCGCCTCTCTCCCGGCGTCCGCCAGCACCGTGTAGACGTCGTAGATCAGGGGACGCTGTCTGGCGTCCACCGAATGGCGGCTGATCTCCCACCTCAGCGGCGCGCCGGCCTCCAGGCGGAGAATCCTTCTGATTTTGTGTTCAAGACCCGCGGGATCCGATCCCGCGGGCAGCTTCAGCTGACTGATCTCCAGCATGTACGCCTCTCCGTCCGCCGGTTATTTCGTGGAAGCCGATACCGCCGCGGACCAGGAGGAGTAGTACTTGACCCCGCTGCGGATCTTGTACGTCCTGATCCGGACGTAACAGGCCGTCTTCGCGGGAAGCTCCGTCTGATTGAGCCTGACGATGGCGGGCTTTGCGATATTGCGTTTTTTCAGTAACTGCTTGAAGGACTTGTCCCTCGCGATCTGAACCTCGTAGCCGTTGGTCTGCGGCGAGACGGCAGTCCACCGGATGACCAGGCTCTTCGCGCCTCCCGCCAGGGAGGTGATCTTCGTCGGACGCGGAAGCACCTTGTAGCTGACCGCCGCGCTGCCGGAATAGTTGCCCTTCAGCGTGACCTTCGCTTTGGAGGGTCCGACGATCCTGCCTCCGGAGATCACGCTGACGCCGTAGGCGGAGGAAGCCAGAACCTTGCCGTCGGCGGTCACCTCCAGAACCGGCTTCTCATAGGCGCCGCTGTATACCGCCTGTTTTTTGACCTTGATCACGGGCGTGACCTTCTTGGGAACGATCCGGAAGGTCGTCGAGATCTTTCCGGTGTATCGGCCCTTGCCCAGCGCCGTGATCTGGGCGGTTCCCGCGTTGATATTGTACCGGTAGGAGCAGATGACGTAGTTCGTCCCCTTGATCAGCGTCTTCGAGCCGTATTTCAGTACCGTGGCGGGACGGATCTGGCTGCCCGTGTAGGTGTAGTCTCTGACGTTCTTCAGCGAGAAGGTGCATTCCTCGCTGAGTTCCACGTACTCGAACAGGGCGACGGTGATGCTTCTGCTGAAGTACTGCCGCGTATCCAGGCAGAAGTCCCTGTATTCCTCGTCGGCCTCCAGCGTCCAGCGGTCGACGGAGGCCGTCTCCAGTGTTTTCAGTTCGCCCGAGTTCAGATAATACCCGGAGGGGGACCACTGGAGCGTCACGGAAATGTCGTATTCCCCGTCCGTGTCCAGATCGAACTCCCAGACGTCGTTGTCCCAGGATCTCCCGTATATATTCCCCAGCTCGTACTCCTGGAAAAGGGCCGTGCGGATGACGCTGAATCTGGTGCCGTTGAGACTCAGGACGCTGTCGGTCAGGGAGTAATACCGGCAGCCCGCGGAATTCTTCTCCAGGCTCCTCCAGAAGGACGTGTCCGGCCGCTTGTCATAGAGCGTGTTGTCATAGATCTCGATCTGGTTCTTCGCCTGGTCCGTCCCCTCGTAGTAGACCTTGCTGAGCTTCGGGCAGTTGTCAAAGACCTCGGTGTAGATCTTGGTGACTGTCTCCGGGATATAGACCTCGGTGAGCTGGGAGAAATCCTCGAAATAGCCGGGAAGAACCGTCCTGACGCCTCGTCTGAAGCGTATCTTTTTGACCACGTTGCGGTACTTGTACCAGGGAGTGACCAGGTGATTCGCCCAGAAATTGAGATTGTCCCTGTCGTCCAGCGTCACGCCGTCGCCTGCGCCGGAGATATACAGCGTCTTGTCGGAAGCGTCGTAATCCACCTGGAGCATGGTTCCGCTTCCTGCGGGATAGCGGAATACGGTTTCATAGGCGGACGCGGATACCGTCGACAGAACCGCTGCCGCCGACAGCGCCGCCACAGTGAGCAGCCATCTCCATACCTTCTTCATTTTGTCACCTCATACTTTCCGTAGCGCAGGGTGTTGTTACTCACCTTTACTTTATCATAAACAGACATGTTTGAAAATATCCCGCGGAAAGAAGCGGCCGCCGCGGCCCCCTCTTCCGGCACAAAGAAGCACGTCCCTCCTGACGGGGAAGGACGCGCTCTTTCTGTCTGTATTCTTTATTTACGGAGGGGTCCGCAGGTGCGGCGCATCAGCCCTTCACGCGGTCGTAGACCTCGGTCACCTGCTTCTCCGGAGCGGGCGTGATCAGGCTCACGATCACGTTGACGCAGAGGGCGACGAGGAAGGCCGGAAGCAGCTCGTAGATCCCCCAGACGCCGCCGACGGGCTTGATGAGATATTTCCAGACGAAAATCATCACGCCGCCGCTCAGCATGCCGGCGATGGCCCCGTATTTGTTGGAGCGTCTCCAGAAGAGGGCCAGAAGAACCACCGGTCCGAAGGAGGCGCCGAAGCCGCCCCAGGCGAAGGACACGATCTGGAATACCGAGCTGGAGCTGTCCCACGCGAGGAAGATGCCGATGACGGCGATGAGGATCAGGCTGATCCGCGAGATCAGCAGCGACTTTCTGTTGCTGAGCCGGACCCCGAAGAACTTCATCAGGATATCGTTGGACACCGAGGACGAGGCGGCCAGCAGCTGGGAGTCCGAGGTCGACATGGTGGAGGCGAGAATGCCCGAGAGGACCACGCCCGCCACCAGAGCCGCCGGAATCCCGTAGGTGGAAAGCAGCTGGGCGATCTCGACGACGATGGTCTCGGAGGCAGAGCCCTCGAGCGCCTTTACGACGCCATGGCTCGTCATGCCGAGACCTACGATGCCGATGACCACGGCGGCCGTCATGGAGATCACGACCCAGACCGTCGCCACTCTTCTGGACAGCCTGAGCTTTTTGTCATTCTCGATGGCCATGAAGCGGAGAAGGATGTGCGGCATGCCGAAATAGCCGAGTCCCCAGGCCATGGTCGAGGCGATGGTGAGGAACGAGTAGGTCACGGAGGTTCCCTCCGCCGGGCTGTAGGAGGTCGTCATGCCCAGATAGCCGGGCAGGGACCTGGCGTTCGCTATGACGTTGGCCCAGCCTCCCGCCTTGACGATGCCGAAGAACAGGACCACCAGCAGCGCGACCGACATGACGATCGACTGGATAAAGTCCGTCGTGGAGGCGGCCAGAAAGCCGCCCATCGAGGTGTAGAACATGATGACGATGGCGCTGATGATCATCGCGGCGTGATAGTCCATGCCGAAGAGGCTGTTGAAAAGCTTGCCGCAGGCGGCGAACCCGGAGGCCGTGTAGGGCACGAAGAATACGATGATCCACACGGCGGCGATCAGGGTCAGGACATGTCTTCTGTCGCCGTACCGGCTGGAAAAGAACTCCGGCAGCGTGATCGCTCCCGTGGTCTCCGTATATCTGCGAAGCTTTTTCGCGACGATCAGCCAGTTGAGGTAGGTGCCGACCGCCAGGCCGATCGCCGTCCAGCCGGCGTCCGCGCATCCCGACAGATAGGCGACGCCGGGGAGCCCCATCAGAAGCCAGCTGCTCATGTCCGACGCCTCCGCGCTCATGGCGGTGACCAGCGGGCCGAGCTTTCTTCCGCCCAGATAGAAGTCTCCGACTGTTTCATTCTTCTGCGACAGCTTGATGCCGATTCCCAGCATGCCGAACAGGTACACGACCATCGCTGCCATCATGGCAATTTGCGTTCCGCTCATTACTGCTCCTTTCTGAAATAAATGAAAATGGCACGGCCGCCTTATGGTATCGCAGCGGCAGCGCGTCCCCGGGATGATTGTCAGCCCGGACGGCCTCTGCGTATAAGCCGGACTCTCATCCCTTGTTCTGCTCCTCGACCAGCCTCGTGCTGTGATACCGCTCCCTCAGACGCGGCTTGTCGATCTTGCCGGTCGGGTTCCGGAGGACCTCCGCGAAGATGATCTTCCTGGGACGCTTGTAGCGGGGAAGGTCCACGCAGAAGCGGTCGACCTCCTCCTCCGTCAGGGACATCCCTTCCTTCACCTGGATGATCGCGGCGGCGATTTCCCCGAGACGCTTGTCCGGAAGGCCGATCACGGCGACGTCGTGAATCTTCGGATGGGCCGCCAGGAAGGATTCGATCTGGACCGGGTAGAGATTCTCTCCTCCGGAGATGATGACGTCCTTCTTGCGGTCCACGAGGAAGATGAAGCCGTCCTCGTCCTTCCTGGCCATGTCCCCCGTGTGGAGCCAGCCGTCCCTGAGCACCTCCGCGGTGGCCTCCGGATCGTGGTAGTACTCCACCATGACCCCGCGCCCTTTCACGCAGAGCTCGCCGACCTCGCCGTCGGGGACCACTTCCCCGTCCTCGCCGACGATCTTGGCCTTCCACTTGTAGCCGGGCACGCCGATGGCCCCGACCTTGCGGACGTTCTCCATTCCGAGGTGGACGCACCCCGGTCCCGTGGACTCGCTGAGCCCGTAGTTGGTGTCGTATTTGTGATGCGGGAAATACTCAAGCCAGTGCCGGATCAGGCTGGGCGGCACCGGCTGGGCGCCGATATGCATGAGCCTCCACTGCTCGAGGTGGTAGTCCTCCATCCGGAGCTCTCCCCTCTCGAGGGCCGCCAGGATGTCCTGCGCCCAGGGGACGAGCAGCCACACGATGGTGCACCGCTCCTCGGATACCGCCCGGAAGATCGATTCCGGCGAATGTCCCTTGAGGAGCACGCCCCGGCTCCCGGTGAAGAGAGAGCCGAACCAGTGCATGGTGGCGCCGGTGTGATAGAGAGGCGGAATGCAGAGGAAGCAGTCGTCCCTGGTGGTCTCATGGTGGATGGATTCCATCTCGGCCGCCTGCGACAGCGCCTCGTGCTTGAGGAGGATGGCCTTCGGGAAGCCGGTGGTGCCGGAGGAGTAATAGATGGCTCCGTTGTCGCTGTCCATGATCAGCACCTTCGGCGCGTTGGAGGAGCTGTTTGAGGCCGCTCGGTAGTAGTCCTCCGCGTAGGAGGGACAGGAATCGCCGACGAAGTACAGCAGCTTGTCGCGGAGATGGGACGCGATGGTCTCGATGCGCCCGATGAACTCCGGCCCGTAGAAGACGACGTCGCAGTCCGCGAGGTTCAGGCAGTAGTCGATCTCCTCGGCGGTGAAACGGAAATTGAGGGGAACGACGATCGCCCCGGATTTGAGGATGCCGAAATAGATCGGCAGCCACTCCAGGCAGTTCATCAGGAGGACGGCGCATTTCTGTCCCTTGGAGATGCCGTGCTCCAGAAGCATGTTCGCGACGCGGTTCGCCTTCTCGTCGAAGACGGACCAGGTGATCTGGCGTCGGTAGTAGGCGGAGGAGGTGGGCTGGATCAGTTCGTACTCCTTCCATGTGACGCGCTGCTCCTCCCTGATCTCCGGGTTGATCTCCACGAGGGCCACTTCGTTACCGTACAGCTTGCTGTTTCTCTCAAGCAGATCTGTGATTGGCATAGACTATGTCCTTTCCGTCATCCGGCGGCTCCTCCCGCCGGTTTTTGCGTGCGCCGCGCCGCTTATTTTGCCGTTTAAAGCGTAACGCACCAACGCACTAAAGCATTATAGGCGAAAGCGGCGCCTTTTGTCAATTCACAGTGACGTTTTCCGGGGGAAAGCCCGGATTTTTATTTCATTGAAGGAAATATGTGACAATGGCGCTTTACTGTGCTAAAATTCATAAAAGCTACGCAAAAATGTCCTTCCGATATTTTACGGTCCCCGCCATGCGCCTCAGGAGCGGGCGGCGCCGGTGCGAGCCCAATCTATCAGCCTGAAAGGAAGCAATGCTCATGAAACAACTCATGCTGGGCAACAAGGCCGTTGCCCGAGGTCTTTATGAAGCCGGATGCTGCTTCGCGTCCAGCTACCCCGGCACCCCCAGTACCGAGGTGACCGAAGAACTGGCGAAATACGACGACGTCTACTGCGAATGGGCCCCGAACGAGAAGGTCGCCATGGAGGCCGCCTTCGGCGCCTCGCTGGCGGGCCGCCGCTCCTTCTGCGCCATGAAGCACGTGGGCCTCAACGTCGCCGCGGATCCCCTCTATACCATGTCCTACACGGGCGTCAACGCCGGCATCGTCATCGTCGTCGCCGACGACGCGGGAATGCACTCCTCGCAGAACGAGCAGGATTCCCGCCACCACGCGATCGCGGCCAAGCTCCCGATGCTGGAGCCCTCGGATTCCCGGGAGGCCCTTGAATTCACAAAGCTCGCCTACGGGCTCTCCGAGCGCTTCGACACCCCGGTCCTGATCAAGATGTGCACCCGCGTGGCGCATTCCCAGTCGGTCGTCGACACGGGCGACCGCAGCGTCCCGGAGAAGACCTACGAGAAAAACATCGCGAAATATGTGATGATGCCGGGCAACGCCAGGAAAAGGCATCCGGTGATCGAGGAGCGCACCCGGCTTCTCCGGGAATACGCCGAGACGTCGCCCCTCAACCGCGTGGAGATGGGCGGCACGGAGATCGGCATCGTGACCTCCTCCACCTCCTATCAGTATGTAAAGGAAGTCTTCGGAGACTCCGTCTCCGTCCTCAAGATCGGCATGGCCAATCCTCTTCCGGAGAAGCTGATCCGCGATTTCGCGGAAAAAGTGGACCGGCTGGTCGTCGTCGAGGAGCTCGATCCCATCATGGAGAACCACATCCGCTCGCTGGGTCTTGCCGTTGAGGGCAAGGATCTTCTGCCCGTCTGCGGGGAGTTCTCCCAGAATCTCATCGCCGGAGCCCTCGGACGGGAGGTGCCGAAGGGGCGGGCCCTCACGGAGGCTCTCCCGATGCGTCCTCCGGTCATGTGCCCCGGATGTCCCCACAGAGGCCTCTTCTTCACGCTCAAGAAGCTCGGCTGCACCGTTCTGGGCGATATCGGCTGCTACACCCTGGGAGCCGTGGCGCCCCTCGCCTCGATGGAGATGACCCTCTGCATGGGCGCCTCCATCTCCGCCATTCACGGCTTCAACAAGGTTCTCGGCGAGAAGAGCGAGGGCCGGACGGTCTGCGTCATCGGCGACTCCACCTTCATGCACTCCGGCATGACCGGACTGGCCAACGTCGCCTACAACCAGAGCAACTCGACGGTCATCATTCTCGACAATTCCATCACGGGAATGACGGGCCATCAGCAGAACCCCACCACGGGATACAACATCAAGGGGGATCCGGCGGGCAAGATCGATCTCGAGGCGCTCTGCCGCTCCATGGGCTTCCGCCGCGTCTCCGTCGTGGATCCCTACGATCTCGCCGCCTGCGAAGAGGTCATCAAGGCGGAGCTTTCGGCCGCCGAGCCCTCCGTCATCATCTCGAGACGCCCCTGCGCGCTCCTCAAGTACGTGAAGAGGAAGCCTCCGCTCCGCGTCGATCCCGAAAAATGCAAAACCTGCCGGTCCTGCATGAAGATCGGCTGCCCGGCCATTTCCATCAAGGACGGGAAGGCAAGGGTCGACGCCACTCTGTGCGTGGGCTGCGGCGTATGCACCCAGATGTGCCGGTTCGACGCCTTTGAGACGACAGGAAAGGAGGAGGCGTGATGGATACAAAGAATATCATGATCGTCGGAGTCGGCGGACAGGGCTCCGTCCTCGCCAGCAAGCTGCTCGGCTATCTTCTTCTCGATCAGGGCTTTGACGTGAAGGTCAGCGAAGTCCACGGCATGTCCCAGCGGGGCGGAAGCGTGGTGACCTACGTCAGATACGGCGACAGAGTCGCCTCCCCCGTCATCGACGCGGGCGAAGCGGACTGCATCGTCTCCTTCGAGCTTCTGGAGGCGGCCAGATGGCTTCCGTTCCTCCGGCAGGACGGCCGGATCGTCACCAACACACAGCAGATCGATCCGATGCCCGTCGTCACCGGCGCGATGGAATACCCGGAAGACCTCGTGGATAAGATCAGGGCCACCGGCGCGAAGATCGACGCCATGGACTGCGTCGCCCTCGCGGAGCAGGCGGGAACGGTCAAGGCCGTGAATCTGGTTCTCCTCGGAAGACTGTCCCATTACTTCGACTTCCCGGAGGAGGCCTGGCAGAAGGCCATCGAGGCCTGTGTCCCCGCGAAGTTCCTTGAAATCAATCGTAAGGCTTTCGCCCTCGGGCGGGACGCCTGAAGATAAACGCACCACAGCAGCGGCTTTACTGCTTCACCTTTTTCATCCGGGATCGCCGCTGTCCCGGCGGAATCACCCCATTGGAAAGGATTGCCCATGGAAAGATACTATCAGGAAGACATCGAATGCGCCTCTGAAGAAACAATGAAGGAGCTTCAGAATGAGAAATTCATGAAGCAGGTCCGCCACGTCTGGGACAACGTCCCCTATTACCGGAAGAAGATGGAGGAAAAGGGCGTCTCGATCGACGACATCCATTCGATCGACGACATCGGCCTCCTCCCCTTCCTCTCCAAGGCGGATCTCCGTGACGCCTATCCCTACGGCCTCCTCGGGAAACCCCTCAAGGAGTGCGTCAGGATCCAGTCCACCTCCGGGACGACCGGCAAAAGAGTCGTCGCCTTCTATACGCAGAAGGACATCGATCTCTGGGAGGACTGCTGCGCCAGGGCCATCACCGCCGCCGGGGGCACGGACGAGGACGTCTGCCAGGTGTCCTACGGATACGGACTCTTCACGGGAGGCCCCGGCCTCAACGGCGGCTCCCACAAGGTCGGCTGCCTGACCGTCCCCACCTCCTCCGGAAACACGGACCGCCAGATCATGTTCATCCGCGACCTTGAGACGACCATTCTGTGCTGCACGCCCTCCTACGCCGCCTACCTCGGCGAGCGGATGAAGGAGCTGGGCATGGGCCCGGACGACATTCCCCTCAAGGCGGGCATCTTCGGCGCCGAGGCATGGTCGGAGGAGATGCGCCAGGACATCCAGAACACGATGGGCATCAAGGCCTATGACATCTACGGTCTGACCGAGCTGTCCGGCCCCGGCGTATCCTTCGAGTGCTCCGAGCAGTCCGGCATGCACGTCAACGAGGACCACTTCCTCCCCGAGATCATCGATCCGGATACGGGCGAGGTGCTGCCCGTCGGAAGCGAGGGCGAGCTGGTTTTCACCGCCCTCGACAAGGAGGCCTTCCCCATGATCCGCTACAGGACGCGGGACATCTGCTCTCTCTCAAGGGAGAAATGCTCCTGCGGCAGAACCCTCATCAAGATGAAGAAGCCGAAGGGCCGCTCGGACGACATGCTGATCATCCGCGGCGTCAACGTCTTCCCGTCCCAGATCGAGACCGTCCTTCTCAACCAGGGATACGCCGCCAACTATCAGATCATCGTCGGCCGCGTGAACAACACCGACACCCTCGACGTGCACGTCGAGATGACGCCCGAGATGTTCACGGACAACCTCGGTGAGATCGACAAGCGTCAGAAGGCCCTCGTCGACGGACTGAAGTCCATGCTGGGCATCCGGGCGAAGGTGACCCTCGTGGCGCCCAGGTCCATCACCCGTTCGGAGGGCAAGGCCGTCCGCGTCATCGACAACCGGAAGATCTGACCCCTTCATTTTCTGAAAGAAAGGAGAAGCAACATGGCAATCAAGCAGATCTCTGTATTTCTTGAGAACAGGCCGGGCATGCTGGACGCGATGACCGCCGTCCTCGCCCAGGCCGGCATCGACCTGCGGGCCCTCTCGCTGGCCGAGACCAAGGACTTCGGCATCGTCAGGCTGATCGTGGACGACGTCTATGAGACCGCGACGGTCCTGAAGGACAACGCCTACATCTCCAGCGTCACGCCGGTGGTCGCCGTCATGATTCCGGACGTGGTGGGAGGCCTGAACAAGGTTCTCTCCGCCCTGACCGCCGCCGACGTCAACCTCGAGTACATGTACTCCACCCTCGCCGGCAAGGGCAGCGGCAACGCCTACATGATCCTCCGGGTCGAGGACACGGCGAAGGCGGAGGCCGCCCTGAAGAACGCCGGCTTTACGCTGGCGGACCAGGACAACATCTCCGAAATGTGACCTGCGCCGCAGCGGCCGGATGCGGCTGCCGGCGGGCACGTGAATTGCGGACTTGGAGACCAGCTCTTTTTGTCCTATCACTGCAGACAAAGAAGAGGCTGAGAGACGGGAATTGATCCCCGCTTCTCAGCCTCTTTTTCTGAGCCTTCTGTGTTCCGTTTTTGTCCCGCGGCGGTTTTTCCGGTTCCTCCCGTCCTTTCGGGCGCCTTGGTCCGGACGGTCATGCGCCTCCGGCGCTCCCGTCCTTTCGGACGCCTTGACCCGGACGGTCATGCGCCTCCGGCGCTCCCGTCCTCCGATAGTCCCAGCAGCTTCGCCGCGTTTTCATAAAGGATCTTTCTTCTGTCCTCCTCCCCGAGGGGAAGCGCCATGAGGAAGGAAAGGGATTCCTCCTGGCTGCTCCAGGGACTGTCGGTCCCGAAGAGAACCCTGTCCGCGCCGAAGGCGGCGATCATCTTCATGAACCGCTCCCCGTCCAGCATCCGGGTGTCCTCTTCCTTCCAGAAGCCGTCGTCCAGGGGATGGTAGCAGCCCGTGGAGAACGCCGTGTCGACATAGGCGGAGGTCCCGGACAGGACCGAGGCGGCCTCCTCCCAGCACTTCCACCCTCCCATGTGCGCCATCACCAGCGTCAGACCGGGGATCAGGGACAGCACATGGGCCGCCATGGCGGGCGAGCACCGGACGACGTCCGGAGAATAGCCGATGTCCAGGCCGGCGTGGGTCACAACCATGAGGCCGAGCTCCGCGCAGCGGTCCATGATTCTGAGATACCGGACGTCGTCCAGATCGGCGTTCTGGTACACCGGATGGATCTTGACTCCCTTGAGCCCCAGATCGTGTATCTTCTGCAGGGAGGCCCGCCAGGTGCCGCAGTCGGGATGGATCGCTCCCAGGGAAACGAACCCCGGCCTGCCGCCCCATCTCCTGTTGATCTCCGCGGCGGAGTCGTTGATATGGTCCACCTGCCCGGGGGCGGTGGCGACGGGGAGAATGACGGAGAGATCCACGCCGCTTCGCTTCATGGACGAAAAAAGTCCCGCACAGGTTCCGTCCGAGAACGGAACCGTGTGGGATGCCGCCGAGAGACGGCGGATGGCCTTCTCCGCGATGCGGTCGGGAAACGTATGGGTGTGGAAATCCGCGATCATCACTCGGAATCCTCCGAGAGCGACTGGCTCTTGCGCACGAGCACCTTCTCGTCATAGCTGGAGAACGCGTCGTCCACGAGGGCCCTGTCCGGCTTCCCGGTGAAGAGGGAGACAACGGGCACGATGATGAGGCCCGCGATCATGCAGAAGGCGCCGCAGTTGATCGGCGACTGCAGAAGAGCTGGGAATTTGGCCCTGAGGAAAATATTCGCGACCATGACCACGGAGGAAAAGACGAAGCTGACCCAGCAGGCCGCCGCGCTCGTGCCCTTCCAGTAGAGGCCGTAGAGGAACGGCGCCAGGAAGGCTCCGGCCAGCGCGCCCCAGGAGACGCCCATCAGCTGGGCGATGAAGGTGACGTTGGAGCGGTACTGGATGATCGCGAGAACCACGGAGACCGCGATGAAGATCACGAGCAGGATCCTCATGATGCTCACCTGCTTCTTCTCGTCCATATTTTTCACGAAGTTGTCCTTGATGAGATCAAGGGTCAGGGTCGAGCTGGACGTGAGGACCAGGGAGGAAAGGGTCGACATGGACGCCGAGAGAACCAGGATGATGACGAAGGCGATCAGCAGGTTCGGGAGACCCGAGAGCATGGTGGGCACGATCGAGTCGTACCCGTTCGCCGCCACGTCCTCCACCGTCGTAAACAGCCTGCCGAAGCCGCCGAGGAAATAGCAGCCTCCGGCGACGATGACCGCGAAGCAGGTGGAGACCACGGTACCGGTGCTGATGGACTTCTCACTCCGGATCGCGTAGAATTTCTGCACCATCTGGGGGAGGCCCCAGGTGCCTAGGGAGGTCAGAATGACGACGCCCAGAAGGCCCACGGGATCCGGCCCGAAGAAGGAGGCGAACATGCCCGGCACATCCGTGACGGCGGGATCGGACACCGACGCCATGCCCTGATAGGCCGCCATGAAGCCGCCCTTGCTTCCCAGCACGGCAATGATGACGGCGACGATCACCACGAGCATGACGCAGCCCTGGATGAAATCGTTGATGGCGGTGGCCATATAGCCGCCGGCGGTGACGTAGATGCCGGTCAGGATCGCCATGACGATGACGCAGACCGAGTAGTCGATGTTGAAGGCCATCCTGAAAATGCGGGAGAGGCCGTTGTAGAGCGACGCCGTGTACGGGATCAGGAACACGAAGGTGATGACGGAGGCGGCGATTTTGAGCGGCCTGCTGTCAAATCTCTTCCCGAAGAAATCCGGCATGGTGGCGGAATTCAGATGCTGGGTCATGACCCTCGTCCGTCTGCCCAGGACGACCCAGGCGAGAAGGGAGCCCAGGATCGCGTTGCCGATGCCGGCCCACGTCGCGGAAATGCCGTATTTCCATCCGAACTGTCCCGCGTAGCCGACGAAGATGACCGCCGAGAAATAGGACGTGCCGTAAGCAAAGGCGGTGAGCCAGGGTCCGACGGATCTTCCGCCGAGGACAAAGCCGTTTACGTCGGTTGAGTTTCTTCTGCAGTACAGACCGATGCCGATCATGACAGAGAAGAAGATGACGAGAAGAATTACTTTTACAGCCATGGGATGGTACCTCCGCTTTGAAAATGTGAGCGACGGGCCTGACGTGCCGTTTTCGGACTCCCGGACGGGATGACGCTCCGCCGGCAGCCTGGCCCGGATCACTTTGCCGCATCAATCTGTAACAGTTTAATGCGCAAAAGCGGAATTGTCAACACTATTTTACGATGTTGTTTTTATCCCCGTCCGTATCTCCCTCCCGTCCGGGATTCCGGACGGGTTTCCGCCGGGATTTCGAGTGTTTTCCCCCGGTATTACGTCTGTTTTTCCCCGGTGGAGCCCGCCCCCGGCCTTCGCCCGAGAAAGGCGGCGCAGGCCAGGATCCCGGCGACCGTCTTGGCGTCCCTGATGTGCCCCGCCAGAATCTCCTCCGTCAGTTCTTCGAGGCCGGCCGCCTCCGACAGGATCTCCTCCGCCTCGTCCATCTCCCGCTCCCCGGTATCTGTCAGGTCCTCGGCGAGAAAGAGATCCGTCGTCTCGTCGCAGTAGGCCGCCGCCGTGTTGAGGGAGGCGAGGAAGGTCAGCCTTCCCGCGGCGTACCCCGTCTCCTCCCGCAGCTCTCTGGCGGCGGCCGACGCGCTGTCCTCTCCCGCTTCCCGGCAGCCGGCGGGGAGCTCCAGCGTCTCCCTTCCGATCACCGGCCTGTACTGGCGTACCAGGAGGATCCTTCCGTCGGGAAGAAGCGGCACCACGCAGGCGCCTCCGCCTTTTTTGTGATGGACCTCGTCCCAGACTTCTCTCCTGCCGTCGGGCAGCTCCACCGTATCCCGGCGGAACTCCAGAATACTTCCCTCACAGGCCGTCTCCCGCGTGATCAGCTTCAGGCGGTAATCCGCCCCGCTCTCTCCTACGCTCATTTTCGCACCTCGCTTCTCCCGGATCAAAGCGTTCTCAGGGCTGCCGCTTCGTCATCTGTCCGTAAAATCCCAGACGCTGAACATCTTCATACGGTCGTTCCAGAAATACCGGAATCCGGCGTCTGTCCTCTCCCTGACGAGCCCGGCCAGAGAAGAGTTGTCCGGCGCCGCCTCCGGATCCTCCCAGATGAAGTACAGGGGATCCATCCCGCTCTCCAGTCCGTAAGCAAGATCCTCGATGAAATCCTCCTCGCTTCCGACGGTGAATTCATTCATCGGCCGGACGGAAAGATCTGTCACGGGATCCAGCGCCACCGTCGTGTCCTCGTTCCAGATATGCATCCGGGAGGCCCGGTCAAGCCCTAGATTGAACCAGGTATGGGAGACGCCGTCCTCGCCGTCGTCCCAGGTGACGTCGACCAGGCGCCACGTCCCGTCGATCTCCAGGAGATTCCACATGTGCGTCACGGAATTGAGGATGTCGAAGTCCGGACCGATGCTGTAGCTGTCGCCGTGCTGGCAGCGGACGTTGAGGCCGGCCAGGGTTCCGACGGCGCAGAAGGCATCGGCGTACCCGTCGCAGTCCGCCCTGCCGTTGAGGAGGGCGCCGATGGCGTTGTCATTCTCGTCCGAATTCCCGTCGTCCGCGTAGACCACGTTCTCCGCGATATAGTCGTGGATGTTCATCGCGGTCATCAGATCGTCGTCCGTCTTCAGGTCGTGGGCCAGCTGCACCGCGGCCTGCATCGCCTCCATCTCGCGGTCCGTAAGCCCCGTCGCGTCATTGGCCCGGAACGCGCGGATCATATTGGTTCCCGCGTAATACCGGATTCCCTCGAACGTGATGACGTGGTTCAGGGCCGAGTAACTTACGGTGTAAACCTGCAGGCCGGCCAGGGCGGCGACGTCGTAGAGAGGCGCCATGCTGTTCCGGAAGGCCGTGAAGCCGGTCAGACCCTCCATCAGCCGGTCGTAGACCTCCCCGGAGCAGAACAGCGTGATCTCCGGCGCGTTCTCCTCGGACTGCTGCAGCATGTAGGCGGTCACGTCGTCCATCGTCTCCAGCTTCACGGCCTCGGTGACGATCTCGGCGTTCTCATAGTAGAGGACGTAGTCCGACCAGCTGTAGCGCATGTCGCAGTTTTTCAGGCCCGCCTCCGCCTCCAGCTCGTGAAGCTTCCGGAAGTTGTCCTCCTTGATCTGCCCGTACAGCTCCTCCCCCAGGATCAGGCGGAATTCGACCGCCCCGGAGGCGCCCATCGTGCGGATCTCTCTCACGATATCCGCTTCCGTCCCGCAGACCGCGCGGGGGACGTAGGAGAAGGTCACGTCGGTGTACTCGATGGTCTTCCGGTATCGGTCGGTTCTGTAGTAGTAGGTCTCCAGCTGGCTCATGGCCTGCATCTGTTTCAGGACGCCGCCGGAGAGGGTATCGAAGAACGCCGGCTCGAAGCAGACGCAGAAATCGGTCTTCTCATCGGCGGCAAAGCTCTCCACCGCGGAGAGGAATTCCTGTTCGTCCGCGGCGTAGGCCCGGGGCAGGGACGAGTACTCGACCGGACCGAATTCGATCAGCCCCTGGGAGACGTAATACTTCGGCTTCGGGTCGTCCATGCCCGCCAGCGCCCCGTACATAAAGAGATGGTTGCTGTCATAGAGCGCCTGGCAGAGAGCGGGATCCGTGAAGATCCGGAATTCCGGAAGACGCTGCTCCCCGAAGTCGATGACGGCGTCCCGCACGGCCTCCTCGTCCGCGCACTCCGTCCAGGGGACGTCCTCGTAGGTGACGTCCCTGAGCTCCAGAAGATTCCGGGCGTTGTTGTACATCACGTCCGCGTTCCTGATCCCGTTCTTCTTCTCGAGCAGAAGGAGCCTGCTGAACCGGTCGGCGGAGACCAGGCGGTAGGTCTCCTCATCGCAGACAAATTCGAACTGCTCCGTCCCCTTGTCCCGGCACTCCCTGAAAAAGGAGGCGATCTCCTCCTCCGAGGCGAGCACCTTTTCGTCCGCCGCCGCGGAAAGGGACAGCATGGACAGGATGACCAGGGCGAGAATCCATAATAAGGGCTGTTTTCTCATTTCGCACGCTCCTCTTCGAATGACGGAAAAAATCTGCCGGATCCGAAAACCCGGCAGACTCATTATATGATACGCTCCTGATATTTTCAATTTTCGGGGATCAGTAATTCTCCGCGTGCACCTCGAAGTAGGCCCGGGGATGGGCGCAGACGGGGCAGACGTCGGGCGCCTCGGTGCCCACGACGATGTGGCCGCAGTTCCTGCACTCCCAGATCTTCACCTCGCTCTTTTTGAAGACCTCCTGCATCTCGACATTCCTGAGAAGGGCGCGGTAGCGCTCCTCGTGATGCTTCTCGATCTCCGCGACCATCCGGAATCTGGCGGCGAGCTCGGGGAAGCCCTCCTCCTCCGCCGTCTTCGCGAATCCGGCGTACATATCCGTCCACTCGTAGTACACGCCCGCGGCGGCCGCCCCGAGATTCTCGGGCGTCGTTCCCACGCCTCCGAGCTCCTTGAACCACATCTTGGCGTGTTCCTTCTCGTTGTCGGACGTTTTCAGAAACAGGGCCGAGATCTGCTCATATCCTTCCTTCTTCGCGACCGACGCGAAATAGGTGTACTTGTTCCTCGCCTGGGACTCGCCGGCAAAGGCGGTCTCAAGGTTCTTTTCCGTCTGCGTTCCCGCGTAACGATTTGCCATATCCGATTTCTCCTTCCATACAGAATGATCTGAATCAATTCTAAAAGACGGGAAATTTAAAGTCAATTCTAACCGCCATTAATGAGCACGCCGGAATCCCTCCAGAGCGTCCAGCCTCGCCTCCATCGTCTCCCGGCCGATGCGGTAGACGCGCCGCAGCTCCTCGGGGTCGTGCTCCACCGAGCCGATCTCCAGGGATTTCGCGGGACGGATGACGAAGACCTTTCCCTCCTTCTCCCGTCTCCGGACATAGTCGGCCTCCCGGTTGTAGGTCTCGTGACGGCACTCCAGGTCCTTCACCAGGGCGGGATACTTCCGGAGGAGCACTCTCAGAAGAGGCATGATCGAGAGGGGCTTCTTCCTGTAGTCCTCCGGCTGCGTCAGTACGACGGTATTGCACGTGCAGCCGGTGTCCTCCATGAACTTCAGGGGAATCGAGTCGCTGATCCCTCCGTCGAGGTAGGCGCTGTCCCCGATCCTGACGGGTCTGGAGGCGACGGGCATGGAGGCGGAGGCCCGGAACCACTCCATATCCTCCCCGTCCCCCACGTCGTTCTTCCGGTAGAAGGCTTTTCCGGTCCTTACGTCGGTGCAGACGGCATAGAATTCCATCGGATTTTTCCGGTAGGTCTCCGTGTCGAAAAGATCCAGCTCATAGGGCAGCTTGTTGTAGCAGAAATCGGCGCCGTAGAGATCCCCCGTCAGCAGGAGGGATCTCACGGAGCAGTATCTCCACTCCTTCGAGAACCTGGTGTTGTAGCGGATCACTCTTCCGATCTGCCGCGATTTCAGGTTGCAGCCGAAGACCGCGCCGGCGGACACGCCGACGGCCCTGTCGAATTCGATTCCGTTCTCCATCATCACGTCGAGGACGCCCGCGGTAAACATGCCCCGCATGGCTCCGCCCTCGAGCACCAGTCCCGTTTTTCCGGCGCTTTCTCCGCGCCCCTTCTTCTCCTGCGTCATGCCGCAACCCCCGCCAGAAGGTATACCAGTGGTGAATTCCAGTAAATCGCGACCTCGTTGGTCGAATAGCTCTGATCGCTGTCGGCGTAGCAGGCCGCCGGCGCCCTGCCCGAAAGCACGTTCCGCGCGTAGGGATCCTCCAGCTGACCGTCCGGCCCTCCCGCCAGCATGCCGGGGACCGCCTCCCCGGCCGCCTGGGAAGGCCGGTGGTGGGGATGCTCCGGGGATGTGGTCCCGAAGCCCGACACGTAGCAGATCCCGTTGGTATTGTTTCCGAGAAGGTAATTGAGCTGCTTCCACGCGGCGTCCCTGTACGCCTCCTTCCCGGTGACCCGGCCGGCCATCAGGAACAGCATTCCGCGGTTCGCCGCCACCATGTTGCTCCCCCAGACGTAGTCGTCCGCCCCCAGGGCCGCTCCGTATCCGTCCCCGCGGGACTTATCCAGGGCGGTCTCCGCGGCCTCCGAAAGCCTGGCGGAGGCCTCCCGGAAGAGCTCCGTATCGGGCCCGCAGCCTCTCACCGCCGCGTAGAGTCCGTATCCCGTGACGTCGGTCCATCCCAGATCCGCCCCCGTCAGAGCGTCGAGAAGCCTTTCGGCGCCGCCGTCCTCACCCGTGGTCCTCAGCAGCTCCGCCTCCGCCCAGAATCGCTCATCCGTATCCGCGGCGTCGCCGTATTCTCCCGTGACGATCCCGTCCGGATTGAGGAAGCCCGTCCCGTCCGAGGGATGGGACGACAGCCACTTCTCCGCCCTCAGGGCCGCGTCGAGACAGGCGTCGGCGAATGCTTCGCCGTCCGGTTCGCCGTCCCTCAGGACTCTCGCGGCGATCGCCATCACCGCGGCGAAATCTCCTGTCGCGGCGGCGGAGACGGGGCAGAGAATCAGCCGGTCCGTCTCCTCGTCGGGCGGTACGGCGCCGGGAAACGTCCCGCAGGTCACCTTGTGGTGCACCCCGCCGTCGTCGTCCTGCATTTTCAGGAGCCACTCCAGCTCATAGCGGACCAGGTCCGGGATCCGGGCGAAGCTCCCGGCTCCCCCGAAATCCTCAAAGGCCAGGAGCAGGTCGGCGCAGGCCTTGGCGGCGGGCACCGTGTAGCGCCCGTAGTCGCCCGCGTCGTGCCATCCGCCCGTCACATCCCGGGTTTCCTCCGGGTTTTCGTACACGGAGGCCTCCGAGGTGTGGCAGGCGCCGTGGCTGTACTTACCCGCCTCCAGCGCCTCGCCGCATTTCTGAATCTCATAGAAATGCAGAACGCCTTCGGCGAGCGGGTCGAGAACGTCCTCTCCGATCCCGAAGACGGCGGATGCCTCTCCGGCCCGGAGCTCATAGCTTCCCGGTTCGGTGATCTCCGAAAAATCCAGGACCCGCAGCGTCTCGCCGGACACCTCGTTCACCCGGCGTTCCCCCGCGGCCTTCTCCAGCACCGTCTCGCCGGTCCCCGAACGGACGACGGAGAAGGACAGGCCGTCCCCTCCCTCCGCGCCCCGTAAGACGGCGTTCTTGACGGAATCCGGCAGATAGCCCACCTGGTTCAGGGTGATCCCGCAGGCCTCTTCCTCCGGGGAGGCCGCGGCGGCGCCGCTGCGGTCCGTCATCTGCAGGCAGACATTGTCAAAGGTGATGACGTGGGCGGGATCCCCGTCCGTATAGCCCTCCGAGACGCCGCAGTTGAAGCAGAATCTCGGGGCCGGGTCCGTCGGCTCCTGCATCGTGAAGGTCTCGCTCACGTGCTGCTCCGCCGGTCCGACGAGGACCGTGTTCATGGCGTAGGCGTGATAGTCTCCTCCGTTCAGCTGCACCCGCCAGGTGATCTCCCTCTCCAGATCGGATCTGACGTCGAAATCCAGGCGGTATTCGCAGCCCTCCTCGAGGGAAAAGCCGTCGTAGTAGTCCTGGACGCCGTAGTCCACCTTTCCCGTGCTCTCGATGCGCAGCTCCATCTCGCCGGCGTCGTTGACGGCGATCTCCGCCCGGCCTCCCTCCAGATAGAGGCCCCACCCGTCGAGGGTCGTCCCGAAATCGCCCGTTTTGATGAGGTTTTCCCCCTCCCCGCCGGCAGGCGCGGCCGGATAAACCGGCGCGGCGGATGCCTGCGTCAGGGTAAGCAGAAGCGCCAGGCAGAAGGCACCGCGCCTCACCGCCCCGGGAGCCGTCACGAGCTGAAAAAAGTTCCTGTTCACAGCGTATCCTCCTTTATCGCGCGGTCGTAAGGCTCCGCTCCCGTCTCTGTCTCCGGAAAGCGCCGGATGGGGCGCCGTTTCATGTAGAACTTCTCATGTAGAATGTATCATGTAGAACGGTTCTTCGCATCCCTCATCGGCGGAAGGCGCAGGAACCGCCCGGTCACGCTCTCCGGCGCGGCGGCGATCTCCTCCGGCGTGCCGCAGGCCACGATCCTCCCGCCGAGGACTCCCCCGCCGGGCCCCATATCGACGCAGTAATCGGCGTTCCGGATCACGTCGGTGTCGTGTTCGATGACGATGACCGTGGCGCCCGCGTCGGTCAGACGGCGGAAGACGCGGAGAAGGGTTCTCACGTCCAGGGGGTGCAGGCCGATGGTCGGCTCATCAAAGACAAAGACCGTGTCCTCCTGTCCTCTGCCCATCTCGCTGGCAAGCTTAAGCCTCTGGGCCTCGCCGCCCGAGAGCCGGGGCGTCTCCTCGCCCAGCGTCAGATAGCCGAGGCCCAGGTCGTCCAGCACCTTGAGCCTTCTTTGTACCACGGGGAGATCCCCGCAGACCTCCATGGCATCCCTGACGCTCATCGCCATGAGCTCGGGAATCGAATACGCCTGTCCCCCTCCTCTGGGCGTCCGTCGGACAAGCCACGCCTCCTTCGCGTATCGGGAGCCGCGGCACTCGGGACAGGGGATGTCGACGTCCGGAAGAAACTGGACGTCCAGGCTGATGGATCCCGTCCCGTCGCAGACGGAGCAGCGGAGCTTTCCCGTATTGTAGGAGAAATCCCCCGCCTTTAGGCCCCTTCCTCTGGCGTCCGGGGTCCGGGCGTAGATCCGCCGCAGTTCATCGTGGACGTCCGCGTAGGTGGCCACGGTGGACCGTACGTTGATTCCGATGGGCGTCGCGTCGATCAGCTTCACATGGCGGATGCCCGGCGCGGAGACGGACCGCACGTGTTCCGGCAGCCTGAGACGCTCCGCTGTTCCGCCGGCCGCCGCCTCGATCTTCTTGCCTTCCGCCGCCTCGTGCTTCTTTCCGCCCGCCGCCTCGTCCTTCCCGGCCTCCCCTGCCTCGTCCTTCTTTCCTTCCCTTGCCGCCGACGCCTCCAGGGCCGGGATCAGGCTTTCCAGGATCAGGGTTGTTTTGCCGGATCCGGACACGCCCGTGACGGCGGTCAGCCGGCCCTTGGGGATCGACAGCTCCAGCGGCTTCACCGTGTGAATCTGATGCGTCGCGAGACGTATCTCTCCCCGGGAGAACAGCTCTCCCGCTGGGATCTCCTGCCGGAAATCCACCGACGTCTTTCCCGACAGGAAGGGACCGATCGCGGAGACCCCGCTCTGCGACAGCTCATCGACGGTTCCCTCGGCGACGATCCGGCCTCCGTCCGAGCCGGCCCCCGGCCCGAGTTCGATCAGATGGTCCGCGTGGGACAGGATGTCCGTGTCGTGATCGACCAGGATGACAGTATTCCCGTCGGCGACGAGATCGTCCATCACGCCCGTCACGCCCTCGAGATTGGCGGGATGAAGGCCGATGGAGGGCTCGTCCAGGACGTACATGACGCCGGTGGTGCGGTTTCTGACGGCTCTCGCCAGCTGCATCCTCTGCCGCTCCCCGGTGGAGAGCGTGGAGGCCTCGCGGTCGATCGTGAGATACGACAGCCCCAGATCCATGAGCCGCTTCGCCGTATGGGCGTAGGCCTCGCAGATGCTGCGGGCCATCGGACGCATCTCCTCCGGCAGAGAATCCGGAACGCCCTTCACCCATTCCGTGAGATCCGAGAGGGTCATGCGGCAGGCGTCCGCCAGCGAGATGCCCCGGATTCTCGGGGCCCTGGCCTGCTCCGAGAGACGGCTTCCCCCGCAGCAGGGGCAGGGGCCGGTTTTCAGAAATTTCTCCACCCGCTTCATGCCCTTCTCGTCCTTCACCTTGGAGAGGGCGTTCTCCACGGTATACACCGCGTTGTAGTAGGTGAAATCCAGCTCTCCGGCCGTATTGGCCCGCTCGTTGTGAATAAAAAGATGATATTTTTCCGCGGGTCCGTGGAACACGAGGTCCCGCTCCCTGTCCGTCAGCTCCGAAAAGGGAACGTCTGTCCGGATGCCGAGATGGTCCCGCGCGATGTCCTTCATCAGGGACCACATCAGCGTCTGCCACGGCAGGACCGCGCCCTCGTCGATGGACAGCGACTCGTCGGGCACGAGGGTCGATTCGTCCACGGTTCTCACCGTTCCCGTGCCGTCGCATTCCCGGCACGCCCCGGTGCTGTTGAAGGACAGCTCCTCCGCGCCGGGGGCGTAGAAGCGCTCTCCGCATGCCGGGCATACCAGCTCTTTTCCCGCCGCCACCAGGAGGGTCGGCGGGAGGTAGTGGCCGTTGGGGCATCTGTGCTCCGCCAGCCGGGAGAACATCAGCCTCAGGTGGTTCAGAAGCTCCGTGCCGGTCCCGAAGGTGCTGCGGATCCCCGGGACGCCCGGCCTCTGGTGCAGCGCCAGGGCGGCGGGAACGTACAGAACCTCGTCCACGTCCGCCTTCGCCGCCTGCGTCATCCGGCGCCTGGTATAGGTCGAAAGAGACTCGAGATATCTCCTGGAGCCCTCGGCGTAGAGCACCCCCAGGGCGAGGGAGGATTTTCCCGAGCCGGACACGCCCGCGATTCCCACAATCCGGTTCAGGGGAATGTCCACGTCTATGTTCTTCAGGTTGTGGACCCTGGCGCCGCGGATCCGTATCGCCTTCGGGGACTCTTCCCGTCCGCGTCCGTTCCCGCCTTCCGCCTCTGTCCTTCTGCCGTTCTCCGTCACTCTGTCTTCTCCCGTCCTGCCGTCTTCCTGGGTCATGCTGTCCTCTTCCGTCAGTGCGCCTTCTCCGTCATCCGGTCTGATCCGTCTTCCGGTCTTCTCCGTCATCCGGCCGGCTCCGTTTTCCGGTACTCTCCCGTCACTCAGTCCTTCTCCCGGGCGGTATAGTCGCCGTTCTTCCCGCCGGTCTTTCTGACCAGGCGGATTCCCTCGATCGTCATATCCTTCTGCACCGCCTTGCACATGTCGTAGACGGTCAGCGCCGCGGCGGAGACCGCGGTCAGGGCTTCCATCTCGACGCCGGTCTCTCCCCGGCACTTCACGTAGGAGCGGATCGCGACGCCCGCGGGCGCCTCCTGCAGCGCGAAGTCGATGTCGACGCCGGTCAGGCGCAGCGGGTGGCACATGGGGATGAGTTCACCGGTCCGCTTGGCCGCCATGATGCCGGCGACCTGGGCCACCGCCAGCACGTCTCCCTTGCGGATGCTTCCCTCCCGGATCATCGCGAGGGTCTCCGGGGCTAAGGCGACGAAGGCCTCCGCCTCCGCGGTCCGGAGCGTCTCCTCCTTGTCCGAGACGTCCACCATCCGCGCTCTTCCCTGTCCGTTAAAATGGGTCAGTTCCTTCTGCATCCTGTGTCCTCTCTTTCCGGCCGCTGTCAGCCGCCGATCCCGTTCATGTTTCTCCCCGCCCCGGAGCGGTGTCCGCGGCCCAGAGGCCCGTGGGAGGCCGGCTTGCGGAGAATCGCTTCCCGGAGCGCCTCCGTGAGCGCCCGGCCGTGCAGGGAAGAAATATCAAGCTCCTCCCCGGAATGCAGGCAGGTCTTCAGCTTTCCGTCGGCCGTCAGCCGGATCCTGTTGCAGCTGCGGCAGAAGTCCCGGCTGAGCGGCGTGATGAGCCCGATCGTGCCCTTCCATCCCGGCACGCGGTACAGGCGGGCCGTCCCGTCGGCGCCTGTCTCCTCCATCTCAGGCATTCTTTCGGCGACCGTGCTGCACGGAATATACGCCGATTCCGGAAAAACGGGACTCCCCACCGGCATCAGCTCGATAAAGCGCACCTCGTAGGGATGGTCCCTCGCCAGTCCGGCCAGCGCCTCGATTTCGTCGTCGTTGAAGCCTCCGATCAGGACGGCGTTCAGCTTGATCGGAAAAAAACCGGCCTCGCCGGCCGCCCGGATTCCTCTCAGAACGTCCTCCAGTTCCCCGGTGCCGCTGATCCTTCTGAATTTCTCCGGATCGAGGGTGTCAAGGCTGATATTGACGCGCTGAAGGCCGGCCCTCCGAAGCTCCTCCGCCATCTTCGGGAGAAGGATGCCGTTGGTCGTCATGCTGATATCCTCGATCCCCGGTATGGCGGCGATCATCCTGACCAGCTCCGCGACGCCGCGCCTTACGAGAGGCTCTCCTCCCGTGATCCGCACCTTCCGGATGCCGAGGGACGCCGCGGCGGCCGCCACCTCCGCCATATGCTCCAGCGTGAGGATCGCCTCATGGCTTTTAAATTGAAAATCCGCGGTCCCCATGCAGTATCTGCAGCGCAGATTGCAGCGGTCCGTGACAGAGATCCTGAGATAATCGATCTCTCTTCCGAAGCAGTCCCGCATTTCACACCTCGTCCGGCTCTGTTTCACCATAGGATGACGTACGCGCCCGCCACGCCCTGAAGGGCCCTGGCAGGACCGCGCCCGCCGCGTCACCCGGTCCTGCTCCCCAGGCAGGATCGCGCCGTTTCTTTGTTCTCAGCCGTGCAGCCTCCTGCTGATCCGCCAGCGTATCAGCGCGGCGGAGATGATGACGCCGTATCCGACGACGCTCAGGGCGTCCGGCACCGTGCCGAAGATCAGGAAGCCGAGAAGGGAAGCCCAGAGGATCTGGGAGTAGTCGAAGACCGAGATTTCCCTCGCCGGGGCATAGCGGTACGCCGCCGTGATGGAGAACTGTCCTCCCGCGGCGGAGAGCCCGGCGCAAAGAAGCATCAGCGTCTGGCGGAGCGTCATCGGATGATAGTCCGCCAGGACGAAAGGAAGGGCGGTCAGCAGGGAGAATACGGAGAAGAACAGCACGATCACGGCGCTGCGCTCGCCCTGCATTCCCAGCTTCCGCACAAAGGTGTAGGCCGTCCCTGCGAAAAAGCCTCCCGCCAGACCCACCAACGCCGGCAGAGACGCGATGCCCGCCGTGGGGCGGATGACAAACAGGGCCCCGGCAAAGGCGGCGATGACGGGGATCCACTCGATCTTCTCCGGAATCTCCTTCAGTAGGAAGACCGACATGATGATCGCGAAAAACGGCGAAAGCTTGTTCAGCATGTTCGCGTCGGAGAGAATCATGTGGTCGACGGCCCAGAAATTGCACAGAATCCCCAGCGTGCCGAACAGGGAGCGGAGCACCAGGCCGCCGACGCAGTCTCTTCTGACAGAAAATCTCTGCTTCGACCGCAGAAGGGCGGCCGCGGCGAAAACCGCGGCGATGAGATTCCTGAAAAGGCTCTTCTGTATCGTGGGAACGTCCCCCGCGAGCTTGATGAAAACCGTGAGCAGCGCGAAAAAGAAGGCTGCCAGCAGGATACAGAGGATTCCCCTGAAAGAATTGGTTTTCTTCGTTCTGTCAGTCAATATTCTTCGCCCAAAGCCCGTGCAGGTTGCAGTACTCATAGACGGCGGAGGGCTTTTCGCCGGCGGTGCGGAACGTGGCCTTCGGTTCGTCGCCGGGCCGGAAATATCTCATCTGGACGCCGTTCTCCGTCTCGAGGCAGAGGAACTGAATGTAGTGGGCGTCCAGCATCGGATGGATCACCGACCCGACCTGTGCGGTCACGGTATCCCCTTCCACCCTGACCTCGGGGATGTGCTTCTCAAAGGCCGCCTCCGTGTGGTTCGGCTCCAGCTCCGTCATGGTCTCGCCGCAGCATTTCGGCGTGCAGGCCGTCTTCTCTCCGATCAGCATCACAAAATTCCCGCAGCCGCCGCAGCGGAAAAATCTCGTCTTTCCCATACTGTTCCTCCCTATTCTGCCTGAATGACCGCGCCGGATGAGCCCGGCGCCTGAAATCCTGTACCGCTCCTATCATACCACAATTCCCGGTGCCTGAAAATCGCGCCGGCGGATCGCGGGACATAAAAAACCGCATATCCGCGAAAACGCCTGGCTTTCACGGTTATGCGGGATTCAGTTCCATGCCGGCGGTGGGACTCGAACCCACACGATCTTTCAATCGGCAGATTTTGAGTCTGCTTCGTCTGCCAATTCCGACACGCCGGCCTGTTCCGGACGGACATATGCAGCTGCCGGGACTTCAACGAGTTGTATTATAACTGATCCGTCAGATTTCCGCCATAAGATCTTTGTAGATCGGAAGGTTGCTGAAGGTGGCGAAATAGTCTGCGGGCGTCTCGGCCCTGCGGATCAGCTCGAAGCTGCCGTCTTCCCGGAGAAGGACCTCCGAGGACCGGAGCTTGCCGTTGTAGTTGTACCCCATGGCGAAACCGTGGGCGCCGGTGTCGTGGATATAGAGGACGTCGCCCATCTCGATCTTCGGCAGCATGCGGTCGATCGCGAACTTGTCGTTGTTCTCGCACAGGGAACCGACGATATCGTAGATATTGGTGTACGGGGCGTACTCCTTGCCCATGACCGTGATGTGGTGATAGGCGCCGTACATCGCCGGTCTCATCAGGTTGCAGGCGCAGGCGTCTACGCCGATGTAGGACTTCATGATGTTCTTTTCGTGGATCGCGGTCGTCACGAGCGCCCCGTATGGACCGGTCATGAAACGGCCCATCTCGGTATAGATCGCCACGTCGCCCATACCGGCGGGAACCAGGACCTCCTCATAGGCCCGGCGCACGCCGTCGCCGATCTCGAGAATGTCGTTTTCCGGCTGGCCCGGCTTGTAGGGAATCCCGATGCCTCCGGAGAGATTGATGAAGGAAATGTGGCAGCCCGTATCTCTCTCCAGCTCGACGGCCAGCTGGAACAGCAGCTTCGCGAGCATCGGATAATAGTCGTTTGTGACGGCGTTGCTGACGAGGAAGGAGTGAATGCCGAACTCCTCCACCCCGTTCTCCTTGAGGATCCGGAACGCCTTGAAGATCTGATCCGTCGTCATGCCGTACTTCGCGTCGCCCGGCGTGTCCATGATGCCGTTGGACACTTTGAAGACGCCGCCCGGATTGTAGCGGCAGCACATTTTCTTCGGGAACTGTCCGACGGCCCGGGCGTAGCTCTCGATCATCGTGATGTCATCGAGGTTGATGATCGCGTTCATCCCGGCCGCATAGGCGTACTCCTCGTCCGGCGTGTCGTTGGACGAGAACATGGTCATCTCGCCCGCATTGCCGATGGCCTTGGCAAGCATGAGCTCCGTGAGGGACGAGCAGTCGCTTCCGCAGCCCTCCTCCCGGAGGATATTGAGGATGACGGGGTTGGGCTCCGCCTTGACCGCGAAGTACTCACGATACCCCTTATTCCAGGAAAAGGCCCGCTGTACGAGCCTCGCGTTCTCGCGGAGACCCTTCTCGTCGTAGATATGGAACGGCGTGGGGATCTCCCGGATGATTTCGTCCAGTTTCTCTTTGGTAACAAACGGTGTCTTCATAATGCTCCTCGCTGAAAATATCAGACGCGGCCGATAATCGTCACGTCAGGTCGGCGTGATATGAACGTGTGTGTAGAGATGGTCCATGCAGTACTCGTGATCGCCGGAGCACTTCGAGCAGTAGCGGAACTCAAGGTCGGGATCAGAGACATCCGTACGGCCGCAGACCTCGCAGCGGTGCCGGACGCCCGGCATGTCGACGATCTCGGCGCCCCCCGATCTCCGGGAGGGCGGGACGGCGCTTCTTCCCGCCTGTTCCACCGATCTTCTGAATTCCCTCTGCCGCCTCTTCTGTTCCGGAGACATCCGGAAGCCCCGGCGTATGCTGAAGAAAAAGATCACGAAATTGGCCAGAGCCGCGGCCACCGCGATCACATAGATGTAATACAGCGGCGCCGAAAGCTGCACGGCGGCGCGTATATAGCGCACGCAGTCGTAGACGATGAAGGCGGCGTAGACCCAGCCCAGATACTTCATCTTCATCGGAATGACGAACATGAGCAGGACCGTCGCCTCCGGGAACGTCGCGGAGTAGGCGAGCAGAATCGACATGCAGATGTTGTACGTCGTGAAGAACATGCCTGTGGCGCTGCCCACGACAGAACCGGGATAGAATCGTGAAAAAGCCAGATAGGTGATAAACGCGGCGGCGATGGAGATGATCATGCCGCCGAAAATGTAGATATTGTATCTGGCGTCTCCCCAGGCCCTCTCCAGCATCGTGCCGATGCTGAGGTAAAAGAACAGCATGATGATGGTAAAAATATCGATGCTGTTCGGCGGAATGATGACCCAGGTAATCAGCCTCCACACCTGCCCGTGCAGGATCTCGTATATGTTGAGAGACATATACTGCGCCGCGTTGGGGCTGGCCAGCTGCAGGATATATCCGAGAACGAAGCACCCGATCATGACGCCCGTCAGATGGGGAACGGCTTTCCCGCGGAGCTTACGTTCCAGATTCTCTAAAAACCTGTTCATATCTGTTGTAACCCTCCAGTTTTTCCATTATAAGAAATCTGTGAAAACGTGTCAATTGCATCTTGCCATGGTATAATACTCTCCGTCTTTCCATCGTTTGCGCACCGCTTCATCCGCAGTAAGGAGGTTCTCATGGCGGGATCATCTTTCGGAACCATATTTCGCGTGACCACCTGGGGCGAATCCCACGGCCCCGCGCTGGGCGCCGTCGTGGACGGCTGTCCCGCGGGTCTTCCTCTTGCGCCGGAGGACTTCGTCCCGATGATGCGCCGGAGGCGGCCCGGCGGAAATCTTATGTCAACCTCCCGGGTCGAGGAGGACGCGGTCGAAATCCTGTCGGGGGTATTTGAGGGCGTGACGACGGGGACGCCCATCCTGCTTCTCATCCGAAGCACCGGCCAGCGCTCCTCCGACTACGGCCCGATCGCGGAGGTCTTCCGCCCCGGGCACGCCGATTTCGGCTTCAGCGCCAAGTACGGCGTCCGCGACTACCGGGGAGGCGGCCGTTCCTCGGGCAGGGAGACGGCGGCCAGAGTCGCGGCGGGGGTGATCGCCGAGAAGCTCCTTGCCTGCGCAGGCATCTCCTTTGAGACAGAGGTGACGTCCGTCTGCGGCGTCCCCTTCCGGGAGGCGGACGATCTGATCCGGGAGCTCCGGGCGGCGGGCGATTCCGCCGGCTCCGAGGTCCTGTGCACGGTCCGCGGCCTTCCCGCCGGGATCGGAGATCCGGTCTTCGACAAGCTGGACGCGAATCTCGCGAAGGCCCTTTTCTCCATCGGGGCCGTCAAGGCCCTGGACATCGGCGACGGCAGGGAGGCCTCCCTTCGGCGCGGTTCCGAAAACAACGATCCCTTCACTCTGCGGGACGGAAAGGTCGTGACAGAGACCAACCACGCGGGGGGCATCCTCGGAGGCATCAGCACAGGCGGCGACCTGGTTCTCCGAGTGAGCTTCAAGCCCACGCCGTCCGTCTCGCTTCCCCAGAAAACCGTCGACGGAAACGGCGGGGAGCGCGAAATCGAGATCGGCGGACGCCACGATCCCGTGATCGGCCCCCGGGCGGCCGTCGTCGTCGAGGCGATGGCCGCCGTCACGGTCCTGGACGCCATGCTTCTCAACATGTCCGCCCGGCTGAGTTCCTTTGAGGACTTCTACCGTCCCGGCGGAACCGCGCCCGGCCGGAAGGCATAAAAAAAGCGGAGACGCCGCCCCGCAGGCAGTGTCTCCGTTTTCTTTATGAAAGTCCCAGTTCTTCGGCAATTCTCCGGTTGGTGTCCGGCTGGACGGGAATCAGCATCTCGCCCTGCCCGGTGTACAGACCGTCGTAGGGCACCCGGCTCTGAACGAAATCGTATTGGATCATCTCGGGAACCTTCGCGGCGAGAGCGGCGATGGACGCCGCGGAAAAATCGTGGCGGATCAGCGTGAAGGCCGACATTGCGAAGGAGACCAGCTCCTCTCCGCTCATCGAGCTCAGCTTCTTCGCCGCCGAGGTGAGCACGCTCCTCTGTCTCTCGGTGCGCTCATAGTCGTTGTTCCCCACGAACCGGATCCGCGCGTAGCCGACCGTCTGATAGCCGTCGCAGACATAGGTCCCGCCGCCCGGGAAGAGATGCGGTTCCGGGTCGTCCCCGACGATCCCGGCCATATCCAGGATCAGCCCGTTGGCCAGCTCCGCCTCCTCATCGGAAAGCGTGATCTCGATCCCTCCCATGGAATCCACCGTCCCGATCATGGAGCGGAAATCGGCGCAGGCGTAATTGTCGATCTCCACGCCGTAGTTGGTCTTCAGCGTACTCACAAGGAGATCGGCGCCGCCGACGGCGTAGGCGGAATTGAGCTTGTTCAGGCCGTTCCCCTCGATCTCCGCGCCGAGATCCCGCATGAAGGACATCATCGTGATCCTGCGCGTGTTGTGATTGACGGATATCAGGATCATGGAATCCGAGTTGCCGTTCCACGAGGCGTCCCTTCTGTCGACGCCGATCAGGAGAAGGTTGTAGATGCCGTCCTCATCGGCCGTGTTGTCCGAGATCGCGTCCTTCACGGATTCCAGCAGCGATTCCAGCGGGTTCTCCCCGCCGGCTCCGTCCGCGGATTCCGAGGCGTACGCCCCGCGCGTCCCCGGGATGAGCACGAGCGCCGCGAGCAGAAGCGCCGCAAGCACCTCAAACATCTTTCGTCTGACAGATCCGTTCTTTGTGTCTTTGATCATTTCTTCGTCTTTTCCGCCGTCCGGCGGACTTCCTTTCCGCTTTCTTTTATTCTCCTGACAGATCGACCGGATCCACGTTCCTGGTCAGCTGCCGGGCGGCGGCCTCGGCCTCGCTCTCCGGCACGTCCCTGATGAGGTCGGGCGCCTTCTCGATCTTCTGGAACACCATACAGTTCGGCGTATCAAGCTTCTTCGGCTTTCCCTTCATCACCAGGACGTCCTTCTCATAGTCGATGGTGAACGTCGTGATGGAATTGGAGCCGTTGTTGACCACCGCCAGATGCTTCTGATCCGGGAAGAGCGCGATGTCCTTCGGATAGATGCCGCTGGTGGGCAGGGAAAACAGTCTCGTGAGCATGCCGGATTCCTGGTCGATCTTATAGCAGGCCACGGAATCGTCCCCTGAGGTCGAGCAGAACAGATATTCCCCGTCGTAGGAAATCCTGAGCGCCGAAGCCGCGTCGTGGGGATCCCTCGCGTCGGAAAGCGTCGAGACCTCCTGCCTGAGCTCAAAGACGGGATAGCCGTTGACGACGTCGTAGGAGTAGACCCGGACGACGTTCATGATCTCGCAGAGCACATAGGCATACTTCCCGTTTCTGCTGAAATGGATGCTTCTCGGACCGGCCTCCCTCCCCATTCTGAGAATGTCGACCTTCTGGAGCTTGTTGTAGGTGTGGTTGATCCTGTAGAGAACCACCTGGTCGATCCCGTTGTCCACGGCGCAGAGGAAGCGGTTGTCCGGCGTCACGCGGACGCAGCACACGTGGGGGCGGAACGAGCGCTCGTTGACGGCGCCGGTTCCCTTGTGGAACACGCCGTCCATCAGGCTTCCGAGGCGTCCGTCCTGATGGGTGTGGACCACGGTCACCTTGCCGTCGTGATACCCGGCGACAAAGAGATATTTCCCCTCCAGATCCACGGACATGTGGCAGCCCCTCATGCCGTTGATGTCGATCTCGTTGATGGGCGTGAGATCGCCGTCCGGCTCGATCCGGTAAGCCCTGACTCCCTCGTCCGCGATGGAGTAGAGATACTTCATGTTTTTGGATCGGGTGATGTAGGAAGAGTTGTTGACCGGAACCACCTTTCTCAGATAGAGAAGCCCCTCCTCCACATCCACGTCGTAGATATGGATTCCCTTGCTGGTTCCGTTCGTATAGGTGCCCACATAAGCGACATAAGCATCATTCGCGCCCATTTTTTCCCTCCTGATCAGAACTTGACCCGGTCTCCCGGTTTCAATACAAGAATCTTTTTCTTTTTAAACGCGAGCTCCTCCCGGCAGTGATACGGCACCACCGTGCGGAAGCAGTTTCTTTTCAGAAGCCTCATCATCTCGTCGACATTCTGGTGCACGCTGAGACGGTAGAATTCCGCCTTGCCCTCGTCGAGCAGTTTTCTGGCCCAGCTCGCGGGGTCCTGCTTGCCCGTCAGGATGACCCTGCCGCCCGCCTCGATCACCCGCGAGGCGGAATCGCGGTTGATCTGCCGGCACAGCTGGGAATCCCGGACCAGCACGCCGGCGTTCCTGTACTTCTCCGGAAAAGCGCCGCCGGCCCCCGCCTTTCCGATCTCCTTCTCAAACTCTTCGATGCGGGTCATGCGCAGATCCCGAAGGGAGTCCAGAAAGCCCCGCTTCAGCCACAGGCGCCTGTCGGCCGGGGAAGAGAATTCCCCGACGAGGGAGTCCGACAGAACGGCGGTCCGGCCGTATTCCGCCAGCAGCCGCATCACGTCGAAGCCTCTCCCGTGGGACGGCACCGGAAACAGCAGCGGGACATTCCCGACGGCGTCGTCGGACAGCCTCTTCTCCACGCTCTTTCTGTGCGCGTCCGCGCCCTCCTTCTCATAGCCGTAGGCGCAGTCGACCACCGCGAGATCCGCCTGAAGGTCGCGGATCTTGTCACATTTATAGGCGTAGGAACGCTCCTCATAGTCGCCGGTGAACAGGATTCTCTTCTCCTTCATCCGGAAAAAAAACCAGACGCTGCCGATGCAGTGCCCGCTCCTGCCCCAGCGGACGTAGAGATCGTCCCCCAGGCGGAACTCCTTCAGCGGCCCGGCGCAGTCCTCCAAGGCGCGGGCGTTCCGGATCCCGCAGGGGATGTACTCAAGCGTGGCCCTGCTGGCGACCACCGTCCCGCGGAAGCCGTGCTCAACAAGCCACGGAACCGCGCCGGCGTGATCGGCGTGGCAGTGCGTCAGAAACAGATAATCGATCCTCCGTATCTGTTCATCGTCCAGTTCGGGAAAGGGCTTGTCGGGTTTTTCCTTCATCAGCCCCGCATCAACAAGAAAACAGCACTTCTTCCCGGTCACAAGAAACGAATTTCTTCCGTGCTCCGAACAGCCGCCCGCTATGTAGAGTTCCATCCGACGTCACCTTATCCTGTCAGGAAAACCGATCTTATGCTGTACCTTACGTAATGTCTTTCCTGCGTAATAGGAGGCTTTTTCAGCGTTCTCCTTGATAATCCCGTCGATGTAGGCCTTGTCGCCGGTGAGCTCCGCGCATCTGGCCTGGAGAGGCGTGAGCACGTCCGCCACCGTCTCCCCCACCGCCAGCTTGAATTCGCCGTAGCCCTTTCCGTCGAATTCTCTGACCGTCTCGTCCTTCGTCTTTCCGGTGCAGGCGCAGTAGATATCGATGAGGTTGCGGATGCCCGGCTGATCGTCGCTGTAGCGGATCTCGCCCACGGAGTCCGTCACGGCGCGCTTGAATTTGCGGATCACGGTGTCCCTGTCGTCCATCAGATAGATGCTGGCGTTGGGGTTCTCGTCGGACTTTGACATCTTCTTCCCTGGATCCTGAAGGGACATGATCCTCGCGCCCACCTTGCCGATATACGGCTCCGGTATCGTGAACACGTCGCCGTAGATGTTGTTGAAGCGGCCGGCGATGTCGCGGCAGATCTCGAGATGCTGGAGCTGGTCGTTGCCGACGGGCACGAGATCCGCCTGGTAGAGGAGAATGTCCGCCGCCATCAGGACCGGATAGGAGAAAAGCCCGACGTTGATGTTGTCGGCGTGCTTCGCGCTCTTGTCCTTGAACTGGGTCATCCGGTTCATCTCGCCCATGTAGGTGTAGCAGTTGAGAATCCAGGCGAGCTCCGCGTGGGCTGAGACGTGGGACTGATAGTAGAGGCAGCTCTTTTTGGGATCAATGCCCGCCGCGATGTACAGGATCAGGAGGGCCCTCGCCCTCTTTCTGAGGGTCGCCGGATCCTGTCTCACCGTGATCGAGTGCTCGTCCACCACGCAGTAGAAGCACTCATATTCATCCGCCAGGCTGACCCAGTTTTTCAGGGCTCCGAGATAATTGCCGAGGGTCAGGTTGCCGGTTGCCTGCATTCCGGAAAAGAGTACTTTTTTTCCGTCTATCATTGCTGCCATTCCTCCTTTGTAGGTCCCAGTCTTATGAACATGTTCTGAAAATGCCGTCCGTCCGTGCCGGCGTCGCGGCTCCCCACCGGGGTTCCGTCCTTCGCGCCGCTTTTGCGCCGGAGGCCACCTCCGCCCGCGCCGGCCTCCGGTCAGGCGATGTAGTATCCGTACAGAAAGGCCGTCACCAGCGACATGACGAAGATCACGGGATGAACGACCGCCGTCGCCGTCCTCTCGAAGCGTCCGTCCGAGGATTCTCCCCCGCACAGTCCCATGCCGACCAGGGGGAAGATCATCAGGGGGGCGATCATCCTGAAGTTCATGAACTCCGTGTACGGCAGCAGGAAGCAGACCGCGACGTAGCCGACGACCCCCGTGAGCTCTCCGATCAGCAGGAACATGGCGTAGACGTGCTCGATCCTCAGGGAAATCAGCTCGTAGATCAGCATGAGGTGCTGCAGTACGAAGATGACGAACACCAGCAGTATCAGCAGCAGCGTGATCCAGACGGTCATCCTGTGGGTCAGGTCCACGGCGGCGTAGTCCACCGCGGCCGTCTTGAGGGTCTGGGCCGGAATATTGCTCTCGAGGGCGCTCACGCCTTCCGTGTGGAGGTGGGTCAGCATGGAGAGAGACGGAATGCCCAGCCTCGAGGCGGCCGTCCCCGTCACGGGAACCGCCGCGTCCGTATTGACGAAGAACGGAGGCACCCGGAAGCGGATGACCATATAGACCTGCCACCACAGTCCCAGCACGGCCGTGATCGCGGCGAACATCTTGGCCTGCTCGGTCACGGGAATCTCATTTCTTCTCCCGTCGACGGCGCCCTTCCGGATCAGGTAGATGACGGGCGGCAGCACGATCGCGGCGGCCGGCGACGTCATCAGGCCGAGCCCGGCCGACACCGCGGCGCTCCTGAGCGATTTCGTGCGGCGGGACATGTACCAGTTGACGGAGGAATTGAGGGTCAGCATCATGTACATGAAGCACATCGCGGACCCGTCCAGCGCCGCGGAGAGATTGTAGAAGGTCGGGAAAAACAGGAGAAACAGGACGGACACGGCCATCTTTCTTCCGTGAATCCCGTATTTCCTGAGAATTCCGATCCCGCAGCACTCCCCGATCATGACGTAGAGGACGTTCATGCACTGCACGAGATGGAGGGAGATGCTCACGCTCCAGCCGAGCAGCCTGTTGAAAATTTCCAGAAACAGCGAGCTTGTGATGTAGTACAGCGGCGGATTGGAAAAGCAGACCGCCGTCCTCGGACTGACGTTCGGAAGCAGGTGGCGCGTAAAATAGTACTGAAGCACGGCGAGGTGCCCGCCCCGGGCGAAGGAGTCATCGGTGAGGGGATCCGCCCACACGCCCAGGTTCAGCGTCCCCTTCATCCACCCGGTTTTTATCACAAAAATGAGCTTCAGGAAGAATCCCACCATGATCACAAAAGCGATCCAGAACTCATCCGGAACCCCCAGAAATCGTTTTGATCTGACGCGCGTCATGCGTACTCCTTTGAAACGGGGTCGTGAAGACCCGGACATCTTTCGCTTATTGTATCACAGCATGTCGATGTCTACCAGTTCTACCTTTGAGGAGGGCTCAAAAAGAAACACATTCCCGGCGTTTTTTCTGAGAATGGACTTGCCGCCCCGGTCGCCCCGAAGCGCCGTCAGGTCCGGGACGAAGTCGGTGCGGAACATGCAGGGGGAATACATCTCCCCGCCGCAGGTCAGCGCCGCCAGGGGCAGGCCGCTCTCCATCGCGCCCCGGGCGAAGGACAGGCAGGTCCCGGCGGTGAGCCGGGGCTGGTCTCCGTTGACGAAAAACAGGTAATCCCCCTCCTCGGGGGCCGACCGGCCGTAGAGAGCCGACAGTCCCGTCCGGATCGAGGAGGAGATGCCCCTGGACGGATCGGGGTTGACCGCGGCAGCGGCGCCCTCCTCCCCGCGCAGATCCCGCAGGATCTCCTCGTACTGTGTCACGACGGTGATGTCGCAGCGGAGCCTTCCCTCTTCCCGGATCTTGAGCAGGCGGTCAAGAATGTGCCGGTACATGGGTTTTCCGTCCATGACGTACAGCAGTTTGTTTTCTCCGAACCGGACGGAATACCCGGCGGCGAGAAGGATGAAATGTACCGCCGGCGTGTCGTTCCGTCTCACCGGCAGGCAGAAGACCGGTATTCCGGGGAAGTGCCTCTCAAACTTCTCAAGATAGGTCCGCTCCACCGCGTGCCGCATGAGGGCTTCGTCCAGCAGGTCGCCGGGGCCAAGGCCCAGGACCTCGGCGACGCCCTCCGGATTGTAGGAGACGTCCCGGATCACCTTCCCCGACGCCTCCTCCCCGTAGAGAACCGCGATATGGGTGGTCCCGGGAGGAATCACGGGCTCGTGGGGATAAGGGACCTTGAAGGACCTGTGCCGCGCCCCGTCGGCCTCGACGAGCGTGACGTCCGCCTCCTTCACCGCCGCGGACAGCACGCCGCTCTCCGGTCCGATGATCTTCGCGGGATTATCCGGATCGGGTCTTCCGGCAAAGGCGTATCCCCTGTCCGAAAGAGACGCCCGGATCTCCTCCGCGGAGCGGCACAGATTTCCCTCGTTCCTCATATGGGTCGAGGTCGTCACGATCACCCTGCGCCCCTGCGCCAGATAGGCGTTTCTCAGTCTGTGGATCAGGGTCGTCTTCCCTCCCGCCCCGCAGACGGCCAGAACGCTCCCCGAAGGAAGCGAGGAAAGAAGCCTGAATTCATCGTCTCTCATCGGCGATCTCCCCGAGAGCGTCGGCCGCCGCGTCGGCGTCCCGCTCCGTACAGCCGGCGTCGAAGGCAAATCTCACAGCCCCTTCTTTTTCGATCCCCAGCGTCTTCGCGTGGAGAGGCGCCCCGCAGCTGCCGTGCGTCGTCAGAATGCCGTATTTTTCCCGGAGCTGTCCGGAGACCCGGGAGGGGGCGCATCCCTCCAGCGTCAGGGCGACCAGGGGCGCCCTCGCGTAATCCTCAAAACAGCCAAAGAGGCGCACGCCCGGTATGCCGCGCGCTCTCTCCGCGAACCGGGACGCGGCGCCAAGGGCATTTTTCCGGGCAAGGCCGATCCCCATGAGCCGGAGGTATCTCATGGCGGCAAGATAGCCCGCCATTCCGCTTAAGTTTCTGCTCCCGGCCTCGCACTTTGTCCTCAGAAGAAGGGGATCCGGCGGGCCGCTCTTCCCCGGGACCGCTCCCCCGCGTCCGTCCTTGGCGGGCTGTCCCAGGACAAAGCCGCCGATCCCGGCGGGGCCCGGGATGCCGATGCTCCCGGAGAAGCAGACGGCGTCGGCTCCGATCCCGGCGGCGTCGACGGGGAAGATGCCGGCCGTCCTCACGGCGTCCACAATAAAATACGCTCCGACCTCCTTCGCGATCTCCGACACCTTCTTCAGGTCGTTCAGATCTCCCGTCAGAGGAGAAGCGTGGGTACACAGGATGACGGCCGGCCTCTTCCGAACGGCCGCCCGTCTCATGGATTCATAATCGACGCGCCCGTCCTCCAGAAGCTCGGCGGCGGAAAAGCCCGTCACGATCTTCCACCCGGTCCGGGAGCGGAAGGTGTACTCCTGCGCGAGCTTCTCGGTGCCCCGCGTCAGGGAAAGGAGCGCGTCCGTGGCGCTCCGGTGATCAAGGACGGTGGTGAGAGCGGTGTCGCCGTAGCGCATAAAGGCGCTGATGACGGCATGCACCGCCTGCGTCGCGTTTCCGGTGAAGACGACCCGGTCCGGCGAATCCGCGCCGAAAAGATCCGCCGTGAGCGTCCTGGCCTCCCGGAACATCTCCCGCTCCTGTTCGCGGTCATATCCGGAGGCGGCCGGTCCGCACCAGCGGCTCATCTCTCTTCTGATTCCCTCGGGCCTGAATCCTTTGCTTCCGGATCCGTCAAGGCAGATTATTTCGTTCATACGCACATACAAGCTCCAGAACGCTGCCGGCAATGCAGCGGGATTTGTCGGAAACCGTGAAGCAGTTCTCTCTCTCGCCGGGGCGGGGATCGATGTCGGCCATCTTCATTCCCGCCGTGACGGGAAAGCCGTCCGGGAGAATGCCCCGGAGAACGCCCGTGATGGAGGCCGGGACCGCCGTCTCCGTTCCGTCTCCGGCGATGAAGGCGACGGGGCGGCCCTTCTCCGCCATTTCGCCGATCCTGAGGACGCCGCGGAGGACGCCGCCGCAGGGGGCGTGTATCACCCGATCCGCGCCGAAGCCGCCGACGATCCCGGGAACGCCTGTATTGGGAACGGCGCTGCCGGAGGAATAGATCCTCCCCAGGTTGTGGCCCCTCATGGTCTCGATCACATACCGCACGTCCCTGCCCGCCGTGAATCCCGGGCCGAGGGCGATGGTGAGCGCCGCCATGTCGATGGACGTTCCCAGATTCCGCTTCGCCAGGATCGCGTCCACCAGGATTTCCGGGCGGATCTGCTTCAGGCTTTCCGCCTTTTCGTCCACCAGTACGGCGGGACGGCCGGGCCTGACCGCCCGCATGGCTTCCTCCGCTCCGGCGGCGAGACGGGCCGTCATTCCCTCCACGGTCTTCTCTCCTAGTCTCACGGCCTCGCTGAAGGCCGCCTCCCGGCGGATCGCTGTCGGGCAGGCGCATTCGAGAACGATCACGGGATAGCCGGCTCTTCCGAGCCGGAGAATCGTGCCCGTGGCGAGGTCTCCCCCGCCGCGGACAACGACCGGTCTGTCAATGTATCTCATCGTCTGTGTTCCATGCGGCGCCGGGCGCGTGCCCGGGACCGGTTTAAGACAGCTCGTGGATCAGCAGCCCGCTTCGAAGCTTCGGCTCGAACCACGTGGATTTCGGAGGCATGATTCCCCCCGCGTCGGCAATCGTCATCAGATCGTTCATCGTCGTCGGATACATCGCGAAGGCGGCCGCCTCCCCTCCGTCGACTCTTTTCACCAGCTCGCCGATCCCCCGGATACCCCCCACAAAGGCGATCCTGCGGTCCACCCTCGGATCGCCGATGCCCAGGACCGGAGAAAGAAGCTTCTGCTGGAGAATGGAGACGTCGAGCGCGTTGACGGGATCCGACGCGTCGACCTTGTCCATATCGGCCCGGAGAAGGTACCACCTGCCTCGCAGATACAGGGAGAAGGTGTGCGGCTCCGCGGGCCGGACCGCCTCATAGGTCTCCGGGCTGCAGCCGGTTCCCTCCGGGAAGGGGGTCACCTCGAAGGATTCCGCGATCTTTCCCAGGAATTCCTCCTCCGACATCCCCGCCAGATCCCTGACGACGCGGTTGTAGTCCCAGATCGAAAGCTCGGATTCCGGGAACGCGGCGGCCAGGAAGAAATTGTACTCCTCCGTACCGTCATAGCCGGGATGGGCCGCGCGGCGCATCTCCCCCACCCTGACGGCGGAGGCGGTGCGGTGGTGGCCGTCGGCGATGTAGAGCGCCGGCACCTCGCCGAAGGCTTCCTCGAGCCCGCGGATCTGCTCATCGTCGCGGACCGCCCATACCTGATGGATCACGCCGTCCTCCGCGGTGAAATCGTAGACCGGCTCCTGCTTCTCCGTCACCTCGCGCATGATCCGCAGCACGGGCTCATGGTCGCGGAACGCCAGGAAAATGATGCCCGTGTTGGCGTCGCACACGTCGACGTGCCGGATGCGGTCCTTCTCCTTCTCGGCCACCGTAAACTCGTGCTTTTTGATGGTGCCGTCGAGATAATCGTCGATGGAGGCGCAGCCGACCACGCCGGTCTGGCTCCGGCCGCCCATGATCTCCCGGTAGAGGTAGAAGCAGGGCTTGTCCTCTCTGATCAGAACCCCGCTGTCCTTCATCTTCTTCAGATTCGCGGCCGCCATGGCGTAGACCGCGTCGTCGTAGAGATCCGTCCCGGGAGGCAGGTCGATCTCCGCCTTGTCGACGTGGAGGAACGACCAGGGTTTCCCCTCCGTCATCGTCCTCGCCTCGCTGCTGCTCATCACGTCATAGGGAAGCGCGGCGACCTGTTCCGCCATGTCCGCGGCGGGTCTTACCGCCGCAAAGGGTCTGAATACAGCCATATTGCTCTCCTTCCGTCATCTGTGGGACGCGGCGAATTCCTTCATGTACTCCACAAGCGCCTCGACGCCCTCCTGCGGCATCGCGTTGTAGATGGACGCGCGCATACCGCCGACGAGCCTGTGGCCCTTGAGGTTGGAGAAGCCCCGGGCGGCCTGTCCCGCCACAAATTCCTTGTCCAGCTCCTCGTCGGAGGTGCGGAAGACGACGTTCATCATCGAGCGGTCCTCCGGATTCACTCCGTTCCGGTAGAAATCCTGGGAATCGAGATAATCGTAAAGAATCTTCGCCTTGGCCTCGTTCCGGGCCTTCATGGCCTCAAGGCCGCCCTGCTCCTTCAGATAGTCCGTCACGAGCTTCACCACGTAGATCGGGAAGGTCGGCGGCGTGTTGAGCATGGAATTCTTCTCGGCCTCAGTGCGGAAGTTCCAGATCTTCGGGGTGGAGGGCATGGCCTTCCCCAGCAGATCCTCCCGGACAATCACGAGGGCGAGGCCCGCGGGGGCGAGATTCTTCTGGACGCCGGCGTAAATGAGGCCGAATTTCGAGACGTCCACCGGCTCGGACATGATGCTGGAGGACATATCCGCCACGAGGGGGACGTCGCCCGTATCCGGGATGTAGTTATATCTCGTTCCGAAGATCGTGTTGTTCCAGCACACGTGGACAAAGTCCGCGTCCGGGCAAAGATCCAGATCCTTCTGCTTCGGGATCCAGGTGAAGTTGTCCGCCTCGGAGGTGGCGGCGATCCTCGCCTCCTTCAGGTACTTCGCCCCTTCCTTCTGCGCTCCTCCGGAGAAGTTTCCGCTGATGATATAATCGCCGATCCCGCTTCCGGTTCCGAGATTCATCGGGACCGCGGCGAACATGCCCGAGGCGCCGCCGTGCAGGAACAGGATCCTGTAGTTGTCGGGGACCTGCAGGATGTCCCGGACATTCTGCACGGCGCCGTTGATGATGTCGTCGTACACCTTGGACCTGTGGCTCATCTCGAGCACGGACATGCCCGATCCGCCGCAGTTCAGCAGCTCCTCGCGGATCCTGACCAGAACCGGCTCCGGCAGGATCGACGGGCCAGCCGAGAAATTGTAAATTCTACCTTCCATCATAATAATCTCCTCCTCGCCGACGTTTTATTCAGTCCCCGGGGACTGCCGCGATCGACGTTACAATTCTAGCATCGCCGCAGAATCACGTCAATTCTTAATGAACGGGGAAACACGGCGGAAGGAAAGGGGAAGCCGCGGCCGAGAGGCCGTTTTCACGGGCGGCCGCCCCTAAGCGCCGCGCCGGTGGACAAAAAAGCGCCTGCCCCTAAGGGGCAGACGCGAAATACTTCAGCGGTCTTCACGGAAGTAGGACAGCCCGAGGCTTGCCGGCGGCTGGTCCTCTCTCTTCTTCCGGATCGAGACGCGGAGAAGGACGATGATCGTGACGATGTAGGGAAGCATCTTGAAGAGCTCCTGGGAACTTCTCGTCAGGCCCGGAATGTAGAGGTAGAGCCAGAACAGGAGGCCGAACAGATAGGCGCCCCAGATCGCGTTGAGCGGCTTCCACGTCGCGAAGATGACCAGCGCCACGGCCAGCCAGCCCAGCGACTCGATGGTGCTGTCGGTCGTCCAGGTTCCCTTGATATAGTCCATGGTATAGTACAGACCGCCGAGACCGGAGATTCCGGCGCCCACGCAGGTCGCGAGATACTTGTATTTCGTCACGTTGATGCCGGCCGCGTCCGCCGTCCCCGGATTCTCGCCGATGGAGCGGAGGTTGAGGCCCGCCCTCGTCTTATTGAGGAAGAAGTAGAGCAGGATCGCGATCACGATGGCGAGATACGCCATGAAGCCGTAGCTGAAGAAGATTTCCCCGATATGGCCGACGGAGAAGGAATGGGCGACAGCCACCCGGTACGCCTTCGACGTGGTGCCGACGGAGATCTGTCCGACGCCGCCCGCCATGGTATTCAGGATTCCTCCGAAGAAATTGGCCAGACCGCTTCCGAAGATCGTGAGGGTGAGACCCGTCACGTTCTGGTTCGCCCGCAGGGTGATGGTCAGGAAGCTGTAGAGGAGCCCGGCCAGCGCCGACGCGAGAAACGCGGCGGCGAAGGACAGTATGAGCGCCACCGCTCCCGAGGGATTCGGGTTCAGGATCTCATAGTCGTAGGCGGTGGCCAGCCCGGCGATGCCGCCCAGGTACATGATGCCCGGGACGCCCAAGTTGAGGTTGCCGGACTTCTGCGTCAGGATCTCTCCCAGGGCGCCGTACATGATGACCGTTCCGAACACGATCGCCGACTGAAGGAGCTGCGATATCTGAACTGTGGTAAGCATCAGGCCTTTCCTCCTTTCCTGCCGCGGAAGACAATGCGGTAATTGATAAAGAACTCGCTGCCGAGAATGAAGAAGAGAATGATGCCCGTGATGACGTTGGACGCGTAGTCGTTCAGTTTGAACTGGGAAGCGATCTGAACGGCGCCCTTCTGCAGCGTCACCAGAAGAAGCGAAATCAGCACCATCACGAAGGAGTTGAACTGGGCGAGCCACGCGACAATAATCGCGGTGAAGCCCTGTCCTCCGGCGGTGGAGGTCGAAATCGTGTGGGAAGCGCCCGACACGGCGATAAAGCCGGCGATTCCGCAGATGGCGCCGGAGAAGGCGACCGTGCGGACCGTCACGGCCCTGACGTTGATGCCGGCGTAACGGGCCGTATTCATGCTCGAGCCGACGACGGCGATCTCGTAGCCGTGCTTGGAGTACCTGAGGTACGCGAACATGATGAACGTCAGAGCGACGACGATGATGACGTTGAGCGTATTCTGCTGCCCGAAAAGCTGCGGGAACCACCCCGCCTTGGTCTTCTGGTTGATAATGCCCACGGAATTCGATCCGAAGGGATTCTCCCAGAGAGCGACGCAGTAGCTGGTGAGCTGAATCGCCACGTAGTTCATCATCAGGGTGAACAGCGTCTCGTTGGCGTTCCAGTACGCCTTGAAGAAGCCCGGAATCGCTCCCCAGAGGGCGCCTCCGGCAAAGCTGGCGGCCGCCATGAGGATCAGCAGCAGGGGCGTCGGCAGAGAGGTGCCGAGGGCGCGCATCATGCCGGCGGTCACGATGCCGCCGATCAGGACCTGGCCCTCCGCCCCGATATTCCAGAATCTCATCTTAAAGGCCGGGGCCAGGCCGAGGGAGATGCACAGGAGCATCATGGTGTCCCTGATGGTGACCCAGATCCTCCTCTTCGTCCCGAAGGCCCCCTGGAAGAGGGACGTGTAGACCTTAAGCGGATTGAGCTTTGTCACGGCGAATATAAACAGACCGCTCACGATCAGTGAACACAGAACCGCGGCGACGCGGATCATATAGCGCCTGAACTGCGGCAGGCGGTCTCTTCTGGCGATACGGAGAAGCGGCTCGCGGTCTTTTATCTGTCTGCTCATCCTCATCCCTCCTTCCTGAATTTCGTCATGAGAAGCCCGACCTCTTCCTTGGTGGTCTTCTCCGTCTCGACGATCCCGCTGACCTGTCCGCCGCAGAGCACCAGGATCCGGTCCGCCAGCTCCAGCAGGACGTCGAGATCCTCTCCGACGTAGATCACGGCGATGCCCGTCATCTTCTGCTCGTTCAGTAGATCGTAGATCAGATAGGACGTGTTGATGTCAAGACCGCGCACGGCGTAGGCCGTCAGCATGACCTCGGGCGCCTGGGCGATCTCCCTGCCGACGAGGACCTTCTGGACGTTTCCGCCGGAGAGCGCCCTCACGGGGTACTCGGTGCCCGGGGTCACCACCTCCAGGTTCTCCTTCACCTTGTCGGCGAGCTGCTTCGGTCCCTTGCGGTCGACCGACAGCCCTTTTCCCTTCCGGTAGCTCCGAAGAAGCATGTTGTCCGTCATGCCCATCTCGCCGACGAGTCCCATACCGAGACGGTCCTCCGGAACAAACGCGAGACCGACGCCGCTTCTTCTGATCTGCATGGGCGTCAGGCCGATCAGCTCCTTGTCCGTGCCTCCCGAGCGGAAGACGACGGATCCGCCCTGCTCCACCGGCTGAAGTCCGGCGATGGCCTCCAGCAGCTCCTTCTGCCCGGAGCCGGCGATGCCGGCGATCCCCAGGATCTCTCCGCCGTAGGCGGTGAAGGAGACGTTGTCGAGCCTCTTGATCCCCAGCGGATCCAGGGCCGTCAGATTCTTCACGATGAGCTTCGGCTCGGGATTCTCATATTTCGGCCGGCTGATGTTGAGGGCCACCGACTTGCCGACCATCATCTCCGTCAGCTGCGCCGGATTCGTTTTGGCCGTCTCGATATCGCCGACATATTTTCCTTTTCTGAGTACCGCGACGCGGTCCGAGACCTCCATCACCTCGTGCAGCTTGTGAGTGATGATGATCATGGACTTCCCGTCCTTCTTCATATTCCTCATCACCTCGAAGAGACGGTCCGTCTCCTGGGGCGTCAGAACCGCGGTGGGCTCGTCGAGAATCAGGATCTCGGCGCCGCGGTAGAGAACCTTGATGATCTCCACCGTCTGCTTCTCGGAGACCGACATGTCGTAGACCTTCTTGGAGGGATCGATGACGAAGCCGTACCGGTCGCAGATCTCCCTGATTCTGGCCGAGACGGACCGAAGATCCAGTTTGGTGTCCTTCGTTCCGAGGGTGACGTTCTCCGCCGCGGTAAAGACGTCCACCAGCTTGAAATGCTGATGAACCATTCCGATCCCGCACTCGTAGGCGTCATGCGGGGACGAAATCCTGACCGGACGGCCGTTCACCCGGATCTGTCCCTCGTCCGGAAAGTAAATCCCGGACAGCATATTCATCAGAGTGGTCTTACCGCTCCCGTTCTCCCCGAGCAGCGAAAGGATCTCCCCCCGCCGGATCTCGAGGTTGACATGGTCGTTGGCCAGGACCTTGGTGCCGAAACGTTTGGTTACGTTAATCAACTCAACGGCCGGTGTATTATCCAATCTTCTCTACCTCGCTTTCGGAATGCGTCCGGAACCGGTCGTCCCGCACGCGTCTGGTACTCGGAAGACGACGAAAGGGCCGCCGTACTGGCAGCCCTTCCCCCACCAAAGGTTATGTTCAGTTCAGTTCGGTGATGCCGTCGATGCGCAGCGAGAAATACGGGGCGCTGCGAAGCTGGGACTCGACGAATGCGCCGTTCTCGATGGCTTCGCCGTTGTCGTTGACGAAGTCTCCGTCGGCGTCAAGTCCGAAAGCGGAGGTGACGACGCCGTTCTCATCGACGACGTAGGAGCCGTCTTCCGTCGGCTGGCAGGTGAACGTGGCGGTATCGAAGACCTGGATGGAGCCGTCCTTGAGGCCGGCCCAGGTCTCCTCGACCTTCTCGGCCGTTCCCTCGGCGACAGAGCTGCCGAGCTCGGAGATCATGACCGCGTCTTCGTTGATGCCCGCGGAGAAGTCCACCGGAACCTCCTCGCCGTTCAGGAAGCACTCAAGCATGTGCTGGTACAGAACGGACCAGTTGTTCTGGGCGGATGTCAGGGCGACATCCGGAGCGACGCTTCTCATATCGATGTTGTAGCCGACGCAGTAGACCTGCTTGCCCTTCTCGAAGGCGGCCTGTACCGCGGACGGAGCGCCCGTGGAGTCGGCGTGCTGGCTGATGATGCAGCAGCCCTTGGACATGAGGGCTTCGGCGGCCGCGCCTTCCGCGGTCGGATCATACCAGGAGTTCGTGTACTGAACGTCCATGTGCGCCTCCGGAACGATCGAGCGGACGCCGAGGAAGAAGGCGGTCTCGCCGGATACCACTTCCGCGTACGGATAGGCGCCGACATAGCCGACGTACGGATCAAGCTCCGGATCGGCCTCGATCATCTCCGCCAGCTTCATGCCGGCGACGACGCCCGAGACATAGCGGGATTCAAAGGTGTGCGGGAAGATGTTCTTGTAGTTGTCAAGGCCGGAGCCGGCAGCCATGTCGCCGGTGCAGGAGACGAAGACGACGTCTTCGTACTCGGAAGCGGCCTCGAGCATGTAGCTCTGATGTCCGTAGGAATCCGAGAAGATGATGCTGCAGCCTTCTTCGGCGAGATCGACCGCCTGGTCGTAGCAGGTCTCGTCTTCCGGAATGTCCTTCTTGACGATGAGCTGGGAGGAGGTGTCGATACCGAGCGCCTCGCAGGCAGCCGTCAGACCGTCGATATGGGACGCGTCATAGCCGGAGTTCTCATCCTCGACGCAGATCAGGCCGACCTTGACGGAAGCAGGATCAGCGGCGTCCGCGAAGACGCTGCTGCCACACGCCATCATACTGACAGCCATAACCGCAGATGTTACGACAGCGAATACATTCTTCCTCATTTTTATCCTCCTTAGAATGAAGAAATAAGCGTGCGTCCGGTGAAGGGCGCCTCATCATTACCACCTTATTTTATTGATATTTGATCCTATTGTCAATTATCACGCGGTGATTTTTGGATTTGCCGCTTTCGCGCGGCATGCCGGGATTTTCCGCCGCCACGCGCTGTTTCAGGCGCCTCCGTCACGCGCTGTTAAGGCTCCGCCCCTTTCGCGCGGCATGCCGGGATTTCCCGCCGTCGCGCGCTGTTTCAGGCGCCGCCGTCGCGCGGCGGTTCCGGAGCTGCCGCCGTCACGAAGCAGCCGGCGGTTGTTCCGCGCCGCCCCGTCAGCCGACCTCGCCGGCGTAGTCGGGAAACATTTCGCCGTAGGCTTCGGTCAGGGCCCTCGTAAACAGCCCGTACTTCTCCTTCATGCCGTATTTTTCCGGGATCTCTTCCGCGACTCTCCTGAACTCCGCCGCGATCTTCCGCGCCTGCCGGTCCTCCGAGATGGTGCCGAAGCCGAAGATCAGGGAGTTGTAATTCTTGTCCGCCTGGCAGAGGGAAATGTAGAGAAGCCCCAGATGGCGGATCTCCTGGTACAGGACGCCAAGCTCGTTCCGGCCAAGGCCCGGATCAAAGCCGATGCCGGCCATGACCTTCTCGAATTTTTTCGCGTTTCTTCCGGAAAACAGCCTGTCGGCGCTGTCGCCGAGGAACCGAAGCTCCATCCACGCCTTCATGAAATTGTCGATGGGATCCCCGTCCGGCCCCCTGCGGCTGTCGTAGCGGAGCTCGTACAGCTTTCTCCGGAAGACATTGTCCTCCGGCGTCAGGCCCTGTCTGTCCGCCTCGTCGAGCAGCTCCTTCCGCACGGCGGCGCTGCTCTCGCGGTAATAGCAGTCGGGCCAGCTCAGCAGCCGCTGGGCGATGTCCACCTTTTCCTTCTTCTCTGTCTTTCTTTCCCGTTTCACAAATTCCATGTCCGCTTCCTCATTCAGTAGAGCTTTCTGCCCCGCACATACTTTCCCACCACATGGCGGTCGTCCGCCAGATAGGCCAGGCGCTCCGCCCTCTCGGCGGCCGTCAGGTGCCGCATCGTCGGGATCGTGCTGTCGTCGATGACGACCGCGTCAAACTCATAGCCCTCCTCAAAGCTTCCGACCTTGCCGAAGAACGCGCCTCCGCCCTTCGTGGCCATGTAGAAGACCTCGGGGAAGGTGAGCGGTTTGAGCGTCTGGTCACAGAGTCTCCAGCGCATCTTCGAGGTGATCACCGCGTCCCGCATGGCGCGGAAAAGGGATGTGCTGGCGCCGCCCGCGACGTCGCTTCCCAGTCCGATTCTCATGCCCGCGTCCAGATAGCTCCTCACCGGGGCGGCCCCCGACATCACGTTCATGTTCGAGTCCGGGCAATGGGCGATGAAGACGCCGTTCCGCTTCATCAGCTCCACCTCCTCGGGCGAGGACCACACGCAGTGGGCCATGACCGCAGGACCCGAAGTCCCGAAGAGGCCGCTCCTGTCATAGGTCTCCCCGTAGAAGGAGACGTCCGGCTCCAGCACGCCCACCATCATGATCTCGTCGAGATTCTCGGAGAGATGGGACTGGACCGGCAGCTTCCTCTCCCGGGCCAGCTTCCCCAGCCCGTCCAGAAGCTCCCGGGTGCAGGAGACAGTGAACCGCGGCGTCAGGATCGGCGAGGTGTTTTCGTAATGGCGCTCCGAGACCCGGTCCAGCCAGTTCGCGGTGCTTTCCAGGGATTTCTCCGTCGTCTCGACGTAATAGTCCGGGACGCTGCGGTCCATATTGACCTTGCCCACGCAGGTGACCAGCCCCGTCTCCTCCAGCATGTCCATCAGGATCATGGTCGCCCCGACGTGCCTCGTGGCAAAGATCGAGGCCCGGGTCGTGGGGCCCACATAGAGGTCCTCGACGAAGAGATCGTAGGCCCTCTCGGCGTACTGCCGGCGTCCGTATTTCTTCTCCTCGGGGAAGGCCATCTTGTCGAGCCACTGAAGGAGCTCCATGTCCATCCCGAGTCCGCGGTACTGGTACTGGGGCGCGTGGACATGAAGATCCGAAAGCCCGGGAATGATGAGCTTGTCCCAGAAGTCCTCCACCGGGAGGTTCGCGTACGCGGTAGGCAGCGATTCAAAGACGCCCCGGCAGAGCCCGTCGACGCAGACCACGTACGCGTCGTCGTACGCATTCAGGGTCCCGGTGTCCCGGCTGTAAACCACCGCTCCGTGGAGCACGAAGCCGGTTCCGTCCCCGGCCGTATAATCCTGTGCCATTCTCTTACCCTCTCCCCTGTTCTTCCGTCAGAGGCTGGGCGGGAGTAAAGCGCCTTTCCTCCACGGGATTCGGTTTTTTCGGAACCTTCTTCCACGCTTCGGCGCAGAACTGCGCCTGGGAATTCACGAGGGTCTTTCCCCTCTTGTCGATCTTCTCATAGCTTCCGTCCGGCTGAAGGATATGCGCCTTCACGTTGTCCTCGAATTCCGTCGTGAGAATGTGGCACACCTCCGCCCTGAGGGCGTCGCTCTCCACGGGGAACACGATCTCCACGCGGCGGTCCAGATTTCTGGGCATCCAGTCGGCGGAGCCCATGAAGACCTCGTCCTCCCCGTTGTTGTGGAACCAGAAGATCCGGGAGTGCTCCAGGAAATTTCCGACGATGGAGCGCACGCGGATATTCTCCGATACGCCCGGGATTCCCGTTCTCAGGCAGCAGATGCCCCTCACGAGGAGGTCGATCTGTACGCCCGCCGCGGAGGCCTCGTAGAGCGCCCGGATGATCACCGGATCGCAGATGGAGTTCATCTTCGCCCGGATGAAGGCCGGACGGCCGGCGGCGGCATTCTCGGCCTCCCGGCGGATGAGCTTGAGGAAGTCATTCTTGAGCCAGATGGGCGCCACCATGAGCTTGTACCATCTCTCGGGCTCCGAGTAGCCGGAAAGCATGTTGAATACGGCGGTCGCGTCCTGTCCGATGGCCTCGTCGCAGGTAAAGAGTCCCAGGTCCGTGTAGAGCCTGGCCGTGGAATCATTGTAGTTGCCGGTCCCCAGATGGACGTAGCGGCGGATTCCGTCCTCCTCGCGGCGGATGACCATCGTGATCTTGCTGTGCACCTTGAGGCCCAGAAGGCCGTAAATGACGTGTACGCCGGCTTTTTCAAGCATCTTCGCCCAGGCGATGTTGTGTTCCTCGTCGAATCTCGCCTTCAGCTCCACCAGCACGGTGACCTGCTTGCCGTTGTCGGCGGCCTGGGCCAGGGCGGCGATGATCGGGGAGTGGCCGCTCACGCGGTAGAGGGTCTGCTTGATGGCGAGAACGTCCGGGTCCTTCGCCGCGCTCTGCACGAAATTCACCACCGGGTCGAAGGTCATGTAGGGATGATGGACCAGAATGTCCTGCCGGCGGATCGCGTCGAACACGCCGTCGGCCTCCGCGAATTCCCTGACCGGCGCCGGCGTGTAGGGCGCCTCCTTGTACTTATCGAATCCCTCGAGGCCGTAGAGCTTCATGCAGAAGGTGAGATCCAGCGGCCCGGCGATGGAGTAGAGATCCTCGTCGGCGATGCCGAATTCCTTGACCAGAATGCTCAGGAGCCTCTTGTCGATGTCCTCCTCGACCTCGAGCCGGATCACCTCGCCCCACTGGCGCTTCTTGATCTGCTTCTGGATCTCGATCAGCAGGTCCTCCGCCTCGTCCTCGTCGATGGTGAGATCGGCGTTCCTCATGACGCGGTACGCCGCGCAGCAGACGACGTCGTAGTGCTGGAAGAGCACCCCGATGTACTTTTTGATCACTTCCTCCAGAAGGATGACGGTCGTGACCGTCTCCTCCCCGTCGGGTATCTCGATGATCCTGGGAAGGACCGAGGGGACCTGCACGGTGGCGAATTCAAGCGTCTCCTTCCCCTTCTTTTTCTTCCCTTTCTTCCCGAGTCCCCCACCGCTCTTGTCGGAGATCAGGGCGCCGATATTCAGGGATTTGTTCCTGACCAGGGGGAACGGCCTCGAGGAATCCATCGCCATCGGGGTCAGGACCGGATAGATCTCCTCCTCGAAGTACCGGTCGAGGAACCGGCTCTGGTCCTCCGTCAGCTCCCGGTAATCGGTGATGACGACCAGTCCCGCCTTCTCCAGCGCCGGAAGGAGGGATCTGTTGAACGTGCTGTACTGGAGACCGACGAATTCGTGAACCTGCGCGGAGAGCGCCTCCAGCTGCATGGCAGGCGTCAGCCCGGCGATGTCGACGCCCTGGTAGCCCGCGTGCAGCTGATCCTTGAGGGAGGCGATCCGGACCATGAAGAATTCGTCGAGATTCGACTGGGTGATCGACAGAAATTTCAGTCTCTCGAAGAGCGGCACGATTTTCGTGTCCCTCGCTTCGCTGAGGCAGCGGCTGTTGAACAGCAGCCAGGACTGCTCGCGGTTGCAGAAGTTCTCATAGGCTCCGAAATCCGGCGCGGGAGCCTGCAGGGGCTCCGCGGTCTCCTGAATGTTTTTTTCTCTGTTTTTGCCTGCCATCTTATTACCTTCCGCCCTTCATTCTGAGAACCGGTCTGATGTTGAAGATCTCCTCGAAGAAATCGACGTTTTCCCTGAAAATGCCTCTCTCCAGCGTGTAGTCCTCATCGGTGCTGACCGTGATCACAAGTTCCCTGTCCTTCCTCACCGCCGTCATCTCCCCGACCTTCTGCATGTGGCTCTGGTCGAGGGAGTTGGCCAGCCTCAGGATCGCGGCCAGCTGGGCCACGAGCAGATAATCCTCCTGGGTGAGATACTCGCTCTTTCTGACGTCCTGATAGCTCGAGAACTCGTGGGTGTTGTACCGCACGATGTTCGCGATCAGCCGCCTCTCCCTCTCGGAGATGCCGATGATCTCCGTCGACATGATGATATAGTAGGAGCACTCGGCGACGTGGACCAGGCTGACGTATTTGCCGCAGTCGTGCAGGAAGCACGCGACCTTGAGAAGGAGAGACGCCCTCGCGTCCAGTCCCGCGTACTTCTTTACGGTCTGGAAGATCGTGTCGGCGGCTTTCACGAGGGACTCGTTGTGCGCCTTGTTTCCCGCGTATCTTCTCGCCATGTTCTTCGCCGCCATCAGGATATCCCGGTCGAAGTCGTGGGTCGGCCTGATGATCTTCTTTTTCTCCGCGTAGTCGTAGGCGATGCCGTCCGTGAGCTGGATGCCGGGGAGCCAGATGGTCTCCACCTGCAGCACATCGATCAGCTTCCTGTAGAGAACGGCCATCGGGATGAGCACGGAGGACATCTCGGACGAGATGCCCAGCTCCTCGGCGACGTCGCGCGGGGCGCTGCTCACGACGTGGTCGTACCACTTCATGAACGTGTCCCGGCTCTCCGTCATGTTCTGGTCGCTGCGGTTCTGGAAGATCAGATTGGTGAAATAATCGCCCACGAGGATGATGTTCTCAATCTTCCTGTTTTTGAGGTACATCTTCTTGAAATTGGAGATGTCCCTGTGGATCAGCTGGTCCACGAGACGGTCGTAATGGACGGTCTCATGGTCGAAGGACGACAGGCGCTCCCTCACCCGGAGGGAGCCCAGAAGAATGTTCTGGGTCGTCACCAGGGCGTCCTTGTCGAAGAGAGAGATCTGGATGCTGCCCCCTCCCACGTCGACGATGGCGGTGCCCTTTTCGATGTACTTCAGGAACTCCTCGCCCCGGGAGGCGATGGACTTGTATCCCAGGAACCGCTGCTCCGAATTGGACAGGACGTCGATCTCGATCCCGGTGGCCCGGCGGATGTGGTCGACGGCCAGGTAGCGGTTGTCCGCCTCCCTGAAGGCGGATTTGGCGCAGGCCCTGTAGCCGGTGACGCCGTACTCCTTCATGATCCGCTGATAGTCCTGGAGGATCCTGGTAAGCTCCTCAAGACGCTCCATCGTGATCTTCTTCAGGGCAAAGGTGTCCCGCCCCAGCTCGAGCCCCTGCCTGACGCGGGTGAGGGACCGGAGTCCGTTCTTCCTGGTCAGCTCGAATATTTCGATCGACACGTTGTAGGAGCCGATGTCGATCGCGGCAAATGTGGTGACATTTCCGGCCATGTCAGTCTGTTCCTCCGCTCTTTGCCGCGGTACCGTTCTGGCAGTCGCGGCTGATTTCAAAAATCGTCCTGTACAGGCGTTCGATCCCGTCCGCCCTGAAGTCCCCGGAGGCGCGTCTCCTGAGTTCCCCGATTTTCTGTTTCTCCCGCTCCCCGTCATAGACGGGGATGCCCCTTGCCGCCTTGTATGCTCCGATGGCGGCGGAGACGTCCATTCTCTCCTCAAAAAGCCTCTGGATCTCCGCGTCGATGCGGTCGATCTCGGCGCGCAGGCCCGTCATATCCTTCTCAGACATATTATAAGTTCTTTCTCCTCTGTTGTAAAACAATATCGGCTCCCGGCGCGGGCGGGCGGAACCGCGCCCGCCGTTCCCCGTTTCCGGGGCCGGAGGGACCCTCCCCGCCCCTCGCGCCGTGTTCTCATTTTAGCAGAATCCGGCTTGATTTCGCCACATGATTATATTATTATCTCATAGACGAAGACAATTGCCGCGTCCGGTTTTTGACCCGCAGCGGTCTGAAGACGAAGGAGGTACAATGGCACCGAGACACCTGATGAGTCCCCTGGACTTCTCCGTGGAAGAGACAGAAAAGCTTCTTGACCTCGCATCCGACATCGAGAAAAACCCCGGCAAATACAGCCGGGCCTGCGAAGGAAAGAGAATCGCCACCCTTTTCTATGAACCAAGCACCCGCACGCGGCTGAGTTTCGAAGCGGCCATGATGAACCTCGGAGGCAAGGTCCTGGGCTTTCACAGCAGCGACTCCTCCTCTGCCACCAAGGGCGAATCCGTCGCGGATACGATCCGCATCATCTCGTGCTACGCCGACATCTGCGCCATGAGGCACCCGAAGGAGGGCGCCCCGCTGGTGGCTTCCATTTATTCGGGCATCCCCGTCATCAACGCGGGGGACGGCGGACATCAGCATCCGACCCAGACCCTGACGGACGTCATGACGATCCGTTCCATCAAGGGCCGTCTCAATCACCTGAAGATCGGCCTGTGCGGCGATCTCAAGTTCGGCCGCACCGTTCACTCACTCATCTCTTCGCTTTCCCGTTACGACGACATCACATTCACGCTCATCTCCCCCGAGGAGCTCCGGGTCCCCAGTTATGTGCGGGAGGCCCTGAAGGCCAGGAATATCCCCTTCGAGGAGGTCGTAAAGCTGGACCGCTCCACGATGGAAGGGCTCGACGTCCTCTACATGACGCGCGTCCAGAAAGAGCGTTTCTTCAACGAGGCGGATTACGTCCGCATGAAGGACTTCTACATCCTTGACCGGGAGAAGATGACCCTGGCGCCGAAGGACATGATCGTTCTTCATCCCCTGCCCCGCGTCAACGAGATCGCTGTCGAAGTGGACTCGGATCCGAGGGCGTGCTACTTCCGGCAGGTGCAGTACGGCGTCTACGCCCGCATGGCCCTGATACTTACTCTTCTTGGAATCGAGGTGACGAAATGATGGAAATGAACAGCGGATCTAAAAGAGAAGGCAACGTTCTCAGCATCGGGGCGCTCAGGGAGGGCTTCGTGCTGGACCACATCCAGGCGGGACACGCCATGACGATCTACCGCTACCTCAAGCTCGGAAAGCTGGACTGCACGGTCGCGATCATCAAGAACGCCACCTCCAGCAAGATGGGCCGGAAGGACATCATCAAGGTCGACTGCCCCATCGACTTCCTTGATCTCGACGTACTCGGCTTTATCGACCACAACATCACGGTCAACGTCATCAAGGACAACAAAATCATCGAGAAGAAGCGGCTGTCCCTCCCGCAGCAGGTGACCAACGTCATCAGCTGCAAAAATCCCCGCTGCATCACGTCGATCGAGCAGGGACTGGACCAGATCTTCGTGCTGGCCGACGAGACAAAAGAGCTCTACCGCTGCAAATACTGCGAGGAGAAGTGGGACGGCGTTCTCAAGAAATAAAAGAAATATAAGCAATAAAAGAAAAGAGAAATAATAGAAATCAAAGAAATCCGGATAATAAAAAGAAGCGGGGCAGAACGATAAGCCGGGTTCTGTCGTGTACGGTCATCTGTCTAGCCCGCCCGTCGCCGGGCGGATCAAGCGGCTTACCTGGAACACGGCGGGCCGCCGTATCGCTCCGTTTCAGCCTTGCTCCGGATGGGGCTTGCATTGACCCTCTTCTGTTACCAGAGAGGCGGTAGTCTCTTACACTGCCTTTTCACCCTTACCCCTCCCCGGAACGGGGAGGGGCGGTTCTTTTCTGCTGCGCTTTCCCGAGGGTTACCCCTGCCGGACGTTATCCGGCATCCTGCCCTGCGGAGCCCGGACTTTCCTCGTCATGGTCTCCCATGCCGCGACCGTATGTCCTGCCTCACTTCAATACTGCCTAGTTTATCCCGAAACCGGAATTTAATCAATCGAAAATTTGACAGGAAAAGCGCCCCGGAAGTCCCTGTGCTTCCGGGGCGCCGCGCGTGCCTGCCGCGCAGAGCGGCGGTCTGTCTGCCGCTGTTTCCCGGCGAAGGCATCCGCCTTACAGCCGGAAGCAGCCGCCTCCGATGAACTCCCTGAGAATGGAATTCACCGGCACACCGACGTCGGGGACCGGGATGAAATAATCCAGGAATTTCAGGAGCCTCTTCGCCTCGTGATACGAGGGATCCCCCATGCGGACCTGGAAGAGCAGCGGCTGGACGTAGGTCTTGAGAGCGGCGAGCTCGTAGGGAAGGGCGGAGTTGAACACCACGTCCGCGCTCTCCTGATAGGGGAAGATGTTCTCCGTCTCGCCTTTTCTGACCGTCTCCCACTGGGCCAGGGTCTGGGAGGCGCTGTAGCCCCTCGTGCGGTTGTCCCGGACGATCCTCCGGATCAGTCTCCCGTCTCCGGAGGGGACGCGGTTGTGCTCGTCGATGTTGAGCATATTCAGGGCGCTGATATAGATCCTGAACATACTCTCCTTGGGGAGGCGGATGCTGAGCCGGTCGTTCAGGGAGTGAAGGCCCTCGATCACAAGGATGTCCGATTCGCCCAGCGTGAGCGTCTCCCCGCTCATCACCCTTCTTCCCGTCACGAAATCGAACGTGGGAACCTCCACCGTCCCGCCCTGCCGCAGGATCTCCATGTCCCTGTTGAACTGCTCGACGTCCACCGCGGACAGTCCCTCGAAGTCGATCTTTCCGTCCGGGCCCGGCACCATGTCCTCCCGGTTGATGAAATAATTGTCCGTGCCGATAAAGTGAGGCGTCATCCCGTGGGCGGACAGCTGGATGCTCAGCCTCTGGGAAAAGGTCGTCTTGCCGGAGGAGGACGGACCGGCGATCATGACAAAGCGCACGTCCTTTCTCGCCGCGATCATCTCCGCGATGTCGGAAATCTTCGCCTCCTGAAGGGCCTCGGAGACAAGGATCATCCGGGAGGCGTCTCCTCTGATGATCTGCTCGTTGAGGTCGGCGACACAGCCGATTTTCTGCGTCTCCGCCCACTGCTCTCCCTCGATCTTCGCGCTGAAGAGCTTGTCGTAGGGCTGATACTCCGGCACTTTGTCCAGGGTGCCCCTCTCGGGCATCTGGAGAACGATGCCTCCCCGGCAGGGGATCAGCCTGAAGCATCCCAGGAGGGACGTGTCGTAGAGCATGTAGCCGTAGTAGTAGTCCTCGTACTCTCCGAGCCGGTACATGTTGACCGTCGACTTCAGCCTGGTCTCGAACAGCTTCTTCTTGTCCTGCATGCCGGCTCTTTCGAAGTACGCCATCGCCTGATCCACCGACACGGTGCTCTTCCGGAAGAGGGCCTTGTCCGCGACGTACTGTCTCATGCGGTTTCCCACTCTTTCGGCAAAAGCGTCGTCCACCGGGATCTCTCCCTCTGCCGTGAAGAAGAAGCCCGATCCTTCCGCGAAATGGAGAATGACGCTGCCGGCCGATTTCCCGTAGCAGTCCCGGACGGAGGCGATAAACAGCATGGACATGCTTCTCCGGAACGCGTCGTAGCCGGCGGTATCCCGTATCGTCACAAAGGAGATCTCATCCCCTTCCGCCGGGCTTCTGGACAATTCCCTGAGCCTTCCGTTGACCTCCGCCAGCGCGATCGGGTCGTCTCCCTCCTTCCAGGCCTCCAGAGCCAGGTCACGGAGAATCAGCTCATCTTCAATGGTGGTTTTTCTGCCGTTCACAGTGACATTCTTCATGACATACCTCCTCCCGGAATACAGATTCCGAATGTGGCTTACTGTCTCCGGATGCGAAGCAGGCAGCCCTCATCCTTTCGTAGGCGGAACCTGCTTCTGCTCCTCTTCTGACGTCATCGCCCGCAGGGCGCACTCGGCCGCCGCAAGCCTTCTTCTGATCTCGCCGGCCCGGTTCTCCCGTCCCGGCGACTTTTCCCTGAGCTGTCCGAGAATTCTCCCGTATTCCTCCAGCTCTCTTTGGAGCATCCGGATGAGCGCCGGATCTTTTTTCCGGATGAGCACGGGTCCGTAGAGGTCCCCCGGGACAGCCGCGTCCGCAGAGGGGTTCTCACCGGCGGCCCGGAGGGCCGGATCCCCGCCGGCCGTCGTCTCCGGCGCCGTTCCGCCGCGAAGACTCCCCGGCGCGGATCCCCGGACGGCCTTGATCACAGGGTAGAACTTCCCGTCCTCCTCCACCATCACCTCGTCGGCGATCCCGAACCCAAGGCGGCGCAGTTCTCTTCTCACCGAATCGGCGTCTCTGTGCGGGGAAAGCACCAGCTCCGAAAAGAGAGCCGGCAGTCCGTCCGCTTCCCTGAGAATCCCGGCGATCAGCTTTCCGCCCATACCCGTGATGATCAGGGCCGCGTCCGCTTTCTTTCCCTGCTCCCCCGCCATCGCGGCGAGGATCGCTTCCGCCCCGCGGGGCACGCCGTCCGCCTGAATGGTCCGGATCCGGTCCTCCAGGGCGGCGCTCCGGATATGCTCCTCCGCGCGGAGCAGGGGGCCCTTTCTCAGATCGGAGGCGGCGGCGCAGGGACTGATTTCCCGGCGCACCAGCTCGATCGGGACGAAGGCGTGGTCGCAGCCCACGTCGAGGACCGCCTTCCCGGGGGTGACCATGCCGATGACTGCCTCCAGCCGCATCGATAGCTTCATGTCTCTTCCACCCCGGCGTTCAGTCGAGATAGTCCCGCAGCTTCCGGCTTCTGGACGGCTGGCGGAGCTTTCTGAGCGCCTTCGCCTCAATCTGGCGGATGCGCTCCCTGGTGACGTGAAACTCTCTGCCGACCTCTTCCAGCGTGCGGGCTCTCCCGTCGTCCAGTCCGAATCTCAGACGGAGGACCTGCCGCTCCCGCTCGGTCAGCGTGTCCAGCACCTCGTTCAGCTGCTCCCTAAGCAGCGTATAGGCGGCCGCCTCCGCCGGCACCTGGACGTTTTCATCCTGGATGAAGTCGCCGAGGTGGCTGTCTTCCTCTTCGCCGATGGGCGTCTCGAGGGAGACGGGCTCCTGGGAGACCTTCTGGATCTCCCGCACCTTTTCCACCGGGATGTCCATCGCCGCGGCGATCTCCTCCGGGGTCGGTTCGCGGCCCAGCTCCTGGAGGAGCTGTCTCTGGATGCGGATCAGGCGGTTGATCGTCTCGACCATGTGGACCGGGATGCGGATCGTTCTGGCCTGGTCCGCGATGGCCCGGGTGATGGCCTGGCGGATCCACCAGGTGGCGTAGGTGGAGAACTTGAAGCCCTTGCGGTAATCATATTTCTCGACGGCCTTGATCAGACCGAGATTGCCCTCCTGGATCAGGTCGAGGAAAAGCATGCCCCGGCCGACGTAGCGCTTCGCGATCGAGACGACGAGACGGAGGTTGGCCTCCGCGAGTCGCTGTCTCGCCTGCTTCCCCGCCGTTCCGCCTTCTTCCATCTGCTTGGAAAGCTCGATCTCCTCCTCCGCGGTCAGAAGGGGCACCTTGCCGATCTCCTTGAGATACATCCTGACCGGGTCCTCCAGCGAGACGCCCTCGGGGACCGTCAGGTCGATGTTCATCAGGTCGATCTCCTGCTCGTCCTCGGCCACCTCGTCGTCGTCCGGAATCAGCAGCAGATCCTCGTCGTCCTGCTGGTCCCCGGTCTTGAGGACTTCAATCCCGTTGGTCTCGAGAAAGTCCATGATCTTCTCGATGTCGTTGTCCTTGAGGGGAATGTCCCGGAAATAGGACTCCATCTCGTCGTAGGTCAGCGTGCTTTTATTCTTCTTTGCCGTCTGAACCAGACCGCTAAGGCGTTCGGAGAACACCACCATGCTCTTATCCATTCAACACTCCGTTTACTTCCCGCCTTCTCCGGCGAGGTGAAGCGGCTTCCCGGAAGCCAGCTTTTCCATCAGTTTCTTTTTATCCATGTACCGGCTGAGCGCCTCCATGTCTCCGCCTCCTGCCGCGGCAAGGGACGCGTCCGCCGAGGACCTGAGTATGCCCAGGACCGTCTCCGTGAAGGCCCTGTCGAGCCCGGCGCCGCTGACGCCAAGCTCCGTGTGAAAGACCTCGGCCGCCCGTCTCTCCTCCTCCGCCTCGGGAAACGAGGCGATCAGGCCGGCTTCGCTGATCTTTCCCTCCCCGATCTGTCTGTACAGGATCTCCGCGATCCTCCGGCAGAGGTCGTCCTGAAAGTCGGAAGGGCCGATCAGCGCCTTCGTCTGCGTATAGGCCTCCGGGTAGTTGGCGAGGTACGTCAGCATCAGCTTCTCGGCGGTCAGACCGCTCCCGGAGCCGTCGGGAGGTCCGGCGCGCCCCGACTTCGGCGGACGGAAATGCTCCGCCGGCGTGCCCTCGGCGGCCTTTCTGGCCACCAGCCTCCGGAGAGCGTCCAGCGGGATCCCGAATCTCCCCGCCACCGCCTCGGTGTAGTTGGTCCGCTCGAGCTCATCCTCGATGGCGGCCAGCCGGGCCGCGGCGGCGTGCTGGAACTCCGTCCACTCCCCGGGCTCACTCCTCCTGTAGGAGGAGGACATCTGGACGATCTCAAAGAGGACGGCGTCGTCGGAGCCCAGCAGGCGCTCCCGCAGCCGCTCCGCCCCCTCCGCCCGGATGAATTCGTCGGGGTCCTTGTGGGGCTGCAGCGACACGACGCGGGATGCGATGCCCGCGTCCCGCAGCAGCGGAATGGCCCTCAGGGCCGCGTTGACGCCCGCTCCGTCACTGTCGTACAGAAGGAGGACTTCGCCGGTAAACCGCCGCAGCAGGGAACACTGCTCCGGCGTGAGGGCGGTCCCGAGCGAGGCGACGGCGTTGGTAAAGCCCGCCTGATGCATGGAGATCACGTCCATATATCCCTCGCACAGGATGATGTTCCTCTCCCTGGTGGATCTCGCGTAATTGAGCGCGTAGAGATTCCTTCTTTTATTGAAGAGAACGGACTCCGGGGAATTCAGGTACTTGGGCTTTCCGTCCCCCATGACCCGTCCGCCGAAGCCGATCACCCTTCCCCTCTCGTCGAGAATCGGGTACATCACCCTGTTCCAGAAGCGGTCGCTCACGCCCTCCTTCTCGTCGAAGCGGAAGAGGCCGGTGTCGCTGAGCACTTCGTCGGTGAATTCCTTTTTCTTCAGGTAGCGGTACAGCGAGTCGCCGAACTTGTCCGCGTATCCCAGGCCGAAGTGCCGGATCGTCTCGTCGGTGAGGCCTCTGCCCCGCAGATAGGCCAGCCCGTGCCGGCCCGCCTCGGAGCGGAGCCGGTAGTAGTAGAAGCCGGCCGCCGCCTTGTACGCGGCGAGAAGCTTCGAACGGTGCTCGGAGGCTGCCCTCTGTTCCTCGGAGAGCTGCTCCTCCGGCAGGGCTACGCCCGCGCGCTCCGCCAGGTATTTCAGCGCCTCGACGAAGGTGTAGTTGTGATAGGTCATCATAAAGGTGATCACGTTGCCCCCGGCATGGCAGCCGAAGCAGTAGTACATCTGCTTGCTCTCGCTCACGCTGAAGGACGGCGTCTTTTCGTTGTGGAAGGGGCACAGACCCGTGTAATTGCTGCCCGCGCGCTTCAGCCGCACCTGTTCCCCGATGATATCCACGATGTTGCTGCGCGAGATCACCTCTTCGATGAGTTCGTCCGAATATCTCATCAGTACCTGCTCCAGGATTTCGGAATAAAAATATCCCCGTACTTGAGTTTCGAATACTGGTCCGTCATTCCGGAAATGTAGTCGCAGACCGCCCTGGCGGGATCCTCCTGCTCCTCCGTGATCATACGGCAGTATTCGTCCGCCATGGCCTCCGGGTGGGCGATGTAGTAGCCGTACAGCTGCTTCAGCATGGAGACGGCCTTCGTCTCCTCGCTCTTCGCCTCCGGATTGGAGTAGAGATTCTCAAAGAGAAACTGCCTGAGCTCCAGCATGCCGCGGCTGATCTCGTCCGACATGGAGATTTCCGGTTTTCCCAGGGAGCTCGAGACAATGTCGTGGATGAAGGTATTGAGACGCTCCCTGGTGGAATAGCCCAGGAGGCTTCTCAGTCCCGCGGGAATGTCCTCCTCCCTCAGAATCCCGGCCCGCTCCGCGTCGTCCATATCGTGGTGGATGTAGGAGATCTTGTCGCAGAGCCTCACCACCTGCCCCTCCAGCGTGGACGGCCGGCGGGACGTGCCGTGGTTGAGCATGCCGTCGAGAACCTCGCCCGTGAGATTGAGACCCCGGCCGTTTTTTTCCAGCTTCTGGGCGACGCGCACGCTCTGCTCGTAGTGGCGGAAGCCCAGCGGGCATACCTCGTCGAGGGCCCTCTCCCCGGCGTGGCCGAAGGGCGTGTGCCCCAGATCATGTCCCAGGGCGATGGCCTCGACCAGATCCTCGTTGAGATGCAGGCATCTCGCGGCGGTCCGCGCCGTCTGGGAGACCTCCAGGGTGTGCATCATGCGCGTCCTGTAGTGATCTCCCCTGGGGGAGAGAAAAACCTGGGTCTTGTCCTTCAGCCTCCGGAAGGATTTCGAGTGGACGATCCTGTCCCGGTCGCGCATGTAGCAGGTCCGGATGTCGCATTCCTCCTCGGGCCTCTCCCGCCCCGCCGATTCGGCGGCGCAGGCGGCGTACGGGCTCAGCGTCCGCTTTTCATTTCTTTCCAGCTCTTCCCTGATCAGCATGGCTCTCCTTCTGAATCCTGTGTCTATTCTGATTATTCCGGGCCGGAACCGCTTTTCCTTTTTTTATTTTCAAAATCTGATTCCGGAAAAAAACGCGCCGCGCCGGGCGCGGCGTCAGAAAGACCGGCGCGCATGACGCGCGCCGGTCTCCCGGTTTCTCGGTAAATCCGCTGCTTTTCGGCCTTCCGGCCGGACCGTTTCTCAGTAGATGCCCTGGGCGATCATGGCGGCGGCGACCTTTTCGAAGGCCGCGATGTTGGCGCCGGCCACATAGTTGCCCTTCATGCCGTACTTCTCCGCGGCCGCGGAAATTGTGTCGGCGATGCCGTACATGATGCTCTTCAGCCTGGAGTCGACCTCTTCGGCCGTCCAGGAAAGACGCTCGGAGTTCTGGGACATCTCGAGAGCGGACGTGGCGACGCCGCCGGCGTTGGACGCCTTGCCCGGCGTGAAGAGGACGCCCTGCTCCTGAAGATACTTCGTCGCCTCAAGCGTGGTGGGCATGTTGGCTCCCTCGAAGACGCCCTTGCATCCGTTCGCGGCGAGGTTCTTCGCGTCGTCGAGACCGAGCTCGTTCTGGGTCGCGCACGGGAACGCGTAATCGCACTTCACCGTCCAGACGCCCTTGCCCTCGTGATATTCCGCGTTCGGGCGGGCGGCCTTGTACTCGGTGAGACGGGCGCGCTTCACTTCCTTGACGTCCTTCAGAACGGCGACGTCGATTCCGTCCGGATCATAGATCCAGCCCGTGGAGTCAGAGCAGGTCACGACCTTCGCGCCCAGCTGCTGCGCCTTCTCGATGGCGTAGGTCGCGACGTTTCCGGCGCCGGAGACCACGCAGGTGCTGCCCTCAAGGCTCTGTCCGTTGAGCTTGAGAATCTCCTCCGTGTGATACAGCAGGCCGTAACCGGTCGCCTGCGTCCTGATCAGGGAGCCTCCGAAGGTGAGGCCCTTGCCCGTCAGCATGCCTTCGTAGGAGCCCGTGATTCTCTTGAACTGGCCGAACATATAGCCGACTTCGCGTCCGCCGACACCGATATCGCCGGCAGGGACGTCCACGTCCGCTCCGACGTACTTGTAGAGCTCCGTCATGAAGGACTGGCAGAAACGCATCACTTCCGCGTCGGATTTTCCGTGGGGATCAAAATCGGAGCCGCCCTTGCCGCCGCCGATCGGAAGCGTCGTCAGCGCGTTCTTGTAGACCTGTTCGAAGCCGAGGAACTTCAGAATGCTCTGATTGACGGACGGGTGGAAACGAAGGCCTCCCTTGTACGGGCCGATCGCGTTGTTGAACTGCACGCGGTAGCCTCTCTGAACATGAACCACGCCCTGATCATCCGTCCACGGCACACGGAAGGAAACGATACGGTCCGGCTCCACCAGTCTCTCAAGGAGGGCGGCCTTTCTGTAAACTTCCTCGTTGGCGTCGACCACGACCCTGAGGGACTCAAAGACCTCGGTGACGGCCTGGATGAATTCGGGTTCTGCTGCGTTTTTCTTCTTGACGGCTGCAAGCACTTCATCTACGTACGACATTATGAAACCTCCGTATGTTATTTCTCGTGGAACCGTTTTGTATTTTATCACCTGATGGGCGGAGGCACAATCGTTTCAGGAAAAGCCGGTCCCTCAGAATTGTTCTTTTTTTAGTACATCATAGCGTTGCAGTGATAAAAAAAGGGTTTTTGGCTCTTTTTATCAGGCACTCGCTCAAAAAGGCCCGGCTTCCGCCGGGTCTTTTTGTTCACATATAAGTGCATAACGTCCGTTTTTGTGCGGAAACTGATGCAATTCCCGCCTGTCAGTCCTTCTCCCCCTGCCGGTATCCGCCGAGGAAGCGGGACAGCTTCTCCATCGATTCGTGCAGCGTCGGAAGCATGGGCAGATACACGATCCGGAAATGATCCGGCGCCGGCCAGTTAAAGCCCGTGCCCTGCACCACCAGGACATGCTCCTGACGGAGCAGGTCGTAGGCGAACTGCATGTCGTCGGTGATGTTGAACTTCTCCACGTCCAGCTTCGGGAAGCAGTAGAAGGCCGCCTTCGGCTTGACGACGCTGACGCCCGGAATGGAATTCAGCGCCTCGATGATATAGTTCCTCTGTCTCGTCACCCTCCCGGTCTCGTTCACGTAGCCCTTGACGCTCTGGTTGCCCCAGAGAGCCGTCTGCACGATGGACTGGGCCGGCACGTTGGAGCACAGGCGCATGGAGGAAAGCATCTTGATTCCCTCAATGTAGTCCGCCGCGATCTTCTTGTTCCCCGAGAGAATCATCCACCCCACCCGGAATCCGGCGATCATGTGGGATTTCGAAAGTCCCGAGAAGGTCACGCAGAAAAGATCCGGGGCGAGGGACGCGATGGAGGTGTGCTGATATCCGTCCATCAGGAGCCGGTCATAGATCTCGTCCGAGAAGACGATCAGGCCGTGTCTTCTGGCGATGTCCACGATCCTCTCCAGCAGATCCCTCGGATAGACCGCGCCCGTGGGGTTGTTGGGATTGATGATGACGATCGCCTTCGTCCTGTCCGTGATCTTCCTCTCGATGTCGTCGAGATCCGGATTCCAGTCGCTCTCCTCGTCGCAGAGATAATGGACCACCTTTCCGCCGGCCAGCGTCGCGCAGGCCGTCCACAGCGGGTAATCCGGCGCGGGGATCAGTATCTCGTCCCCGTTGTCGAGAAGGGCCGACAGGCTCAGGTTGATGAGCTCGGACACGCCGTTTCCGGTATAGATGTCGTCAATGGTCACATTGGGAATGTTCTGAATCTGGGAGTACTGCATGATCGCTTTTCTGGCCGCCCAGATCCCCTTGGAATTCGAATACCCCTGGGAGTCCCTGAGGTTGGAGGCCATGTCGAGGATCACCTCCTCGGGCGCGTTGAAGCCGAAGGGCGCGGGATTGCCGATGTTCAGCTTGAGAACGTCGATTCCCGCGGCGATCATCCGGTCCGCCTCTTCGACCACCGGGCCTCTGACATCGTAGAGTACGTTTTCCAGTTTTGTTGATTTATGGAATGTCTTCATCCTGTTTCCTCCCCGTAAGCGCCGGCATCTCCCTCCCGGGCGCCGCCGTTTATTCTTTTATAAACTCTTGCGGCCCGGTATGCAAGCCCCTTTTCGGAAGCGCCGGACGCGGCCGTCCTCACAGGCCGGCCGAAGAAGGGTCCCCGAGCACCTCGAGAAACACCTCCATGCGGCCTCCGCAGGCCATGCCTTCCTCCGGATTGAGCTGCGCCGTCAGATCCACCGTCACGCTCTCCGTCTTTCCTCCGGTGCGGAGCAGATCCAGCGCCTTTCTGATGACCTCCGCCTCAAAGCAGCCGCCTCCGATGGTGCCGGTGATCTCTCCGTTCTCCCGCACGACCATCCGCGTACCGGCCTCTCTCGGCGCGGGGCCCTTCCTGGAGGTGATCAGCGCCACGACTTTTTTTCCGTCGGCCGAAACCGCCTCCAGGATGTCGCGGGGAAACGGCCTCGTCCCCCGCGCCCGGAATTCCCGGATCATCTCCGCCGCCACGGAGACCGCGATCTCCTCCGGCGTCTCGGCCCCGATCTCCAGGCCTATAGGCGCGTGAAGCAGCGCGAGCTTCTCCTCGGATACGCCCCTTCCCAGCATCTCCTTCCGCACCGCCTGTATCCTCTTCCGGCTGCTCATCATGCCGGCGTAGGCGAAGGGAGAGGCGAGAACCGCTTCGAGGCATTCCATATCGAAACGGTGTCCCCTGGTCATGATGACGTAGAAGGTCTCCCCGCTCTTTTCAAGGGCGGCGAGATTTCCGGCGTAGGATCCCGTCATCACCCGGTCCGCGCCGCATCGGGCCGCCTCCTCTCCGAAGGAGGGACGGTCCTCCAGCACCGTCGTGTGAAATCCCAGGTTTTTCAGAAGCCTGATCAGCTCCTGCGCGACGTGTCCTCCCCCGCAGATGACGGCCTTTCCCGCCTCTCCCGGCGTCTCCAGGAAAAGGCGCGTACCGTCGTGGCTGACGCAGCAGGGCGTGCGCGGAACGTCCTCCCCGGGTCTGAAACCGGAGGGAAATCCCTCCTCCGCCTCCACCGGGGCCGACCCGGAGAACAGCGCGTGGGCGCCTGCGCCGGGCCCGTCGAGCACCGTACAGAGCAGCGGACGGCTCAGGGACGGGCGGTCCGCCAGTATCTCGTAGATCATGTCTTTTTCTCCTTACCGTTGACGGTTCATGCGGCTTTCATTATACTCCGGCGCGCCGGATTAGGAAAGAACCAGTGCCGGCTGCAGGAGATCCCGGTCAGGGATGGTTGAAAAAGTCGCCGTCTGCTGATAGAATAATAAGCGCGTCGGGAACGGCTTCCGCCGTCTTCCCGCTGTTTTCCGCATCATTATCGGTAAGTTTACGGAGGATCTGCCATGGCGGACGGAGCATATCGAATCAGAATGAAAAGAGGACACAGCAAGCGACTTCGCTTCTGGTTCTGTCCTGTCAACGATAAAATCATGAATGCCGATCAGGACTGGCCGGAGGAAGCCGAGCTGTCCTGCGATCATCTTTGCACAAAGCAGCTCTTCTATCCCTTTATCAAGAAGTATTACCCGGGAGAATTCCAGTGGAAAAACGAGCTCAATCTTATGCCCTTTGACAACGTGCGGGCCATGATCAGGGAGGTGCGCAAGGTCACGAAGCTCATGAAGCGCAACTTCAACGATCCGCGTCTCCGCCCCTATAAAAAGCGTATCGAGATTGATCTTCTGGTGGACAGTGATGAGTATGAAGAAAAGTACATGACCGCGTCGGATCTGGTCAGGAGACAGGCTGTGGAAGAGCATGCGGGCGTGGTGATCGAATTCTACACCCGACTCTGCGACTGGCTGGAGAAATCAATGGACAGGTATGAACCGCAGGGTTACAAGTATATGGCAATTTTCGCGCCTCACTGACGGACCGCTCCGGGGAATGGTCACCGGCTGTTTCTCCTCCTCTCCCCTGTCTGCTCACGGTTCTTTCTTCTGTACTGAAGCGGCGACAGGCCGTAATGGGCCTTGAACACCCGGCAGAAGTAGGAACAGTGCCGGTAGCCGACCTTCGCGGCGATCTCCGTCATCTGGGAATCCTCCGTGAGCAGCAGGTAGGCGGCTCTCTCGACCCGGTTGCGCTCGATATAGTTCTTCAGCGGCTCCCCCTCCTTGCGGCGGAACAGCGCGCTCAGATAGTTCGGCGTCAGACACGCCACCCGCGAGAGGCTCTGCAGAGAGAGATCTCCGTCGAGATGCATCCGGATATAACACTTGACAAATCCCAGATCCGCCTTCGTGTTCCCGCGGACGTCGTCCGGGGACATATACGAAAGCCCCTCCGTCTCATCCTCCCGGGCCGTCTCTTCCGGCCCGCTCTGAAAGAGAATGGTCCTCCCGGCCGCTCTTACCTCCGGTCCGTCCTCCCACCGCATCAGCTTCAGGAATTCCGGATCCCCGAAATCCGTGAGAAGGATTCCCTGTCCCCCCGCCTTTTCCAGAATCGAGACGCCTTCCCTGACGGATCCGGCCCTTGTGACAAACGCGCCGGGGCTCTGTTCCGAAATACGTCTCCGCACCGTGTGGTACAGTCCCTCCTCCTTTGAGACGACAACATATTTCATGGTTTTCACGATCTGTTCCTCCCTCCTGGTACAGATTTTTTGCAGTCTCAATATATCACAGGAAGAAGCGTTTTCAACCGATTAAGCTGAAGTGTGTTAATAATTGCTATATCTTCTGTATTTATTGCTATTATGCGTCTTTTCCGGCCTGCCGCTTCCGTCGGGACACAATTTCCGCTGCGCCCGCAGGTGCCCACCGCGGATCCTGTTTCCGCTGCGCCTGCCCTGGGGACTTCCCCACAGCGGCGACTACGATACCGACGATCTGTTCGCGTGGATCGACGGCCTGGCGCCGTGAGACAGACCGGTCCCCGCAAGGAGGAGGCCGGCGCCTCCGGTTCTCCTTAAGAACCAGGGGCAGCCGGCCTCCTCCTTCTCCGTCATCCTTCGGGGAGCGGCGGCGCCTCATCCCCCGTGTTCGGCATAGTATTCCTCCCAGTAATCCGCGGCGTCGTCATAGTCCTCGAATACGTCGCGGTTTTCCTCCCAGAAATCCTCGGGATCGTCATAGTCCTCGGCGTTGTAATCATCGCCGTCGTTGTAAATATACGTTTTTCCGTAGGTCCCGCCGGTTCCGTATTTCCTTCCGGAGGACGGGGCCGGCGTCGGCGTCTCTTTCTTTCCGAAAAAGTCCTTGTAGCCCTTCTCCGTAAAGTGGTCTTTTCCGTTCTTGACGAAATATCCTGAGATCATTCCGTTCGACTCATACTTGTTCTCCGAAGTGCGGATCATAAAGTTTGTCTCGGATCCAAGAGAGTAATTAGACCCGAGGAAAGAGAGACTCGTGTTGCTGAATTTGCGGTAGGCCGCAAATTCGTCGCTCTTCTTCATTTCCCGCAGCACGTCTTTTCCGAGCCTGATCGCCTCTTCCAGCAGCTCGGACTGCCGGACGTCCGAAAGTCTGTCGAAGCTGTCGTCCGCCTCCAGAGTGACGAGGATGTACTCCTTCCACCGGCCGTCCGTTACGCTGATGTTCCCGTTGGCCCGCGACGTCCCGACATAAGGAAAGTCTCCGTAAGGATTGTGCTCACCGAACCAGTCATGCACGTCCTTTCCGAAGGAACCCCGCATCTCGAAGAACTCTTCCCGGAGCGCCGCCTTTTCCCTGATATCCCTCTTTTCCTCCAGCATGTTATGTACAGGCACCGCGATCAGGAGAGCCATGACCGCCAGCAGGAAGAACCACATCTCTTCCCGTTCCGGCCTGTGCTCCTTCGGGATCACATCAAGGGCATACAGCATATAGAAAGTAAGGCAGACGCCTGCCCCGGCCGCCGGAACGGCGACGAACAGCATGAACGGCAGTGAGTGAATCATATCCTGGAGGACCACGTCGTCGAAGCCGTCGCGGAGGCCCATGCAGCCCAGAAACAGTAATAAGGTTCCGCTTACGGCAAGTAACGTCAGGCCGATCTTCAGATCCGTATCCATGCGATCCTCGCGCATGGCCTTTGTGATCCGGTCTCTCTCGTAAACCACCGGCTGATCGGCTTTATTACGATCCGGTTCCATGTCCTTTTCCCCCTCTGTTTTTCCCCCGGCCCGCGTCGGCGGTTTTTCCCGTCACACCCCGGAAGAGCAAACCGGTTTTATGCTCCGTCCCTGTCACGCCTCCGGGGAGGAGATCTTTTCCCGTCCCAGGAGCCTGTCGACCATGTCCGCGTCGTACGCCACGCGCTTCACGCAGCCGGTCTCGATCCTGTAGAGGGCGTTCGCGGCCAGATGCTCGGCCGCCTGCTCCAGCGCCCGGATCCCCGTGACGCCCGCCGTCCTGCGTATCACCGCCGACAGTCCGTCCTCCGTGACCGTGCATTCCTCCTCCGACATCCTCATGCGCTTCATGATCTTCGGAAGGACAAACCGGGAGAAAATGATCTTCTTTTCCTCCTCCGTGTAGTCGGGAATCTCGATGACGGCAAACCGCGAAAGAAGCGGCGCGCTGATATCCTCCCTGACGTTGGCCGTGGCGATGGGATACACGCCGCCCGTGGGGATCATGCATTCCATATAGTTGTCGGTAAAGCCTAGGTTGTCCAGCAGGGTCAGCAGCACGTCCGCGGGATTGCCGCTGCCCTTTCCCCGGGAGGCCTTGTCCAGCTCGTTGATGATGAAGACGAGATTGGATTCCCCGGCGGCGTAGAAGGACTCCATGATGATGCCGGGCTTCGCGTTGGTGTAGATCCGGGAGCTTCCCGTGAGCTGCCCCGGATCGTTGATGGAGCTCATGTCAAGGGTGGACCAGGGAAGCCGGAGAATGCGGGCGACGGCGTAGGCGATCTGGGACTTGCCCGTCCCCGCCGGCCCGATCAGCAGGATCCCGTAGGCAGGAAGCGTGTGGGTACGGTTGATCTGGATCACCGTCTCGATGATTCTCTGCTTCACGGACTCCAGGCCGTAGAGCTCCTGGTCCAGGATCCGGCGGGCCTCCTCCGGATCGATCCGCTCGAAGTAGCTGGTCTTCCAGCGGATATTGAGCATGATGGACAGGGCGCGCTGCGCGTGCCTTCTCTCCTCCGCCGTCACCTCCCCGGAGCGCGCCACCGCGAGGTTCCGCCTCGCCCAGAGCCGGATGTTGTCCGGGAGCGTCCGGCCGGCGCAGCTCAGGAAATCCGTGATGCTCTGAAGCGAGGTGAGCTTCATATCGTCTCCGCTCTCCTCCGCCTCGTCCTCCTCCGGCTCCTCCTTCGGCGCGTTGGAGGTGAGGAGTCTTTCGATCATAAACTGGAGGAATCCGTCCTCCGCCGACAGCCTCGTGTCCCCGCCGCCGGCCACCTCCCGGATGCGGTAGACCGCGTATCCGTCGGGACGGTTCTCTCCGGAGAGACGGACGTTGATATGGTTTTCCCCGAGCCACCGGAGGAGGCTCATAAACCGGGCGTCGATCCGCAGAATATCCACCGGGACCACGCCCTCTTCTCCCGTGAACTCAAAGGAAGTCCGCCTGACCGGGTTGGTGAACCGGCCCGGCGCGTGGTGCGGCCACCGGCCGACGGAATTGTCGAGTACAAGGATCGGTTTTTCCGGAGAGGCGGTCTGTTCATCGGACGGAAATACCGTCCAGGTGCAGACCGGCTGCCCTTCCTCCGGCGCGTGTTTGAAATCAAAGACCGGCATAAGTAGTCTCCTTCATCCTGTATAGGCCCGGAAGCCTCCCTCCCGGGCGGGTCTTTCAGCTTTGCGGCAGTTTTTTCTTGAGGACAGCCACCGTCTCGACGTGCTGGAGCTGCGTGAACGGAAACATATCGAAGGATCCCGCCTTTACAGTGCGGTATCCCAGGGCCGCGAACCGGCCCAGGTCCCTCGCGAGAGTCTCCGGGCAGCAGGACACATAGACGATTCTCTCCGGACCGACGGACGCCGCTGCAGAAATGAAGGCCTCCGTGGAGCCGCTTCTGGGCGGATCCATAAAAATCACGTCCGCCTTTTTCTGCTCCGCCGCCATCTCCGTCAGGAACTCTCCGGCGTCTCCCGTGCAGAAGGTGCAGTTGGAGACGCCGTTCAGCTTCGCGTTGACGACGGCGTCGCGGACCGCCTCCCGGTTCAGCTCGATGCCGATGACCTTCTTCGCGAAGCCCGAGGCCGCGATCCCGATGGTCCCGATGCCGCAGTAGGCGTCGATCACCGTCTCCTTTCCGGTGAGTCCGGCGCAGCGCACCGCCTCGGTATACAGCTTTTCTGTCTGGACGGGGTTTACCTGGTAGAAGGAGCCCGGGGAAATCCGGAATTTCCTGCCGCACAGCTCGTCCGTGATAAAGCCCCTGCCGAACACCGCCTCTTCCCGGTCTCCCAGAACCATGGACGTGGGCCGGTTGTTGACGTTGATGACCAGGGTCGTGAGCTCGGGATGGATCCTCCTGAGCTCGCGGACGAAATTCTTCTTTCCGGGCATCACCGGAGAGGTGAGCACAAGCACCGCCATGATCTCCCCCGTCGCGCGGGCCGTCCTGACGAGGACGTGCCTGAGGAGTCCGACGCCGGTGTCCTCGTTGAATGCCTTGATCCGGAAGGAGGCGGCCAGCTCCAGAATATCGGAGATCAGGCGGTCGGCCGCCTCGTCTTCGATCAGGCACTCCTTCACGGGAACCACCTTGTGGGTTCCCTCCGCGTAGATGCCGGATACGTGCCGGTCCCGCTTCCCGGACTTCTCAAAGGAGACGACCCGGTGGGCCTTGTTCCGGTAATGCAGGGGATCCTCCATGCCCGTCATCCCGCTTAAGTTTACATAAGGCTTCAGCAGTTTTCTCACATAGGCCTCTTTTTCGGCGAGATAGCCGCCGTAATCCCGGCCGATAAACTCGCAGCCTCCGCATTTTTTCCTGTAAGGACACGTCCCCGTCTCCCGTCCCGCAGCGGGGACGGCGGAAGTCTCCCTTGATTCCGAACCTGGGTTTGCCTTCATATCAGCTCGTTTCCCTTTCCTCATCTGATATCTGCCAGATCCCTGATCACCTCGGCCGCCAGCATCAGGCCGGCCGCCGGAGGGACAAAGGCGGTGCTGCCGGGAATGCGCTTCTTCCTCCGGTCCTCCCCGTCCTGTTCTCCGGACAGCCGGAACAGCGGCGTTCTCGCCGGCTCATCCGTCCAGACCACCTTCAGCTCCGTGACGCCTCTCCGCCTCAGCTCTCTTCTCATCACCTTCGCCAGAGGATCGTTTTCCGTCCGGAAAAGATCCGTCACGGTCAGCCGCGACGGGTCCAGCTTGTTGCCCGTGCCCATGGAGCTGATCACCGGTACGCCCTCCGCTCTGGCGCGGAGGATGATATCGATCTTCGCCGTCACCGTGTCGATCGCGTCCACCACGTAATCATAGACGGAAAAATCAAACAGGGACGCGTTTTCCGGCAGGTAGAAGCATCGGTGCTTCGTCACATGGGCGTCCGGGTTGATCTCCAGGATCCGCTCCTCCGCCGCGTCCGTCTTGTACCGCCCGATGGTTCGGTGGGTCGCGAGGATCTGCCGGTTGAGGTTGGTGACGTCGACCACGTCGTTGTCGATCACGTCGATGGCGCCGACGCCGCTGCGGGCGAGGGCCTCGACGCAGGTTCCGCCCACGCCTCCGACCCCGAATACGGCCACGCGGCATTCCCCGAGCCTCCCAAGAGCCTCCTCTCCCAGAAGCATCGCCGTACGTTCAAACTGTCTTTTCATGAAAATACCGTTTCCCCTGCAGAATCGGGATCCCTGTCCGCGAAAAGACAGGGATCCCGTGACTCATCTGCGTTTCTGCCGTTTTCACCCGACGGAATCGATCAGCTCCAGAGAATGCTCCTCGTTCATCGTGACGCACATTTCGATGAACCTGTCCAGCGGCACGCCGTGCAGCTGCTTATTGCCCCGGATATTGATCGAGACGGTTTCGTTCTCCGCCTCCTGGGCGCCGAGAACCAGGATATACGGATCCTTGTAGTTCTTGTAGGTCTTGATCTTCTCCTTCATGTTCCGGTCGGTGTAATCGACCTCAAACCGGATGTGGTTCTTCCGGAGAAACTCCGCCACCCTGGCGGCGTACTCGTTGTGCTCCGTGCGGATCGGCACGATGCCGACCTGGACCGGGCTCAGCCAGAACGGGAAGGATCCCTTGAAGTTCTCGATCAGGATTCCGATAAATCTCTCGAAGGAGCCGAAGATCGCGCGGTGCACCATGACCGGCCTGCGGAAGGTTCCGTCCTGCGCGACGTATTTCATGTCGAAGTTCAGCGGGAGCTGGAAATCCAGCTGGATCGTTCCCATCTGCCACTCTCTTCCCAGGCAGTCCTTCATCTGGAGGTCGATCTTCGGGCCGTAGAACGCGCCGTCCCCTTCGTTGACCTCGTAGTTTCCTTCCCCGTAGATCTTGTCCAGAATCCTTCTCAGGCTGTCCTCGGCCTGGTTCCAGACTTCGATGTCGCCCATGTAGTCATCCGGCCTGGTGGAGAGCTCGGCCCGGTAGGTGAGACCCAGGGTCCCGTAGATCTCGTCGGCGATGGTCATGATGTCGTGGATCTCGGACTCGATCTGATCCTCGGTGATCAGGTTGTGGGAGTCGTCCTGGCGGAAAAGCTGCACGCGGAACAGGCCGTTGAGCTCGCCGGATTTTTCCTTCCGGTGAATGACGTCCACGGTGTTGAGGCGCACGGGCAGGTCCTTGTAGCTGTGCTGGTCTCTCTGGTAGACCTTGACGGCGTTGGGGCAGTTCATCGGCTTGACGGCCCAGAAATCCTCGCCGTCCTCCTGAATGCAGAACATGTTCTCGCGGTAATGGCCCCAGTGGCCCGAGGTCTCCCAGATCTCCTTGTTGTTGATGACGGGCGCCGAGATCTCCGTGTAGCCGTGAAGTTCGTGAAGGCCGCGCCAGTAGGAAAGCAGGGCGTTGAAAAGCTTCCAGCCGCGGGGAAGCCAGTAGGGCATTCCCGGCGCCGTGGGATCGAACATAAAGAGATCCAGCTGAGGACCGAGCTTCTTGTGATCGCGCTCCATCGCCTCCCTGACGAGGTCAAGGTGCTCCTTGAGCGCCTTCTTGTCCGGGAACGCGTAGAGATAGACGCGCTGAAGCTGATCGTTGTGCTCGTCGCCTCTCCAGTAGGATCCGGACACGGATTTGATCTTGTACGCGGCCTGGAGAAGCTCGGCGGAATTTTCGACGTGGGGGCCTCTGCAGAGGTCCACGAAATCGTCTCCCGTGTAATAGATGGTGATGATCTCGTCTTCGGGGAGATCCCTGATCAGCTCGGTCTTGTATTTCTGATTCGCGAAAATCGAGAGGGCCTCTTCCTTGGAGACCTCCTTTCTCGTCCACGCCTCTTTTCTCTTCAGGATTTCATGCATCTTGTCCTCGATGGTCTTGAAATCGTCCTTGTTGAGGGTCCGGGGCAGCGTGAAATCGTAGTAGCAGCCGTCCGCGATCTGGGGGCCGATGGCGTACTGCACTTCCCCGGGACCGAACAGCTCGATGACTGCCTTTGCCATGATGTGTGCCAGCGAGTGGCGGTAAACTTCGAGATACTCTTCGCGTTCCATTTTTTTCCTCCTTATTCAGGTAATGCCGCAGGCAGAGAAATCCGCGGGACCGGCCCGACGGGCCGCCGGTTCCTCCTGTGACCGCCGCATCCTGCCCGTATGAACAAAAGAAAGCGCCTCTTATACTGCGGCTCTTTCCGTAATATAAGGGACGCATCGTCTGCGCGGTTCCACCCTAATTGCCGCTCCCGGCAGGCCGGGGCAGCCTCTCTTTTATGACGGTAACGGAGTCACCGGACCGGATTGGGGTCTCTCGGAGGTGGTCTTCGGACGGCTTCCGCCCGCGGTGCTTCCAGCCTGCGGAGCCAAAAAACCGGTTCCGCGCGGCGCCGCTCTCTGGTGGCATCTCCCGTCTTACTCTTCTCTTCAACGATTTAACGTTGATTATAAACCACCTTTCTTCCCTTGTAAAGAATCGAAATCCGCCCTTCGTCCCGTCCGGGCCGTCAGCCGCACTTCCGAGGGACCGTTTTTCATTGATCGGGCCGTCGGTTTTCATTTATCGGATCATCAGTTTTGTATTCCCTGTGGAAATCCGAAAACAGTCGTGTTATAATACTCATAAGTTTTTCAGAGAGGACGGTGCTTGATATGGACAAAGATAACAACAGGCTGATGAAAATCTTTACGATTATCGGCTTCGTAGCGGTTGTCGCGGCGATCGCATATGCGGTATACCGCTTCTTCACTCCGGATTATCTCGAAGATTTTGAGGATGATTTCGACGACGACTTCGACGATTACTTCGAGGATGAGGACGACAACGCCGAGGAGGCAGCTCCCGCGGACAAGGTAAAGGATGCCGCCGAGGCAGTCAGGGAAACGGCCCGGGATCTTGCCGAGGAGGCAAAGGAAACAGCCCAGGATCTTTCGGAAGAAGTCAAGGACAGCGTCGCCGACGCCGTTGACGATATCAAAGAAGCCGTCTCTTCCGCCGAATAAGACAATCAGCAGACACGCATCCCCGGCATGACAGTGCCGGGGTTCTTTCTTGTCATAAACCGGAAAAATCGACCGAGGGAGCGATCACAGAAGAATGAAAAACAGGGACATCGGGGAAGCCGTCGTCACGTCGGTATCCTATCCGAACAAAGGACATTTCACCGTCGCCGAAACCGGGCAGAGAGGCGTCGTCAAAAACGCGATTCCCGGCCAGAAGATCCGTTTCCGCGTCTACAAAAACAAGAACCATCTTCTCAGTGCCCATCTCCTCGAGGTGCTGGAGAAATCCCCCCTGGAGACCAGGGATCCCTTCTGCGCCAATTTCGGACGGTGCGGCGGCTGTCTCTATCAGACCGTCCCCTATGAGGCCCAGCTGGAGATGAAAAAAGAGCAGATCCTGAAGCTCATGGAGCCCGTCGTCTCGGAGAACACCGTCTTCGACGGGATCAAGGCCAGTCCCCGGGAGCTCGGCTACCGCAACAAGCTGGACCTGTCCTTCGGGAATGAAACCATCGGCGGGCCCCTGACGCTGGGGATCCACAAGACGCGGACCCGCTATACCGTTCTGGACGCGGATACCTGCCGGCTCGCCCACGGGGATCTCACGCGCATCTCCGCCTGCGTCAGAGACTGGTGCGCCGAAAACAGCCTCCCCTTCTACAACAAGGTGAAACACGAGGGCTACCTGCGCTATCTCATGCTGAGACGCTCGGAGACGTCGGGGGAGATCCTCGTCTGTCTCGCCGCGTCGACCCAGATGAGCGTCGACTTCTCTCCTCTCACCGCGCGCCTGCTGGAGCTGGACCTGGAAGGAACCATCGCCGGCATCTTCCTCGTGGACGACGACCGCTGCGCCGACGCCCTGATCCCGGACCGTGTTCACTGTCTCATGGGACGGGACTATATCTACGAGGAGCTGCTGGGACTCCGTTTCCGGATCTCTCTCTTCTCTTTCTTCCAGACCAACACGAGGGGGGCCGAGGTTCTCTACGAGACGGTCCGGGAGTACGTCTCCGGCTCCTGCGGGGACGGCGCCGGGGATCGGAAAATGCCCGTTCTCTACGACCTCTACTGCGGGACCGGGACCATCGCCCAGCTGCTCGCGGAGCGGGCCGGGCGCGTATACGGCGTCGAAATCGTACCCGAGGCTGTGGAGGCCGCCGTGGCAAACGCAAAGGACAACGGCATCACGAACTGCGTCTTTCTCTCCGGCGACGTGAATGAGAAGCTGGCGGAGATACCGGAGCCGCCGGACTACGTCATACTGGATCCGCCCCGGGAGGGCGTCCACGAAAAAGCCCTCCGGCAGATCATCCGGTACGACATCCCCCGGATGGTCTATATCTCCTGCAAGGCCTCAAGCTTCGTCACCGATATGCAGTATCTGCGCGATCACGGCTGGGAGGTGTCGAGGTACGCCCTCGTCGACATGTTCCCGGAGACACAGCATGTCGAGACAGTAGTACTGCTGTCACGGGAGCAGAAGTAAACACACAGAAAAAGGCTTGAAATCAAGGGATTTCGAGTAAACAG
>JBGUKX010000027.1:0-24481 GCA_045114695.1 Lachnospiraceae bacterium | reverse complement strand
TTCACGATGCCTTCGGTTACAACAGAATAAGTTTGTGGTGATTCTTGTCAAGTTGCCTCTTGACAAAGGTCATTACATATCAGTTAGTAATATTGCACAGAAATTTCAATGATTCATCGCGGAAAATATGAATAATTTCTCAAAGTAAATTATAGTTTTCACTATGCATTTTTGCAATATATGCACAGCAATACGCCTGATGGGCCTCGAAAAAAAATAAAAATGACATAAGATTGAAATTTTTTATATACAGGAACACAAATCAAGACTCTAATACTACCCGCTTCGAGCCTTTGCCAATTGTTTTTCGGGAAATTTTTTGGATGTTTTTTTAAAATGACAGCCGATAAGGAATGATCCGGCGGCACAATTCTGCCATTCCCAGAGTGCGTTCCTGGTGGGCAGGCAAAAAAAAGAGGGCTTCCGCATTCCATGCGGAAGCCCTCTGCAGGCAGCATTCAATCACGCTTTTCTTTTAAGGATAAATCTGTAGTTTCCGACCACGGAAGTATCTACGCTGGCGACGATGTAATACTTCTTTCCTTTTTTCAGCTTGATGCCGGTGGTGGCGGAGTACTCCTGGTTGGAGTGCTCGCTGGCGTTCAGAAGCTGTTCGCCGTACTGATCCAGCAGCCGGAACCTGGTCCAGGCGTTGATATTGAGGTTCTTGGCTGTCAACGTGTAATAAGACGTAACCGTCGGCGTAACGACGTACCAGTCCTGGTCATAGTTCCCGTCGATCGTGCCGTTGTAGGTCTTGCCCGTCTTGAAGGAAGCGGCCGTGCCCTTGACGTCGGAGATTCTGTCCCGGCGGGATGCCAGATTGAACTGTACGTATCCCGCGTACTTATTGTTGTTTGACACGCGGATATAGTAGGTCTTGTTTGATTTCAGCTTCAGATTGACGGACCTGGACTGGTTGTTATGCACGGAATAGTCCCAGACGGTCTCTTCGGAGGGATCCAGCAGGTAGAAATACATCCAGCCGTTGATATTGTTGTTCTTCACGGTCAGCGTGTAGAAGGCCCGGTAGGATTTTGTCGTAAACTTGTACCAGTACGCGTTGCGGGTTGACTTGACGCTGCAGACATAGGTCTTGGAGGCGGCATAGGAGCCCATCGCCGCGGCCCTGGCCTTGCTTGCGCCTCCCGCAAGAGTGACCTTGTCCGCCGGAACCGAGGAAGCCGTCATGGAAAGCAGTAAGGCAGAGAAAAGAATGATCGTGAGTCTTTTTAACATTTTGCTCATAGAATAACCCTCCCAAACGATGAAACAATGATGTAGCTGTGCAGAACAAAAGCGCATTGGCTTCCTGTTGGAAATTATACCCCACCTGCGGGCCCCGTGTCCACAAAGATCTGCGGCTTTCCGGGCCCGAAGGGACGTCGTCCCGACCCTTTGCCGGGCGTCGCGGAACGGCTTTCTTCCCGCGGGGTGACACAGGGCGGCTTTTCCGCCCCGTCAGCGTGTCTGTCCGGCCGCGCGGATCACGTACTCACCGCGAGGCCCGTGTAGAGCTGCCAGTACTTGCCCTTCTGCTCCATCAGCTGGTCGTGGGTGCCGCGCTCGATGATCCTTCCCTGCTCGAGCACCATGATGCAGTCGGAATTCCTGACGGTCGAGAGCCGATGGGCTATGACGAAGGTCGTCCTTCCCTTCATCAGCGCGTCCATGCCGTCCTGGACGATGTGCTCGGTCCGGGAGTCGATGGAGGACGTCGCCTCGTCGAGAATCAGCACCGGCGGATCCGCGATGGCCGCCCTGGCGATGGCCAGCAGCTGCCGCTGCCCCTGGGACAGGTTCGCCCCGTCGTTGTGGAGCAGGGTGTCGTAGCCGTCGGGGAGTCTCCGGATAAAGGCGTCGGCGTTGGCGAGCTTCGCCGCGGCGACGATCTCCTCGTCCGTGGCGTCCAGCTTCCCGAACCGGATGTTTTCCTTCACCGTGGCGGTGAAGAGGTGCGTGTCCTGGAGGACCATGCCCAGGGATCTCCTGAGATCCGCCTTTTTGATCTTGTTGATGTTGATGCCGTCGTAGCGGATCTTTCCGTCCTGGATGTCGTAGAAGCGGTTGATCAGGTTCGTGATCGTCGTCTTGCCGGCGCCGGTGGAGCCGACGAAGGCGATCTTCTGCCCCTGCATCGCGTAGAGCTGAATGTCATGGAGCACCATCTTGTCCGGATTATAGCCGAAATCGACGCCGTCCATGACGATGTCGCCCTTCAGCTCCACATAGGTGGTGGACCGGTCGGACTGCTTGTGGAAGTGCTTCCAGGCCCAGCGGCCGGTGCGCTTCTCCGACTCGGTGATGGTGCCGTCCTTGGCGATCTCCGCGTTGACCAGGGTCACGTAGCCTTCGTCCGTCTCCGGTTCCTCGTCCAGGAGCCGGAAGACTCTGTCGGCGCCCGCGAGCGCCATGACCACGGAATTCGCCTGCTGGCTCAGCTGGTTGATCGGCATGTTGAAGCTCTTGTTGAAGGTCAGGAAGGAGGCGATCTTTCCGATGGTGAGGCCTGCCATGCCGTTGAGGGCGAGGATGCCTCCGACGATGGCGCAGATGACGTAGCTCAGGTTTCCGATCTGCGCGTTGATCGGCATCAGGATCGTCGCGTAGGCGTTGGCGCGGTTCGCGCTGCCGAAGAGCTCCTCGTTGAGTCTGTCGAACTCGCGGATGGATTCGTCCTCGTGGCAGAACACCTTGACGACCTTCTGGCCCTGCATCATCTCCTCGATGTAGCCGTTGATGCGGCCGAGATTTCTCTGCTGGGCGACGAAGTTGCTGCCTGAAAGCTTCGCCACCTTCCCGGTCACAAACACCGTGAGGCCGGACATGGCGATGGTGATCAGGGTCATCGGCACGTTGAGGATCAGCATGCTGATCACGACGCTCACGATGGTGATCACCGAGTTCACGAACTGCGGGATCGACTGGCTGATCATCTGTCGGAGGGTGTCGATGTCGTTGGTGTAGATCGACATGATGTCGCCGTGGGTATTCTGGTCAAAATAGCGGATCGGCAGGCTCTCCATGTGATCGAAGAGGTCCGTCCTCAGATCCCTCAGCGTGCCCTGGGACACGTAGATCATGAGCCGGTTCTGGATGTAGGAGGCCAGCACGCCCGCCCCGTAGAAGCAGGCGACCCGCAGGATCGCCCGGAGCAGGGGCGTAAAATCCCGGCTTCCGCTCGTGAGCATCGGCGTGATGTAGCTGTCGATGAGGGTCCGCGTAAACATGGTCCCCTGCACGTTGGCGAGCACGCTGACAAAGATAAGGCTGATCGAGATGACCATCATCACGCCGTGGCGCTTCATGACGTAGGCCATCACTCTCTTGAAAATGCCTCCCGCGTTGTCGACGTGCATCTTCACGCCGCGGGGCACCCTGCCCCGGTGATCCCTCAGGATCTCGTTTTCGGGGGCGTTTCCGCTCCGGTTCTGTCCGGAGCCGGCCGCCATGGTCTGTCCCATGGTCTTTTCGTCCTTCGTCTTTGCCATCAGCGCTCACCTCCCTTCGCGTCCGCCCTGCCCGCGGGCGTTTTTTCACGGGAATCCGCTCCGTCCTTCCCTGAAGCGGCGCTCCCCTGTCCGGCGCCGGCCGCTCCCGTGGCCGCGGCGATGTCGAAGTCGCCGCCGCCGCTCATCTGCGTCTCGTAGACGTCGCGGTAGATCTCATTATTCTTAAGAAGGTTCTCCGGGGTGTCGAAGCCCGCCACCCGGCCGTTGTCCATGACGATCACCCGGTCCGCGTGCTCGACGGAGATCACTCTCTGGGTGATGATGATCTTCGTCATCCCCGGCTTCGCCTGCTGCATCGCGGCGCGGATCTTCGCGTCCGTCGCGGTGTCGACGGCGGAGGTGGAGTCGTCGAGGATCAGGATCTTCGGATCCTTGAGCAGGGCCCGCGCGATGCACAGTCTCTGCTTCTGGCCGCCCGATACGTTGGTGCCGCCCTGGGTGAGCACGGTCTCGTAGCCGTCCGGGAAGCGCTCGATGAACTCGTCGGCGCAGGCCATCCTGCAGGCCTCGCGGCACTCCTCCTCCGTGGCGTCCGCCTTGCCCCACCGGAGGTTCTCGAGAATCGTGCCGGAGAAGAGGACGTTCTTCTGCAGGACCACAGCCACCTGGCTGCGGAGCGTATCGAGGTCGTACTCGCGCACGTCGCGGCCGCCGACCTTCACCTCGCCCTTCGTCACGTCGTACAGACGGGAGATCAGGTTGACGAGGGAGGATTTGGCGGAGCCGGTGCCGCCGATGATTCCGATGGTCTCCCCGGAACGGATGTGGAGATCGATCCCCTTGAGGACGGGTTCCCGGCTGTCCGCCCGGTAGGCGAAATCGACGCCGCAGAAATCGATGCTGCCGTCCTCCACCTCGCGGACGGGATTCTCCGGATTGGTCAGGGAGCTCTTCTCATTGATGACCTCGGCGATCCGCTGGGCGGACGCCGTGCTCATGGTGACCATGACGAACACCATCGCCATCATCATGAGCGACATCAGGATGTTCATGCAGTAGGTGAGAAGGCTCATGAGCTCGCCCGTGGTGAGGGAGCCTCCCACGATCATGTGGGCGCCGGCCCAGGAGATCAGCATGATGACCGTGTAGACCGTCCCCATCATGACCGGCTGGACCAGGATCACGTTGTTCTCCGCCTTCACGAAGAGATTGTAGATGTTCTCCGCCGCCGCGCGGAACTTGGACTTCTCGTAGTCCTCCCGGACGTAGGCCTTGACGACGCGGATGGCGCTGACGTTTTCCTCCACGCTCTCGTTGAGGGCGTCGTACTTCTTGAAGACCATCCGGAAATACTTCGTCGTCCTGGACATCAGCAGCAGAAGAACCACCGCGAGGCAGATCACGGCGACGAGGTAGATCGTGGCGATCCGCCGGTTGATGATGAAGGCCATCACCATGGCGATGATCATCGAGAACGGGGCGCGCACGAACATCCTCAGAAGCATCATATAGGCGTTCTGCACGTTGGTGACGTCGGTGGTGAGGCGGGTGACCAGCCCCGACGGCGAGAACTTGTCGATGTTCGAGAAGGAGAAGGTCTGGATGTTGCGGAACATGGCGGAGCGGAGATTCCGGGCGAAGCCCGTCGAGGCCCGCGAGCCGAAGATGCCCGAGGCGACGCCGGCGGCCAGTCCCATCAGCGCGCAGAGGAGCATCAGCGTCCCGTTCTTCACGATGGCCCCCATGTCCCTCTGGGTGATGCCCAGATCGATGATCCTCGACATGAGAAGCGGAATCAGCATCTCCACGATGACCTCCAGGATCATCGTGACCGGGGTCAGGATCGAGGACAGCTTGAATTCTTTGATTTCCCGGCTCAGCGTTTTGATGGTATCCATTCGGTTTTTCTCTCCTGCGGTGTAACTGTGAGTCTTTCTGAAGAGGCCTGTCCTTCCCGCCCGCCGCGTCCGAAGTTTTCCGGGTCATCCCGGGCAGGGATTCCTGTACGGATTTCCGTACAATCGGGGTCAATTCCCGCCGGATCAAGGCGCGGTGTTGCAAAGAAAAGGATAGTAGTAGTATTATAAGGCTTGATTTTTTAAGTGACAAGACGCAAGTGGCTCCGGCCCGCCGTTTTGCCGATGCGCTCCGCCGGCGCGGGGTGCGCTCATCCGCAAAGGGGGACTACATTCATGAACCTGATACTTCCGGACCGATACGATCCTCACATGACCGTCCGCGAGACCCAGGACGCGATCAAATTCATCCGCGACCTGTTCCAGAAAGAATTCGGAAAGGAGATGAACCTCGAGCGCATCTCCGCCCCGCTCTTCGTGTCCCAGGCCTCCGGTCTCAACGACAACCTGAACGGGGTCGAGCGCCCCGTCGCCTTCGACATGAAATCCATTCCCGGGGAAACCTTCGAGGTGGTCCAGTCGCTGGCGAAGTGGAAGCGATACGCCCTGGGCGAGTACGGCTTCAAGCCCGGCGAGGGTCTCTACACCAACATGAACGCCATCCGGCGCGACGAGGATCTCGACAATCTCCACTCCTGCTACGTCGACCAGTGGGACTGGGAAATGGTCATCAACGAATCTGACCGGAACCAGGAGTTCCTCAAGGAGGTCGTCCGGAGCATCTTCCGGCTGATCAAGCACACGGAGCACGAGGTCTGGTACCGCTGGCCCGACGCGGTGTACCGTCTTCCCGAGGAGATCGCCTTCGTCACGTCGGAGGAGCTGGAGGAGCGGTGGCCCGACGCGACCCGCAAGGAGCGCGAGAACCTGATCGCCAAAGAGAAGGGCGCCGTATTTGTAGGCAACATCGGCTGGCCTCTGGCGGACGGCCTGCCTCACGACGGGCGCTCGCCGGACTACGACGACTGGAATCTGAACGGCGATATCCTCTTCTGGTTCGAGCCGCTTTCCTGCGCCCTCGAGATCTCCAGCATGGGCGTCCGCGTCAGCCCGGAATCCATGAGAAAGCAGCTCGCCGCGGCGAACTGCGAGTACCGTCTGGCGCTCCCCTACCACAAGGCGCTGGTGGAGGGAAAGCTTCCTTATACCATCGGGGGCGGCGTCGGCCAGTCCCGCCTGTGCATGCTGCTGCTGGGCCGGGTGCACGTGGGCGAGGTGCAGGCCTCCATCTGGCCCGAGGAAATGCGCGAAAAATGCGCGGAGAAGAACGTGATCCTGCTCTGATCCGCGGGAAACGGTTCCCGGGCTGCCTCCTGTGCCCGGAATCCGCCCCGCTGCCCGCGGTCCGCGGCAGCCATATCCCGGAATCCACCGAAATTGAAAAGTCTCCCCCGGCCGGCGGCCTGAGTAAGTTCGGACCGCCGGCCGGGGGATTTTCGTTTTCCTCTCCGGTTATTCTTTACTTCCTTCCGAGACGGATCACGTTCCAGGAGGCGCTGTGAAGCAGGCTGGTGAGGCCTCTTCCGTCGACCTTCGTCCGGTCCGCGGCCTTCGGGGCGACCCGCTGCTCCTTCTCGCTGTTCTCGGCGGTGAGGGAATCCGATTCCAGGACGATGTGCTCGATCAGCGAATACCCCTCGAAGTTTCCGAGGTCCGCCTCCAGGGCGATGTCGTCCTCCAGATCCCGGTTGACCGCGAAGATCGTCAGCTCGTCCTTCTCCTCGTTCCAGACCGCCACCGCGTCGACGTCCGGGACGTCCGTGTAGCCCTTCGTGTCGTGCTTCGAGGACGCGATGACCGGCTGAAGCGCGACGCCTCGGCCGTACTTCGAGGCGTGCAGGTACGGATAGTAGATCGTCTGGGCCCAGGCGCCGCCGTCCTTCTCCGTCATGATCGGGGCGATAACGTTGACCAGCTGGGCGAGGCAGGCCATCCTGACGCGGTCCGAATGCTTGATCAGCGTGATCAGCATGAGGCCCACCAGCAGGGCGTCCTCAAAGGTGTAGTGATCCTCCAGGAGCGCCGGCGCCGGATGCCAGGGATCATTCTTCATCTTCTCGTTGTCGCCGGCGTTGGAGTGATACCACACGTTCCACTCGTCGAAGCTGAGGTTGATGTCCTTCTTCCCGCGCTTCTTGGCCTTCACGAAATCGCAGGTCGCGATGACGGTCCGGATGAAATGGTCCATCTCCATCGACAGCGCGAGGAAATTCCCCGTGTCGCCGTCCGGATTGCCGAAGTACTCGTGCAGGGACACGTAGTCAACGTAGTCGTAGGTGTGTCCCAGGGTCGTCGCCTCCCACTGGGGGAAGGTCGGCATGCCGGTGTGCGAGCTTCCGCAGGAGACCAGCTCGATGGACGGGTCGATCTGCTTCATCGCCTTGCCCGTCTCCGCCGCGAGACGTCCGTACTCCTCCGCCGTCTTGGCGCCGAACTGCCAGGGGCCGTCCATCTCGTTTCCGAGGCACCAGACCTTGATGTTGTGGGGATCCTTCACCCCGTGGCTGATTCTGAGATCCGAGTACTTCGACCCGGAGGCATGGTTGCAGTACTCGAGGAGGTTGCAGGCGTCGGCCACGCCCCTCGTCCCCAGGTTGACCGCCATCATGATCTCGGAATCCACTTTTTTGATCCACTTCGAGAACTCGTTGACGCCGATCTCGTTGGTCTCGAGGCTCCTCCAGGCGAGCTCGAGCCGCTTCGGCCGCAGCTCCACCGGCCCGACGCTGTCCTCCCACTCGAAGCTCGAGACGAAATTGCCGCCCGGATAGCGGATGATCGGCACGTTGAGCTCCCTGACGAGGTCCATGACGTCCCGGCGGAATCCGTCCTCGTCCGCCGTCGGATGGCCCGGCTGGTAGATGCCGGTGTAGACGGCCCGGCCCAGATGCTCGATGAACGAGCCGTAGATTCTCTTGTCGATCTCGGAAATCCGGAAATCTCTGTCGATCACCATTTTCGCAAATTTCTTCATTTGTCGTCCTCCGTTCCGATCAGTATTATGTTAACCGAGTGAGGCTCCAGCCTCACCTTCCTGCCGCTGCGGAATGCGCCTTCGTCCCGCCGGCGGATTGTTACCTCCTCCCGTCCGACGTCGTTGTAGGCGTCCGTCGTCCCGCCGTTCACGGTCAGCACCTGCAGCCTTCCCTCCGCGGGAACCGCGAGCTCCAGCTCCAGCTCCGAGGAGGCGTCCTTGTTCACCGCGGCGACCGCGACGCCGGGCCGGTCCGCAAACGACGTGGCCAGCACGTCGGCCATCGGCGTCTCCACCGGCGTTCCGTCCCGCCCCGCAAGGGTCTTCACCGGGTCTCCCTCCGTCCAGCTGTCGAGGATACGGTCCCCGAGGTGGTTGACGTAGAGATCGAACACGTGATAGGTGCTGCGGAGGACGATTCCGTCCCGGTGCGTAAAGATGCACCCTCTTGTGTTCACGATAGGGGCGAAATTCGCCATCCCGACGATGTCGCAGTTCCTGTTGACCATGTTCAGGAAGCAGGCGGTGAAGACCGCGTCCGCCATCGTATAGGTGGAATTGTCGTCGTTTTCGTCCCGGGGCCTGAGATAGTCCTCCTTCGCGGCGGCCTGCTTCTCGCTGTGGACGCCGGGATGGTACCACTGCCGGAGGTTCCACTCGTCGTAGGCGATGCGGATCTGCTTCTCGAGACCCAGGGCCTCCAGGAGGCCTCTCACCTTTCTCACCGACGCCCCGATGTCCGCCGTGAAGGCCATGCACGCCTCGTAGCCCGAGGCGCTGTTGTCCTCGTGGATCGGATCCCAGTAGTCGTGGATCGAGATCCAGTCCAGGAAGTGTCCGCAGCTGCGGAGCAGGTTCATGTTCCACTCCGGGTCCGTGACCGCCGCGGCGCTCAGCTCCACGGAGGGATCCACATGCTTCATCATCTTGGCCGCCTCGCAGGTCAGACGTCCCCACTCCCCGGCCGATTTGGCGCCGATCTCCCAGGCGCCGTAGTTCTCATTTCCGATGCTCCAGTACCGAACGGCGTGGGGCTCGGGAAAGCCGTTGGCGATCCTCATCTTCGCGTACCGCCCCTCGTCCCGGAGGTTGCAGTACTCGACCCAGTCGCTCATCTCCTCGGCCGAGCCCGTCCCGGCGTTGGTGCAGATATAGGGCTCGCATCCGATCTTCCGGCACATCCGGACGTACTCGTCCGTCCCGAACTCGTTGCTCTCCTCCACTCTCCAGGCCTTGTCGAAGGAGGGACGCCTCACGCTTCCCACGCCGTCCTTCCAGTGATAGGAGGAGACGAAGCAGCCGCCCGGCCACCGCAGGACCGGAACCCGGATTTTTCTCATCGCGTCCAGCACGTCGGCGCGCAGGCCGTCCCCGTCCGACAGGGGGCTTCCGGGATCGTAGACGCCGCCGTAGATCTGCCGGTGAAAGTGCTCGATAAAATGCCCGTAGATCATCGGGCTTCTCTGCCCTGTGATTCTTTCCGGGAGTACCGTTAATTTCATGGCGCTCCTTTCCGCTCCTTCTTTCCCCGCGGCAGTCCCGGACCGCCGGGATGCGGGGGAGGAGCCGCCGCTCTCAGCCCTTCACGCCGCCGGCCGTCATGCCCTCGATGAAGTACTTCTGGAAGCACACAAAGAGGATCAGGATCGGTATGATCGCGAAGCACGAGCCGGCAATCAGGATGTCGTAGTTGTTCCCGTACGGGGAGAGAAGGCTCTGGAGTCCGACGGGCAGGGTGATCTTGCTGTTGGCGTTGGTCACGATCATCGGCCAGAGGAAGTTGTTCCAGCTGGACATGCCCTCGTAGATGCCCATCGCCGCGAAGGCGGGCTTCATGAGGGGGATCATGATCTTCCAGTAGATGCCGAACTCCGAGCAGCCGTCGATGCGCGCCGCGTCGAGGAAATCCTTCGGTATCCCCGACAGGTACTGCCGGAAGAAGAAGATCAGCATCGGGATGACCACGTATGGAATGACAATACCTGCCTTCGTGTTCATCAGGTGCATGCGTATGATCAGCCGGTACAGCGGCAGGAGGATGACCTCCGTCGGAACCATCATGACCAGAAGCACCAGCAGGAACGCCACGGTCTTGCCCTTGAAGTCATACATGGCAAAGCCGTAGCCGACCCAGGAGCTCAGAAGCAGCGCCAGCACCACCTGGAGGACCGTCACGATCAGACTGTTCTTGTACCAGGTGAAATAGGCGTTGTTGCCGCTGAAGAGCAGCTTGTACTCGTTCAGGTTGGCGTTGGCCCAGTCGATGCTGAAGTTGAGCCCGTTTCTCATCAGGTCCTGGCCGGGCCTGAGGGACGCGACCGCCAGCAGGATCAGCGGAAGAAGCGTGATAAACGCGACAACGATAAAGAAGATAATCAGGAGGGTCGTCTTGGCCGGTGACTTTTTCATGTCTCACTCCTCCTTCTTGAAGTAGCCGTTCAGAATCAGCTGCACGGCGTTGACGCCGAGGACGATCAGAAGGAAGATCACGCCGATCGCGCTGGCGATACCGAGATTGTTCTGCTCAAATCCCATGCGGTACAGCATGCCGACCAGGGTGGTGCCGACGTTGTTCGGGGACTTGTTGCCGTTGAAGATCATGTAGGACTCGGAGAACATCGCCATGCCGCCGAAAATCGAGATCGTCAGGACGTAGATCACCGTCGGCCTCAGAAGCGGTATCGTGATGTAGAAAAAGCTCTGCAGATCGCTGGCGCCGTCGATGGCGGCGGACTCGTAGAGGGAGTTGTCGATCTGCTGGATGCCCGAGAGATAGTACATCATGTTGACGCCCGTCCACCTCCACAGGCAGAGGAAGAACAGGATGATCCAGACCGTCAGGGGCGTCCTGAGCCACACGATCGGTCCCTGGCCGAAGACGCCGATCAGCTTGTTCATGAAGGATCCCTCCAGCTCTCCGAACATGAGCCGGAAGACGACGCCGGCCACGACGACGGAGGTGAGGGCCGGCACGAACAGGATGCTTCGGAAGGTGCTCTTCGCCCTCATGTGCCTGCTGTTCAGCATCGCCGCCATGACGAGCGGGATCGGAATCATCAGGGCGCAGCTGACGATGGTGTAGAAGATGCTGTTCCTGAGACTTTTCTGGAACACCGCGTTCTTGAGAATCTTGAAGTTTTCGAGACCGACCCAGGCCGTGTTGGCGCCGGCCACCTTCTGGAAGCTCATGATGACCATGCTTACGATCGAGTAGGCAAAGAACACCGCGAACGTGATCAGGAAGGGCGCGATAAAGATGTAGGGCGCGATCTTCTGCGAGTAGATTATTCTTTGAAATAAACTTTTCTTCTTCATGCTTCCTCCCGGAGCCTTGTGTGCCGGGCGGAGGAGAAAAAAAGATTTCTCCCGTCCGGCTGCCCTGTCCGTTTTCTTCGAACCCCCGCAGACCGGGGGCGCGGGGACGAAATGCGGCGCAGGAGCTTTAACTCCGGCGCCGCACTCCTTTTATACCTTAACTATGCTGTCAGCTCTGATTGCCGCGCTCTCCGCGGGTCTGCGCGCCGGGCCAGTCGTCCGGCTGTGCGGATGATTCCGGCTGTGATCAGAAGATGATGCTGTCCTGCTCCGCCTGAAGCAGCTCGGCCGCATCCTGATCCAGGGAGATCTCGAAAGCGTTGGCGTAGGTCGTGGAGACCAGCGTGCTGTAGGTCGTGCTGTAGGTTCCGGAGATGTCCGGAGCCGTCAGATCCGTTCCGTTGGCCTTCAGAATGTCGAACGGGTTGGTCAGGAAGTAGGCCAGGAACTTGTTGTCCTTGTTCTCGGTGATGGCGGGATCGTCCCAGAGCTCCGTACGGATCGGGTCGAAGCCGAGCTCATTCCACTCATAGGTGCAGCCTTCCTTGGAAAGCTTCGCGAACGCGAGGAAGTCCTTCGCAAGCTGCTCGTTTTCGGTTCCCTTGATGACGGATGTGCCCGTGCCGCCCTGAAGGACTTCGCGCACGTCGCCTTCGTTCCAGACCGGGATCTGATAGATGCCGATCTTCTGGTTCAGATCCGGGCAGTAGTCGGTGAATCTTCCCATGTACCACAGCGGCATAAGGACCGAAGCCACTCCGCCGTTGTCAAGGAAGCCGTACCACTCTTCCGTGTGGAAGCCGCCGCCCGGGGCAACGATGCAGATGCCGAGGTCGATCATCTCGCGGATCTTGTCGATGACCTGGACGTGCTCGTCGGTGACAAGGTTCGGGTTGCCTTCCGCGTCGACGTACTGGGCGCCAAGCTCAAGCATCATCAGCTGCGGCAGGAAGAGGTCGGCCGTCTCGACCGCGCACATCGGCTTTCCGGTCTTCTCGAGAACCGTCTTGCCGGCTTCAATGTAGTCGTCCCATGTGACGATGTCGGCGGGATCGATGCCGGCTTCGTTCATGATGTCCATGTTGTAGTAGGCAACCGTCGCGCCGAGGTGGAAGTCCACGCCGTAGTAATTGCCTTCCGGATCGCCGTACATGGAGACGCGGGACATGACCACGTCGTTCTTATAGGGCTCGACCGCGTCGTTGATCGGCGTCAGATAGCCGTCCTTGAGGAACGCGCCGTAATAGCCGATCTCGATATCCGCCATATCCGGGGCGCCTTCGCCGGCCTGGCAGGCGACGAGAAGCTTGCTGTGAAGAGAATGAGACTCGCCGTTCGTGACCGTCAGGTTGATCGGGCGGTCCGGATTCTGCTCGTTCCACACATCCGCCATGGTAGTCCAGAACGCGACGTGAAGCTCCTGGAACGTCCAGAAGGAAAGCTCGGTTCCGCCGTCAACGAAGGTGTTGGTTCCCTGTGTGGACCCGTCGTCCGCCATCGCGGGGACCGTGCAGACAGATCCGACTGTCATCGCAGCAACAAGAAGCGCCGCAAGAATCCTCTTTTTCATACACTTTCTCCTTTCAGGTTGACCTGTTTACAAGGTATTTATAGATTAACGTTATCCCAACATTTTGTCAAGATCGTCCGGCGCTTTTTTTGCCTCCATGAGCGTTTTCGTACATTTATCCAAAAATCTCCGGGCTGATTTTGTGGAATTTTGCGAATCACCTCTCTCCTCCGCCCTCCCTCTCCGTCATTTGGGACACCGTCTCTTTCATACTTCTTGTGACCCTCCGCGCAAGGTGTTATAATCGGTGGCACAGACTCAATCATGAAGGACGGGTAAGGATCATGACAAACAAACCGGCCCGCGTCACGCTCAGGGACATCTCGCGGGCATGCGGCTTTTCGGTCAATACAGTATCGCGCGCGCTCCGGGGGGATCTCCGTCTCTCCGAGGAGACAAGGAACCGCATCTGCGCCGCCGCGGAGGAGATGGGCTACATCCGGAACAGTCTGGCCTCCGGCCTCCGCTCCGGCAAAAGCCACGTCATCGCGATCATCGTGGAGGAGATACAGAACCCCCACTACTCCAGCCTGCTGGGGGAGCTGGACCTTCTTCTCCGGAAGAACGGCTACATTCCCATGATCCTGTGCACGCACAACGACGCCGACCAGGAGGTGGCGATGCTCGAGCTGGCGGTCTCCCACTCCGTGGACGGGATCTTCCTTTTCCCGCTCAGCAGCGGCAGCCGGGCCGCCTCGCGGATCAAGTCCTCGCACCTGCCCCTCGTGCTGATCGACCGCGAGATCTCCGGCGTCCGGCTGGATCTCGTCCGCATCGACGACTACGACGGCGGCCTTCAGGCCGGAAGGTATCTCATCGGCGCCGGTCACAGCCGCTTTCTCTATATCGGAGGCTCCGTCACGAACTCCTCCCATACCTACCGCTTCCAGGGCTTTAACGACGCCCTGAAGGAGGCCGGTTTTTCCGCGGACGACTGCCTGCGGGTCATCAGCCACCGCGACATCGAAAGCGATTTCGCGGGGCGTCTCCGCGAGCTGCTGCCCTCCGAGATCCGCGGCACCGGCATCTTCGCCTTCAACGACGAGCTCGCCTACTACACCGTCAACGAGCTTCTCACCCGGGGCGTGCGCATCCCGGAGGACGTGCACATCGTCGGCTTCGACGACATCCGCCGGACGATCTCCTATCTGCCCGCCCTGACCACGATCGCCGGCATCCCCGGCGCCAGCATGGCCGGCTCCGCCGTGCGGCTCCTTCTGGAGCGCATCGCCGATCCGGAGCTTCCGGCCCGCGAGGAGATCATCCCGGTCGTTCTGCGGAACGCCGGAGAAGACAGGTAAAACCGGCTGTTCTGCGGGACGCCGGGGAAGACAGGCAAAAACACCCGTTCTGCGGGACGCCGGAGAAAGCAGATAACACCGGCTGTTCTGCGGGACGCCGGGGAAGGCAGACAAATACACCCTTTCTGCGGAACCCCGGAGAAGGCCGGTAAAACGGCCCTTCTCCGGACTTTTTTATAATTTCCCCAAATATTTTTATATTACCCCTTGACACACCTGTACGTCTGTGTTAATGTTCTATTGTATTAATCAGTTAACACAGTGACACAACAGACACAGGCGGCTGTTCCGGCTGCCCGGACCGGCGGGGAACCGTCACCGGAGCGTCACTCCGGGCGTCCCCCGGGAACCGATCATTTTTCCGGCAGAGGTATGTATGAAATGGCAGTTTAAACCGGGTATTCCCATATACCAGCAGATCATTTCGACGATCAAGGCCGGCATCGCCGCGGGCGATCTTCCGCCCGGCTCAAGAGTGCCTCCCGTCCGCGAGATGGCGATGGAGGCCGGGGTCAACCCGAACACGATGCAGCGCGCTTTTTCCGAGCTGGAGCGGGACGGCCTGCTCTACTCCGTCAGGACAAGCGGCCGTTACGTCACGGAAGATCCCGAGATCAGAAAGAAGCTCCGGCTCGAGATGAGCGGGGAGTGGATTGCCGAGCTGTGCGCGAAGCTGGCCGCCATCGGCATGAGCAGGGAGGACATTCTCGACGCGGTGTCGGAACAGATGAACGGAATGGAATCCACCGGACCAGAAAGGATAACAGTATGACAATTCTCGAATGCAGCGGACTGACCAAGAGCTACGGCAGCCTCACGGCCCTCGACCACATAGACCTCTCCCTGGACGGAGGCCGGATCGTCGGACTTCTGGGGCCGAACGGAAGCGGCAAGACGACGCTGATCAAGCTGATCTGCCGGCTGCTCACCCCCACGGAGGGGCGCATCCTGATCAGCGGGTCGGAGCCGGGACCTGCTTCCAAGAACATCATCTCCTATCTCCCGGACCGCAACTATCTCCCGGATTACATGAAGATGCCCGCGCTGCTCCGTCTCTTCGGCGACTTCTACGAAGATTTCGACAAAGAACGGGCCGAGCAGATGCTCGCCTCCCTTGAAATCGACCCCGATATGAGCATCCGCAAGATGTCCAAGGGCACCCGGGAGAAGGTCCAGCTCATTCTCACCATGAGCCGCCGGGCGAAGTTCTACATCCTGGACGAGCCCATCGCCGGCGTGGACCCCGCGGCGCGGGACTACATCCTCCGCACCATCATCTCCAACTACGAGCCGGACGCCCTCGTCCTCATCTCCACACACCTGATCGCGGACGTGGAATCCGTGCTGGACGAGGCGGTATTTCTGAAACACGGCAAGATTGTCCTGCACCGCCCCTGCGACGAGCTGCGGGAAGAGACCGGCATGAGTGTCGACGATTATTTCAGGGAGGTCTTCCGATGCTGAAAAAACTGCTTAAATACGAATTGCTCTCGGGCGGACGCGTCATGCTCCCGCTCTACGCGGCGGCTCTGGCGGCCTCCGTCCTGATGGCCCTGAATATCCGCATCCAGAGAAACGGCGCCGGACTCGTCACCATCTGGGTCACGGCCCTCTTCGTCCTGTGCTTCACCGCGATGTCGGTCATGACGCTGTATATGATCCTGCGCCGGTTCTACCGGAACCTTCTGGGCGACGAGGGGTATATGATGTTCTCGCTGCCGGTCACCACCGGACAGCACATCGCGTCGAAGCTGATCGGCGCCTTCCTCTTCACCGCGGGCGCCGGCGTCGTGGCGGGGATCTCCGTCCTCCTGATCGTACTGGTGGCGCACCCCTCCGCGGACGGGATGCAGACGGTCCGGGAAATTTTCGCCAGGATCTGGACCGCCATGACGTCCGACAGCCGCCTGACCGCGGTTCTCACGATTCTTCTCATGATCGCCTCCGTCGTCCAGACGATCCTTGAGATCTACGCCGCCATCGCCATCGGCCACCAGTGGAGCCAGCACCGGATTCTGGGGAGCATCCTGGCCTACGTCGGCATCAGCGTCGCGATGTCCGCCGTCACGAATCTGGCGGCGAGAGCCGGTTACACCCTGCTCAAAAACAACTCGATCTCCGTGATCATCAACTCCATCGACGACGTCTACAACGTGCTTCCCTCCTTCGCTCTCGAGGGAATCACCGCGGCCCTCGTCTTCACGCTGATCCGGTGCGTGCTCTACTGGTTCATCACCTGGAAGCTGCTGGACCGCCGGCTGAATCTGGAGTGACCGCCGGACATCCTCTCCGGAGCCGGATGACGAACACGTCGGAGAAGCGGAGCGGGATGACGCGGCGCGGCGGAGAAACGGAGCCGGACGACGCGGCGCGGAAAAACGCAGCCGGGTTCCGGCCTCCCGCAAATCAGCCCCGGAAACGAATTATTACTATAAAAAGCAGCTCTTCTATGATAAAATATTCCAGAAGCTTCTTCAGAAAGAGCCTCCTTTTTCCGGAGGCGTGGTGACGCGGAAAGGCTCCGTCCGGTCTGTCTTTGAAGAGAGCGGATCAACCGGACGGAAGGAGATGAGGCATTGATGCAGACGTCAGAAAGGAACGGCCCCGCCGGGGCTCCGGCGGAGGACGGCTTCGCGGCGGAGCACATCTCCCAGCGGTACGGAAGGAAGACGGTCCTTCATGACTGCACCGTCCGCGCCGGAAGAGGGGAATGCGTCGGCGTGGCCGGGAGAAACGGATGCGGCAAAAGCACGCTGCTCTCCGTCCTGGCAGGCATCAGCCGCCCGGTATCCGGCAGCGTCACCTGTTTCGGAAGAAATCTTCTCGCCGGCAGAAAGGCCTTCGCCGAGCTGGTCGGCTACGTCCCGCAGACGAACCCTCTCCTGGAGGATCTCTCCGTCTGGGACAACCTCAGGCTTCTTTCGGGGAGAAATATCCCGAAGGACGACCGCTTCCTGAAGGCCCTGGAGCTCACGGACCTGCTGGGGACAAAGGTGTCCGCCCTCTCCGGAGGAATGAAGCGGCGCGCGGCGATCGCCTGCAGTCTCGCGGTCTCACCGCCGGTACTGGTCATGGATGAGCCCACCTCCGCGCTGGACCTCTATCACAAGTCCGTCATCTACGACACGCTGGACTCGTACAGGAGGTCGGGAGGCATTATCATCATGGCAACACACGACATCAGGGAAATGACATACTGCAGCCGTCTTTATCTCATCAACCACGGTTCGGCCAGCGAGACTGATCCCGAATCGGCAATTAAAATCATCAAAGGAGGATCATCATGAAACGTAAATGGCTCAACACCATGTGCGCCGCTTTCACGGCCGCTGCCCTCACCGTCTCTTTCGCGCCGGCGATGACCGCCGCGGATGACGCGCAGTCCGTCCCCGAAATCATGGCAGACGCCGGTCTCGAAGAACTCGCCCTCGGCGGCTCCATGACGGCGGAGATCAAGGTCACCGGCAGCATCGAAAACGGTGAATCCAGCATGCCCATCGAGGCGTCCGTCACGGTGGTCAGCGACCAGGACGCCGGAGCGAATTCCGTACAGGGCGCCGTGTCCGCGTCCGGAATCAACGTCTCCTTCGCCGAATACATGGACGCCGAGAAGGTGGTGCTCCAGATCCCCGGCCTCCCGTCCGCGATCTCCTATAACTACGTCACGGATCCGGCCGGAACAAACCTCGCCAAGGTCGTCGGGACCCAGATGCCCGAATACATCAACCACGTTCTCCAGCTGTTCTACGCCACGGCCTATCAGAACGAGGCATTCATGCAGTACGCCGAGGAACTCGGCCAGGTGCTCCAGGAGATCGCCGGCAGCGTGTCCTTCACCCAGGCGGAGCCCAAGGACTTCACCATCGGCGGCGCCGCCGTGTCCTGCCCCGGCTCCACGACCACGATCACCAAGGAATTTGCCCTTGACACCGTCAACAAGGTTCTCGGCGTCAGGATGCCGAACGGACAGACCTTCCTTGAGTACTACGACATGGTTCTGAACTTCGCCAACAACATGAACGGCTCGGCCGAAAAGGTCGACATTCCGGCTCAGCTCGAGGAGTTCTTCAGCGATATGCCCGACATGAATCTGACGGTCTACACCAGGTCCGACCTGGAAGGATCCTCGTTCGACGGAGCGCCCGCTGCCATCGAGCTTGAAGCAGAAGGCCAGAATCTCTCCCTGAGATTCCTCGGCAGCCCGATCCCGTTCACGGAAGTGCGCGCCTTCGCCAACGACGTGGAGCAGTTCTCCGCCGTCACCGAAGTGTCGGAGAACGGCGTCGACGTCGTGATCTCCCAGGAAGGCGAGGTCGTCGGCTCGGTCAACGTCACGGGCGTCCAGCCCAACTTCGTCATCTCCGCCAAGGTCGGCGACAGCATGAACGTCGGGACGCTGACGGTCAACACCGAGACGGGCGTGTTCACCCTCTCCTCTCCGTATCTTCCCTCTGACGCCACCGGCCAGTTCTCGCTGGATGAAAACGGCCTGAACCTCACGGCGTCCTGCATGGGCTTCAACGCCGAGTGCCGCTTCAGCAAGGGCGGAACCGTCACGCCGATCGAAGGCAATGTCGTCGAGATCACGGAGATGGCTGAAGAGGACCTTCAGGCCCTTCTCTCCTCCGTCGGCTCCATGGCCTCCGGCACGGGCCTCGCTCCCGCCGCGTAAACCAACCTACACAGTTTTTCCGGATGCAGGGCGTCGGTCCTGCATCCTTTTTTTCAGAGGACCTTTTCATGAAACGATTCCCGATCTGCCTGAAGCTCAAGCTCAAAAAGGGACTGAAGCTGATCCCGTCCTTCCTGCTCAGCATTCTGATCACCGCGGCAGCGGCGGCCTTGGCCGCCGCCGTCTTCAGCGCCGTCATGGGCGAGCGGAGCATTCTCCCCAAAGCCGTCGTCGCCATCGTCGCCGGCAGCGACGGCACCGACGACACGGTGGAGACGGGCGGCATGCCGGACTTCAAGACCATGATGATGATCGGCGTCGTCGAAGGCATGGACAGCATCCGGAGCGTCTGCAGCTTCTCCTACATGAGCCCCCGGCAGGCCGCGGACGCCCTCGCCGACGGGAGCGTGAGCGCGGCCGTCTATCTCCCCGACGGGATCTACGAGGACATCGACAGCGGCGAAAACACGCCCGTCAAGGTCCGGCTCGCCGGGGACGGCACAGGACTCCTCTCGGGACTCTTCCGGGCCCTGACGGAATCCGGTGTGACGCTGATCCGCGCGGTGGAGTCCTCGATCTACGCGATGGACATTCTGAGCGGGACGTATACCCTGACCGCGGACCTGCCCGTTCTGGAGGACGCCGTCTTCAACACCTACATAAACGGCGCTCTTTCGAGAAACGCCCTGTGGAACCCGGAGAACGTCTCACAGCGCTCCGGCCTCTCCCTCCGGGACTTCATCGTCACGAGCGCGGCGCTGCTCCTGCTGCTTCTGTTCGGCATCGGATTCCGGGCGTTCTACACCCGGGACGAGAAGGATTCCGCGGCGGTCCTGGCGCGCCAGGGCCTGCCCCGTCCCGCCGTCTCGGCGGCTGTGGTCCTCTCCTCCACGGTCGTCTTCGCGATCCTGTCCGCGCTCCTGACCGCGGCGGTCCGCCTGACGCTCCGCGCGGTCTTTCCGGGGGAATACGCCCTGCCCTCTCCCGCGGAGGCGCTGCTTCTGCTCCCCGCGATCGCCGCTCTATCCTTCAGCGCCGCCGCTTACGCGCACTTTCTCTACTCGGCGGTGCCGGAGAAGGGCTCCGGTCTTTTCTATCTTCTGATCACGGTCCTTCTGTACGCGGCCTGCGGCGGACTTCTGCCCGCGGCCTATCTCCCGGGCGTTCTGCGGCAGGCGGCCCTTCACTCGCCGGTGGCGGCGTGGCAGGCAGCCCTGTCGGCCGTCCTGTTCGGCGGCGGCGCGGCCGCCGCGGTCCCCGCTGCCCTGTGGGGAGCGGTTCTTCTGGCGGCCGGGGAGGCTGCCGCCCTCGCGGGCCGGCGTCTGACCGGCCGGGAACGGACGGCGGGGCTTTCCGACGGTAGTCCGGCCGCCCGGCCGGCTTCCGGCGCCGGGTCAGACCGGCCGGGTTCCGCCTGCACGGGGCCAGACCGGCCGGGTCCCGCCCGTACGGGGTCAGACCGTCCCGATTCCGCCCGCAGCGGCTCCGCCCATGCCGGGCCGGACCGTTCCCGCTCAGGCCTTCCTCTGCTCCTGCGCCTGAGAATCCTTCTTCTCCGCGATCTCAGGAAGCCGTCCCGCTGGATGGTTCTTGGCGCGGGGCTTCTCCTCTTCTACGTCGTCTGCGCCTCCACCCTGCCCTCCGCCGCCAATCACACCGTCGGTCTCGTGGACGGGGGCGGCGCTCTGGCCTCGGAGACGGTCCGGGCCCTGACGGAGAATGACAGCATCCTCGATTACGTCCTGTACGAGGACCGGGAGGCCCTCGCCGACGCGGTCGTCTCGGAGAAAGTCGACTGCGGCTTCGTGCTGGACGACCGGATCGACGCCGCCGCGGCCGCCCAGATGGGAGGCATCACCTTCCCGGTCCTGGACGGCTGCGCCGACTACCTCTTCACGACGTCCACCACCAAAGGGGAAGCCGCCAAGGAGGAGGTCTACGCCACCCTGTTCGGTCTTCTGTCCGAATCCGTCATGCTGCACGACATCCGGACCGGGGCCATCTTCACGGATCCGGACGAGGACATGGCCGCCGCGTTTCTGGCGGAGATGCGCGCCGTCTCGGACAGCGGAGAGACCTTCCGCGTCGATTACGAATACATGGGCTTAAGGGAAGCCGGAGACGGAGACGGGGAAGCCGCTGCCGGGAACGGAGAAACCACTGCCAGGAACAGAAAAGCCAACCCCGGGAACGGAGAAGCCGCCCGGAATGGGGCGGGAGCCCCCGTCTGGCCGTCTGCCGTCCTCATGATTTTTGCCGCGGCCCTGCTCTTCTCGCAGACAGCCTTCTACCCGGAGCAGGCGGCCGTGACGGCTTTTCTGCGATCGTCGGGTTTCACCTACACGGTTCTCGAGACCCTGTCCCCGCTGATCCCCTTCGGCGCGGCCATGACGGCGGCCGCCGCGGCGGCGTCGGGAGGCCTTCCCCTCAGGGCGGCGCTTCTTGCCCCGTTCCTGATCGCCTGCGCCCTCTGGGCGGTGCTCTTCACAAAACTCTTCCGCCGGAGCCAGACGCTCTGCCTCTTCGCGGCGGTGGCTGTCATCCTGGCCGCCGCGGTGCTGAGCGACGGCATCACCGGCAGCGCCATGCTCCCGGGTGCGGCGAAGTATCTACGCTTCCTGCTGCCCGGCTCCTGGCCGGTCATCTGAAGGACGGAAGGAAGGGCCCCGGCCGGATTTCCCCGAAGGACAGAACCGCTGCGTCCTGCGGTCGTCTGAAGGACGGAACCACAGCGCCCGGCGGATCCTCTCAAGGACGGAACCACAGCGGCCGGCGGATCCTCGCAGGACGGAACCGCAGCAGCCGGCGGATCACTTGATTGCAGCGAAAAACAGCAGGCGGCAGGGATCATCATCCCTCCGCCTGCTGCTGTTTTTTACCCGTTTTTTGCTGCGCCCCGAGGTTCCTCCGGCGCGCGCCGCTGTTTCCCGGAAGGAACGGTCTCCCTCCGAAACGCTTTCCGTGGAACACCTTCCGGCGCGGGATCCCCGTCACCCGGAGACGGCTGACGCGAACGCCTCCGCCAGCTCCTCATAGGTCTTGATGCCGCCCTCGAAGTACTCCCGCGCGACGGCCTGCAGCGCCTCCCGGCACTCCGTGTCCCTTCGTCCGGAGAGGACGTTTTCGATGGATTCCGCCGCCTCCGTCAGCGTCTCCGTCGGATCCTGGCCCCCCAGGACGTCCGACGAGGCGGGGAAGGTGACCTCCGTCGATTCCATCACCGCCCTGCTGTTGACGAAATCCCCGTCTGTCAGGCGGATCTCCGCCAGCACCTCCTGGTCCGCCGTCATCGTCCTCATGATATCGGCGGCCAGGGCGGCGTTGTCGGTGCCTCTCGCGGTGAACAGCCATGTTCCGCCCCAGAAGAAGCTCTCCGGTCCCCGGCACACCGCCCATCCTCCCTGGGCGGCGACGGAGCCCGACAGATCCTGCCCCAGTCCGTAGCGTATCATCCACTCGGGGCCGAAGCAGCAGAACACATTGCCCGAGGGCATGAGGGCGGCGTTCCAGTCCGAACTCCACATGGAGGCGGTGGTCGTCTCGCCCGCATCGACCAGACGCTTGGAGTCCCGGATCCATCGCCCCACGTTCTCCGGGATCACCACGTTCCCGTCGCCGCCAAGCCACCGCCCCGCCATATTCCCGGCGTAGGGCCGGAAGGTATCCGAGGCGGAGGCCGTGATCAGGAAGCCCTTCTCCAGCAGCTCGTCCGCGGCCTTCCGGTAGGCCTCCCAGTCGGTGAAATGCTTCTGTATCTCTTCCGGGTCGTCGGTTCCCCAGGTGTCCTTCGCGATCTTCCGGTTATAGATCATGACGCCGGGCGTGCACTGCCAGGTGAGCCCGCGCAGAACCCCCTCCGGATCGGAGGCGGCCTCCTTTGTGTAGCCGTACTGCTCTTCCAGCTCCTCTTCGGTGATGCCCAGCTCCTCCACCGGCACCGTCACCTCCTGCGCGGCGTCGGCAAACAGGCCGAGGAAGCTCCCGTCGGCGAGAAAGAGATCGACCCGGGTATCGGCGGGAAGGGTCTCATTTTCGGTCAGGAGATTCGTCAGCGTCTGCTGGTACGCCTCCCCGTCCGTCGGGATCATCGTCCACCGGATCGTCACGTTTCCGATGCGGCCGGTGGCGTCGTCGATCGTGATATAGGCGGGGTGGTGATCCGCGAGCCTGGCGCGGAATTCCTCGTTATAGCAGTAGATATTGAACACGGCGCCCTCTTCCGCCGCGTCCGGTCCCGCGGCGCAGGCCGTCCCGGCGGAGCCGGCAGCAGTGCCGGCGGCCACGGTCACCGCCGACAGCGCGGAAAAGATTCTTTTTACGAGCCTTCTGTTTGCCATCGCTTCCCTCCTGTCACTCCACCCGCCAGAGGGCGCAGAGCAGCACGCCGATCAGTCCTCCGATCAGTGTGCCGAGCGTATTGCAGACGAGATCGTCCACCTGAAACGTGCCGAGCCTCGTGTAGAACTGGGCGCACTCTGTCGCCAGCGAGCAGAGAAAGCCGATCAGCGTGATAAAGAACGGATTTCTGAGCTTCTTCGAGACAAACGGCAGCAGATACCCCAGGGGCAGGAAAAGCAGGATATTCAGAAACACTTCCCGGGCTTTTCTCGGATCCCCGATATGGACCGCGGAGAGAGCGCCGCGCAGATCCCCGTCGGAGAGCCTGCGCACGAAGCCGACGACCCCGTCGTCCACCCGGAAGGCCGCCCGGATGTCTCGCATAGGCTCCAGCATATTGACGCTCTGGAGGGAGGATCGGTTGAAAAACGTAAAATACAGCTCCCCCGCGGCGTAGGCCGCCAGGACGATCAGGGAGATCACCCTGACGTAGGAGCGCTTTCTCAGTCCCAGCACAAAAAACGGCATCATGATCACGCAGGCCGCGACCAGCCCGATGATCATAAAATCCTCTGTGCTGAAGAGCCTCAGCGCCTGATTCCACAGTTTGAATACCGAATTCAAGCGGACGCACACCTCCTTCCGCATCATGTCCTGTGCCGACCATCTCACTATACCACATTTTGGCCCGTCTGTCCCGGATGCCGTTTTCCTCCGCCCCGCCGGTCCTGCGGCCCCGCATAAAAGGAGTCCCGGCCGGTCCCGATCCCGCAGACAGCCCCGGTCCTGATACCGAAAAACCATTTCGCCCCGGCCCGCATACCGCAAAAGGACTCCGGCCCGCATACCGCAAAAGGATCTGATGTGCACCCCTATAGGGTAACACTTTCTTGTGATTGAAACCGTAGATGGTAACAAAGAGCTTTCACTGCCTCCGGGAGGG
>JBGUKX010000026.1:0-66492 GCA_045114695.1 Lachnospiraceae bacterium | reverse complement strand
AGAGAACGGCTGGAGCTGGAACTTCCTGAATCTGCCGAAGTACAAGGACGGCAAGGCGATCCTGTACACGGTCGAGGAGACCGAGGTACCGGAGGGCTACGAGGTCACGGTGGGCGGAAGCGGCATCGGCTGCTGCGGCTATGTGATCACGAACACGCACGTACCGGAAACGACCGAGATCACGGCGACGAAGACCTGGGAAGGCGACGACGGCAACCGCGACGGCAACAGACCGGCCTACCTGATGGTGACTCTGTACCTGAATGGCGAGGAGTACAAGAAGGCGGCCCTGTCCGACGCGAACGGCTGGACCTACACCTGGGAGAACCTGCCGACGATCGTGAACGGCGAAGAAGCTGTCTGGAAGGTCGAGGAGGAAGAGGCGGAAGGCTACGCCGCCGAGGAGACCGAGATTGAGGTCGAAAACGGCGGAACGGCAGCGTTCGTCAACACCTATGAAGAGTTTGAGACGGTCGACATCGAGGCCGAGAAGATCTGGGCCGACGGAGACGACCAGGACGGCAGGCGTCCGGAGAGCATCACTCTGAAGCTTCTGGCCGACGGTCTTGTGATCGACGAGCAGGAAGTGAAGGAGAGCGACGGCTGGAAGTACACCTGGGAAGACCTTCCGAAGTACAAGAGCGGAGCGGTCGGCCAGGAGATCGTCTACACGGTCATCGAGGAAGCGGTCGCCGACTACGCGGCAGCGTATGAAGGCACAGCGACGGAGAACGGCGCGAAGTGGACGATCACGAACACCTACGAGCCGGAGAGCACGTCGGTATCCGTGACGAAGTTCTGGGATGACGAGGACGACCGCTACGGCCTCCGCCCGAAGAACGTCGAGGTGGAGCTCCTTGCGGACGGCGAAGTCATCGACACGCAGAAGCTGAACGCGGACAACTATTGGTTCTACATCTGGAACGGCCTGCCGGTGGTCAGGGACGACAAGGAGATCGAGTACACGATCAACGAGGTCGTCGAAGACACGAAGCTCGAGGGCGTCTACACCAATACGATCGTCAAGGTCGGCGAAGGCGTCTTCCAGATCACCAACCGCTATGAGGCGGAGAGGATCGACCTCAGGGTCGTGAAGGTCTGGGACGACGACGACAACCGCGACGGCAAGCGCCCGGCCAGCATCACAGTCAACCTCATCAGCAGCGCCGAGGAAGAGAATCCGGTCAAGACCGTGACGATCTCCGAGGCGGACGGCTGGGAGTACACATTCAGAGATCTGCCGAAGTACGATATCGACGGAAAGCGGATCGAATACACGATCACTGAAGCGGAAATCGGCGGCTACGAGACCGTGATCACGGGATCCGACGCGTTCGGATACACGATCACCAATACGCATGAGCCGGCGGTGGTGAGCCACAAGGCGACGAAGGTCTGGGATGACAATGACAACCAGGACGGCGTCCGTCCGGGATTCATCACCTTCAGGCTGCTGGCCGACGACGTGGAAGTGAGAACGAAGTCCGTGACGGCCGCTGACGGCTGGACGGCGACGTTCGAGAACCTGCCGAAGTACAGAGCGGGCAGCGAAGGCGAGGAGACGATCGTCTACACGGTGATCGAGGATCCGGTGCCGGGCTACACGCCGACGGTGGTGAACGCCGACGGTGAATCCACGATTACCAATACCTACACGCCGGGCGAGACCTTTGTCACGGTGAAGAAGGTATGGGACGACAAGGATGACCAGGACGGCAAGAGGCCGAAGACGCTGAAGGTGACCCTGAACGCGGTCGACGGCACGGGCAAGGTCCTGACCGCCGCGGATCTGACGGATCTGGGCGCGAAGAACCTGACGACGCTTGACGCGACGCTCCGCGCGGGCGACGGCTGGACCTGGACGTGGACCGGCCTGCCTCTGATGGCCGGCGGCGCCAAGATCACCTACACGGTGACCGAGGACGAGGACAGCCTGCCCGACGGCTACGAGCTCGCCTACACAACCGGCCAGGCCGGCTGCTGCAGCGGCATCGTTCTGACGAACCGCTACGAGCCCGAGGAAACGGAAATCTCTGTGACGAAGGTCTGGAGCGGCGACGAGGACAACCTCTCCGAGCGCCCGGCCACGGTCACGCTGTACCTGCTGGCAAACAACGAAGTGGTGAGCACGGCGATCGTCGAGAACGCCAGCGCCGACACCTGGAGCTACGAGTGGAAGAACCTGCCGGTCTACAGAGACGGCAAGGCGCTGGTATACTCCGTCGCGGAAGGCGAGATCACGCATTACACGCCGGTGATCACGAAGACTTCGGACAACAAGTTTACGATTGAAAACAAATACACTCCGGATACGACCTATCTCACGGTGCGCAAGGTCTGGAACGACGCGGACGATCAGGACGGCAAGAGACCGGAATCGATCTTCGTGCAGCTCCTGGCGGACGGCGAGCCGGAAGGCAGCTCCGTCGAACTGAGCGACGAGAATGAGTGGACCTATGTCTGGAGAGACCTGCCTGTGACGGCGGACGGCGAGGAGATCGTCTACACGGTCAAGGAGCTTGTGACGCCTGACGGCTACAGGGCAGTGATTACGGGCGGAGCCTGCGGATGCGGCTACACCATCACGAACACGCATGAGCCGGAGACCACTTCGATCTCGGTCGAGAAGGCGTGGGACGATGACAACAACCGCGACGGCGTGCGTCCGGACTACCTGAAGGTCTGGCTCAAGGCGGACGGCGAGATCGTGAAGACCGCTGTTCTGTCCGACGCCAACGGCTGGAGATACGAGTGGGACAACCTGCCGGTCTACGCGGACGGCGAGGAGATCGCCTACTCCGTGGCGGAGGATACCGCCGGCATCGAAGGCATCTACGAGGCGGAGGCCGATGAGGTCGACGTCGAAAACGGAAAGACCGGAACACTGACCAACAGCTACACGCCGGAGACGGTGGAAGTTGAGGTCGTCAAGAACTGGCTCGACGAGGATGATCAGGACGGAGAGAGACCGGAGAGCATCGAGGTCTTCCTCTACGCCGACGGATATCTGTACGGCGCGTCCGCGGACAGCGGTGAGGCCGTCAAGGCTGCCGCCTCCGTCACCAATCCGGCGGAGCTCAGTGAGGACAACGACTGGACATACAGATGGACGGATCTGCCGAAGTACAAGGAAGGCGCCGTCGGTCAGGAGATCCTGTACACCGTGGTGGAGAGACCGGTGGATAACTACACGCCGGAATACATCGCCTCCGTAAACGGCAGCGTCAGGCTGTGGACCATCAACAACGTCCATACGCCGGGCAAGACGTCGGTCTCCGTGACGAAGTTCTGGGATGACGACAACAACAGAGACCGCATCAGAGCCGAGGAAGTCGAGGTCGGACTCTACGCTGACTACGGTGACGGAAACGTCGTCGCCGTGACCGGCGAGGACGGCAAGCCGGTGACCGCGGTCCTCAACAAGGACAACCAGTGGTTCCACCTGTTCGACGGACTGGATCTGAAGAAGGACGGCACGAAGATTATCTACAGTGTCGACGAGCTGGAGGATTCGATTCCGGAAGGCTACGTGAAGAACGACGTCATCGCAGTGGCGGACGGCATCTTCCAGATCACGAACCATCACGAGACGGAGAAGATCTTCGTCCACGTGGAGAAGGTCTGGGAGGACGACGACAACCGCGACGCGGTGCGCCCGGCTTCCGTGACCGTCAACCTGTTCCAGAACGGCGAATCCTACAAGGATGAGCCGGCGGCGGTTCTGAACGCCGAAAACGGCTGGGCGTACACGTTCGTCAATCTTCCGAAGTACGATACCGAGGGAGTGGAATATGAGTACACCATCACCGAGGACGAGGTCGACGAGTACGAGACGCTGATCACCGGCGACGTTCAGACCGGATTTACCGTGACGAACACGCACGAGATCGAGCTGACCGAACACACGGCCGAGAAGGTCTGGGAAGACGACGACAACCGCGACGGCAAGAGGCTGGCCTACCTGGTCTTCAGGCTGTACGCGGACGGCAAGGAAGTCGTCGGAGAGGCCGCGACGGTTGAGGTCGAGGCGGACGGAACCTGCACATGGACGTGGACGGATCTGCCGAAGTACAGGAACGTCGACGGCAAGGCGGTTGAGATCGTCTACAGCGCGATCGAAGATCCGGTGGAAGGCTACGTGCCGACCGTCGAGACCGCGAACGGAACAACAACCATTACCAACACCTACGCTCCGGAGGAGACATTCGTCACGGTGCGCAAGGAGTGGGATGACATGAGCGACCGGGACGGCAGGCGCGGCGACGCGGCTGAAGCCCTTGAGATTACGCTTCTCGCCGACGGCGATCCCGCGGTCTACATGGACGGCAGCGACGTCGAACCGGCAGAGATCAGCGAGTCCGGCGGCTGGGTCTACACATGGAAGCATCTGCCGAAGTACAGGAATACGAATGGTGAGATCGAGGAGATCGTTTACACGGTTTCCGAAAATGACCTCTCCGACTACGGCTACGAGCTGGTTTCCATTTCCGGCCAGGCAGGCTGCTGCAGCGGATTTACCGTTGTGAACCGCCACGAGCCCGAGAAGACAAACATTACCGTCAACAAGGTCTGGGCGGGCGACGCAGGCAATGAGGCTGAACGTCCGACTGAGATCACACTGTACCTGCTGGAGAGCAACAGGATCGTCGCGGAAGCGATCATTCCGAACGCCAACACCAGCTGGACGTACACCTTCACCGATCTGCCGGTCTACGAGGACGGCAGGAGACTCGTCTACACGGTCGTCGAGGGCAATGTCCCGCACTACACGCCGGATTACGGCACACCGGAGACCACAGACGAAGGTGAAAACTGGACCATCACCAACGAGTACACGCCGGACTACACGTACGTAACGGTACGCAAGATCTGGAACGACGCGGACAACCAGGACGGCCTGAGACCTGACAGCATTACGATGGCTCTCGAGGCGGTACTGGTCGACAGAACCACGGGCGAACTCGTGACAGAGGTAACCGAGGCCGACGGCGACGTCGTCGAGGTGACCGCTTCGATCGAAGACGCTCTGAACCGCGAAGGCGAATTCACGCATGACCTGACCGAAGAAGACGGCTGGACCTGGACATGGACAGGCCTGCCGGAGAAGTGGAACGGCATGGAAGTGAAGTGGTCCGTGAAGGAAACCGGCGACGCGGTGCTCGACGGCGAGGAGACGACGCTCGAAGAGCTCGGCTACATCGCGGAACTTACAAGATCCTGCCAGGGCTGCGGCTGCGGATTCGTCTGGACGAACACGCATGAGCCGAAGACCACGGACGTCTCCGTCGAGAAGGTCTGGGCAGGCGACGACAACAACCGCGACGGCAACAGGCCGGAGAGCATCGAAGTGGTGCTTGAGAAGTCTGTCGACGGCGAGAACTGGACAGTGGTCGATACGCAGACGCTGTCGGCGATCAACAGCTGGAAGTACAGCTGGACGGAACTGCCGGCGTTTGAGGACGGCCAGGAGATCAGCTATCGCGTGACCGAGGCTGACGCGGAAGAGGCGAAGCCGGAAGGAACCGACGACGGAACCGACGATGGAACCGACGACGGAACTGACGATGGAACCGACGACGGAACCAATGATGGAACCGACAACGGAACCGACGACGGTTCTGAAGACGAGAACCTCTCCGGAGCCGGAGAAGGCGCCGGAACCTATACGGCGACCTACCAGGTCACGGATTCCGAAGGCAGAGTCACCACCGGCAACGTCCTCACGGGCGGAACGGTGACCATCACCAACACCTACAACGGATTTGAGACAACCTCGCTCAAGGCAGAGAAGATCTGGGTGGACGACGATGATCTGGCCGGCATGAGACCGGAGGAGATCACGCTGAAGCTCCTGGCAGACGGACTGGCCCTCGAGGGTATGGATCAGACCGTGACCGCGGGCGAAGACGGCAAGTGGACGGCCGAGTGGACTGACCTGCCGAAGTACAGAAGCGGCGAGGTCCGCGAGAGAATCCGCTACAGCGTCATCGAGGTCAAGCCGGAAGGCTACACCGTCGAATACGACGGGACCGAGACCGCGGAAGGCAGCTCATGGACGGTGACCAACACCTACAATCCGGAACTGACGGATGTGGTGGTTACCAAGGTCTGGGACGACAGAGAAGACAGCGACGGCGTGAGACCGGAATCTGTCACGGTACGTCTCCTTGAGACCTACACGAAGAAGGACGGAACCAAGGTCGAAGCCGAACCGGTCCTCGACAAGGACGGCAACGAAGTGACGGCGGTTCTTTCCGACGAGAACTTCTGGTATTACAAGTTTGACAAGCTTCCGGTCCTCAAGGACGGCAGTGAAGTGACCTACACGGTGGAAGAAGTGGCAGACGAGAGCCTCGGCGATTATGTGACGACGGTGACCAGAGTCTGCACCGGCTGCTTCCGCATCGTGAACAGCCTTGACACGGCGCGCACGTCGATCGAGATCGAGAAGGTCTGGGTTGACGGACCGGCCGCGGATCCGGCGGCGAACACCGACGGACTCCGTCCGGATTCGGTCAGCGTGACGGTCCTCGCGAACGGCGAGCCTGTGAAGATGGCGCAGCTGAATGAAGCGAACGGCTGGAAGGTGACATTTACGGATCTGCCGAAGTACAGGACAGGCAGCAAGGGCGAGGAGATCCTCTACACGGTCATCGAGGATACGGTCAGCGGCTATGCGACGACCTACAGAGTGACCGGAACCGACGGCGGCGTGCACGAGGGAACCAACGTCCTCAACGAAGGCAAGGTAACAGTAACCAACACGCATGTGGTGAAGACAGTCGCTGTCTGGGCGCTGAAGACCTGGATCGACGGAGACAATCAGGACGGCCTGCGCGGCGACGGCGCCGAGTTCACGCTCCACGCCTACGTCCGCGGACTTGAGATCGAAAAGATTGTCGACGCTTCCGGTGAAGAAGTTGAGACGACCTGGACGACCGACAAGAACGGATACCACATCTGGAGCAACCTGCCGGCGTACAGCGGCGAAGACAGGATCACCTACGTCGTGGAGGAGACGCCGCTGGCGGACTACACGACGGAAGTGACGGGCAGCATGGAGACCGGATTCCGGTTCAGGAACACCCACATCCCGGTTGTGACCGATATCCCGGTCACGAAGATCTGGGACGACGGCGACGACTGCTGCAAGAAGCGTCCGTACACGGTAACAGTACAGCTCTACGCGGGCGAAGAGCCCGTCGGAGCGCCGGTCGTGCTCTCCTCGCTGAATCAGTGGAGGTACGTCTGGACCAACCTTCCGGTCTATCAGAACGGAGTGAAGATCACCTACAGAGTGGAGGAGACGGAGATCCCCGACGGCTACGGCAAGCCGGAATACGGCGGCAATGCCGAAGAAGGATTCACGATCACCAACACGATCGAGATGACCCAGATCTCCGGACACAAGATCTGGACCGACAACAACAACGCGGCAGGCGCGAGACCTGAGAAGATTACCATCAGGCTGTTCGCGGACGGCGTGGTTGTGAGAGGTTCCGACAGGGAGGTCACGGCAGGACCGAACGGCGCCTGGACATACACATGGACCAACCTGCCGAGATTCAAGGTCGACGCCGACGGCAACAAGACCGAGATCGTCTACACGATCGTCGAGGATCCGGTGGATGACTACCGCACAAGGTATGTCGAGGGCACCTACGACGTGGAGAACATCTACGACGATGTGACGCCGAGCATTACGCCGAGCATCACGCCGAGCGTGACGCCGAGTGTGACGCCTTCCAAGCCGCCGACCACGACGCCGACCAGGGTACCGGTCAATCCGACCAGACCTACCACAGGCGGAGGCGGCGGAGGATCGACCACGACCACCACGTCGCCGGTGAAGACCGGAGATACGCAGCCGATCGCGCTGTATCTGATCCTTCTTATCGCCGCGGCGATCGCGGTGGAGGAAGTGATCCGGAGAGGCCGCAAGAAGCGCGGATCCGGGAAATAACCGGGAGGACGCGTAAAGGCGGGACAACCGCCGCGCGAAGCCCCGGGAAGTGACCGGGAGGACGCGTAAAGGCGGGAGAACCGCCGCGCGAAGCCCCGGGAAACAACCGGAGAACGGACGAAACCGGACCAGGTAACAACACATAGGTGCAGCCGCATCCCAGAGCCGAAAGGCCGGGGTGCGGCTGTTCTTTATGCGCGGGAAGCCGCGGGCCCGGCGGGCGGCGCCGGCGCCCCGTGAACGCGTGCTCATATCTGAACAATTTCGGGGAAAATGTCTGATAAAAATCAATAATTGTTTCAAAAAACTGTGTAAATCTGATATAATATTCCCATCATCGTTGATGATCTTTTGTCAAAAAGGAGGATACGGAAATGACAATCAAAAAACTTGCGGCAGTACTGATTACGGCTGGTGCGATGACGATGTCTCTCGGCATGGCGGCCTCCGCGGATGAGATCGCGGTCATGGTCCCCAGCGCTGACCACGGCTGGACCGGCGCGGTCCTGACCTATGCGCAGGAGAAGGCAGAGGAGCTCAACGCGGACGGCGCCTACGAAGTCAAGGTCTACGCGGCGACGGACGTCGAGAATCAGATCCAGCAGGTGGACGACCTCCTCGCAAAGCCGGAAGGCCTCGCGGGCATCGTCATTCTTCCCTATGACAACGGCCTTCAGTCCACACTGGAGAAGATCGCCGTGGCGGGAATCCCGTTCGTACAGTTCGACCGCTGCATCAACAGCGAGATCCTCGACGAGGCGGTCGTCGCCAACGTCAAGGGCGACAACGTCGGTATCGGCTACGAGACAGGCAAGAGACTTCTCGCGGAAGGCCTCGCGAAGGAAGACTACGTCTATGAGATGATCGGCGACAACAGCTCCGTTCCGGAACTTCGTTCCCAGGGCTTCCGTGACGCTCTTACAGAAGCCGGCTGGACCGAGGACGAGATCAACGCGGCTGTCGTCAAGTCCGCCGCCACAGGCTGGAGCCGTGATCAGGGCAAGGAACTCTTCGAGTCCTGGTTCAGCAGCGCGCAGTGCGATCCGTCCAAGAAGATCTGGATCTTCACGCACGACGATGAGATCGCCATGGGCGTCCTCGAATCCCTGAACGGCGCGGCTCTCGACGAGACGAAGAAGGGCGAATTCCTTGAGTCTCTTCAGGCCCTCTGCGCTTCCTCCGGCCTTGCCGAGATGTACGCGGTGCTGAAGGACAAGCATCAGACCATCGCCAGGCCCGACAGCTACGATCTGTTCTCCGTCACCTATGACCCGGCCATGATCAAGGAAGCGGTTGACGTCATGATCAAGAGCCTGAACGGCGAAGAGATCGAAAAGGACTACGTCATTCCGGTTTCCGTCGTCGACAAGGACAACGTGGAAGAGTTCCAGGCGTTCGGCAGCTACGACGAGAAGGAATGATCCCCGGTGACACAGAGCCGGAGCTACCGCGGCTGACGTAAGAAAGCCGCCCGGGAGAGGGCGGTCCGGCACGGTCCCCTCTCCGGGAAAATGATTCAGTCAATACGCAAGGGCAGCAGGTAACTGCTGCCCTTGCATGGAGTCATCACCAAAATACAAAGCGATGGAGGCAGCGGAATTGGAACTGCTTAAAATGGAACACATCCATAAATCGTTCTTCGGGGTCAAGGTTCTGGACGACGTGTCGCTCACCGTCCAGCCCGGAGAGATCCACGCCCTCCTGGGAGAAAACGGAGCCGGGAAGTCCACGCTGATGAACATTCTCTCCGGCGTCTATACCAGGGACCAGGGAACGGTCACCTTCGACGGGAAGGAGCTGCCCAACGGCTCGATCTCCGCGTCCGAGGCCGCCGGGATCGCCTTCGTGCACCAGGAGCTCAACATTTTCAACGACCTGAAGGTGTACGAGAACCTTTTCCTCGGCAAGGAGATCACCGGAATCGGCGGCAGGCTCGACAAGAAAGCCATGATCGCGGAGGCACAGAAGCTGTTCGACGAGATGGGCGTCCCCATCGATCCGATGATGCTGGCCGGAGATCTGGTCACCGGCGCGAAGCAGGTCCTTGAAATCGCGAAGGCGCTGCACTCCCAGGCGAAGCTGATCATTCTCGACGAGCCGACCACGGCCCTTAACAACGCCGAGATCGAGCATTTCTTCGGCCTGATACGAAGTCTGAAAAACAAGGGAACGGCGTTTATCTTCATTTCCCATAAAATGCCGGAAATATTTGCCATCGCGGACGAGTACACGGTGCTGCGGAACGCCAGGTTCATCAGCACGGGAAAGATCGCGGAGACGACCGCGGAGAAGATCACCCGGGACATGGTCGGAGCGTCCTACGCCAACGAGGACGTCTACGAGAAGCGGGAGCTCGGCGGCGTCGTGCTGAGGACCGACGGCCTCAGCGGCCAGGGCTTCAGCGGCGTGACCTTCGAGTGCCGGAAGGGCGAGATCATCGGCTTCACCGGCCTCCAGGGAGCCGGCTGCTCCGAGGTGCTCCAGACACTCTTCGGCGCCCTGCCCATCAGCGGCGGCACGGTGGACATCCTGGGCGAGAGCATGTCGAAGGAGACCATCCACAAGGCGATGCTCCGCGGGGTCGGCATGATCCCCGCGAACCGCAAGGAGAACTCAGTCCTGCCGGATATGAGCCTGCTGGAGAACACCTACATCTCGAGACACACCATCGACACCAGGAACCCGTCAATCAGCAGGAAGAATGAACAGGGCAGGTTTGAACGCTTCAAAAGCGCCCTGAACATCAAGGCGAACCACTCGGAGGACCTGATCGTCAGCCTGTCAGGCGGCAATCAGCAGAAGATCATCCTCGCCAGATGGCTGGATACCGACGCCGGGATCCTGCTCATGGACAACCCGACCCAGGGCATCGACGTCGGCGCGAAGGAGGAGATCTACCGTCTGATCCTGAAGCTCGCCGAGGAGGGCAAGACGATCATCGTGAACACGCTGGAGATTCCCGAGCTGAAGAAGATAGCCGACAGATGCATCGTCTTCTACCACGGAAGGGTGGTGGCGGATCTGCCCCACTCCGAGATAGAAGAAGGAAAAGTGATGATGTATTCGACCGGCGCACTTGGCGGAACGGAGGCCTGACATGTCAAAGAAAGTAAGATATTTCTGGAACAACTTCAATTTCATCGTGGTATTTGTCGTGATCTTCGCGGCGTATCTGATTATCAACGGAAGCGCCACGTCGTGGACGACGATCACGAATATCTTCCTCCACAGCGCCATTCTGGGAACGATCGCTCTGGGGCAGGGCCTCATCGTCCTGACCGGCGACATCGACCTGTCGGTGGGCTCGTCCTTCGTGCTGGCGGGCGGCATTTCCATCGTGGTCTTCAACCACACGAACAGCATCTTTCTGCTGCTCGTGAGCGCCCTGGCCCTCGGCGCGGCTTTCGGCTGCATCAACGGCTTCATGGTCGGACGCCTCAAGATGCCCGCGTTCATCGTCACCCTGGCCACGATGCTGATCTACCGCTCCCTCTCCCAGTACATGATGAACGAGATGGGCGAGACCCGCTACAGGGTCGACGCCAGCGTCTCCCGCTACAAGCCGCTGTTCATGTTCGGAAACGGCAACCTGAAGACCATCCCGCTCCTGGCCATCGTGTGGCTCTGCGTGGCGGCCTTCATGATCTACATGACCACGTCCATGAAGTTCGGCAAGAGGATCTACGCCCTCGGAAGCAACGCCAAGGGCGCGATGCTGGCGGGCATCAACGTCGTCTGGACCAAGATCTCGGTGTTTCTGATCTGCGGCCTGTGCGTGGGACTCGCGACCTTCCTCAAGATCGCCAAGGACACGTCCTTCGACCCCGCCACCTCGGGCAAGAACTATGAGCTCTACTCCATCGCCGCGGTCGTCATCGGCGGCATCAGCATGACGGGCGGCAAGGGCAGGATGCTGGGCATCATCTTCGGCACCATGTCCTTCACCCTGATCGACAAGATCATCACCGCCCTCGGCATGAACGCCCTGCTGAACGACACCGTCAAGGGCGCGATCCTTCTGGCGGCGGTGGGACTGCAGATGCTCCAGAGGAGAAGCAAGGACTGAAGACGTGTTCTTCGGAGCGGACAGAAAGCAAGGTCTGAGGACGTGTTCTTCAGAGCGGACAGAAAGCAAGGCCTGAGGACGTGTTCTTCAGAACTGACAGAAAACAAGGACGGAGGAGGCGCTCCTCAGAACGAAAAAGCGGAATACGGGTCCGGCTGTCCGGGAGGGCGGCCGGACCTTTTCTGCGCGCCGCGGGCTCCTGTGACGTTTATGCTTTTCGCGCGGTTCTTTTTGGTATAAAATCAATGTGTGTCCGGCCTGCCGGCCCGGCGCGGACGGAACCGGTGTTACACCGGTGTAACATTCTCGTCCCGCCCGGACTGGTGTCCGGCGCGGACAGGCGCCCGGCATTTCCGCCGGGACGCGGTGGTTTAAAGGTGTTTCAAAAATGGAGGAAGAGAAGCATGACAGAATGGGAGGCCGTCGAGAAGCGGATTTCCTGCCGCGCCTTTGAGGACCGGATGCCCGGTCCGGAGATTCTGGCGCAGCTGGAAGCCTGTGTCGGAGAACTGAACCGCGAGTCGGGACTCCGTTTTCAGCTGATTGTATCCGGGGATGGCAGCCGGCCTGCCGTCCGCATGTCGCCCGCGATGTTCAGCGGACCCGTCTACGTCTGCGCGGCCCTGGTCGCCGGGGACAGCCCCGCGGAGTCGGAGAAGCTGGGCTATTACGGCGAGAAGCTGGTGCTCCGCGCCGTGGAGCTCGGGCTTGGGACCTGCTGGGTGGCCAGCACCTACGACGCCGCCTCGATCCATCCGGACGTCGCGGAGGGGGAGCGGCTGTGGGACGTGATCCCGATGGGATACGCGCCGGCGAAGCTTCCCATGAAGCAGTCGATGACGCGGGCGATGATCCGGAAGAGGGACAGAAAGACAGAGACGTTCCTCGACGAGGCGTCGGACGTGACCTTCGCGGAGGCGCCGGACTGGATCCGGCGGGGCATCGAGGCCGTGCGGCTGGGACCCTCCGCGGTGAACCAGCAGCCGGTCAACATTCTGGTGAAGAACGGCGAGGCCTCGATGGTCATCTGTAAGAAGGGAAACGGCCTGGAGTACAACGACATGGGCATCGCGAAGCGGCAGTTCGAGATCGGCGCGGCGGACGCGGGGGTCCGCGGCCGCTTCGAGTGGGGAAACGGCGGCCGCTTCGTCAGGGAAGTGTAAGGAAAAGGAGGAAGAAGGATGATGAACCTCAGGAAAATGGCGGCCGCGCTGACGGCTGCGGCAGTGATCACAGCCATGGGCGCCGTTCCGGCCGCCGCGGAGTCCGCCGCGGAGGTGGAGACCGGCTCCGAAGAGATGATGCTCACCGGCGGTTGGGAAATACCTGGAGACAACGCCGTGACGGAGGAGGCGGCCCTCGCCCTGGAGAAGGCGCTCGGAGAAGACGGCGCGGAGGATATGAGGCCGGTCGCCCTTCTGGGCACCCAGATCGTCGCGGGCGTCAACTACTGCCTGCTCTGCCGGTCGGGCGCCGACGCGGGTTCCGCCCTCCCGGGCTATGAGATCGTGTACGTGTACGCGGATCTTACGGGCGGCGCCTCGATCCTCGAGACCCACCGCCTCCCGATCGGCATCGGGTTTGAGATTTCCGGAAACGAGCAGGCCGCCAAGGCGGAGTGACGCCGACGGAGCAGTGCCCGCGGAGCAACATCGGCGGGACAGCGCCGCCGGAGCAGTGCCCGCGGAGCAACATCGGCGGGACAGCGCCGACGGAGCAGTGCCGGCGGAGTGACATGGGCAAAAAGACACAGGAGAAAAGACAGTAATGGAACAGTACAAGATCAACACGAAATGCGTACAGGCGGGCTACACACCGGGCAACGGAGAGCCCCGTCAGATTCCCATCATCCAGTCCACCACCTTCAAATACGACACCAGCGAGGCGATGGGGAAGCTCTTCGATCTGGAGGCGAGCGGCTATTTCTACACGAGACTCCAGAATCCCACAAATGACTACGTCGCCGCGAAGATCGCCGCCCTGGAGGGGGGCTCGGCGGGCATGCTGACGTCCTCGGGACAGGCCGCGAACTTCTTCGCCCTCTTCAACATCTGCGAGTGCGGCAGCCACATCGTTTCGTCCTCGACCATCTACGGCGGCACCTTCAACCTCATCAGCGTCACCATGCGCAAGATGGGGATCACGGCCACCTTCGTCTCCCCCGACTGCACGGAGGAGGAGCTGGAAGCGGCGTTTCAGGACAATACCCGGGCCGTTTTCGGCGAGACCATCGCCAATCCGGCCCTGACGGTGCTGGACATCGAGAAATTCGCGAAGGCCGCCCACCGGCACGGCGTGCCCCTCATCGTGGACAACACCTTCCCGACGCCGGTTCACTGCCGGCCCATCGAGTGGGGCGCCGATATCGTGACCCATTCCACGACCAAGTACATGGACGGCCACGGCGCGGCCGTGGGCGGCGCCATCGTCGACAGCGGGAAGTTCGACTGGATGGCCCACGCGGACAAATTCCCCGGCCTCTGCACGCCGGACGACTCCTACCACGGGATCACCTACGCGGAGAAGTTCGGGAAGGAGGGGGCGTTCATCACCAAGTGCACCGCGCAGCTGATGCGCGACTTCGGCAGCATCCAGTCGCCCCAGAACGCGTTCCTGCTCAACCTGGGCCTGGAGTCCCTCCATGTGCGCATGCCGCGCCACGTGGAGAACGCCCAGGCGGTGGCCGAGTTCCTCGAGAAGCAGCCCCAGGTCAGCTACGTCAACTATTCCGGACTTCCGGGAAGCCCCTACTACGAGACCGCGCGGAAGTACCTGCCGGACGGCGGCTGCGGCGTGGTCGGCTTCGAGCTGAAGGGCGGCCGGAAGGCGGCCGAAGCGTTCATGAAGAATCTGCGCCTCGCGGCCATCGAGACCCACGTCGCGGACGCCCGCACCTGCTGCCTCAACCCGGCGACCTCGACCCACCGCCAGATGAACGACGAGCAGCTGGCGGCGGCCGGCGTTCCCGCGGGGCTTGTGCGCATGTCCTGCGGACTGGAGGACAAGGAGGATCTGATCGCGGATCTCCGCCAGGCCCTCGAGGCGATCGGAGAGTGAGGACAAAGGGGAAGGCATGAAGAAAGCAGTACTGATCGATTATACCGGGACCGTCATCGAGCAGGCGGGCCCGGAGATCGAGGAGATGATTTACCGGGTCAGCCGGCATTCCGATTTCAGCTCCGCGAAGGAGGCCCTCGGCTTCTGGTTCACAAATCTGGCGAAGCTGGAGCGGGAGTGCCGCGGAGAAAAGTTCGCCGACGAGGACGAGCTGTGCCTGCGCCTTCTCGCCCTCTGCGAGGAGCAGCACGGGCTCCGCGACAATCACGAGGAGCTGCATCTTCTCAATCAGGGGCTGTGGAGAAACGGCCCTCTGTATCCGGACGCGGCGGAGTTCTTTGAGAAATGCCCGCTTCCGGTCTGCGTCATCACCAACAACGCGGCGTCCTACGTCGAGGAGAATCTGGGCAGGTACGGGATCCGGCCCTTCGCCGTCGTGAGCGCGGAGGAGGCGAGGGCCTATAAGCCCGCTCCGGAGATCTTTGAGCTTGCCCTGCGCAGGGCGGGCGTCAGCGCCTCCGAGGCGGTGCATATCGGGGATTCCTACAGCGCGGACGTCCTCGGCGCCCGGGGCGCCGGCATCGACGCGATCCTCCTGGACCGCGGGGGCCGGGCGAAGGACGCGGACTGCGCCGTGGCGTCCTCCCTGGCGGAGGCGGCGGAGATGATCCTGAGGGGATGAGACGTTCCCTGAAAAATCTGAAACAGAAGCCGCATTGGAAGGGCGGAAAGCTGAAAAACAGTCAACGGAAAACCCTGCATATAAGCCGCTTCTGATGGCAGGACAGTTGGCAGACAAAAGAAAAAACAGCATACAGCAGCCAAAAGAGGTTGTCCATCGGGCAATCTCTTTTCGTTTTGACTGGGGATATTCTGATGGAAGCCATGAATGCCGGGCTTTTTTATTTCTCAGGAATTCTCTATGGCAGGTATCCCATTCTTTTAAAAATGGTCAAAAAAAGGCCTTCGCGGACGGAGAACCTGTCAATAGTGATGAAATATCGCCCGGGACCGCGCCGGACGTGCATTTCCGATGGAAAAGGTATATAATGCTGAACGGCGTAAATTCAGGCAGGAGGTAGGATTGTCATGCAGCCACTTATCGCAACTTCGATCACCTTATTTGCCGGACTGATGATGACGCGCGTCTTCAAGGCGCTGCATCTCAACTTTCCGGACGTCACCGCGTTTCTGATCGCGGGACTGCTTCTCGGACCCTACGCCCTGGGCAGTGTGATCGGACACGGCGTCGGGTACGCGTCCTTTGAGGAGGTGGAGGCCATGGGCGTTCTGACGAGCGCCGCGCTGGGCTTCATCGCGTTCTCCATCGGAAGCGAGTTCCGGCTCTCGTCTCTTAAGGAGATCGGCCGGGCGGCGGTGGTGATCGGCATCCTTCAGGCGCTCTGCGCGGCGGTTCTCGTGGATATCGCGATGATCGCGCTGCATTTCATTCTCGGACCCAAAGCCATGCCGCTTCCGGCGGCGATCACCCTTGGCGCCATCGCCTCCGCGACGGCACCCGCCGCGACCCTCATGGTCGTGCGCCAGTACAAGGCCAAAGGCCCCGTCACGTCGCTGCTTCTTCCCATCGTCGCCCTGGACGACGCGGTGGGACTGGTCGTCTTCGCCGTCTCCTTCGGCATCGCGCGGGCGCTTTTGAGCGGCACGGTCGACATGATCACGATCCTCGTCAACCCTCTGCTGGAGATCCTTTTCTCCATCCTGCTGGGCGCGGCGATGGGCATGCTGCTCTCCGTGATCGAGAAGCTTTTCTACTCCAACTCGAACCGCGTGGCGATGACCATCTCCTTTGTATTCCTGACCATCGCCCTCTCCTCGATGGAGTTCCAGATCGGCGAGGTCAAGATCTCCTTCTCGTCCCTGCTCGTCTGCATGATGCTGGGGACGGTGTTCTGCAACATGAGCAAATTCTCAAACGACATTTTCACGAGGGCGGACAAGTGGACGACGCCCCTCTACGCGGTCTTCTTTGTGCTGAGCGGCGCGGAGCTCGACCTGGGCGTGTTCCGCTACAGGTCGGTCGTCATCATCGGCCTGGTCTACATCCTCGTCCGTGCTCTGGGCAAATACGTCGGCGCCCGTTACAGCAGCAAAATGGTGCACTGCTCGCCGACCATCGTGAAATATCTGGGCATCACCCTGTTTCCCCAGGCCGGCGTGGCGCTGGGAATGGTCCGGGCCGCCGCGGCCCTGGGAGGCGACGAGGCGGCCCTGATCCGGAATATCATCCTCTTCAGCGTCCTGGTCTACGAGCTGGTCGGACCTTCCCTCACCAGGATGGCGCTCACCGCGGCGGGCGAGATCGAGCCCACCCCGGAGGAGAAGAAGACGCGGCACAGATTCGCCACGTGAGGCGCGGCGGTCTGACCGCAGAGAACGTCTGACGCCGGTTGTGACGCCATACGGACAAGAAAGCCGCGCGGAGACAAACAGGACCGAGTGAACTTTGAATAGACAGCCGGCGCATTCTCGTGACTTCCGTCGTGAGTAAGCCGGCAAAAAAAGCAGCGCTTCCCGCGCTGCTTTTTTGTATTGGCTGCCTTTTTCATTGGCGGGCGCGTCATGTCACAAGAAGCAGTATCCAGGTAATGGCGACTCCGCAGACAAACCCGCCTGCGTGGGCCATCATATTGATCTGACGGTTCGCCAGGCCGTAGGCCGCGTTGATGAGCAGCGTGTACAGGATCCCGGATCCCGAGGCCGTGGTTCTCACCTCGGGCGAGAGGGTCAGCACAAGCCAGGCGCCCAGGAGACCGAAGACGGCGCCCGACGCCCCCGCGGAGACCGCGTACCGGCCGGTCTTCTGATCCTTCAGGTACGTCGCCACGTTGCCCGCGACGCCGGAGGCGAGGTAGAGAAGAAGGAACAGGCTCACCCCAAAGAACCTCTCGAGGGCCGGGGCGAGGTTGTAGAGGGAATACATGTTGCAGGCGATGTGAAACGGACCGAAGTGAAGGAACATCGCGGTGAAGAGCCGGTACCACTGTCCGTTCTGTACGTCCGGGTAGTAGTAGGCACCGAATTTCCGCGCGACGGAGATCTTCGTGCTGCCCCCGGCGATGGTCTCGGCGGCGAACAGGATCCCGTTCACGGCGATCAGAATGAGCGTGACGACGGCGTCGGTTCTCATGGCGGTCCTCTCTTTTTTCGAAGCCGGCGAAGCGGCGCCGGCGCGGTGATCTTTTGGCGGTTCCGGAAAGGGAAAGGTCCCTGGTTCCGCGGAAGCTCCGGGTCAGGCGAGCTCCGGCGGGAAGCCCTCCAGCTCTTCCTCCGTCGTCGCCCAGCTGGTCGCCGCCCGGAGAATGGTGTGCGACTCGTCCGGCTTCTCCCAGAAATCGGCCGCGACCTGTTCCGAAAAGATCCGGAGCTGATCGTCGTCGAGAAGCACGAACACCTGGTTGGTCGGGGTGTCGAAGGCCAGCCGGTAGCCCGCTCCCTTCAGCCGCGCGCGCATCCTGTCGGCGAGGCTGACCGCGGATTTCCCGATCCTGAGATACAGGCCGTCCGTAAACAGGGCGTCGAACTGGATGCCGAGCATCCTTCCCTTCGCCAGAAGGGCGCCCTGCTGCTTCATGATCGTGAAAAAGTGCGGGGAGAGCGCCGGATCCGGGAGGACTACCGCCTCGCCGAAGAGGGCCCCGCACTTGGTGCCCCCGATGTAGAAGGCGCTGCAAAGCCGGGCGAGATCCGGCAGGGTGACGTCGTTCTCCTCACAGGCGAGGGCGTAGGCGAGGCGCGCGCCGTCGACGTAGAGCAGAAGGCCGAATTCCCGGCAGACGCCGCTGATGTCCGTCAGCTCGCGGAGGCTGTAGAGGGTGCCGTACTCGGTGGGCTGGGAGAGATAGACCATGCCCGGCGCCACCATGTGATCCCGGTTCTCGTCCTCCCGGAAGCGTTCGCAGAAGGCGCGGACGGTCTCCGCGCTGATCTTCCCGCAGACGTGCGGGACCGGGAGCACCTTGTGCCCCCGAAGCTCGATCGCGCCCGCCTCATGGAGGGCGATATGGCCGGTCTCCGCCGCGATGACGCCCTGCCAGCTCTGCAGCAGCGCGCTGATTACCACGGCGTTGGTCTGGGTGCCGCCGACGAGAAAGTGCACCGCCGCGCCGGGGCACCCGCAGGCCTCCCGGATCTTCGCCCTGGCGGACTCACAGTACTCGTCGGTGCCGTAACCGGGCGTTTTCGTCAGGTTTGTCTCCGCCAGGCGGCGCAGGATCTCCGGGTGGGCTCCTTCCTGGTAGTCGGATGTCAATGAAAGCATGGACCGCGTTCCTCCTCAAAGAAATCTTCTCTGATAAGATAACCACGAAAACGGCAGAAGTACAAGTGAGATCTCCGCAAATTCGGGGAAATCCCCGGGGCTTCGCGGGCGGCCGGGGCGGGACCGCGCCGCGCCGCAGGGCAGGGTTGGAGGTTGACAGGCGGATTTTTCCTTCATAAACTGATAGCAGGAAAAATCTGTTGATCCCCCACTCGGAAATAACGGAGGCGGCTATGTCCAAAAAACTGGGAAATATGGTGAAGGAAGCTAGAAACGCGAAGGGATTCACGCAGGCCGGGCTGGCGGAAATGGTGGAAGGCCTCTCCGCCTCGGAGCTTGGCAGGATCGAGAAGGGGGAGAAGACGCCCGAGGAGCAGGTACTCCGGCAGATGGCCAAGGCCCTGGGCGTCACCCAGACGTCCCTCATCAGCGCCGCGGGAAGCGCCCTGAAGAAGACCGCGTCCTCGTCCGGCGCCTCCGCTTCGAAGAAGACGGCCTCCGCGAAGACGACGGCGGAGAAGAAGACGGCCTCCGCCAAAACCACGGCGGAGAAAAAGACCGCTTCCGCGAAGACGACGGCGAAAAAGACGACCTCCGCCAAAACCACCGCGGCGAAGAAGACCGCCTCCTCAAAGACGGCCGCCTCCCAGGAGCTGAAGCTGACCGCGTCGGAGAAGAAGCTGGTCCAGTATTACAGAAAGGCCGATTCCGACACGAAGAAGACGGCGCTCAACCTTCTCTCGGGGGAGAGCAGCGCCATCGAGCTGATCGCCGCCTACCTCGCCGCGAAGACCCGGGAGGACGGATCTTCCAGGCCGTCCGAGGCGGGAGGCCTCCTCGGGGCGCTCCTTTCCGGGAAGACGGAGCAGTCCGCCCCGAAGGACGACAGCCCGCTCTCCGCGATCCTTGACCTGATGGGCAAGCTCGGGCGCTGAGGACCTAAGAGACATGGGACGAAGCGGAACGCGGACGTCCGCTTTTCAAGAGACGAGAGGAGAATGGAAGAAATGAGCCTTCGCGAGCTTCTGAACAGGGATGAGGTCACCATTTCGTTTGAGGTATTTCCTCCGAAGACCGGCGACCGGTTTGACCAGGTGCTGGCTACGGCGAGAAAGATCGCCGCACTCGGCCCGGATTTCATGAGCGTCACCTACGGCGCGGGCGGAGGAACCAGCGCGTTCACGGCGGACATCGCCGGGGATCTGCAGAAGACCTACGGCGTCCCGATGCTCGCCCACCTGACCTGCGTCTCCTCGACGAGGGAGTACGTCGCGCGGACCGTCGAGGCGTACAAGGAGCACGGCATCACCAACATCATGGCCCTCCGGGGCGACATTCCCAGGGACGGCAGGATCTGCGACGACTATCATCACGCCGCGGAGCTGATCCACGAGCTTCGGGAGATGGGCGATTTCTGCATCGGCGGCGCCTGCTACCCCGAGGGGCACGTCGAGTGCGAGCACAAGGCGGACGACATCCGCTTCCTGCGGGAGAAGGTGGACGCGGGCTGCGACTTCCTGACGTCCCAGATGTTCTTCGACAACAACATCTTCTACAACTTCCTCTACCGCGCGCGGGAGGCGGGCATCACGGTGCCGGTCCTCCCCGGGATCATGCCCATCACCAACAGGAAGCAGCTGGCCAGGTCGGTGGCGATGTCCGGAACCGTGGTTCCCGCCAGGTTCTACGCCATCGTGGACCGCTTCGGCGACAGCCCGGCGGCGATGGAGCAGGCCGGCGTCGTCTACGCGGCGGGGCAGATCATCGACCTCATCGCCAACGGCGTGCGCCACATTCACGTCTATTCGATGAACAAGCCGCAGGTCGCCGAGGGGATCCTGAAGAATCTCTCCGAGGTGATCGGATGGAGAAACGAAGCGGGAGCCGGAGAGAAGATCTGAGAGCAGAACTGAGAGCAGACCAGAGAGAATACCGGAGAGTGATATGAGGCTTGAGTACGGCGGAACCACGGGGTTTCCGATGCCCGACCCGGACAGGTCGGAGGTGTACCGCTACCTCGGCTACGGCAGAAGCGTGCCGGACGAGGCGGTGCGGGACGCCGTCGAGCGGTGCGTCGCGGAGCTCTCCGCGGCGGTGAGGCCGTGCGCGGTCTGGGAGGAATACCCGCTTGTGACGGAAGGACCGGACCGGATCCGGTTCGGAGAGAAGGAGATCCGGAGCCGGCATCTGGGCAGAAATCTCGCCGGGTGCGGGAGGATCGCGGTCCTGGCGGCCACCCTCGGCGTCGGTCCGGACCGGCTGATCGCCAGGGCGGCCGTCTCCCGCGTCAGCGGGATGGTCATCCTCCAGGCGGCCTCGGCGGCCATGATCGAGGCCTGGTGCGACAGGATCAACGAGGAGATCCGCGCCGGCGCGGCGGCGGAGGGGCTTTCCTGCAGACCCCGGTTTTCGCCCGGGTACGGGGACTTTCCGCTGGAGTTCCAGAGAGACCTTCTGGGCCTTCTGGACGCCTCCAAGAGGATCGGCGTGACCCTCACGGAGTCGTATCTCATGGCGCCGTCGAAATCGGTGACGGCGGTGATCGGGGAGTCCCCGGAGCCGGGGAACTGTCCGCGAAGCGAATGCGAAGGCTGCGGGATGAAGAACTGCGCGTACCGCCGAAGCCCGGCGGAGTGAAAGGCCGCGCCTCACGCAAAGGCCGGCGGGCCGGAAGAACACACTTCGCGCGAAGCCCGGCAGGCCGGAAGACCGTACTTCGCCTAAAGACCGGCGCGGCGGAAGAACGCGCCCGGCGGGAACCGGCGGAATAGAAGAAAAGGCAGAATTATGAAGAAAGCATTTACCGAGGTCCTCGGACGCGGGAGACTTTACTGCGACGGCGGCTCGGGCTCGCTCCTCCAGGCGAGGGGCCTTAAGCCCGGCGAGCTGCCGGAGCGGTGGAACCTGACGAGGCGCGAGGACATCGTTCAGCTGGCGGAGGGCTACCTCCGCGCGGGCAGCGATATCGTCAATACCAACACCTTCGGGGCCAACGCCCTGAAATATCCCGGCGAGGTCGGAAGCATCGTCCGGGCGGCCGTCGACTGCGTGCGGGAGGCCCAGAGGCGGTGCGGACGCGAGGAGGACAGCTACGTCGCCCTCGACATCGGCCCCACCGGCAGGCTGCTTCAGCCGATGGGGGACCTGGCCTTTGAGGAGGCGGTGTCGCTCTTCGGCGAGATCGCCCGGGCCGGCGCCGAAGCGGGTGCGGATCTGGTGTTGATCGAGACCATGAGCGACAGCTATGAGGTCAAGGCGGCGGTCCTGGGCGTGAAGGAGGCCTGCGGCCTGCCCGTCTGCGTGACCATGACCTACGACGCGGGCGGGAAGCTTCTGACCGGCGGCACGGTGGAGTCGACCACCGCGATGCTGGAGGGGCTGGGCGTCAGCGCCGTCGGGATCAACTGCGGCCTCGGACCGTCCCAGATGATCTCGCTGGCCGGACGGCTCCTCGAGGCGGCCTCCGTTCCCGTGATCGTCAATCCCAACGCGGGCCTGCCCCGGGTCGAGGACGGCCGGACGGTCTATGACGTGGGACCGGAGGAATTCTCCCGGGAGATGGAGAAGATCGCGTCCCTCGGCGCCCACGTCCTGGGCGGCTGCTGCGGGACGACGCCCGCCCACATCGAGGCGCTGATCCGGGCGACCCGCCGTCTCCCGTTCCGGGAGCCGACGGAGAAGAACCGCACGGTGGTGACGTCATTTTCGAAGACGGTCGAGATCGGGCGGCGGCCGGTCCTGATCGGGGAGAGGATCAACCCAACGGGAAAGAAGCGCTTCCAGCAGGCCCTCCGGGAAGGAAATATCGACTACATCCTGGGACAGGCCATCGAGCAGGAGGACTCCGGCGCGGACATTCTAGACGTCAACGTGGGGCTGCCCGACATCGACGAGCCGGCGATGATGGAAAACGTGGTGACCCGCCTCCAGGCGGTCACGGCCCTGCCGCTTCAGATCGACACCTCGGACCCTGCCGCCCTCGAGCGGGGGCTCCGCCTCTACAACGGAAAGCCGATGGTCAACTCGGTAAACGGCAAGGCGGAGAGCATCGAGGCGGTCATGCCCATCGTCAGAAAGTACGGCGGCGTGCTGGTGGGACTTGCCCTTGACGAGAGCGGCATCCCGGAGACGGCGGAGGGACGCCTCGCGGTCGCGGACCGCATCTACGAGGCGGCGGACCGCTGCGGCATTCCCCGAAAGGACATCGTCATCGACGGACTCGCCCTGACGGTTTCCTCCGACAGCGGGTCGGCCCTGGTGACCCTCGAGACATTGCGGAAGATCCGGGATTTAAGGCAGGGCCATTCGATTCTGGGCGTCTCCAACATTTCCTTCGGCCTTCCGAGGCGGGAGGTGATCAACAGCACGTTTTTCACGATGGCGATGCTGTCGGGCCTGTCCTGCGCCATCATCAACCCGAACAACGAGGCCATGATGCGGGCCTACCGGGCCTATCTGGCCCTCTCCGACATGGATCCCCAGTGCATGGGCTACATCGAAGCCAGCGCCCTGTGGAGCGCGGAGAACGGCCCTTCGGGCGGGAAGGGACCGGAGTCCCCGGGGGGCTCCGTAGGAGGCGCGGGAAAGGCCGGGCACAACGGCCATGACGGAAATGCCGGAGAGACCGGAAATGCGGGAAGAACCCAGGGATCCGCCGGCCCGGCCGGGGGCCTGACGCTGGCGGACTGCGTCGTCCGCGGCCTGAAGGAGCGCGCCGCGAAGGCGGCGGAGGCCGAGCTTACGTCGCGGGAAGCGGCGGACGTCATCGACCGCGACCTCATTCCCGCCCTCGACGTCGTCGGGCGCGGCTTCGAGAAGGGAACCGTCTTCCTGCCGCAGCTGCTGATGAGCGCCGAGGCGGCCCAGGCCGCGTTTCAGGTCATCAAGGAAAAGCTGAGCGGCAGGCCCTCCGCGGTGAAGGGAACGGTGATCCTGGCGACCGTGAAGAACGACATCCACGACATCGGCAAGAACATCGTGAAGGTCATGCTGGAGAACTACGGCTATCAGGTCGTGGATCTCGGCAAGGACGTGCCTCCGGAGCTCATCGTGAAGACCGCGGTGGAGAGGGATCTCCGCCTGGTGGGGCTGTCCGCCCTCATGACGACCACGGTCCCCAGCATGGAGGAGACGATCCGCCAGCTGCGCGCGGCCAAGCCCGACGTCAAGGTGGTGGTCGGCGGCGCGGTCATGACGCAGGAATACGCCGACCGGATCGGCGCGGACGCCTACGCGAAGGACGCCATGGAGACGGTGCGCTACGCGGACAGGGTCTTCGGAGAGCTCAAGGCAGACGAAGAAAGAAAAGAATAAATCCCAGGCGGGACAGGAGGAGAAAGAAGAATCATGCCGGAATTTAAAACCGATATAGAGATCGCCCAGACGACGGAAATGCTGCCGGTCACCGAGATCGCGCGGGCAGCGGGAGTGGAGGAGAAATACCTGGAGCAGTACGGCAGGTACAAGGCCAAGGTGGACTTCGGTATACTCCATGACGTCGGCCGGGAGAACGGAAAGCTCATCCTCGTCACGGCCATCAACCCGACGCCGGCCGGCGAGGGCAAGACCACCACGACCGTGGGGCTTGCGGACGGGATGAAGCGGCTCGGAAAGAACGTCATGGTGGCCCTGCGCGAGCCCTCCCTGGGCCCCGTGTTCGGGATCAAGGGCGGCGCCGCGGGCGGCGGATACGCCCAGGTGGTCCCGATGGAGGACATCAACCTCCATTTCACGGGGGACTTCCACGCCGTGGGCGCCGCGAACAACCTGCTGGCGGCCATGATCGACAACCACATCTACCAGGGGAACGCCCTGGGCATCGATCCCCGCAAGATCACCTGGCGGCGCTGTGTCGACATGAACGACCGCCAGCTGAGAAATGTGGTGGACGGCCTCGGCGGCCGCGTCAACGGCGTCCCGCGGGAGGACGGCTTCGACATCACCGTGGCCTCCGAGATCATGGCGGTGCTCTGCCTGGCGTCCGACATCGCGGACCTCAAGGAGCGCCTCGCCCGGATCGTCATCGGCTATACCTACGGAAAGCCGTCGGAGCAGAAGCCGGTCACGGCGGGGGACCTTCACGCGGAGGGGGCGATGGCGGCCCTTCTCAAGGACGCCCTGAAGCCGAATCTCGTCCAGACCCTCGAGCACACGCCGGCCTTCGTCCACGGCGGTCCCTTCGCGAATATCGCCCACGGCTGCAATTCCGTGACCGCCACGAGGATCGCCCTGAAGCTGGCGGACTACACCGTCACGGAGGCAGGCTTCGGCGCTGATCTGGGCGCGGAGAAGTTCATCGACATCAAGTGCCGCATGGCGGGCCTTAAGCCCTCCTGCGTGGTCCTGGTGGCCACCGCCCGCGCCCTCAAGTACAACGGCGGCGTGCCGAAGACGGAGACCGGCGCGGAGAACCTGGAGGCCCTTGAGAAGGGCATGCCCAATCTTCTGAAGCACATCGCCAACATCCGGACCGTGTTCGGGCTGCCCTGCGTGGTCGCCGTCAACCGCTTCCCGCAGGACACCGAGGCCGAGCTGGATCTCATCCGCGAAAAATGCACGGAGGCGGGCGTCAGGGCCGTGCTGTCCGAGGTCTGGGCAAAGGGCGGCGAAGGCGGCCGGGAGCTGGCGGAAGAGGTGATCCGCCTCTGCGAGGAGCCGTCCCGTTTTTCCTTCGCCTATGACCTGGACCAGCCCGTCAGGAAGAAGATCGAAGACATCGTGACCAGGGTCTACGGAGGAGAAGGCGCCGTCTTCACGGCGGAGGCGGAGAAGCAGATCCGCCAGCTGGAGGACCTGGGCTTCGGCGGACTGCCGGTCTGCATGGCGAAGACCCAGTATTCCCTGACCGACGATCCCGCGCGGCTCGGCGCCCCGAAGGATTTCAAGGTCACCGTCCGGAACGTCCGGGTGTCCGCGGGAGCGGGCTTCCTGGTGGCGCTGACCGGCGACATCATGACGATGCCCGGCCTGCCGAAGGCCCCGGCGGCGGAGAGGATCGACGTCGACGCGGACGGGCGCATCACCGGACTTTTCTGAAACGGAGCGGAAGGCGAAGGACCGTTTTGCGATGAAGGAGCGGAAGTATGTCCCCGAATACGAAAGCAGGAGGGTACTGCTCTGTATGAGTCCATCTAAGAATTTGCCCGGGGCAAATCCTAAGATGGACCGGCAATACTTCGCATCCGAAAACAGTAAGTCACATTTGGAATCGGTATTCCGGAAGGAGGAAGACCCTTTATGGAAGATTTTACGATGAGCTCCTGCCGCGACTTCGTGACCGTGCTCGCCTCTTCCGAGCCGGTGCCGGGCGGGGGAGGCGCCGCCGCGCTGGCCGGCGCCGTCGGCTGCGCCCTCGGCAATATGGTCGGAAGCCTGACGGCGGGCAAGAAGCGGTACGCCGGCGTCGAGGCGGAGATCCTGGCGCTCAAGGAGAAGTGCGACCGGCTCCAGGAGGAGCTGCTCGACCAGGTGGCGGCGGACGCGGAGGGCTTCGCCCCTCTGGCCAAGGCCTACGGCCTGCCGAAGGACGATCCCCAAAGGGAGGAGATTCTCGAGAAGGCCTCCGTCGAGGCCTGCGCCGTCCCCATCCGCATCATGGAGCTGTGCTGCGAGGCCCTCACGGCCGTGAAGACCTTCTCCGAGAAGGGATCCAGGCTCGCCCTGTCCGACGCGGGCTGCGGGGCGGTGATCCTCAAGGCCGCGCTGCAGGCGGCCTCCCTCAACGTCTATATCAACACGAAAACACTCAGGAACCGCGGGGAGGCGGAGCGGCTGAACGGCCTGTGCGCCGGGATGCTCGAGGAATATACCGCCCTCGCCGACGGGATTTACACAGCGGTGCGGGACAGCCTGCTGCCCGCGGGGACACACTGATCTTAGGAAGGACATTCGGGAGAAGTTATGGCAAAACACTTGCTTGGCAAGGAAGTAAACGAGGCGCTCGTAGGAAAGCTGCGGCAGAGGACGGAAGAGCTCAGACAGAAGGGCGTCGCGCCGAAGCTGGCGATCGTCCGCTGCGGGGAGAAACCTTCGGATATCTCCTATGAGAAGGGCGCGACGAAGAAGGCGGAGACGGTCGGCGTGGAGACGATGAGCGTCGTTCTCCCCGGGGACGTCACGAAGGAGGAACTGATCGGCGTCATCGACGGGCTGAACCGCGACGACAGCGTCCACGGAGTCCTGCTTTTCCGGCCCCTTCCGAAGCATCTCAAGCCCTATGACAGGGAGATCTGCAATCATCTGCGCGCCGCCAAGGACGTCGACGGCATGACGGACCTGAGCAACGCGGGCGTCTACGAGGACCGGGAGATCGGCTTCCCTCCGTGCACCGCCCGGGCCTGCCTGGAGATCCTCGATTTCTACGGAATCGACCCGGAGGGGAGAAATGTGGTCGTGATCGGCCGCTCCCTGGTCATCGGGAAACCCGTCGCCATGCTTCTCATGGCGAGAAACGCCACCGTGACCGTGTGCCACACGAGGACCGCCGACGTGCCGGGCATCGCGAGAAAAGCGGACATCCTCGTCACCTCGGCCGGCTGCCTCGGGGTCGTCACGAAGGACTATGTAAGGCCGGGCCAGGTCGTGATCGACGTGTCGGTCAACTGGGATCCGGCGAAAAAGGACTGGGCGGGGGGCATCGCCGGCGACGCCGTCTTTGAGGAGGTCGAGCCGGTCGTCGGCGCCATTACGCCCGTCCCCGGCGGAGTGGGCGCCGTGACCACGACGGTCCTGATCGGACACGTGATCACCGCGGCGGAGCGGCTCTCCTCGAGGAAAAAGTGAGCCTTCTTCGGGACGGACGGAAGAAAGAAGAGAGAAGGGAGAGGAAAACCCTGTGAAGGATAGAAGAAACGCGGAATACGAGCGGCTGAAGCGCTGCGCCGACGCGGTGGCCCCGCGTCTGTCGGCGAAGCCGGAGATCGGCATCGTCCTCGGGTCGGGGCTGGGAGGCTTCGGAGAACAGGCCGAGATCCGGGAGATCGTGAATTACGCCGAGATCGAGGGGTTCCCGGTCTCCACGGTGAAGGGACACAGCGGACGCTACCTCTTCGGCACCCTCCGCGGCAGAGAGGTCGTCATGATGCAGGGACGGGTCCACTACTACGAGGGCTACGACATGAACAGCGTCGTCCTGCCGGTCCGCCTGATGGGCATGCTGGGCGCGGAGAAGGTCATCCTGACCAACGCCGCCGGCGGCATCAATCCGGATTTTCATCCGGGGACGCTGATGCTGATCACGGACCACATCTCGATGTTCGTCCCCAGCCCTCTCCGCGGGGCCAATATCGACGAGCTGGGGACCAGGTTCCCCGACATGAGCGCCGTCTACGGGGAGGATCTCCGGGAGACGGTCCGAAACACGGCGGCGGAGCTGGGGATCGAGATCCGCGAGGGCGTCTACGTGCAGCACCCGGGGCCGAATTTCGAGACCCCGGCGGAGATCCGGGCCTACCGCTCCCTGGGAGCGGACGCGGTCGGGATGAGCACCGCCTGCGAGGCGATGGCTCTGCGCCACATGGGCATCGGGGTGTGCGGCATTTCCTGCATCACGAACATGGCGGCCGGCATGAGCAGCACCCCGCTCACCCACGAGGAGGTGCAGAAGACGGCGGACCGCGTGTCCGCGGCCTTCCGGAAGCTGCTTGCGGGCGTCGTCGAGAGGATCTGAAACCGCGGACGGGCGGCTCACGGACACCGCCATAAGGATCTGAAACAGCAGACGGGCGGCTCACGGACACCGCCGTAAGGATCTGAAACAGCAGACAGGCGGCACAAGGGCGCCTTCGTAAGGATCTGAAACCGCGGACGGGCGTACAGGAGACAGGGTATGGACAACAGACAGAACAAAAACCGGTATCTCTCCTCGCAGACGATGGTGATGCAGGAGATCCGGAACGTGCTCTTCATCGCCGCCGGGGCGGTTTCGACCACCTTCTGCGCGATCGCCGCGGCCGGAGGCATCCTGGACAGCGCGGAGGGACTCAGGAGCGGGCTGCCCGTCTACTTCGGGCTTCTCGTCCCGTCGCTCCTTCTCCTCATTTTCGGGCTGAGGGGACGGCGCCTCACGGGCGCGGCCAGACGGTACGAGAGTATCTTCGAGGGAGACACGAACGGCGTGCTGACGGCGGAGGAGCTGTCGGCCCGGATGGGGAAGGACGCGGCCTCCGTCATGGATGAGCTGGACCTTCTCTTCCGCAAGGGATATTTCCGGGGATGCACGTTGAGCCGTCAGGGGCCGCAGTGCGTGTACCTTCAGGACGAGAGAGCGGCCGGGAGCGGACTGGGCTTCGTCGCCGTGACCTGCCCGAAGTGCGGCGGCACCGGGCGTTTCCGCGCCGGGACCGTGGGAATCTGCGAGTACTGCGGAAACGCGGTCTCCGCCATCAGCACAGAGGACGCGGACAGCCGTCCCCGTCAGAAATCATGAAAAGAAAACGGGTCTTTCCTACGGAGCTGGCCTACGCGGCCGGCCTTCTTCTGCTGGCCTTCGGAACGGCGCTGATGGAGAGGGCAGATTTCGGCCTCTCGACCATCGTCGCGCCGGCGTACCTCCTGCACCTTCGGATAGGGCAGACGCATCCGGCGTTTACCTTTGGCGCGGCGGAATACTGCACCCAGGCGGCGCTTCTTGTCCTGCTCGCGGCGGTGACGCGGCGCTTCCGCCTGTCCTATCTCTTCTCGTTTATCACCGCGCTTATCTACGGCTTTGTCCTGGATCTCATGATGGAGCTGGCCGGAAGGATACCGGCCGGCGGCCTCCCGGGCAGGGCCGTCTTCTACGTCTGCGGACTTGTCGTCTGCGCGGCGGGCGTCGCCCTGCTGTTCCGCACCTATCTCTCTCCCGAGGCCTACGAGCTTTTTGTCAAAGAAATCTCCTCGGTGTACGGCTTTGAGATCAGCCGGGTGAAGACCGTCTACGACTGCTGCAGCTGCGCCGTCGCGGTCGTCCTGTCCTTCGCGTTTTTCGGGTTCGGACATTTTGAGGGAATCAAGGCGGGCACGGTCCTCTGCGCGCTGGTCAACGGCACCCTGATCGGGGCGATCAGCCGCTTCTTCGACCGCGTCTTCGCATTCAGGGACGCCCTCGGGCTGAGGCGGTTCTTTGAGAAGCTGTGAGAGCGGGTGACGGCGGACACAGGCGCCGCGGCAGAACCCGCGGAGCGGAAGGACAGCCGGGACAGAAGGACAGACGGAGCGGAAGGACTGCCGGGACAGAAGGGCAGACGGACCGGAAGAACAGACGGAGCAGAAGGACTGCCGGGACAGAAAGACTGTCGGGACAGAAAGACTGCCGGGACAGAAGGACAGACGAAGCGGAAGGACAGACGGAGCAGAAGGACTTGCGGGAAATGGACGGAAAGGACGGAGCAGCCATGGCCGGGAGCGGAAAGACGGCGTTCTACAAGATGGAAATATTTATCCCGGAGACCCATTTCCGGGCTCTTCAGGAGGTCCTCCGGGACGAGGACGCCGGCCATATCGGCCGGTACGACTGCTGCCTTTCGCGCAGCCAGGTGACCGGCTCGTGGCGTCCGCTTCCCGGGACCGACCCGTATCTGGGGAAGGAAGGGGAGATCGCCGAGGAGCCGGAGCTCAAGGTGGAGGTGACGGTCAGGGCGGACCAGCTCCGTTCCGTGACGGAGGCCGTCCTTGGGATCCATCCCTACGAGGAGCCCGTGATCAACATCATCGCCCTCGCGGGCACGGCGTTCAGCCTCCCGGAGGACGTGTGAGGCGGTTCGGCCTCAGCCTTCTGAAGACGCCTGTCTCCCGCGGGAAAGCGCTGCGGGCCTCCGCTTACCGGCGGAAATCTGGAGATTCATGTGACGCGGCCGCCCCTCCCGCGGTCAGTGGAGATAGAAAGTCAGAAAGAAAACGTCCGGTCTTTCCCCGCGGCGATGTTCCGCGGGAAGCCGGAGAAAGCCCGTGTGAATGGAGGGAAAAAACATGAGCAGAAGAAAAAGGATCCTGGCAGCGGTTCTTGCGGCGGCGCTGACCCTGTCGCCTGCGGCGGCTTTCGCGGAGGAGCCGGAAGGCGCCCTTTCCGGCCACTCGTCACTGGCGGAGGCCGGCGCGCCTGTTGAGGAGAGTGTGTCCGTGGCCGAAGAGGGCCTTTTCGCCGGGACGGACATCGCTGAGGAGGAAGAAAGCCTGTCCGGGGCGGAGAGCGCGGAGGAGGCTGCCTCCGGGGAGGAAGAAGCCGACGTTACCGTCTCCCGCATCCGCTTCGCCGGGAGCAAGGAGGAGATCTTCGAGGCCCTGAAGTCCGTTGCCGACAGACTCTACTACTACGACTATGAGGTGCTGGACGACGCCGTCGCCTACGAGGAGGACGCGGCCGCTGACACGGGTATCTCCTCGTCCGCCATGACGACCGGCGTGCCGAAGGCCGAGGCGGGCTTCGGCCAGGCGGCGGATTATTCGGACACCAACGTCCGGACCGAGGGCGTGGACGAGGCCGACATCGTCAAGACGGACGGGACGTACATCTGCGTCCTCCGAAAGCGCCAGGATCTCTGCATTCTCGAGGCGACGGACGACGGTCCGGTGCTCCGCTCGACGATTCACGTCTGCGACGGGCAGCAGGGCTGGCTGAGAACCGGCGCGGTGGAATTTTTCATGAACGGCAGCCTTCTCCACGTGCTCAGCTCCGAGGCCGGGGAGGCGGAGGACAGGGACTACACCTATTACAATCCGTCCGCCTTCGTCACGAGGCTCCGCACCTACGATATCTCGGACCCGGTCAATCCGGTGCTCACCGGAACGCTGGAGCAGGACGGCGTCTACCAGCAGGCGAGGATGAAGGACGGCATGCTCTACATTTTCACCGACTGGTCGCCGAGGCTCTCCGACACGATGGAGGAGAGCGCGGTCCTGCCGATGATCGGAGGAGAAGAGGCGGCGCCGGACCACGTCTGCATCCCCGACATCATGACCGCCATGGACTATCTCGTCGCCGTGTCCGTCGACCCGAAGCAGCCCTCGAAGGCCGTGGACTACAAGGCCCTGATCTCCGGGGCGCAGCAGCTCTACGTCAGCACGGAGGGGATCTACGCGGTCAACGTGGACTACAACGAGTACCGTTCGAAGACGGAGATCGTCAAATTCACCTACGACGGCGGGAACATCGCCGGCAGGGCGGCGGCGAGACTCCGGGGGACGGTGGACGACACCTTCTCCATCGATGAGTACAACGGGTATCTGCGCGTGCTGACGACCTATACGGGGTCCCTGAAGGGCGAATTCCTGGAGACCCTCAGCGACCTGTTCGGCTTCGACTACTACGACGAGGACCGCTGGCTGCGCCACAACGCGATCTACATTCTCGACGAGGGCCTGAACCGCGTCGGCAGCCTCATGGACCTCGCGGAGGGAGAGGAGATCAAATCGGCGAGATACTTCGGCGACATCGCCTACTTCGTCACCTTCCGCAACACGGACCCGCTCTTCACCGCGGATCTTGGCAATCCGGCCGCGCCGAGGATCATCGGGGAGACGAAGCTTCCCGGCTTCTCCGAGTACCTGCATCCCTTCGGGGACGGCCTGATGCTCGGACTCGGCTACGACGCGGACGAGGACACCGGTTCCGTCACGGGCCTCAAGATTTCCCTGTTTGATTTCTCTGATCCGACGGACGTCACGGAGACGGCCAGAACCGTCATCCCGAATATCACCTGGTGCCCGGCGATCGAGAACTACAAGGCCATCTTCGCCGACGCCGGAAAGAAGCTTCTGGGCTTCTGCTGCGAGGACCGGTACCTGGTGTACCGCATGGAGGACGACGGCTCCTTCGAGCGGGTGCTGCTCTACGATCTCTTCGAGGACTCCCTGCAGGGAAGCGAGAGCTTCGAAACGATGAGAGGCCTCTACATCGGCAGCGATTTCTATCTGGCGGGAGGCTCCTTCGTGGCGAAGTTCGACATGGAGGACGGCTTTGCGAAGGAAAAAGTGGTGAGACTGGCCTGAGCGGCCGGAGGTGAGACAGCCGTTTCTGTGCGGATGGCATGGGAAACAGAGACGGCTGATCTCAAAAAGAACAGACAGGTGCCCCCGGGGCGTACCGCGCGACAGGCGGTGCGTTCCGGGGGCCTTTCTGTGTCCGGGAGACGCCGGTTCTTTCAGATGGAGCGTCTCTCCCGGGCGGCGGTTTCCGCAAGGCCGGGACTTCCTTGGAGCGCGGAGGTCTCCCGGGTATTGTTGGGAAGGGAGAACTCCTGCAGCTCGCTGATAAAGATCTTCTCGATCTTGGAGAGATGCTTGTCCTTCTTGTAGATCGCCGCGAAATTCTTTTTCACGGGCGGATCCCCGACGACGAAGAGCATCAGGTCCTTTTTCGGGAAAAACTTGCTGTAGATACCGAACTCCGGGACGAAGGCGAAGCCGAGGCCGCAGGCCGCCAGGTTGATGGCGGTGGAGACGTTGTCCGTGGTGTAGATGGCCTTGGGCTGCATCTCGTTTTCCTGGAAGAGCTCGTTGACGATGTTGGTGATATACTGGCCGGGCTTGTTGAGGATGAAGGGCTGCTGGAGAAAATCCTTGATGTAGATGTGAGGGTATCCGTCGATGTACGAGCAGGAGGGCAGGATCTGCCGGATGAAGGAATCGTCTTTCTGTCCTGCCAGCAGAATGTATTCGTTCTTGATGATGGCGTAGTCCACCGCCTCAAAATTGCTGCAGCAGAGGCGCCGCATCTGGTATAATGAGAAAAAGCGGCGGAGCGCCGCGGTTCAGGGACATACGGCGAGGCGGAACGCGGCGGTCCGCCTTGCCGGTCAGACGGGAGCGGAGAGAGTGACAGGAGTGCTGAGATGACGGAGAGAGTGGTTCTGACGGCGGCGGGGGCGCTGACGCTCCTTTACGGCTTTCTGGTATTCCGGATCGGCTCGGGGAGCCGTTTCTGGATGGTCTGGGCGGCGGCCGGCGCGGCGCTGCTGCTTCTCGGGCGCCTGTTTCCCCGGCTCCCGGAGACGCATCCCCGCGTCCTGCTGCTGCTCCGGACCGGGGCCGCCGCGGCCGCGGCGGTGCTCGTGTTTCTGACCGTTCTGATCGCCGGATCGGCCCACGCCGCCGCGCCCGGGGATCTGGACTGTCTCATCGTCCTGGGCGCCCAGGTGAGGGAGGACGGCCCCGCCGTCGTCCTCCGGTACAGGCTGGACCGGGCGGCGGAGTACCTCGCGGATCACCCCCGGACCTTCTGCGTCGTCTCCGGAGGACAGGGGTCCAACGAGCCCCTTCCGGAGGCGGACGTCATGCGGGACTACCTGATCGGGAAGGGGATCGGGGAGGACCGGATCCGGGTCGAGAGGAAGTCGCGGAACACGGCGGAAAACATCCGCCTGAGCCGGGCGCTTCTTGGCGGGGAAGCCCTGAAAACCGGCATCGTCACCAATGATTTCCACGTCTTCAGGGCGGTCCGGATCGCGAAGAGGCAGGAGCTCCGGGAGGTATACGGCGTGCCCGCGGGGTCCACGCCCCTCTACCTTCCCAACAACGTTCTTCGGGAGTGTCTCGGAATACTCAAGGATCTGGCCGCCGGAAACCTGCGGCTCTTTGATCACTGACAAAGGAGGAAGCGCCATGAAAGTACTGATCATTTACTACACCCAGTCCGGCAACACCCAGATGATCGCCAGGGAGATCGCCAGGGGAGTGAAGAGCACCGACGCGGAGGTGACGCTGACGCGCCTGAAAAACGCCACCTACGAGATGATGGAGGAGTACGACCTGATCGGCTTCGGCTCGCCCGTCTGGAAGGCGGACACGCCCAATCTCCACCACTTTATCGACCGCATGCCGGATCAGAAGGGGAAGCACTGCTTCGCGTTCAACACCCACGGGACGCTCCCCCATCTGTATTTCCCCATCGTGATCCCGAACCTGAAGAACCACGGCCTTCTTCCCCTGGGCTACAGGGGCTGGTACGGCGACGTCAATATGCCCGGCATGCCGAAGCCCTATTACACGGGCGGTCATCCCGACGAGATGGATCTTAAGGAGGCCTTTGAATTCGGCAGGGAGATGGCGGAGATCAGCCCGAGGGTGGCCGCCGGGGAGACGGGGCTTGTCTATCCGGATCCCGAGATGAACGACAAGGTCCTGGAGCAGGCGCTTCTCTGCTCCAATATGCTCCTGTGTCCGACGAACCCCCAGGGGGCTTTCTACCGGAATCCGGAGAAATGTCACTACCCGCAGTGCCACGTCTGCATGGACAACTGCATGATGGGCTACATCGACCTCTCGGCGGATCCGCCGCGGTTCGGGAACCGGGGCTTCCAGTGCGACGACTGCCACGAGTGCTCCTACTGCTTCATGATCTGTCCCTTCGGGGCGGTGGAGAACAGCGATCCGGAGCAGTTCGAGAGGGAGAAGGGAATCCGCCACCTGAACTTCGAGGTCATGCTCGACCGCGACGAGGCGGAGGGCACCTTCCGCCGCCACGTGCCCGTGGAGGAGGTGGGCTACGACACGCCCTACGTGTTCTGGCATCCGGAGCGGCCCTATCTCAAGGTGCCGAAGGAGGATCACGACATCTGAGGCGCGCCGGCGGGCCTGCCGCCGAAGCGTGGGAATGAGCGCATCGGAGGCGTCCGCGGGTGTGCTTCGGTGTGACAACGGGCGGACGATGTGATATACTTTCGGTGTTAACCCGGAATCAAACAGAGACGCAATACGAAGAGGGCTGACAGGTTTGAGCAAGGAAATCAGAAAGCCCGGGGGCGCGGCGGCCGGCAGCGGTCCGCGGAGAGGGCGCGCCCCGGGGCCTGAAGAACAAAAGGCCTGGGTACGGTCCGGACGTGAGAACGGCCGGGATGCAGGAGGCGGCGCGCAGCCGGGGCGGGGAGCTTCCGGCCTTCTGAAGCGCCTCTCGCGGCTTCTGCATATCGAGCACTGGCAGACGATCACCCTCATCATGATGATCTACGACTTCGCCGCGGTCAACCTTTCCTACGCTTTGGCGCTCTGGCTGCGGTTTGACTGCAGCTTTTCGCTCATCCCGCCCTACTACATTTCCGCCTGGATCCGCTTTGTGCCGATCTATACGGTCTTCTGTCTGGCGGTCTTCTGGGGGCTGAAGCTGTACCGGAGCATCTGGCGCTTCGTCAGCTACGCGGAGCTGTACAGGACGATGATCGCCACCCTGATCACCGCGGTCTTCCACCTCGCGGGCATCACCCTGCTGTTTCAGAGAATGCCCGTCTCCTACTATGTGATGGGGCCGGTGATCCAGTTCATACTGACGATGGGCATCCGGTTCTCCTACCGGTTCCTCCTGCTTCTCAGAAGCCGGAACGCGGCCGCCGACCCGGTAACGCCTCCCAAGAGGGTCATGCTCGTCGGCGCCGGCCAGGCGGGGCAGATGATCCTGAGGGACGTCACCGCCTCCCGGGAGCTCAACGAGCAGGTCGTCTGCATCATCGACGACAACTACAACAAGTGGAACCGTTACATCGACGGCATCCCCATCGTCGGAGGCTGCTCGTCGATCCCGGTGAACGCCGTAAAATACAACATCGACAGCATCTACATCGCGATCCCCAGCGTCAGCACGGCGAGGAAGCGCGAGATTATGAATATCTGCAACGAGACCGGCTGCGAGCTGAAGATGCTTCCCGGCATCTATCAGCTGGTGAACGGCCAGGTCACCGTCAGCAGCCTGAAGGAGGTCTCCGTGGAGGACCTCCTGGGCAGGGAGCCCATCCGCGCGGATCTCACGGAGGTGCGGGAGTACATCCGGGGAAGGACCGTCCTGGTCACCGGCGGCGGAGGCTCCATCGGCTCGGAGCTCTCGCGGCAGATCGCCGGCTACGGCCCGTCCCGGCTGATCATTTTCGACATCTATGAGAACAGCACCTACAGCGTCCAGCTGGAGCTCCGGGAGAAATATCCCGGCCTCAGGCTTGACGTGATCATCGGATCGGTGCGCGACAGCCGGAAGATCTTCGACGTCTTCGAGAAGTACCGGCCGGACGTGGTCTTCCACGCGGCCGCCCACAAGCACGTCCCCCTCATGGAGGACAGTCCCTGCGAGGCGGTCAAGAACAACGCCATCGGGACCTACAAGACAGCCTACGCGGCGATGACCCACGGCTGCAGCCGCTTCGTGCTGATCTCCACGGACAAGGCGGTCAACCCCACCAACGTGATGGGCGCCACCAAGCGGCTCTGCGAGATGATCATCCAGAGCTTCGACGAGATGATCCGCGAGGGACGCGCCGGCGAGATTCCCCAGCTGTTCACCCACCCGGTGGCCCGGAAGCTGGAGCGCAGCCCGGAGTTCTGGAGGTCCGTCTCGACGGAGTTCGTGGCCGTCCGCTTCGGCAACGTCCTCGACAGCAACGGCTCCGTGGTGCCGATTTTCCGCCAGCAGATCGAGAAGGGCGGACCGGTCACCGTGACCCACCCGGACATCATCCGGTACTTCATGACGATACCGGAGGCGGTGAGCCTCGTGCTCCTCGCCGGCGCGGACGCGAAGGGCGGAGAGATCTTCGTCCTCGACATGGGAAGCCCGGTGAAGATCGACACCCTGGCCCGCACGATGATCCGCCTGATGGGGCTGAAGCCGGACGTCGACATAAAGATCGAGTACACGGGACTGCGGCCGGGAGAGAAGCTGTATGAAGAGAAGCTGATGTCCGAGGAGGGCGTGCGGAAGACGAAGAACGAGCTGATCTTCATCGGAAATCCCATCCCCTTCGTCACGGAGGAGTTCCTGGGGAGCCTGGAAGCCCTGATGCAGGCGGCGTACTCTAATAAGGAAAACATCCGCGATATGCTCGTGGAGATGGTTCCCACCTATCATCCCTACGGCGGCGCGGGCTGACAAAGGGCGTTTTTTGCGGCAAAAAGGCATGTAGACTTGACATACATGCCTTTTTATCTTTAAAATAGGTCTTTACGAAAGCAAACACAACGTGGAATACCGGAAAGGGGGACCGCCTCGACGCCGCCTCCGCGGCGGAGAGCGAACAACATGTACAGGAAAGTCGATACCGATATGTATTTCGTCGACCGTGAAAAAGAGACGGTCAGATTCTGGAAGGAAAACGACATTTTCAATAAAAGCATCAAGGAGAGGGAAGGCTGCCCCACCTATATGTTCTACGACGGGCCGCCGACCGCCAACGGCAAGCCCCACATCGGGCACGTGCTGACGCGCGTCATCAAGGACACGATCCCCCGCTACCACGCGATGAAGGGAGAATTCATCCCGAGAAAGGCCGGCTGGGACACCCACGGGCTTCCGGTGGAGATCGAAGTCGAGAAGAAGCTCGGCCTCGACGGCAAGGAGCAGATCGAGGCCTACGGCGTCGAGCCTTTTATTAAGGAATGCAAGGAGTCCGTCTGGAAGTACGAGAACATGTGGAGAGAGTTCTCGGACGTGGTCGGATTCTGGGCCGATATGGATCACCCCTACGTCACCTACCACGACGACTACATCGAGTCGGAGTGGTGGGCGCTGCAGCAGATCTACAACAAGGGACTTCTCTACGAGGGCTACAAGGTCGTGCCTTACTGCCCGCGCTGCGGGACGCCCCTTTCCTCCCACGAGGTGGCCCAGGGCTACAAGACCATCAAGGAGCGCTCCGCGGTGGTCCGTTTCCGCCTGAAGGGGACGAAATACGATCCCGCGGCGGGCGCCAGCGTTCCCGCCGGAGAAGGAGAGGAGGCGTATTTCCTCGCCTGGACGACGACGCCCTGGACCCTTCCGTCCAACGTGGCGCTGTGCGTCAACCCCGATGAGACCTACGTCAGAATCCGCACGGCGGAGGGCCGGGTCTACATCCTGGCGGAGGCCCTCGTGGACACGGTTCTTGCGATGGAGCACCCGGAGCAGGAGGAGAAGCCCTCCTATGAGGTGCTGGAGAAATACCGCGGGAAGGACCTCGAGTACATGGAGTACGAGCCGCTCTTCGCCTGCGCGGGCGAAAAGGTGGACTCCCTCCACGGCAGGGCCTTCTACGTCACCTGCGACGACTACGTCACGATGACGGACGGCACGGGCATCGTCCACATCGCCCCCGCCTTCGGCGAGGACGACTCCCGCATCGGCAAAAAGTACGACATCCCTCTGGTCAAGTTCGTCAACGAGAAGGGCGAGATGACGGAGGACACCCCCTTCGCCGGCATGAGGGCGAAGCCCTCCGAGAAGGAGATGGCGGAGGACGGCGCGGTGAGCGCCGACCCCGAGATCCTCAAGGCGCTGGCAAAGAGCGGCGACCTTTTCGCCGCCCCGAAGTTTGAGCACGACTATCCCTACTGCTGGAGATGCGACACGCCGCTTCTCTACTACGCGAGGGAATCCTGGTTCATCCGCATGACGGCGGTGCGGGACGACCTGATCCGGAACAACGCGAAGATCAACTGGATCCCCGCGAACATCGGCAAGGGCCGCTTCGGCGACTGGCTGGAGAACGTCCAGGACTGGGCGCTCTCGAGAAACCGCTACTGGGGAACGCCCCTCAACATCTGGGTGTGCGACGGATGCGGCGAGAAGATGTCCATCGGCTCCAAAGCCGAGCTGAAGGAGAAGGCGGACAACTGCCCGGACGACATCGAGCTGCACAAGCCCTATGTGGACGCCGTGACGATCACCTGCCCCCACTGCGGAAAGACCATGCACCGGGTGCCGGAGGTCATCGACTGCTGGTTCGACTCCGGCGCGATGCCCTTCGCCCAGCATCACTATCCGTTTGAGAATCAGGAGCTCTTCCACAGCCAGTTCCCGGCGAGCTTTATCTCCGAGGCGGTGGACCAGACGCGCGGGTGGTTCTACTCGCTCCACGCGATCTCCACGCTGCTCTTCAACGAGCCCTGCTTCAAAAACTGCATCATCATGGGCCTGGTCCAGGATGAGAACGGACAGAAGATGTCCAAGAGCAAGGGCAACGCCGTCGACCCGATGGAGGCGCTGGGAACCTACGGCGCGGACGCGATCCGCTGGTACTTCCTGACGAGCTCCGCCCCCTGGCTTCCCAGCCGGTTCTACGGGAAGGCGGTCCAGGAGGGGCAGAGGAAGTTCCTGGGAACCCTCTGGAACACCTACGCGTTCTACGTCCTCTACGCGAATATCGATCAGTTCGACGCGACAAAATACACGCTCGACTACGCCTCCCTGGGCGTGATGGACCGCTGGATCCTCAGCAGGCTCCACTCCACCGTCAGGGACACCGACCGCTATATGGCCAACTACAGGCCGACGGAGGCGGGGAAGACCCTTCAGGACTTCGTCGACGACCTGAGCAACTGGTACGTCCGCCGCAGCCGCGCCCGTTTCTGGGCCCACGGCATGGAGCAGGACAAGATCAACGCCTACGAGACGCTGTACACCTGCCTCGAGACCCTCTGCCGGCTCGCGGCCCCGATGATTCCCTTCATGACGGAGGAGATCTACCAGAACCTGGTCCGGGGCATCGATCCGGAGGCGAAGGAGTCGATCCATCTGTGCGACTATCCCGTCGCCGACGAGAGCATGATCGACGCCGGACTCGAGGAGAACATGCGGCACGTCCTGGATATCGTCGTGCTGGGCCGCGCGGCCCGCAATGAGAGCGGCCTCAAGAACCGCCAGCCCATCGGCACGATGTTCGTCAAGGCGCCGTATGAGATCCCGGAGTACTACCGGGCGATCATTCTCGACGAGCTCAACGTCAAGTCCCTCGAGATGAAGGACGACGTGAGCGCGTATTCCGGAAGCATCGTCAAGCCGAACTTCAACGCGATCCGCGCGAATCTCGGCGGCGACAAGATCGGACCGGTCCGAAAGGCGCTCGGCGAGGTCAGCGGCGACGACGTGGTGAAGGCCCTGAAGGCCGACGGCGCGTTCACCGTCAGCAGCGGCGGCGAGACCATCACCCTGACGGAGGCGGAGCTTCTCATCGAGGCGAAGCAGGTCGAGGGTTACGTCGCCATGTCCGACGGCGGCGTCACGGTCGTTCTTGACAAGCACCTGACGCCGGAGCTGGTCGAGGAGGGCTTCGTCCGCGAGATCGTCAGCAAGATCCAGACGATGCGCAAGGAAGCGGGCTTCGAGGTCATGGACCGCATCCGCGTCTTCGAGGAGGGCAGCGACCGTCTCCGGGAGATCATGGAGCGGAACGACGCGTCCATCCGGGCGGACGTCCTGGCGGACGAGATCGTATTCGGCAGCGTATCCGGCTACACCAAGGACTGGAAGATCAACGGCGAGCCGGTGACGCTCGGCGTCGAGAAGCAGTAAACGCGTAACGAGCAAACCGGCGGGGGCCGCATAAGGCCTGCGCGCCAGTCAATACAATCCGCGGCTTTTTGCGGATCAGGAGGTTCATAATTGAGCACGAAAGAGAATAAGCGTTTTCAGAAGCAGAAGTTTATCGAGGACGTCAAGGCAAACGTAAAAAAGATGTACCGGACGGACATCACCAAGGCGACGCAGGAGCAGATCTTCCAGGCCGTCGGCAACGTGGTGGAGGACGCCGTCATCGACCAGTGGATGGATTCCTACCAGCGCTTCCAGGAAGGCGGGAACAAGATCGTCTACTACCTGTCGATGGAGTTCCTGATCGGCCGGGCCCTCGGCAACAATCTTCTGAGCCTCGGAGTCTATGACGACGTGAAGGAGGCCCTCGACGAGCTCGGCCTCGACATCAACGCCATCGAGGACCAGGAGCCGGATCCGGCTCTCGGCAACGGCGGTCTCGGCAGACTTGCCGCCTGCTTCCTGGACTCCCTCGCGGCGGGCGGCTATCACGCCTACGGCTGCGGCATCCGCTACCACTACGGCATGTTCAAGCAGAAGATCAAGGACGGCTTCCAGAAGGAAGTGCCGGACCAGTGGCTGAAGAACCTCTATCCCTTTGAGCTGAGAAGACCCGAGCACGCCAAGGAGGTGCGCTTCGGCGGCAACACCAGGATCGAGTACGATCCCGTGACCCACGAGAACAAATTCATCTACGAGAATTACAGCTCCGTGCGCGCGATTCCCTACGACATCCCCATCGTCGGCTACAAGAACGGCGTCATCGACGCCCTCCGGATCTGGGACGCGGAGGCCATCAACAAGTTCGAGCTTTCTTCCTTCGACCGCGGCGAGTACGACAAGGCGGTGGAGCAGGACAACCTGGCCCGCACCATCACCGAGGTCCTGTACCCCAACGACAACCACACCGCCGGCAAGGAGCTGCGCCTGAAGCAGCAGTATTTCTTCATCTCGGCTTCCGTCCAGGAGGCGCTGTGCAGGCACATGAGCACTTACGGAACCCTCGACAATCTGCCGGAAAAGGTGGCCTTCCAGCTCAACGACACGCATCCGACGGTGGCGATTCCGGAGCTCATGAGGCTGCTCATGGACGAGTACGGCTACGGCTGGGACAAGGCCTGGGACATCACGACCCGCACCTGCGCCTACACCAACCACACGATTATGGCCGAGGCTCTCGAGAAATGGCCCATCGACCTGTTCTCGCGCCTCCTGCCGCGCATCTACCAGATCTCCGAGGAGATCAACCGCCGGTTCCAGTGCCAGATCCAGGAGAAGTATCCGAACAACCCGGACAAGATCCGCAACATGGCCATCATCTACGACGGCCAGATCCGCATGGCGTATCTCGCCATCGTGGGAAGCCACTCGGTGAACGGCGTCGCCGCCCTTCACACCGAGATCCTCAAGAAGGACGTGCTGCGCGACTTCTACGAAATGATGCCGCAAAAGTTCAACAACAAGACCAACGGCATCACCCAGAGACGGTTCCTGCTCCACGGCAACCCGCTGCTGGCGGCGTGGATCACCGACAAGATCGGCGACGGATGGACGACGAACCTCTCCGAGCTGGCCAAGCTGAAGCTCTACGCCGACGACCCCAAGGCCCAGCAGGAGTTCATGAACATCAAGTACAAGAACAAGCAGCGTCTCGCCCAGTACATCCTCGAGCACAACGGCATCGAGGTGGACCCGAACTCGATCTTCGACGTCCAGGTCAAGCGTCTGCATGAGTACAAGCGCCAGCTGCTCAACATCATGCACGTCATGTATCTGCGCAACCAGCTCAAGGAGCACCCGGAGATGGAGTTCTATCCGAGGACGTTCATCTTCGGCGCGAAGGCCTCCGCGGGCTACAAGACGGCCAAGCTGATCATCAAGCTGATCAACTCCGTCGCGGACTCCGTCAACAACGATCCGGCCCTCCGCGGCAGGCTCAAGGTCGTCTTCATCGAGGACTACAAGGTCTCCAACGGTGAGCTGATCTTCTCGGCGGCGGACGTGTCGGAGCAGATCTCGACCGCCTCCAAGGAGGCGTCCGGCACCGGCAACATGAAGTTCATGCTGAACGGCGCGCCGACCCTCGGGACGATGGACGGCGCCAACGTGGAGATCGTCCATGAAGTGGGCGAGGAGAACGCCTTCATCTTCGGCCTGTCCTCCGACGAAGTCATCAATTACGAGCACCACGGCGGCTACGATCCGAACTACATCTTCAACACGGACGGCGATATCCGCCAGGTCATGGTCCAGATGGTCAACGGGACCTTCGATCCCGACACGGATCTGTTCCGCCCGATCTACGACTCGCTGCTGACGGACCACTACGGCGCGCCCGACAAGTACTTCATTCTCGCGGATTTCCGCTCCTACGCCGAGGCGCAGAAGAAGGTCGAGGAGGCCTACAGGGACAGCACTGGCTGGGCGAAGAAGGCCATGATGAACACCTTCTGCTCGGGCAAGTTCTCCTCGGACCGCACGATCAAGGAATACGTGGACGAGATCTGGCATCTTGACCCGGTCAAGGCCTGAGAACAGCGGACCGATCCCTTTAATAACGGACAGCGCCAAAAGCCTGCCGCCCTATGGCGGCGGGCTTTTTTGACCCCGCGGGGCCTTTCCGGCGCTTCCCGCAGTCCGGCGGGACGCTTTCCGGCTCTTTCCCGGGGGCCCCGCGGGGAATTTTCGGCCTTTTCCGGGGGGTCGTGGAGGCCTCTCGGTGCTTCCCGCAGTCCGGCGGGACGCTTTCCGGCTCTTCCTCTGGGATCCCGTGGGGCAATTTCGGTCTTTCCGCGGTCCCCTGGGGGCCGGCTTCCCGGCCTTTCCGGGAAGCTCCGGAGGCGAATGTTAAAACTTTACATTTATCAGGGCATATGGTAAGATTTTTTTAATTATGGATTACTGTGCCATAATGATGATGAAACTGCTCAGATGAGATCTGCGGCGGCGCGGGACGGACGCTTTTCCGTAAGGGACCTGCGGTGCGCGCCGCAGGGGTATGTGTTGTCGGGAAGAACAGGGGTGCTGAAAGTTGGACAAGGCCGAGTACAAGATCAAACTGGAACAGATTAATGCCCTGGCGGAAGCGGGCAATTTCCGTGAAGCGGCGGAAGCGGCTGACGAGATCGACTGGCGTCATGTAAAGAGTGTCCGGACGCTTTCCATGATCGGAGAGATCTATGAGGCGAACCGCCAGTACGACGAGAGCATCCGAATCCTGAAATACGCCTACCGGAGATCCATCAACAGCAAGACGGTGCTCTACCGCCTTGCCGAGCTTGATATCAAGACGGGCAACTACGACGAGGCGAAGAAGTTCATCAACGAATTCGAGCAGAATTCGCCCAACGACACGTCCAGATATATTCTGAAATACAAGCTTCTCCGGGCGGAGAAGGCCCCCTACGACGACCAGATCGAGGTGCTTCGGAACTACAGGGACACCGAGTACACGGAGAGATGGGCCTATGAGCTGGCCCGCCTCTACAAGAAGAACGGGCAGAAGGAGAAGTGCATCGAGGAATGCGACGACATGATCCTCTGGTTCTCCGAGGGCCGCTACGTCCAGAAGGCCCTGGAGCTCAAGATGTCCCTGACGGAGCTTACGCCCTCCCAGAAGGCCCTCTATGAGACCAACAAGGAGAAGCTGGAGCTGGAGAAGGCGGAAGCGGAGAGAGCGGCTGCCGCCCAGAGCGCGCCGGCCGGCGAGGCCTCCGGGGAAGAGGCGCCCGCGGCGTCTCCCGCCGACGAGGTGAGAGAGCTCAATCCCGTGGAGATCGTGGAAAAAGCGGTCCGCGAGATCGACGACGAGGACGAGGAGTCCAGGCCGAAGGTGAGCGCCGAGGAGGCCATTTCCAAGATGGACACCGCCGCCGCGGGACTTGCGGCGAGCGAGAGAAGCGAGACCGTGACAGCCGCCCCGGAAGAAGAGAGAGCGGCGGTGCGGGAAGAAAAGAAGAAGGAACCCGCCGAGAAGAAGCCGAACCGGATCCTGGGAGGCCTGAAGGCCGTCTTCTCGGGAATCCGCCGTGCCGGTGAGAGCGTCGGCACGGAGGACAAAGAGATCCCGTCCGTGTCGCCGGAAGCTTCTGAGGCCGCCGGCGGGGAGATCGCGGCGGAGGAGATCCGCACCGGCGTGGAGGGCGAAGCGATCGGCTTCGCCGCCGACCTGGAGGAATCCGTCGCGCAGCAGGTGAGCGCCGCGGCGGGAGAGGCCGCCGAAGAGGAGCTCGGCTTTGCCGCCGACCTGATCGAGGAAGGCAGCGTGAGCGCGGCCGCGACGGTGAAAGACGCGGAAGCAGCTGCGAAAGCAGCCGCTGACGCCGCGGGAGAGGCTGCCGCGGAGACCGCGGAGGAGGCCGGCGAGGCTCTGTCCCGGGCGGAGGAGGGCGTGAAGACCGCCGCCGAGGACGCATGGAAGTCGGTGGATGAGACGGCCGGCGGCGTCTGGAGCGAGATCCGCGAAGAGGCCGGCGAGGCCGGGGAAGCGCTGCAGGAGGCCGCGGAGACCGCGAAGGACCTGGCGCAGGCCGCGGTGGAGATTCCGGAGGAAACGGCCGGCGGCGCGCAGGCTGCCGGAGAAGCCGGGGAGATCCCGGCGGAGACGGCCGGAACCGAGGGCGCGGAGGCGTCCGCCGCCCCGGATCTCGGGGAGCTTGACCTCGACAAGCTGTTCGCGGAGACGGGCAGCGCCTTTGCCAGCGAGGTGGCCTCGGGCCGGTACACGATGGCCGACACCATCGAGGAGGAGCAGGCGGAGAAGCCGCTGCACCTGAACATCAACACGGGCACCATCCCGCAGGAAATCCCGATCCCGGGCGCCGACGAGATCCAGAACAGCATCGAGGCCAGGATCGACCACTATTACATCGACGACGCGGTCACCGCGGCGGGCGAGGAGGCGGCTTCCGAGCCGGAAGCGCCGGAGTCCTTCACGGCCGGAGAGCAGGAGGAGAAGGAGGACCGGAGCAGCCTCTACGCCAGAGAGACCGACGAATCCCTCGGCCTCACCAGGGAGTTCCACATCAAGGACGAGCTTGACAGAGTGCTCGCCGGGCAGGCCGAGAGCGAGAACCGCGAGGACGCGCCTCTTCCGGACGTCCTTCCGGAGAAGGCCGCGAGGAAAGCGGTCATCGAGGCCCACGGGGGCGTCTACGACGAGACAGAGGACACGGCCGCCGCGTCTGCCGGACCGGAGGCCGGATACGGAGCGGAGCCGGCCGGCGAGCTTCCCGCGGAAGAGGAAGACGTGCCGGAGATTCCCGAGGAAGCTCCGCAGGAGGTGCTTATGAATCTCAACAGGATCGATGAAACCCCCGCCGCCGGCGGCGCCGACCCGATCGAGGCCATCGCCGAGGTTCCGGAGTATTTCACGGAGATCCCCGTGGAAGGAAGACTCCTCACGGATATGGAGAAGAAGGCCCTGTCCTATTTCGCCCAGATCCCGGGCGTCGATTACCAGATCACCTCGGCCGTCGCGGATATCCACAACAACTGCGGCGACCGGACCTCCCGGAGCGGCAACGTGCTCATCATGGGAAGAATGGGCTCGGGCAAGACGAGACTGGCCGAGAGCCTGGTCCGGATCGTCGGCATGCATCTGGGCCTCAAGGCGGTCCGCATGGCGAAGATCGTCGCGGAGGACTTCAATCAGAAGAACCCGGCCGCGGTGGTCAAGAAGCTCGCCGGAGGCTTCCTCATCATCGAGGCGGCCGGCGCCCTCAGCGACGACGCCATCGCGAAGCTCAACCAGGCGATGGAATTCCGCACCGACGACCTGATCGTCATCCTCGAGGACGAGCGGGACGATCTTCTCAGGATGCTCGAGACCCATCCTGGCTTCGCCGCGAAATTCACGAGCACCATCACGGTGCCGGTGTTCACCAACGACGAGCTGGTCTCCTTCGGCAAGATCTACGCCGACGACGAGGGCTACAAGCTCGACGAGATGGCGACCCTCGCCCTCTACACGATGATCGGCGACAACCAGAAGGACGCGGAGCCGGTGACCATCGGAATGGTGCGCGAGATGATCGACAAGGCCATCGACAGAAGCAGCCGCAAGTTCCGCTTCGGAAAGGCGGAGAAGGAAGGCGGAAAGGTGGTCCTCCGCGAGAAGGACTTCAGCTTCTGAATCCCGCCCGCGCAGGCAGACGGCTGAACGGACAGCGACGGCAGCTCCCTTCCCGGAGACGGGCGGGGAGCTGCTTTTTCCGCGGACGGAGAACGGTGCGGACAGAACGACGCGCATCTTCCGCGGACGGAGAACGGCGCGGGGATAACGACGCGCATCTTCCGCGGACGGAGAACGGCGCGGACAGAACGATGCGCGGTTTCCGCGGGCGGAGACGGCGCGGACAGAACGACACGGAGGGAGACCGGCCTATGGAACCATATCTCGGAAAACCGGCCTACACGGCGGCGGTTCTTCGGAACCATCACATTTCCGCGAAAAAGAAATACGGACAGAATTTTCTCGTGGACCCGGAGGTCCTGGAGGACACCGTGAGAGCGGCGGGCATCGGCCCGGAGGACTTCGTCCTGGAGATCGGCCCCGGCATCGGCACGCTGACCCAGTACCTCGCGTCCGCCGCGGGACGGGTGTACGCCGTCGAGATCGACCGCTCGCTCTTCCCCGTGCTGGAGGACACCCTCGCCGGGTGGAAAAACGTGACGCTGGCGGAGGGCGATATTCTGAAGACGGACGTGGCGGAGATCGTGCGCCGGGAGAACGGGGGCAGGCCCATCAAGGCGGCCGCCAACCTTCCCTATTACATCACGACGCCGGTCATCCTGTCGCTGCTGACGGGCGGCGCGCCCATCTCCGGCATGACCTTCATGGTCCAGAAGGAGGTCGCCGACCGCATGAAGGCGTCCCCCGGGACGAAGGACTACGGCGCCCTGTCCCTCGCCGTGCAGTACTACGCGGATCCGGTCGTGGTGAGGGAGGTCCCGCCCTCCGCGTTCATTCCCCAGCCCGGCGTCACCAGCGCCGTGATCCATCTGGAGAAATATGACGCCCCGCCCGTCGCGGTGAAGGACGAGAAGCTGATGTTCGCCCTGATCAGGGCCTCCTTCAATCAGAGGAGAAAGAAGCTGATCAACGGGCTGTCCTCGGGAAGCGGCCTCGACTTTACGAAGGAGGAGGCGGCTTCGGCCCTGGCGGCCGCCGGGATCGATCCGGATATCCGCGGCGAGAGGCTCTCTCTCGCGGAATTTGCCGCCGCGGCCGACGCGCTGACGGACCTCAGAGGCGCGCGGCCGTAAAAGAGCTGTAATAAATTCGTCTCCGGCGCGGTTCGCGGCCGGAGAGAAGGACGGCGCCGCCCGCCCCCGGCGGAAGGCGTCCGACCCCTGTATTTTGTAGGCTCCGGCGAAAAAAACGCGCCGGAACCCCATTTTTTCATTCAGAAGAGTCAAATAGGCGGGGAGGCATCCGGCGAAAATTTGACAGAGTTTACAGAACTGTAACATTTAAGAAATATTTAATAAAAAGCACCTTGCAAATTTCCCTCTCTGCGATATAATTTCCATTGATTTGCGATTATGAACGGAAGGAGGGAAGTTCTCTCATGAAATACGCTAAGATTATTCTTTTCGTCGCGGTGTGCACGGCTCTTACGACGGTGCTTTCCCCCGTGGCTGCTCTCGCGGAGTTCGATACGCCGTACGTCTCTCTCGGCGCCGATCTTTCGGGCAGCGAGACCGACGAGATCCTCGCTCTGTTCGGCGTGGACCGGGACATGATCAATGAAGACACCTCCGTCCTTGTGACGAATGAGGACGAGTGCAGATACCTCACCGGCGCCATGGACGGCGGAGCGGTGGGAACCGGCGCCTTCTCCTCCTGCAAGGTGGTGAGACGCGAGAAGGGATACGGCATCCGCGTGACGACGCACAACGTCACGGACGTGAACGAGGCCATGTACGCCAACGCCCTCGCGACGGCGGGCGTGGTGGACGCGGACATCGTGGTGGCTTCCCCGGTGCCGGTCAGCGGCACGACGGCGCTGGTGGGCGCGATGGCGGCCTACTCCAAGATGAACGGTCTGGCGCTGGATCCGGAGGTGATCGCGGAGGCGGCGGGCGAGCTGGATCTCGCCAGGCTGATCGGCGAGCTCACCGGTGATCCGGACAAGGCGGCGCAGCTGATCGCCGCGGTCAAGGAGGTAGTCCTGAACAACGATCTCCGCACCGAGGAGGACATCCGCGACGCCATCGACGAGATCGCCGGACAGCTGGAGCTGGAGATCACCGAGGAGCAGAAGGACCGCCTGATCGGCGTGATGAAGGGCATCAAGGCGCTCAACCTGGACCCGAAGGTGCTCGGGGAGCAGCTCTCCGACCTCTATGAGAAGGCGAAGGAGAACGGCCTGGACCTGTCGGAGTTCGGCATTTCCGACGACGAGGCGGGATCCCTCATCGGAAAAGCGGCAGAAGCACTGGAAAATCTCTTCTCGAATCTGTAAATCTATGTGCAATCTGCACAAGGATTGCAAAACACAACTGGGATATTTATACGAAAATGATGTAAAAAGCCGCATTGCCGGTGCATTTTCTGGGAAAATGTGCTAAACTATCTTCTGACAGAACAGGAAGAGGGTATAAGGTGCCAGCAATGTGAGCGAAACCTCACATCGATTTTTCATAATAATCGCCCCGGCAGCTCGCTGCCGGGGCACTCCTCTGCCCAAAAACTGAGTGTATGCTCATTTAAGAAGCGGCTCCGGGGCCGAATACCCGTCCGGCCCGGCCGGAAATCCCCCGGAGCCGCGGTCCGGGGAGCCACAACATATGGACGATCCGGCCGGAACGGAAACTAAACCTTGTTGAATTCGGGAAATTTCGGCAGGATCGGCAGGAAGAGGCCCGGCGGAGTCTCCCGGGCAGTGGCAGAATGACGAAAAGAACGTATGGAGTTATTGAACATTTTGTGAGATAATGTGATATCAGGGAGAAAAGATTTTTCCGGACGCCCCGGGCGGACGGAAGAGGCAACGTAAGGCAATATAATTATTAAGAGGGTAGAGCAGATGAAGTGTCCGACTTGTGGTTACGAACTCAATGGTACGCAGAGTGTCTGTCCGAACTGCGGCGCCGGGATGGAGGACGATTCGATCCTCCAGGCCACCGGGGCCTCCGGGGAAGAAGGGTGGAACTCCAAAGAGGAGTCCTTCGGCGGTGAGAATCCGGAGCAGCCGGAAGCCGTCCCGGCCGAAGAAGAGCCCGTGGTGTCTTCGATTCCGGGGGACGACGATCTTCCCCCCGAAAAGAAGCGCAGAAAATGGCCGATCATCCTGGTGATCGTTCTTCTGGCCGCCGCCCTGATCGCGATCTTTGCCGTACGGTATTATAAAAAGCATTTCATCGCCCACGAGATTCATCTCGGGACGAACGCGCTGGAGCTCATCGTCGGCGATACGAATCAGCTCACCTACGAGATCCTTCCGGAGACCACCAAAAACAAGACGGTCACCTGGGCCACCACCGACGAGGCGGTGGCGTCGGTCGACGAAAACGGTCTCGTCACCGCGCTCGGCAGCGGAAACTGCGAGATCACGGTCACGACGAACAACGGGATCACGGACGCGTGCAGCGTCAACGTCAAGGATCTGATCGATATCCAGAAGGAATCGGTCGACGCGGTGGCCGCCTACGTCAAGGCGAACAGCACCGAGGGTGAAGGGGGCGATCCCGTCGCGAAGATCCGCGATATCGATGAAGAGCACAGCTTCGCCATCGGCACCATGGACGAGGATCTCGTCCTCTGCTACCGCGACGCGGTCAACATGGACAGCGTCGACGTGGACGTCAACTACACCACCTATCTCAATCTGGGATACGGCAATATCGAGACGGCCGAGATCGTCCAGGACAACCAGGTCGAGGTGTTCGGCTATCCCGTGAAGGCGACCATGAAGAGCGCGATCTCCCTGGCGGAATACCAGAGGGGCGCGGCGGTCACGGTCGACTCCTTCGAGTCGAACCTCGAGGGAATGGAAGTCAATCCCTCGATGCAGAAGATGTTTAACAACGGCGTGAAGGGCTGCTTCGAGGAGTTCCGCTCCTTCCTGGAATATCATCCGGAGCTCGGATGCAGCATCGAGGACTTCGGCTTTACGGCGGTGGGCGACGCCCCCGTGGAAGAGGAACCCGAGGAGGAGCCTGAGACCTGGAGCATGGCCGAGAGCATGGCCGAAAGCATGGCCGAAAGCGTCGTCGAGAGCATTCCGGAGGCCGCCGAGTCCCGGGTGACGATCGTCGAGGAGATCGCGGAGCCGGCAGGAACGGAATCCGCCGCCTCCGTCGCGGAGGCCGCCGGGGAGACGGCTCCGGCCGCGCCTGCGGGCGGGCTCGCGGAGACTGAGACGGAAGATACGGCGTCCGCCGCGATGTCCGTCGTGGAGAGCGCGGAGGTCTCCGGAATGGCAGCGGAAGCGGCGGCAGGCGCCGCGGCTGTCATGGGAGAAGCGGAAGCGGCGGTGGAAGCCGCTGCGGAGGCGGCCGCGGAGAGCGCCGAGGCCGTGGCGGAAGCACTGGAGTCGGCCGCCGGGGAAGTGACGGAAGAGGCAGACGCCGCCGCGAAAGGCGCGGAGGTACTGCAGTCGGCCGCCGAAGAGGTGACGGAAGAGGCGGACGCCGCTGCTGCGGGCGCCGCGGAAGCGCTTGAGTCAGCCGCCGAAGAGGTGACGGAAGAGGCGGATGCCGCTGCTGCAGGCGCTGCGGAGGCGCTGGAGTCGGCCGCCGAGGAAGTGACGGAAGAGGCGGATGCCGCTGCTGCGGGCACCGCGGAAGCGCTTGAGTCGGCCGCCGAGGAAGGGACGGAAGAAGCGGACGCCGCTGCTGCAGGCGCTGCGGAGGCGCTTGAGTCGGCCGCCGAGGAAGTGACGGAGGAGACAGATGCGATCTTCGGAGGCGTCGAGTCGACCGTCGAAAACGCCGCTGAGGAGGCCGCCGCGCTGGCGGGCGCCGCGGGAGCGGCCGTGGAATCCACGGTGGAATCCATCGCGGAGGACGTGCAGGAAGGCGCGGCCGGCGTCGTCCAGGCAGCAGGCGATGCGCTGGAGCAGGCGGAATCCGTTGTGGAATCCGTCGCGGAGGAAATCGCCGAGCCGGTCACCGATCTGTTTTCCGACGGGGACGATCCGTCGCAGAGCGCTTCCGGAACGGAGATCCTTCAGTCTCTGACCGAATCTCTCAGCGGGGACTCGGGCAGACTGTTCCCTCCCAGCTTCGCCGTGATGTGCTGAGAAAAAAGTGATGACGCAATCCGCGCGGCAGAAGCGCCCGGGGAGCGTCCCGGGAGGCGCCGCCTGCCACGGCATAAAGAGCAGGCCGGGCGGAGCGGATACAACTGAAAAGGAGTCCTATAACCCGAAAAGGACAGGAAAAGACAGAACCGGCGGTGCCTGCGCACCGCCGGTTTTTTAGGGTTTCTTCGCGGAAATTATCTGCAGGGGTATCCTGCGTCCCATCGAAGAACGGTCCTGTCACAAAAGTGCCGTGTTCCGGCGGCCGGGCCGTCACTCCACCCCGTAATAGGCGAGGAATTCCTCGAGCGTCAGGTCGTGCTCCATGATGTAGGTCGCGGCCGGGACGCCGACGTACCGGAAGTGCCAGGGCTCGTACATGATCCCCGTGACGTCCTCCCTGCCGTCGGGGAAGCGCACGATGAAGCCGTATTCGTGGCAGTGGGCGCTCATGTACTGATACATTTCCGTATCTTCCAGACTGCGGTCCTTGTCCGCGTAGTATTCCTCCGTGATATCGGCGGCAAGGCCGGTCTGATGCTCGCTGGTTCCCGGTCTCGCGACGATCCTCGCCGCTTCCTCCTCCCCGTACTCCTCGGCCTTGCGCTCGAAGAGGTATTCCTGGGTGTAGTAATCCCGGTAGCCGGAGGACAGATAGACGCTGCACCCCGCGTCCCTGGTCGCCGCGACCATGGCGTTCATGGCGTCCTCGATGCGGTAATCCACCTGGATCCCCTCCACGTCGGCGACCTCCGGCTCGTAGTCCGAGATCGAGTGGGTCGGGTTCGCGAGAATGAATTCCCAGCTGGTGACGTCGATGTCCGGGAGATCCGCGGGTCTGGCGCGGTCCTCGGGGATCTCCTCCGCGGATTCCGCGACGGAGACGACGGGCTCCGCGGAGGAAAGGACTTCCGGCGTCCCGGGACCGGCCGGCGCGACGTCTCCCGCGCCGGCGGAGGCGCTTGCCGGAATCTGCTGCGCCGCGTTCCCGGAGGCCCCGGCGGAAGCGCCGCCTCCCGATACCGCCGGCCGGCGGGCGCTTCGGACAGCGAGAATCGCCACAACCAGGGCGAGAACCGCCAGACAGGCGGCCAGGATTCTTCTCTGGCGGCGCACCTGCTGCTTTCTTCTTTGCGCCGCCTCGCGCCGCTGCCTCTGCCGGGCTTTGTCCCGGGAGGCGCCGGTCGAGGCCTTGCGCTTCTTTCTTCCTGCGGGCTCCGCCGCGCTGTATTCCGCGTCTTCCGCGGAACGGCGCCTCCTCCGCGTCTCGCCGGAGGAACGAGCGGAAAGACCTTCGGAGGAACGCCCGGAAAGACCTTCGGAAGAGCGCCCGGAAAGACGCTCCGAGGAACGCCCGGAAAGACCTTCGGAAGAGCGCTCGGAAAGACGCTCCGAGGAACGCCCGGAAAGGCGCTCCGTACGCCGTGCTCTTTTTCTTTCGCTCATAACAGTCTCCTTGTCGAAAACCGTGCCGCGGGAAGCCGGGACGGCGCGCCGCCGCACGGAGAGGCTCAGGATGAACTGCGTCTATTATACATCCGCAGGGACTTCTCTGCCTACAGGAACACCGCCGGAAGCCGGAAATTTGAAAAAAGACAGAAAAATGCGAGACAGAATCCCGCCGCTGTTTTATAATCTGTGTTTGTGGAACCGGCCGGGCAGCGAGCCGGCGGATCCGGATCTGATACAGCGGCCGGGGCGTGAAACGGCATCCTGGCAGAGGGGGAAAGATTGTTATGGAAAGAGAAAAACTGGGAAGCCGTCTCGGCTTCATCATGCTGAGCGCGGGATGCGCGATCGGGATCGGAAACGTGTGGAAGTTTCCGTACCTCACCGGCGCCAACGGAGGCGGCGCCTTCGTGCTGGTCTACCTGTTCTTCCTGATCATTCTGGGCGTGCCCGTCATGACCATGGAGTTTTCGATGGGACGCGCGGCCAGGAAGAGCCCGGTCCGGATGTACCAGGCCCTCGCGCCCGAAAAGAAGGGCTGGCACTGGCACGGCGTGGCCTGCATGATCGGCAACGTCATTCTGATGATGTTCTACACGACGGTCGCCGGCTGGATGCTTCTGTACTTTGTGAAAATGGTCACCGGCGCCTTCGCGGGCGCCTCCGCGGAGGAGGTCGAGGGCGTATTCGGCGGCATGCTGGCGGACCCCAAAAGCCAGATCATCGCGGTCGCGTTCGTCGTGGTCTTCGGCTTCCTGGTCTGCTCCATCGGACTCCAGAACGGCCTTGAGCGCGTCACCAAGATCATGATGGCGGCTCTTCTGGTCATCATGGTGGTGCTGGCCGTAAACAGCATCTTCCTGAAGGGCGGAAAAGCCGGCCTCACCTTCTACCTTAAGCCGGACTTCTCCAAGATGAAGGACATCGGCATCGGGGAGGTCTGCACCGCGGCCATGAACCAGGCCTTCTTCACCCTGAGCCTGGGCATCGGCTCGATGGCGATCTTCGGAAGCTATATCGACAGGGAACACACCCTGTTCGGAGAGGCGATCAACGTCGCCATTCTCGACACCTTCGTCGCCATCACCTCGGGACTGATCATCTTCCCGGCCTGCTTCGCTTACGGGGTGGAGCCGGGATACGGACCGGGCCTCATCTTCGTGACGCTCCCGAATATTTTCAACCACATGGCCATGGGACGCCTCTGGGGCAGCCTGTTCTTCGTGTTCATGTCCTTCGCGGCCTTCTCGACGGTGCTCGCCGTGTTTGAGAACATCATGGCCTGCCTGATGGATCTGACGGGCTGGAACCGCGTGAAGACGGGCATTGTGTGCACCGTCTCGATGTTCCTCCTTTCGCTTCCCTGCGTCCTCGGCTTCAACGTGCTCTCCGGCGTCACGACGCTGGGACCGGACAAGGGAATCATGGATCTCGAGGACTTCATCGTGAGCAACCTCCTTCTTCCGGGAGGCTCCCTGATCTTCGTCCTGTTCTGCACGATGCGGTACGGGTGGGGCTGGAAGTCCTTCAAGGAGGAGGCGGATACCGGAAAGGGCCTGAAGATTGCGGAATGGATGCGCTTCTACATGTCGGTGATTCTGCCCGTCATCGTCGCCATCGTCCTGCTGATCGGCCTCAAGCCCTATCTGGCGGGCGCCGCGAACGGCATCATGAGGCTGCTGCATCTGAAATAACCGTATGCCGTACCTGAAATGACCGCGTACGGCACATGCAAATAGCGCGTTCTGTATCTGAAAAAAGCGCGTACGGCACATGCAAATAGCGCGTGCCGTACCTGAAATAACCGCGTACGGCACATGCAATAAGCGCGTGCCGTATCTGAAAAAAGCGCGTACGGCACATGCAGTGAGCGCGTACCGTACCTGAAACAGGCGGCAGCGGCCTCCACTCGCGGACGCAGCTGCCGCGCCGGAAATAAAAAACGCCCTCCGCGGCGGATGGGGGAAAAATGATTACGAATATTCTGCTTTTTGCGCTTGGCCTGGTTTTCCTGATTAAGGGAGGAGACTGGTTCGTGGAGGGGGCGACGGCCGTCGCCCGGAAGTTCCATCTCCCTGAGCTCCTGATCGGAGCGACGGTCGTCTCCATCGGGACGACGCTTCCGGAGGTCATGGTCTCGACGACGTCCGCCCTCAAGGGCATCGGCTCCATCGCCTACGGCAACGCGATCGGATCCGTCATCTGCAACACGGCCCTGATCGCGGCCGTCACGATCGCGGTCCGGCCGGGCAAGGTGAACCCGAAGACGCTGAAGACGCCGGTCTCGTTCTTCTTCATCGCGGCGGTGCTGTATCTCTTCGCCGCCTACGTCCTGGGGAATTTCAGCCGTCCCTTCGGCCTTCTCATGCTGGCGATTTTCGTCGTCTACATGGTTTTCTCGGTTCTTCAGATGAAAAAAGGACCCGCGGAAAATGAGGAGGACGCCGGGGAGGCGGAGGAGGATACGCCGACGCTCAAGGTGGTTCTCATGCTCGTCGCCGGGGCGGCCCTGATCGCCCTGGGAGCGAACCTCCTGGTCGACAACGGCACGGCCATCGCCAAGGCGCTGGGCGTCCCGGAGACCGTCATCGCCCTGACCTTCGTGGCCCTCGGGACGTCGCTTCCCGAGCTGGTGACGGCCATCACCTCTCTGGCGAAGGGACACGGGGCCCTCTCCCTGGGCAACGTGATCGGCGCCAATCTGTTCAACCTGGTGCTGGTTTGCGGCGTGTCCATCACGCTCGCTCCGTTCCCGCTTCCCCAGGGCGCGCTGTTCCTCGGGAGAAATTCCTCCCTCACGCTGGAGCTGCCGGTCATGATGCTCGTCATGCTCCTGATGACGGTCCCGGCCCTGATCAAGGGCAAACTGTACCGCTGGCAGGGAATCGCGCTTCTTTGTATCTACGCGGGCTTCTGCGCGATCCAGTTCACGCTCTGAGACGCGCCCCTGTCATTCTTTTTTCAGCATCTGTATTCTCTTCCTGGCGAACTGGTCGATCTTTTCCCGGAGGGTGATCAGCTGCCTCTTGTGACGGCACAGCTTTTCCGTACAGCTGGCGCATGAGAGGTAGCTGTTTGTATTTTCGGAGAAACGCTCCGGGTGCAGGTAGAAGGTGACCTCCCAGCGGATCAGCAGGACCACCGCCAGCGCCAGCAGGCTCCAGGTATACGGCCCCGGGACGAAAAAGAGGGGCGTAAAGATCATCGCGAAATCCCAGTTGTAGATGCGGCAGGTCACGCAGCACCGGTTCCGGAAGAAAAACGTCTGGAACGGGCAGAAGAACAGGATGCAGATCATATCGCAGACCGAATAGGCCGAACAGAGGAGCAGCATGAAGTCCCGGTTCAGGACGCCGATCATGTGGAGGGCGCCGAAGGCCGCGTTGAAGACGATCCAGATCAGGGCGACGATCACCGTGGCGTGGTTGTCCGCGATGATGATGTCGGTCCGCCCCGTTTTTCTGTAGTTCCGGGCGAACTGCTTCTGACACCCGGGGCTCCGTATGGCCGACGGAAACAGCCGGAAGACCATTTCGACGGCGAAGAGCAGCCACAGGATCAGCAGCATCCCCGTGTGCTTCTCATACTGATAGACGATGACCTTTTCCCCGCTGATCATGTTGGCGATCCACAGATACAGCAGGAGCAGGAAGAGTATGCCTCTCCAGGTCAGGCTGAAATAGTGCGCCATCATGACGACGGACATGTTCTTGCGGGGCTGTTTCTTCAGTGTACTCATCTTTCTTCTGAAAACCTCAGTATTGCCCAGATCACTTGCTGTAAGTATTATATCAGTTTTTTGACGGACCGTCCCCGGAATTTGCTCCGGGGGAGGTTAACATGCGCGGATTGTCTGTGCTACAATGAGAGGCGGCGGTTTCCCCGGAAGACGGGACGCGGACGGGGAGGACGGCCGCCGGAAAGGAAATGACAGCATGCTTCTTTCGGAAATGGTTTACAACAGCTTTTTCTTCAACTGGGAGATCGCGCTGGAGGAGTGGATCCAGTCGGTGTTCCCGGACGCCCTCATTCACGTTCTGTCTTGGCTCTCCTCCCTCGGCGAGGAGCTGGTCATTTTTGCCGTGATCGGCCTCATCTACTGGGCCTTTGACAAGAAATTCGGGCGGTATCTGGCGATCAGCATGATCATGGTCAACGTGTGGAACTGCATGATCAAGAACGTCGTTCTCCGCCGCCGGCCCTACTTCGAGAGCGAGGACATCGATCTCAAGAGGCTGGTCGACCCCGGCGCGGACAAATACAGCATCGCCGCCCAGGGCTATTCCTTCCCCAGCGGCCATTCCAGCGGGGCGGCCGCCCTGTACGGCGGCATGGCGAGATATACCGGGAACAGGGCGCTGAAGGTGCTGGCGGTCATTCTGCCGCTGCTCGTGGGCGCGTCCCGGATCGTCGTCGGGGCGCATTATCCCACGGACGTGGCGGCCGGGCTCTGCCTGGGCGCCTTTGTGGTCTTCTTCGTCCCCTGGCTGGAGGGAAAACTGAAGGACAGGCGGCTGTTCTACGGGGTTCTCCTCGCGTCGGCGGTCCCCGGATTTTTCTACTGCAGAAGCACGGACTATTTCACGGCCGTGGGCATGCTTTTCGGCTTTATCGCGTCGGTGCCCTTCGAGGAGAAGTTCGTGCGGTTTGAGAACACAAAAAGCCCGCTGCGGAGAACGCTCCGGGTGGTGGGAGGCCTGCTGGTCTTCCTGGCGCTGAGAATCCTGCTGAAGCTGCCGTTCTCGGAGGAATTCCTCGCCTCGAAGACGGCGGCGGCGTACGCGGTCAGGGTCATCCGCTACGCGGTCATGCAGTTCACGGCCCTGGCGGTCTATCCCATTCTCTTCAAATACACCGCGAGGATCGGCCGGAAAACGAAATAAGAAGAGTACACGCTATGGACAACAGCAGATCAAGAACGCGCGACATGACCGGGGGGCCGATCCTGCGCCACCTGGCGGCCTTCTCGGTGCCCCTTCTCCTGGGCAACGTCTTCCAGATGCTCTACAACACGGTGGATTCCGTCGTCGTGGGCAATTTTGTCGGGAAGGAGGCCCTGGCCGCCATCGGCTCCACCACCATGATCATCAATATCATGATTTTCTTCTTCAACGGGGTGGCCGTCGGAGGAGGCGTCGTGATCAGCCGCTTCTTCGGCGCGAAGAAGCAGGAAGAGCTCCACAGGGCGGTGGAGACCACCATTGCGGTGACGTTCCTGTTCGGGATCTTCTTTACCTTCGCCGGAATGGCGGCCGTGCCCGCGATGCTGCGCCTCATGGCGACGCCGGAGGACGTGTTCGGAGCGGGGGAGCTCTATCTCCGGATCTATTTCGCGGGAAGTCTGGGACTTCTGATCTACAATATGGGCAGCGGCGTCCTCCGGGCGGTGGGCGACACCCGGAGGCCGCTGTATTTCCTGATTTTCACGAGCATTCTCAACACGGTGCTCGACCTGGTCTTCGTGATCGTTCTCCACGCGGGCATCGCCGGGGCGGCCTACGCCACGATCATCTCCCAGTTTCTCTCGGCGGCGATGGTCCTGTGGGTCCTGACCCGCGCCGAAGGCGCCTTCCGTCTGACGTGGGGCGACCTGAGGATCGACCGGGGGATCCTGAAGAACATCATGTACATCGGGCTGCCCGCCGGGATCCAGTCCATGGTGACCTCGGTCTCCAACGTGTTCGTGCAGTCCTACGTCAACGGCTTCGGATCGGCCTGCATGGCGGGATGGAGCTGCTACAACAAGCTGGATTCCTTCATTTTTCTGCCCATGGGGAGTCTCAATCAGGCGGCCACGACGTTTGTCAGCCAGAACATCGGGGCGGGGCAGGAGAAGCGCGCCGACCAGGGAGCGGTGCGCTCGGTCCAGGCGGCGGTGATCGTCACCGCGCTGATCGCGGCGGTGATCGTTCCCTTCGCGCCTGCGGCGGTGGGCTGCTTCACGAAAGACGCGTCCGTCATCCGCTACGGGACGCTGTTTCTCAGGATGAACACGTTTTTCCTGATCTTCAACGCCGTCAATCACGTGCTGGCCGGAGCGCTGCGCGGGCGCGGCGATTCCAGAGGGCCGATGGTGATCATGCTCCTCTGCTTCGTGGTGATCCGCCAGATCTACCTGTTCGTCGGGACGAGGATTTCCTACAATCCGCGTCTGGTCGGCTTCGGGTATCCGGTGGGCTGGATGACCTGCTGCGTGATCGAAGTGGCCTACTACCTGATAAAATGGAAGCCGGCGAGGAAGCCGGGACCGATCCGCCGGCGCCCGTGAGCGGTATCGGAGCGGCGGGTCAGACAAAACGAAAACGGCGGGAGGCCGGATTGACGAGATGAGAGAGAACAACGCATTTCAGGGAAAAGGAGAGGGCGTGGACGTGGTCTGCGTCGGGCAGGCGGTCGTGGACTGCATCACCCGCGGGATCGACGAGTCCAGCCTGTCGATGAGGTCCGCCCGGGCGGAGAGCATCACCCTGAGCCCGGGCGGCGACGCCCTCAACGAGTCGGTCGTCCTGTCAAGGCTCGGCCTCCGGGTGCGGACCGCCTGCATCACCGGCCGGGACGCGGCGGGGGAGATCATCTGCTCGGTGCTCCGGGAGGCCGGGGCAGACGTCTCCTGTGTGACGGTCAGCGAGGAGATTCCCTCCGTGGTCGCCGATATCATCGTCAGCCGCGACGGTTCCCGGCGGTCCGTCAACAGCGAGGCGATCCGGCTGGGAGGCCTTCACGTCGATCCCTCCGTCGTCAGAGGGGCGCGGGCCGTCTCCCTGGCGAGCATCTTCCGCGCGCCGCTGGACGATCCCGGGGAGCTGCTCCGCCTCGCCCTGGCGGCGAAGGAAGAGGGAGCGGTTCTGCTGGCGGACACCAAGGTGCCGGTCTACGGGGATTTCAGGCCCGCGGACTACGCGGAGGTCCTGCCGCTCATCGACTACATCTTCCCGAACGAGACGGAGGCGGCCTGGTTCGCGGGAGAAGGAAGCTTCGAGGAGATGGCCCGGGCCTTCCTGGACGCCGGCGTCGGGCACGTCGTGCTGAAGGCCGGAAAGGCGGGATGCCTGTTTGTCTCGCGGGAGGAGACCTTTTCCCAGGCGGCCTTTGAGACGGAGGCGGTGGACACGACGGGGGCCGGCGACAATTTCGTGTCGGGCTTCGCGGCGGCGCTTCTCGACGGCAGAAGCCATGAGGAGGCGGTGCGCTTCGCCACGGCCTGCGCCGCGGTCTCCGTGCGCGCGGTGGGCGCCACGGGCGGCGTGAGGAGCCGGGCGGACGTGGAGCGCTTCCTGGCGGCCGCGGAAGAAAAGAGACCGGAGGCGTGACAAGGGACGGCGCGGATTCCGGGGAAGACGGACCGGATGAGCGGCAGGGGACGGCGTGGATCCCGGGGAAGACGGACCGGATGAGCGGCAGGGAACGGCGCGGATCCCGGAAAAAGGCGGGACCGGATGCGTAATAAAGAATTAACAGATTCTTCATTGACACGGGAATCCGGCTGTGCTAATATCCCGTCCAACAGCAGAAAGGGAGTAGCGGGACGGCCTCACCGCCGTCTGACTGGAGCCCGTCAGGACGACGCCCCGCGGCGTCCGGGTCAGTCGAAACAGCGAGACTTTCACTGTGTTGCAGTCTGCACGCGGTGGAGGTCTTTTTTGATTATCCGGCCGGCAAAGAGTCCGGCGGGAAAGACCGGATCCCCCGGAACCGGTCCCGTCTCCCCAAAGAACGGATCCTCCGGGAAAACCTCCTCCGGTGCGCACACCATTTTCACCGTGCAGGAGGTGCACTATGAGAAACGTACTGATCACTTATCTTCCGGTTCTGATTATTGTGGGGCTCGGCCTCGTGATCATTCTCACGGGCTATGTCAAGGCTCCGCCGGACAAGGCCTTCATCATCTCCGGGCTCAGAAGCAGACCCAGGATCCTGATCGGCCGCGCCGGGATCAAGATTCCGATCCTCGAGAGGGTCGACGTCCTGTATCTCGGGCAGATGACGGTGGACATCAAGACGGAGCAGTCGGTTCCGACCAACGACTTCATCAATGTAAACGTGGACGCGGTCGCCAAGGTACGGATCGGCACCGCTCCGGAGGCGATCCAGCTGGCGGCGAAGAACTTCCTGAACAAGAAGCCCGAGCAGATCACGATGGATCTGCAGGATTCCCTTCAGGGCAACATGCGTGAGATCATCGGCACGCTCGCGCTGAAGACCATCAACACCGACCGGGATTCCTTCTCGGATCAGGTGATGGAGAAGGCGTCGAAGGATATGCAGAAGCTCGGCATCGAGATCCTTTCCTGCAATATCCAGAACGTCACCGACGAGAAGGGCCTCATCAGCGACCTCGGCATGGACAACACGTCCCGCATCAAGAAGGACGCCGCCATCGCGAAGGCCCAGGCCGACAGGGACGTCGCCATCGCCCAGGCGGAGGCGGACAAGGCCGCCAACGACGCCAGGGTCGCCGCCCAGACGGAGATCGCGGAGAAGAACAACGCGCTGCTGATCCGGCAGGCGGAGCTCAAGAGACATTCGGACACTGCGAAGGCGGTCGCCGACGCGGCCTACGAGATCCAGCAGCAGGAGCAGCAGAAGACGATCCAGACCGCGACGGTCAACGCGCAGATCGCGAAGACCGAGCGCGACGCGGAGCTGAAGCAGAAAGAGGTGCAGGTGCGCGAGCAGGAGCTCGCCGCCCAGGTCGAAAAAGCGGCCGACGCGGAGAAGTACCGCACCGAGAAGCAGGCCGAGGCGGACCTCGTCCAGAGGCAGAAGAGAGCCGAGGCGCAGAAGTACGAGGAAATGAAGAAGGCTGAGGCCCAGAAGGCCCAGGCGGAAGCGGCCAAGTACGCCGCCGAGCAGGAGGCGGCCGGTATCCGGGCGAAGTATGACGCCGAGGCGGCCGGCATCCGGGCCAGGGGCGTGGCCGAGGCTGAGAGCATCCGTGCAAAGGGCCTGGCGGAAGCCGAGGCCATGGAGAAGAAGGCGGAAGCGTACAGGAAGTACAACGGGGCCGCGATGGCGGAGATGATGATCCGCATCATGCCCGAGATGGCTGCCGAGATCGCGAAGCCGCTCTCCAGCATCGACAAAATCAATATCTACGGCACCGGCGACGGTGCGGCCGGCGCCTCCCAGATATCCGCGAATCTTCCGATCGTGATGAAGCAGGTGTTTGACACCATGTCGGAGGCGACCGGGGTGGACTTCTCGGAGATCATGAAGGCGAACACCTACGACGCCAAGGTCAACCGCAAGGTGGAGATCGCCGGCAGCGGCGTGAGCTTTTCGGCCGGAGGGCAGGAGGCTGCCGCCGGAGAACCGGAGGATGCTTCCGGAAAAGGGGAGGACGCCTCTGAAGGACAGAGAGCGGATTCCTGAAAGAGGGGGGACACCTCTGAAGGACAGAGGGATGATTCCTGAAAACAGGAGGATGCCTCTGAAGGGCAGAGAGCTGATTCCTGAAAACGGGAGGCTTCTTCCGAAGGACAGAAAGGACTTCTCCGCGACGGAGAGTCCTGAGACGTTCCCGTGGTTTCTTTCCCGTCCCTTCCGGGGGACGGGAAGGACAGATACATCAGAAAGGTGGTAAATGAGATATGGCAGTCAATCCGATGGCATTGCTGAAGCTGAAGGACCGGTTCAGGATCTTCAACGAGGAGCACCCGAAGGCGCGGCCCTTCTTCCACACGCTGCGCACCTCCGCGGTCCGCGAGGGCAGCATCATCGAGATCAAGGTGACCGATCCCGACGGAAAGGAGTACGTCTCCAATATCCGCGTGACGCCCAACGACGTCGAGACGATCGGCATCCTGACGGATCTGGGCCACCGGTAAACGCCGGCAGACGCCGGTGTCCAGCTTCCTGGTCCGGGAGGAGACGGAGGCGACGTCATTTCCGAAGTAATAGGTCAGACAGCCCAGCGTGTACGGTCCCTCGTCGAGCAGCTCGCCGCCGTGGTCCTTCAGCTCCTCGCGGACGTGATCGGACGCTCCGTCTATCAGAGAGACGACGCGGAGGCGACCGCCTTCGGCGCCTATCTGGTGGCGAGAGTGGGAATGGGCGCCTATCCCGACATCCGCACCGCCTCCGCCGCCCTCCTGCCGGGCGGAAGATTTTCTTACAAAAACGGCCGGGTTCTGATATAATGACAGCGCCCGGCTTTCCGGAAAAGCCGGACATAACGCGAACGGTGATGCAGACCTTACTGCTGACGCCGCTCGCTTTTTTTTTACATCAGGGAGGACATATGGAAAACAAGTCAAACGCTTATCTTGAAACCGAAAAAATCGGAACGCTGATGCGGAAGTACTCCGTGCCCTGCATCATCTCGCTGCTGGTGGCGGCCCTCTACAACATCGTGGACCAGATCTTCATCGCCAACGCCGCCTATCTCGGCTCCTACGGAAACGCCGCCAACAACGCAGTCTTCCCCCTCACGGTGGTGGCGCTGGCCATCGCGGTCATGATCGGAGACGGCGCCTGCGCCTTCGTGAGCATCAGCCTGGGGGCGGACAGGAAGGACGACGCCCACCGGAGCGTCGGGTGCGCGGTGGTTCTCGTCCTGGCGGTGAGCGCGGTTCTGACCGCCGTGTATTTCCTCTTTCAGTCGCCCCTCGTCACCATGTTCGGGGGACACGTAAATGACGAGACCTTCCGTCTCGCGAAGGAGTATTTCACCTGGATCTCCGTCGGCATTCCCGCCTATATGTTCGGTCAGGCGATGAATCCGGTGATCCGCTCGGACGGCAGCCCCCGGTTCGCCATGATGTCCACGGTGGTGGGCGCGGTCTTCAATATCATCTTCGACCCGATCTGCATCTACGGCCTCAGATGGGGCATGATGGGCGCGGCCGTCGCCACCATCGGCGGACAGTTTATCACGGCCGGACTGGCGGTGTGGTATCTGTGCCACATGAAGGCGGTGAAGCTCGGAAAGAGCAGCTTCGGCCTGTTCCCCGGGCTGATGAGGAAATTCCTGCCCCTGGGCATCACCAGCTTTCTCTCTCAGATCTCGCTGGTCGCCTCGATGGCCGCCGTCAACAACATGATCGTGAAGTACGGCGCCAGGGACGCGGTCTTCTCCCAGCCGGAATACGCCCAGATACCGATGGCGGTGGTGGGCATCGTCATGAAGTTCTTCCAGATCGTGATCTCGATCGCCGTGGGCCTTGCCGCGGGATGCATCCCGGTGGTCGGCTACAACGTCGGCGCCAACCGGCCGGACCGCGCGCGGGAGCTCTTCCGCAAGCTTCTCATCGCCGAGTTCCTCACGGGGCTGATCGCGCTGGTGATCGTGGAATTCTTCCCGGGTCAGTTGATCGGCATCTTCGGGGCGGCCAACGAGAGCCGCTACTACCGGGAGTTCGCGATAAAGGCGTTCCGGACCTATCTGTGCTTCATGCCCCTGGCGACGGTAAACAAGGGGACCTTCATCTACCTCCAGTCCCTGGGGAAGGCGCTGGCATCCTCGCTGCTGTCCCTGGTCAGAGAGGTGGTCTTCGGCGTGGGCTGGGCCGTGCTGCTGCCGGTTTTCTTCGGACTGGACGGCGTGCTCTGCTCGATGCCTCTTTCCGACCTGCTGACCTTTCTCATCGCGGCCGTCCTGATCGTCAGGATCATGCGGCAGCTGAAAGAGGGACGGATTGACTGAGGACCGTAAGGAACAGGGAAGGCCGGACCGCCCGTCTTATGAAAAAAAGAAGACGGTTTGGGCGCTGCCTGAGAGAAACAAGAACGGACGGAATACCGTCCGGGACAGGAGGAAAGCGACTGTGTTCAACATAGAGGGAAAAGGCTTTGAGGAGGCCAGGGAGGCCGCGGAGGCGTCGGACTCATAAGCCTGCGCACGCTCAGGAAAAACGATGCCGCGCAGATCTCCCGGAGACGGGACAGGGATTGACTGCCGGCGGGAATCTGCCATAATGGAAGATAACCGGAATTTACGCAATCACTGTCCTGAAGGAGCGGAAGTATGTTCCCGAATACGAAAGTATCGGGGTTACTACTCTGTATGAGTCCATCTAAGAATTTGCCCGGGGCAAATCCTAAGATGGACCGGCAATACGTCGCATCCGGAAACAGCAAGTCACAGTCGGAATCTGTATTCCGGGGATAGTGTCAAGTAACGTATGAAAAAAGATTAAAAAGGAAGCCCGTCTCCGCCGGCCTCTGAATGTACTTTGAAAACTGCAGATG